>NZ_QKZL01000001.1 GCF_003253995.1 Palleronia aestuarii
CCCATGAGCTTCAACAGGCTCGCCACGAAGCCCGTTGTCTGGCGAAGCGGCAGGCCGAACAGCACCTTGATGGTCAGGCACGCTTGGATCGCCGCGTCCGAGAAGGTTTGCTGCCGCCCCTGCTTGCCCGAAGGCGCCGCGTGCCAAGCCATGCCCGGGTCGAACCAGACCGTCAGAGACCCGCGCTCACGCAGCGACGCGTTGTAACTCGACCCGTTCAGGGTGCGGCAACGGGTGGGCGCAGGCTTGGACATGCCGGACAGCTATGTCGCTGGACTCACGATGTGAATCCCACGCAGGCTTTCTGCAACAAGGCCTCACCGCAGCGAACGACAGCTCCCCGCCCAAGATGACTTCCGCTGCAATAGCACCGGCCGAACTTTCTTAAGCGCAGCGAAAGCCTGCTTCGTCACGCGTAGCGTGAGTTCAAAGCCGTTACCGTCTCGCGAATGTGGTGAACGACCAGATCGGCGGGCTACGCTGCAGCATTCAGTAAAGAGGTGTACGACGGCTCTTGGCAATTCTCGGTCGCTCCAGGGCGACCGGATGGCTGGGTAAGCTCAGGTGCCGACATCTGGCGGATGGGACCTGGCGGCACCCGAGAGGCAGACACGACTTTCTCAGGAGCAATCCGATCTTGAACGAGGCCACAGGTCCGTTCTGGGCCTTCGGGCAAGATGAGCCCATGTAGATGCAGTCCAAAGCTTCTGGCTCTCCATCGACGCATCGGATGGGATATGTCGACATCCGATCCTGACGAAGTGTCCTGCCGCCTATGCCCCAGCCCTTCCGGCCCTTGCCCGTCTCCGCTCTCGGCATCTGCCCCGTGCCCCGGGAGACGATGCTGTAGCTGCTGTCCCGGGCGGCTGCTCTGCGGGGTCTGACGGTGTGGGACATGACGGCGGAGCTGGGCATCGGGCAGAACGCGCTTCTCGACCATGCCGGGGAGGCGGTCGCCCAGCTCCACGACATCCTGGGCCTGCCGGAGGACCGGTGGTCGGACCTGTTGTCCTGGACGCCCGTTCCGGCAGAGGGCGTACGGATGCGATTTCGCGGGGAGACGGTCGTCTCCCGGTCGGTCGCCAACCCGACGGTGCGGGGGTGTCCCCGGTGCCTGTCCGAGGACATGGAGCAGGCCGTCGCTCACCCCGCCGATGCCATGGCGATGCGCGGCCACTGGCTGCTGCGGGACGTCCATCTCTGCGTCCGCCATGGTCATCCGCTCGTCGCGCTCTGGACCCGGGGCAGGACATCCGAGCGCTTCGACTATGTGGCCCGGCTTGGCGAGATCGTGGCGGACCTGCGCGCGGGTGGTCTCGACACTTCCCCGGAGCCGGTGACCACCTATGACATATGGCTCGACGCGCGCCTGGAATTCGGTCGGGACGACACTTGGCTCGGATCCCTGCCGGTCGACGTCGCAGCGAAGGCCTGCCGGCGATTGGGGGAGGCGCTTGCCACCTGGGGCGAGACAGGCTCCCAGGGAGAGGCGACGCCCCCGCGCGCCCTGGGCCACGCGGTCCTGAGCGAGGGCCCGTCGGCCTTCCAGAAGGCTCTGCACGACCTCGCCTCCGCCGCCTCCGGCCCCAACGATGCATGGCGCAAGGCGTACGGAAGTCTGTACGTCTGGCTGGAGGAAGTTGGAGGGGACGATCCGCGGTGCGATGGGCTACGCGACCTCATGCGAGAGGTCATCCTCGACGCGTGGCCCGTGGCGGCAGGCGACGCGATCCTCGGGGTGGCCACGCCACGGCGGCGGCTGCACTCCGTGTCGAGCGCCGCGAAGGCGGGCGGGGTCTCGGAAGCCGTGATGCGCGTGTTGCTCGTGCGTCATGGGCTTGCCGGGGCGGACGATCCGCGCCCCGACGCGCGGCTGGTGATCGAGGCCGACCGGGCCGCCCCGATCCTCGCGCAGGCCTCCCGCATGATTGGTGAGCGGGAGTTGCGGTTGCGCATGGGTCTTCCGTCGAAAGCGCGCTTCGAAGCGCTCGTCCGGGGTGGCCTGCTCGCCCCCGTGCTGCCGCTGGAGGTCTCGAAGCACAACTGGGATCCCCGGGACGCGGACCGGATGATGGCGGCGCTCTTCGCCCAGGCCCAAGAGGTCGACGATGCGGCCCCCGGGTGGGTCCATCCGAACGATGGCGCCCGACGCCTGCGCCTGGGCATCGAGGTCGTGATCCGGGCCATGATCGCCGGAACGCTCCGGGTGGGTGCTGCGCCGGGAGAGCGGACTTACGCGGCCCTGCGCGTACGCGCGGACGAGCTGAACGACCTTGGCCCAGCCGCACCGGACGTCCCGACGGTCTCCGAGTATGCGACCGTCGTCGGCCTGCACCGCGAGGGCGGTCTCGCCGCCTTGATCGCCGACGGGCACGTCCCGGCCACCACGATGTTCAACCCCCGCACCCGGCGCGAGGGACGCTACATGACTGACGCCGACGGTGCTGCGTTCCAGGCACGGTTCACGACCGTCACGCTGCTGTCGCGAAAGCACGGCCTGTCCGCGCAGCAGATCCTGAGCCGCCTGCGCGAGAAGGGCGTGCGGCGCTTCCGGCCGGGGCCGGGATCGACCGCCGGCACCTACGGGCCCGTCTACCTCCTTGTCGAAACCGAGGGCGTGTTCGCGTAGAGCGCTACGGCCGAAGCGAGCGCGTCGATGGGGCCGGGATGGAAGGCTGTGGCAGGGGCCGGCTCCCGCGGCCGCTGCGAAATTTCGGTCATGGACCGAGCCTTCACTGCCGATGTAGGGGGCACCGTTCATCTCAGGACGCGGCGGTGAAATGCATCGGGGCTACGCTGACCGACAGGTAGGACTGTCTGTGATGCGCGGACTGTCGACCGCGGAACACTTCCGAGGGGGGTGACATTCTGCGCCGGTGGTCATCGATGGGGCCGGGACGCACCGGCCGTCGAAGTGGCGAGACGGAATGATCTGCCAACGCGAAGTCGCGGCATCCGCACCAGGATTTGTGCCTCGTTCGGTGCGGCTCCTGCCCAAGGCATTGAATTGGAATATCTTATTCGGGCGTACATCCGCCCGTAAGCTTCCCGCGACGGATCTTGCGCAGACTTCCGGTGCGTTTTGCGCAGACTTCTGCTGATTCTGACACTGACATTGGTTTAGAAATGGCGATCCCGGCAGGATTTGAACCTGCAACCTGCCCCTTAGGAGGGGGCTGCTCTATCCAGTTGAGCCACGGGATCCCAGCAGTCGGTCTAGCCCGTCGGCCTCGAGCCGTCCAGTCCGGAACCGGTCCGGCTCAGCCGTCGATCTCGGCGAGGATGGCCTGCGCGGCCCTCGCCGGGTCCGCGGCCGACAGGATCGGGCGTCCGACGACGATGTGGTCTGCGCCCGCGGCGATCGCGTCCTTCGGGGTCGCGATGCGTTTCTGGTCCGCGGCGCCGCTGCCCGATGGGCGGATGCCGGGGGTCACGATCAGGCGGCCCTTCGATTCCGGCAGCGCGCGGATCGCCGCGGCCTCCTGCGCGGAGGCGATCACGCCCGACGCGCCGGCGTCGAGCGCCGCACGAGCGCGGGCCAGAACGACCTCTTCCATCGACCCCTCCCGCATCAGGGCGGCATCGAGATCGGCCCGGTCGAGGGAGGTCAGGATCGTGACGGCAAGGATCTTTGTCTTCGTGCCCGACGCGCCCTCCATCGCCGCGCGGACCACGTTCGGATCCCCGTGGACCGTCAGGAAGTCGATGTCGAAGCGCACGAGCCCCCGCACCGCGGCCTCGATCGTGGCGCCGATGTCGAAGAGCTTCAGATCGAGGAATATCCGCTTGCCATGTTCCGCCTTCAGTTCCTGGGCGAGCGCGAGGCCACCTCCGGTCAGCATTCCGAGACCGATCTTGTAGAAGCCCACCGCATCGCCGAGCCCCTCCGCGACGGCGAGGCCCGAAACCGCATCGGGTACGTCGAGCGCCACGATCAACCTGTCGTCCATTCGCCTGCCCCCTTTCGTTTGCCCCCCTCTGCGGCTTTTTTGCGTGCCGGGCAAGGGACCGGAACCGCCGGGGCCCGTTCCCGTTGGACGCGAAGAACTGGATTGGGAGAGACAAATGGCTGATTCCTCGAAAGGCGGAGGCAATTTCCTGCTGCCATTGGCAGTCGTTGCGGTTGTCGTGGTCGGGGCGCTGGTCTTCACCTTCGCTCTGAGCGGGGACGAGCCGCCGGACGAGGCGACGATCATCGCGGAGGACGCGCCGGTCGACGAGCAGCAGGCCGGAGAGGGCACGACGCCCGAAGGCGAGGCGGACGAAAACGTGGAAGGTATCTCCGACCAGCTCGACGATGTCGATCCCGCGGCTCCGTCCGAGGATTCCATTCCTGCCGCGGAACTTGACACGGAAGGCGGCCAGGATGCCGGGGTGGAAGGGGAAACGGACGCCGACGAGCAGACGGCTGGAACCGCGGACGAGCCCGTCGTGACCGACGTGCCAGAGGATTCGTCCGGCTCCGAAACGGAATCGTCCTCAGGTGATACCGCGTCCGAGCCCGAAGCCATGGACGGCACGAGCGGGGATCAGCCGGAAGAGGGGAATAGCCAGACGGTGGTCGAGGATGCCGGGACCGGCGGCGCGGATGCCGAAGCTCCCGCCGATCAGGATACCCGCGATTCGTCCGCAGAGACGGGCGGTGACGACGTCGAGGATGCCCAGACCGAGGGGTTCCCCTCGGGGCGTGACGCCCAGACCGAACTCAATCCCGATTCCGGCCAGGAAGTGGTGCGGGACGATGACGAGGGCGGTACGGCCTTCGTGCCCACGCCGTCCGGCCCGGAAGAGCGTACCGGCGACGACCCCGCGAACTGAGCCTCTCCCCGACGTCCCGGGCCGCAAATCGCGCGCGCCCGGGGCGTCACGCGCTTGATCGCGCTGTAGGCGATCCCCATTTCCCATGACGAAGGCCCATTGGGACGTGCCGCGAGCGGGCGTCCCGCACAGGGTGCTTGGAAATGGAGATTGATGACATGAACATGGAGAAGTTCACCGAAAGGTCGCGCGGTTTCATACAGGCGGCCCAGACGATCGCTCTGCGCGAAAGTCACCAGCGGTTGACCCCGGAGCACCTCCTCAAGGCGCTGCTCGACGACGATCAGGGACTGGCATCGAACCTTATCGACCGCGCCGGCGGCAATGCCCGCCGTGTCGCGGAACACTTGGCCCTGGCGCTTGCGAAGCTGCCCAAGGTGTCCGGCGACGGCAGCCAGACCTACCTCGACGCGACCACCGGCAAGGTTCTGGCGGAAGCGGAAGCATTGGCCAAGAAGGCGGGCGACAGCTTCGTTCCCGTCGAGCGGATCCTCTGCGCACTCGCCATGGTGAAATCGAAGGCCAAGGACGCGCTCGACCAGGGTGGCGTAAACGCGCAATCGCTCAACGCCGCGATCAACGATATCCGCAAGGGCCGCACCGCCGACAGCGCGAGCGCCGAGGACCAGTACGAGGCGCTGAAGAAGTTCAGTCTCGACCTCACGGAGCGTGCGCGCGAAGGCAAGATCGACCCCATCATCGGGCGCGACGACGAGATCCGTCGCACCATGCAGGTGCTGAGCCGGCGGACCAAGAACAACCCCGTCCTGATCGGCGAGCCGGGTGTCGGCAAGACCGCGATCGCGGAGGGTCTCGCGCTTCGGATCGTCAACGGCGACGTGCCCGAAAGCCTGCGCGACAAGCGACTTCTGGCGCTCGACATGGGCGCGCTCATCGCGGGAGCGAAATACCGCGGCGAGTTCGAGGAGCGGCTGAAGGGCGTGCTGTCGGAAGTCACGGCCGCCGCCGGAGAGATCGTGCTCTTCATCGACGAGATGCACACGCTCGTGGGCGCGGGCAAGGCTGACGGCGCGATGGACGCCTCGAACCTCCTGAAGCCGGCGCTCGCCCGGGGCGAGCTTCATTGCGTCGGTGCGACCACGCTCGACGAGTACCGCAAGCATGTGGAGAAGGACGCGGCGCTCGCGCGGCGGTTCCAGCCCTTGCTCGTGGAGGAGCCGACGGTCACCGACACGATCTCCATCCTGCGCGGCATCAAGGAGAAGTACGAGCTGCACCACGGCGTGCGGATATCCGACTCCGCGCTCGTGGCGGCGGCGACGCTCTCGCACCGCTACATCACGGATCGGTTCTTGCCCGACAAGGCCATCGACCTGATGGACGAGGCGGCGTCGCGGCTGCGCATGGAAGTGGACAGCAAGCCCGAGGAGCTCGACGCGCTTGACCGCGACATCTTGCAGAAGCAGATCGAGGCCGAAGCGCTCCGGAAGGAGGACGACCAGCCTTCGAAGGACCGTCTCGAGCGGCTCGAGCAGGAGCTCGGCGACCTGCAGGAGCAGGCCGATGCGATGACCGCGCAATGGCAGTCCGAACGCGACAAGCTCGACGCCTCCCGCATCCTGAAGGAACGGCTCGACCGTGCCCGGGCAGAGCTCGACATCGCCAAGCGCGAGGGCAATCTCGCGCGGGCGGGGGAGCTTTCCTACGGCATCATTCCCGGGCTCGAGAAGGAACTCGGCGAGGCGGAGGACCGGGACGGCGACGTCATGGTCGAGGAGGCTGTACGACCGGAGCAGATCGCGCAGGTGGTCGAGCGCTGGACCGGTATCCCCACGTCGAAGATGCTCGAAGGTGAGCGCGAGAAGCTCCTCAAGATGGAGGCGGAGCTCGGCCGCCGCGTGATCGGCCAGCGGACCGCGGTCACCGCCGTCGCGAATGCGGTACGCCGTGCACGGGCGGGACTCAACGACGAGAACCGGCCGCTCGGCTCGTTCCTGTTCCTCGGACCCACCGGCGTCGGCAAGACGGAGCTGACGAAGGCCGTGGCAGAGTACCTCTTCGACGATGATCAGGCCATGGTCCGGATCGACATGTCGGAGTTCATGGAGAAGCACGCTGTCGCGCGGCTGATCGGTGCTCCGCCGGGCTATGTCGGCTACGACGAGGGCGGCGTGCTGACCGAAGCCGTGCGCCGGCGGCCGTACCAGGTGATCCTCTTCGACGAGGTCGAGAAGGCGCATCCGGACGTGTTCAACGTGCTCTTGCAAGTGCTCGATGACGGCGTGCTCACCGATGGGCAGGGTCGGCACGTGGACTTCAAGCAGACGCTGATCGTGCTCACGTCGAACCTCGGCTCGCAGGCGCTGAGCCAGCTTCCCGAGGGTGGCGACGCCGCACGGGCGCGGCGCGACGTGATGGATGCGGTCCGGGCCCATTTCCGGCCGGAATTCCTGAACCGGCTCGACGAGACGGTGATCTTCGATCGTCTCAGCCGGGAGGATATGGACGGGATCGTCGAGATCCAGCTTCGGCGGCTCGAGGCGCGCCTCGCGGGTCGCAAGATCGTGCTCGATCTCGATGAGGGCGCGCGGAAATGGCTCGCGGACGAGGGCTACGATCCGGTCTTCGGGGCGCGGCCGCTCAAGCGCGTGATCCAGCGGGCGTTGCAGGACCAGCTTGCCGAGATGATCCTCGCGGGCGACGTCGCCGACGGCGACACGATACCGGTGAGCGCGGGCTCGGAGGGGCTCATCGTCGGCGACCGGGTCGCGTCGAGCAATCGCCATCCGCCGGAACATGCCGTGGTGCATTGATCCGACAAAAAGGAAGGCCCCGCGTATTGCGGGGCCTTCTTGCGTTTCGGGGATCGTCCGTCAGGCAGACCGGCGACGCAGAGCCGAGAAGCCTCCCAGACCGCCCAGCCCGGCGAGGAGCAGGAGCGCGCTTGCCGGAAGCGGGACCGGTGCGGGCATCATGTCCGCCGTCGTCGTCTCGAACTTCGCCGTCGCGATCGGAAGGACGGCGTTGTAGTTCGGATCGGCCGCGGTGAAGCCGTCGATATCGCCATTCGGCAATCCGAGGGAAGGTACCGCGACGGGCGCGAACTCGGTCGTTAGGCCGTGCAGCACAGTCTCGCGGTTGAAGAGCTTGTAGACGTCGTCGTCGAGAGGCCCGCCATCTGCGATGTCGAATTCCCGGTCATAGACGACCTTGCCGTTCGCATTCGCCGAGAGGCCCTCGAAGGTCAGCAGGATCGGGCCGTAGAACGGAACGCCTTCGGTCAATTCGGTGAACCCGTCGCCGTCGTTGCCTTCCTGCGATGCATCGTTCGGATCGAACACGTCCGCCGTCGGGGCGATCGACGGTTTGTTGGGGGCGGTGAACCCGTGGATATGAGCGGGATGCGCACCGGGTTCGAGGCCGTTCGCCCTTACCTGGACGAGGATAGACTTGGCGGGATCGTCCGACGTCGCACCGTCGAAGGTGAGATAGACGCTGCCGCTCACGCCGCTGTTGTTGAGCGCGAAGAGATCCGCCTTGTAATAGTCAAGATGTGCCGCGGAGGCTGCCGTGCCGCAGAGCAGGCAGGCGAGGCCCGTGAGGGCGAACTTGTACGATGGCATCATTTACTCCCATTGCTTGGTCCAGGCCTGTTCAAGGCGTTGGTCATGCAGTCACGGGAGAAGGGGTAACGAAGTTTCCTCGGGGGCAGAATTTGTTAACAATCGTTTCCCCCGGTACGGCGTCTGACGGAGAATTCGTTCCGCCGAGGTAATCGGCGCCTGCGCGTCCGGACCTGCGATTTCGAGGATGAGCTTGCGCCGGACCGACTCGGCGAAGCTGTCGCTGCGATCGGCGGTCACGACGAAGGCGCCGGGGCCGCCGATGATGCGCGCCTCGTAGGCGGCCTCGAGCCCGCCTTGCGCCCGTCCGGGATCGTCCGGGCGCAGGATCGGCAGGGCATTGATGGTGACGCCTGCGGCGACGACCTGATCGCGCGCATCCTCGATCGCGGGACCGCTGTAATTGCCTATGCTGTCGCCCGAGAAGTCAATGACGCGGCGGAACCCCTCGATGTCGTTCTCCTCGATCAGCCGCAGCCCCTCGAGGAGCGCGGCGCCGATCGCGTTGCGACCGTAGGCTTGCCGCGGCGGCTCGAGAAGCGATGCCGCGAAGGCATCCGCATCCGCCTCGGACGCGATCATCGTCCAGTCGCTGACAACCGCCTGGTTCGCGGCCCATTCGACATAGGTGACGGCGATGGAGCCGTAGGGGCTCGAGGCGATGGAGGAGAGGACTTCGGGATCGGTGATCGCGTCGGCATAGCCCTGACGCTGGAATGCTATCTCGGCCGCGTCGATCGACCCCGAGGCGTCGGCGAGCAGGACCAGTTCGAGCGACGTGTCCTCGGCGGCGGCAGGCAGGGCGAGGCACGCGAGGACGAAGCTGATGGGGCGCATGGACGGAGCCCTCCTTTGGCATGGACCTAAGTCGCTGGCGGTGCGAGGAAAGGGCGGAGTTCCATCGCCCCGCATCGGAGGATTTCGCCCATGTGCCGCACGTGTCTCGACCGACGCAGCTTCCTCCGGCTGGGTGCCCTCGGCGCGCCGGCGCTCGTCGCGGGATGCGACGGCCCCCCCGACCTCGTCTCCGATGCGGAGGTGGAGCGGATGGGGCTCGAGGCCTGGGAGCAGATACGGGGAAAGAGCGCGGTGAGCCGGAACGGGGATTACCAGCAGGCGCTCGACGCGGTGTCGCGGACGCTTCTCGCGTCGGCGGGGGAGGCGCCGGAGGATTGGGAGATCCTCGTCTTCGCCGATCCCCAGATCAACGCCTTCGCTTTGCCGGGGCGCAAGATCGGCGTCTACGAGGGGATGTTCGAGGTGACGGCGAACCCCGACCAGCTTGCCGCGATCGTGGGTCACGAGATCGGGCATCTGGGCGCCGAACATGCGCAGAAGCGGATGAGCGCGCAGCTTGCGAAGACTGCGGGATTGCAGATTTTATCGTGGATTCTCAACGTCGGAGACGTCCAGTACGCGGCGGAGATCGCGGCGGCGCTGGGGGTGGGCGTGGAGGTCGGACTGATCCTGCCTTATGGGCGCGATCAGGAGCTCGAGGCCGATCGGCTCGGGCTCGTGGCGATGGACCAGGCCGGGTTCGACGCCCGCGAAGCGGTGCCGCTCTGGCAGAACATGCAGCGGGCGCAGTCGCGGCGGACGCCGGAATTCCTCGCGACCCATCCGACGCCCGAAAGCCGCATCCGGGAGCTCGAGGACATCCTCGCCACCCTCTGAGACGTACACCGCGCGTACACCGGACGTACATCCACCGTACAGCTCGCGTACACCGCCCGTGCAGCGCGCGTCGGGCGGCCGTGCATCAGTCGTGCAGCTTTCGTCCATACATCGTGCACAACGCGTACACAGGCCGTTTCCGAAACGTGAAGCGGGCGTGCGATCGTCACGCGACCGCGTTCAGCGGCAGCTCTTTCAGCTCGGCGATCACCTCGCGCATGCGGACGACGTCGACGGGCTTGGCCATGTGTTCGTCCATGCCGCTTTCGAGGCAGGCGATGCGGTCGCTTTCCATCGCATGGGCGGTCACTCCGACGATCCGGCAGGGCGTCCAGCCGTTCTCCCGCTCCGCCGCGCGGATGCGCCGGGTCGCCTCGAGCCCGTCCATGACCGGCATGCTGACATCCATGAAGACAAGATGCGGACGCTCCGCATGGAAGCTCTCCACCGCTTCGGCGCCGTTCGACGCCGTGAGGTAGGGCACGCCGCAGGTGCGAACGATCATCTGCACCAGATGCAGGTTCGTGCGATTGTCGTCGACGAGAAGGACCCGCGTCTGGCCGCCCGTTTCCGCGGCGGACGGACTCTCCGCCACGACCGTCGCGGTCGGCGGCGTTGACGTGAAAGCGGCGGTTTCATCCATGTCGGGGGCCTCGTTGTTGCGGGTGGTGCCCAGGAAGTTGCACAGGACCGCGGCCAGTTCCGCGAGGCCCAGCGGCTTTGTCAGGATGTCGTCGGGCTCGCGGGTGCCGGACGTGATCCGGGGCGACGGATGGCCCGGCGTCGTCAGGAAGATCAGGGGCGTATCCGCGAGCGCGGCGTGGCCGAGCAGCCCGTCTCTGCCTCCCCGTCCGGGCAGATCGGGATCGGCGAGGATGAGATCGAACCCCCCGTCTTCGGCGCGAACCGCATCGAGACGTTCCAGCGCTTCGGCGATCGTCGCGGCGGGGACGGGGCGCAGGCCCCAGGCGGAGAGACGTTCGCAGAGGACGTCGCGGAGCGCGGAATGGGGGTCGGCCACGAGGATCCGACCGCCCTCCGGCCAGACCACGCGCGTGCGTCGCGTCACACCCCCGGGCGAGGAGACGGGGACGACGACGCGGAAGGTCGAGCCCGCGCCCAGCGTCGAGGTGACGCCGATCGTCCCGTCCATGAGATCGACGAGCGCCTTGCTGATGGTCAGGCCGAGGCCGGCGCCCTCGTAGGCGCGCGTGCTCGAATTGTCGACTTGCGTGAATTGCTCGAACACGGCCTCGAGACTGTCCTCGGGTATTCCGCAGCCCGTATCGCGGACTTCGATCCGCAGGGCCGGCCGACCCGTCCCGGTCGTCTCCGGGGAAAGGTCCACAACGATCTCGCCACGTTCGGTGAACTTCACCGCGTTGGCCACGAGGTTGGTGACGACCTGCCGCAGGCGGGGAAGGTCGGCCACGGCCATCTCCGGCAGGTCCGGGTCGATGCGGATGAGCAGTTTCACGCCCTTCATGCCCGCGGCGGGGGCATGAAGCCGCATCGGGACGGCCACCAGATCGTCGAGGTGGAACGGCGCCGGGTCGAGGGTGAGCCGACCGCTCCCGATCTCCGTGAGATCGAGGATGTCGTTGATCGTCGTGACGAGCGATTGGCCGGAGGTGAGGATCGTGTCGAGCATGCCGCGCTGCTGCGAGGTGAGATCCGTGCGCGAGAGCAGGACCGCGAGGCCCAGCACGCCGTTCATGGGCGTCCTGAGCTCGTGACCGATCTTCGCGAGGAACTCGGATTTCACGCGCACCGCGGTTTGGGCGACCTCCGCGGCCTCTTTCAACTCGTCGTTGCGCAATGCGAGATGCTGTTTGGCCGCGGCGAGGCGGAATTGCGCGGCTTCGAGTGCTTCCATGCGATCGCCGAGGGTCTTGTGCGCGACGCCGATGATCCGGAAGACGATGCCGAGGACGAGCGGTGCGAGCGCGACGATCAGGTGGATCGGATTGGTGGCGAAGGCCTCTCCGGCTGAGCTCAGGTCCGGCCGGAAGACCAGCATGTCGACGGTGAGCGCCCCGAGCGGGAAGAGCGCCCCGAAGAGAACGCCGCAGACGGTGTATTGACAGGTCTGGTCCTTGCATCGGGCCAGGACGAAGGCGCACGGGTCGAACCGGCTTTTCACAGGTGATCGTCCCTGCCTGCGCATTTCCGTCGAGTACCTCCTTGGCCGCCGGGGCAGTCTATCGAGAGGGGCTTAACAAAATGTGGAAACTTCTCCGGGACGTGCGGCCGTTCATCCGTGGACGCGGACGCCGCCCACCCAGGTGCCGAGGACCCGGCCCTCCATGCGCGCGGTGTCGAAGGGGGTGTTCTTCGATTTCGATGCGAGGGCGAAACGGTCGAGCACGAAGGGCGCGTCGGGATCGAAGAGCACGAGGTCGGCGGGCGCCCCCGGCGCGAGCCGCCCCGCCTCGAGCCCGAGCCTCCGGGCGGGATTGAGCGAGAGCGCGCGCCAGAGCGCGTTCAGCGACAGGTGGCCCGCATGGACGAGGCGCATGGCGGCGGGCAGCAGCGTCTCGAGCCCGACGGCGCCGGAGGCCGCCTCCTCGAACGGGAGCCGCTTCGATTCCTCGTCCTGCGGCGTGTGCATGGACGAGATCACGTCGACGAGGCCCGAGGCCACCGCCTCCGCCATCGCCAGCCGGTCGTCCTCCGACCGCAGGGGCGGCTTGAGCTTGAAGAAGGTGCGGTAATCGCCGAGGTCGAACTCATTGAGCGTGAGGTGGTGGATGCCCACGCCCGCCGTCACGTCGAGCCCGTTGCCCTTGGCGCGTTCGAGCGCGGGAAGGGAGCGGGCGGAGGTGATCTGGTCGGCATGGTAGCGCGCTCCCGTCATCTCGACGATGGCCATGTCGCGGTCGAGCGCCATCCGCTCGGCCATCGGCGAGACGGCGGGCAGGCCCTTCAGCGACGCGAACTTGCCGGAAGTGGCGCAGGCGCCGCGGCTCAGGCCCGGCTCCTGGGGATGGGCGATCACGAGGCAGCCCATCGCGGCGGCGTAGGTGAGCGCGCGGGAGAAGACGCGGGCATCCGCCACCACGCGGTCGCAATCGGTGAAGGCCACCGCGCCCGCGTCGCGGAGAAACCCGATCTCCGTCATCTCGCGGCCTTCGCGGCCCTTGGTGAGGGCGGCCATGTGGGCCACGCGGACCACGCTGTCGGCTTGGGCGCGGCGGGAGACGTATTCGAGCACCTCGGGCGTGTCGATCGCGGGCTCGGTGTCGGGGCGGGTCACCATCGTGGTGACGCCCCCGCGCGCGGCCGCGCGGCCCGCCGAGCGGAAGCTCTCCTTGTGCCGCTCGCCCGGCTCGGAGACCTTGACGCCGAGATCGACGATGCCGGGCGCGAGGCAGCGCCCGCCGCAATCGATGCGCTCCGCGACCTCCGTGCCGGCGATCTCGGCGGGCTCGGTCAGGCAGGCGGCGATGCGTCCGCCCGAGATGAGGAGCGCGCCGCGCCGCTCGTCCTGCCGCTCGGGATCGATCAGCCGGGCGTTCTCGAGGAGGAAGGAGGGGGCGGGCGTCTCGGTCACGCCAGCGGGTCTAGGCCGAGGCGGCGCGCCGCGCAAGATCAGGCGGCGACGAGCCAGACCACGAAGGCCACGAAGAGCGCGACGGCGAGCGCGACCATGGCCACGTAACCGCCCGCGCGGCGGCTCGACGCGGGATCCTCGGCGCGCGGCGGCGGGGTGTCGGCGGCGGGCGCGTCGGCGCTCGGCGGGCGCAGCGGTCCCTCCGACGTGTTCGGCGCGACGAGCGGGAAGCGGCCGAGATTGCTCAGCGGCGCCTTCGGGTAGAGCGTCTCCACCGGCTCGGCGAACGCGTGGGGCAGCAGGATCAGGACGGGATCGCGGACCGCGTCGAGCGTCGCGGCCTCGGCCCGCACCGCCTCGGGATCGGCACCCTGGCCCTCGATCAGATAGCCCGAGAGGCCGATCCCCGCGAGATCGGCGGGATCGACGAGTTCCACCCGGTCGAGATCGACCTCGGGGCCGGTGAGCGAGGCCCGCACCGGATCGCGTTCGGCGAGCATTTCGCGGGCATCGGCCGGCGACAGGTCGATACGCAGGACGTGGAGGTGGTCGTGGGGGCGGGGCAGGGCCATGGGCGGTCTCCGTCGGGGCGCGGGATAGGTCAAGCCGCTGCGTGCCGGATCGTTCCGGACCGTGCAATTGGTATCTTGCGTCCCGTCGCGGGACTGCGCATCGTCGCGAAATCTTTGGGGGAAGGTGAACGACATGGCGGGCTTACCGGATCAGCAGGGTGAGTACGAGGAATACGCGACCTCGGGCGAGCCGGGCACACAATCGGCGCGGTTTTTGTGGATCACGCGGGCGCTGGGCCTCGCGGCGGCGGCGCTCGTGTACTGGCTGCTCGGTGGGTCGGAGAACCTCTCCGGCGACGCGCGCTGGGTGGCGGCGATCGGCACGCTGATGGCGATCTGGTGGATGACGGAGGCGATCCCGCTCTCGGCCACCTCGCTCCTGCCCATCGTGCTGATCCCCGCGCTGACGGAACAGACCGTGAGCGATGCGACCGCGCCCTATGCGAGCTCCATCGTGTTCCTGTTCCTCGGCGGTTTCCTAATCGCCATCGCGATGGAGAAATGGAACCTGCACCGCCGCGTCGCGCTCCTGACGCTCGCCAAGGTCGGGGTCGAGCCGCGGCGCATCGTGCTCGGCATGATGATCGCCACCGGTTTCCTGTCGATGTGGGTCTCGAACACCGCGACCACGCTCATGATGCTGCCGATCGGGCTGTCGGTCCTGACGCTCGTCGCGGAACGCTCGGCGAAGAAGGGCGATTCCGACGCGGATGTGGGCGACGATCTTCATGCGGGGGAGAGGATCACCGACGTGATCACCGATCCCAACATCCGCTCCTTCGGGGTCTGCCTCGTGCTCGCCATCGCTTGGTCGGCCTCGATGGGAGGGCTTGGCACCCTTCTGGGCTCGCCGCCGAACGCCATCGTCGCGGGCTACGCCGCGGACGAGCTCGGCCGCGACATCGGTTTCCTGCAATGGATGATGATCGGCCTGCCGCTCGCCACGACCTTCATCGCCATCGGCTGGGTGCTGATGACGCGGGTGCTTTACCGCTTCGACCTCGACGAGGTGCCGGGCGGCCGGGCGATGATCGACGAGCAGATCGCCGAACTCGGCCCCCTCAGCCAGGGCGAGAAGGCGGTGATGGTCGTCTTCGCCTCCGCCGCCTTCCTCTGGGTCGTGCCGGGGCTCCTCTCCTCCTTCCCGCCGCTGGCCTTCGTGGACATCTTCGACGATACCGCGATCGCCATCGCCGCGGGCATCGCCATGTTCATCATCCCCGGCGAGGGGAACCGGCGGATGGTCCTCGACTGGACCGACGCGGAGAACGGCCTGCCCTGGGGTGTGCTCCTGCTCTTCGGCGGCGGCCTCAGCCTCGCCTCCGCCGTGGCGGCCACGGGGCTCGACGGCTGGTTCGGGGAACAGGTCACGGGTCTGGGCGCGCTGCCGAGCCTGCTCCTCGTGGGGGCGGTGGTGCTGATCGTGCTTTTCCTCACGGAGATCACGTCCAACACCGCGACGGCGGCGACCTTCATCCCGGTCCTCGGCGGCGTGGCGGTCGGCATCGGCTCCGATCCGCTGTCGCTCCTCATCCCGGCGGCCTTCGCGGCGACCTGTGCCTTCATGCTGCCGGTGGGCACGCCGCCCAACGCCATCGTCTTCGGCACCGGCGCGGTCAGCATCGGTCAGATGGCCAAGGGCGGGGTCGTGCTGAACATCGTGGGCGTCGTGCTGATCACGCTGTTCTGCTACCTGATCGGCGGCGTGGCGCTCGGCATGGAATTCTAGGGCCTTAGCCGGCCTGCGCCCGCTCCCGGCGGGTGCGGGCCAGGAGATCCATCGCCGCCATCCGCACGGCCACGCCCATCTCCACCTGCTCGCGGATGACGGAGCGGTTGATGTCGTCGGCGAGCGTGCCGTCGATTTCCACCCCGCGGTTCATCGGTCCGGGATGCATGACGATGGCGTCGTCCTTGGCGTGGACGAGCTTTTCGCGGTCGAGCCCGTAGCGGTGGTAGTACTCGCGTTCGCTGGGGATGAAGCCGCCATCCATCCGCTCCCGCTGGAGGCGCAGCATCATCACCACGTCGGCATCCGCGAGCCCCGCCGCCATGTCGTGATGCACCTCCACCCCCCAATCGGCCGCGCCCGCGGGGATGAGGGTCGGCGGGCCGACGAGGCGGATGCGGCTCTCCATCTTGCCCAGGAGCCAGATGTTGGAGCGCGCGACGCGCGAATGGGCGATGTCGCCGCAGATGGCCACGGTCAGGCGGTGGAGCCGCCCCTTCGCCCGCCGGATCGTCAACGCGTCGAGGAGCGCCTGCGTCGGGTGTTCGTGGCGCCCGTCCCCGGCGTTCAGCACCGCGCAGGTGACTTTCTCCGCGAGGAGATTCACCGCGCCCGAATGCGGGTGGCGCACGACGAGGAGGTCGGGATGCATCGCGTTGATCGTCATCGCGGTGTCGATCAGCGTTTCGCCCTTCTTGATCGAGGAGGCCTGCATCTGCATGTTCATCACGTCCGCCCCGAGCCGCAGCCCCGCGATCTCGAAGCTCGACTGCGTCCGGGTGGAGGTCTCGAAGAACATGTTGACCTGGGTGAGCCCGGCGAGCGCCGTGCCGTGTTTCTCAGGCCCCCGGTTCATCGCGACGTACTCGTCGGCGAGGTCGAGAAGCGTGGTGATCTCCGGCGGGCTCAGGGGTTCGATGCCGAGGAGGTGGGTCTGGCGGAACGTCATGGGCGGGCCTCCTGTCGCGGCCCTCTATAGGCGCGGGGCGCCGGGACGGGCAAGGCGGTGGCGCAACGCCGTCCGGGGGCGTAGCGTCGCGCGCATGGAATCGGACCCTTCCCCCCAGAGCCTCCTCGCGGCCTTGGCCTGGCAGGTCGAGCTCGGCGCGGACGAGGCGATCGCGGAGACGCCGGTGGACCGCTATGCGCTCGGCCCCGCCTCCGCGCCCGCCGCGCCCCGGACGGCGTCGGCCGATCCGGGGCCTCTGCCCGTGGCGGAGGAGACCGATCCGGTCCGCGTGGCACGGCAGGCGGCGGGGGCGGCAGTCGATCTCGAGGGCCTGCGCGCCGCGATGGCGGCCTTTGAGGGCTGCGATCTGAAGCGCGGGGCGCGCAACCTCGTCTTCAGCGACGGAGATCCCGCCGCGCGGGTGATGATCGTGGGCGAGGCGCCCGGCCGCGAGGAGGATCGCGCGGGGCGCCCCTTCGTCGGCCGCGCGGGGCAGCTTCTCGACCGGATGTTCGCCGCGATCGGTCTCTCGCGGCATGAGGGCGGGCTCTACATCACCAACGTCCTGCCCTGGCGGCCGCCGCAGAACCGCGATCCGCTGCCGGAGGAGGTCGCGATGCTGATGCCGTTCGTGGAGCGGCACGTGGAACTGGCCGCGCCCGAATTGCTCGTGCTCATGGGCAACATCTCCTGCGGGGCGCTCCTGGGGCGGCGGGGGATCACGCGTCTCCGCGGGCAATGGGGCGAGGCGCTGGGCCGGCCGGCGCTGCCGATGGTGCATCCCGCCTACCTGCTCAGGAACCCGGCGGCGAAGCGGGAGGCGTGGTCCGATCTGCTGTCGCTGCGGGCACGGCTCGCGGGCTGAGGGCTGGTCTGCGTCGATGCGGCACATACATAGCCGCTCGAGAATGCACGGAAGGATCAAAGCGATGAGCGATACCTATGAGCCGCCGAAAGTCTGGACCTGGGACCGGGAGAGCGGGGGCAAGTTCGCCTCGACCAACCGACCTATCGCGGGGTCCACGCACGACAAGGTGCTGCCTGCGGGCGAGCATCCGTTCCAGCTCTACTCGCTCGCCACGCCCAACGGGGTGAAGGTGAACGTGATGTTCGAGGAGCTTCTCGAGGCGGGCCATTCGGGCGCGGAATACGACGCCTGGCTCATCGATATCGGGGAGGGCGACCAGTTCGGTTCCGGCTTCGTGGAGATCAACCCGAACTCCAAGATCCCCGCGCTCATCGATCGCACGGAGGAGGTGCCGGTGCGGATCTTCGAATCGGGCGCGATCCTTCTGCACCTCGCGGAGAAGTTCGACGCCTTCCTCGGCACCAAGCGGCCGGAGATGCTCTCCTGGCTCATGTGGCAAATGGGCTCCGCGCCCTATCTCGGCGGCGGGTTCGGGCATTTCTACGCCTATGCGCCGGAGAAGATGGAATACCCGATCGATCGGTTCGCGATGGAGGCGAAGCGCCAGCTCGACGTGCTCGACCGCAACCTCGCGGAGCGGGAGTACATGATCGGCGACGAGTACACGATCGCGGACATGGCGATCTGGCCCTGGTACGGTCAGCTGGCGCTGGGCCGCCTCTACGATGCGGGCGAGTTCCTGCAGGTCGCCGAATACGAGAACGTGCAGCGCTGGGCCAAGGCCATCGACGCGCGCCCGGCGGTGCAGCGGGGGCGGATGGTCAACAAGAAGACCGGCGAGCCGCACGAGCAGCTGCGCGAGCGCCACGCGGCCTCCGATTTCGAGACGCGGACGCAGGACAAGCTGGACGCCGCGGAATGAGCGAGGCCGCGGCACGGGATTTCGTGCCCGTCCGCATCGCCGTCCTGACGGTCAGCGACTCGCGGACGGAGGCTGACGACCGCTCAGGCGACACGCTCGCGGGCCGGATCGAGGCGGCGGGCCACGTGCTCGCTCGCCGCGCCATCCTGCCCGACGACCGCGCGGCGATCGCCGCGCGGCTGCGCGAATGGTGCGCGGATACCGAGGTCGACGTGGTGATCTCCACCGGCGGCACGGGCCTTACCGGGCGCGACGTGACGGTGGAGGCGCATCGCGACGTCTACGACAAGGAGATCGACGCCTTCGGCACGGTCTTCACCCATGTCTCCATGGCGAAGATCGGCACCTCCGCGGTGCAGAGCCGCGCCTGCGGCGGCGTGGCGCAGGGCACGTATCTCTTCGCGCTGCCGGGCTCTCCGGGGGCCTGCCGGGACGCGTGGGACGAGATCCTCGCGGCACAGCTCGATTATCGCCACCGGCCCTGCAACTTCGTGGAGATCATGCCGCGTCTCGACGAGCACCTGCGGCGGAAGTGACGCGCCGATGCGTCGCGCCTCGCTCACAGGGGCGTGGTTTGGTGGCGGTGGGTTTTCGTCTATGCTCCCCCGGGTTGCGGAGAATGGAATGACATGCGGTTTCTCGGACGCGCGCTCGGCGGTTTGGTGCTCCTCTCGATCACCTTCGCGCTCCTCGCCATCGCGGGGGCCTCGCTCTTCGGTGCGATCGAGCGGCGCGTCAATGCCGAGATGCCGGACCGCGAGCCGAACGAACAGGTCTTCGCGGCCAACGTGGTCGAGATCGCGCCGTCCCGCATCACCCCGGTCCTGACGAGCTTCGGCGAGGTTCGGAGCCGTCGCAATTCCGAGGTGCGTGCAAGCGTCTCGGGCCGGGTCGAGGCGCTCGGGCCCGGCGTGGAGGAGGGGGGTGCCGTCGCGGAGGGCGACCTGATCCTCCGGATCGACCCGGCGGAGGCGGAGACCGCCCTCGCGCTCGCCGACACGGACGTGGCGGATGCCGAGGCGGAGCTTCGCGAGGCGCGCGACGCGGTGGGTCTTGCCCAGGACGATCTGGCGAATGCGGAGGCGCAGGTCGCTTTGCGTGACCGGGCGCTCGAGCGGCAGCGCGACCTCGCGACCCGCGGGATCGGTAGCGAGGCGGCGGTGGAGACCGCCGAGCTGGCCGAGGTCGCGGCGGAACAGTCGGTCCTGTCGCGCAGGCAGGCGCTGGCGGAGGCGAGGGCGCGGGTGGCCACGGCCGAAACGGCGCTCGCGCGCCAGCGCATCGCCCGCGACGAGGCGGCGCGCGCCGTGACCGATACGGAAGTGCGCGCGGCCTTCGACGGCGTCCTGTCGGACCTCGTGGCGGTGCGCGGCGGTCTCGTCGGGCAGAACGAACGGCTGGCCGATCTCATCGACCCCGACGCGCTCGAGATCGCGTTCCGCGTCTCCACCCCCGAATATGCGCGGCTCCTCGATGCCGAGGGGCGGCTCGCGGCGCGGGACGTCGCGGTCATGCTCGAAGTGGGCGGCTTCGCCATCGAGACGCCGGCCCGGATCACCCGCGAGAGCGCCGCCGTCGGCGAGGCCGAGACGGGACGTCAGCTCTTCGCCCGACTCGAGCGGCCCGCGGGCTTCCGGCCCGGCGATTTCGCCCGCGTGATGGTGGAGGAGCCGCCGCTCGACGACGTGGCGCGGCTGCCCGCGGATGCGGTCGGGGCGGACGGGACGGTCCTCGTCCTCGGTGCCGAGGACAGGCTGCAGCTCGGGGAGGTGGAACTCCTGCGGCGACAGGGCGACGAGGTTCTGGTCCGGGCCGAAGGGCTTGCCGGACGCGAAGTGGTGGCCGAGCGCTCCCCGCTCCTGGGGCAGGGGATCCGGGTCCGCCCGCACCGTCAGGCCATGCCCGACGAGGAGAGTGCCGCGGCGGGTGGGGACATGCTCGAGCTCGACGCCGCGCGGCGCGCACGGCTCGTGGCCTTCGTCGAGGCCGACGAGGAGATGGCCGAGAGCGCGCGAGAGAGGGTGCTCGCGCAGCTGCGCGAGGACCGGGTTCCGGCGCAGGTCGTGGCCCGGATCGAGGGGCGGCTGGGCGGATGAGACGCCTGCCCGGCGCCGCCGGCCCCATCAGCTATTTCGCGCGGCACCGCACGGCGGCGAACCTGCTTCTCGTCGTGCTCGTGGCGCTCGGCCTCGCCGCGATGCCCAACATGCGCGCGCAGTTCTTTCCCGACATCGTGTCCGACGAGATCGACGTGGAGGTCGTCTGGGACGGCGCGGGCGCGGAAGCGGTCGATGGCGGCATCGTGGGCGTGCTCGAGCCCGTGCTTCTCGCCGTCGAGGGGGTCGTGCGGACGGAGGCGCAATCGGTGGAGGGCCGGGCCGAGATCGAGCTCGAATTCGAGCCCGGCTGGGACATGAGCCGGGCCGCGGGCGACGTGGAGGCCGCGATCGACGCGGTGACCGACCTGCCCGAGGATGCGGAGGACCCGGAGGTGGGCCGCGGCGGCTGGCGCGACCGGGTGACGGACGTGGTCATCACCGGGCCCGTGGGCGCGGCGCAGCTCGGCCGGATCGCCGACGACTTCGTCACCCGCCTCTTCCAGGCGGGCGTCACCCGCACGACGATCAGGGGAATCGCGGGCCAGCGGACCCTCGTCGAGGTCCCCTCCACGGCGCTTTTGCAATACGACGTGACGATGGCCGAGATCGCCGCGGCGATCGGCGCGGAGACGGACGCCAATCCCGCGGGCGAAATCTCGGGCAGCGCGCGGGTGCGGACCGGGGTGGAGCGGCGCACCGCCCGCCAGATCGCCGATATCGTGCTGCGGGCGGAGGCGGGGGGACGCGCGCTCCGCGTCGGCGATGTGGGCCGCGTGGTCGTCGAGGGCGTGGACCGCGAGCGCGCTTACCGCGTCGGCGACAACCCGGCCGTGTCGCTGCGTGTCGATCGCAGCGACCGCGGCGACGCGATCGCGATCCAGACGAGCGTCGAGGAGGTGGTGGCCGAGATGAGGCCGAGCCTGCCCGCGGGGGTCGAGATGGACCTCATCCGCGCGCGCTCCGAGGCGATCTCCGGCCGGCTCGCCCTGCTGCTCGAGAACGGGGCGATGGGGCTCGGCCTGGTGCTCCTGCTGCTCTTTCTCTTTCTCAACGCGCGCACGGCGTTCTGGGTGGCCGCGGGCATTCCGGTCGCGATGACGGCCGCGATCGCGCTCATGTACGCGGCCGGGCTGACCTTCAACATGATCTCGCTCTTCGCGCTCATCATCACGCTCGGCATCGTGGTCGACGACGCGATCGTGGTGGGCGAACACGCGGATTTCCGGTCTCGGCAACTGGGTGAACCGGCGGCGCAGGCGGCCGAGACCGCGGCCCGGCGGATGTTCCCGCCGGTCTTCTCCGCCACGCTGACGACGGTGATCGCCTTTTTCAGCCTCGTCATCGTGGGGGGCACGTTCGGCACGCTGATCTCCGACATCCCGTTCACGGTGATCGTCGTGCTGCTCGCGAGCCTCGTGGAGTGCTTCCTGATCCTGCCCAACCACATGGCGCACGCGCTCGCCCATTCGGGGCGGGAGCACTGGTACGACTGGCCGTCCCGGCAGGTAAACCGCGGCTTCGGCTGGATCCGGGAGCGCGGCTTCCGCCCGTTGATGAAGGGCGTGGTCGTGGCGCGCTATCCGGTGCTCGCGGGGGCGGTCCTGATCCTCGCGACGCAGGTGGTCCTCTTCATCGACGGGGATGTGCAGTGGCGCTTCTTCGATTCGCCGGAACAGGGCAGCGTGACCGGCAATTTCGCGATGGCGCCGGGTGCCGTGCGCGAGGACACGCTCGAGCAGCTGACGTTCCTGCAGGAGACGCTCGAGAGGCTCGGCGAGAGCTACGAGGCCGAATACGGGCGCGATCCGGTCGATTACGCGATCGCGGAGATCGGCGGCAATGCGGGCCGTGGCCTTTCGGGCACCGAGAACACCGACGCCGATCTTCTGGGCGCGATCTCGATCGAACTGATCGAGGCCGACCTGCGCCCCTATTCGAGCTTCGATTTCGTCGCCCGGCTGCAGGACGAGGTGGTCCGGCATCCGCTTCTCGAGCAGATCAGCTTCCGCGGCTACCGTTCGGGGCCGGGCGGGGATGCGCTCGACGTGCAGATCTCGGGCGCGCCGAGCGCGGTCCTGAAGGACGCGGCGGAGGCGTTGAAGGGCGAGCTCGCGGGCTTCGCGGAGGTGAGCGCGCTCGAGGACACGCTCCCCTACGACAAGCAGGAGCTGATCCTCGAGCTGACACCGCGGGGCGAGGCGCTGGGGTTCACCACCGACGGGCTCGGTCGGATCCTGCGCGACCGGCTCTCGGGCGTGGAGGCCGCGCGCTTTCCCGACGGCAACCGCACGGCGACGATCCGGGTGGAGCTTCCCGAGGCGGAGATGACGGCCGACTTCCTCGACCGAGTGGTGCTGCGGACGCCGGGCGGCGGCACGGCGCGGCTCGCCGACATAGTGGTGGTGACGGAGCGGCAGGGCTTTTCCGTCGTCGCGCGGGAGGACGGGGTGCGCCTCGTCAGCGTGACGGGCGATCTCGACGAGGAGGATGCGGCGCGCGCCACGGAGATCATGGACCGGCTCGAGGCGGAGATCCTGCCCCGGCTGGAGCAGAATTACGGCGTAGCCACGCGGCTTTCGGGGCTGAGCGAGGAGGAGGATGCGTTCCTCGCCGATGCGGGGCTGGGATTCGGGCTCTGCATTCTCGGGATCTACCTCGTGCTCGCCTGGATCTTCGCGAGCTGGACGCGGCCGATGGTGGTGATGGCCGTCATTCCCTTCGGGCTCGTCGGCGCGATCTGGGGGCATTGGGTCTGGGACGTGCCGCTCAGCATGTTCACCGTGGTGGGCCTGATCGGGATGACCGGAATCATCATCAACGATTCGATCGTGCTGGTCACGACGATCGACGAATACGCCGAGACCCGCGGCCTCGTGCCCGCGATCATCGACGGCGCCTGCGACCGGTTGCGCCCGGTCCTGCTGACCACGCTCACGACCGTGCTGGGGCTCGCGCCGCTCCTCTACGAGAGTTCCTCGCAGGCGCAGTTCCTGAAGCCCACGGTCATCACGCTCGTCTACGGCCTGGGCTTCGGGATGGTTCTCGTTCTCCTCGTCGTGCCCGCGCTTCTCGCCATGCAGCGCGATGTCGGACGCCAGACACGGGCCTTCCGCCGCGTCCTGCGGGGCGGGCAGGGGCTTGCGCAGGCGCGCAGGCTCGTGGGCGGGACGGCCGTTCTCGTGGGGGCGCTCTTCGTGCCCACGCTGGGCGCGGCGCTCCTGACCGGCCACATGGCCGGACCGCTCGCGGCGATCGGGCCGGGCGTGTTGCCCGCCTTCGCGGTCTTCGTGCTCGGGGCAGGACTTCTGGCCACACTCGCCGCCATCCTCGCGCCGGTCCTGTTTCGCCGCGCGGCGCGCTGAGACGGGTCAGTCGCAGCCGTGGATGTCGACGGCGCCGGTGTCGCCGATCACCGTCATCCGCAGCGCCTCGCGGTCGATGCCCACCGGCACGCCCCGCGGCGCGCCGAGCGTCGCGCGGGCGACGAGCGCGTCGCCCTCCCGCGAGGTCCGGGCCTGCGAAACCCAGAGCGACGGGTCGGGGAGCTCGATCACGGTGTATTCGTCGCCCCCTACCGGCGGCATGTCGATCCGTGCCTCGAGAACCGGATCGCCGCTGCCGGGCAGAAGCTGGCAGGTCACGTGCCGCACCTGCGCCTCCTCCTCGCTGAGCGGCCGGTCGGCGAGCGCGGCGCGGATGCGCGCGTCGGCGCGGACCGGCTCCGCGCCGAGCGTCGTCGAGAGATGCCGGCTGACCGGGACGCAGATCGTCTCGCAGACGCCCATCTCAAGATCGAGGGAGAGTTCCGCCGGGCGCGTGGGATCGCGCGGCGTGACGACGAGCGGGAGGGTGACCGTCTCCGAATAGCCCACGGAGGTCAGGCCGCCCATGCCGAAGATCTCCGGCACCGGCCAGCGCACCGCGACGGAGGCGACGTTGGAGGATTGCGACCAGTCGAATCGGGGCGGCAATCCGGCCTCTCCTGGCGCGCGCCAGTACGTCTTCCATCCCGGCTCTAGGTCGATCTTCAGGCCCGCCACATGCGTCCCGTCCTCCCGCCAGCCGGGCAGAAGGTCGAGCGAGGCGATTTCCTGCTGCGCCGCGGCGGGCGCGGCGAGAACGAGGCAGAGGCCGAGGAGGCGGGAAATGCTGGACATTCCCCCTACATGGACGATCGGCGCGGCAGATGAAATCACGTTCGGGAGAGAGCTGCGTGCGCCAGCCCTTGCAGGTGCGAAATCATGTGCCATCTTGTCTCCACATGGATACCGACACCACCGACCTGACCGGAAAACTCCTCGTGGCCATGCCCGGCATGGGCGATCCGCGATTCGAGAAGAGCGTGATCCTGCTCTGCGCGCATGGCGAGGACGGGGCGATGGGGCTCATCATCAACAAGCCCGCGCCGGATCTCGCGCTTGGGGATCTGCTCGAACAGCTCTCGATCCCGGCGGGAGAGGACATGTCCGGGCCGATCCATTTCGGCGGCCCCGTGGAGAACGCGCGCGGCTTCGTCCTGCATTCGCGCGATTACAGCCTCGACGAGATGACGCTGGAGGTGGGCGAGACCTTCGGGATGACGGCGACGCTCGACATCCTGCGCCACATCGCGTCGGGCGAGGGACCCGTCCACAGCCTCATCGCACTAGGCTATGCCGGCTGGGGGCCGGGGCAGCTCGAGGAGGAGATCGTCGAGAACGGTTGGCTCGTCACCGACGCGATTAGCGATCTGGTCTTCGACGCGGACGACACCGGCAAGTGGATCGCCGCGATCGCGAGCCTCGGCTTCGATCCGATCCTGCTCTCGGGGACGGCGGGAAGCGCCTGAGCGACGTCAGGTCCGCGGCGCGGCGGCGCGGCGGAGTCGGTCGTTGATCGCCCGTCCGAGTCCCGTCTCCGGGATCGGCGAGACGGCGATCGCGCGCGCGCCCCGGCGGTCGAGCTCCCGAAGCGCGCCGAAGAGGTTGGCCGCAGCTTCCGTCAGGTCGCCCGCGCGCGAGAGGTTCATCTCGGCCGCGACGGGACCGAAGCCCAGGAACGTCTCGCCCTCTCTCGCCGCGTAGGCATTCAGCCTGACCGTGCCCATGGGCGCGTAGTGGGAGGCGAGCTGCCCCGGGGCCTCCGGCGCGTGGGCATCGCCTCGGGACGGGTCGAGGTGACGGCCGAGGGCCGCCTCGATCGCCTCCGCCGGTAATCCTCCGGGACGCAGAAGCCGCACGCCGGCGGGACCGGTCGCGACGATCGTGGACTCGACCCCGACCGCCGAGGGCCCGCCGTCGAGCACCGCGTCAATCCGGTCCCCGAGCCCCTCGAGCACGTGATCGGCGGTGGTCGGGCTCACCCGGCCCGACGGATTGGCCGACGGCGCGGCGACCGGGACCCGCGCGCGGGCGAGGAACGCACGGGCCAGGTCGGAGCCCGGAACCCGCAAGGCGAGCGTCGCGTGGCCAGCAGTGACGAGGGGCGAGATCCCGGCATCCGGGGCCAGCGGCGCCACGAGGGTCAGCGGACCGGGCCAGAACGCCTCCGCGAGCCTGAGCGCGTCGCCCTCGAGACGGACGAGTGCGCGGGCCGCGTCGATGTCGGGGACGTGGACGATCAAGGGGTTGAAGCGCGGTCGTTCCTTCGCAGCGAAGATCCGCGCGACGGCTTTGTCCGAGCGCGCATCGGCGCCGAGCCCGTAGACCGTCTCCGTCGGGAAGGCGAGGAGGCCGCCCGCGCGCAGGATCGCGACGGCCCGCGCCAGGTCATCGTCCGAAGGGCTCAGTCTTTGCGCTTGCATTGCACCATTCATTCCCATGACGTCGCGTTGGTCTTGCTCGCTCGGGGCATCCTACGCATTCTTCGGGACATGCCGCTCGGTTCCGCCGCCCGGGGCCGTCGCTCATGCGCCAAGGAGATGCCGATGCCCTACCGTGCGCCGCTGAACGATTACAAGTTCCTCCTCGATCACGTGGTGGATTTCCGATCGGTGACCGCGACCGGGCGCTTCGCAGATGCGACGGACGACATGGTGACGGCGATCCTCTCGGAGGCCGGGCGGATGTGCGAGGAGGTGCTGGCGCCGCTGCAGCGTGCGGGCGACACCCATCCCGCGCGGATCGAGAACGGGATCGTGCGCACCTCTCCGGGCTTCGCCGACGGCTACCGCGCGATCGCGGAGGGGGGATGGGTCGGCATGTCCGCCGATCCCGCGCATGGCGGGATGGGTCTGCCGCTCACCCTCACGATGGCCGTCAACGAGATGATGTCGGCGGCCTGCCTGTCGCTGCAGCTGAACCCGCTGATGAGCCAGGGCCAGATCGAGGCGCTGGAACGGCATGCGAGCGATGAGGTCAAGGCGCTCTACCTGCCGAAGCTCGTCTCCGGCGAATGGTGCGGCACGATGAACCTGACCGAACCGCAGGCGGGATCGGATGTCGGCGCGCTCGCCACGAAGGCGGTCCCGAAGGGCGACGGCACCTACGCCGTCACCGGCCAGAAGATCTACATCTCCTGGGCCGACAACGATTTCAGCGAGAATGTCTGCCACCTCGTCCTGGCGCGGCTGCCCGAGGGGGAGAGCGGGACGCGGGGTATCAGCCTGTTTCTGGTGCCGAAATACCTACCCGACGGGGATGGCGGCGTCGGACCCTCGAACGGGCTCCGGGTTGTCAGCCTCGAACACAAGACCGGGCTTCACGGCTCGCCCACGGCCGTGATGGAATACGACGGCGCGACCGGGTGGATGATCGGGCCCGAGCATGGCGGGATGGCGGCGATGTTCACGATGATGAACAATGCCCGCCTCGGCGTGGGCGTGCAGGGCGTGGGCGTCGCGGAGGGCGCCTACCAGCACGCGCTCGCCTATGCGCGCGACCGCCGACAAGGCAAGGCCGGCGGCTCCGGTGCGATTGCGGAGCATGCCGACGTGCGGCGGATGCTCACCACGATGCGTGCGGAGACCTATGCCGCGCGCGCGATCGCGCTTTCCTGCGCGGTGGCGATCGACATGGGGAACGCGACCGGCGATCCCGCCTGGCAGGGCCGCGCCGCCTTCCTCACCCCGATCGCCAAGGCCTTCGGCACGGAAACCGGGATCGAGGTCGCCCGCGAGGGGGTGCAGGTCCATGGCGGTATGGGGTTCATCGAGGAGGCGGGCGCCGCGCAATATTCCCGCGACGTCCGCGTGACCGCGATCTACGAGGGGACGAACGGGATCCAGTCGATGGATCTGGTCGCACGCAAACTCAAGGATGACGGCGAAACGGCCTTCGCGCTGATCGACGACGTGGTCGAGGAGGCCCGCGCCGCGCAGGGCACGCTGCCCGAACTGTCGCAAGCGGTCTGGGACGCGGCGGAGACCCTGAGGGAGACGACGGAATGGCTCGTGGCGCGGAGCGATCCGCAGGACCGCTTCGCGGGCGCCATGCCGTATCTGAGGGGCTTCGCGCTGGTGCTCGGCGCGGGCCATCACCTCCGCTCCGCCCGTCTGGGAGATGCCGCGCGGGGTGCGCTCGCGGCATTCTACGTCGAACGGCTCCTGCCCGCCCATGCAGGGCTTCTCGCCCATGCGCGTCAGGGCGCGGATGGCCTCTATGCGCTGAGCCTCGACGATCTGGCGGCGGCGTGAGGGCCGGGCGACCACCCCACAAGCTCGACGTGTCGAGGCGCGATGACTGAGCCGGCTGGGGACGACCCGATCCGCTACCCGTTCGAGACGCCGCCCGAGCATGGCGTGCCGCGCGTCGTGGCGCCGGGCGTCGAATGGGTGCGGCTGCCCCTGCCGATGGCGCTCGATCACGTGAATTGCTGGGTGCTCGAGGATGCGGGCGGGGTGGCGATCGTCGATACCGGGTTCGACACGAAGCGGACGCGTGCCCTCTGGGAGAAGGCGCTCGGCGGCCGGGCCGTCACGCGGGTCATCGTCACGCATCACCACCCCGACCATGTGGGCCTCGCGGGCTGGTTCCGGGCGAACGGCGCGGAGCTCTTCATGAGCCGCACCGCGTGGCTGATGGCGCGGATGCTGCAGCTCGACGTGCAGGACCGGCCGAGCCCGGAGGCCGTGGCATTCTGGAAGGGCGGCGGGATGGAGGCGGGGATCCTCGCGGCCCGTCTCGACGAGCGCCCCTTCAACTTCGCCGATGTCACCGCGCCACTTCCGCTGGGTTTCACCCGGCTCGTCGAGGGGGACAGCCTTTCGATCGGCGGTCGGATCTGGCGGATCCGGATGGGCGCGGGCCATGCGCCGGAACATGCGACGCTCTGGTCGGAGACGGACGATCTGGTGCTCGGGGGCGACCAGCTTCTGCCGTCGATCTCTCCCAATCTCGGCGTCTATCCGACCGAACCGGAGGCCGATCCCGTCGCCGACTGGCTCGCCGCCTGTACGCGTCTCGCCCCCCATGCCCGGCCCGAGCAACTCGTCCTGCCGGGCCACAAGCTGCCCTTCCGGGGCCTGCCCGCGCGAATGCGGCAGCTTGCGGAGAATCATCACGGCGCGCTCGCGCGGCTCGAGGCGCATCTGTCCGAGCCCCGCACGGCGGCGCAGTGCTTCGCGCCGCTCTTCAAGCGGCGGATCGGGTCGAGCGAGTACGGGCTCGCCCTCGTCGAGGCGATGGCGCATTGCCTGCATCTCTGGCACGTGGGCCGGGTCGTCCGGCGTGAGGGTCCCGACGGGGCGTGGTTGTGGCAGGCGCGGGGTGGCGCTGGCGATGCGCGATCCGCGGGCTAGCTCCCGGATGAATGCGATGCGAGAAGGGCTTGCGCGATGACAGACCCGATCCGGACCTCCGCCGAGGCTATGGAGGACGCGGCGCTGCCCCGGGCACATGCCGTCCATACCGATCCTCACGCGTCCTGCGCGGAGACCGAGCCGATGCCGGCCGCGATGACGGGAAAGCCCCAGAAGGCCAAGAGCCCGGCCGAATGGGCCTATCAGCGCATGATCCTCTACATCCGCAACTTTGAGAAGGGGCTCGACAACGACCACGAGGTCGCGATGGCCCTGGCGGGCGATGCGACGGGAGTGATGCGGATCGAGGGGATGGGCTATTTCGATCCCGACATCGTCACCTTCTATGGCCGCGACCCAACCGGTGCGCGGACCCAACTCATCCAGCACGTGAGCCGCCTTTCGGTGCTCCTGCGGGCGATGCCGAAGGCGCGACAGGAGGCCGAGCCCGAGCGGATCGGCTTCCGCCTCGCGGCCGATCTCGAGGAGGGAACGACCGCCGGGGAGGGACCGCCGATCCCCGGTGCCTGAGGCTCCTTCCCGGACGTTTCTGCGGTGACAGCGCGGCCGGAATCGTCTATCAGGCGCGCGAAGACGCAGATCGGAGAGCGGCATGGCCAAGCACGAACACGGATCGATGGATATCGAGGCGCAGAAGCGGACGTTCGACGCCTTCGTCACCTGGACCGTGCGCACCGTCATCGCGATCATCGTGCTCCTGATCCTGCTGGCCCTCATCAACGGCTGATCCCGTGACACGGCTTTTCACCGCCCTGGCGGCGCTTCTCGTTCTCGCGGGATGCGCGGGGCTCGACCGGTCCGGCCCCTCCTCGCTCGAGGAGGTGCAGCGGAGCACATTCACCGATGGCGGGCCGCCCGAGATCAGGCTCTACACCGTCCTGAGCGAACGTTTCGACAGCGGGGCACATACCGCGTTGCTGATCAACGGATCGCAGCGCGTGCTCTGGGATCCGGCGGGCAGCTTCGTCCATCCGGACGTGCCCGAGCGCGGGGACCTGCTCTACGGGATCGACGAGAACATCCGGCGCGTCTACGTCGATTATCACGTGCGGCCGACGCATTACATGGTGGAGCAGACGCTGCCCGTGACGCGTGCGCAGGCCGACGCGATCATGGCGCTCGCCGCAGAGCATGGATCGGCGAGCCGGTCGACCTGCGCCCGCTCGACGAGCGCGATCCTGGCCGAAGCGGGGGTCGATATCGGCCGCACTTGGTTCCCCGAGGGGCTGCGCCGCCAGTTCGGCCGCCTGCCCGGCGTGACCGAGCGGGTAATCACGACCGAGAACGTCGATACGCGGCACAACGTGATCTTCGGGCGCGAGGGCGTGCCCCTGCCGCCGGCTTAGTTGAGAAGCCAGAGCGCGAGATAGAGCGTCGCAGCGCCCCCCGCGATGGCGGTGAGAAAGCTGCGCGTGACGATCCCGATCGCGAGCGCGGCTACCGCCGCGGCGAAGCGGGCAGGGTCGAAGACGCCGTCGGTGGCGGGCGGCGAGAGCACGAGCGGCGCGACGATGCCGGGCAGGACCGCGACGGGCGTATAGCGCAGGAGCCGCAGGAGCCAGGGAGGTAGGGTCCGGTCGCCCAGAAGCGCGAGGAAGGAGAACCGGATCGCGTAGGTGCCGATCCCGAGTAGTACGATGATCGTCCAGATCGGTGCGTCGTCCGAAATCATCGCCGCCGCTCCATTGCCATCTCGACCAGTGCGCCCACCAGCATGGCGGAGAACGCGGCCGCGAGGAGGCCCAGCCCCGAGGGCAGGCCCGCGAGGAGAAGCGACAGCGCGACGGAGGTGGCCGCGGCGGCAACATGGGCGACCGACTTCAGCATCGGGCCTACCATGGCGATGAAGGTGATGGGCAGAGCGAAATCGAGCGCCCAGGCATCCGGAATGCCCGTCCCGAGGAGCGCGCCCAGCACCGTGAAGAGATACCAGAGCGGCGCGACCGGCGCCGCGGTGCCGAGAAAGAGGGCGATCCTCTGGGTCACCGTCATGGCCGGATCGCGCTCGTAGGCGGTGATCGAGGCGGCATAGGTCTGGTCGATGTTGACGTAGGCCACCAGAGCCCGCTGCCAGAACGGCGCGCGTCCGATCCACGGCACGAGGGAGGCGGAATACATCGCCATCCGCAGATTGACGGCGAGTGCGGCGGCAAGCACCGCCCAGGTCTCCGCCTGGTCGACGAGAAGCTGCAACGCGGTAAACTGTGCCGCGCCCGCGATCACGAGGATGGCGAAGCCCATCGTCTCGGCAAGATCGAGCCCCGCTTCCGTCGCGACGATGCCGAAGAGCATGGCGAAGGGGGCCACGACGATCGTGAAGGGCAGGGCGAGCATCACGCCCCTGAGAAACGCCGATTTGGTGGTGGAGCCTTCCATGGGGAGGCCTTAGGCTGTCCTTGACGCCCCGCCATGCCCGAGCCCGCACGGAAGTTCAAATGCAAAAGGGTACCGTGTCCGTTCCGATGGGAGTGGCCCGTATGACGTCGCACCCAAGCCGTTTTTCGCCGCGATGAGGGCGCCCGTCGGGATCATCCTCGCCGGTGGGCGGGCCACCCGGATGGGAGGCGGCGACAAGGGGCTCCTGCCCCTTGGACGGGGCACGCTCCTCGACGAGGTGATCGCGCGGTTCTCTCCCCAGGTGGCGGACCTCGCGATCAATGCGAATGGCGATCCCGCCCGCTTCGCCCATCTCGGCCTGCCGGTCGTCGCCGATGGCGAGGAAGGGTCGCTCGGGCCGCTCGCCGGCATTCTCGCCGGGCTCGGCTGGGCCATGGACGGGGGCGCGTCGCACCTCGTGACGGTGGCGGCCGATACACCGTTCCTTCCCTGCGATCTCGTCCCGCGCCTGCTCCTCGCCGCCGAGACGGAGGATCGGCCCGTGGCGCTCGCCGCGACGCCTTCGGGTCGGCATCCGGTCTTCGGATTCTGGCCCGTCGCGCTCCGCGATGACCTGCGCGACGCGCTGGCAAGCGGTATGCGCCGCGTCACGGACTGGGCCGACCGGCACGGTGCGGCCACGGCGTTCTTCCCGACAACCGGAGTCGATCCGTTCTTCAACGTCAACACGCCCGACGACCTGGCGCGTGCCCGCGCGATGGCGCGATGAACGGCCCGGACACCGCTGGCGGAGCCCCGACGCCATCCAGCACGATCCGGAGCCCCGCGAAGGGGTCCAGCCGCAGTGGCACCACGAAACGGCTCCCCTTCGACACCTTTGTCGCCGTCGATTGGTCGGGAGCGCCGGAGCGGGGACCTGCGCCGAAGCCCGATGCGATCTGGGCCGCGGCACGCGGTGCGGGACGGGATGGACCGCCGGTCTATCTCCGGTCCCTCGTGGCGGCCGAGGCATGGCTCGAGACCTTGATCGCGGGGGAACGCGCGGCAGGCCGGCGGCTGTTCCTCGGCTTCGACTTTCCCTTCGGCCTGCCCGCGGGCATCGCACAAAGGATCACGGGCACGCCAGGCACGGCCGCGCTCTGGGACTGGTTCGCGCATGCCTTCGACAGGCTCGGAACCGGCGAGACACGGTTCCACATCGCGGCACGGCTCAACGCGCTCTTTCCCGGCGAGGGGCCCTTCTGGTTCAACGGCCTCCGGAACGATATCCCGGGTCTGCCGCGCAAGAAGCCCGCGCCGTTTCCCGACGTGCCCGAGCGGCGCGCGGTCGAAACCCTGGCGCGCGGCAGCTTTGCCTGCTGGCAGATGGGCGGCACCGGCGCGGTCGGCTCGCAGGCGATGACCGGCATGGCCTGCCTTGGCCGGTTGAAGCGGCGCTTCGGCCCCGCGATCTCGGTCTGGCCCTTCGAAGGGGCGGAAGCGGAGGTCGTGATCGTCGAGATGTGGCCGACGCTGCTGCGCGCGCCCGTCGCGCGGCGGATGAAGGCGGACGCGGCGTTGCCGCAGGTCCGGGGTGCGCCGATCAAGGATGCCGCGCAGGTCGAGGTCATGGTGGAGTTCTTCGCCCATGCCGAACGGACGGGACGGCTTATGGAGATGCTGGGGGCCCCTCCGGCCTCGGCCCGCGAGGAGGAGGGCTGGATCCTCGGGATCGGAGCGGCGCGTACGCTCGAGGCCGTTGCGGAGGAGCTCCGTCATCCGTCTGTTCAGGTGCCGACCAGATCACCCGCCCCGCGATACCGTTGAGCATGTGAGGGAGGCGGGGCAGACGGCACGTTCTCGCGTCCGGCGTCTCTGATCATCGTGATGATCACGAAGCCGAATCGCTCAGGCGGTTCCGTTTGCCCCCCCGAGAAGGTTTCGCAGGGCTTCCGACCCGCTCGCGACCCAGCCGTTGACGGCCCGGCGCAGCCCGTCGACGGCCTCCACGTATCCGTCTACCGGTTCCGCGATCGCGGGTACGGCCTGGGTGATCGGGGCCGCGAGGATATAGGCCACCGCCAGGAGCAGCGCGAGCGAGACCATGAGGCCGAAGCCGAGCCCGAAGCCCCGGCCAGCCGCGGGGGCCTCCTGCACGGGGGAGGCGTCCGGACGTGTCGGCGTTCCGTTGTCGCTGTCCGACATGTCGAGCGGCCAGGAATTGGGCGGCGGGGGCGGAATGCCGGCCGCGCGGCGAGCCGCGCTTTCCCGTGCGGCCTCCTCGCGCAGGATTTCACGGGCCCGGACGTCGCTGTCCCGCCGCCGCGGTGCAGGCGCAGGGGGCGCGGCCTCCTCCTCGCCGTCCTCGTCCGGGTCGGTATCCATCGTCGCCGCCGACCTGTCGGGATGGGCATGCCACCGCGCCTCGCAGGCGGAACACTGCACTTCCCGGCCGTGCTGCGGGATAAGCGACGCGTCGAGTTCGTACATCGCGCCGCATTCTGGACAAGTCAGCCGCATCCGCTCCAACCCCTCTCACCGTCAGGCCCCGATCCCGCCCGGTCACGGATTCCGCGCCGAGGCCGCATCCCTCACCGCAACCTACCGCCAGATACGGCCTGCCGCCACCATATGTGCAGGCCGAAGCGTGCAAGTCGCATCGGAATGCGGGCGATGCTGGCGGGGTCGGCCCCGATCCGCTATGGCGCAGCTATCCGCGCCGAAGGAGGACCCTCTATGGCCCTGCAATATGCCCGGTCGATCGTCTTCGTCGTGCAGATGTACGCCGCGATGGCCGTCCTCGCGATCGTGTTCCTACCCTGGGCGCTCTTCAGCGCTCGCGGCGCGCGCATGGCCTGCAAACTCTATTGCCGATGGGTCGTCTGGTCCGCCGGCTGGATGGTCGGCCTGCATTCGGAGGTCCGCGGCGAGGTGCCGACCGGCGAGGTGCTGATCGCGGCGAAGCATCAGAGCTTCTTCGACATCATCGTCATCTTCGACGCGGTGCCCGCCGCCAAGTTCATCATGAAGCGCGAGCTGCTCTATGCACCGATCTTCGGGCAATACGCCTATCGGATCGGCTGCGTTCCCGTCGATCGGGGCAAGCGTGGCAAGGCGATCGCCAAGATGCTGCACGACGTCGCGCGGGGCCGGGCACAGGCGGGGCAACTCGTCATCTATCCGCAAGGCACCCGTGTCGCACCGGGGGTCGAGGCCGCCTACAAGACAGGCAGCCATGTCCTCTACGAGCAGTTGGGCCAGACCTGCATCCCGGCGGCGACGAACGTAGGCATCTTCTGGCCGCGGCACGGACTGTTGCGACGACCGGGCAAGGCGGTGGTGGAGTTCCTCCCGCCGATCGCGCCGGGCCTCGACCGCCGGGCCTTCCTTGCGGAGCTGACCCGCCTGATCGAAACGCGGTCGGACGCGCTGATGGCGGAGGCGGGGTTCGCCCGGCCGCCGCAGCCCTGATCACGCCTACCGGCGCTCAACCGCGCAGCGTGCCGCCGGTGGCCTGGGTGACCTTGGCGATCACCGCCTTCGAGAGAGCCTCGATCTCCGCCTCCTTCAGCGTCTCGCCGCGGGGCTGGATCCGTACGGTGATGGCCAGCGACTTGCGCCCCTCCCCAAGCGAGCCGCCGATGAACTCGTCGAAGACGCGGACATCCTCGATCAGGGCCTTGTCGGCACCCTGCGCGGCGGCGACGAGGCTCTGCGCCTCGACCTTTTCGTCGACGACGAAGGCGAAATCGCGCTCCACCGCCTGAAGGTCGGAGAGTTCGAGCGGCGGCCGCGCGGCGGAGCGGTTGCGCGGCATGGGGATCTCTTCGGGCCAGATCGTCAGCGCCATCGCCGGGCCCTTCACCTCCATTGCATCGAGGATCCGCGGATGGACCTCCCCGAACGTGGCTAGGATCTTCTTCGGACCGAGGCCGATGCGCCCGTGCCGTCCGGGATGCCACCACGGATCGCCGTCCCGCAGGATCTGCGTTTTCGCCGGCGCGCCCAAAGCGCCGAGAAGGCTGTCGACATCCGCCCGGACGTCGTAGACATCGACCGGCCGCGACGACCCGTGGACGTCCTTCGGCCCGCTCCGCCCCGTGAGGAGCGCAGTCAGCGCCGGGCGCTGTTCACCGGGCTCGCCGCCCGAGAAGACCGCGCCGATCTCGAAAAGCGCGATGTCGGTCTGCCCGCGCTTCTGGTTGCGCGCGGCGGCCCGGAGCAGGCCCGGCAGGAGGTCGGGGCGCAGATGGCTCATCTCCGACGAGATCGGGTTCTCGAGCCGCGTGGCCTCGCCTCCGCCGCCGAAGAGCGTGGCGGCGGCCGCGTCGATGAAGCTGTAGCTCACGACCTCGTTGTAGCCGAGTGCGGCCGCCATCCGCCGCGCCGCCTGTTCGCGCCGCTGCCCCTCCGTCAGGATCGGGGCGGGCACGCCCGGCTGTGGCCGGGGCATCGGCCGTGTAGCGAGCTTGGTGAGGGAGGCCATGCGGGCGACCTCTTCCACGAGATCGGCCTCTCCCTGCACGTCGGGCCGCCAGGAGGGAACCCTGGCCATGTCACCGTCGAGGGTGAACCCGAGTGCTTCGAGCGTCTCCCGCTGGATGTCCGCGGCGATCTCCATGCCGACGAGGCTCACGACGCGCATCGTGTCGAGACGGTAGGCGCGGGCCGTGTCCGGCGCGGCGCCGGCCTCCACGACCTCCGAGGCCTCGCCGCCGCAGAGATCGAGGATCATCTGAGTGGCGAGATCGAGACCGGGCCGGGTGAACGCCGGGTCGATGCCGCGCTCGAACCGGTAGCGGGCGTCGGAATTGAGCTTCAGCGCCCGGCCCGAACGCGCGATCGTCACGTGGTTCCAGTAGGCGGATTCGAGGAACACGTCCGTCGTCTCCTCGCTGACGCCCGTCGGCGCGCCGCCCATGAGGCCCGCGAGGCTTTCGATCGCGTGGTCGTCGGAGATGGCGAGCATGCCCGGGCCGAACGTGTAGGTCCGCTCGTCGAGCGCCTCGATCGTCTCGCCGCCCTTCGTCATGTGGACGCGCAGGTCGCCCGTGACCTTGCCCGCATCGAAGACGTGGAGCGGCCGGTTCAGGTCGAAGGTGAAGAAGTTGGTGATGTCGACGAGGGCGGAGATGGGTCGAAGCCCGATCGCCTTCAACCGCGCCTGCAGCCAGGCGGGGGAAGGGCCGTTCGTCACCCCGCGAATGAGCCGCCCGGTGAAGTGCGGCGCGTGCTCCCGCGCGTCCGCGTCGATGGAGACGCCGATGGGGCAGGGGAAGGCCCCAGCGATCTCAGCCGTCTTTGCGGGTTTCAGCGTACCGAGGCCACGAGCGGCGAGATCGCGGGCGATGCCGCGCACGCCGAGTGCGTCGGGCCGGTTGGGCGTGATCGCGATCTCGATGACGGGATCGACCTTCTCGGGCGCGTTCCGGGAGAGCCAGTCGGCGAAACTCTCGCCTACCTCGCCCGATGGCAGCTCGATGATGCCGTCATGTTCGTCGCTGAGCTCCATCTCCCGTTCGGAGGCCATCATGCCGTGGCTCTCGACGCCGCGGATGCGGCCCACCTGGATCGTCGTGTCGATGCCGGGAACGTAGGTGCCGGGAGAGGCCACGACGACGGTGATCCCCGCCCGCGCGTTGGGCGCGCCGCAGATGATCTGCTTCACGCCGTCGGCCGTCGCCACGCGGCAGACGCGCAGCCGGTCGGCGTCGGGATGCTTCTCGGCAGCCTCGACATAGCCCAGGCGGAAATCGCGGAGCGTCGCCGTGGGATCGGTGACCTCCTCCACCTCGAGGCCCAGATCCGTCAACGCCTCCGCGATTTCCTCAGCGGAGGCCTCGGTATCGAGATGGTCGCGGAGCCAGGACAGGGTGAACTTCATCGCAGGAACGCCTCTTGAGCAATCGTGCCGGGCCTTAGCCGATGGCCCCGCAAAAGGGAACCCGCGGCGGGAAACGGAACGGGGCGGCCCGGATGGGCCGCCCCTTCGTTGTGCCGGTTGGCAGAGATTACGACTTGGACGGCATCTGCGTCTGCGTGTCGCCCTGATGGTTCTGGGCGGAGTCGGACGTGTTCGGCGTCGCCCGTCCGGTCAGTGTCGCGAAGACCATGTTGTCGGAGACGGAGGCGAGCTGTTGCTCGGCCTTCTGCGTGTTGCCGTTGTCGATTTCCGTCAGGGCCTGGTCGATGGCCTTCACCGTGGAATCGTGCGGCACGAGCGCGGCGACTTCTACCATGTCGATCTCGTTGACACGGAAGATCGACCGGCCCTGATCGCCCGACCCGTTCGTCTGCGAGGCGTCGGCGGTCTTCTGGTCGCTGCCGGTCTGACCGTTCTTCGTTTGCGAAGAGGCGTCCGCGGTCTTCTGATCGCCGCCGGTCTGGCCCTGCTTCGCCTGGGAAGAGGCGTCAGCGGTCTGCTGGGTCTGGTCAGTGCCGTTCTGCGGCTGCGCGCTCAGCGATTCCGAGATCATCGTGTCGCTGCCCACCGCGAAGTACGAGGAGTCCGTGAGCTTGTCGACGCCCTGAACCTTGCCGCCGCCCGAGGCGTCCTTCTTCAGCATGTCGGCCGTGATCGCATCGGAGGAAGCGTCTCCGAACTTCGCCTTCGCATCCTGAAGGAGGCTCTTGGCCTGATCGGTGCTGTCGTTGCGCAGCGCGAGCCGGGCCATCTGAACTTCCTGCATCGCGTAGGAGGCCTTCTGGGAGACCTTCAAAAGCTGGTCACTGCTCTGGCTGTCGGAGCCTTGCTGCGACTGGCTGGATTGCCCGGTCTGCGATTGCGAAGCCTGCGATTGCTCGGTCTGCGGTGCCTTGGCTTGCTCTGCCATGGCGATGCCAGTGGTCAGGGATGTGGTGGCGAAAAGCGCGGCAAGGATCGCAGCGGCTGTTTTATGACGTTTCATGATTTTGCCCTTTCTCAAAGACCCGCTGAGGCGGGGTCCGTCGGCGTCGCGATCCGCTGTGGGTCGCTATCGGCGTCGGCGGGCAATGGTTCAGGTGTGTACGGCATAATCGTCGATCAAGATAAAAAATCGTCTCGTCGAAATTTTTTTGGATCTTGTTGCCTTTGCGCACGCGGTCGTCTCTCCGCATCTCCCTCCTCGCTCCCGCGATGGGCCGACGCCCAACGGGCGACCCCCAGAGCGGGCAGAATGACGACGGACCAGCCGATGGCGTTGAGCACGGTGAGCCGCACCTTGGCCTCCCGCGACCACTCGTCGGAAAGCCACAATCCGACATGTCCGGCGACGACGAGCGACGCGAGGAGCAGGATTGCTGCGAGTTTCACCCATTTCATGGGCTGGATATGGGGCAGGGAGCGCAGCAGGCGAGCCCCGGATGCTACTCCCGCGCGGAGAGCGCCTCTTCGTCGTTCATCGCTTCCAGCTTCAGCTCGCGGAAGAGCCGAAGCGTCGGCTTGACGGCGAAGGCGACCGAGCCGATCACGAAGCACCAGATCGCCGGCGTCTCTAGGCTCGACCAGAAGAACATCACGGAGCCCGCGAGAAACAGGATCGCGGCGGAGAAATCGATGAACGTATAGGCCAGCTCGACGCGGGCATAGAATCGCTTCGAGCGTTCGGACTTCTGGCGATTCTCGTGGCGGAACAGACCCCAGGGCATAATCAGACCCCTCCCCGAAGCGTCGGCACCTGCAACCCGCCAAATCCGTAATGCCGGAGCCAGCGCAGGTCCGAATCGAAGAAGGCCCTGAGATCGGGGATGCCGTATTTCAGCATCGCGATCCGGTCGATGCCCATCCCGAAGGCGAAGCCCTGCCACTCGTCGGGATCGACGCCGCCCGAGCGCAGGACGTGCGGATGGACCATGCCGGAGCCGAGCACTTCGAGCCAACCGTCACCCTCGCCGACCTTCACGGTGCCGCCCTCGAAGCTGCACTGGATATCGACCTCCGCCGACGGCTCGGTGAAGGGGAAATGCGACGCGCGGAAGCGGGTCTTCACCGACCTCCCGAAATAGGCGGTGAAGAATTCCTCGAGCACCCATTTGAGGTTCGCCATGGAAATGTCGCGGTCGATCGCGAGCCCCTCGACCTGGTGGAACATCGGCGTATGGGTCTGGTCGTAATCGGCGCGGTAGACACGGCCCGGACAGATGATCCTGAGCGGCGCGCCCATCTCCTGCATGGAGCGGATCTGCACGGGGCTCGTATGGGTGCGCAGCACATGGGGCGGGCGGTCGTCGCCTTCGGCGCGGGCCATGTAGAACGTGTCCATCTCACCCCGGGCAGGGTGGTGGTCGGGGATGTTGAGCGCGTCGAAATTGTACCAGTCGCTCTCGACTTGCGGGCCTTCGGCGACGGCGAAACCCATATCGGCGAAGATCGCCGTGACCTCCTCCCAGACCTGGCTCACCGGATGGACCGATCCGTCAGCCGGGCCACGCCCGCTCCGCCGTCCCGGCAGCGTCACGTCGAGCCATTCGCCCGCCAGCCGCGCATCCAGAGCCGCGTCGTGAAGCGCGGCCTTTCGCGCGGCAAGGGCGGAGGTGATCTCCGATTTCAGCTCGTTGAGCCGCGGTCCCTCGACCTGACGCTCCTCGGGGCTCATGCGACCGAGCTCGCGCATCGCGAGGGCGACCTCGCCCTTCTTGCCGATCGCGCTGAGCCGCACCTCTTCGAGCGCGGCCTCGTCTGCGGCCTCACCGATGCGCGTAAGGTACTTCGAGCGTAGGTCTTCCATCACATCCCCCGGGGGCCGGAACTCGGCTGTGGCACTAGCGCGCGCGGGGCCGGAGGGCAACCGGGGACCCCCGGGGGAGGGGCTGCGTTGGCAATGGGAATGAACAGGGAGTTTGCCATGAGATCACGATCCATCGCCCTCGCCGCGGCGCTCGCCTTTTCCGGGGGTGCCGCGGTCGCGGCCACGTCGGACGAATTGAGCGCGGCGCTTGTCGGAAACACCTTCCAGGGCGACATGGGCGGCGGGACCTATTCGAGCTACTTTGCCGAGGACGGGACCTATCACGACGCGTCGGGCAGCGGGCCCTACGAGATCACGGAGGAGGGCGTCTGCTATCCCGACACGGAATTCGGCTGCTACCAGGCGGAAATCGACGGGCAGAGCCTCGAATGGATGCAGGACGGCAGCGGGGTCGGAACGGGCACGATCCTCGAGGGCGATCCGCTCGGCTTCGGCCCGTGATCCGAGCAAGAGCGAAACGAAAGGGAGATACGATGCGTGCATTTCTGACGACGACACTTCTCGCGGCCCCGATGGCGACCGCGGCGATTGCCGACGACGTGAGCTACGACGTGGATGGTGTCGAGCATACCGGCTACTTCGCGTCCGCCCAGGACGACGATGACGGGGCCGAGGGGCTCGTTCTCATCGTCCATGACTGGAACGGCATCGACGAGTATGAACGCGGGCGCGCCGACATGCTGGCCGAGGAGGGCTACGATGCGTTCGTGATCGACATGTACGGAGCCGATACGGAGGCCGGCACGGTCGAGCAGAACCGCGCCGCGACCTCGGAACTCACGCAGGACCGAGAGAAGATGCGGTCGCTGATCGAGGCGGGGCTCGAGCAGGCGCGCGGCCAGTCGGACGCGGAGGGGCTCGTGGTCATGGGGTACTGCTTCGGCGGCGGTGTGGCGCTCGAGATGGCACGGTCGGACTTCGCCGGGGAGGCGGACGGTTTCGCCACCTTCCACGGCTCGCTCGGCACGCCGGAGGGGCAGGGCTACGACGCAAGCGTCGCGCCTATTCTCATCATGCACGGGGGCGGGGATACGAGCGTCACGCTCGAGGATCTTGGCGCACTGATGACGGAGCTCGAGGAGTCAGGGGCCACCTATACCGCGGAGGTCTATGCCGGTGCGCCACACGGTTTCACCGAGCCGGGCGAGCGCTATCAGGAGCGCGCGGACGAGGAGAGCTGGGACGCGTTCGGGGATTTCCTGGAGGAGCGTCTCTGACGCGAGCGAACGGTCGACACGAAAAAGGCCGCGTCCCTTGGGCGCGGCCTTCGCATTTCGGCAGGTCGGCCTGGTTCAGGCGGCCTGCGGCAATGCCGATTTCGCCTGATCGACGATCGAGGCGAAGGCCTCCGGCTCGTGCACGGCGAGATCGGCCAGCACCTTGCGGTCCACCTCGATCCCGGCGAGCGCCAGGCCGTTGATGAAGCGCGAATAGGTCAGGGTCTCGTCGTGGCTCCGGACGGCGGCGTTGATACGCTGGATCCAGAGCGCGCGGAAATTACGCTTGCGGTTCTTGCGGTCGCGGGTCGCGTACTGGTTCGCCTTGTCGACGGCCTGCGTGGCGGTCTTGAAGACGTTCTTGCGACGGCTGTAATACCCTTTCGCGGCCTTGATGACTTTCTTGTGACGGGCGTGGGTCGTGGTCCCACCTTTGACGCGTGCCATGGGTCAGGACTCCTTTTCAGCGATCGTAGGGCATGTAGAGCTTCACAAGCTTCTGGTCGGGCTTGCTCAGGACCTGCGTGCCGCGCGCGTCGCGGATGAAATCGTTCGACCGCTTGATCATGCCGTGCCGTTTGCCGGCCTGGCCGCCGACGACCTTGCCGGTGGCCGTCACCTTGAAACGCTTCTTGGCGCTCGACTTCGTCTTCATCTTGGGCATTTCCGTCTCCTCTGTCGGGCGGTATCGGACGCGACTCGGCATGCCACATTGGCCGGTGCGTCCGTCGGAAGGGGCCGTATAGGGGGCAAGCGCGCCCCGCGCAACCCGTAAAACGGGCGGGTCAGCCCGGATCCGTGGCGAAGATCAGCCGCTCCTCGCAGGGCGCGACCCGCAGGATGTTGGTGGTGCCGGATTGACCGAACGGCACGCCGGCCGTCACCACGATCTGATCCTCCGCCGTGGCGAAACCCTCGGTGCGGGCTGCGCGAGCGGCATTGATCACCGCCTCCTTGAAGCGGCTGACCTCGCCCGTCGTCACGCAATGCATGCCCCAGCTGAGGCAGAGGCGCCGTGCCGTGCCACGCATCGGGGTAAGCGCGATGATCGGTACCATCGGCCGTTCCCGTCCGACGAGGACCGCCGTGGTGCCGGTCTGGGAGAAGCAGCAGATGGCCTTGATGTTCGTCGTCTCGGCGATCTCGCGGGCGGCGGAGACGATGGCATCGGCGACCGTCTCCTTGATGCCGCCGCGGCTCGCATTGATGACGTCCCGATAGGTGGGATCGGATTCCACCTCGATGGCGACGTTGTTCATCGTCATGACGGCTTCGACCGGATAGGCGCCGGCAGCCGATTCCGCACTCAGCATGACCGCGTCGGCCCCTTCGTAGATCGCGGCCGCCACGTCGGAGACCTCCGCGCGCGTGGGCATGGGCGATTCGATCATCGATTCGAGCATCTGCGTCGCGACAATCACGGGCTTAGCGGCGGCCCGGCACTTGCGCACCAGCCGCTTCTGGATCGGCGGCACGTTCTGGACCGGCAGCTCCACGCCGAGATCGCCACGCGCCACCATGATCCCGTCCGAGGCTTCGAGGATCGCGTCGAAATGCGCGACGCCGGAGGGCTTCTCGATCTTCGACAGGATCGCGGCGCGGCCACGGGCGAGTTCGCGTGCCTCCTCGACGTCGGCGGGCCGCTGCACGAAGCTCAGCGCCAGCCAGTCCACGCCGAGCTGGCAGACGAATTCCAGATCCTTGCGATCCTTCTCCGAGAGCGCGGCGAGGGGCAGCACCACATCGGGCACGTTGACGCCCTTCCGATTAGAGATCGTGCCGCCCACGATCACTTCGCATTCGGCGAAATCGGGGCCGCATTCGCGGACGCGCAGGCGGATCTTGCCGTCGTTGACGAGGAGGCTCGATCCCGGCTCAAGCGCCTCGAAGATTTCCTTGTGGGGAAGCTGTACGCGGGTCGCGTCGCCTTCCGCATCGTCGAGGTCGAGGCGGAACGTGGAGCCCTCCGCGAGTTCCTCCTCGCCGTTCGCGAAGACGCCGACGCGCAGCTTCGGTCCCTGCAGGTCGGCGAGGATCGCGATCGGCCGTCCGAGATCCTTCTCGATCTGCCGGATGATGCCGTGCCGGACGCCGATGTCGTCGTGGGACCCGTGCGACATGTTGAGCCGGAACACATCCGCGCCCGCCTCGAAGAGCGCGCGGATCGTCTCGTAATCGCTCGATGCCGGGCCGAGGGTCGCGACGATCTTGATCTTGCGGAGACGTCTCATGCGCGCTGCCTTCTGTTAGCGTCGGACTCAGCGTCGGTTATGGAGGAACGCCGGGAGGCTGACAACCGCGCGACGCACCTTGACGCTCAGGTCGCCCGAACCCAGCTGAAGGTCATGCAAAGGAGGCCCGGCATGGACGACGCGACACGCACCGAACTCGAGGCTGCCGCGTTCCGGCGGCTGCGCGACCATCTGCAGCAGCGCACGGACGTGCAGAACATCGATCTGATGAACCTCGCGGGGTTCTGCCGCAACTGCCTCAGCCGCTGGTACCAGGAGGCCGCGGAAGAGCGCGGTATTGCGATGGACAAGGACGCGGCACGCGAGGAATTCTACGGCATGCCCTACGACGAATGGCGCGACCGCCACCAGCGAGAGGCCTCGCCGTCGCAGCAGGCGGCCTTCGCATCGAGCCATGGGGAGAACTGAGATGGCATCACGGATCGTGAGCGCGGCGCTTCTCGCCCTGGCGCTCGGCACGGCGCCCGTCGCGGCGGCGCCCAGTGCGCAACTCACCACGAGCGTGGCACAGCGCCTCTCGAATTTCGGCATCCGGGTCGATCCCGAGGAGCTGACGACAGCGCAGGCCTCCGCGCTTCATATCCTACTCGTTTCGGAGCGGGGATACGTCAATGTGCGGCGCCGCGCGGAAGCGATCCTGCGCAATCCCGATTACCGCGACTGATCCTCAGCTCGCCGTGCGCTTGCTTTCCTCGAGATAGATTTCGCGCAGGCGTGCAGCGATCTTGCCGGGCGTGCCGTCGCCGACCTTCGCTCCGTCGATCTCGACCACGGGCGTGACGAAGCTCGACGCGGAGGTGATGAAGGCTTCGTCAGCCGCCTGCGCCTCTTCGATCGTGAAGGAACGCTCCTCGACCTCCATCTGTGCCTCCCGCGCCATCCTCAGGACGGCGGCGCGGGTGATACCGTGCAGGATCTCCTGGCCGAGTTGGCGGGTGACGATCTTGCGGCCAGTGACGATGTAGGCGTTGTTCGACGTCCCCTCCGTCACGTGCCCGTCCTCGACCATCCAGGCGTCGTCCGCACCCGCGGCCTTCGCCATCATCTTGCCCATCGACGGATAGAGGAGCTGGACCGTCTTGATGTCGCGCCGTCCCCAGCGCGCATCGGGGATCGAGATCACCTTCAGACCCATCTTCGCCGCGGGGCTGTCCGCGAGGCCCGGCTTCGATTGCGTGAAGAGCACGACGGTCTGTGCGGTACCCGCTTCGGGAAAGGCGAAGTCGCGGTCGGCCGCGCCGCGGGTGACCTGAAGATAGATCAAGCCGTCCTCGATCCCGTTCTCGGCCACGAGCCTGTGATGGACGTCGCGCAAGGCTTCGGCCTCCATCGGCATAGACATGCCGAGTTCCCCGAGCGAGCGGTCGAGCCGCGCCGCGTGACCATCGAAATCGATGAGCTTGCCGCCAAGGACGCTCGTCACCTCGTAGACAGCATCCGCGAAGAGGAAACCCCGGTCGAAGATCGATACGGTGGCGCGCTCCTCGGGGAGATATTCGCCATTGACGTAGACGGTACGGGACATGGGGCGTGCCTTCTCCTTTTCTGCCCCGCCGGTCTGCGCTGCGGACAGGGCGCGGTCAAGCCGCCTCGGTCCGGCGATGGCTAGGGGCGCGAGGTCGCCCGGCATTGTCCTGCGGCTTGAGCCCGGAAATGGCGCCCGGGTCTTGCGGGTGGCATCGCAATATTCTACCCAATGGCGCGACGCAGAAGCAACTTTATTTCGAGGAAGTGCATGTCCTTCAGGGTCCAGCCGCAACCACCCGCCCGTCCCAATCGGTGTCAACTCTTCGGACCCGGCTCCCGCCCGGCGCTTTTCGAGAAGATGGCGGCGAGCGCGGCGGACGTCATCAATCTCGACCTAGAGGACAGCGTCAGCCCCGACGACAAGGCTGAGGCGCGCCGGAACGTGATCGCGGCGACGCACGAGGTTGACTGGAACACCAAGCATCTGTCGGTGCGGATCAACGGCCTCGACACGCCCTACTGGTACCGTGACGTGGTCGACCTGCTCGAGGAAGGATCGGAGCGGATCGACCAGATCATGATCCCGAAGGCGGGCTGCGCGGGGGATATCTATGCCGTCGATGCGCTCGTCAGCGGCATCGAGGCGGCGAAGGGCCGTTCCAAGCGGATCGGGCTCGAAGTGATCATCGAGACGGCGGCGGGCCTCGCCCATGTCGAGGAGATCGCGGCCGCCTCCCCGAGGATGCAGGCGATGAGCCTCGGCGCCGCGGATTTCGCGGCCTCCATGGGGATGCAGACGACGGGGATCGGCGGCACGCAGGAGAATTACTACATGCTGCGAGAGGGGCAGCGCTACTGGTCCGATCCTTGGCACTGGGCGCAGACGGCAATCGTCGCGGCCTGCAGGACGCACGGGGTGCTGCCGGTCGACGGGCCGTTCGGGGATTTCTCGGACGAGGAGGGGTTCCGCGCGCAGGCCCGCCGCTCCGCAACGCTCGGGATGGTCGGAAAATGGGCGATCCACCCGAAGCAGGTGGCGCTCGCCAACGAGGTCTTCACGCCATCGGACGCGGCGGTCGCGGAGGCCCGCGAGATCCTCGAGGCGATGGAGGAGGCGAAGCGGACCGGGCAGGGCGCGGCCGTCTACAAGGGCCGGCTCGTCGATCTCGCCTCGATCCGACAGGCGGAAGTTGTCGTGCGACAGGCGGAGATGATCGCCGGGTGAGTGCGACCGCCCCGGCGCGGGGGAGGCGCTTGCATCGCCCGTTGCCGGGGCCCTATGAGGTGCGCGTGATCGCTTGAGGGGAGGACCGCGCGCGCATGGCACATTACCTCGACTTCGAAAAGCAGCTCGCCGAGATCGAAGGCAAGGCGGAGGAATTGCGCGCGATGGCGCGCCGCGAGGACGGGGCGGATGTCGAGGATCAGGCGCGCGCGCTCGACCAGAAGGCGCAGACCCTGCTCGACGATCTCTACAAGGGTCTTTCGCCATGGCAGAAATGCCAGGTCGCGCGGCATCCCGACCGGCCGCATTGCCGCGACTATATCGAGCGGATGTTCACGGAATTCACGCCGCTCGCCGGTGATCGCGCCTTCTCGGACGATCATGCCGTGATGGGCGGGATCGCGCGGCTCGACGGCCGGCCCGTGGTCGTGATCGGGCACGAGAAGGGCAACGACACCGGTTCCCGGATCGAGCGGAACTTCGGCATGGCGCGGCCCGAGGGCTACCGCAAGGCGATCCGGCTCATGGATATGGCGCATCGCTTCTCGATGCCGCTCGTGACCCTCATCGACACGCCCGGCGCCTATCCCGGCAAGGGCGCGGAGGAGCGCGGCCAGTCGGAGGCCATCGCGCGCTCGACGCAGAAATGCCTGAGCCTCGGCGTCCCTATCGTCTCCGTCGTCATCGGCGAGGGCGGGTCGGGCGGGGCCGTCGCCTTCGCCACGGCGAACCGGGTCGTGATGCTCGAGCATTCGATCTACTCGGTGATCTCTCCCGAGGGCTGCGCGTCGATCCTCTGGAAGGACGCGGAGAAGATGCGGGAGGCGGCCGAAGCGCTGCGTCTGACGGCACAGGACCTGAAGAAGCTCGGTGTCATCGACCGCGTCATCAAGGAGCCGCATGGCGGCGCGCAGCGCGATCCCGACGTCGCGATCGATGCCGTGGCGTCGGAGGTGATCGCGCTTTTGTCCGAACTCTCCGCGCTGGACGCGAAGGCGCTGATTACGGATCGGCGGCAGAAATTCGTCCGGATGGGCGATCGGGGTCTCGCCGCCTGAGCGTCGGAGAGCGCTCTCAGCCTTCGACGTACCGGCGCAGGACCCGCTCCGTTCCCTCTTTCTCGAGCGCTCGGAGATGCCGGGCGAAAGGCTTCGTAAAGCGCTCCTCCCGTGCGAGGCTTCCGAAGATCGTTCGCATCTCTAGGAAGGCCATCGGATCGTCCTTTGCCCGAACCGCGTGGTCGTGCAGTGTCTCGGCCATCGGATCGTCGATCGTGATCTCTGCTCCGCTGTCGCTCTTGCCCTGGAGGTAGCGGCACCAGAGCGCGGAGACGAGGGAAAGCCCCTCGATCCCCTCGTCGCGAGCGAGCCGATCACGGGTGGAAGGCAGGATGAACTTCGGCTGCCGGTTGGACCCGTCGAGGCAGAGGCGCGCGACGGTATCGCCCACGCCCGGATTCTCGAGACGTTCGATGACCTGCGCGTAATATTCCGCGAGATCGGTGTCGGGGACGGGCGGCACGATCGGAATGATCTCCTCGTGCTCGATCTTGTCGAGGAAAGCGCGGATGAGCGGATGGGCCGCCGCGTCGTGGACGAAATGGATATCGAGAAGCGCCGACGGATAGGCCATCGCCGCGTGCCCGCCGTTCAGGATGCGGATCTTCATCGTCTCGAACGGCGCGACGTCGTCGGTCATCGTGACACCGACGGTCTCGAAGGCCGGGCGGCCCTGCGGGAAGCGATCCTCCAGCACCCATTGGCGGAAGCTTTCGCAGGTCACCGGCCGCTCGTCGGCATAGCCGTACCGATCCCGCACCATCTGACGCTCCCGGTCGGATGTCGCTGGCGTGATCCGGTCGACCATCGCGCAAGGAAAGGCCACTTCCGTCCCGATCCACTCGGCGAGGTCGGGGTCGATCTTCTTCGCCAGTCCAAGCACGGTGGCGCGGGCGACGTGGCCGTTCTCCGGCAGGTTGTCGCAGGACATGATCGTGTAGGGCGGGGTGCCGGCCTCACGACGCGCCCGGAGCGCCGCGATCATCGCGCCGAAGACGCTCCGCGGCGCATCCGGGTGCTCCGCATCGTGCACCATGTCGGGATGGTCGGGGTCGAACTCTCCCGTCGCCGCGTCGATGTAGTAGCCGCCTTCGGTCACGGTGAGCGAGACGATGCGGATTTCGGCATCGCTCATCCGGGTGATCAGGGGGCCGTTTCCGTCGGCCACCGGAACGAAGTCTATCATCGCGCCGGTGACGACGGCCCGATCCGTCTCCGGATCGAGTTCGACGATCGTGGTGAGCCAGTCCTGCGCCTCGAGATCGGAGCGGATCGTCGTGTCCGCGGGTCTCACGCCGGCACCCACGATGGCCCAGTCATGGTCGCGCCCCTCCTGCAGCAGATCGTGCAGGTAGAGCGCCATGTGAGCGCGGTGGAAGTTGCCGAGCCCCACATGGACGATCCCCTGAGCGAGATCGGCACGGGCGTAGCGGGGCACCTCGACATCGTCGGGCAGGCTGTCGAGAACGGCAAGCGAAAGGCGTTCGGTCATCAGGTCATCCGTTGCAGGGGTAGTTGCGGCGAGGTCTCAGGCTAGGCGAAGGCCCTTCTCGTCAAAGCGGTGGATCTGGCGCGCTTCCGGCTCGAGATGGATTGTATCGCCGTGGCGCAGCCCGATCTCGCCATCCGCACGCACCGTCATGGGCTCGTCCATTCCGGGGATCTCGACGTGGAAGAAGGTGTCCGAGCCCAGATGCTCGGACACGATGATCCTGCCGGTGAAGGTGCCGCCCTCTTCGACGATGCGCATGTGTTCGGGCCGGACGCCGATCGTGGTGCAGTCATGACGCGCAGCGTGCTCTCCCGTCATTAGGTTCATCTTCGGCGAGCCGATGAAGCCCGCGACGAAGAGATTGCGCGGGTTGCGGTAGAGCTCGAGAGGGGAGCCGACCTGCTCGACGTGACCCGCACGCAGGACCACGATCTTGTCGGCCATCGTCATCGCCTCGACCTGGTCGTGGGTGACGTAGATCATCGTGGTCTTGAGCCGCTCGTGCAGCTCCGTAATCTCAAGCCGCATGCCGACGCGCAGCGCCGCGTCGAGGTTCGACAGCGGTTCGTCGAAGAGGAACGCGGCAGGTTCGCGCACGATCGACCGGCCGATCGCGACGCGCTGGCGCTGTCCGCCGGAAAGCTGGCCGGGACGGCGGTCGAGATAGTCGGTGAGGTTCAGCACCGCGGCCGCACGCTCCACGCGCTTGTTCTGCTCCTCGGCATTCAGACCGGCCATCTTCAGCGGGAACGCGATGTTCTTGCGCACGCTCATGTGCGGGTAGAGCGCGTAGGACTGGAACACCATGGCGAGCCCGCGCTTGGCGGGCGGCAGGTCGGTGGCGGGCTTGCCGTCGATGCGGATCTCGCCCGACGACACGTCCTCGAGCCCGGCGATGAGGCGCAGCAGGGTGGACTTGCCGCAGCCCGAGGGCCCGACGAAGACGACGAATTCGCCGTCCTCGATGGCGAGGTCTAGTGGCGGGATGACCTCCGTTTCGCCGAACTTCTTCTGCACTTTCTCAAGCGTGATATTGCCCATTGGAGGTCTCCTTACTTCACCGCGCCGAAGGTCAGGCCGCGGACGAGCTGCTTTTGCGAGAACCAGCCCATGATGAGGATCGGCGCGATCGCCATGGTCGATGCGGCGGAGAGCTTGGCGTAGAAGAGGCCCTCCGGACTCGAATAGCTGGCGATGAAGGCGGTGAGCGGCGCCGCGTTGGCGGCCGTCAGGTTCAGCGTCCAGAATGCCTCGTTCCAGGCGAGGATGATGTTGAGAAGAAGCGTCGAGGCGATACCCGGCACCGCCATCGGCGTCAGCACGTAGATCACCTCGGAGGCGAGCCCGGCCCCGTCCATCCGCGCCGCTTCTAGGATGTCGACGGGGATTTCGCGGAAATAGGTGTAGAGCATCCAGACGATGATCGGCAGGTTGATGAGCGTCAACACGATGACGAGGCCCAGCCGGGTGTCGAGCAGCCCCCAGTCGCGGAAGATGAGATAGAGCGGGACGAGTACGCCCACGGGCGGCAGCATCTTCGTCGACAGCATCCACATCAGCACGTTCTTGGTCTGGCGCCCCGGCACGAAGGCCATCGCCCAGGCGGCGGGGATCGCGATGATAAGCCCGATGATCGTGGAGCCGAGCGAGATCACCACGGAGTTCCAGAAGTGCCGGAAATAGTCCGAGCGCTCCTGCACCGCGGTGTAGTTCTCAAGCGTCCAGTCGAAGGCCAGGAAGACGGGCGGATCGGCGATCGCCGTAGCCTCGGTCTTGAAGCTCGTCAGAACGGTCCAGAGGATCGGGAAGAAGATGAGGATCGCGATCGTCCAGGCGACGGCGGTGTTGATCGCCTTGCGGCTGTTGGGAACGGCACGGGCCATGTCATGTCCTCCGAAGGGCTTTTGCGGGACGCCGCGGCAGGCGCCCGGTCGTCCCGGGCTCGACCCGGGACCTCGCGGGGGCAAGGACCGTCGGTCCGTGCCCGGAGGGGCCCCGGATCAGGTCCGGGGCACGTTGCACGCGATCAGGCATCGAGATTCTTCCCGATCATCCGCATGAGGAAGATCGCCACGATATTGGCGAGGATGATCGCCACCACGCCGCCCGCGCTGCCGGTACCTACATCGAAGCGCAGGAGGCTTTCGGCGTAGACGAGGTAGGTGAGGTTCGTCGATGCGGTGCCGGGACCGCCATTCGTCGTCACCAGGATCTCCGCGAAGATCGACAGGAGGAAGATCGTCTGGATCAGGACGACCACGGTGATCGCGCGCGCGAGGTGCGGCAGCTTGATGTACCAGAACCGGCTCCACGCGCTCGCGCCGTCCATCTCCGCGGCCTCGAGCTGTTCACTGTCGAGCGATTGCATGGCGGTGAGCAGGATGAGCGTGGCGAAGGGCAGCCATTGCCACGACACGATGCCCACGATGGAGGCGAGCGGAGCCTGCGTCAGAAAGTCGAAGGGCGCCATCCCGAAGGTGCCCGCGAGGAAGGCGAAGAGACCGTTCACGGGGTTCATGAACATGTTCTTCCAGACAAGTGCCGAGACGGTGGGCATGACGAAGAAGGGCGAGATCACCATGATCCGCACGATCCCCGTGCCCCACATCGGCTGATCGAGCAGGACGGCGAGACCGATCCCCCCAAGGACCGTGATGAAGAGCACGCCGAGAACTAGGATCAGTGTGTTCACGATCGCCGTCTGGAACGCGGGGTCGGTCAGGAAGTAGCTGTAGTTCTCCCAGCCCACGAAGGGGTTCTCGCCCGGCATGAGGAGGTTGTAGCGCAGGAACGAGAAGTAGAGCGTCAGCGCGAGCGGCACGGCCATCCAGAGGAGCAGGACGATCACCGAAGGCGCGATCATGAATCGTGCCGCGGCACGGGAATGTTGCGTGGCCATGCTTGCCTCCCCCCGAGGTGGTGTTCGACGCCGAAGTCTGGTCCGGATCTCCGCCGTCGTGAGTAGGGGCGGCCGCGACGGGCCGCCCCAACCGGATCAGTCCATGTAGCCGGCGCGCTGCATCTCCCGCTCGGTGATGCTCTGGGCCTGCGAGAGGGCCTGCTCGGCGGTCGACTGGCCGGCGAGCGCTGCGGAGATCGCCTGTCCGACCGCCGTCCCGATACCCTGGAATTCGGGGATCGCGACGAACTGGCCGCCGGTATAGGGCACTTCCTGGACGGAGGAGTTCTGCGTGTCGGCCGCCTCCATCGAGGTCAGGGTCATCTCCGCGAAGGGTGCGGCGTCGATGTATTCCTGGTTCTCGTAGAGCGAGGTGCGCGTACCCGGAGGCGCCGCGCGCCAGCCCTGCTCCTCTGCCACGATCTCGGTATATTCCTTGGACGTGGCCCAAGCGACGAACTCCTTCGCCGCGTCGACGGAATCCGACGAGGCCGGGATCGCGAGGTTCCAGGACCAGAGCCAGTTGCCGTGGTTGTCGACGCCTTCCTTGTTGGGGAATTGCGCGAAGCCGACATTCTCAGCGACGGTCGATTCGTCGGGATCGGTGACGAAGCTCGCGGCGACGGTGGCGTCGATCCAGATGCCGCAGCGGCCCTGCTGGAACAGCGAGAGATTTTCATTGAAGCCGTTCGCGGCCGCGCCCGGAGGCCCGTATTCGTTCAGCATCGTGAGGTAGTCGTTCGTCGCCGACTGCCATTCGGGGCTGTCGAATTGCGGGCGCCAGTCCATGTCGAACCAGCGTGCGCCGTAGGAATTGGCCATGGCCGTCAGGAAGGCCATGTTCTCGCCCCAGCCGGGCTTGCCGCGCAGGCAGATCCCGTAGGTCTGCTCCGCCTCGTTCGTCATCGCCTCGGCGGCGGTCATGATGTCGGACCATGTCGGCTGGTCGGGGATCGTCACGCCCGCTTCCTCGACCAGATCGGTGCGGTACATGACCATCGCCGATTCGCCGTAGAAGGGCAGGGCGTAGAGCGTGTCGTCGACGGTCAGCGCCTGCCGGATCGACGGCAGCAGATCGTCGGTGTCATAGCCTTCCGGAAGCTCGTCGAGCGGCGCCAGCCAATCCTGCTTGCCCCAGATCGGCACTTCGTAGTTCCCGATCGTCAGAACGTCGAACTGACCGCTGCCGGTGGCGATATCCGTCGTCACGCGGCGGCGGAGTTCGTTCTCCTCGAGGGTCACCCATTGCAGCGTGATGTTCGGATGCGCTTCGGTAAAGGCACCGGTCAATCCCTGCATGCGGACCATGTCGCCGTTGTTCACGGTGGCGATGGTGAGCGTGACGGGGTCGTCCGACTGCGCCTGCGCCGCAAGGGATACGGTGCAAAGGGCCGACGCGCCCAGAAGGGCGCGAGTAAGCGTCTTCATTGATGTCCTCCCAATGCCACGGTGGGCATTTGTATTTCGCGTGGGCATATATTCGCGAAAGAATGCGTCTTTTTCAAGAGCCAAGTTCTGCCGGTCGAAGTTGCCATCAGATTGCGTTAAGGACGGAACGGGCCGTCGCCTCGTCGGTGATGAGACCGTTGATCAGCGCTCCCCGGAGGGCGCCTGCGATTGCCGCGACCTTGCCCGGACCCGCCGCGAGGCCGATGACCGGCCTGTCCGCGGTATGTTCGAGCGGGGCGCTCGTCGACAGGGCGTTGCGCGCGCTGTCGAGAATGCGGCCCTCGCGGTCGAAGACACGGCTCGTGATCTCGCCCACCGCGCCACATGCCTGCAACCGTTCCATTTCGGGGCGGTCGATGAAACCGTCGACGTGGAGTGGTGCCGTCATGTCCATGCTGCCCAAGCCGACCATGCGCACGTTGCTCTCGTGGCAGAGCTGAAGAATATGGCGCACCGGCGTCTGCGCATTGAGAGAGGCGAGCTCCTCGGCGCTGGAGGCATAGACTGGCAGGGGCATCGGAAAATGCCGCGCGCCCACGCGTTCGGCAAGGCGGATGACGACGTTGTAGGGCGTGGCCGAGCCATCCTGCATCATGTTGCCGAGAAGAGAGACGATCTTATGATGCGGACAATCCATGACCGGGATCTGCTCGACCGCGGCACGCAGCGTGCGTCCCGTCCCAAGTGCCAGAACCTTTGGATTGCGCGATTTCAGGTGACGCTGCATCTCCATCGCCCCGGCGATCGCGATCCCGTTGAGCAGCAGCGGCGAGCCGGGATCGCTCGGCACGACTTCGCAGACGACAAGGCCGAAACGATCCTGCAGTCGCGCCATGAGTTCCATGCAGTTCGCGATCGGATGATCGAGGTGGACCTTCACGAGCTTCTCGCTCACCGCGAGGGAAACGAGCCGCTGTGCGCTCTGCCGCGACACGCCGAGCTTGCGGGCGATCTCGTCCTGTGTGTTGCCGGCCACGTAATAGAGCCAGCCGGCACGGGCCGCATCGTCGAGCCTGCTGCTGGTATTCACGTGCCTCGTCTCCCCCCGGGCAAGCAGGACGGTTGCCCGTCGATCGCAAGAGCATTCTGGAAATCGGTCTGTCTGTCAAAGGATCGGAGAATTCGCGATGGTCCCCGCCTGCATTCGACAACCCACGAGGTCGGCCGATCAGCCGAGATCGGATGCGGGATGCGCCATGGTCATGCTAGGGACACGGTGTTCCGGTGAACGACCGGGGTCTGACAGGAGCGAGGGAACAGGATGCTCAGTGAATTTCGTGACTTCATCGCCAAGGGCAACGTGATGGACTTGGCCGTGGGGATCATCATCGGCGCGGCGTTCACCGCCATCGTGACTTCTCTGGTGGAGGATCTGATAAACCCGTTGATCGGTCTTTTCGTGGGCGGCCTCGACTTCTCCGGCCTCAGCGTCGGCGTCGGTGATGCGCAGTTCATGTATGGCAACTTCATCACCGCGATCATAAATTTCCTGATCATCGCCTTCGTGGTCTTTCTCCTCGTCAAGGCGGTGAACCGGATCAAGTCCGCTGCGATCCGCGACGACGACGTGGCGCCCGAGGTCCCCACGGGGCCGTCGGAGAAGGACCTCCTCATGGACATCCGGGATGCGCTCGTCGAACGCCCGCTCAAGTGAGTTCCGCGACGACGGTGTGTGAATTCATCCGGGCGCTTCGACGGCGCCCGGCTTCTGTACGGGACGATCCGCGCCACACGGTCACACTGTTTCAGAATTGTACTGAAAGCCGGTTTCGTGCGCTATTCGAAGGCAGGATGCGCCGCCCAAGTGCGTTCGGCACAACTGATTTCCTAACCGACCATTAACAGGAGGAAATTGCCGCAGCAGATCGCCAAGGACGACGATCTCCGGTGATCGTCAAATCCGGGGGACTGGCGATCACCAAGATTTTTTTCGAGCGGAGCGCCGCACGGTGGTTTCAAGACTTCTTTGACAGAAGATCGACGATACTTTCGATCTATGGACAGTCATGGAAACCTCGCCACGACCCGCCCCACGCCCAAGGGGATCGCCAGCGCCGCGGAGCGGCGGTCGGACGCCATCGTGCACTATCTCGGTTTGCTCCTGGCGGTCGGGGCCGTCCCGACGCTGATCGCGCTCTCGGTCGTGAGGCGGGGGGATTGGGCGTCCGTCACCGCGATCTCGGTTTATGGTGCCTGTCTCGTCGGTATGCTCGGCTGTTCCGCCCTCTACAACATCACTCACGGTGGGCGCTGGACCCCGATCTTCAAGCGGATGGATCACTCCGCGATCTACCTCAAGATCGCGGCCACCTTCACGCCGCTCATCGCGCTCACGGGCATGGCGGGCTTCCCGCTCCTCGCCGGGCTATGGGGCGCGGCGCTCGGCGGCACATCCCTGAAGATCATCGCCCCCGACGGCATGCGATGGACGGGGCTCGCGCTCTATCTCGGAATGGGGTGGATCGGTGTCTGGGCCGGCGCTCCGATCATCGCCGCGCTTTCTCCGGCGGCATGGTGGCTCGTCCTGATCGGAGGGCTGCTCTACACGATGGGTGTCGTCTTCTTCCTGTGGGAGACGCTGCCCTATCACACGACGATCTGGCACGTCTTCGTGCTCGTCGCGACCGCGCTTCTCTACTGCGCGATCCTGCTTGAGGTCCTGATCGAGGTCTGATCGCCTGATTGCCAATCCCCGGACAACCCGCGTACTCGTCGGAAGGACGATACCGGGAGAACGGCATGAACGTGAACGACCTGCGCGAAAGGGGGCTCGTCCTCCTCGGATGCGGAAAGATGGGCTCCGCGATGCTCGAAGGGTGGCTGAAGGGGGCTCTGGAGCCACGTGACGTCTGGGTCATCGACCCGCAGCCGTCGGACTGGCTGCGCTCGATCGACGGTTTGAACCTGAACGCCGATCTGCCCGAACGTCCTGCGCTCGTCCTCGTCGCCGTGAAGCCGCAGATGATGGAAGATGCGCTGCCGCAGGTGAAGACGCTCGGCGGTGGGGGGACGGTGTTTCTCTCCGTCGCGGCGGGGACGACGATCGAACGCTACGAGCGGATGCTGGGTGACGGGACACCGGTGATCCGCGCCATGCCCAACACGCCGGCCGCGATCGGCCGCGGGATCACGGCGCTTGCCGCGAACGCCGAAGGGGCGCCCGCGCTCGACCTTGCCGAGACGTTGCTGTCCGCGGTCGGACAGACGGTGAGGCTCGAGACGGAGGATCAGATGGATGCCGTCACAGGTGTCTCGGGCTCCGGTCCGGCCTACGTCTTCCACCTCATCGATTGCCTCGCGAAGGCGGGTGAGGCCGAGGGCTTGCCGCCCGAACTGGCCATGCGGCTCGCGAAGGCTACGGTCGGTGGTGCCGGGCAACTTGCGGAAAACAGTCCGAAATCTCCCGAGGAACTGCGTCGCGACGTGACCTCTCCCGGCGGGACGACGAAAGCCGGGCTCGACGTCCTGATGGACATGGAGACCGGGCTGCCGCCCCTGATCCGGAAGACCGTCGCGGCGGCGGCGGCACGGGCGCGGGAGCTCGGGCGATGAGTGCGTCGATCGAGGATTTTCAGAAGCTTGACATCCGGGTCGGACGGATCACCCGTGCGGAGCCGTTCCCCGAGGCTCGCAAGCCCGCGATCCGGCTCTGGGTCGATTTCGGCGGCGAGCTCGGCGAGAAACGGTCGAGCGCGCAGATCACGGCGCATTACGCGCCCGAGGAGCTCGTGGGGCGGCAGGTACTGGCAGTGGTGAACTTTCCGCCGCGCCAGATCGGCAAGGTCCTGTCGGAGGTGCTGGTCCTGGGCGTGCCGGACGCGGACGGGGAGGTGGTGCTGATCGGGCCCGACCAGGACGTGCCGCTCGGGGGGCGGCTCTTCTAGACCGGTCCGATCCAGCAAGCCGCTGGAATCACTGCCCCATCTTCTCCCGCCAATGGCGCCGACAGAGCGAGATATAGGTCTCGTTTCCGCCGATCTGGATCTGGGCGCCTTCGGTCAGGACCTGGCCGGATTCGTCCTGGCGGACGACCATCGTGGCCTTTCGGCCGCAATGGCAGATGGTGCGGACCTCGCGGATCTCGTCGGCCCAGGCGAGGAGGGAGGCGGAGCCGGGGAAGAGCTTGCCCATGAAGTCGACCCGGAGGCCGTAGCACATGACGGGCACGTTCAGGTCATCGACCGCGCGGGCGAGCTGCCATACCTGCGCCTCGGTCAGGAACTGCGCCTCGTCGACGAAGAGGCAGGCCACGGGGCCTTCCGCAAGCCATTGTTCGAGAAGGCCAAAAAGGTCGTCGCCTTCGGTGAACGTGTCGGCGGGGGCGCCGATGCCGATGCGCGATCCGATGCGGCCCGGACCCGCGCGGGCATCTAGGGCGGCGGTCAGGAGGCGGGTCTCCATGCCGCGTTCGCGGTAATTGTGCGAAGCCTGCAGGAGCAGCGTCGACTTGCCCGCGTTCATCGTCGAGTAGTGGAAGTAGAGCTTGGCCATGGCACGCGGTAGCGTCCGGCGCGGGGCGGATCAAGCGTACACCGGGCGTACACGGTACGTGCAGCGAACGTACACCGGGCGTGCGGCAGGCGTGCACGGGCCGTGCAGCGCACGTGCACCCCGCGTCGGACTTCCGGTGCCGGACGTACATACGTCGTGCACGGAACGTCTGCCGATCGTCATACGATGGCCGGGAGACGCAACGTTCGCGAGGGTGGGTCGGTCGGAAACGCGTCGGGCCGCGAGGTGCCTTCACCGGGTTCGTCGCGAACGGCGAAGTGCGCATCGGGCCGGACGGGCGCGATCGGTCGGGGGTCGACGGAGAGGGGAGGAAGCTGGGGGTGGCGCGGAGGTCCGGGGCATGTTCCGGAGCGGGCGTCCTGCCCTCGGACGGTCGGGCCGGTCATCCGGCTTGCCGTGGGGGCGCGAAAGAGATTTGGTAGAAAAGTAAGGGCTGCGATCAGCCGGCGTGGCGGAAGGCGATTTCCGGGTCGATCTGGGCGGCGCGGGCCATCTCGAGCTTGCGCTTCTCGGCGATGAGTAGGGCGAAGCGCGTGGAGGTCTCCGCGTCGAAACCTCGTCCGTTCCAGCTGCCGACGATCCTGTCGATCTCCGCCTGGACGTCCGACAGGCGGTCGCCCTGTTCTCGTGGGCTCAGCCCCGTGAGGTCGGTGACGCTCATCGGCATGATGCGGGTGCCAGAGATCGGGCCGGACGTGACAGAATACATCGTATCTCCCCTTCTCGGTTCACCGAGCGTAGCGCAAACGATGCCGTCGTGCAACGATTCCGCGCGAGCCGGTCCCTGCCGGATCCCCTGATGTCAATATAGGATCGCATCCCCAAGCGCCAAGCCGACGGCGAGAACCGTCGCGCCCACGCAGAGCAGGAGCGCGCGCAGGACGCGGCCCTGGAGGGCGAGATTGGCGTCGTTGCTGGCCCTGAGATTGAAGAGGGAGGCGCCATAGGCCCGGATCGCGCCGCGGATCGCCGCGATCTCCGCCTCCGCCTGGCGCCTTTCGGGGTCGGGGATGGCCTCGGCGAGCTCCCGTTCGGCCGACGCGGCCTGGCTCGAGAGGTCGAGCAGCACGCCGTCGGTGTCGTTGGCGGCATAGTCGATCCGCCAGATCAGCGAGAGGGCATAGACGAGGAGGGCGATCGCGAGCACGGCCGAGCCGACCGAGAGCCATTCGACCGGGGTCGTGGGCTCCGGCAGGGTATCGGCGCGCGCGACGCGGACGAGTGTTCCCATCGAGGAGACTATGAAGGCCACGGCGGCGAAGGGGATGGCGAGGGAGGTGCGGACCGTCTCCCGCCGCGACTTCTCCCCGTCATAGAGCTGCCTGACGGCCTGGAACTCGAGCTCGAGGAAGCGCCGCACGTCCATCCGACCCTATCCCTGCAAGCTTCGGACCTCGATCTCCCCGTCGCGCCGTGCCGCGACGGCCCGCGTGGCGGCGTGGCAGCCGGCGAGGGTGGTGTAGTAGGGGATGCGGTCGGTGAGCGCCACGGCGCGGAGCGAGCGGCTGTCCTCCACCGCCTGCGCGCCCTCGGTGGTGTTCATGACGAGCGCGATGTCCCCGTCCTTGATGATGTCGACGATCGTGCGCCCGCCCTCGTAGACCTTGTTGACCTTGCGCGAGTCGATGCCCGCCTCCGCGAGGAAGGACGCCGTGCCGCTCGTGGCCATGATCTCGAAGCCGAGCTCGGTGAGGAGCCGCGCCGTCTCGAGAAGCTCCGGCGTCTTGTCGGCATCCTTGATCGACAGGAACACCGTGCCCTCGTCGGGAAGATCCACGCCCGCGCCCATCTGTGCCTTGAGGAAGGCCGTGGGGAAGTCGCGGTCCCAGCCCATGACCTCGCCCGTCGATCGCATCTCGGGGCCGAGGAGCGTGTCGACGCCGGGGAAGCGCGCGAAGGGCAGGACGGATTCCTTGACCGAGAACCAGGGCATGTGCGGATCGGCGAGCGTCATCGGATCGGCGATCGGCACCGTCTCCCCCGGACCGGTCCCGTCGGGATAGGGATCGCGGCTTGGGAAATCGGCGAGCGTCTCGCCCGCCATGAGACGTGCCGCGATCGACGCGATGGCGCTGTCGGTGGCCTTGGCTACGAAGGGCACGGTGCGGCTCGCGCGGGGGTTCACCTCGAGGACGTAGATCTCGTTGTCCTTGATCGCGAACTGCACGTTCATCAGGCCCACGACGCCCAGCTTAAGCGCCATCGCCTCCGCCTGCCGTTCCATCTCGGCCACGAGCTCCGCGTCGAGCGTGTAGGGCGGCAGCGAGCAGGCGCTGTCGCCGGAATGGACGCCCGCCTCCTCGATATGTTGCATGACGCCCGCGATATGGACCGACCTGCCGTCCGAGAGCGCGTCCACGTCCACTTCCACCGCGCCCGAGAGGTAGCTGTCGAGAAGGACGGGGTTCTTGCCCGACACGTCCACCGCGTCGCGGATGTAGCGCTTGAGGTGATCCTCGTCGCGCACGATCTCCATCGCGCGGCCGCCGAGGACGTAGGAGGGGCGGATGACGAGCGGGTAGCCCACCTCGCCCGCTATCGCGAGCGCCTCCTCGTCGGAGCGGGCGAGGCCGTTCTTCGGCTGGCGCAGGCCGAGCTCGTTCAGCATCGCCTGGAACCGCTCGCGATCCTCCGCGAGGTCGATCGCGTCGGGCGAGGTGCCGAGGATCGGGATCCCCGCCGCCGCGAGGTCGGCCGCGATCTTCAGGGGCGTCTGGCCGCCGAACTGGACGATGACGCCGTGCAGCGTGCCGTTCTCCTGCTCGACGCGCAGGATCTCCATCACGTGCTCGAAGGTCAGCGGCTCGAAATAGAGGCGGTCGGAGGTGTCGTAATCGGTGGAGACGGTCTCGGGATTGCAATTGACCATGATCGTCTCGTAGCCCGCGCCCGAGAGCGCGAAGCAGGCGTGACAGCAGCAATAGTCGAACTCGATCCCCTGGCCGATCCGGTTCGGACCGCCGCCGAGGATGACGACCTTCTTCGCCGCGCTGGGCCGCGCCTCGTCCTCGACCTCGCCCATCACCGGATGCTCGTAGGTGGAGTACATGTAGGGCGTCTGCGCCTCGAACTCCGCGGCGCAGGTGTCGATGCGCTTGAAGACGGCGGTGACGCCCTTCTGGTGGCGGGCGCGGCGAATCTCCGTCTCCGCCCGGCCGGTGAGCGTGGCGAGGCGCGCATCGGTGAAGCCCATCATCTTGAGCGCGCGCAGCTCGTCCGCGTCCGTGGGCAGGCCGGTCTCGCGGATCCGGGCCTCCGCCTCCACGATCTCGCGGATGCGGGCGAGGAACCACGGATCGTAATGGGTGATGGCGTTGATGTCGTCGTCGGTGAGCCCGTGCCGCATGGCCTGCGCGATGACTCGGATCCGGTCGGGGCTCTGGCTCGCGAGCGCCGCGGTGATGGCGGCGCGGTCTGCGGAGGAGAGCGTCGTCTGCGCCGGGGCTCCGGCGGGGGCGTCGTCCCTGGCGAGGCCCGGAATGGCGATCTCGTCGAAGCCCGAAAGACCCGTCTCGAGCCCGGCGAGGGCCTTTTGCAGCGATTCGTGGATCGTGCGGCCGATCGCCATCACCTCGCCCACAGATTTCATCGCGGTGGTAAGCTCTGCCTTGGCGCCCGGGAACTTCTCGAAGGCGAAGCGCGGGATCTTGGTGACTACGTAGTCGATCGAGGGCTCGAAGGAGGCGGGGGTGACGCCGGTGATGTCGTTGTCGAGCTCGTCGAGCGTGTAGCCCACGGCGAGCTTCGCGGCGATCTTGGCGATCGGGAAGCCGGTGGCCTTGGACGCGAGCGCGGAGGAGCGCGAGACGCGGGGGTTCATCTCGATCACGACCATGCGGCCGTCCTCGGGGTTCACGGCCCATTGCACGTTCGAGCCGCCCGTCTCCACCCCGATCTCGCGCAGGACCGCGATCGAGGCCGAGCGCATCATCTGGTATTCCTTGTCCGTCAGCGTCAGCGCCGGGGCGACGGTGATCGAATCGCCCGTATGCACGCCCATCGGGTCGACGTTCTCGATGGCGCAGACGATGATGGCGTTGTCGGCGCGGTCGCGCACGACCTCCATCTCGTATTCCTTCCAGCCGAGAAGGCTCTCGTCGATGAGGATCTGGCTCACGGGCGAGGCGTCGAGGCCGGACTTGCAGATGCGGGCATAGTCATCACGGTTATAGGCCACGCCGCCGCCGGTGCCCCCGAGCGTGTAGGCGGGGCGGATGATCGCGGGCAGGCCGACATGCTCGAGCGCGGCCATGCATTCGTCCATCGTCTCCGCGATGGTGGCCTTGGGGTTCTCGAGCCCGATCCGCTCCATCGCCTCGCGGAAGAGCTTGCGGTCCTCCGCCATCTCGATCGCCTCGCGGCGCGCGCCGATCATCTGCACCCCGTGCTCGGCGAGGACGCCCATCTCCTCGAGCTTGAGCGCGGTGTTGAGCGCGGTCTGTCCGCCCATCGTGGGCAGGAGCGCGTCGGGCTTTTCCTTGGCGACGATCTTGGCGACGATCTCGGGCGTGATCGGCTCGATATAGGTGGCGTCGGCGAGGCCCGGATCGGTCATGATCGTGGCCGGGTTCGAATTGACGAGGATGACGCGGTAGCCTTCCTCCTTCAGCGCCTTGCACGCCTGCGCGCCGGAATAGTCGAACTCGCAGGCCTGCCCGATGATGATCGGCCCGGCGCCGATGATCATGATCGAACGGATGTCGGTACGCTTCGGCATGATGTCCCCCGGGCAAATCGCCCGGGGTTATAGACATGGGTCCGCGCGGCGCAAGCGCTAAGGCGCGGCGGCGACTTCAGTGGCGGGCGCGGCGCCCACGACGCGGGCCCGTTCGGGGCGCGCGGGGTAGAGATAATCCCGGGTGATCGGCACGGCATCCTTGCGATGCGCGATCTGCGCCTGGAAGACGACCTGGCCGCCGAAGACGAAGGCCAGCTCCGAGGTCACGAGGTAGTAGCGCCACATCCGGCAGAACCGCTCGTCGTAGAGTTCGCGAGCGCGGTCGATCCTGGCCGTGAACCGCTCCTCCCAGTGGCGCAGCGTTTTGGCGTAGTGCAGTCGCCAGACCTCGATATCCGTGGAGACGAGCTCCGACCGCTCGATCGCCGCGCTCATCTCCGACAATGCGGGGATATAGCCGCCCGGAAAGATGTATTTCGAGATCCACGACGAGGTGACGCCCGGCGGTCCGGTGCGCCCGATCGTGTGGACGAGGGCGACGCCCTCCGGTTCTAGTATCTCGTGGATCTTGCCGAAATACTCGTCGTAATGCGGCGCGCCGACATGCTCGAACATGCCGACGGAGACGATCCTGTCGAACCGCTCCTCAACCCGGCGGTAATCGAGGAGCCGGAATTCCACCCGGTCCTCGAGCCCCGCCTCCCGCGCACGTGCGGTCGCGACCGCGTGCTGTTCCCGCGAGAGGGTGACGCCGAGGACGCGGGCGCCGTGATCGCGGGCGAGCGTGAGGGCCATGCCGCCCCAGCCGCAGCCGATGTCGAGCACCCGCATTCCGGGCCGAAGCCGCAGTTTGCGGGCGATATGCGCCTTCTTCTGTTCCTGCGCGCGTTCGAGGCTGTCCTCGTCGGAGCGGAAATAGGCGCAGCTATACTGCTTGTCCGCGTCGAGAAAGAGGTCGTAGAGCTCGCCCGAGAGGTCGTAATGGTGGGCGACGTTGCGGCGCGCGCGGGGGGCCGGGTTCCATTGTCCGAGCCGGCGCGCATGGCCGCGGATCCAGTTGTCGAGAAGCTGCATCCGGGGCCGATGCCCGGCCCAGAGATTGCGCAGGATGAGCCCCATGAAGCCGCGCAGGTCGTCGCCCTCGATCACGAGACCGCCCTCGGTATAGCCCTCCCCGAGGGCCAGTTCGGGCGTCATGACGATGCGGCGGGGCAGCGCGGGATCGGTGAGCCGGATGGCGAATTCGGGCGCGCCGGTCCCCGTCGTGAAGCGGTGCCCGTCGGGCATCGTGACATTGAGCGTCCCGTCCCGGACGACCCTCCGGGCCAGTCCCTCGAAAATTCCGTTCCACATGGCGTCACCTCGCGTCGGTCTTTCGCCAGACGTCCCGCCTTCCGCGCATTGCCCGGCGCTCACTGAAAAGTTAACGGCAGACTGCGACAATTGATCCCGATTGCAAGGGGAGGGCCGGCGGCCTCCGTCGATCCGCGCGCGATGCTTGACTTCGGGTATGGCAACGGGTTTGTCGCCCCCACCACGAAGAAGGACGCTTCCATGCACGCCTATCGCAGCCATACTTGCGCCGATCTGCGCCCGAGCGACGTCGGAACGGAGGTGCGCCTCGCGGGCTGGGTGCATCGCGTGCGCGACCACGGCGGCGTGCTCTTCATCGATTTGCGCGATCATTACGGGATGACGCAGGTGATCTGCGACCCTGATTCGCCGGTCTTCAAGGAGGTCGAGGCGGTCCGGTCGGAATGGTGCATCCGCATCGACGGCAGCGTGAAGGCGCGCGATGCGAGCCTCGTCAATCCGAAGCTGCCCACGGGCGAGATCGAGGTCTATATCCGCGATCTCGAGGTACTGGGCCGGGCGGGCGAGCTGCCGCTGCCGGTCTTCGGGGAGCAGGACTACCCCGAGGAGACGCGGCTGCGCTACCGGTTCCTCGATCTGCGCCGGCAGGGGCTGCACGACAACATGGTGCTGCGCTCCGACGTGGTGCGCGACCTGCGCGAGCGGATGTGGGGGCAGGGGTTCAACGAGTACCAGACGCCGATCCTGACCGCGTCGAGCCCCGAGGGCGCGCGCGACTTCCTCGTGCCGTCGCGGCTCCATCCCGGCAAGTTCTACGCGCTGCCGCAGGCGCCGCAGCAGTTCAAGCAGCTCATCATGGTGTCGGGCTTCGACAGGTATTTCCAGATCGCGCCCTGCTTCCGCGACGAGGATCCGCGCGCCGACCGCTCGCCCACCGATTTCTACCAGCTCGACATGGAGATGTCCTTCGTCGAGCAGGAGGACGTCTTCGCCACGATCGAACCCGTGGTGCGCGGCTGCTTCGAGCGGTTCGGCGGCGGGCGCAAGGTCGATCAGGTCTTCCCGCGGATCAGCTATGCCGAGGCGGCGCTGAAATACGGCACCGACAAGCCCGACCTCCGCAACCCGATCGAGATGCAGGTCGTCTCCGAGCATTTCGCGGGGTCGGGCTTCAAGATCTTCGCCGAGTTGCTGGAGAAGGACGGGACGGAAGTGCGCGCCATCCCCGCGCCCAAGGGTGGCAGCCGCAAGTTCTGCGACCGGATGAACAAGTTTGCCCAAGGTGAGGGCCTGCCGGGGATGGGGTATATCTTTTGGCGCGACGGCGAGGATGGCGTGGAGGCCGCAGGCCCGCTCGCCAAGAACATCGGGCCGGAGCGGACGGAGGCGATCCGCCAGCAGCTCTCGCTCGGCAAGGGCGACGCCGCGTTCTTCCTCGGCGGGCGGCCGTCGGAGTTCGAGGGCGTCGCGGGCCGGGCGCGGACCGTGATCGGCGAGGAGCTGGGGCTGACCGACAAGGACTGCTTCGCCTTCGCCTGGATCGTCGATTTCCCGATGTACGAGCGTGACGACGAGGGGCGCATCGATTTCTCGCACAACCCGTTCTCGATGCCGCAGGGGGAGATGGAGGCACTCGAGGGCGATCCGCTGGAGGTGAAGGGCTACCAGTACGACCTAGCCTGCAACGGCTACGAGCTCGTTTCGGGCGCGATCCGGAACCACCGGCCGGAGATCATGTTCAAGGCCTTCGCGCTGGCGGGCTACGACGAGGCGGAGGTGCGCGCGCGGTTCGGGGGCATGGTCAACGCCTTCACCTACGGCGCGCCGCCGCACGGGGGCTGCGCCGCGGGGATCGACCGGATGGTGATGCTGCTCGCGGACGAGCAGAACATCCGCGAGGTCATCATGTTCCCGATGAACCAGCAGGCGCAGGACCTGATGATGGGCGCCCCGTCCGAGCCCACGGCCACGCAGCTGCGCGAGCTGGGACTGAGGGTACTGCCGCCCGCGAAGTAGGGCGGCTTGGGTTCAGACGGCGAGCGCGGCGCTGCGCACGCGGTCCTGGATCATCGCGGCAAGGAGCGCGATCTCCGATTCGCAGGAGCGCCCGGCATTGATCTGGAGCGCGAGGCTGGCGGCGGCGGTCGCGAGATCCTCGTCATGGACGGAGCGCCCGACGCCGACCGCGAAGTTCGTCGCGTAGCTCAGCGTCGCGCGATCGGTGGAGCGCTCGAGCAGATCGGCCAGGAGCGCGAGGTCGTCGAGCAGCGCGTCCTCGTCGGCGGCCACGATCTCGTTGGTGATCTCGCGCGGGCCGCGCGGGCGCTCCTCGAGCGGCAGGCGGCGCAGGATCGCGTTGTGGAATTCCGACACCGAACCGAAGGGCTTGGGCAGGAAATCGTCGGCGCCCGCCTCGATGGCCGCCGATTCGAGGCTCGAATCACCCGAGAGCGCGAGCAGGACCGGAACGCGCGGAAGGCTCGCGGAGAGCTTGCGGATCAGGTTCAACCCCGACCCGTCGGGCAGTCCGAGATCGATCACGACCACCGTGGGGCGGTAATTCGTGAGATGGCGCGCGGCGGAGCGCAGGCTGTCCGCGCGACGGATCCGTGCGCCGCCCCGCAGGCACATGAGCCGCATCGTCTCGCCCGCGACGCGGCTGTCCTCGACCACGAGGACGGTCTGGCCCAAGAGCGGCCGTTCCGCCGTGGGACGGCGAGGGAAGAGAAAGTCGTCGAATATGTCGGTCATTATCGCCTCCGGCGCATCAATCCCGATCATTAGCTTTCAACATGCCTAACGTTTCGTTAAGCGGGCCACCCTTGCGTCGCGCGATTTGCAGCTTTATCCCCACGCCTCGTTGCCGAAGGAGTGCTGGATGATCGGGCGTCTCAACCACATCGCCATCGCCGTGCCGGATCTCGATGCCGCCGCGGCGCAGTATCGCGACACGCTGGGCGCGGATGTCGGCGCGCCGGTCGCGCAGCCCGATCACGGGGTCACGGTCGTCTTCATCGACCTGCCGAACACAAAGATCGAGCTCCTGCATCCCCTGGGCGAGACCTCCCCGGTCGCGGCCTTCCTCGCGCGGAGCCCGGCGGGCGGGATCCATCACATCTGCTACGAGGTGGCGGATATCGAGGCGGCCCGCGACCGGCTCGTGACGGAAGGCGCGCGCGTGCTGGGCGACGGGGAGCCGAGGATCGGGGCGCATGGCAAGCCCGTCCTCTTCCTGCACCCGAAGGATTTCAACGGCTGCCTCGTCGAGCTCGAGGAGGCCTGATGACGATCACGTCGGCCATCGTGCTCTTTGCCGTGATCTGGTTCATGGTGCTTTTCGTTCTGCTGCCGATCGGCCTCTCGACGCAGGGCGACGAGGGGGAGATCGTGCCGGGCACCCATGCGGGCTCTCCCGCGCGGATCGCGATGAAGCGCAAGGCGCTCTGGACGACGCTCATCACCACGATCCTCTGGCTGGTGATCGCGGGGGTGATCGTGTCGGGCTGGATCGGCGTGCGCGATTTCGACTGGTTCAACCGGATGGGACCGCCGCCCGAGGCAATCGGTGATAGAGATGGGTGAAGGTCGCGGCGCCGATCACCGGCACCACGAGGTTCAGGATCGGCACCACGAGCGGTAGCGCCATGACGCAGCCCGCGAGCCAGATGCGCGGCATGTGGACGCGGCGGAGCGCCCGCGCCCCCTCCCTGCCCAGACGCCGGGCGGCGATGAGCTGGAAGTATTCCCGACCGAGCAGGTAGCCGTTCATCGCGAGGAAGATGAACGGCGCGGCGGGAGGTATCATCAGATAGAGCGCGAAGGCCGCGAGATTCGCGAGAACGAGGACGCCCAGGAAGTTGAGGGCATCGCCCAGCCCCTCCAAGAAACCGAGCCGCCGGGCGGGCGGCAGATGCGGGTAATGCCGCGCCTCCACCGCGTCGGTCACGTCGTCGAGGAAGAACGAGGTGAAGGCGGAGGCGACCGGGATCATCAGGAAGACCGAGAGCACCAGCATCAGCAGGATCGACGCGCCGGAAAGAAGGTCGTCGATCCACGTGACGGGACCTAGGAGCGGCAGCGTCAGCTCGTCCGGGACGAGCCAGTTCAGAAGCCCCAGGAAGAGCGCATAGGCCGCGACGAGGAGGGCGACGGTCAGCGCGATCCCCGTGAAGAGCACCCGGCGGAACTTCGGATCGCCGATCTGTCCCAGCGCCTTGAGGACGCAGGCGAGGATGCTCATGCCTCGATCCAGGCGACCTTCGCGTCCATGTCGGGCCGTGGCCGTTCCGGCGGGGCGGCGCCCTCCGTGCCGATATGGATGAACCCCGCGATCCATTCCCCGGGCGCGAGGCGCAGCCCGTCGCGGACGAAATCCGGGTCATGGCTCGCCCAGCCCGTAAGCCAGTTCGCGCCCCATCCCGCCGCGAGCGCCGCGTTGAGGAGCGCCGTGCAGACCGCGCCGGCCGAAAGCGTCTGCTCGATCTCCGGGACCTTGTCGGATTGCTGCGGCGTCGCGATCACGGCCACCGCGAGATGCGCGTCGGCGTATTGAGAGCGTTGCTTGGCGATGTCCTCCGGCGCGCGTTCGAGCGCGGCGCCGCGTTCCTCCACGAGCGTCGCGAGGCGTTCGAGGGCGGGACGGGTGAGCACGATGAGCCGCCACGGCTCGAGCTTGCCGTGATCCGGGCTGCGCAGCGCTGCCTCGAGGATGGGGCGCAACTCCTCTCGCGTGGGCACCGGCAGCCCGAGCGTCTTGGCCGGGCGCGACCGGCGCGACAGCAGGAAATTGAGCGCGGCGGGATTGGGATCGGGCATGGGGAACTCCTTTGCCCTCATGTCGTCGCGACGGTGATCGGCGTCAAGCGCCCGGCCCGGCCGCCCGGCTCAGACAGGCTTGAGCTGGTAGGCGCCTTCCGGCAGGTCGAGCGCGGCGGCGAGGTCGCGGACCTGCGCGAGCGACAGCGAGATTTTCTGCACGCGGTCGGTACGGGGATCGAGCTGCTCGACCGTCACGCAATCCTCGAACGCGTTGATCGTCACATCCTCCTGCCGGTGGATCGCCGGCTCGTCGACGATCGTGATGATCGTGGCGTCGAAATCGTGTTCGATAGTAAACATGAAAGAAGTCTATGGGATTGCGGCAGCCGGAACCAGTGGCCATGACCGCGTGGGCGTGAGGCCCGATCGCGGGGCGCGGTCGAGAAGGAGAGTTGAGATGCGCAAGTGGTTGGCGATCGTCTGTCTCGTGGCGCTCGGCGCCTGCAACCAGGTCGTTGTCGCGACACCCATGGCCCCGCAGCCCGTCCCCACGCGGGCGGCCCCCGTGCGACCGGCGCCGACGGCGATGCCGCCCTCCGCGCGGGCGCGCACCTTCATCTCGGTCGTAGACCGCGTCATGCCGATCGCCCAGCGGGAATGCCGTGCCCGGCGGCCCGGCGTGCGCTGCGATTATGCCGTGGTGGTCGACGACCGCCCCGGCCTGCCCGCGAACGCCTTCCAGACGCTCGCGCCCGACGGTCAGCCCATCGTGGGCTTCACGCTCGCGCTCATCGCGGATGCGCGCAACCCGGACGAGATGGCCTTCATCCTGAGCCACGAGGCGGCGCACCATATCGAGGGGCATATCGATCGCGGGCGGGTGAACGCGGCCACGGGCGCGGTGCTCGCGGGCGCGATCGTGGCGCTCGGCGGCGCGGACCAGACGACGGTGCAGCGGGCGCAGAATTTCGGCGCCTTCTACGGCTCGCGGCGCTACTCGCAGGATTTCGAGCTCGAGGCCGATGCGCTCGCCACGCGGCTTACCCGGCGGGCGGGCTACGATCCGCTGCGCGGGGTGGAGTTCTTCTTCCGCGCCCCCGATCCGGGCGACCGTTTCCTCGGGTCGCATCCCCCGAACGCGGCGCGGATCGCGACGGTGAGGCGCGTCGCCGCGGGCCGCTGACCTAGCGCTTCTTCAGGGGGATGACGTTGGCCTGGGAATGGTTGGCGTAGGTCTTCCAGGTGGGGGTGTAACTCTCCGCCTGATTGCCCCAGACATCCCATCCGCTGCGCGGCCCGCGCGCGAACATCTCGAGATAGGGCCCCCAGGAGCAGCGCTCGATGAGGTCGTACTGCTCGTCGGGCTTGCGCGAATGCTCGCGTTTCTGGGTCGACAGGATGTTCTCCTGGCTGCGGGCGGGGGGCATGGTGCGGACATCCTTGCCGCGCACGCCGAAGAGCAGGATTTCCGTGACGTTGCGGAAGTAGAAGCCGACCCCGCGGCGGTCGGGGCCGCCATCCTTGCGGATCTTGTACCAGATGACGTTGGACTTGTAGGTGAAACCCCACCGTTCCATCACCTTGAGCCCTTCGGGCAGGAGCGCGTTCGGCACCCAGAGATAGAGATGCGCCCGTTCCGCCGTCGCGGCATCGACGGGCAGGGCGCAGATCTCGTCGAGCTTCATCGTGGGATAGCGTGAGAGGCGGCGATGCTCCGGCGCCATCTTTCCGGTGCGGTTCTGGAACTGCCAGGGCGGGTCGGCGAGGATGGTGCCGTAGCGCCTGCCCTTCATGGAGGCGAGGAAATCTTCGCTAGGGTTCATCTTTCGTTCTCGCCTTCATTCGACATAGAGCCGCTCGGTGATCCCGAACACCAATAGCGGACAACCGGCCGCGCCGCCACCCTCGATCCGGGGCAGCAACTTCGACATGTGGGTCGTCGACATCCCGTAGGAGGAGCCGCGGCCGAGTTCGTTGAAGATCCGCTGCAGCCCGTCGGCCCGCGTGATGATGATGCCCACGGAGATCGCGCGCAATTCGAAGAGAAGGCGGAAATTGTTGAGATCGCGGTCGAAGAACGGGTCCTTGTTGTTCCATTCGATTTCCACCGCGATGCGGTTGCGAAAGCAATCGACCTTGTGGGTGGGGGAGGGAAAGGTCCGGCCGTCGATCGTCACGGCGGTGTCGAACTGTGTCTCTCGCCAGCCGCGTTCGTAGAGGAAGCGGTCGATGGAGCCCGAGACCTGGCTCTTCGACCCGCCGCCCCGGTCGATCCAGTCGCGGCGGAGGCGAAATCCCGTCAGCACCGCGACGATGTCGTCCCATTCGTCGGGGAAGTCATGGCGCAGGATGGCGGAGGCGTGCCGCCATTCGTGGCATTCGTAATGCTCGCGCAGAAAGAGGGGCAATCGGTTCGAAACGGTCATGGGGCGCCACAATGGCCTCGTCGCGCGCCGGAGACAATTGCCGCCGGATCGCGGGCGACGGATGCAACGGCGCATCACCGGGCGGACAGCGTCCGTTGGATGCCTGTACCCGCGCGGGCGAACGGGCCTAAGCTCTGTCGTGGTGAGAGAGGGAAGGAGATCGACCGATGAAGACGACGATTGCGCTATCGATGGCGGCCGCGGCGCTGGCGGCCTGCGTTCCGACCCGGTCGGCGCCGGTGGAAATCCCGCTCGGCGCGGGCTACCGCGATCCGGCCGATCGCTGTCGAATGGCCGGCGAGAGCGCCTCGACGCTGCGCTATCTCGACGATGCCGCCGATCTGGTGGCCTGTCCCGAAGGTGTCGAGAATCTCGGCGTCTTCGTCACCGAGACCGGAGCGATCGAGGTCGCCCGCGCGGGCGGATACGTCCTCTATTCCGTACCGCGACGCTAGAGGGTCGCGGCGGTCGGGATCAGGATCTGCTCAGGACGCGCGAGCGGCTATCGTCCCGGTCGGAGATCGCGAAGAGGCGCGACATGCCCGAGCGCGAGGCGGAAAGCGCACGGGACATCAGGCGCCCCTGCGGCAGGAGACGGCGATCGAGACCCAGACCGGCGCCGCGGCCGTGTGCGTTGGGAAGGCGGACTTCAAGGCCGGCGAACGGGATGCTCGAGATCTTCATCGTTACGCTCCGTATTGTTCCATGGCCCGGATGACGGGCCGTTCCGGAACTAGATAGCCGACGAACCGTTGACGATGCATTGATGATATTCGGCCTCCCCCGACGTCAGCATGAACTTGCCGGCCTGCGGGGTTTTTCGCCGAGACCCATACTCAAATCCGCCGCCTGGCCCTTCCTCGAAGTGGTAACGCAGCCCCTTCGTGAAAGGGCAGCGTGCAAATTTTCGTAATTTAAACAAGGTTTTGATAGATGAAGGCAGGTATCGGCCCGGCGATTTCTGCGCCGGGCATTTCGTTAACGATATCAGGCGGATTTGCGACGGGCGCGGGCGATGCCGAGGCCCAGCAGACCGCTCACAAGCAGAATGCCACCGGCGGGCAGCGGGACGGGCGCCGGGCTGTCCCAGTCCGCGGAAAGACCGGCGATCTTGTAATCGTCGTGCAGCTTCGTCGCGCCGATCGCGAAGAGCGTGCCGGTCCAGTCCTGCTTGAACGTGTAGGTCGACGGATCGCTGTCGTAGGGCACATGGGCAGAGCCCTGCTTCGTCCAGGTGGAACCGTTGCTCGTCCAGAGCTCGAACGTGTCGTCGCAATCGGCGAAGGAGAAGCTGATCGTGTTCAGACGCTCGATATCCTTAGAGAACGAGAAAACGAGAAATTCGCGGTAGCCGAACCCGTCGACCATGTGGCTGTTGTCGATGCGGGTGCTTTTCACCCCAAGCCCGTGCTTCCATTGGCCGACCTTCGGATTCTTTGCGGGAAACGTGCCGAAAAGATCGGCATAGGCCGTCACCGTCAGGTCGAGGCCGTTGTCGCTGAAAATGTAGGAGGAGGCGTAGCCCTTGTCGGCGCCCGTGAAGTCGAAGGTGGACGTGGCGGCGGAGGCGATCCCACCGGCGAGGCAGAGCGCGGCGGCGGCGGCGAGAGTACGGAACATGGCTTTCATCGTGAAACTCCGAGACGCGAAATGGGTGGAGCCGGCTCCGGGCAGGAGCGGCAATCAATCGTCGAAGCGTGTCGGATTGTTTCTGACCCGGGCTCTGCTCCGTTCTGGAGCGGCGCGCTCGATGCATCAGTTCTTAGCGGATGAGACCAAGTTTCGTCTATCTGAAGATGAATGTTGGGTTAATGTCCGAGCGGTATCGCCCTAGAGGAGATCAAGTCCGCGCCGGGGTCTTCGCGAGCGTACCCCAGAGGTCGTATTCGCCCGCCTCGTCCACGGTCACGGTGACGATGTCGCCGGGCGAAAGCCCCTCGTGGCCCTCGTCGATATAGAGATGGCCGTCGATTTCCGGCGCGTCGCCCCGCGTGCGGCAGGTGGCGGCGTCCTCCTCCACCAGATCGACAATGACCTCGAGGCTCCGTCCGACCTTGGCCGCGAGCTTTGCCTCCGAGATCTCCTGGGCCTTGGCCATGAAGCGGTCCCAGCGGTCCTGCTTCACCTCCGGCGCGACGTGATCCGGGAGCGCGTTCGACCGGGCGCCGGCGACGTTCTCGTACTGGAAGCAGCCGACACGGTCGAGCTGCGCCTCGTCGAGCCAGTCGAGGAGCGTCTGGAACTCCTCCTCCGTCTCGCCCGGATAGCCCACGATGAAGGTCGAGCGCAGCGTGATGTCGGGACAGGCCGCCCGCCAGGCCGCGATCTCGTCGAGCGTTCGCGCCGCGGCGGCGGGACGGGCCATGCGGCGCAGCGTGTCGGGATGGGCATGCTGGAACGGGATGTCGAGATAGGGCAGCACGCCGCCGGTCTCCATCAGGGGCACCAGGTCGCGCACATGAGGATAGGGATAGACGTAGTGCAGCCGCACCCAGGCCCCGAGGCTTCCGAGATCGCGGGCCAGATCGGTGATCGGCGCCTTCGATCCGCGATCCTTCCAGTCGGTGCCGTAGGCCGAAGTGTCCTGCGAGATCACCAGAAGCTCGCGCACGCCGCCTTCGACGAGCTTCTCTGCCTCGCGCATCACCGCCCGGTGGGGCCGCGAGGCGAGCTTCCCGCGCATGTCGGGGATGATGCAGAACCGGCAGGCGTGGTTACAGCCCTCGGAGATCTTGAGATAGCTGTAATGGCGCGGCGTGAGCGAGACGCCGCGGGCGGGCAGGAGATCGACGAAGGGATCGGGGTCGGGCGGCACTGCTCGGTGAACCGCATCGAGGACCTGCTCGTACTGGTGCGGGCCGGTGACCGCGAGGACCTTCGGATGCGCACCGGTGATGTAGTCGGGCTCCGCACCGAGGCAGCCGGTGACGATGACGCGGCCGTTCTCGGCCAGCGCCTCGCCGATCGCCTCGAGGCTCTCCGCCTTGGCAGAATCGAGGAACCCGCAGGTGTTCACGATCACCGCGTCGGCGCCGGAATACTCGGGAGAGATGCCGTAGCCCTCCGCGCGCAGCCGCGTCAGGATCCGCTCGCTGTCGACGAGCGCCTTGGGGCAGCCGAGCGAGACCATGCCGATCGTGGGCTGCGAGGCGGGCCGCACGCGGGACATGTCGCGCTCGAGGCGCGGATTGGAGATGTCGGGGCGGAGGTTCGGGGGGTTCGAGGCCATGCGTCGATCCTGCGGTGGGCGCGGGCCAGAAGCGTCGGCGGGCGCGGTGGGATGAGCGGGCGGGGATGGTAGCGTGAGGCGGACTTGAACCGCCGACCCCAGCATTATGAGTGCTGTGCTCTAACCAGCTGAGCTATCACGCCGCGCATCCGTGGCCGCAGGTAAAGCGGGGGCGGTGAGGTGTCAAGCCGTATCGCCGGTCATTCCCGCGCGCGCAGGATCCGGGCGGGGCGCGCGGCGAGCGGCGGCCAGGCGAAGGCGAGGCCCGCCAGAAGCGTGCCGAGGATGCCGAGGCCCACGATCGTGAGCGCGGAGAGGGGCGCGAACCGGAACTCCGTCTCCATCACGAATCGGCTCACGCCCCAGCCCGCCCCGGCGCCCGCGGCAACGGCGACGAGGCCCGCCGCGAGGCCGAGGAGCGCCCAGCGCAGCGCGAAGCTCGAGAGGATCGTTGCGCGGGAGGCGCCGAGGGTCTTGAGGACCGCGGCCTCGAACGTGCGCGCGCGCACGCCGGCCGCAGACGCGCCGAGCAGCACGATGGCGCCGGTGGCGAGCGTGGCCGAGGCGCCGTAGGTCACCGCGGCCGCGACGCCCGCGAGGATCTCCGACACCCGGTCGATGGCGTCGCGCACCCGGATCGCGGTGATGTTGGGATAGGCGTCAGACACCTCGCGCAGGATCCGCGCCTCCGCGTCCTCGTCGGCGTAGATCGTGGCGATGAACGTATGCGGCGCCCCTTCGAGTGCGGCGGGGTTCATGGCGAGCACGAACCCGATCCCGGCGGTCGAGAAATCGACCTCGCGGAAGGAGGTAATCTCCCCCTCGATGTCGCGGCCGAGGATGTTGACCGTGAGCCGGTCGCCAAGCGAGAGACCCAGCTCCTCGGCCTCCTCCGCGGCGAAGCTGATCTGGTTCGGGCCGGTGTAGTCCTCCGGCCAGAACTCTCCCGCGGTGATCACCGTATCGGGGCCGGGCGTCTCGGAATAGGTCACGCCGCGATCGCCGCGCAGCACCCAGTGCTCGCCCGCCACGCTTTCCGCGTCCTCCCCGTTGATCTCCGTGACGATGCCGCGGAGCATCGGCGCGGTCTCCACGCTCTCGACGCTCGGATCCTCGGCGAGCATGGACCTGAAGCCGTCGATCTGGCCGGGCTGGATGTCGACCATGAAATAGGCGGGCGCGATCTCGGGCAGGTCGCGGGCGATGGCGCCGCGCAGGTTGGTGTCGATCTGGCCCACGGCCGCGAGCACGGTGAGACCGAGGCCGAGCGACAGGACGACGGACGTGGCCTCGCCGCCCGGCCCGCCGATGGCGCCGAGCGCGAGGCGGAGCGCGGAGCGACCGCGCAGGGCCTCGAGCCGCGACAGGCGCCGCGCGGCAAGGCGCAGCGCCGCCGCCATGAGGAGAAGCGCCACGAAGGCCGCGGCGAGCCCGCCGGCGGCGTAGAGGCTGAGCCACGGCAGGCCCGACAGGAGCGCGGCGGCACCGACGAGCGCCGCGAGCAGTCCCGCGAGACAGGCGAGAAAGATCGGGCGGGGCAGGCCTGAGGGGATCGACCCGGCTTCCCGGAAGAGGGAGGCCGCGCGGATGTCCTGCGCCTTGGCGAGCGGCCAGAGCGTGAAGAGCGCGGCCGCCAGCGCGCCGTAGAGCGCGGCTTCGGCGAGCGGCTCGACGTAGAGCGTGAAGGTCGCGGGGACGGGCAGGTTCGCTGCGATGATCGGCGCGAAGACGAGCGGGAGCGCCGCGCCGAGCGCCAGGCCCAGCACGATCCCGAGAAGCGTGAGCGTGCCGATCTGGATCGCGTAGACGGTGAAGATCGTGCGGCCTTCCGCCCCGAGCGTCTTGAGCGTGGCGATCGTGGCGGTCTTCTCGACCATGTGCGCGCGCACCGCGGCGGCGACACCCACGCCCCCCACCGCGAGCCCCGCGAGGCCCACGAGGACGAGGAAGGACGACAGCCGGTCGACGAATCGCTGGATGCCCGGCGCGCCGTTGCGGCGGTCGCGCCAGCGATAGCCCCGTTCGGGCATCGCTTCCGCGAGGCGCGCCTCCGCGGCGTCGAGATCGGTCCCCTCGGGCAGGCGGAGGCGGTATTCGGTCTCGTAGAGCGTGCCGGGCGTGATCAGCCCCGCACCGTCGAGCGCCTCGGTCCGAAGCAGGGTGCGCGGGCCGAGATCGAAGCCGCCGCCCGCGTTGTCGGGTTCCCGGACGAGGGCGGCATTGAGCGTGTAGGTCTTGGTCCCGAGGCGGAACGTGTCGCCGGGCGCAAGGCCCAGGCGGTCGATGAGGATCGGGTCCATCACCGCGCCGTCCCCGGCGATCGCATCGGCAAGCGGCATGTCGGGCTCGAGCCGGACGCTGCCGTAGAGCGGATAGACCCCGTCGACGCCCTTTATCTCCGTCAGCGTTCGGTCGGTTTCGCCCGCGCGCGACACGCTCGCCATCGAGCGGAACTCGACGATCTCGGCCACCGTGCCGAGACTTTCGAGCGCCGCGCGTTCCTCCGGTCCGGCGAAGCGGTATGCCAGTTCGACGGAGGCATCGCCGCCGAGAAGCGTCGCGCCCTCCCGGTCGAGCCCGTCGGAGATCGCTTCCCGCACGGAGCCCACGGCGGCGATGGCCGCGATCCCGAGCGTGAGGCAGGCGAGAAAGACCCGGAAGCCGCGGATCCCGCCGCGAAGTTCGCGCCGGGCGATGCGAAGGGCAGGGCTCATCCGATCACTCCGCCGCCTCGGACCGCGCGGGGGCGGCGAGGCGTCCGTCCTCGAGCCGGATCGTGCGGCCGCAGCGCGCGGCGAGGCCCGGATCGTGGGTAACGAGGACGAGCGTTGCGCCCTTGCGCGCGTTGAGCCCGAAGAGAAGCTCCACGATCGCCTCTCCGGTCGGCCCGTCGAGATTGCCGGTGGGCTCGTCCGCGAGGAGAATCTCAGGCTCCGGCGCCGCGGCGCGGGCGAGGGCCACGCGCTGCTGCTCGCCGCCGGAGAGCTGCGAGGGGTAATGCCCGGTGCGATGTCCGAGGCCCACGGCCTCGAGTTCGGCGGCCGCGCGGTCGAAGGCGTCGCGGTGGCCGGCGAGTTCCAGCGGCGTCGCCACGTTCTCGAGCGCGGTCATCGTCGGGATCAGGTGGAAGGACTGGAAGACCACCCCCATATGATGGCGGCGAAAGCGGGCGAGCGCGTCCTCCCCCATCGCGGTGAGATCGTGGCCAAGCGCATGGATCCCTCCGCTCGTGGCGCGTTCGAGCCCGCCCATGACCATGAGGAGCGACGATTTGCCCGATCCCGACGGCCCCACCAGCCCCACGCTCTCGCCCGCCGCGACATCGAGGGTAATGCCTTTCAATATCTCGACCCGCCCGGCATTGCCGTCGAGATCGAGGCGGACATCGTCGAGTGTCAGGATCGGATCTGCCATGCTGGGCTCCTTGGGGGATCGGTTGGGATATGGGCCATGGCGCGGGCTTGCCAAGCTCGCGCTCGTTTTCGTGCTCGCGGGACCAGTGGCGGCGGAGACGCTGCAGGTCGCCGCCCTGGGCGATTCGCTCACGCAGGGCTACGGCCTGCCGCCGTCCGAGGGTTTCGTGCCGCAGCTCCAGGAGTGGCTCGACGCGGAAGGGGCGGATGCGGAGGTGCTGAACGCGGGCGTCTCGGGCGACACCACGGCCGGAGGTCTCTCCCGCGTCGATTGGACGCTCACGCCTGACGTCGACGCGATGATCGTCGCGCTCGGCGGCAACGATCTGCTGCGCGGCATCGACCCGGCCACCTCGCGGGAGAACCTCGACGGCATCCTCGCGGCGGCGGAGGAAGCGGGCGTGCCCGTCCTTCTCGTGGGGATCGACGCGCCGCCCAATTACGGGCCGGAATACAAGGCCGCCTTCGACGGCATGTACACCGACCTCGCCGAGGAGCACGACACGCTCCTCGTGCCGGACTTCCTGGGCGCACTCTCGCGGCTTCCCGACCGGGAGGCGGCGATGGCGCGCTTCATGCAGCCAGACGGGATCCATCCCAATGCCGAGGGCGTGACGCGGATCGTCGACGAGCTGGGCCCCGAGGTGCTGAGCTTGCTGAAGCGGGCCCGCGCCGAGTGACGCGCTGGTCTCTTTGCGCCGGATCCGCGAGGATGCGGCGCGACGACACGAGAGGGATCGCGATGGGATTCGTGGAGAGATTGCGCGACGCGATCGGGGCGAAATACGTCCTGACGGGCGACGACATGGCCGGATACGACAGCGACTGGACCGGCAAGTACCGGTTCCGCCCGCTCGCCGTGGCGCGCCCCGCCTCGACGGCGGAGGTCGCCGCCGTGATGCGCGCGGCGTCGGAGGCGGGCGTGGGCGTGGTGCCGATGGCGGGCAATACCGGGCTCATGGGCGGGACCCATGCCGAGGGCAAGCTCGCGCTTAGCCTCGAGCGGATGAACGCCATACGGGCGATCCGGCCCGGCGCGCGGATCGCCATCGTCGAGGCGGGCGTGGTCCTCTCGCAACTGCACGAGGCCGCGGAGGCGGAGGGGCTCGTATTCCCGCTGACCTTCGGGGCGAAGGGATCGGCACGGATCGGCGGCGTGCTCGGCACCAATGCGGGCGGCTCGAACGTGCTGCGTTACGGAAATACCCGCGCGCTCTGCCTCGGGATCGAGGTGGTGCTGCCTTCGGGCGAGGTGCTCGACACGATGAGCGAGCTTCTGAAGGACAATTCCGGCTACGATCTGCGCGATCTCTTCATCGGGTCCGAGGGAACGCTCGGCGTGGTCACGGCCGCCGTGCTGCGGCTGCATCCGAAGCCCGCGGCCTACGCGACGGGCATGGTCGCGGTCCCGGATCTCGCCGGCGGTCTCGATCTCCTCAACCGCCTGCAGCGCGCGACGGGCGGCGCGGTGGAGGCGTTCGAATACATGCCGGGCCATTACATCGACGCCCATCTCGCCCACGACAAGTCCGCCCGCCCGCCCTTCGAAGAGCGCCACGAGCACAACATCATGGTGGAGGTCGGCGCGACGGCCCCCCGCGACGCCACGCCGGACGAGGCCGGGGAGGTGCCGATCGTGGCCCATCTCGAGGGCGTCCTCGGCGAGATGATCGAGGCGGGGCGCGTGCTCGACGCGGTCGTGGCGCGATCGGAGGCGCAGAGGCGCGAGATCTGGGCGCGGCGCGAGGCTGCGGCGGAGCTGACCTTCGCCGCCGGACCCGCGATCATCGCGGATGTCTCCGTCCCGCTCGATCGCGTGTCGGACTTCCTCGACCGCGGCTATGCCGAGGTCTCCGCCCGTGATCCCGGCGCCCGCTTCTTCGTGGTGTCGCATCTCGGCGACGGGAACGTGCATTTCACGGTCAATCCGTCGCAGGATACCGATAAACTCTACGACGCGGTGATGGAAATCGTGGAGGATATCGTCGCCGATCTCGGCGGATCCTTCTCCGCCGAGCACGGGATCGGCCTTGGCAAGCGCGCCTCGATGGCCCGGCGGAAGGACAAGGTTGCGCTCGGGGTGATGCGCGCGATCAAGGACGCGCTCGATCCGCAGGGTATCATGAACCCGGGCAAGGTCCTGCCTTGAACCCCATCGCGCGGGTCGCGGGCGATGGCGCTTTGCGCCTCGTGACGCTGGCGATCCTCTTCTTCGGAACGTTCATCGCCTCGATCTCTCCCTACCAGTCGCTCCTCGCGGTCGAATGGTTCGGCTTCTCGGACGCGCAGTACGCCGTGATCTTCACTACCGGCGCGGGGCTCTCGCTGCTCTGCGCGCTGGGGGTCGGCGCGATGAACGACCGCACGGGGCGGCGGAGGAACGCCGCGCGGCTGGCCGCGGGTGCGGGCATGGCGGGCGCGCTTCTCGCCTTCCTCGCCGACGCGCGCTGGGGCTATCTCGTCGCGCATCTCCTTTTCTTCCCCATCTCCGCTACGCTCTTCGCGCAGCTCTTCACGCTCTCGCGGCTTGCCGGCTCCATCCACCCGGCAGAGGAGCGGGCGGGGATCCAGACCGTCGTCCGGGCCGCCTTCGCCGTGCCCTTCATCGTCGTGCTGCCTCTCTGGGCGGTGATCCTCGGCGCGGGCGCGGACCTCCTCTGGGTCTATGCGGCCTGCGCCGTGGCGGCCGGCGCGACGCTTGCCATCTTCGTCTTCCGCTGGCCACGGGACGGGCAGACGCGCTGGCCGGATCCCGGTTCGGGTCTCGGCCTCGGCGCGGCTTTGCGGGAGATCTCGGCGCCCTCGGTCCTCGTGCGCGTGGCGGCGCTGGCGGGCGTGATGGCGGGGATCCAGATCTACATGATCCTTTCGGGGCTGATCCTCACCGCGACGGGGCGCGGGACGGGCGATGTCGCGCTCTTCGCGGCGCTCGTCGCGGGGACGGAGATCCCGTTCATGCTCGTGATGGGGCGCCCGATCCTGCGCTGGGGACCGGTGCGCCTGATCGCGGGCGCGGCGCTCCTCCACGCGGCCTTCCTCACCGCCTTTCCGCTCCTCGGAGCGACGCCGGTCGTCTGGCTTCTCGCGATCGTCGCGGGATCGGCGGCCTCCGTGATCCTCACGGTGCCGATGCTCTACCTGCAGGACCTGCTGCATCGTCGCCCCGGCGCGGGCGGATCGCTCATCGCGCTCTGCAATCTCGGGGCGCAGCTCATCGGGGCGGCGATCTTCGCCGCGGGAACGGCCCTCGGCGGCTACGCCCTTGCCGCATGGATCGGGGCAGGGGTCGTTGCGGCCTCCGGGATCGCCATCGCCTGGCTCGACCGCGCAGGCCGTCCCGTCTACGCCTGAGCCCGCCAGTCGAAGAAATCGGGCCCCGCGCGCCCGAGCAGGCTGTCGGCGAGCCGCCGGCCGAGATCCGGTCCGTCCGCGACGGCGCCGGTGATCGTATCGGCGAGCGCCTCCGACCCGTCGGTGCGCAGGATCTCGCCCCGGAGCGTGAGATGGTCGCCGTCGAGGGTCGCGAGCCCCGCGATGGGCGTCTCGCAGGAGCCGTCGAGCCGGGCGAGGAGGGCGCGCTCCGCCGCCAATCGCTGCCCGGTCTCCCGGTCGTGGATCTCGGAAAGCATGGCGCCGGCACGGTCGTCGTCGGCGCGCCGCTCCACCCCGATGGCGCCCTGGGCGATGGCGGGCAGCATGTCGTCGTCGGCGACGGGCGCGTGCGGCACCTCCGCATCCACCCGAAGGCGGTTCAGCCCGGCAATCGCGAGAAAGGTGGCATGGGCCACGCCGTCCTCGAGCTTTCTCAGCCGGGTCTGCACGTTGCCGCGAAACTCCACGACCTGCAGGTCGGGGCGGCGATGGAGGAGTTGCGCCCGGCGGCGGAGGGAGGACGTCCCGACGATGCGTCCCTCGGGCAGGTCGGCGAAAGCCTGTCCGTCGAGCGTGACGAAGGCGTCGCGCGGATCCTCGCGCGGCAGGTACGTGTCGAGGAGGAGGCCCGCGGGCTGCTCCACCGGCATGTCCTTCATCGAATGCACGGCGATGTCGATGTCGCCCGCGAGCATCGCCTCCTCGATCTCCTTCGTGAAGAGACCCTTGCCGCCGATCTCCTTCAGCGGCCGGTCGAGGACACGGTCGCCGGTGGTCTTGATCACGACGATCGTGAAGGCCTCAGACGGCAGGGTGAAGGCGCGGGCAAGCCGGTCGCGCGTCTCGTTGGCCTGGGCCAAAGCGAGCGGCGAGCCGCGGGTGCCGATCTTGAGCGGGGCGTCGGGCGTGGGCAGATCCATGAGGCAGGCTTAAGGCCGGGCGCGGGCCGGGGCAACCGAAAGCGCCTTGACATCAGGAGGCTCCCCCGCGACCCCTGCGTCACCTGACGAGGGGAGCCCGATGGCCGAGAAACTGCTGATGCGCGCGCTGGCCGGAGAAACCCTGCCCGTACCGCCTGCCTGGATGATGCGGCAGGCCGGGCGTTACCTTCCGGAGTATCGCGCGACGCGGGAGAAAGCGGGCGACTTCCTCTCGCTCTGCTACACCCCCGATCTCGCCGCGGAGGTGACGCTGCAGCCGATCCGCCGGTTCGGCTTCGACGCGGCGATCCTCTTCGCGGACATCCTGCTGGTGCCGCAGGCGCTCGGCGCCGATCTCTGGTTCGTCACCGGCGAGGGGCCGCGGCTCGAGCCGGTGGACGATCACCGGAAGGTCGCGCTCCTCAAGCGCGGGGAGGACGTGCACGAGACCCTCTCTCCGATCTACGAGACGGTGCGGATCCTCTCGCGCGAGCTGCCCTCCGACGTGGCCCTCATCGGGTTCGCGGGCGCGCCCTGGACGGTCGCGACCTACATGATCGCGGGGCGCGGCACGCCCGACCAGGGGCCTGCGCACGCCTTCAAGGACGGCGACAGCGCCGCCTTCGAGATGCTGATGGCGCGGATCACGGAGGCCACGATCGAATACCTCTCCGCGCAGGTCGAGGCGGGCGCGGAGGTGGTCAAGCTTTTCGACAGCTGGGCGGGTTCGCTCAAGGGCGACGACTTCCAGCGCTACGCGGTCGATCCGGCCAAGCGGATCATCGCGGAGCTGAAGGCGCGCCATCCGGAACTGCCCGTCATCGCCTTCCCGCGGGAGGCGGGGGAAGGCTACGTGGGGTTCGCCAAGGCGACGGGAGCCGATTGCGTCGCGCTCGACAATTCCGTCACGCCGGAATGGGGCGCGGAGCACGTGCAGGTCGACGGCTGCGTGCAGGGTAATCTCGCGCCCACGCACATGGTGACCGGGGGGCAGGCGCTCGTGGACGAGGTGCGCCATATCCGCGACGCGTTCTCCGGCGGCCCGCACGTCTTCAACCTGGGCCACGGTATCACGCCCGACGCGGATCCCGAGAACGTGGCGCTGATGCTAGAGACGCTGCGCGCAGGCTGATCGCGCGCAGGCAGGTCGTCAGGGCGAGACGTGTATGCCCTGATCGTCAGGGCTGGCCGGGACGTCCAGGATCACGATCGTGCCGGTCCCGACGCGCTGGATGTCCAGAGATGCCTCGAGGCTCGTCACGAAGGCCTGGAGCAGCCGGCCGCCGAGGCTTTCGTTGCTCGGCCAATCCGTCCCGCCCGGCAAGCCGACGCCGTCGTCGGAAACCGTCATCCGGAAGGCATCGTTCGACAGGCGCATGGCCTTGACGTCGATCAGGCCCGAACTGCGTCCCTCGAAGGCATGCTGGAAGGCATTCGTCAGGAGTTCCGACAGGATCAAGCCGATGGAGGTGGCCTTGGTCACGGGCATCGAGATGGACTCCACCTCGACCTGCAGCCGGATGCCCGCACGTCCATCGATATGGCCGATGGTCGAGGCGATGCGCGACAGGTAGCTGCCCATCGGGACCGTGCCGTCGTCGACGCCGTTGGTCAGTTCCTCGTAAAGCAGCTGCAGGCTTTCGATCCGCCGCGCGAGGGACGAAAATTCATGCGGATTGCCGCTCGTACGCGTCTGCTGCCGGATCAGCCCGATGATCATCGAGAGATGGTTCTTCACCCGATGCTGCAACTCCTTGAGCTGGCGATCCGCGACGATCTGTCCCTCGTCCATGTCGACCGGCGTCTGAACGCCCAGGAACTGGATGCATTCACCTTCGTGGATGATCGGCGCGATCATCAACCGATTGAGGAACCGCGTTCCGTCGGCGCGGACGTTCTGGAGCTCGATGGTGAGCTCCTCCTCGGCGGCGAGCGCGGCGCGGATGCGCTTGCGCTCCTCTTCGTTGTCCAGATCGCCCTGGAGGAAGCGGCAATTGCGTCCGAGGACGGACGATTTCGCGTAGCCGGTCAATTCGAGGAAAGCCTCGTTGGCGAAAACGATCGGATTGTCGTCGCGTCGGGGATCGGTCAGCACGATCGAGATGTTCGACTTGCGGAAGCTGCGAATGGCGCCGGCCTGGTCCCGGCCGCCATCGTCGTTTGAAGCGTTCATCTGGCAGTTCACCCCCCGCTCGTCCCTTTTCGCCGTAGCAGATTGGTCAGGGTGCGCGCGCGGCGCAAGCGTTCAGTGATCCGTCAATCGAATGCGCCGAAAGCGTCCGCCCAATCGCCGCTCGCGATGAGTTGCGCCGGATCGACGCGGTCGGTGTAGAGATACGCCCAAGCCTCGATCGGGCCGTGCTCGGTCTCGACCGTGCGGCGGACGCGTTCGTATTCGTCGGGGTCGTCGTCGAAGAGGCCCTCGTAATCGTCGAGGAGATGCATGATGCCCTTTTCCTCGATCCGCCACACCTCCCCCGTGACGCAGCCCGGACCGTCCTCGACCCAGGCGGGATACCAGCCCGTGTGGTACATCGTGCCCGTGAGCGTGCCCATCGAGACGAAGCTCGCTCCGGCGCGGAAGGCGATGGTTGCTTCGTTGTTGATGAAACCGCGTCGTAGCGTGCCGTAGACGAAGACGTGGTCACCCACGAACGGGTCGACGCCCGGGACGAGGTTCGCGATCAGCGCCATTTGGCCAGCGGCGGCAGCGACATGAGGACGGCGTCGGGATCGTGCCCGGTCTCGAGCCCGAACTTGGTCCCGCGGTCGTAGACGAGGTTGTACTCGGCGTAGAGGCCGCGATGGACAAGTTGCGCGTCGCGGTCGGCGTCGGTGAAGGACTGCGTCCGCCGACGTTCCACGAGTGGCAGGTAGGCGGGCAGGAAGGCCCGGCCGATATCGCGGGTGAGCGTGAAGTCGGCATCCCAGTCGCCGGTCGCATGATCGTCCATGAAGGCGCCACCCACGCCGCGGGCGCGACCGCGATGGGGGATGAAGAAATACTCGTCCGCCCAGGCCTTCAGGCGCGGATAGTGTTCCGCCCCGTGCGGGTCGAGATGGCGACGAAGCTGATCGTGGAAATGGGCCGTGTCCTCCTCGTATTCGAGGCAGGGATTCAGATCGGCGCCGCCGCCGAACCACCAGGCATGGGGCGTCCAGAACATCCGCGTGTTCATGTGGACGGCCGGCACGTGGGGGTTCTGCATATGGGCGACGAGGCTGATCCCGGAGGCCCAGAACCGCGGATCGTCGGCCATTCCCGGAATACCCTTCCGCGCCGCCATTGCGGCCTGCGCGCGGGGGGCAAGCGTCCCGTACACGGTGGAGACGTTGACGCCGACCTTCTCGAACACGCGGCCGCCGCGCATCACGCTCATGAGACCGCCGCCCGCATCCTCCCCGTCCTCGCCGCGGCGACGGGTCTGCGTCACCTCGAACGTGCCGGGGGGCGCATCTGCGAAGGGTCCCTCGGCATGGCTGGCCTCGAGCGCTTCGAAGGCCGCGACGATCGCGTCGCGAAGCTCGCCGAACCAGGCGGCGGCGCGGGATCTTTCCGTCGCGAAGGGGGCAGCATCCATCGCGATCCTCCTGTCCAATCGTTCCGGAGGGACGTATCATCAGGATGTGCGGAGATCCACGGGCAGGCGCGCCTGCCCCAGCCAAGAGGTATCATGTGAGACATTCCCTTTTCTGTCTGATCCCGCTCGTCCTTCTGACCGCCTGTGCCACGCCGAGGGAGCGCTGCGTCTCCCAGGCCCGCGAGCCCCTCGCGGAACTCGACCGGCGGATCGCGGTCGCACGGGGCAACATCGCCCGCGGCTACGCCGTCGCCGAAGTGCGCGACACCCGGTTCGTGACGCAGACCTGCTCGGGACTGCGCAACAACGGCGACAGGTTCTATTACCCGTGTACCAAACCCGTGCGCGTCACGCGGGAGGAGCCGGTCGCGATCGACGTGACCGACGAGCGCCGCAAGCTCGCGGAATTCGGATCGGCGCGAATTTCCCTGGCGCGGCAGGCGGGCAGCGCGGTGAACCAGTGCGCCTCGCTTTATCCCGAATAACTCGTGACTTCAGTGGGCGGGGCTGTCGACCACGTCGACGAGCGTCCGCCCGCCGTCGATCGTCAGGATCTGCCCCGTCATGAAGCCCGACCCGTCGGCGGCGAGGAACTGCACCGTCTCCGCGACCTCGCTCGCCCCCGCGATGCGGTTGAGGGGGGTGTTCTCGATGATCTCCGTCCGGATCCCGGAATGCTTCTTGATCGCGCCCTTGAGGGACGCGCTCATAACGCTGCCGAAGGCCACGCCATTGACCCGGATGCGATGCGGCGCGAGGGCCACGGCGAGGCCGCGCGTGGCCTGATCGAGCGCGGCGGAACTGACCGAATAGGCCAGGAGGTCGGGCTGCGTGCGCCGCGCGGCGATGGAGCTCAGATTGATGATCGAGCCCGCAGGCCCTTCGCCACCCGCCTCTTCGCCCTGACGGATCATCCGGCGCGCGACATGTTGGCTGAGCCTCAGCGAGGTCATAAGGTTCAAATCGAGTAGCGCACGAACCGAATCGTCTGACGGATCGAGCGGGTCGGAGAGCCTCAGCTCACGCGCGCCGTTGACGAGGATGTCGATCCGGTCGAACGCGTCGATCGTCGCCGACAACAGGTTCGCGATCGTCAGCTTCTCGCGCAGGTCGCCCGTGAAGGCGCGAGCGGCGCCGCTGTCATCCTCGCTGCGGCCTCCGATCTCCGCGTCGAGTGCGTCCTCGTCGGAATCGACGAGCATGACGTTCGCATCCCGGTCGAGGAAATGGCGGGCGATCGCGAGACCGACGCCCGAAGCGGCCCCGGTGACGATTGCGGTCTTGCCGGCTATGGAGAAGCTCATGAAGCGACCTTTCGGCGGGCGCGCCGCGGTCTCGCAGCACGGTAGAGTTTGAAGGCCGGAGTGCCCTCGCGTTCCTCGATCTCGGAGAAGAGGTCCCGCAGGGCAGCCTCATAGGGAAGATGCCGGTTCGCGACCAGCCATAGCGTTCCGCGCGGCGCGAGCGCGGTCGCCGCGGAGGAGAGGAAGGCACGGCCGAGATCGGGATCGCCAGTTCGACCGCGGTGGAATGGCGGGTTGCACACCACGTGATCGGCGGCAGCCTCCGGACGGAAGGCGGTCGCATCGGCCCAGTGGAAGCGCGCGCGCGGATCGTCGACGTTCTCGCGGGCGCAATCGAGTGCGGCAAGATCCGCCTCGACGAGATGACACTCGGTAACGGCTTCCGTCTCGAGCACTTTCGACGCGAGATAACCCCAGCCCGCGCCGAGATCGACCACCCGTCCGTTCAGGGGCGGCAAGGTCCGGGCGAGAAGAGCGGAGGCAGGGTCGACCCCATCGGCGGAGAAGGTTCCGGGGGCGGTCAGGTACCCGTCCGCGTTTCGCGACGGCGGGGCGATCCAGTCGTCGAACGTCCCGCCCGTCATGGAGAAGACCTTGCCATGCGCCTTGGAGATGACCTCGCCCACGTCCGCTCGGGCGCGGCACTCCTTGAGGATCGCATCGATGCCATCGGTCTTCTGTCCGTCCACGACGACCACGGGCGCGACCCGGGCCGCCCGCGCGATCCGGTCCCGCGCGAGGCGGCGTTCCCGCGGGAGACAGACGAGCGCCGTCGCCGCCGCGCCCCGGGGCGCGATCTCGACATCGAGTCCTCGCGCACGCAGGCGGTCGTGATCGGGCTGATGCGTCTGGATCAGGATCGTCGGATCGGGCAGGCCAACCTCGGCGACGTCCATCGGGGCGCCGATCACGAGGAGCGGTGGGGTCAGCAGCCCCGCTTCGAGAGCCTGTGTCAGGCGGACATGGAACATGGTCTCAGGGCGGACCCTATTCCTTCTCCATGGTGCATTGCAGGGGATGCTGATGGCGACGTGCGAAATCCATCACCTGCGTCACCTTCGTCTCGGCCACCTCGAAAGAGAAGACGCCGACGACAGCCAGGCCCTTCTTGTGCACGGTCAGCATGATCTCGAACGCCTGCGCGTGATTGAGGCCGAAGAACCGCTCGAGGACATGCACGACGAACTCCATCGGCGTGTAATCATCATTCAGCAGCATCACCTTGTAGAGCGGCGGCCGCTTCGTTTTCGGCTTCGTCTCGAGCACGACATTCGTGTCGCCGTCGTCGGGCGTGGGTCTGCCGGACAGGATCGTGGGGTTCTCGATCACGTCTCGCCTTTCGGATCGGATGGCTGGATCAGGGCGATTATATAAGGGGAGGGGGCTTCGTGAAAAGGGGCGGTCGTCGAGGTGATCGTCGCACCCGCTCGAAATCCACTTCGTCGGCCGGGTTTGGGACAGAATCCGTGAGGTCATCGCCCGGCTTCCCATGAGGGCAATTCGACCGTCAGCCGCACCGAATGATGCGCTTGGAGCTATCAACCCAAAGTTGAATTATTTTTCAATTATGGCCAGCGTGTCGATCACGGTTTCGTTATCCTGAGGAGGCTGGAGGTAGGTCGATGCCCGCCGGAACAACGTCGGGCCTCCGGCGCGCAACCCCCCGCCCTCCTTTTTGACAAGGAGAATATCTTATGCGGCATAACCGTTCGGTATACTTGGCTTTCCCGGCGTTGCCCGAGGGCCACGCATGGGCGCTTCCGAAATCGGGTGCTTGCGGACCGAAGCGGCCGTGATACGGTTCTCGACGACGGACCGGGCAAGAAGATTCGGACGTCAGAGGCAGACAGAGGCAGTATCAGTGATCAACCAGAGGTGGAATATCGTCCGTTGCTGGGCGGTGGCATTCCTGTGTTTGGGGATCGGCGCGGGCGCGGCTTCGGCCGCGCCCTACGCCGCGATGGTCATCGACGCCCGGTCCGGCGAAGTGCTTCATTCCCGCAACGCCGACGCGCGTCTTCACCCGGCGTCGCTCACGAAGATGATGACGCTCTACATCGCGTTCCAAGCCGCCGAGCACGGCGAGATCTCGATGGACACGATGGTTACGATTTCCCACAACGCGGCGTCCGAGCCGCCTTCGAAGCTGGGCCTTCGGGCGGGTCAGAAGATCGCCCTGCGCTATCTCGTCCGCGCGGCCGCCGTCAAATCGGCGAACGATGCCGCGACCGCGATCGGCGAGGCGATCTCCGGGTCCGAGACGGCCTTCGCGGAGCGCATGACCCGAACGGCGCAGGCCCTCGGCATGACGCGGACGACGTTCCGCAATGCGCATGGCCTTACGCAATCGGGCCATCTGAGCACCGCGCGAGACATGACCACGCTGGGGCGGCATCTCTTCTACGACTATCCCGATTACTACAACATCTTCTCTCGGCGCAGCACCGATGCCGGCATGACGATGGTCAACAACACCAACCGGCGGCTTCTCGGGGCGTATCGGGGCGCGGACGGGATCAAGACGGGCTATACGAGTGCGGCGGGATTCAATCTCGTGGCTTCCGCGGAGCGTGGCGGCGAACGGATCATCGCAACGGTCTTCGGCGGTCGGTCGACGGCCTCGCGTAACGCACGGGTGGCGGAACTTCTCGATATGGGCTTCGATCGCGCCCCGAGCCGAGTGGCGGTCGTGCGTCCCGCCCGTCCCGCCTATGCCGGGCAGGGCGGCGTGGCCGTCGCCCTCGCGCGATCGCTCCGCCCGCAATCACGCCCGCTTCCGGCGGAAGCGCCCGCACTCGACGTGGCGCTCGCCTCCGCGGTGGCGGAGGACGTCTCGCGGTCGGTCGATGCGGCCGTGGCACTGGCCGTCGCGACCCCGCCCGTCCCGCGGCCCGCGACCCATCTCGCCTCCGCTACGGCCGTCCCCGAGGTGACCGTCCCCGATTCGGCCATTTCGTCGGCGGAACTCGAGGTCGTGACGCGGATCTCCACGTCGGGCGGACGGCACTGGGGCATCAATCTCGGCTCCTACAATTCACGGCACCAGGCGGAGCGGGTGCTCCTCAAGACCGCGCTCGTGGAGATCGGCACGCTCGACGATGCCTTGCGCAAGGTCGTCGCCGGCCGGAGCGGCTACGAGGCGAATTTCGTTGGCATGACGCAGGATCGCGCGGCGCTCGCCTGCCGCAGGCTTGCCGCGCGCGATGTGGAATGCCAGACGCTGGGACCGCAAGGCTAGGCCGCGTCGCTTTCGGCGCGCCGCCATTCCCGGTCCACACGCCGGAAACGCACCTCCGGCTCGGCTGTGAAGGCCGCTTCCTCCGCGCTCCAGGTGGTGATTGCGATCTGGTCCCGCGTCGCCTCGACGAGGTTCACGGTATTCGGCTCGCCGCGCAGGCGGTTCGAGAGGCCGGTTCCGGCCTGAACGAACAGAAGACCGGGTGCGGCCTCGAACGGCGTCGTCACCGTGTTGTGGAGATGGCCGGAGAGAACCACGTCCGCGCCACAGGCCTCCAGATCGGACAGTGCGTCCATGGCGCCCCGCATCAGGCGCTTCTCCACTTCGGGACCGTGTTCCAGGGGATGATGCAGAACGAGGATCCGGGCGCGCTCGCCGGCATTGGCGAACCCCCGGCAGACCCGGCGCACCGTTCGACCGGAGATCCGGCCGCGCTGCCACGAGAAACGGTTGACCGTGTTCACCCCCACCACGACCGCGAGGTCGTTCTCCCAGACGGGCTCGAGATTGCGGTCGATCGCGGCCTTGTAACGGCGCCAAGGGGCGAAGAAGCGCACGAATATGTTGTCGAGCGGCGTGTCGTGATTGCCGGGAACGGAAAGTGTCGGTGGTTCGATCCGCTCGAGGAACGCCTCCGCGCGGTCGAATTGGGATATGCGGGCGCGCTGCGTGAAGTCGCCGGAGATCACCACGAGGTCGGGCGCGAGATCGTTGCAGAGTTCCACGAGTGGCGTCTCGAGCTCCGCGCGGTCGCGGCCGTAATGCAGATCGGACAGGTGCAGAATTCGGATCATTCGGTCGTGTCTTCTGTCTTGGGAAGGATGATCCGCAGCGGTTTTTCGGACATGCGGAACTTGAAAGGGCTCTTCTCACGGCGCTTTTCGCCGTCGAAGGCGAGAAGGGTCTTTCGGCGTGCGACGTCGATCTCGAGACGTCGGGTCTTTATCAGGTCGTAATCGCGGCCTTCCTTGATCGATCCCGTCGTGAGCCGCCAGACGAGCTGAAACAGGGTCCGTCGGGTCGAGGCTCGGGCCACGAGGACCGCGAAGGCGTCGTTCTCGATCGCGAGACGGCCTTCGATGCCGAACATCTCGAGCTGGTAGGCGGAGCGCGCCACGAAGACGAGCGCGGTCCGCAGCGTCCGGGTTTCGTCGTCGGACGTCATCGTGAGCTTCATCGGGCGGCGGAACCTGAGAAACGTCTTCAGGACAGACCAATGTGCCGCGATGCGCCGCCGACCCCAATGCTTATAGACGCTCTCGCGCTCCTTCAGGATCGCGGGATAGATGCCCAGGCTGGCATTGTTGAGGAAGACCTGCCCGTTGACCATGCCGACATGGATATCGTGGCTCTCGCCGCCGAGGATCTGCTCGGCCGCCTCTTCCGGAACCTCGCTGAGCCCGAGGCCTCTTGTGAAGAAGTTGAACGTCCCGAGGGGCAGGACGGCGAACGGGATGTCCCGCCCGACCATCGCGGCGGCAACCGCCATCGCGGTTCCGTCGCCACCGGCCGCGACGACGAGATCCGCGTTCTTCTCGATCGCGAGATCGATCGTGTCGCTCGGATCGGAACCGGGGGACCATTCCTCTCGCCAGGCACCGTCGCCGAAAACGTCCATGGCGCGCGTGATCGCCTCCTGATCGCGCGAATTCTGTCCGGATTTCTCGTTGGCGATGACGCAGATGCGATGCGCGGTCATGGATGTCCTCGTTCGGGCTGGACCCCTAACGCGCCGGTCATTCGATTGTTGCTTTGCCCATCACGATATACGGCCAGATCAGGCGGCGTCGTCGGTCCGGGGGCCGAAGGCGGCCTGCATCAACGCGCGGGTATAGGCGGTCTGCGGCGCATCGAAGATCTCCTCCGCCGGACCCGCTTCGACCACGTCGCCGCGCTTCATCACGATCACCTTGTGCGACAGCGCCCGGACCACCTTGAGATCGTGCGAGATGAAAAGATAGGCGAGCCCGTATTTCTGCTGCAGGTCGCGCAAGAGCTCCACGATCTGGACCTGCACGGTCATGTCGAGCGCGGAGGTCGGCTCGTCGAGGACCACGAGTTTCGGGCGGAGGATCATCGCGCGGGCGATGGCGATGCGCTGCCGTTGACCGCCTGAGAATTCGTGCGGATAGCGGTGCATGGTCGCCGGATCGAGGCCGACCTCGCGCATCATGCGCGCCACCATATCGCGCCTCTCCCGGCCCTTCGCGGTACCGTGGATGCCGAGGCCTTCTGCGATGATCTCCTCGACCGTCATCCGGGGCGAAAGCGACCCGAACGGATCCTGGAACACGATCTGCATGTCTGCGCGCAAGGGGCGCATGGCCCGCCCGCGCAGGCCCTGAATGTCACGGCCTAGGAAGACGATCGGACCTTCGGACGCGATGAGCCGCATCACCGCAAGCGCGAGCGTGGTCTTGCCGGACCCCGATTCGCCGACGATGCCGACGGTCTCGCCCGCCCGGACGGAGAAACTGGCCTCGTTCACCGCCTTCACATGGCCCGTGGTGCGGCGGAGGAGCCCCGACTGGATCGGAAACCAGATCCGCAGATCTTCCGTCTCGGCGATCACCGGTGCGCCTTCGGGGACGGGGGCCGGCCGGCCCGTGCTCTCCGCCTCGAGCAGCATGCGGGTATAGGGATGTCCGGGGCGGTCGAAAATCTGTGCGGTCGGGCCGTGCTCCACGATCTCCCCGTCCTTCATGACGCAGACCCGGTCGGCGATCTGGCGCACGATGGTGAGATCGTGGGTGATGAAGAGCATCGAGAGTCCTTCGCGCACCTTCAGCTCCGCGAGGAGGTCGAGGATCTGCGCCTGGATGGTGACGTCGAGCGCCGTGGTCGGCTCGTCCGCGATCAGGAGGTCCGGCCCGTTGGCGAGCGCCATGGCGATCATCACCCGCTGTCTCTGACCGCCCGACAACTGATGCGGGTAGGCGGAAAGGCGGCTCTCGGGATCGTTGATGCCCACCTCCGTCATAAGCTCGACGATCCGCGCCCGCGTTGCCTTGCCCTTGAGGCCCTGGTGGAGTTCCAGCGACTCGCGCAACTGCTTCTCGAGCGTGTGGAGCGGGTTCAGCGACGTCATCGGCTCCTGGAAGATGAAGCTGATGTCGTTGCCGCGGATCTTGCGCAGGGTCCGCTCCGGCGCGCCGACGAGCTCCTGTCCCTCGTAGGAGATCGACCCCTCGATCTGTGCGGCGCCCGGGAGAAGGTCGACCGTCGAAAGGGCCGTCACCGACTTGCCGGAGCCCGATTCCCCGACGAGCGCCACGGTCTCTCCGCGCCCGACCTCGAAGGAGACGTGACGGACGGCATGCGTCTCCGCGCCGTCCTGCCGGAACCGCACGTTGAGGTCGCGCACGGTAAGGACGGGGACGTCATCGGGCATTACTGGAAGGTCTTTCTCGGATCGAACGCGTCGCGCACGCCCTCGAAGATGAAGACGAGGAGCGAGAGCATGATCGCGAAGGTGAAGAACGCCGTGAAGCCGAGCCATGGCGCCTGCAGGTTCTGCTTGGCCTGGAGCGTGAGCTCACCCAGCGAGGGGGCGGAGGAGGGCAGGCCGAAACCCAGGAAGTCGAGCGAGGCGAGGGTGGAGATCGTGCCGGTGATGAGGAAGGGGAGCATGGTCACCGTCGCGACCATCGCATTGGGAAGCATGTGGCGGTACATGATCGTCCAGTTCGAGACGCCGAGCGCGCGCGCCGCGCGGATATACTCGAAGTTCCGCGCCCTGAGAAACTCCGCGCGGACGACCCCCACGAGCGCCGGCCAGCCGAAAAGCACGGTGACGAAGACGAGAAGCCAGAACCCCCTCCCGAGGATCGCGAAGAGGATGATGATGACGTAGAGCGACGGCGTGGAGACCCAGATCTCGATCACCCGCTGGAAGATGAGGTCGGTCCAGCCGCCGAAGAACCCCTGTACCGCGCCCGCGGCGATACCGATCAGGGAGGTCAGGACCGTGACGATGAGCGTGAAGAGGATCGACAGCCGGAAGCCGTAGATGACCCGCGCTGCCACGTCGCGCGCGGTGTCGTCCGTTCCGAGGATGTGGGTTGCGTCCGGCGCCGACGGCGCGGCGGTCCCGAGATCGCTGATCGTGTTGTAGGAATAGGGGATGGGCGGCCAGAGAAGCCAGCCCGCCTCCGCGCCCTCAGCTACGGCCCCGTCGGCGATGAGCGTCGCGGGATCGTCGAAGCATTCCTCCATGCCGCCGGTGCGGATAAGGCACTTCACCTCGATATCGGTATAGACCGCCTCGGTCCGGAAATCGCCGCCGAACTCCGTCTCGGGATAGAAGTTGAAGATCGGGGTGTAGAGGCCGCCGTCGTAGCTCACAAGGATCGGCTGGTCGTTGGCGATGAATTCGGCGCAGAGCGAGAGGCCGAAGAGGATCGCGAAGAGAACGAGCGACCAAAAGGCGCGCCCGTTGCGGCGAAAGTTGCGCCAGCGCCGTTCGTTAAGCGGGCTCAGGAACCGTCTGCGCCGCGCGGGCGTGACGGGGGGCGGCGCGTCGAGGCCGCCCGCGCCGGGGTTGGGCGGCGGCGTGGCGATGCCGGGCTCCGTCGGTTCCGCGGGATCGGGGCGGGTGTCCGGATAAGCCATCTCAGCCCTCCCGCGTCTCGAAGTCGATCCGGGGATCGACGAAGACATACATGAGATCGGAGACGATCCCCACGAGGAGCCCGATCAGCCCGAAGAAGAAGAGCGTGCCGAAGATCACCGGATAGTCGCGCTGCAACGCGGCCTCGAAGCCCAGACGCCCGAGCCCGTCGAGCGAGAAGAGCACTTCGATCAGGAGCGAGCCGGTGAAGAAGACGCCGATGAACACCGACGGAAAGCCCGCGATGATGATGAGCATCGCGTTCCGGAAGACATGTCCATAGAGGACCCGGCTCTCCTTAACGCCCTTCGCGCGCGCCGTGACGACATACTGCTTCTTGATCTCGTCGAGGAAGCTGTTCTTCGTCAGGAGCGTCAGCGTGGCGAAGGCGCTGATCGTCGATGCCGTGACCGGAAGCGCGATGTGCCAGAAATAGTCGCCGATCTTTCCCAACAGGCTCAGCTGGTCCCAATTGTCGGAGGTCAGTCCGCGCAGCGGGAAGATCTGGAAATACGACCCGCCAGCGAAGAGAACGATCAGCAGGATCGCGAACAGAAATCCGGGGATCGCGTAGGCCACGATGATGAGCGCGCTCGTCCATGTGTCGAAGCTCGACCCGTCGGAGACGGCCTTGCGGATGCCGAGCGGGATCGAGATGACATAGGCGATCACCGTCGACCAGAGCCCGAGAGAGATCGAGACGGGCATCTTCTCCAGCACGAGATCGAGCACGGAGATCGAGCGGAAATAGCTCTCCCCGAAATCGAAGCGGACGTAGTTCCACATCATCGTGAGGAAGCGTTCGAGCGGCGGCTTGTCGAAGCCGAATTCCCGCTCGAGATCGGCGATGAAATCGGCGGGAAGCCCGCGCGCGCCGGCATAGTCGGAGCTCGTCACGCCGCCGCCCCCGGTATCGCCGACGCTCGGGCCGGACGAGCCGGAGATGCCCTGCATCACGTCGCCTGACCCCTCCATCCTGGCGATGATCTGCTCGATCGGCCCGCCGGGGACGAACTGGGTCAAGACGAAATTGATGACCATGATCCCGATGAGGGTCGGGATGATCAGCAGCACCCGCCGGAGGAGATATCCGCCCAAAGCCGGTTCCTCAGAACGCGCCGGCCGACCGCAATTCCTGCGCCCGTTCTTCGTCGTACCACCAGAAATCGAGCGCGCCGACGGCGAGCGGAGGAAGCTCCTCGGGGTGGGAGTAGACGTCGTAATAGGCGAGCCAGGTCACCGGGTTGTAGTAGAGCGGAATGTCGAAACCGATATGGCGCAGCACCCGGTCGAGGGCCTTCACCCCCGGACGCAGCGTATCGAGCGTATCGGCCGCGACGATGTCGGTGATCAGGTCGTCGACCGCCTCTGATTTCAGACGCATCAGGTTCCGCGAACTGGTATCGGCGGTCTGCGATCCGTACCATTGCCGGAGCGCATCCGACGGCTCGAAATCCATCTGGAACCCCTGCGTGGTGAGATCGAAGGCATCGTCCTGCCGACGCTGCACGTATTGCGTCGTGTCGACGCGCTCGAGCTTGCCGGAAATGCCGAGAAGGCCGAGATTCTCGATGAAGGGAAGGATCACCTTGTCGTAGCGCGGATCGAACTGGAGAATGGTCAGGTCGAGGGGGCGGCCGTCCTTCTGACGCGTCCCGTTCGGACCGATTTCCCAGCCCGCTTCCTCGAGGAGCGCCGTGGCCTCGCGCAGGATCTTGCGGGAGGGGCGGCTCGTCGACGCGTCATGCTCGACGGGCAGGGGAACCGGGTCCGCGACGACGCTCTCCTCGAGCAGGCCCTGCTCCACGAGGGGGTCGAGAAGCACGCGTTCTTCCTCTGACGGCAACCCCTCTGCCGCGAGGTCGGTCCCGGTCCAGAAGCTCACCGGCTGGGCATAGGCGCCATAATAGAGGGTCTGGTTCGACCAGGCGAAGTTGAACATCATCGAGATCGCCCGGCGCACGCGGGGATCCTGCCATTTCTCGCGATTGAGATTGAAGACCCAAGAGAGGCGGGGTGCGACGGATCCGTCGGGGATCTCCTCGCGCACGACGTAGCCCTGGTTCAATGCGCGGAAATTGTAGTTGGTGTTCCAGTCGGCCGGGTCGCTCTCGATCCGGAAGAGGTATTCGCCGGCCTTGAAGGCCTCGAGCGCGGCGGAGCTGTCGGCGAAATACTCAACGCGGATGCGGTCGAAATTGTTGCGTCCGGTGTTGATGGGAAGATCCTCTCCCCAGTAATCCGGGTTCTTCGCGTAGACGACCTGCCGGTTCCAGTCGACGCTGTCGAGAACGTAGGGCCCGGTGGACATGAAGGGGGCGGTGCTGCTCTCGTCGAGGCGGGTCTCCGTCTCCTCGAACCAGGTCTTGGACCAGGCGGGCGTGCCCCCGGCCATCGTCACCCGATCGCGCATCGGCGCGCTGTCGGTGAAGTCGAACCGGATGCGGTAAGGGCCCAGCACCTCTACGCTCTCGAAATAGGCGCCGACCCGTTCGCGGTATTCCGGGATTGCTTGTTCGAGGATCAACTTGTGGCTGAAGGCGATGTCCTCCGCCGTCATCGGCGTGCCGTCCTGGAAGGTCACGTCCTCGCGCAGGTTGAAGATCACGTAGGAGAGGTCGTCAGGCCATTCGACGGTCGTGCAGAGATAGCAATAGGCCGCGTAGGGATCGTCCGCCGTGGACGTCATGATGTATTCGCCCGCGCCGACGCTCGCCGAGTAGGTTTCGTATCGTCCCGCACGCGCATAGGGGTTGAACGTGTCGAAATTGCCGATCGACCAGGTGGAGAACTCGCCACCCTTCGGCGCGTCTGGATTGACGTAGTCGAGTACCGCGTCGGGCCCGTATTTCAGCTCGCCGAAATTCGAATAGCCGTGCGAGGTGTTCAGCGTCTCGTCGGACGCTTCCTGCGCCCCGGCCTCGATGCCCGGTGCGAGGATCAGGAGGCAGCATGCGAGGACGCCGCCCGTTCTGCCGAGGGAAATCGTCCGTGCGGCGGGGAGGGCGTGGATCATGCGGAACACTCCGTCTTGATGAGCCATTCTGGATCAAGTGCCGACGCTAAGGCCGGGCGCGGAGGATGTTCAAGTTGAATTCTCGTGAGGCCGTGGGCCCCCGTGATGCGTCGGCGCAGCGGGTTTCCGTCGCGGCGCCGATCGCAATTCACCCGCCGAGCGTCTGGAGATAGGCGATGACGGCCGCGCGATCCTCGACACTCGGCAATCCGTTGAAGCTCATCTTGGTGCCCGGTGCGTAGCCCTGCGGATCCTCGAGGAACGCGTTCAGGTTCTCGGGCGACCAGACATCCGCATGCTCCTCGAGCGCGCCGGAATAGGAATAGCCCGCCACCGTATCGACCTCCCGGCCGACGACGCCGTAAAGGGTCGGGCCAACGGCATTTGCGCCTTCCTCGACCTGATGGCAGGCGCGACACTTGCCGAAGACGCGCTCGCCCGCGGCCGGATCGGCGGAGGCCAGCACCTCCTCGAAAGGCGGGCCTTCTTCCTCCGGCTCCGCGTTTTCGTCCTCGCCGGTGTCGATCGTGTAGGCCTGATGCACCTCTTCGCCCTCGTGGGGGACTTCCTCGCCGGTATTGTAGATCAACTCGCCGGCCCATCCGCCGAGCAGGAAAATCAGGAGAGAGCCACAAAAGGCACCAACAATCTTCGTCAGGGTCATCGTGTCGAACATGTCGCGTCCCGTGCGGCCAGAAGTGTCGGCACTCTCTATCCCCTTCACCGCGCAGCTTTCAAGCGCTATGAGACGCGGCGAAACGTCAGACCGGAACCCGAAGGATTTTGACCATGGTGCTCCGCATCTCGTTTCAGGGCGAACTCGGCGCGTATTCGCACCAGGCCTGCGTCGAGACGCGGCCCGATCTCGACCCGATGCCCTGCCGCACGTTCGAGGATGCGATCGAGGCGGTGCGGACCGGCGCGGCCGAGCTTGCGATGCTGCCCGTGGAGAATTCGACCTACGGACGCGTCGCCGATATCCATTCGCTCTTGCCCGGCTCGGGCCTCCATATCGTCGCAGAAGCCTTCGTACGGGTTCATATCAATCTCCTCGTGATCCCGGGCACGCCGCTCGAGCGGATCGAGCGGGCGATGAGCCACACGGTCCTTCTCGGACAGTGCAAGAATTTCCTCGGAACGCACGGCATCCACCGGATCGCGGGCGCGGACACGGCCGGGTCGGCGCGGCAGGTCGCGGAGGCGGGCGATCCAACGCTTGCCGCGCTCGCGGGCGAACTGGCGGGGGAAATATACGGGCTCGAGACGCTCGCCCGCCATATCGAGGATCAGGACACGAACACGACGCGGTTCCTGCTGATGTCGCGCGAGGCGGATCGCGATCGGCGGGGCGAGCACGGGATGATCACGTCCTTCGTCTTCCGCGTGCGCAACATTCCTGCCGCGCTCTACAAGGCCATGGGCGGCTTCGCGACGAACGGCGTCAACATGACGAAGCTCGAGAGCTACATGGTCGGGGGCAATTTCACGGCGACGCAGTTCTACGCCGACGTCGAGGGGCACCCTGACGATCCGTCGCTCGCCCGCGCGCTGGAGGAGCTCGATTACTTCACCGACAGCCTCAAAATTCTCGGGACGTACCCGGCCGATCCGCGCCGGCACTGAGCGATCAGTTCAGCCGCGCGGATGGGCCTTGTCGTAGACGGCCATCAGCCGGGCCGTGTCGACGGCCGTATAGGCCTGGGTGGTCGAGAGGGAGGCGTGGCCCAGCAATTCCTGGATCGTCCTGAGATCGCCGCCCGCGCTGAGGAGATGCGTTGCGAAGGAATGGCGCAGCGCGTGCGGGGTCGCGCTCGAGGGCAGGCCGAGTTCCAGACGAGCGTGCTCCATCACCTTGGCGATCGTCCGTGGATTGAGGGCGCCGCCCTTGACGCCGCGAAAGAGCGGCAGGGGCGGCGCGAGATCGAAGGGACATGCCTGGACATACAGATCGACCGCGTCCCGCGCCGCCGGCAGGACCGGCACGACCCGTTCCTTGCGGCCCTTGCCGGTGATCCGCAGCGTCGGGCCCAGGGGGGCGTCCATGCCCTTGAGGCCCAGTGCCTCGGAAATGCGCAACCCGCAGCCCCAGAGCAGCGTGACGACGGCGAGGTCGCGCGCCGCGACCCAGGGCTCGCGCGCCTGCAGCTCCACCCGGTCCAGCATGGCGTGGGCCGCCTCCACATCCAGCGGGCGGGGCAGCTTGCGCTGGAACTTCGGCGAGCGGGCGGACAGGATCGCGGTCGGGTCGAACCCGTTCCGCTCCGCCAGCCAGCGGGTGAAGGATTTGACCGCGGTCAGCTTTCTCGCGAGGCTGCGCGCGGCGATCCCGCGCCCGCGGACATGCGCCATCCACGCACGCATGTCGCGCAAGGTGACCTCGCCGAGCGCCGCAGGGCCAGCCTGTTCGCCGAAATGACCCTGCATGAAGAGAAGAAAGCCGCTCACGTCGGCGCGGTAGGCTGTGATGGTCGCGTCCGAGCAATCGTCGAGCGCGCTCAGATGCGAGAGCCAGCGCCCCAGCGCGTCGGCGAGCCCCGGAGAGATCACGCGAGCCAGGTGCGGGCGACCCGCTCGACGGTGCCTGCGAGGAATTCCAGAAGGTCCACGCCCTGGCCGGGGGCGAATTGCTCGCCGTCACGGCTTGCGAGAACGAGCATCGCCGGCGGCGCGCCCTCCCCGAGCGCGAGGAGCAGGCAGGCCTCCGACCGCATGTCCGCCGCATCCGGCCCGTGCATGTCGCGATCGCCCGTCGTGATCCGGCGCAACGTCACACGTCGCGGCGCGCCGCCCGGTCCCGGTCCGGCATAGAGGCTGCAGAAGCCGGGCTCAGCGGTCGCGACCGCCCCGTCAGGCGGTGCGGAGGAGGCGCCGACATCGGCTTCGGCGAAGAACCGAACGGCGTCGACGCGGAGTTCCCTTGCGAGGGACCCGTCGAAAAGCGCCCAGAACGACGTCGCATCCGATGGCTCGAGCAGGGCAAGGACCGCACGATGGACGACCTTGATCCCGGTGATGTTGTCGTAGGCGGCCGCGATGACGCTCCGATGGGTCTCCTCGAGCCGATCGAGGCGTTCGGAGAGACGTCGCATCGCGACTCCTCGCAGATCGATCACGTTCTCGCCCCGCGCGGCGTCGTTCGCCCCGACGAGAGCCTGCATCAGGACCGGATCGTCGAGAAGGCGCGCCGGATCGGCCATGAGGTGATCGCGGATCGCGGTATCGATCGTGGAACTGCTCGTCATCTCGGGACCCTTGCCGTTGCGCTTCCAAAACGTAGCAGCGGGGGGCGATCAGGCCTAGGCCGGGCGACGCGGCCCGGCCCGTTCGATGCATTCGTGCGACACGTGACGCCCCGTGCCGGCCTCAGAGGATCGACTGGCCAGTGCTCTTCCAGTCGGCGACGAAAGCGTCGAGGCCCTTGTCGGTCAGCACGTGGTTCGCCATCTGGTGAATGACGGCGGGGGGCGCGGTCGCCACGTCCGAGCCGATCAGCGCCGCCTCCTTCATGTGGTTCACGGTCCGGATCGAGGCCGCGAGGATTTGCGTCTCGAACCCGTAATTGTCATAGATCGTCCGAATATCGCGGATGAGCGCCATGCCGTCGAGATTGAGATCGTCAAGACGCCCGAGGAACGGAGAGATGAACGTCGCTCCCGCCTTCGCTGCGAGCAGCGCCTGATTGGCCGAGAAGCACAACGTGACATTGACCATCCGGCCTTCCTCGGACAGCACCTTGCAGGCCTTCAACCCGTCCCAGGTCAAGGGCACCTTGATGGTGATGTTGTCCGCGATCTTTGCCAGAACCCGCCCCTCGGCGATCATGCCTTCGGCGTCGAGGGCGACCGTCTCGGCGCTGACCGGACCGGAGACGATGCTGCAGATCTCCTTCGTCACCTCCTTGATGTCGCGTCCCGACTTCATGATCAGCGACGGGTTGGTCGTGACGCCGTCCACCATCCCGAGTTCCTGGAGTTCGCGGATGGCGTCCGTATCGGCGGTATCGACGAAGAATTTCATGTTAGCGCTCCTCATGCGTATCGGAACCGGGTTTACCGCCGCGCGCGACGCTAAGAAAGCCCCCCGATGCCCGGCTGGCCGTCCGGACGCGACATGAGCGAGGAAAAGCACTTCGCCGCCGGGGCGCTCGTCTCGGTTCTGACCGTGCAGCCGCTCGACCGGCTTCTCGACTACCGCGCGCCGGAGGGCGGTTGCACGACGGGTGCTTTCGTCGAGGTGCCGCTCGGGCCGCGGCGGGTTCTGGGTGTCGTCTGGGGCGACGGGCAGGGGGAGTACGATCTCGCCCGGATCCGCCCGATCAATCGCGTGCTCGAAGCGGCGCCGATGCGGGCGGAGATGCGCGCCTTCCTCTCGCGGGCAGCGGAATACACGCTCACCCCGATGCCCGCCATGCTGCGGCTCGCCACCCGTTCCCCGGGCCTCGGCGATCCGCCCTCGATGCGAAGGGTCTACGCGCGGGGCATGGGCACGCCCGACCGGATGACGGAGCCGCGTCGTCGGGTTCTGGAGGTGCTCGAGGAATATGGAGGGCTCTCCTTTACGCTGAGGGAGCTCGCGGAGCTCGCGGGTACCGGTACCGGCGTGGTGAAGGGCCTCGTCGCGCAAGGTGCCGTCGAGGAGCGCGAGAGCCCGCGCGACACGCCCTATCCGCGGCTCGATCCCGACCTGCTCGGTATGGCGCTGGCCCCGGACCAAGAGGCTGCTGCGGCGCGTCTCCGCGCGGGTGCGGCATCGGGGGAATATGCCACGACGATGCTGAGGGGGGTGACCGGCTCGGGCAAGACGGAGGTCTATCTCGAGGCGGTCGCGGCCTGCCTCGCCGCGGGGCGGCAGGCGCTCGTGCTCCTGCCGGAGATCGCGCTCACTGCGGAATTCCTCACGCGGGTGGAGGCGCGGTTCGGAGCGCTGCCCGCCGAATGGCATTCGGGCGTTACGATGACCGAACGGCGACGCTGCTGGCGGATGGTGAGCGAGGGTGGTGCGCAGCTTGTCGTGGGCGCGCGTTCCGCGCTTTTTCTGCCCTACCGTGATCTCGGGCTCGTCGTCGTCGACGAGGAGCATGACACCTCCTACAAGCAGGAAGACGGCGTGCTCTATTCCGCCCGCGACATGGCGGTCCTGCGCGGCGCGATCGAGGGGGCGCAGGTGATCCTCGCTTCCGCGACGCCCTCGCTCGAGACCTGGGCCAATGTGGAGGCCGGAAAGTATGCCGCGCTGACGCTGACCTCGCGCTTCGGGGAGGCAGACATGCCCCAGATGCGGGCCATCGACATGCGCGGCGAAACTTTGCCGGCGGGCCGATGGATCTCTCCCACGCTCCGGGCGGCGGTGGAAGCGCGTCTCGAACAAGGCGAGCAGTCGCTCCTATTCCTCAATCGTCGCGGCTACGCGCCGGTGACGCTCTGCCGGGCCTGCGGCAACCAGATCGGTTGCGACCAGTGCGACGCGCGCATGGTGGAGCATCGCTTTCTCAAGCGCCTCGTCTGCCATCAATGCGGCGCGACGAAACCGGTCCCCGAGGCCTGTCCGTCCTGTGGCGTCGAGGGCAAACTCGCCGCCGTGGGGCCGGGCGTGGAGCGGATGGCGGAAGAGGCGGCAGAGCTCTTCCCCGACGCGCGGATCGAGGTCCTGTCGTCGGACATGTACAGCTCAGCCCGCGCGCTGAAGGCTCGGATCGCGGCCATCGCCGAGGGGGAGGCCGACGTGATCGTCGGAACGCAGCTCGTCGCGAAGGGCCACAACTTTCCGCTGCTCACGCTCGTGGGCGTGATCGACGCCGATCTCGGGTTGCAGGGATCCGATCTGCGCGCGGCGGAGCGGACCTTCCAGCTCATGCGACAGGTCGCGGGTCGGGCCGGTCGATCGGAACGGCGCGGCGAAGCGCTCCTCCAGACGTTCCAGCCGGAACATTCGGTGATCCGCGCGATCCTCACGGGCGACGAGGAAGGGTTCTGGCGTGCCGAGGCGGCAGAGCGGCGCGCGGCGGGCGTGCCGCCCTATGGCCGGATGGCCGGCATCGTCCTGTCGGCCCGGGACGTGCAGGCGGCGTTCGATCTCGGCACGAAGATGGCGCGCGGCGACGGGCCACTGCGCCGGATCGGCGCGCAGGTCTACGGTCCCGCGCCCGCGCCCATCGCCCGGATCCGCGGACGCCATCGCGTGCGCCTCCTCGTGAAAGCAGAGAAGGCGGCCCCGTTGCAGGCCGCCCTCTCCGATTGGCTGTTGCAATTTCCCGTCCGCGGCGATCTGCGGATCAGCGTCGATATCGATCCGCAGAGCTTCTACTGAAGCCTCGCCGCGCCGGGGAACGGCTCCTCAGTCCTCCTCGGCGGACCCGGAGCCGTCGGTGCTGCCGTCCATGCCACCGCCGGTGTCTCCGGTATCCGGCGTGTCCGAGCTGCCCGACGTGTCGCCGCTTCCGCTCATCGCGCCTTCGGCATTGCCATCGCTCGACGCCCCGTCGGTGCCGCTATCGGATTCGCCGGCCGGGGTCTCCTCGCGCGGCTCGCCGTTCTCGTCGTAATAGACGACCTCGTATTGTCCGCGCAGTTCGTCGCGGATCTCGAGAAGGCGCTGCTGCTGGATTTGCTGCTCGATCTGCGGGCGGACCTCCTCTAGTGGCGGGAGGGGCTGCGGAGAGGCCTCGGCCGCCTCGTCGTAGGCGGATTGCACCGCCTCGTCCGTGGTGACCTCCTCCATCGCGCGCTGGACATAGACCCGGACCGTCGCGGCTTCGACGGCTTCCTCGCCGCCATCACCGGCGATCTCCTGAACTTCCGGATCTTCGGAGAGGTTCTGCGACTGCGCCTCCGCGAGGATCAGTTCACGCAGGACGAGTTGTTCGACCGCGAAGGGGATCAGGACATCGGGAGGATTCTGCTGCACCTGCGGCGGCAGGGACGCGATCGCGTCGCGAACGTCGCCCGCCGTGATCTCCGCATCCTCGACCGAGACGACCACCTGGTCCTCATCCGCCGTGTCGCCCGCGCTGTCAGACCCGGATGCGGCGCTGCCGTCGTTCGACCCGGAAGCGCTGTCGCTGTCCGTGGAATCGGGTGCGCCGCTGTCGCTTCCCGCGGCACCCGCATCGCTCTGCCCGGATCCCGACGTGCCCTCGTTTCCGGAGGTGCTGCCATTGTCCTGTTGCGTCGTTCCGGTGTCGGACGAGGAAGTGTCCTGCGCCGCTGCGGGCAGGGTGGCCAGGGGCAGCGCGAGCAGTGCCGCGGCCGATGTCATCGTGATGCGCTTCATCTGTCTCTCCTGTAAATTTGCCGGCCCCAACGGGTGCCGACGCCGGCTGTTCCGTCCGGCCTTGCGCGAAGAGCCCGAATGAGCGGTGTGAAAACGGCCATTCGGCGACGGATTTCGGCGATCATGCGTGCCGATCTGCCAATCGACGCGACGCATCGAGCGTTTTGCGCGGCATCTCGCCTCCGTCGGCTTCAAGCTTGCCGCACGTCCTCGTGATCCACATTTCTGCGATGTGGTGACTGAACGGATCGTCACGTCCACTGGCCGCCATGCGTATCGTCGCGTCACGATGGCGCAGCGACTGCCGCGCCCGTGTTCCGGAAGGCCCCTGGAGTAGCGTTCGCCGCGACGACACCTATATGAGCCTCGAAACGTATGAGGAGACAGGTCATGTTTGGATTGCTGCGCAACAAGTCGGAGATGGTGGACCGGGACGACGCGCTGCCCGGCCGCGCCGATCCGATCCCGACCGCCGCCGCCCATTTCGTCACCGGACGTCCCATCGGTGCCGCGGTGCCCGACGGCATGGAGGTCGCGATCTTCGGGATGGGTTGCTTCTGGGGGGTCGAGCGGATGTTCTGGAAGCTCGACGGGGTCTACCAGACCGCCGTGGGCTATGCGGGGGGCTATACGCCCAACCCGTCCTATGAGGAGGTCTGCTCCGGCCGGACGGGCCATAACGAGGTCGTCCGCGTGGTCTACGATCCCTCCACGATTTCCTACGAGGAGCTTTTGAAGGTGTTCTGGGAAGGACACGACCCGACACAGGGCATGGCGCAGGGGAACGATCGCGGCACGCAATACCGGTCGGGGATCTACGTGACGAGCGATGCACAGAGGCGCGCGGCGGAAGAGACGATGGCCGCTTTCGCCCCGAAGCTGAAGGCGGCGGGCTACGGTCCGGTCACGACGGAAATCCGCGACGCGCCGGACTTCTATTACGCCGAGGATTACCACCAGCAATATCTCGCCAAGAACCCCGGCGGCTATTGTGGTATCGGCGGTACCGGCGTGACCTGCCCGGTGGGTGTCGCGGTCGCGTGACGATGGCGGGGTCGGCTACAGTGTAGCCGGCCCATCTTTTAATTACGTCCATCGTCGTTGCGGCCGAAAGGCCAGACCACGCAGTTGAATGATAGAACGCTGCGTTCGTCACGTGTGAATGGCGGGCGGCTCGGGCGCGTTGCGCTGCACGTTATTTTGACGCGTCCGACTTGGAGGCCTTAGCCTTTGAACGACCCAGACATCCATCTCTGGTTCAACGACTGGAACCGGATCGCGTCCGTCACCATCGGCGCGGTAATCTTCTTCGCGTTCGCGGTCCTGCTTACCCGGCTCCTGGGCAAGCGAAGCACCGCGCAGATGAATAATTTCGACTGGATCATCGCCGTGGCGATGGGGAGCCTCCTCTCCTCGGGGATCCTGCTCAAGGACGTGTCGATCGCCGATGCGCTCGTGGCGATGGGGATCCTCGGCCTCTGCCAGTGGATGACGACGTGGCTGGTTCTGAGGGTTCCCTGGCTTGCTTGGGCCGTCAAACCCATGCCGCGGCTTCTCGTGCATGACGGCGAGATCGTCGAGGCGGCTATGCGGGCCGAGCGCATTTCGGAGGACGAGCTCTTCAGCCGCCTCCGGGGACAGGGCTACACCAATCTCCCCGAGGTCCAGTGGGTGATCCTCGAGACCGACGGTCGATTAACCGTCGTGCCCGACATGAATCCGGAGATGCCGCTGAGCGATGCCGGGCTGATGCGGAACATCAATGTCGATCCTGGGCTGAAGAAGATAAAGCCGGATCCCGCCTGACCTCCCCCGCGTGGGCGAAAGGGGCCCGCGACGGGAATCGGCGCGGTTCCGGACGAAACGGGCCGCGAAGGGGCCCCCGATTGCCATTCGGAGTCTGATCGTTACCCTCGCGGGTAAAGGAGGGGCTCCACATGCAAGAAGACATCCAAAACGCGATCACGGCGCTCGATCTCTGGGTGATCGCGGGATATTTCGCGATCATCATCGGCATCGGCATCTGGGTCGCGCGTCGGACGTCGTCGGGAGAAGATCTGTTCCTCGCAGGGCGCTCCCTGGGTTGGGCGGCCATCGGTTTCTCGCTCTTTGCCTCCAACATCTCCTCCTCCACCCTGATCGGGCTGACCGGGTCGGCCTATACGACGGGAATCGCGGTTTCCGCCTACGAATGGCTTGCGGGCGTGCCGCTCCTGATCATGGCCTTCGTCTTCGCTCCGATCTTTCTGAAGTCGCGGATCACGACCACGCCCGAATACCTCGACCGGCGCTACTCCCGGCGCACGCGCCTCTATTTCTCGGGGCTGACGATCTTCTTCACCATCGTCGTCGATTGCGCGGGGGGCCTCTACGCGGGGGGCCTCGTGCTGAACACGTTCTTTCCCTCGCTGGCACTTTGGCAGAGCGCGCTCGCGATCGGCCTTTTCGCGGGCATCTATACGGCGACGGGCGGTCTCAAGGCCGTGGTCTACACCGACGTGCTTCAGGCGGTCGTGCTCATCGGCGGATCGGCCATCCTCGCCTTCGTCATGTTCAGCGATCTGGACTTCTCCTTCGCCAACATCCGCGACTCCGTGGACGGCGAGAACCACCTTTCGATGGTCCTGCCGCTCGACGACGAGACGCTGCCTTGGCCGGGGCTCTTCTTCGGCGTGTCGCTGCTGGGGTTCTGGTACTGGGTGACGAACCAGTACATCGTGCAGCGGATCCTCGGTGCGCGGTCGCTTCCGGATGCGCAATGGGGCGCGATCCTCGGCGGGATGCTGAAGATCCTGCCGCTCTTTGTGATGGTGTTCCCGGGCGCGATGGCCACCGCGCTCCTGCCGGATATCGAGACGGCCGATCGAGTTTTCCCGATCATGATCACGACGCTCCTACCGGCCGGTCTGACCGGCCTCGTCATGGCAGGCCTCATCGCGGCGATCATGTCGAGCGTCGACTCGACGCTCAACTCCTCCTCGACGCTCCTCATCCATGACTTCGTGACGCGACCCGAAGAGGAGACCGATCCCTCGACGATGAAGCGCTACGGCACGCTCGCCACGCTCGGCTTCATGGTGCTGGCCATCGTCTGGGCACCGCTCATCCAGTTCGCGGGCGGGCTTTGGGACTATCTCCAGCAGATGTTCTCCGTCCTCGTCCCGCCGCTCGTCGTGCTCTTCGTCATGGGCGCGCTCAGCCGGCGCGGGACGGAGCAGGCGGGCTTCTATACCCTCATCTTCGGGCATGCGGTGGGCGCGGTGCTCTTCTGCCTCGGCAATCCCGGTGTGATGGGGCTCGTCGGGATGGAGCCGGTCTATCCGGTGCACTTCACCATCAATGTGGCAATCATGACGGTCGTCTGCCTGATCTTCTATCTCGCCGTCAGCGCGGTGACGGAAAGCCACGAGATCGACGACGCGGTCATCTGGCAGCGCGGCAAGGCGCTCGAGGACGCAGCTTGGGACCAGGCATGGTACAAGGATGTCCGCCTGCACGGCGCGATCCTCGTCGCCATGATGCTCACGATCCTCGTCGTCTTCTGGTGAGGCTTGCGCGCGCGGGGCGCGCATGGGATGCGGTTGGGCCTGTCTTTACGAGGAGCGACGCGCGATCATGGCCACCTTCACGGCATTGACCCTTTGCGATGCGGAAGATCCCGCGCGCGCGATGAGCGAGGCGATGGAGCGGATGGAGCCCGAGCCGACCGGCGTGGGCGTCTTCGAGATGGAGGACGGATCGGGTCTCTGGGAGGTCGGCGGCTATTTCGAGGCGGAGCCCGAGGCGGCCGGCCTCGCGCTGCTCGCCGCGGCCTTCGGGGCGCGCCCCTTCACGGTGAGCGAACTGCCGGAGATCGACTGGGTCGACAAGGTTCGGCGCGAACTCTCCCCGGTCGAGGCGGGGCGCTTCTTCCTCTACGGGAGCCACGATGCGGAACGTGTGCCGGAAAACTGCGTGCCGCTCCTCGTCGACGCCTCGATGGCCTTCGGCACCGGTCATCACGGCACGACGAAGGGCTGTCTCCTCGCCCTCGACAGGTTGCTGGGTAACGGGATCCAAGCGCGGCGGGTTGCCGATATCGGTTGCGGCACCGCGGTGCTCGCCATGGCGGCGGCGAAGGTCTGGCCCGATCCCGTGATCGCCTCGGATATCGATGCCGTGGCCGTCGAGGTGGCGGAGGCGAATGTCCGGCTGAACGGATTGTCGGAACGCGTGCGCTGCGTCGAGGCGGCGGGGTTCGACCATCCCGACCTCACGGGTCCGTTCGACCTGGTCTTCGCGAATATCCTGAAAGGTCCGCTCCTCGCCCTCGCACCCGACATGGCGCGGCACGTGGCGGAGGGTGGCCACGTCATCCTTTCGGGCATCCTGAACCCGCAGGCCAAGGAAGTCGTCACGGTCTATGGTCGGGAGGGAATGGATCTCGTCCAGCGTGATGTGCTGGGCGATTGGACGACGCTCACGTTGCAGAGGCGCGCGGGGTGAGCGGATGGCCCGGCCTGGACGCGCGGCGCGCCGGCCGGACCGGTCTTCCGCTCAGCGCCAGCGCGCCAGATCGCCCGGCAGGAGGCCGATATCGCGCAGCTCGTGCTCGGAGAGGTGCGAAAGCGCCTCGTAGGTGCGGCGGGCGTTGCGGCGTTCGATGACGCGCTCGACGAGGCGGACGAACGCGGAGGAGGCGCGGGTCGAGAGGGGCAGCGCGCTGCTGCGGTGAAGATCGTAGAGGGCCATGACGCGGAACCTTTTCACAAAACGTCTAACTTGTGGGCGAACCCGGGGATACGGCGCGCGTATATTGTTCGATTTTCGAAAGATAGCTCCGGTTCTGCATAGCCGTCTTGACATGGGTGCAAGGCTTTGATCGCCGCATTCGAAAAGTTCTGCCGGGGCGGGGACTTGGAGATGTTCGCGTTTCGTGCTAGCCGCTCGATCGTAGGTCGCATGGCAGGGGCGGGACGGGCATGACGAGGGTACTCGGGATCGATCCCGGACTGCGCTGCCTCGGCTGGGGCGTGATCGAGCAGGAAGGATCGCGTCTGCGGCACGTGGCGAACGGGCAGATCCTTTCGGGCGTCGGCACGCTCGCCGCGCGGCTCTCGTCCTTGCACATGCAACTGACCGCCATCTTCGCGGAGTTTCGACCGGACGAAGCGGCGATCGAGAAGACATTCGTCAACCGCGACGGGGCGGGGACGCTTAAACTCGGTCAGGCGCGCGGCGTGGCGATCCTCGTCCCGGCGCAGGCGGGGATCGAGGTGGGGGAATATTCCCCGAACTCGGTCAAGAAATGCGTGGTCGGCGTCGGCCACGCCGACAAGCGGCAGGTCGATCACATGGTGCGCATGCAATTGCCGGGGGCGGAGCCCGCGGGGCCCGATGCGGCCGACGCGCTCGCCATCGCCATGTGCCACGCCTTCCACCTGCAGGGCCTTCGAGCCCGGGCCCGGGCATGATCGGGCGTCTCGCCGGCCGCCTCGTCCATCGCGGGCTCGACCACGTGATGATCGACGTGGGCGGAGTAGGCTACGTCGTCCATGTCTCCGACCGGACGATGGCGGCGCTGCCACGCGTGGGCGAGGCCGCGGCGCTCTGGACAGACCTTCTCGTGCGCGAGGATCTGCTACAGCTCTACGGGTTCGCGACGCCGGTGGAGAAGGAATGGCACCGCCTCCTCACGAGCGTGCAGGGGATCGGGGCGAAGGCCTCGCTCGCGATCCTGGGCGCGCTCGGGCCGGAGGGCGTGGGCAGGGCGATAGCGCTCGGCGACGCTACGGCGATCCGCGCGGCGCCCGGTGTCGGGCCGAAGATCGCGAGCCGCGTGGTCAACGAGCTGCGCGACAAGGCCCCGGCGGTGATGGCCATGGGCGGCGCGGTCCATGCGGAGCCCGACGCGCCCGTGATCGAGGCCGCGCCGAGCGCGACCGGCGCGACCGCCCCGCCACCCGCAGCCCCCCGCCCGGAAGGCGGCGCGGCGGCCCAGGCGGAGGCGCTCTCGGCGCTGACCAACCTCGGCTACGGCCCCTCGGAGGCGATGCAGGCCGTGGCCGAGGCCGCGGGAACCGAGGCGGGGCTCGATACCGGTGGCCTCATCCGCGCCGCCCTTCGCCGTCTCGCACCGGCGGGATAGGGGAGTGGATTTCGATACCCTCCTCGCCGGGGCCGCGATCGATCCACGCGATGTGTCGCTGCTGCTCCACAAGCCGTCCGACCGCATCGAGCACCACTCGATCGCGGCGATGGTCGAAGAATGGCCCGCCCGCTTCGAGGCATATCAGAGCACGCATCCGCGGATCGAGGAGGCGACCGTCAAGAGACGACCGCAGGCCGCGTCCTTCGTGATGCGCGATCCGGGCGACTTCGTCTGCGTCCGGCTCTACGAGGTCGTCGGCTGGGAGGAGACCTCTGCCAGATCTTTTGCTAGGGATGCGGACTTCGTCGCCATGACGCGTCTTTCGGGATGGCGCGGCATCTATCTGATCGTCGATCGCTCCGACGCGGCACGATACGTCGGCGCCGCTTACGGAGAAGAGAAGATGGCTGGAAGACGGCGCGCCCATGTCGCGGGCGAGATCGGGATCACGGCCGAATTGAGCCGGCGCCGAACGGATGATTTCCGCTTCTCTGGCCTTGATGTGATAGCGCCGACCGCCGCGAGGGAGGAGGTCGTGGCCCGGGAACGTCACAGGATGGAGCGGCTCGACACGATCGAGGCGGGACTGAACGCATGACCCGTCCCGACGAGACGCTCCGGCCCGAGAGGCTGCCCGAGGATGACGGGCCGGCGCTGCGCCCGCAGACCCTCGACGCGTTCACCGGGCAGGCGGAGGCACGGGCGAACCTGAAGGTTTTCATCGAAAGCGCGCGGATGCGCGGAAAGGCCATGGACCACGCGCTGTTCCACGGGCCACCCGGCCTTGGCAAGACGACGCTGGCTCAGATCGTCGCGCGAGAGCTCGGCGTGAACTTCCGCATGACATCCGGGCCCGTACTGGCGCGCGCGGGGGACCTCGCCGCGATCCTTACGAACCTCGAGGCGCGCGACGTCCTCTTCATCGACGAGATCCACCGGCTCAACCCGGTCGTGGAGGAAATCCTCTATCCCGCGCTCGAGGATTTCGAGCTCGACCTCGTGATCGGCGAGGGGCCGGCCGCGCGGACGGTCCGCATCGAGTTGCAGCCCTTCACGCTCGTCGGTGCGACGACCCGGCTGGGGCTCCTGACCACGCCGCTCAGGGACCGCTTCGGCATTCCCGTGCGGCTCGATTTCTACAACGTGGACGAGCTGACGGAGATCGTCGCCCGCGGTGCGCGGCTCCTCGGCATCCCGGCGGAGGCCGACGGGGTGCGGGAGATCGCGACGCGGGCGCGGGGCACGCCGCGGATCGCCGGACGCCTTCTGCGCCGGGTGGTTGATTTCGCGCTGGTGGAAGGAGACGGTCGGCTGACGCGCGGGCTTGCCGACGCGGCGCTCACCCGGCTCGGGGTCGACGCGCTCGGCCTCGACGGGGCGGACCGGCGGTATCTCAATCTCATCGCGCGGCACTATCAAGGCGGTCCCGTGGGGATCGAGACGCTGTCGGCCGCGCTTTCGGAGAGCCGCGACGCGCTCGAGGAAGTGATCGAGCCCTATCTGCTGCAGCAGGGTCTCATCCAGCGGACGCCGCGGGGCCGGATGCTGGCGCCGCGCGCCTGGAGCCATCTTGGGATGGCACCGCCGCAGACGGGCGGGCAGGCGGGGCTCTTCGACGAATGAGAGGTGCCCTTGCCTCCGGCCCGGCCAGTGACTAGCCAAGGCCGCATGACGCCCGAGGAGATCACCGCCCATTTCACCCGCTCGGACGGAAGCTACGCCTTCGCGCGCTGGGGCCGTCCCGTCGCGCCCGTCGTCTTCGGGGTGGAGGACGAGACGCTCGGTGTGGTGAAGGGCGCGATCGAGGCGATGACGCAGCTTGCCGGGAACGGAATGGTGGAGACCGACCCGGAACTGGGCATCAATCTCATGATGTTCTTCCTGCGCGGGTGGGACGAACTCCGCGCCGTGCCGGACCTCGACCGCCTGATCCCCGATCTCGGTCCGCTGCTCGACCGGCTCGAGGCGGCGGAGGCGAACCAGTACCGCATCTTTCGGTTCGACGAGGCCGGGGCGATCCGGGCGGCGTTCGTGTTCCTGCGCATGGATGCGGCGCTCTCCGCCCTGCCGGCGGAGACGCTTGCCCTCACCCAAGTCGCGCAGACGATCCTGCTCTGGTCGGATCTGGCCTTCACCGACCGGTCGCCGCTTGCCCTCACGCCCGCAGGCGCGACCGTGCTTCGGCCCGAGATCGGGGCCTTGATCCGGGCCGCCTACGATCCGGTCATGCCCGCGGCGGCAAGCGATCCCAGCCATGCGCTGCGGCTCGCCGCGCGGGTCGGGCCGGGGCGGGGTCTGCAATGAGCGACAGGCCGCACCGCTTTCCCGTGACCGTCTATTACGAGGACACGGATATGGGCGGGATCGTCTATCACGCCAATTACCTGCGCTACGTGGAGCGGGCGCGATCGGATTGGGTGCGGCGGATCGGGATCGATCAGGTCGGAATGCGGGAAACCGGACAGGCTTTCGCGGTAAGGCGCATCGTGTCGGATTTCCTCGGGACCGCGCGGCTCGACGACCGGCTGGTGGTGGAGACGGTGCCGAGCAGGACGTCGGGCGCGCGAATGACCCTTGCTCAGAAGATCACGCGGGGCGAGCGCACCATCTTTCGCGCGGAGGTAGAGCTCGTGCTCATCGACATGGCGAACGGAACACCCCGCAGGCTTCCCCTGACCCTGCGGGAGGCCGTGGAGCGGGACCTTCCACCCGCGGCCTAGCGAGGGGAGCGATGGCGTGGACGGGCTCGCGCGAATGTGCGGTTTGAATGGCTTTCGCGCGGGTGATATTGTAATAGGAACCACAACGAGGCGGCGCAAAGCGGCCCGGTCCGAGGAAAGAGCAGGCTTATGGAGACCGAAACCCTGACGCTGGCGTCGGAGATGGATTTTTCCATCCTGTCGCTTTTCGCGCGTGCGACGCTGACCGTGAAGCTCGTCATGCTGATCCTGGTCCTGGCCTCGTTCTGGGCCTGGGCGATCATCATCCAGAAGTTGATCGCCTTTCGACGTGCACGATCCGAGGCGGCGGCGTTCGACGCCGCGTTCTGGTCCGGCGATCCGCTCGACGATCTCTATCGCAAGCTCGGACCGGAGCCCGACGGACGGGCGGAATCGGTCTTCGCCGCGGGAATGACCGAATGGCAACGCTCGCATCGGTCCGACGGGGCGCTCATCCCCGGCGCGCAATCGCGGATCGACCGGTCGATGGACGTGGCGATCGCCAAGGAGGCGGAGGATCTCGAACGCGGCCTTCCTTGGCTCGCGACCGTGGGCTCGACCGCGCCCTTCATCGGGCTTTTCGGGACGGTCTGGGGGATCATGAACGCCTTCATCGCCATCGCGCAGGAGCAGAACACCAACCTCGCCGTGGTCGCGCCCGGCATCGCGGAGGCGTTGCTCGCCACCGGGCTCGGGCTACTCGCGGCGATCCCGGCGGTGATCTTCTACAACAAGCTCACGGCCGATGCGGGCCGGATCGTCGGCGGCTACGAGAGTTTCGCCGACGAATTCTCCACGATCCTGTCGCGCCAGCTGGACGCCTGAGATGGCCGCGGGCGTCATCGCGAAGGAGGCCGGAGGATCGCGCCGGCGGCGGCGGCGGCGCTCGCGTCCGATGTCGGAGATCAACGTCACGCCCTTCGTCGACGTCATGCTGGTCCTGCTGATCGTGTTCATGGTCTCCGCCCCGCTGCTGACCGTGGGCGTGCCGGTGCAGCTGCCCGAGACCGCGGCCGAGGCGCTGCCCACGGAGCGGGAGGAGCCGCTTACCGTGACGCTCGCCGCCGATGGGCGCGTGCTCCTGATGTCGAACGAGACCGAGAGCGAAGACCTGATCGGGCAGCTCCGTGCCATCGCGGCCGAGCGCGAGAGCCGCCGCGTCTATGTCCGCGCGGACGGCTCCATCCCCTATGCGCGGGTCGTCGCCGTCATGGGCGCGCTCAACGCCGCCGGGTTCAACGATCTCGGCCTCGTCACCGATACCGGCGGGCCGCGGCTCGACGGGTCCGATGGATAGGGTCGATGCCGGCATGTGGCGGCGGTGAACCCGGGAACGATCATATCGGGCGTGGCCCATCTGGCCCTCATCGCCTGGGTGCTTCTGGGCGGTATCTTCTCTCATGCGCCGCTGCCCGCATCCCAGGTGGCCGACGTGACCGTCCTGAGCGAGCAGGAATTCGCGGCGCTGACACCCCCGGCGACCGCCCCGGATATCGCGACGGAGAGCCCCGCCGCGAGTGCGCCCGCTTCGCCCGAAACCGCGCCGGATCGGCCGACCGAGGAAAGCGCGCCGGAAGCGGCGGCGCCCCCGACGACACCCGTTCCGCCCGCGGCACCGGAGCCGACGCCCGAGACGCCCGCGCAGGCCGTGCCGGAGGCGGAAGTCTCGGACCTTGCCCCGGAGACCACCGCTCCGCCCGCCGCCGACGTGACGCCGCCCGCGCCTCGCGACGTCTCCCGTCCGTCGCCACGTGTGGCGAGCGAGGCCGCACCGCCGCCGCCCCTGGAAGCGGAGACCGCGCCCGAGACGATCGCCGCGCCTGCGCCCGAGCCCTCGCCAGAGGCTCTGCCGACCGAGGACGTCGTTCCGACCGCGCCCGAGGAGGCGGCGACGGAGATCGTGACGGAGGCCGAGGATCCCGGCGCGCGCCTGCAGGCCGCGGCCCCCACCGAGACGCGCCGCCCTCCGCGCCGCCCGCCGCCGCCGGTCGAGCAGGCCGAGGTTGAGCCGCAGGACGACCCGACACCGGCGCCCACGGCCCCGCAGACCGCCGGATCGAGCAGCGCGGCCTCGTCCGACAATGTCCAGGATGCGGTCGAGGATGCGCTGGCCGGTCTCGATCTCGGCTCGGAAGCGCCCGCCGCGACGCCGGGCCCGCCCATGACCGGGTCCGAGCGCGAGGCGTTCAGCGTCTCGGTGCGCCGGTGCTGGTCGGTCGATCCGGGATCGGAGGCGTCGGGCGTGACCGTGACAGTGGCCTTCGAACTGACGCCGGAGGCGCGGGTCGTCGACGGCTCGCTGCGGCAGGCGGCCGCCGATGGCGGTTCGGACGCGGCGATCCGTTCGGCCTACGAGCGGGCGCGCCGGGCGATCCTGCGCTGCCAGAACCAGGATGGCGGCTTCGATCTGCCCGTGGAGAAATACGACCAGTGGCGGGAGGTTGAACTGACCTTCAATCCTACTGGAATGAGGATGCGATGAGAGCTAGGGCCGATTGGCGACCGCCTGCCGGGGCGTGGAGAGATCGACCGGCCCCCTTGATCCGAGACGACCGATTGCGAGAGTGGACCTGACATGAGCCTTCTGCGTATCCCCTTCCTGGCCCTCTGCGCGCTTCTCGCCACCCCGCTCGGTGTCGCGGCGCAGGACGGTCCGCTCCGGATCGAGATCACCGAGGGCGTGATCGAGCCCTTGCCGCTGGCGCTTCCGGACTTCGTGGCGGAGACGCCGGGCGCGGAGGACTGGGCGGCGCAGATCACCCAGGTGGTCGCCGACGACCTCACGGGGACAGGTCTTTTCCGTCGGATCCCGTCGGACGCGTTCATCACCCAGGTCTCGACGTTCACGCCCGATATCGACTACGCGAACTGGAAAGCGATCAACGCCCAGGCGCTCGTCACGGGCGCGGTGGCCGTGGATGGCGGCGGCAACCTCACCGTCAAGTTCCGGCTCTTCGACGTCTTCTCCGAGGCGCCGCTCGGGGAGGGACTGCAATTCTCCGGGAGCCAGGATGCCTGGCGCAGGCTTGCCCACAAGGTCTCCGATGCGGTCTATTCGCGGATCACCGGGGAGGGGGGCTATTTCGACAGCCGCGTCGTCTTCGTCAACGAGGCCGGCCCCAAGAACGCCCGGCAGAAGCGTCTCGCGATCATGGATTACGACGGCGCGAACGTTCAGTACCTGACCGACAGTACCGCGCTCGTCCTCGCGCCGCGGTTCTCGCCCGACGGCGAGCGGGTGCTCTTCACGAGCTACGAGACCGGATTCCCGGAGATCTACCAGCTCGATGTCGGCCCGGTGAGCCGGCAGAAACTCTCCGTCCCGGCGGAATCGATGACTTTCGCACCGCGCTATGCGCCCGACGGGGAGACGGTGGTCTTCTCCGCCTCGATCAACGGCAATACCGACATCTACAGCCTGAGCCCGGGCGGCGCGCCGGAGCAGTTGACGAACGCCCCCTCGATCGAGACGGCGCCGTCCTACTCCCCCGACGGCAGCGAGATCGTGTTCGAGAGCGACCGCTCCGGCACCCCGCAACTCTACGTGATGCCAGCGAGCGGCGGCGAGCCGCGGCGGATCAGCTACGGGCAGGGGCGATACGGCACGCCGGTCTGGAGCCCGCGGGGCGACCTCATCGCCTTCACCAAGCAGAATGCGGGGCGCTTCCATATCGGCGTGATGCGGACCGACGGCAGCGAAGAGCGGCTTTTGACCGCCTCTTTCCTCGATGAGGGGCCGAGTTGGGCGCCGAACGGCCGGGTCATCATGTTCACCCGCGAGAGTGCCGGCGCGGACGGGCAGCCGGCCCTCTATTCCGTGGACGTGTCGGGCCGCAATCTGAGGCAGGTGCCGACGCCGGAGGCGGCGTCCGATCCCGCGTGGTCGCCGCTCTTGCCGTAACGTGCGGCGTGTTTCCATGTGCCGGACCCGATGCTAAGGGGGCGAGGGACAGACAGGCCCGAGAGGCCATCAGACGAGGACCGAGACGATGAGGGCGATTGGCAAGACGGCGCTGATATTCGGGATGCTGGCGCTGGCCGCTTGTTCCAATCCCGACCGGTTCGGCGATGGAGGCCCCGGCTTCGGCGGGGGCTACGGCACGGGCGCCGGAGGGCTCGCGGGGGCGAACGGGATCGGGACGGGACCGCTCGATCCGTCTTCGCCCACATACTTCTCGCAGACGATCGGCGATCGCGTGCTTTTCGCCGTAGACGAATCCACGTTGTCGGACGCGGCCCGCTCGACCCTGCAGGGTCAGGCCAACTGGCTCAACACCAACCCCGAATACACGGCCATCATCGAAGGCCACGCTGACGAGCAGGGGACGCGGGAATACAACCTCGCCCTCGGCGCCCGTCGCGCGGCATCGGCCCGCGACTTCCTCGTGAGCCAGGGCGTCGCGTCTAGCCGGCTCGAGACCGTGACCTATGGCAAGGAACGGCCGATCGAGATCTGCTCAACCGAAGAATGCTATACGAAGAACCGCCGCGCCGTGACGGTGATCGCGGCCGGGCAGGGCATCAGTTGAGACGATGACCGTGATCCGTCCGCTTCTCTGCGCGCTTCTCCTCCTGCCGGGCCTTGCCCGGGCGCAGGACGCTGAGACGCTGGCCGACATCCGTCAGGAACTCTCGATCCTCTATGTCGAGATTCAGAAGCTCAATCGGGAGCTTTCGACCACCGGCAACATGGGCTTGAACCTCTCGGGCACGTCGGTGCTCGAGCGGGTGGACGCGATGGAGGCGGAACTGCAGCGCCTGACCGCCGATACGGAGGAGATGCAGTTCCGCATCGACCGCGTGGTGCGGGACGGAACGAACCGGGTCGGCGATCTCGAGTTCCGCCTCTGCGAACTCGAGCCCGATTGCGACATCTCCACGCTGGGCGATACGCCGACCCTCGGCGGCGATACCGGCACGCCCCCGCCCGCGGCGTCCGCGCCCGCCCCGCAATCGAACGGCGCGGCAGAACTCGCCATCGGCGAGCAGCAGGATTTCGACCGGGCGAAGGCGGCGCTCGATTCCGGTGAGTATCGCAGCGCCTCGGACCTCTTCGCGGCCTTCGCCGAGACCTATACCGGGGGTCCTCTGACGGGCGAGGCGCATTACCTGCGCGGAACCGCGCTCTCAGAGCTCGGGGAGACCGCCGCCGCTGCCCGGGCCTATCTCGAATCCTTCTCCGGCTCGCCCGACGGGACCCGTGCCCCCGATGCGCTCCTGCAGCTCGGTCTCGAGCTCGACGCCCTGGGACAGAGGGAGGATGCCTGCGCCACGCTCTACGAGGTGACAGGACGTTTCCCGGAAAGCCCGGCTGCGGACGAGGCGCAATCCGCGCGGGCCGATCTCGCCTGCGGATGACGAAAGCCGCGCCGATCGGAGAGGCGCAGCTTCTTTCCACCCTCGCCAGTGAGATCCCGGACGACGCCGGCAAGATCGGTGTCGCCGTTTCGGGCGGCGGGGATTCCCTGGCGCTTCTTCTCCTCGCGGCCCGGCATGGACGCGCGGCGGGGCTGCATGTCGAAGCGATCACCGTCGATCACGGGCTCCGAGCGGGGGCCGCGCAGGAGGCTGAACGCGTCGCCCGGCTCTGTTTAGAACTCGCCGTACCGCATGCGATCCGTCGCTGGTCGCGACCCGAGGGGCCCGGCAACCTTCAGGCACAGGCGCGGATCGCCCGCTACGATCTTATCTCCGGCTGGGCCGTCGAGCGGGGCGTCACGCATGTCCTTCTCGGTCATACCGCCGACGACCAGGCGGAAACCTTTCTCATGCGGCTGGGCCGACGGGCGGGTGTGGACGGTCTCGCTCGCATGTCCGGGAGGTTTGCGCATGGGGGCGCCGTGTTCCTCAGACCGCTACTCGATGCGACACGGGCCGATCTGCGCCGGTTCCTCCAAGAGCGAGGCGTCGAGTGGTGCGACGACCCCAGCAACGAGGATCCGCGCTTCGATCGGGTGCGCGCGCGCCGCGCGCTGGCGGCACTAGCCGATCTCGGTCTCGACGCGGCGGCGCTCACGGCCGTCGCCGCCCATATGGCGACCGCCCGCGATGCCCTCGAGCAGGTGACCTGCGACGCGGCGCACGAAATCGTGGTGCAGGAACATGGCGATCTCCTGATCCGCCGCGATCGGTTCAGGGAAATCCCGCCGGAAATCGCCCGGCGCCTGTGCCAGGCGGCCTTGCGGTGGGTCGGTGGTGCAAGCTACCCGCCCCGCTTCCGACCCCTCTCCGAAGTGATTCGCGTGCTTGGTTCCGGAGGGTCGATTTCCCTCGCCGGATGCCTCGTTCGGTCCGGCCCGGGAAATTTCGCGCGTGTAATGCGCGAATTCGACGCGGTTCGCCACATGGTTGTCAGCGCGGGAAGCCTGTGGGACGGGCGATGGAATATCGACGGACCGCCGGTGCCCGGCACGACGATCAGGCCGCTCGGCGAGGAGGGGGTCCGGCAACTGCCTGATGAAGCTACAAACTTGCGGCCTCGCCAAGCGCTTCTCGCCGATCCCGGCCTCTGGCGTGACGACCAGCTCATCGCGGCACCGCTCGCAGGCTACGGGACCGGATTCGAAGCGCGGCTGGTAGGAGATCGTGCACGGTTTCTCTCTACCTTGGCCTCGCATTGAAGCGCGCGGCCTGATACTTATCTCTGACTTGGTCCTATCGGGCCGTCCGCAGCCGTGAACTGGGAGTGAGTCATTGGGCAACGCGCGCAACATCGCATTTTGGGTGGTCCTGTTCCTTTTGGTGCTGGCGCTCTTCAACCTTTTCTCCGGCGGCCAATCCGGGATGTCGTCCCGGTCGATCAGCTATTCCGACTTCATCGAGCGTGTGAACAGCGGCGATGTCTCCTCCGTTACGCTCGACGGCGAGCGCGTCCTCTTCCGGGGAACCGATGGTCAGGAATTCACGACGATCCGGCCCGATCAGGGCGATCAGCTTACCGAGCGCCTGATCGAGCGTGACGTTGCCGTGAACGCGGAGCCGCAGGAACAATCCGGCTTCACTACGGTCCTCATGACCTTCCTGCCCTTCCTCCTCCTCATCGGCGTCTGGATCTATTTCATGAACCGGATGCAGGGCGGCGGCAAAGGCGGTGCGATGGGCTTCGGTAAATCGCGGGCAAAGCTCCTGACCGAAAAGCACGGGCGCGTGACCTTCGACGACGTGGCCGGCATCGACGAGGCCAAGGACGAGCTCGAGGAGATCGTCGAGTTCCTGCGCAATCCGCAGAAATTCTCGCGGCTGGGCGGCAAGATCCCGAAGGGCGCACTGCTCGTCGGACCTCCGGGCACCGGTAAGACGCTGCTGGCGCGGGCCATCGCGGGCGAGGCGGGCGTGCCGTTCTTCACCATCTCCGGCTCCGACTTCGTGGAGATGTTCGTGGGTGTCGGTGCCTCCCGCGTGCGTGACATGTTCGAGCAGGCCAAGAAGAACGCGCCGTGCATCGTCTTCATCGACGAGATTGATGCCGTGGGCCGGTCGCGCGGCGTAGGCTATGGCGGCGGAAACGACGAGCGTGAGCAGACGCTGAACCAGCTTCTCGTCGAGATGGATGGGTTCGAGGCCAACGAGGGGATCATCATCGTCGCCGCGACGAACCGCCCCGACGTTCTCGACCCTGCGCTTCTGCGGCCGGGCCGGTTCGACCGGCAGGTCCAGGTGCCGAACCCCGACATCAAGGGCCGCGAGAAGATCCTGGGCGTCCATGCCCGCAAGGTTCCGCTCGGCCCGAACGTGGACCTGCGGATCATCGCCCGCGGTACGCCCGGCTTCTCCGGTGCGGATCTCGCCAATCTGGTGAACGAGGCGGCGCTGATGGCCGCGCGGGTCGGTCGTCGTTTCGTGACGATGGACGATTTCGAGAACGCCAAGGACAAGGTCATGATGGGCTCCGAGCGGCGCTCGATGGTCATGACCGAGGACGAGAAGAAGCTGACAGCCTATCACGAGGCGGGCCATGCCGTCGTCGGCCTAAACGTTCCGCAGCACGACCCGATCCACAAGGCGACGATCATTCCGCGCGGCCGCGCCCTCGGCCTCGTCCTGTCTTTGCCCGAGCGCGATCAGCTTTCCGTCAGCCTGACGAAGTACACGTCGAAGATCGCGATGGCGATGGGAGGCCGCGTGGCCGAAGAGCTGATCTTCGGCAAGGAGAACGTCACCTCCGGCGCGGCGTCCGACATCCAGCAGGTGTCTAAGATCGCGCGGGCCATGGTCACGCAGTTCGGTTTCGCCGAAGAGCTCGGTTACGTCGACTACGCGAATGAGCAGCAGAGTTATCTCGGCGCTTACGGTGGTGGGACCAACCACTCCGCGGATACGCAGAAGGTGATCGACGACAAGGTGAAGGCAATCATCGACGAGGGCTACGAAACCGCGAAGCGGATCCTGACCGAGAAACGAGACGATTTGGAACGCCTCGCGCGCGGTCTTCTGGAGTACGAGACGCTGACCGGACCGGAGATCATGCGGGTCATCAACGGAGAGCCGCTCGACCGGAGCGACGACGATGACCGGCCGGATCAGGGCAACGCACCCTCCGTCGCATCGATCCCGAAAACGAAGCCGAAGCCGAAGGCCGATAGCGGTCTGGAGCCAGAGCCGAGCACCTGATCGGCAAGCTACGACGATACCGACGCCCCGCCCTCATCGGCGGGGCGTTTTCGTTTGGACCGATGCCTGGGGATGCATGTCCCGGCGCTTTGCGCCATCATGCGGTCGAAACGACACGAGGATTGGTGATGCAGGCTCTCGTTCCGACGGACCATACCGCCCGCGTGACGTGGCTCGGCCGGGTTCCGCACCGCGATCGCAAGCCTGTCGACGGGGAGGGCGTGGCCGCCATGCCCCTCGCGTTCGGCGGCATGGAGGGCGAGTTTCACGCCGGCGTCACGCGGCCCGCCTGTTCCCGCGTGGCCCAGCAGCATCCGCGCGATACCGAGATCGCCAATGTTCGCCAGTTGACGATCCTCTCGGCCGAGGAACTCGCCGCGATCGCACAGGACATGGAGATCGAACGGGTCGATCCTGCCTGGCTCGGCGCTTCGATCGTTGTCGAGGGGATCGCCGATTTCAGTCACGTCCCGCCCTCCGCGCGCCTGCAGGGGCCCGATGGCGTCACGCTCGTCATCGACATGCAGAACCTACCCTGCCAGTATCCGGCGATGAAGATCGCCGAGGCGGTGGGGGAACGCGGCAAACGGTTCAAGGCGGCCGCCGAGGGCCGCCGTGGCGTTACGGCGTGGGTGGAGCGTCCCGGAACGATCCGCGCGGGCGAGACGCTGCGCCTGCACGTTCCCGGACAGCGTGGCTGGCAGGGCGGCTGACGGTCAGAGCGTCAGCCCCTCGGGCTCGGCCAGGCCGTTCGCACGGCAGCAGGCGGTGATCGTGTTGGCCAGCAGGCACGCGATGGTCATGGGACCGACGCCACCCGGCACCGGCGTGATCGCGCCCGCCACCTCCCGGCAGCTTGCGAAGTCGCAATCCCCGACGAGGCGGGTCGCATCGCCCTCCGTGATGCGATTGATGCCGACGTCGATCACCGTCGCGCCGGGCTTCAGCATGTCGCCCGTGACCATTCCGGGACGACCGACGGCGGCGACGAGGATGTCGGCGCGGCGCGTCACCTCCGCGAGGTCGCGCGTGCGGGAATGAGCGATCGTCACCGTGCAACTCTCGCGCAGGAGAAGCTGTGCCATGGGCTTGCCGACGATGTTCGAGCGACCAAGCACGACCGCGTCGAGGCCGGAGAGCGATCCGAGGTGATCGCGCAGGAGCATCAGGCAGCCCAGGGGCGTGCAGGGGACCATCGCCTTCTGTCCGGCGCCGAGGCGTCCGACATTGCTGACATGGAATCCGTCCACGTCCTTGGCGGGGTCGATCGCGTCCAGTACGGCGCCGGTGTCGACCTGCTCGGGCAGGGGGAGTTGCACGAGGATCCCGTGGACGGCCGGATCGACATTGAGCTGTCGCACGAGGTCGAGGAGGTCGGCCTGGGAAACCGTCGCGTCCAGCCGGTGTTCGAAGGACGCCATGCCGGCCTCCCGGGTCTGCTTGCCCTTCATCCGGACATAGACCTGGCTCGCCGGATCCTCGCCCACGAGAACGACGGCAAGGCCCGGGACAATGCCGTGATCCGCCGCGAGGCGGGAGACGTGGTCGGCCACACGGGTCCGGATCGTGGCGGCGAAAGCCTTTCCGTCGAGAAGGATGGCCTCTCCGGCCGCTTCCGATTGCGTCATGCGTGCGCTCTCCATGGCGGAACTCTCCGTGCCAATGCCCGTCATGCGCGGCCTATACCAAGGTGCGTCCGGACGCATCGGGGATTTTGCGACGGATCGGTGCGCGGAACCGGCCGAGCCGGGACCCAATTCAGACGGCGTGCCGCCGGGTCGCACGCCGCGCCGTCGTGGATGGCGGGGCAGGTCGCGGCACCGGTACCTTGCACGGTCTCTGACCCGTCAGCACCGCGCAGGCCCCAAGGTGCATCAGATCCGCGAGGGGCGAGGCGGTCCAGTCGAGCCCGCCCGTATAGGTACCGTAAGCGGGCATGATAATCCGGTTTGCATCATGGAGAAAACAGCGCCGCGACACGACACGGCCGCCAAGTGCGAGCCGCGCCTTCGGATGGTAATGGCCCGAAATCTCCGGCACCCGGTCGCCTGCGATGTGGCGGAACCCGAGCGGGCCGAGCACCGCCTCTTCTGCCACCCTCCCGCCGAGGTCACGCGGGGCGGGATCGTGGTTGCCGGTGATCCAGATCCAGTCCCGTCCGCATTGCATCGCGTCGATCGTCTCGATCTCCGCCGGCCCGATCCCGGCGCGGGCGGCGTCGTCGTCGAGCGAATCGCCCAGGCAGATGATGCGGGCCGGATCGGTCGCTCGGATATCGGCCTCGAGCCGCAGGAGCGTGTCGCGCGTCTCGTAGGGAGGCAGGATCGCGCCGCCGCGTCGCGCCAGCCGTTCCGCTTTCCCGAGATGCAGGTCGGAGACGACGAGCAGGGCTTTTTCCGGCCAGTGGAGCGCGCCCGATCCGAGCGCGCGGAGCGATTGGCCGGCCAGCGTGATGTCGCAGGAGTTCATGGGATGTTCCATGCCAAAGCACGGGCCGGGACGCAAGATGCCGCGCCGCTCCGATCAGGTCGGGACGCGCCAGCGCCGTGGCTCCGCCGCCGTGTCGATCGAGAGCCCTGCCGCCCCCATCAGCCGCTCCGCCTCTTCCGCGAGCAGGCGTTCGGTCGCGGCCCCGTCCACCGGTACGCGCCCCGCCTCGAGGAAAAGCGGCGCGGAGAGCGGCGTGATGCGCTTGAGGCGAAGGTGGTCGATGCGGCCCCGCGTGCGTGCGAGCATGTCCTCGATCCGCCCGAAATCGACGAGGCCCTTCAACGCCTCCTCCTTCGTTATGTCGAGGAGCAAGTGGCCGGGATCGTATTTCCGCAGCGTGTCGTAGAGGATGTCGGCGGAGAAGGTGGCCTGCTTGCCGGTCTTGCGTGCGCCGCGCGTCTGCCGGTCGATGAGGCCGGAGATGACCGCGGACTGCTTGAACGTCCGCTTCATCACCGCATTGCCCGCGAGCCATGTCTCGAACGCGTCGCGCAGGTTCTCCCCGTCAAGAAGCGGGGCGGGATCGGTGATGGGGTCGAGCCCCCAGATGAGCGTCGCGTAATCGGTCGCGACGAAGCCCATCGGATGCAGCCCCGCCTCCTCCATCCGTGCGGTCAGCAGAAGGCCGATCGTCTGCATCGCGTTGCGGCCCGCGAAACCGTAGATGCAGGTATGCTCACGCCCCTCGTGCGGAAAGCTCTCGATCAGCAGGCGGTCGGGCTCTGGCAGCTTCGAGCGCGCGCGCTGCAGATGCAGCCATTCGCGGGTCGCCTGCGGCAGTTCTGGCCAGTCCTCCTGCCCGAACATGCGCAGGATCCGCTCCGACAGCTGGATCGAGGTGCCGAACTTCATGCCGATATAGGTCGCGATCCTGGGCTCGCGGTCGGCGCGGCGGGTGACCTCGACCACCATCTCCCGCAAGCTCTCGTAGCGCACGACCTGGCCACCCATCAGGAACGTCTCCCCGGGCGTTAGGGTCGCTGCGAACCCCTCCTCCACCTCGCCCAGGGGTGCACCACCGCGATTGTGGCGCAGCCGGACCTTGAGGAGGTCGGTATCCATGATCGTGCCGATGTTCTGGCGGATGCGGAGGGCCCCACGCGGGTCGCGGAGCTGCCAGAGCCCGTCCCGCTCCACCAGACGCTGCCACTGGTCGTAGGCGCGGAGCGCGTAGCCGCCCGTCGCCACGAAATCGAGACAGGCATCGAACGATCCCCTCGTCAGGTCGGCATAGGCCCCGGTTGTCGTGACCTCGTCATAGAGCGCATCGGCGGTGAAAGGGCCGGAGGCGACGCAGATCGCGATGTGCTGGCAAAGGACGTCGCGTGGACCCGGCCCGCGCGGCGTGCCGTCGAGATCGCCTTCCCTGACGGCGGCGAGGGCGGCCACGCATTCGACGACCTCGAACCTGTTGGCGGGCACGACGATCGCCTTCGAGGGCGCGTTGTAGCGGTGATTCGCCCGCCCGATCCGCTGGACGAGGCGCTTGACGTGTTTCGGCGCGCCGATCTGGACGATCAGGTCGACATCGCCCCAGTCGATGCCGAGATCGAGCGTGCCGGTGCAAACGATGGCGCGCAATTCGCCTGCAATCATCGCGGCCTCGACCCGCTGGCGCTGCTCCCGCGCGAGCGAGCCGTGGTGGATGCCGATGGGCAACCCCTCCTCGTTCTGCAGCCACAATTCGTGGAAGAAGATCTCTGCCTGCGCGCGGGTGTTATGGAAGATGAGTGTCGTCTTGTGGCGGCGCACGAGGTCGAGCACGGCGGGGATCGCGTATTTCCCGCCGCCGCCCGACCAGGGCGGGGCCGCGTCTGTCTCGATCATCGCGATGTCGGGCGGGGGGCCGGGATCGGCGTACAGGATCGGGCAGGGATCGGGATGGCGCGCGAGATAGGCCGCGATGGCCGGGGGGTCGTCGACGGTCGCGGAGAGGCCTACGCGACGCAGGCCGGGGCGCAGGGCCTGCAGGCGGCTCAGTGCCAGCATGAGTTGGTCGCCGCGTTTGTTCTCCGCGAGCGCATGGATCTCGTCGACCACCACGCGAGAGAGGCCCGCGAAGATCCGCGGCGCATCCTCGTAACTTAAAAGAAGGGCGAGACTCTCGGGCGTTGTGAGGAGGATATGCGGTGGATCGGCCCGCTGGCGCCTGCGCTGCGTGGGCGTCGTGTCGCCGGTGCGGTCCTCGATCCTGATCGGCAGGCCCATCTCCGCCACCGGTGCGAGGAGGTTGCGCTTGATGTCGGCGGCGAGCGCCTTCAGCGGCGAGACGTAGAGGGTGTGGAGGCCCTCATGCCCGCCCTCGGCAAGCTCCACGAGGGTGGGAAGGAAGCCCGCGAGCGTCTTGCCACCACCCGTGGGCGCGATGAGGAGGAGCGCGGGATCGTCCGCGCGCTCCAGCATATCCACCTGATGGGGATGGACCGTCCAGCCGCGGGTGGCGAACCAGTCTCTGAAGCGCGGAGGAAGGGCCGTCATGCGCGCGACATTGGCCCGGAGCGGGCGCCTTGCCAAGCCTTTCGCGCTGCTAAGGGGTCAGTGCGTGACCTCCGACTCTTCCACGAACATGTTGCTCCAGGCCCGGTCCGCGAGCTCGGGCGTCATCTGATAGGGAATACCTTCGAAGTCGCAGATCGAGATCATCTGGTCGATCAGGAAGACCGGCTGGTAATTGGCATAGACGTTGTCGATCGTGGGATACTTGTTCTTCAGAAGATGCATCAGCGTCGCCTCGTCGAGCGGTATCTTCTTCTTCTTCGCAACGAGGGCGAAGATCTTCAGGAAATCCTGCTGGCTGGGCCCGTCGATGCGGATCTTATAGAAAATCCGGCGCAGTGCGGCGCGGTCGAAGATCTTGTTGGGATGGAAGTTGGTAGAAAAGATCACGAGCGTGTCGAAGGGCACCTCGAACTTCTCGCCCGATTGCAGCGCCAGGATATCCTTCGATTCCTCGAGCGGCACGATCCAGCGGTTGATGATCGACTGGGGGTGATCCTCCTGCCGTCCGAGGTCGTCGACGATGAAGATCCCGCCCGTGGACTTGAGCTGCAGCGGCGCCTGGTAGGTGCGTGCATTCGCGTTGTAGGTCAGATCAAGCATCGGAAGCGAAAGCTCGCCCCCGGTAATGACCGCGGGCCGCTGGCACAGGATGTAGCGCGCGTCGAACCTTGCCGTCCGGCGCAGCGCGGCGGGATCGTCCGGCCGTATCTCCACGGCGCTGTGGACGACGGGATCGTAGACGGTGATGACCTGTCCCGCATACTCGATCGCGCGGGGCACGTAGATCTGGTCTCCGAGCGCATCGCGAATCCCGTTCGAGATGGACGATTTACCGTTGCCCGGCGGGCCGTACATGAGGATCGAACGGCCCGATCCGACCGCGGGACCGAGATTGTCGATGAGCTTGTCGGGCAGGATCAGGTGACCCATCGCCGAGAGAAGCTGCTGTCGCGTGATCGCCGCGTTGCGGATGGATTGCCGCGCCACCTGCTCGCGGTAGACATCGAGCGGGATCGGCAGGGCGCCGTAATATTCGGATTGCGAGAGTGCATCGAGGGCGCGCGCCTTGCCGGCTTCGGTGAGCTGGTAGCTCGCTTCGGCGCCGGAGCCCGCATGAAGCGTCCCCATCGCCTCCACGAGCTTTTCGCGCCGGGCAGCGTCGATGATTTCCTGCGTGAGTGCGGGCGGCAGGCAGAGCCGGGGGCCGAGTTCCGAGATGACGGCGGCGTTGCTGCGGAACATGGTCTTGAGAAGGATATCGCGCACCATGACCGGTAGCAGCCGCGTCTCCGCGAGCGTTCGGGGGACGGGCGGGGCAAGGACGGTGCTTGCTTCCATGTTCATCTTTTCGGGCCTTCACGTGATCTGACGGCGTTTCCGACGCGTCGTCGGGAACCGGGGCTCTGCCGATCGCAGCATGACCCATCCGGGTGGCCAAATCGTGAAGATGACGAGGTCGAACCTCGTCAGGACAGGGCCGCCAGCGCGAGATAGAGGACGAGCGTGGGGCCGAGCGCCAGTCCCATGGGGAATTTCGCGGAGCGCCAGCTCACCCATCCCGCCGTACGATTGCGGACATAGGGGATCGCGCGGGCGAGGCGGTGTGTCGCGAAGGCGGCGAGCAGCATCGTCGCAAGCAGCATCGCGACCGTCCCCGCATCGCCCGGCGCGACGAAAAGCGCGGCGGCGGCCATGAACTTCGCATCGCCCGCGCCGAGCGCGCCGATGACGTTCAGCACGAAGCCGATGGACAGGACGATGGCGAGGCTCGCCCATCGCCAGCCCCAATCCGGCAACGGCAACGCGATGGGCCCGAGGAGAACGAAGATTGCGACGAGGGCGAGCACCGCGGCATTCGGGATCTTCATCCGCGCCATGTCGCTCCAGGCGACCCAGAGACAGATCGGCACGACCGGCAGCAGCAATATCCGTGCCGCGCCGTCGGACAGGTCGAGACCGGCCGCGAGGGCAGCGGCGGGTCCCAGCATCTCAGTTGGCGACGTTCGCGTCGAGCGCGTCGAGGGCCCGGGCGGCCGCTTCGAAATGTTGCGGATGGGTCTCGACCGCCTCGCGCAGAAGCGACTGGCCGGTCGCGACGTCGCCCTGCTTTATCGCGGCGAGCGCCATCGTATGCAGGAGTTGCGCGCGTTCCGTCTGCGTGGTCCGTACCACGGGGAGAGTGTAGTTCCGCTGCGCGCCACGCGCGAGAACGAGGTTGTTCTTGGCCGTGAAGAGCCCCTCGTCATGGCTCAGGGCCTCGGCGAAGAGGCGTTCGGCGCCGGGATAATCGCCGCGACTGAGTTTCGAATAGCCCCAGTTGTTCAAGACGCTCGCCGGCGTCGTGGTGAGGCCCGCGGCCGTCTGGTAGAAGCTGTCGGCCTTGTCCCATTGCTGATTACCGTCCGCCACCATCGCCTCGAGCCGGTAGCGCTCATAGCTCTCGAAGGTGGGCGGAATGCTGTCGAGTTGTGTCTTGGCCGCGCTCCAGTCGCCGCTGCGGATGAGGGCATCGGCGTATTCCACCCGGTCGGCCGAGGTCGCGCCCGGCGAGGCAACGACCTGTCGCCAGACGGATGTGGCGCGCGCGGGCTGCTTCGCGCGGACGAGGGCGGTGGCCAGCCCCCGGCGCAGATCCACGCGATCGGGATTTTCGGCGCTCGCTGTCTGGAAATACGCGACCGCTTCGTCCGGGTCGCCCGCGTCGAGCATGATTTCCGCAAGATTGGCGCTGTCTATGGCGTCGATGCTCTGCAAGGCGCGTTCGACCTCTGCCCGCTCCGAGCGTTCGGCACAGCCTGCCAGGGCCAGGCCGAGACAGGCCGACATGATGATGGGATGGCGCATGGCCGGTTCCTCGTTCCTGCTCCGCGATCGGGCCCCGCTTGTCAGTCCGTCCGTTGAACGAGGTAATCGCCCCGTCCCCGCCGCACCAATGCGAAGCTCTCCTTATCAGGGAGAGGATAGGAGGAAACTTCCATCTTGGCGAGTGCCAAGGCGAGGTTCGCACGAAGCGTCTCGCTCACTCCGTCATCGGCGGCGACGGCCCGGCGGAAGACCCGGCTCGCCTCCGCGACCTCGCCCCGTTCCATCAGGACGACGCCGAGATTGTTCCAGGCCGGGGCGAAACCCTCATCCTGCGCCACGGCACGGCGCAGCAGCGCTTCTGCCTGACCGAGCCGACCCAAGCGCAGGTTGGCGGAGCCGAGCGCGGTGAGGACGTCGACGTCGAGTCCGCGTTCCGCCGCGCTGAGATAGAAGGACTGCAGTGCCAGCTCGTATTCCCGCGCCGCCATAAGACGGTGGCCGACCTCGAGCTGATCGACGGTTTCCGCGCGCCGATCGATCCCTCTGGGCGCGAAGGGGGAGGCGGGGTCCGGCCGGCTGCCCAGCGCGGCGCAGCCAGTCAGCAGGAGAAGTGCCGCGATCGCTATGGGCTGCATGTCCCTCCTACTGGGACAATTCTCCCAGGGTTACCACGACGCCGTAGACCGACGGACCGAGCAGGATGATCAGGAGCGGCGGTACGGTCAGCATCATAGTGGCGAGCGTCATCTTCGTGGGCAAGGTGTTGGCCTTCTCCTCGGCGCGCATGACGCGCTTGTCGCGCATCTCGGCGGCATAGACCCTGAGCGCCTCGGCGATCGAGGTGCCGAAGGTCGCGGACTGGATCAGGACCGTGACGAAGTTCGAGATGTCCGTGACGCCCGCCCGCTCGGCCATGTCGCGAAGGACCGCCGTGCGGTCCTTGCCCGCCCTGATCTCGTTGGACACGATCTCGAACTCCTCCGCGAGCGCCGGGTAGCCCGCGCGGATCTCCTTGGCGACGCGGGCGATCGAATGGTCCATGGATTGCCCGGCCTCGACACAGACGAGCATCATGTCGAGGCTGTCGGGAAAGCCGTTGGCGATTTCCTCACGGCGCTGCTGGATGCGCTTCGTCACCCAGTAGCGGGGCGCCATGTAGCCGATGCCGCCCGGGACGAGTACCCACAGGATCATCGATTGCGTCGTCATCGAACCGTTCGCGGAATCGAGAAGGGCGAAGACGAGCCCCGCAATCAAAAGACCGATCCCCAGCGAGAACTGGAAGAAGTGGAACATCATCACGGCGTTCTTGCCGCGATAGCCCGCCTGGATCATCTTCAGCCGCGCCGCGGAATATTCCGCCTCGTCCTGCGGAACGAGAAAGCTCGAATACTTCTGCAGCGTCTCCTGCCTTGCGCCGCTGCCGGCCACCCGGAGACCCGGACCGCCCTCCGTTCGCGTGCTTTTCGCCTTCACCGTGGCGTGGAACTTGTCCATCGGATCGGGTCGGCGTTTCAGAAGCACCGAGAGCGAGACGGCGATCATGAGAAGACCCGCCATCCCCACCGCGAGGAGTGGTCCGAGCGGGCCGAAAAGTGCGGTCAGCATGTCCAGGATCGGCGTCATGATGGATTTTCCCTCAGACCTTGATGTTCACGAGCCGCTTCATGACGAACACGTTGACCACGAGAAAACCCGCGACGACGAGGCAGCCCGGGATGAAATAGGCGGTCTCCATTACCTCGTCGTAATAGTCGGGCTGGATGACGTTGATCATGACCAGCGCGCCGAACGGGAAGACCGACAGGAACATGCCCGACCACTTGGCCTCCGCCGTGATCGCCTTCACCCGGCGAAAGAGGCGGAACCGTGCCCGAATCACCTTCGCGAGCCCGGCCAGGACCTCGGCGAGGTTGCCGCCAGATTGGCTCTGGATCGTCACCGCCACCGCGAGGAAGCGCAGATCCTGCATGTCGAGACGTTCGGCCATCGCCGCGAGGGCTTCGCCCACGTCGCGTCCGTAGGAGCTCTCGTCGGCGATGATGCCGATCTCCGTGCCGAGCGGGTCGGGAATCTCGCGCGACACGGCGCTGAGAGCCGCCGAGAAAGGATGGCCGACCCGCAGCGAGCGGACCATGAGCTCCACCGCGTCGGGGAGCTGTTCCTCGATCAGCGACATGCGCTTCTTCGCCCGTCCATTGACCCAAACGAAGACGGCGCCGACGCCCATCATGACCGAGACGCTCGCCCGGACCGCAAGCGCAGTTGAGGTCGCGACGGTCAGCGCGACATACGCGGCGGCGGCCAGTGCCGCCATCACCATGATGAGCTGCACCGGGGTGAACGCGATGTTGGCCTTCTGCGCCTTGGCGGCGAGCAGGGAATAGAGCGGGATTCCCTGAACCCGCATGTGCTGGCCCATCTCCTTGCGAAGCTGTTCGAGCACCTGTTCGCGCGCCTTGCCCTTCCGCAGCATGTCGATGCGGCGGCTCACCCGGTTGTCGCGGGCGATCGCGCGACCGAAGATCGTCAGGTAGAGCCCCTCGACGAGTAGCAGGACGGCGACGAAGATCGCGCCGTAGATCACGAATTCCACGTTGAGTGTCATGCCCGCCTATCCGCCCACCGGATCGAAAAGCTCGCGCGGCAGCTCGAAACCCCACATGCGGAACCTTTCCGCGAAATGCGACCGCATGCCGGTCGCGGTGAAATGCCCGATGATCTTGTTGTCGGGCGTGAGGCCGGTGCGCTGGAAGCGGAAGATCTCCTGCATCGAGATCACGTCGCCCTCCATGCCAGTCACCTCGGTGATCGACGTCATCCGGCGCGATCCGTCCTGCAGGCGGCTCGCCTGGACGATGAGATTGACGGCCGATGCGATCTGGCTTCGCACGGCCTTCAGCGGCATTTCGATCCCGGCCATCGCGACCATGTTCTCGAGCCGGCTGATCCCGTCGCGGGCGGAGTTCGCGTGGATCGTCGTCATCGACCCGTCATGGCCCGTGTTCATCGCCTGGAGCATGTCGATCACTTCCTCGCCGCGGGTCTCGCCCACGATGATGCGGTCGGGCCGCATCCGAAGCGCGTTCTTCAGGCAGTCGCGTTGTGTGACCGCGCCGCGACCCTCCACGTTGGCGGGCCGGCTTTCCATCCGTCCGACATGGGTCTGCTGAAGCTGCAGTTCCGCGGTATCCTCGATCGTGAGGATCCGCTCGGAATTGTCGATGAAGGACGACAGCGCGTTGAGCGTCGTGGTCTTGCCCGAGCCGGTTCCGCCCGAGACGATGATGTTGAGCCGGGTGGAGACGGCCGCCTCGAGATAGAGGGCCATCGCCTCGCTGAACGCGCCGAAGCGCACGAGATCGTCGATCCCGAGCTTTTCCTTCTTGAACTTGCGGATCGAGACCAGGGATCCGTCGACGGCGATCGGGGGCACCATCGCGTTGAACCGGGAGCCGTCGGCCAGCCGGGCATCGACATAGGGGTTCGATTCGTCGACGCGGCGTCCCACGGCGGAGACGATCTTGTCGATGATCCGGAGCAGGTGGCGCTCGTCCTTGAACGTTACGTCCGAGAGGGTGAGCTTGCCGTCCCGTTCCACGAAGATCTGCTGCGGCCCGTTCACGAGGATGTCGTTGACCGTGTCGTCCTTCAGAAGCGTTTCGAGAGGCCCGAGCCCCTTCACCTCGTCGTAGAGATCCTGGTTGAGGTGCTGGCGTTCCTCGCGATTGAGCACGACCCCCATCTCGGTCAGCGCCTCACCCACGATCGCGGTGATCTCTTCCTTCAGGTCCTCCTCGCTTGCCTGGTCGAGCGCGGCGAGGTTCAAGTTGTCGAGGAGTTCCTTGTGCAGCTGGACCTTGATGTCGCTGAGACGCTCCTTGCGCTTGCGCTCGCGATCCTGCGGGGCCGGACGAGCGGGCGCCGCGGAGCGGGTCGGGCGGGGGGGTGTGGCGATCGGGGCTGGTTCCGGGATCGCGGGCTGGACCGGAACGGATTGCGTCGGAGCAGGCGTCGCGGTCGGGGCGGCCGGGGTCTCGGGCGCAGCGGGCTTCTTGTAGCGTGAGAACATGGTCTGGCCCCTTCTAGGACGCGGTCGACGCGGCGCGGTTCAGCTCGTGGATCGAGGCGGCGATCTTCTGGATTTCGCGACGGAGCGGGTTCTTCCGCGCGCCTTCGGCGAGCGGCAATCCTTGATCGTTCGCCTCCGTGACGGGCTTGCCCCCGTCGGGAAGCCGGACCTCGATCCCGATGTCGAGGCTTTCGGCCAGACGTTTCAGCCGGCTCTTGCCCGCAAGGTCGGTGAAGCCCGGGGCACGGTTCAGCATGAAGCGCAGCTTCTCGATGGGCAGATTCTCGGATTTGAGCGCCCGTATCATCTTAAGCGTGTTCTGCGCCGAGCGCATGTCGAGCTCGAGCAGCGTGAAGTACACATGCGCGCGGTTGAGAACCGTTTCGGTCCACTGAACGATCGTGGAAGGCATGTCGATCACGACGTAATCGAAGTTGCACGCGGCCATGTCGAGAAGGCGGGAGACCTCGTCGGGCCCTATGAGATCGAGCGGCAGCATTTCCGCCGGAGATGTCAGGACGTGGAGCCGATCGCGGAAGGGCACCAGGGCCTGGAGGAAACTGTCGCTGTCGACCGCATCGGTATTGGTGAGCAGCTCCATCACCGCGTCGCGCTGGGCAAGGTCGAGATACGTGGCAACCGCGCCCATCTGCAGATCGAGATCGAGTAGGCAGACGCGCGGCGGGTCGGTCTTTTCCGAAAGGGCAAGTTCCCAGGCGAGATTGACCGCGAAGGTGCTGGCCCCGGCGCCGCCGGCCAGGGCGTGGACCGGCAGGATCACCGCATTCCGGTCGCCCGCGGACTTGAGCGCCGAGACGGTTCCGCGACCTTGCGGCGGTGCCGGGGCCGCAGGCGGAGCCTCGGGCTTGCGCATCCGCTCGACCGCCTCGCGCAGCGCGCCGTCGGGAAGCGGGTAGGGGACGAATTCGCGCGCACCGAGCTTCAGAAGCTGGTGTAGCACCATAGGGCTCACTTCCTCCGCGATGACCACGACACCGATTCCGCGACTGCATGCCGTCCGAATCAGTTCAGAGATGAGCGCGGTGTTGCCTTCGTCGGCCTCGTCCATGGCGATCGCCACGAATTCGAGGGCGTCCGCCTCGGGTTGCCGGAGAAACGAGGCGGCATCGGAGAAGGACAGATCCCCCCAGGCCGCGCCGAGTTCCGCCTCCATATCCTCGATGAGGAGATCGAACTTCTCGACATCGCGGCAGATCGTGCAGGCACGGACGAGGTCCTGTTCGATTGCCAGGGCGGTTGTACTCGTCATGACCTACGGATCCCCTCGTCAACGCGGGCCGGGTGTCGTCGACGATGTCGAACGACGGTCGGTCGGTCCCGGATCGTATCTATGACATGAGGGTTACGAGAGCGTTTAGGCCGCCCCGATCTGAGATCACCGCCCGTGATGCCCGCGTTATTTGTGCCGGGATGGGGATAGTTGGATATGCGGGCCTAGGGTGTATCGATGTCGGTGGTTCCGACATCGCCAAGCGTCACGAAGGGCTCCGCGCTGCGGACGTATTCACGGAAGATCACCGCCGCATACTTGCCGTTCATCAGACGATCCGACCCGCCCGCAAACCCCGAAACCTCGATCACCGTCCTCCGGTTTGCCCGTTCACGCCCCTGTGTCACGATCAACGGCTGCGTTTCGCCGAAGGAGACGAGCGCCGCGAGGCGCGCGGGGTTCACGCCGTGCGAGACCAGCGCGGCGACCACCGCCTCGGCGCGGCGCAGGCCCAGCGCGTAGTTATACGCATCACTGCCGACGAGGTCGGTATGGCCATAGACGCGGAACGCCACTTCGGGGAATTGACGGATCCATGCGGCCTGTCGGGCGATCGTCGCGCGTGCCGCGGCATCGAGCACGGCGCTGTTAAATGCGAAGGTCACGACCGAATCGATCTCGGTGGAGAACCGGTTGTTCAGCCCCTCGATCTGGCTGATCTGGCCTGTCTGGACGAGCAGGTTGTTCCGCGTCGGCTCTCCGAACCGCCCCTCGTCGAGCATCGATCCGGCAGGACGGTTCCAGCTCGGCGACGCCGCGCAGGAGACGAGAAGCATGGTCGCGGCGAAAGCCGAGAGGACGATCCGCACGATGCTCACTCCATCACGTAGCCGTAGGAGCCCGAGAAATCCTGCCGTGCGACCTCGCCCGCCGGACCGCCGACGACCCGCCCCTGCAGGAACAGCTCGCGCTCGGTCGGAATGGTGATGCGGTCGGACGGCACCGCGAGCGCCTCGCCCCTGACGGGGCTCACGAGGTGGGCGGTTATGATGATGACGAGCTCGCTCTGGTTTCGCTCGTATTCCGCGCTGCGGAAAAGTGCGCCGAGGACGGGGAGGTCGCCCAGCCAGGGCACCTGACCGGAGAGGTCGCGGAAATCGTCCTGCAGAAGGCCCGCGATGGCGAAGCTCTCGCCGTCCCGAAGCTCGATCGTCGTTTGCGATTCCCGCCGGGAGAAACCGTTGACCGCGAAACCTCCGGCGGTGACCGCAACGGTCGGGTCGATGCCGGAGACGGCGGCCGTGAGCTCGATGTTGATCGTATCGGTGTCCACGACGCGCGGCAGGAAATCGAGCTCCACGCCGAAGGGCTTGTACTCGATCGCGATCGAATCCTCCTCGCCGCGCACCGGGATCGGGTATTCGCCGCCCGCGAGGAAGGAGGCCTCCTGTCCCGACAGAGCGGTGAGGTTCGGCTCCGCGAGTGTCCGGACGACGCCTTTCGATTCGAGTGCCTCGAGCAGGACCGCGAGACGCAGGCTTCCGGTGCCGAAGCTGATTCCGAAGCGGCCTTCCTGCGGCGTGGCGGTGACCGGCCCCTGGCCATCGAGGAAGCGTCCGAGATTGTCGCCTTCGCCATAGGTCCCGGTCGCCGCCGTCGCGGCATAGTTCCCGTCGACGCCACCGAGCGCGACGGAGGAGTTGAGCGCCTTGCTCGCCGACCGCGACATCTCCGCGAAGCGCACCTTCAGCATAACCTGCTGCGTGCCGCCCACGCTCATCAGGTTGGAGACCCGTTCCGGCGCGTAGCGGCTCGCAAGATCGAGGGCGCGGTCGAGCGCGGTGATGCTCGACACGATCCCCGAGAGGACGATTCCGTCATTGGCGGTGCGGACCTCGATCCGTTCATTGGGCAGGATCTGCTGCAGCCGTTCCTTGAATTCGGCGATATCCGGAATGACGTGGACATCGACATTCGTGATGAGCCGCCCTTCGGCGTCGAGCAACGTGAGCGTCGTTCGACCCGGCGTCTTGCCGAGAACGTAGATCGTCCGGTCCGACAGGGTGGAAATGTCGGCGATGGCGGGGTTGGCGATGCTGAGTTCCGCGAAGGGGGCGTCGGCCTCAACGACCACGGCGCGGTTCATCGGAACGCTGAGATCGCCGGAGGTCGCGCCGGGCATGATGCGCAGCCCCTGTGCGGATGCGGGCGGCGCCACGACACCGCCGGCCATCGCAAGGCCGAGCAGCACCCCCCTCACCATCGCCTCTACGCCCATACCAACCCGCCTCTTCGCTCGTTGTCACGGCGGATCTCAGGCCCGCTTTCGCGTATCCTGCGGTGTGATGCGATTCAATGCAACGACAGGTCGATCAGCGGAGGGATTATTTGTATGGTTAGCGCAACACCTCTGGTGGAGCTATTCCTTCGAGGCGGGTACCTCAGTTCCGGCAGGTGACCGGAATTTCGACCACTTCCGAGCCGCGACGTGTCCGCACCGTGCAGACCTCCTGGCGCTGAACCTCTACCCGGCTCTCGCGCTTCAGGCCGAGCAGTTCGCGCTGATCGATCTCCACGGCTTCCGCGACGCTGATGTCCTCGGCACCCACGAGGCTCAGGAAGAGCGAGCCGGTGGCCTGCGCCTGGGCGAGGGCCGCGACTTGACGCGGGCTGGCCTCCACGGTGACGGTCCGTGCGACGGTGGCGCCGGAACGATCCTCCTCGGCCGATTGGTCGATCGCCACGAGCCGGACGTTCGTGTCGATGAGCTTCGTCACGTTTTCGCGTTCCCCGCTGGAAGCGGGCAGGGTGCCGCTCCAGTACACGTCGACCCGATCGCCCGGACGCAGGAATCCCGAAACGCCCGTGGCGACATCCACACGGATCGCGAAGGCACGCATGCCCTCGGCCAGGCGGGCGGAGACGCCGGCATCCTCGCCGGGTTTCGTCACCTTCGATGCGAGAACCGCCTCGTTGGGTTCCATGGCGCGCAGGACGGAGCGCTCGACTCCCGTCCCGTTCGGGAACAACTCTTCCTCGCTGCGGAAGACGCCCTCCGGCGTGGCTTCGACGGGGAAGGCTACGAGCCGGACGTCGTTTGCGGAGAGGCGCTCGCCATAGGCAACGGCGCGATTGACGACAAAGGCGGGTTGCAGCGCGACCTGCGGCGCATTTCTCGCACGTTCGGCGGCGAGGGCCGACTTGTTCGCGTCGATGTATTCCTTCGCCGTATAGGCCGCGAAACCGGCGAGGCCGAGACCCGCGAGCAGAACGACCATGAAGACAAGCCGCATTCTTGCAACCTCACCACTTTCTGGAATCGACCGAAGCCGTTCCTGTATCCGTTAGCGATCAACCATGCAGAAACGGTAAATCCGGCCGCGTCCTGAGCGGCCGGATTCCAGCGATCATGCATGATGGCTCCGATATCTTCACGGAGTCGTGGTGGTCCCGGAGGTGCCGAGCGTTCCGATCGGCGCAACGCTAGCATCGGTAAGGCTCGCCCCGATGTCCGTTCCGAGGTTCGTCACGCCAGTGCGGACGCTGGCAAGAACGGCGATCCCGAGGCCGACGATGGCGGCGGTCAGCACGACCCAGTCGACGGTAACGGCGCCGTCTTCGTCACGGCGAAAATTCCTGGCAAGCTTGAAGAATTTCATGTTCATCATCCTTTTTTGAAGCGGCGTTCGTTGCCCCACCGACCCGAAACACCGGCTTCGTTCGGCATGGGGCCGTTATGTCGGGGCAATCTGGCCAGAATAAGGCGAGAAACGTGGCATTCTTCGGCGCTTTGACGGCGCCATAAAGCGCAAGGCGACTACGTCGGGCCGGGCCCGTGTCGCGATCACGCCTCGGGCCCAAACCACGAGATGCGCAGGGCGAAAGAAGGGCCGCGTCGCGGCAAATTGGCGACAGACCCCAGCGATTGTTCGGTGCTCTACCGCCAATCACTTGGCGTGTGAGCCTTTGTCCTTCCACGGTGATCGCGGCCACGAGCGGGAAAGGCGACTTTCGACATGCGGACCATCCTTATCGCAGCCGTTCTGGCGCTCGCACTTCCCGGCTCGTCGGCACGAGCCGAAGGTCCGCCTCCCTTTCGCGACTTCACCTTCAAGCGGGTAAAACCCCCTGCCGCCGGTGCGGTGAAGCGCATACTTGTGCAGATCGATCCCGCAGAGGTCCTCCCTGGTTCCAAACCGGCAGTGACGCTCGATCCCGGCACGCCCGCCTCGACGGTGGATGCAACGCCTGATGTGCCCTCCGGAGGCTTCTGGGATGACGTTCCGGCCTCGGGATTCGGGTCGGGGGGACTGGACCTCGCGATGGCCGCGCTGAACGCCTCGACCGGGCAGGGTGCGGGGTTCCGGCTCGACGCGCTGCGCAGGATCGCGGATCGGCACGGCGACGACATCCTCGCGGCGACCGTTGGCACACGCGTGTCGCCGGCCCTCGCTCTGGCGGTTATCGCCGTCGAATCGGGCGGGCGGGCGCAGGCGGTGAGCCATGCGGGGGCGGTCGGTCTGATGCAACTCATGCCGGCGACGGCCAGCCGCTTCGGCGTATCGGATAGCCGCATGGCGTCGGACAACATCCGTGGCGGCGTGCGCTATCTAGACTGGTTGATGGGTCGGTTCGGCCAGGACCCGATTCTCGTGCTCGCGGGATACAATGCGGGCGAAGGTGCGGTCGATCGGCATGGCGGCGTTCCGCCCTATGCGGAAACCCGCGATTACGTGCCGAAAGTGCTCCAGGCCTTCCAGATCGCGCGCGGCCTGTGCCGGACGCCGCCGCTCCTCATCAGCGACGGCTGTGTCTTCGTGGGCGAACGGATCGCCTCCACGGGCAGCAATGCCGGTTAGACGATCGTGGCCTCGGTCGCGGCACGGATATCCTCCTCCGTCACGCCGTCGGCGCATTCCACGATCTTCAGACCACCTTCCACGACATCGAGCACGCCGAGATTGGTGATGATGCGATCGACGACGCCCGTCCCGGTCAGGGGCAGCGTGCATTCCTTCAGAAGCTTCGATCCGCCGGACTTGTCCTGGTGATCCATGACGACAACCACCTTGCCGACGCCCGCGACGAGGTCCATGGCGCCGCCCATGCCCTTGACGAGCTTGCCGGGGATCATCCAGTTCGCGAGATCACCGTTCTCCGCCACCTCCATCGCGCCGAGAATCGCGGCTGCGATCTTGCCACCGCGGATCATGCCGAAGCTGGTGGCGCTGTCGAAATAGGAGGTGCGGGGCAGTTCCGTGATCGTCTGCTTGCCGGCATTGATGAGGTCGGGATCGACCGTCTCCTCAGTCGGAAACGGTCCCATGCCAAGCATGCCGTTTTCCGATTGCAGCGTGATGTCCTTATCGCCCACGTAATTCGCGACGAGCGTGGGAATCCCGATGCCCAGATTGACGTACCACCCGTCCTCGAGCTCCTCGGCCGCACGCGCGGCCATCTGATTGCGGTCCCAGGGCATCAGCTCGCCTCCCTCAGCGTGCGTTGTTCGATCCGTTTCTCGTGCTCGCCTTGAATCAGGCGATGCACGTAGATGCCGGGCAGGTGGATATGGTCCGGGTCGAGCGAGCCGCGCGGAACGATCTCCTCCACCTCGGCCACGCAGATCTTGCCGCACATGGCGGCGGGCGGATTGAAGTTGCGCGCGGTCTTGCGGAAGACGAGGTTCCCGGTGTCGTCGGCCTTCCACGCCTTGACGATCGCGAGGTCGGCCACCAGTCCGCGCTCGAGGATATAGGTCTCCCCGTCGAACTCCTTGTGTTCCTTGCCCTCCGCGATCTTCGTGCCGACGCCCGTCTTGGTATAGAAGCCCGGAATGCCGCTGCCGCCTGCACGCATGCGCTCGGCGAGCGTGCCTTGCGGATTGAACTCGAGTTCCAGCTCACCGCCGAGATACTGATGCATGAATTCCTTGTTCTCACCCACGTACGACGAGATCATCTTCTTGACCTGCCGCGTCTGCAGCAGGATCCCGATCCCGAAATCGTCGACGCCCGCATTATTGGACGCGAATGTCAGATCCTGCGTCCCGGCATCCTTGATCGCCTGGATCAGGAGCTCCGGGATACCGCAGAGCCCGAACCCGCCTGCCGCGATGAACATGCCGTCGAACAATACACCGTCCAGCGCAGCCCGTGCATCCGGATAGACCTTCTTCATGACGCCGCCCGCTCCCCAACGTGATTGACGCGTTTTCTTGGATCACGATGGCGGCAAAGTCAAACGGAGGCCGGACATGCGTCGTTGAATAGATGTGAAGAAATATCCTATCGACCTTGTAGCCGGAATGTCGCGTCCGTTTTGCGAAGCGAAGGCAGATCGCCGCGCTCGGGAGGAGGACGACGACCGGGGACAGGGCTTCGAGGAGCGCAGGATGAGAAACGGCATCATGATCACGCAGACGGACCGGGACGCACTGGCAGGCCATCCCCTCCATGCGATCACGCCTCCCGGCGGACCCTACCGGTTCGGCCTCTTCCACCATGACCGGCTGACCACGAAGGGCATCTACCGCGAGGCCAAGTCGGTCGCCAAACTAGCCGTCCGGCCGCGGAACGATCCCAGGAAATTCCTCATCTTCTGTCGGCCACGCTCGGGATCCTCGCTCCTGAACGACCTTCTCAATCAGGTCGAGGGTGTCCTTTGCGCGGGCGAGATGCTGCATTATGCGGTGGTGGCGCCCGTTGCTTATCTGGATCGGTGCGCGCGCACCCTGCCGGGATCGGCCTTCGGCGCCAAGCTCCTCACCTATCAGATGCTGGAAATCCAGCGGGTGCGCGATCCGCTTCGGCTCTTCCAGCGATTCGTGAGCTGCGGTTTCAGCCTGATCCACCTGCGGCGGGATACGTTCGACCAGACGCTGTCGCTCGCCACGAGCTTCGAGACGCGGGATTTCCAGGCCCGGCCCAAACCGGAACGCAAGCCCGTCCCGAGCTTTCCGCTGGATCGCGATGCGTTCCTCCACATGCTGCGGTGGAACGCGGCCACCCTCGATTTCGAGGACAGGCTGATGTCGCACTTCCCGCATCTGACGATCGAGTACGAGACGGGATTGAAGCGATCGGACGACCACCAGGCGACGATCGACCGGGTCTGCGACTATATCGGTATCTCGAGCTCTCCCGTCTCGGCGCAGCGCAAGCGTGTTTCGGGTGGCAAGCCGCTGGTCTCGAATGTCGAAGAGCTAAGGGAAGCCGCACTCTCCCTCCGTCCGGACTTCGCGCCGACCGTCTGATCCTCCCGCTCCGGGGCCGTGCCCTCAGCACCCGACCGGGTGCGGATCAGCCGCTCTCGCCCTTCACGGTCTTCGGTTTCGCCTTCTTCGCGGATGCAGCCTTCTTCGGCGCGGCTTTCTTCTTCGGGGCGGCGTCCTTTTTCGGTGCCGCCTTCTTCGTCTTCTTACCCGATTTCGCGGCGCGCTCGGCGATCAGTTCCACGGCCATCGCCATCGTCACGGCCTCCGGCTCCGTCCCTTTCGGGATCGTCGCGTTGATCTTGTCCCATTTGACGTAAGGCCCGTAGCGGCCCTCCATCACGTTCACCGGGCCGCCGCTCTCGGGGTGCTCCCCGAGCTCGCGCAGCGGTTTCGCCGCCTGGCCGCGACCGCCGCGGGAGGCGGCCTTCTGCGCCAGAAGCTCCACCGCGCGGTTCATGCCGATCTCGAACACGTCCGCAAGCTCGGGCAGGGGCGCGGTCTTGCCTCCGCGCGCGGCCGGATCATCGTTGTGCTTGAGATAGGGGCCATAGCGCCCGATCGTCGCCCAGACCTTCACCCCGTCCTCGGGATGCGTCCCGACCTCGCGCGGCAGGTTCAGGAGCATCAGCGCCTTCTGCAGGTCGACGTCCTCGGGCGGCCAATCGCGCGGCAGGGATTGCCGCGGCGGCTTCTTCACCTCCTCGGTCACCTCGCCCCGCTGGACATAGGGGCCGAAGCGCCCGTCGTGGAGCCAGATGGGGTCTCCCTGATCTTCGCCGAGAAGCTTGCCCTCGGGCGGAATGGCCGGCGCGGCCTCGCCCTCGACCGGCGGACCGAAGGGGCGGGTGAAGCGGCATTCGGGGTAGTTCGAGCACCCGATGAAGGCGCCGCCCGACCGCGCGGTCCGCATCGAAAGCCGGCCCTCGCCGCAATTGGGGCAGAGCCGCGGGTCGGACCCGTCCTCCTTCGGCGGGAAGAGATGCGGCTCGAGCACCTCGTTGATCTTCTCGAGCACTTCCGTGATCCGCAACTCGGAGGTCTCCGCGATGGCAGCGGAGAAGTCGCGCCAGAAGCGGTCGAGCACGTCCTTCCATTCCCGATCACCCGCACTCACGTGGTCGAGCTGGTCCTCCAGATCGGCGGTGAAGTCGTATTCGACGTAGCGGCGGAAGTAATTGGCGAGGAACGCGGTCACGAGCCGTCCCTTGTCCTCCGGAATTAGGCGGTTCGCATCCTTGCGGACGTATTCCCGGTCCTGGATCGTCGTGACGATGGAGGCGTAGGTGGAAGGCCGTCCGATGCCGAGCTCCTCCATCCGCTTGACGAGCGTGGCCTCGGTATAGCGGGGCGGCGGCTGCGTGTGGTGCTGCAGGCCCAGGACCGCGCCGTTCTTCGCGAGGATCGCCGCGCCGTTCTTCCGCATCCCCGCCGAAGGGGCGTCGTCCACGACGTCGTCGGATTTCCCGGCTTTCGCGAATTCCTCGACCATCGGCGTTTTCGCGAAGGGAGCGGCGTCGCCTTTTGCGATTTGCGGCAGGCGCTTGTCGTCATCCTCCGCAGGTTCGTCGCGTCCTTCCTCGTAGACTTTCAGGAAGCCGTCGAAAAGCACGACCTGTCCCGTGGCGCGCAGCACGACCTCACCGTCGGCATCGCCGATCTCGACCGTGGTGCGTTCGAGCCGCGCGGCCTCCATCTGGCTCGCGAGCGTGCGTTTCCAGATCAGATCGTAGAGCTTGCGCTGGTCGCCGTCGCGGATCCCGAGCGCATCGGCATCCTTGGTCATGTCCGTGGGCCGCACGCATTCGTGGGCTTCCTGCGCGTTCTTGGCCTTGTTCTTGTAAATGCGCGGCTCGGAGGGCACGTACTCGCCGCCGAAACGGTCCTTGATCGCGTCCCGCGCACCCGTCACGGCCTCGGGCGCCATGTCGATTCCGTCGGTCCGCATGTAGGTGATATAGCCCGCCTCGTAGAGCCGCTGCGCGGTGCCCATAGTGGCGCGCGCGCCCATGCCGAACTTGCGGCTCGCCTCCTGCTGGAGGGTCGAGGTCATGAAGGGCGGGGAGGGATTGCGGGTGCCGGGTTTCGCCTCGACGGAAAGAACGCTGAGCGCACGGGAGGCCACGGCCTGCACGGCCATTTCCGCCTGCGTCTCGTTCTCGAAGGAGAACCGGTCGAGCTTCTTGCCCGAGAGGGTCGTGAGACGCGCCTCGTATTCCTGTCCGCGCGGCGTCGCGAGCCGCGCCTTGACCGACCAGTATTCGCGCGGCCGGAACGCCTCGATCTCCATTTCCCGCTCGACGATGAGGCGCAGGCAGACGGACTGCACCCGGCCCGCGGATTTCGCACCGGGCAGCTTGCGCCAGAGCACGGGCGAGAGGTTGAAGCCCACGAGATAGTCGAGCGCGCGACGCGCGAGGTAGGCCTCGACGAGCGGCGCATCGACCTGACGGGGCGATTTCATTGCTTCCGTGACCGCGGACTTGGTGATCGCGTTGAAGACCACGCGGCTGACGGCAGTGTCCTTCTTGATCGCCTTCCGCTTCCTCAAGGCCTCCTCGAGATGCCAGGAGATCGCCTCGCCCTCGCGATCGGGGTCGGTGGCGAGGATGAGGGCGTTGTCGGACGCGAGCGCGTCGGCGATCGCCTTCACGTGCTTCCGGGAATCGGTGGCGATCTCCCATTTCATGTCGAAACCGTTCTCCGGATCGACGGAGCCGTCCTTCGGAGGGAGGTCGCGGACATGGCCGTAGGATGCAAGGACGGTATAACCCGGGCCGAGATACTTGTTGATTGTCTTCGCCTTGGCAGGCGATTCGACGACGACGACCGGCATGTGCATCCCTTCGGCTGACTGGGGTGGGCGCGCGGCGCTAGATGTGGGGTCTGCCCCTGCCTTGTCAATCCGATGACGGATCGGCGGTACTCAGCGTTCGCTCGGGGGCCGGCAGAGGAAGCCGCCAGGTTGACGGGTCAGCTTTCCGTCGAGCTCGAGGGTGACGATCTCGGCCGCGACACGTGCGGCCGGTCCGCCGAGGTCCCGGATCAGCTCGTCCTCCGCGGTCGGCGAGGGGCCAAGCCGCTCTAGGATCAAGGCATGCAGATCGGCCGTCCCGCGCAGGTCGCGCGTCGGTCGCGCCTTCTTCTCCGCCCCGGGCTCCGGCGTGCGATCGGCGGGCTTCGGTGCGGGTTGCAGATCGACGACCTCGAGAACATCGCGCACGCCGCGGATCAGAACCGCGCCGTCGCGGATCAGGCTGTTGTTGCCGGCTGCGCGCGCGTCGAAGGGATGGCCCGGCACGGCGAGCACCTCGCGCCCCTGTTCGAGCGCCATGCGCGCGGTGATGAGGCTGCCCGACTTCGCCGCGGCTTCGATCACCACGACCGCCCGCGCGAGGCCGGAGACGATCCGGTTGCGCCGCGGGAAATGTCGGGCTTGCGGCTGCATGCCGACGGGCTGCTCGGAGACGAGGAGACCGCGCTCGCCGATCTCCTGCGCGAGGACCGCATTCTCGGCGGGGTAGACGACGTCGATCCCTCCCGCCATGACGGCAATGGTCCCGGTCGCGAGGCTCGCGGTATGGACGGCGGCGTCGATGCCGCGGGCGAGCCCCGAAACCGTCATCGCGCCTGCTTCGCCCAGTCCGGACGCGAGCGTCCGGGCCATGCGCAGACCGAGCGAGGAAGCGTTCCGCGCACCGACAAGTGCCACCGGGGGATGTGCGAGAAGGTCGGCATCGCCCCTGACCCAAAGAAGCGGCGGCGGATCGGGGATCGCGGCGAGGAGAGGGGGATAGTCCGGTGCGCCGATCGCCACGAGCCGGGCTCCCGCGAGGCGACCGCGCCGGATTTCGTTTTCGGCGATCGGGGCCGGGCAGGGGGAATAGGCGACTGCACCCGCGGAACGCGCGATGTCGGGAAGCGCCTCGAGCGCCGCCGGAGCGGAGCCGAACTCGTTCAGGAGGCGGTAGAATGTGGAGATGCCGACGCGGCGGGAGCGCAAGAGACGGAGCCAGACCAGCCACTCTTCCTCAGAGTGAGGGGGGGTGAGGGGGGTGAGGGAAGGGGATAACTCCAAGGCCAACCTGTCTCCGTCCTCTTGCACCTCCTAGTTGTGCAGGCGAATCTTAACAGGTGATGAACAAAACCTTCGGTTGATCGCGAATCCGGAAAATTAGCATCGAATTCGACAGAAACGTTTCATCCCTTGGCCGATCCACCCACCGTGAGGCCCCCGATCAGCAGGGTCGGCTGCCCGACGCCCACCGGAACCCACTGACCCGCCTTCCCGCAATTGCCGATTCCCGGGTCGAGTGCCATGTCGTCGCCGATCGCGCGAATCTTGCTCAAAGCCGTCGCACCATCTCCGATGAGCGTCGCGCCTTTCACGGGCGCACCGACCCTGCCGTTCTTCACGCGGTAGGCCTCGGTGCAGGAAAAGACGAACTTTCCGTTCGTGATGTCGACCTGCCCGCCGCCGAATCCCACGGCGTAGATCCCGTCGGAGAGATCGGCGACGATATCCTGCGGATCGGTATTTCCCCCGAGCATGTAGGTGTTCGTCATCCGCGGCATCGGCGGATGCGCATAGCTTTGCCGCCGTCCGTTGCCGGTGGGGGCCACGCCCATCAGGCGGGCATTCTGCCGGTCCTGCATGTACCCCACAAGGACGCCGTCCTCGATCAGTACGTTTCGGGCCGAGGGCGTGCCCTCGTCGTCCACGGTGAGCGAGCCGCGGCGGTCGGGCAGGGTGCCGTCGTCGAGCACGGTGACGCCCGGTGCGGCGATCCGCTGTCCCATCAGGCCCGCGAATGCGGAGCTTTTCTTTCTGTTGAAATCGCCCTCGAGCCCATGTCCGATCGCCTCGTGCAGCAGGATGCCGGGCCAGCCAGGGCCGAGCACCACGTCCATCACGCCCGCGGGCGCAGGTTCCGCGACGAGGTTGACGAGCGCGATCCGCAACGCCTCGCGCGTGACGCCCTCCCAATGGTCGCGCGTCATCAGCGCCTCGAGCCCGCTGCGGCCGCCGCCGCCCATGCCGCCTTGCTCCCGACGCCCGTTCTCCTCGACGATGACGCTGACATGGAGCCGCGTCATCGGTCGGACGTCGCGGACGCTCTGCCCGTCGGGACGCAGGATTTCGACCTCCTGGAGCGAGGCCGCGATCGAAGCGGAGACCTGTACCACGCGCGGATCGAGCCCGCGGGCGAAGGCATCGATCTCGCGCAGAGTGTCGAGCTTCATGGCGAACGGCGCGGCCGCGATCGGATCGGCATCGGTATAGAGTCGCCGATTCGTCCCACCGGGCGGCGGTGCCATCGTCCCGCCGCCATCGCCCACGGCGAGCCTGGCGGTCTCCACCGCGCGGCGCAGCGCCTGCTCGCTCATCTCCGTCGAATGGGCATACCCGGCCGTCTCTCCGCGAACCGCGCGGAGCCCGAATCCCTCCGAGGCGTCGTAGCTCGCGGTCTTCACGCGCCCGTCGTCGAACAGCAGCATCTCCGAGCGCCGGCGCTCGAGGAAGAGCTCACCGTCATCGGCGCCGTCGGTCGCCTGCCGCAACAGCGCGAGGGCGACCCCTTCGTCGATCGACTCTCCAAGGGGGCGGAATGGCGCATCGGTCATGGACGATCCTGTTGTTCGAGATGGGATGCACGGGCTCGGGTGGCCGATTGCCGCAATGCCGTGACTTGTTTAACGGGGTTCAATATGGTTTGAAGCGCCCAGATCTCAACGGGCTGTTCCGGGCGGACCGCCCCGCGCGGGGAGGAGCCCTGCCCAACGCAACCCAGACAGGACAGCGAGATGCGCCATCCCTTCCTCTTGACCGCCGCAGCAATCCTCTCCGCCGGTGCCGTGCAGGCCCAGGACGCGCTGGACGGATTGCCGATCATCGGCAAGCCGGAACACGGCGGAATCGGGTTTCAACCCGCCGTCACGGGCATCGCGGACGATGTTCACTGGCTCGACGGGATGGTGCTCGTCATCATCACCGTCATCACGCTCTTCGTCGTTGCGCTCCTGGCCTACGTCGCGGTGCGCTTCAACTCGAAGCGGGGCCATGAGCCGAAGAGCTTCACCCACAACACGCCGGTGGAGATCGCCTGGACACTTATCCCGATCGTGATTCTGGTCTTCATCGGTGCCTTCTCGCTCCCCATTCTCTTCAATCAGCAGGAAATTCCCGAAGGCGAGGTGACGATCAAGGCGACCGGCTACCAGTGGTACTGGGGCTACGAATACGTCGACCACGATTTCGCCTTCGACAGCTACATGATCGGCTCTCCGGCGACGGGCGGCGACAACCGCCTGAACGACGAAGTTCGGATGCAGCTGCAGGAGGCGGGCTACACGGAGGACGAGTTCAAGCTCGCCACCGACACCGCCATGGTCGTGCCGGTCGACACGGTGGTCGTTCTGCAGGTGACCGGCGCCGACGTGATCCATTCCTGGACGATCCCCGCATTCGGCGTGAAGCAGGACGCGGTTCCCGGACGCCTGGCCGAACTCTGGTTCGAGGCGGACGAGGAGGGGGTCTATTTCGGCCAGTGCTCCGAGCTTTGCGGGATCGCCCATGCCTTCATGCCGATCACGGTCAAGGTCGTGAGCCAGGACGCCTACGAGGCATGGCTCGACGGGGCGATCGAGGAATATGGCGGAACGCCGCGCGACGCCAGCATGGCTCAGCAGGCCGATGGTTCCGAGGGCGCGGTCGCCGCAAGCACCGAGGAGACCGCGGTCGAGACCGAGGATACGCCGATCGAGATGGAATCCGAGGCCGCCTCGACCAACGAGGGCCCCGAGAACTCCGCGCAGGAAGAGTATCTGACCGGCGATGAGAACGCTCCTGCCCCCGAAAGTGAGGGCGACGGCGATGCCGCGATGCAGGACGATGCGTCGGAGGACAGCGCCGGGGCGCAGGGTGAAAGCGACGCCTCCGAGCGCGCGCCGGCGGCCGTTCTGGTCGACGAGGGCGCGGAGGACGCGGCGCAGCAATAGAGGACCGGCAGAGCGACTTTCTGCCGGGCCGGCTGGCGGCGAGACGTGAATCGGAGGAACGATGACTGACGCGAGCGTGACCGACAACGAATACGACGCCGAGTTCGGCGACTACTTCGCGCTGCTGAAGCCGCGGGTCATGACCCTCGTGGTGTTCACGGCTTTCGTCGGACTGCTTCTGGCTCCGGTCCAACTGCATCCGTTCGTCGGCTTCTGCGCGATCCTTTTCATCGCGGTGGGCGGCGGCGCATCGGGTGCGCTCAACATGTGGTGGGACGCCGACATCGATGCGGTCATGCGGCGGACCGCGCGTCGCCCGGTTCCCTCGGGCCGCGTGACCGGGAACGAAGCGCTGTCGATCGGCCTCGCGCTGTCGGGTTTCTCCGTGGTCATGCTGGGGCTCGCCACAAATTGGGCGGCCGCGGCGCTCCTCGCCTTCACCATCTTCTTCTACGTCGTGATCTATTCCATGTGGCTCAAGCGATCGACGCCGCAGAACATCGTGATCGGCGGCGCAGCGGGCGCCTTCCCTCCGGTCATCGGCTGGATGGCCGCGACGGGCAGCGTCGCGCTCGAACCGCTCCTCATGTTCGCCCTGATCTTCCTATGGACGCCGCCGCATTTCTGGGCGCTCGCGCTCTTCATGCGCTCGGATTACGACGATGCGGGCGTGCCGATGCTGACGGTGACGCATGGCCGGCGTTCGACACGTCGACACATTCTCGTCTACAGCGTGATCCTCGCCATCTTCGCCGTCGCACTGGGCGCCACCGCGGCGGGCGGGCCCGTCTATATCGTGGCGGCGGCGGGATTGAACATCTGGCTGCTGAAAGGGGCGTGGGAGATCGCGCGGCGCGATGAGGCGATGGCGGAGCAAGACAGCTACGCCGTCGAGAAAGCGTTCTTTAAGTTCTCGCTGCTGTACCTCTTCCTCCATTTCGGCGCGCTCCTCGTCGACGCGATCCTGCGCGGCGTGGGGCTGTTCTGATGGCGATCCAGGCTCTCCACGAACTCCACCGCCGCCGCCGGTCGCGCAATATCGGTGTCGGGCTCGTGCTCGTCGTCTTCATCGCGATCGTCTTCGGGCTCACCGTCGTGAAGGTGCGTCAGCTGGGCGCCGTACAGGGGTTCGATCACGTGGTGCGGCCGGAACTGTTGCCAGGGGAGAGTATCTCGCAATGACGATGGACCCGAAAACCCGGACGCTGTTCCAGACGCTCGGCGTCGTCGTCTTCATGGGGTCGATGGCGTGGGCGTCCGTTCCGCTCTACAACTGGTTCTGCGCCGTGACCGGCTATGGAGGTGAGACGAGCATCGCTGAGACGGGATCGGACACAGTTCTCGACCGCACGATCAAGGTCCGCTTCGACGCGACCGTGGCGAGCGGCATGCCGTGGGAATTCAAACCCGTGGAGCGCGAGATAGAATTGCGGATCGGCGAGACGGGTCTTGCCTTCTACGAGGCGTACAACCCCACTGACCGTCCGGTCGCGGGACAGGCTGCCTACAACGTCGCGCCCTTCGGTGCCGGAAGTTTTTTCAGCAAGATCGAGTGTTTCTGCTTCACCGAGCAGGTCCTGCAGCCCGGCGAGCGCGTCGAGATGCCGGTCAGCTTCTATGTCGACCCGGCCATCGTCGAGGATCGCGACGCGAAGTTTGTCAACCACATCACACTATCATACACGTTCTACCAGATCGACCTGCCGGAGGAAACGCAGGCAAGTCTCGATCTGAACTAAGAGCCGCATCAGGGATCCAGTGAGCATGGCGCACGAAAAGAACCACGATTACCATATCCTCCCGCCGAGCATGCATCCCTTCCTCGCCGCGGTCGGGGGGTTTATCATGCTCTTCGGGGCCGTGCTGTGGATGCATTCGATCACGCCCTTCATGTTCTTCATCGGGCTGGCCCTGGTGCTCTACGTGATGTTCGCATGGTGGTCCGACGTGATCGCGGAATCGAACGAGGGCGATCACACGCCCGTCGTCCGCATCGGCCTGCGCTACGGCTTCATCATGTTCATCATGTCGGAGGTGATGTTCTTCGCGGCCTGGTTCTGGTCGTTCTTCAAGCACGCCATGTATCCGATGGAGACCTTCTCCGAGGGGCAGTGGCCGCCCCCTTCGATCGAGACCTTCGATCCGTGGCACCTGCCGCTCATCAATACACTGATCCTGCTCTGCTCCGGCGCGGCCGCGACATGGGCGCACCACGCGCTTGTCCACGAGAACAACCGCAAGGACATGGCATGGGGACTGATCCTCGCGGTCGGTCTGGGCATCCTCTTCACCGTGTTCCAGATCTACGAATACAGCCACGCGGCCTTCGGGTTCGGCGGCAACATCTATGGTGCGAACTTCTTCATGGCGACGGGCTTCCACGGCGCGCATGTGGTCATCGGGACGATCTTCCTCTTCGTGTGCTACATGCGTCTGCGCGCGGGGCACTTCTCTCCCGAGAAGCATGTCGGTTTCGAGGCGGCCGCCTGGTACTGGCATTTCGTTGATGTCGTCTGGCTGTTCCTCTTCGCGGCGATCTACATCTGGGGATCGTGAGCGGAGACCGACGCGGGCTCGGATAGCCCAGCAACGAACGCGTACAGGGCGCCATCGGCGCCCTTTCCCGTGAGGCGTGGATGCGACTTGTACTTCTGGTGGTTTCCGGCGTCCTTGCCGTGGCCGTCCTTGTTTCGCTCGGTTTGTGGCAGGTTCAGAGACTTCATTGGAAGCAGGAGATCCTCACGCGGATTGAAACCAGAATCAGCGCCGATCCCTCTCCCTTGCCCGCGACGTTCGACGAGGCGGCGGATCGCTACCGCCCCGTAGAAATCTCCGGGCGCAGCACGGGAGAGGAACTTCACGTCCTCGTCTCCACGGCCGCGACCGGCGCGGGTTACAGGGTCATCGTCCCGTTCGAAACCGACGAGGGTCGTCGGATCATGGTCGATCTCGGTGTCATTCCGACCGAGGAAAAGGCCCCCCCGAGGGCCGGTCAGCATATGGACGTCTTGGGCAACCTCCACTGGCCCCAGGAAACGGATCGTTTCACACCTGACCCTGAACGTGGGCGCAATATCTGGTTCGCGCGCGACGTGCCGATCATGGCGGAAACCCTGGGCACGGAACCCGTGCTGGTGGTTGCGCGGCGGACGGAGCCGCCTGTTCCCGACGTCCTGGCCTTGCCGATCACGACCGAGGGTATTCCGAACGATCACCTGAACTACGCGATCACCTGGTTTTCCCTCGCCGCGATTTGCGCGGGGATGACACTCCTGCTGGCTTTGCGTATGGCACGGGGCAAGGAGGAGACCGACGGATGAAATACCAATCGACGCGGGGACGGGCCCCGATCCTCGGTTTCGAGGAGACGGTTCTCGCCGGACTTGCACGCGACGGGGGCCTCTATGTCCCGACGGAACTCCCGCATCTCGATGCCGGGACGCTCGCGGACCTGCGGGGGCGTTCCTACGAGGATGTGGCGCTGCGCGTCATGCTGCCCTTTACCGATCTGGACGAGACGCGGCTCGGCGACATGATCGAAGCGGCCTATGCGGGATTCGGACACGCGGCCCGTGCGCCCCTGGTGCAGATCGACGCCGACCAGTGGCTTCTGGAACTCTTCCACGGGCCGACGCTGGCGTTCAAGGACTTCGCGATGCAGTTCATCGGGCAGGTCTTCCAGGACGCTATGAAGCGGCGGGGCGATCGGCTCACCATCGTCGGCGCGACGTCCGGTGATACCGGGTCGGCTGCGATCGAGGCGTTCCGGGGTCTCGACAATGTCGAATGCTTCATCCTGCTGCCTGAGGGCCGCGTGAGCGAAGTGCAGCGTCGTCAGATGACGACGCCCACGGAGCCGAATGTCCACGCGATTGCGGTCGACGGGGATTTCGACGATTGCCAGGCACTGGTGAAGGCGATGTTCAACGACCACGCCTTCCGTGACCGGGTGAACCTGACGGCGGTGAACTCGATCAACTGGGCGAGGGTGCTTGCGCAGAGCGTCTATTACGTCAGTTCCGCCGTCGCGCTCGGCGCGCCGGAGCGATCCGTTTCCTATACCGTGCCCACGGGGAATTTCGGTGACATCTTCGCCGGCGACCTCGCTCGGCGCATGGGAGTGCCGATCGATCGGCTCGTCATCGCGACGAACCGCAACGATATCCTCCACCGCACGATGGAGACGGGCGAGCACCGGAAGGAAGGTGTCGCGCCCACGATCTCGCCTTCCATGGATATCCAAGTCAGCTCCAACTTCGAGCGCGCGCTCTTTCGGGCCTACGACGAAGACGGAAATGCCGTGGCGCAATTGATGGAAGAACTCTCGAGCGAGGGCGGATTCTCCATTAGCCAGGGCGCGATGGGGGCCCTGAGGGAGGTCTATCGTTCCGGTTGCGCTTCGGAGGAGGAGACGGCTGCGACGATCCGCTCCATCTACGCGCGGACGGGTGAAGTGCTTTGCCCCCATACGGCGGTGGGCGTGAAGGTCGCGACGGAGCATCGGGGCGAGACGCCCATGGTCACGCTCGCGACGGCCCATCCCGCGAAATTCCCCGACGCGGTCGAGGCCGCAACCGGATCCCGACCCGCCCTGCCGCCCCGGATGGCCGATCTCTTCGAAAGACCCGAGCGGATCACAACCGTGCCGAACGCGCTCGACGCGCTGAAAACCCTGATCGAGGAAACCCTGTTTTGAGCGTCGAACTCCATACCCTTCCGAATGGCCTCCGGATCGTGACGGAGCGGATGCCGGACCTGAAATCGGCGAGCATCGGTATCTGGGTCACCGCCGGCGGACGCCACGAGCGGGCCGAGCAGAACGGCATTGCCCATTTCCTCGAGCACATGGCGTTCAAGGGTACCGCGCGCAGAAACGCGCTGCAAATCGCGGAGGCGATCGAGGACGTGGGTGGCTACATCAACGCCTATACCAGCCGGGAGATGACGGCCTACTATGCGCGCGTGCTTGAGGCCGACGTACCGCTTGCCTTCGACGTGGTGGCCGACATCGTCCTTAATCCGATCTTCGACGCGCGCGAGATCGAGATCGAGCGAGGCGTGATCCTTCAGGAGATCGGTCAGGTCTTCGACACGCCCGACGACATCGTCTTCGACTGGTTGCAGGAGGCCGCCTATCCCGAACAACCGCTCGGACGCTCGATCCTCGGGCCGAGCGAGCGGGTAAGCCGCTTCGGACGCGACGATCTCTCGGGTTTCGTAGGCGAATGCTACGGGCCGGGCGACATGATCGTGGCCGCGGCGGGTGCCGTCGATCACGAGGCGATCGTCCGGCAGGCAGAGGCCCTCTTCGGCGATCGTCCGGCGCAGCCCATCCGGACCGCGGAACCGGCGCGGTTCGCTGGCGGCGAGCGGCGCGAGAGCAGGACTCTCGAACAAGTTCATTTCACGCTGGGCTTCGAGGCGCCGAGCTACCGCGATCCGGAATTTTATGCCGCGCAAATCCATGCCTCGGCGCTCGGCGGCGGGATGTCGTCACGCCTCTTCCAGGAAGTGCGGGAAAAGCGCGGCCTGTGTTACTCCATCTTCGCCCAGGCCGGGGCCTACGACGACAGCGGCATGCTTACAATCTATGCCGGTACGTCCGGGGACCAGATCGACGAACTCGCGGGGCTTACGATCGACGAGATCAAGCGCAGTGCGGAGACGATGACTCCCGCCGAGGTCGCGCGGGCGCGGGCGCAGATGAAGGCGGGCCTTCTCATGGGGCTCGAAAGCGCTTCGTCACGCGCGGAACGGCTGGCCCGCCTCCTGTCGATCTGGGGAAGGATTCCCGATCTCGACGAAACGGTCGCGCAGATCGACGCGGTGACGACGGGTGACGTGCGCGACTTCGCGACGCGCATGCTGTCGCAAAGTCCGGCGGCGATGGCGCTCTACGGGCCGGTCGATCGGGCCCCGCATCTCGACGACCTGACACGCAGGCTCGCCGCCTGATGCGGTTCATGCGGCGGGGGGTCCGTGTCGAGACGGACCGTTTGACACTGCGTCCGCCGCAGCATGGCGATTTTCGCGCCTGGACGAGCCTACGCCGTGACAGTGCGGCCTTTCTGCAGCCTTGGGAGCCGCTCTGGGCCGACGATCATCTGGCCCGGAAGAGTTTCACCAACCGCGTCTACTGGGCACAGCGGTCGCTGGCCAACGACACCGCGCTTCCCCTTTTTCTGATCCGCCGGGAGGACGACGAACTCCTCGGCGCGATCACGCTCGACAACGTCCGGCGCGGGCCGGCACAATCGGGTACGCTTGGATACTGGATCGGCGCGACCTTCGCACGACAGGGCTACATGGCCGAAGCGATTGCCGGCATCGTCCATCATGCCTTTACGCGCATGGAACTGAGCCGGGTCGAGGCCGCATGCCTCGCGGAGAATCGCGCCTCGCGCGCCGTTCTGGAACGCTCGGGCTTCAAGTACGAAGGAGTGGCCCAAAGCTATCTCCAGATCGCCGGGCGATGGCGAAACCACGTCCTCTACTCGATCCTGAGGTCCGATCGCCGCGGACGCACGGAGACGGGATGACGCGCCGACTGGCGAGGAACGAATGTCGGGGTTAGTGTCGATCACGCAGAACCACTCCCGGAGCGGCGACATGCGATACCTGATCTATCTTCTTGCGGGTTTCCTGAGCGCAGGGCCCGCCCTGTCGCAGGGTCGCTCGGCCAGCCACTGCATCGCGATCGCTGAGGCGGATCCGGGGATCACCTATCTCCACAAGGCGGCCTGGCGCGAGCCGATCGATGACCCTTACAGCGTACGGATCAGCTATATCGATCACTCGATGTTCCTGATCCAGACGGCGGGCGGTCTTTCCGCCGTCACCGATTACAACGGATATCTCGGTCCGGCCGACCTCGTCCCGGATGTAGTGACAATGAACCACGCCCATTCGACGCATTGGACGGCCCGTCCCGACGAGAGCATTCCCCACATCCTCGAAGGCTGGGGTGACGGGATCGAACCCAATCTGCACATGCTCGACTTGGACGAGATGCTGGTACGCAACGTGCCGACGGACATCAGGTCCTATTACGGCGACGGGGCCGAGCGGTACGGCAATTCGATCTTCGTCTTCGAGGTCGCGGGCCTTTGCATCGGTCATCTGGGGCATCTCCACCACGAACCGGATGCGGCGCAATATGCAGCCCTCGGGCGCCTAGATGTCGTGATGGCGGCGGTCGACGGCAGCATGACCGTCGATGTCGAGACGATGATCGACGTGCTCGAACGGCTCGAAAGCTCGATTGTCATCCCGATGCACTGGTTCGGCGCAGCAACGCTCGAGCGGTTCCTGCAAGGAATCTCCGAGAGTTTCGAGATCGATCTGCGCCAGGACAGCGAACTGGAAGTCAGCCTACGCGACCTGCCGGACCGGCCGACGGTGATCGTCCTGCAGCCAGCCTTCCTTGCATCGGAATGACGCTCGCCCCCCTTACGCCCGCCTTGCTCGCGGCGCTGCGCCCCGAACTTTCGGAGGGATGCGAGCGCGACATCTCGGATGCCTACCTCTCCGAACCGCGCGACCTCTGGCGCGGGGTAGCGGGCGCGATTCTCGCTCCTCGGGACGTGGAGGAGGTCGCCCGGATCGTCCGGTTCGCCGCGCGGGAACGGGTGGGCATCGTTCCGTGGAGCGGCGGGACCGGTCTCGTCGGGGGGCAGACGCTGACGGAAGGTCCGGCGCCGATCGTCCTGAGCCTCGAGCGAATGAGCAAGGTCCCTGCCGTCTATCCGCGGGAGAACGTTCTCGTAGCCGAGGCGGGCGCGATCCTTGCCGACGTCCACACGGCGGCGGCCGAATCCGACCGGCTTTTCCCCCTTTCGCTCGCCTCCGAAGGCTCGGCCCGGATCGGTGGTCTCCTCGCGACGAATGCAGGCGGGGTCAACGTTCTTCGCTACGGCAACGCGCGGGATTTGTGCTTCGGAATCGAGGCGGTTCTGCCGGACGGGTCGATCATGCGGGGCCTAAAACGGCTACGGAAGGACAACACCGGTTATGACCTCCGCAACCTGCTCATCGGGGCGGAGGGGACGCTCGGCGTCATCACCGCCGCGGCGCTGCGTCTTTTTCCGCAACCGGTTGAAACCGGAACCGCGATTCTCACCGTCGCGGGGCCTTCGGCAGCGCTGGATTTGCTCGAGATGGCCGAACGCCGCGGCGGCGTTTCGGCCTTCGAACTGATCTCGGGCCAGGGTCTACGTTTTCTGACCGAGACCGGCCTTCTGTCGCGTCTCCCGTTCGACGAAATCCCCGAATGGTGTGTCCTCGTCGAAATCGGCGCCGAGGCGGGCGGCATGGTCGGAGAGCGGCTCGAGACGCTCTTCACCGAAGGGTACGAGGCCGGGCTCGTTACGGACGGGGTCGTGGCGCAGAACGCGGCGCAGCGCGCCGAACTCTGGTCGATCCGGGAAACTATCCCCGAAGCGAACAGGCGCGTCGGCGCGATCGTCTCGAGCGACATCTCCCTACCGCTTTCGGCAATTCCCGATTTCCTGGAAAGCTGCGATGCGAAGCTCGCCACTGCCGATCTCCGGATCAACGCATTCGGACATCTTGGCGACGGCAATCTGCACTACAACCTCTTCCCTCCGCCGGGGCGCAGCCGAGAGGAGTTTGCAGGGCAAAGAGCGGCATTGCGCCATATCATCGACGAAGAGGTGGCGGCCTATGATGGTTCCTTCTCGGCGGAGCACGGGATCGGCCGCCTGAAGGTAACCCAGCTCCAGCGCTACGGCGATCCGGCGAAGCTTGCGGCGATGCGGGCGATCAAGAAAGCGCTCGACCCGGTCGGGATCATGAACCCCGGCGCCGTTCTCGGACCCGAGGTGCGCCGGAATTCGCCCAACTTCGAGACGGGCGCGTCCCTGACCGCAGACGCGGACTAGCTGCGGCTCTCGACCCTGCGCCGAGCGAGGTTGCTGTCGCGATCGGTCACGCCGAGCATCGGGGCAATCATCCGGAGGAGTGAATCCTCCTCCTCGTCCCGTTTGCCGTCGGCCAGGACGACATCCCACAAGGCCTCGATCACCCCGATCCGGTCCTCGTAGGCAACATGATCCTTGATCGCCCGGGTGAACCGGACCGTGTCGGGCGCCTCCGCCTCGATCGTCTCCGCTTCGGCACGCAGCGCGGCGGCCTCGAACGGCGCAAGATCGTAGCGGCTGCCCAGGACGCGGTCGATTCGCGTCATCTCGTCGGAGGCATAGGTTCCGTCGGCCCGCGCGATCCGGACGAGAAGAGCCGCCAGGGCCCGCCGTGCATCGTCCGCGTCTAGCGGGTCGGGATTGGCGTCATGCCCCGAGAGGCGGTTGAGAATGTCGCTGATCATTCGCTGCGATATAGCCTTGTGTTGCCGCCTTGCAAAGATCCACCGCAACGATACGACATGTAGTGGGCAAACGTGATTAGTCCTGTTGAATATCTTCGTGATCGCCTAGGTAGTTTGAAAGTTCAGCTGCCGGTCCAGACATGAAAATGCGCATACTTCCCGTCGTGATTCTCGCGATCACCCCCGTCACCGCATGGGCCGGCAATCTCGACGTGCCACCTACGGAGGCTGCGCCCGTGATGATGGCGCAGGCCGCTCCGTCGCCCGACCTGATCTTCACCCTGCGCGGCGGCATCGCGTCCACCCCGGACTATTTCGGCTCCGACGAATACACCGTCGGTCCGGATTTCGCGTTCCGTCTGAACTATCTGCGTCTTCCCGGCGGGCGCGATTTCGGTACGCCCAATCTTGCCGAGCCGACCTACGGCGTCGGCCTCAGAGGATCGTTCCGCTACATCAGCGAGCGCAGTTCCGACGACAATTCCGAGTTGTCCGGCCTCGACGATGTCGACACGTCGGTGGAGCTCGGTCTCGGCATCGGGTACAGTTCGTACATCTTCGATGCCTTCGCTGACTTGCGGTATGGAGTCATCGGACACGATGCATTCGTCGGAGAAGTCGGGGCGGATCTGAAGGTGCATCCGACCGAGAATCTGACCCTTGCGGTGGGCCCGCGTCTTTTCCTCGGTTCAGACGATTACGCGTCAACGTATTTCGGCGTTTCCGACGATGAAGCCGTGGCCAGCCAGTTCGATGCCTATGATGCGAATGGCGGTCTGCTGAGCGCGGGTATGGAGATCGGTGCGCGCTACGAGATCAACCAGAACTGGGGGATCGAGGGCGCGGTGACTTGGGATCGGTTCACCGGTGATGCGGAGAACAGCCCGATCGTGGAGAATGGCGATCGCGACCAATACGGGCTTAGGGTCGGCGTCACGCGCCTCATCACTCTCGACTTCTGATACCTATTACAGGGTCTCCTGCGGAACGACTTGAGGTCGAGACGCGGAGTACTGATCGAAAAGGAGCGCGTTTCCGCGCTCCTTTTCCGTATTTAATGCTTGATCGCGTCTTTGGCCTTGCCAACGCCCTTCTGGGCCTTGCCCTCGACCTGATCGCCTTGGCCTTCGTGCTTCAGACGTTCGTTGTTCGTCGCCTTGCCTGCAGCTTCTTTGACCTTGCCACCAACTTCTTTGGCGGCGCCTTCTGCTTTGTCCTTGTTCATCACCATTACCTCCATAGCGATGAGACCAGAACGGCCAAACGCGATCCCGGTTCCTATCGAGACCGCTTCGCGCGTTATCGTGATTGGCGACCGTCAGCTCAGACGAGGCGGCTCACGTCTCGTGCGGCCCGAATGAAACTTGCGAAGAGGGGGTGCGGCGCGAACGGTTTCGATTTCAGTTCGGGATGGAATTGCACGCCGATGAACCAGGGATGGCCCTCCACCTCGACGATCTCGGGCAGCCGTCCGTCCGGCGAGATACCGGAAATTTTCAATCCGTGCGTCTCCAGCATCTCGCGATACTTGATGTCGACCTCATAGCGGTGGCGATGGCGCTCCTCGATCGACTGGCCGCCATAGACTTCCGCAGCTTTCGATCCTTCGGCGAGCGTCGCGGTGTAGGTTCCCAGGCGCATCGTCCCGCCCTTGTTGTCGAGAACGTCCCGCGCGATCTTCTCGTTGTCCTTGATCCATTCGCTGAGGTGGAAGATCACCGGCTCGTAGCGGGCTTCTCCGGCCTCATGGTCGAACTCCTGGCTTCCGGCCGTCTTTAGGCCAGCGAGGTTGCGGGCGGTCTCGATCACGGCCATCTGCATGCCGAGGCAGATACCGAGATAGGGGATCTCCCTCGTGCGGGCGAATTCCACCGCCTTGATCTTCCCTTCCGTTCCGCGTTCGCCGAAGCCGCCGGGAACGAGGATGGCGTGATAGGGTTCGAGAAGGGGGGCGGGATCCTCTCGCTCAAAGACTTCCGCGTCGACCCAGTCGATCCTCACCCGGACCCGGTTCGCCATTCCGCCATGCGTCAGCGCCTCGGCGATCGATTTGTAGGCATCCTCAAGCTGCGTGTACTTGCCCACGATCGCCACGCGGACTTCGCCTTCGGGATTGAAGATTCGGTCCGCCACGTCCTCCCAGCGTCGAAGGTTGGGGCGTGGTGCGGGAGAGATGCCGAATGCGTCGAGCACGGCCTGGTCGAGCCCCTCGCGATGATAGGCAAGCGGTGCCTCGTAGATCGACTTGAGATCGTAGGCGGCGATGACGCTGTCGGGTCGCACGTTGCAAAAGAGCGCGAGCTTTTCCCGTTCCTTCTCGGGAATCGTGCGCTCCGACCGGCAGACGAGCACGTCGGGCGCGATACCGATGGAGCGCAGTTCCTTGACGGAATGCTGCGTGGGCTTGGTCTTGAGCTCTCCGGACGCGGCGATCCAGGGCAGCAGGGTCAGGTGCATGAAGATGCATTGTCCCCGCGGATGCTCCTGGCCGAACTGGCGGATCGCCTCGAAGAACGGAAGCCCTTCGATATCGCCCACCGTGCCGCCGATCTCGCAGAGCATGAAATCGACCTCGTCGGCGCCGACGCGCAGGAAATCCTTGATCTCGTTCGTAACGTGGGGAATCACCTGGATCGTCTTGCCGAGATAATCGCCACGCCGCTCCTTCTCGAGCACCGACGAATAGATCCGCCCCGAGCTTACCGAATCCGTCGAACGGGCCGCGACGCCCGTGAACCGCTCGTAATGACCGAGGTCGAGATCGGTCTCGGCCCCGTCATCGGTGACGAAGACCTCGCCATGCTCGAACGGGCTCATCGTGCCGGGATCGACGTTCAGGTAAGGGTCGAGTTTCCGGAGCCTTACGCTGAAACCGCGGGCCTGGAGAAGAGCTCCGAGTGCGGCCGAGGCGAGGCCCTTGCCGAGCGAGCTCACGACGCCGCCGGTGATGAAGACATAGCGCGCCATATGAGAATGGTCTCCCGTGCGAGGCGCCGCGCGCGCGGCAAAATCCACTTGCAGGGGGCGTCCGACGCGCCCCGCCACGGGATTTGAGGCTTACAAGGATCGCCCCCGGCGCGCAACCGAAGGCGGATGGGTGATCAGTCGGCCCGGGGCGGTGTCGCGGGCGCATTCCCCGAAGACGGCGGCAGGAGGTCGTTTCCGGAGGGCAGGGAGGACCCTTCGGTTTCCCCCTCGGGCGCGGACGGCGTCTCGAACCCGATCTGGTCGATGACCGAATTCCCCGATGCGTTCTGCGCGGCGAAGATCGTCAGCGTGATCGACGTGACGATGAAGGCCACCGCGAGCGCCCAGGTCATCTTCCCCAGCGCCGTGGCCGCGCCGCGCGAGGACATCGCGCCTCCGCCCCCGCCCATGCCGAGCCCGCCCCCTTCGGAGCGCTGCAGAAGCACCACCCCGATCAGGCACAGCGCGAGGATCAGGTGGACGATGAGGACGATGTTTTCCATACGGGCGGCTCTCGCTGGCGGACCCGCGCTATCTAGAGGGCTGCCGGATATGCCGCAACCCCCGGCGGCTCCGGTGATTTGCGGTTTCGCCGCCGCGCCGGCGCCGATAAGACGGGCAGGGTTCGGAACGAGGGGGTTCGACGCATGGCGAACGTGGTGGTCGTAGGCGCCCAATGGGGCGACGAAGGCAAGGGCAAGATCGTCGACTGGCTGAGCGAGCGCGCGGACGTGATCGCGCGGTTCCAGGGCGGGCACAATGCCGGCCATACGCTGGTGATCGACGGGACGGTCTTCAAGCTCAACGCGTTGCCCTCGGGCGTCGTGCGGTCCGGGAAACTCAGCGTGATCGGCAACGGCGTCGTGCTTGATCCTTGGCATCTCCTTAAGGAGATCGAGACGATCCGCGCCGAGGGCGTCGAGATCACGCCCGAGACGCTGATGATCGCGGAGAACACGCCGCTGATCCTGCCGTTCCACGGCGAACTCGACCGCGCGCGGGAAGGCCAGAACTCGGTCGCGAAAATCGGCACGACGGGGCGGGGTATCGGCCCGGCCTACGAGGACAAGGTCGGGCGCCGGGCGATCCGGGTGGCCGATCTCGCCGACGCCGCGACGCTGGAGCTGCGCATCGACCGGGCGATGATCCATCATGACGCGTTGCGCGCGGGGCTTGGCCTCGAGCCGATCGACCGCGGCGCGCTTCTAGACAGTCTGCGAGAGGTCGCGCCTAGGATCCTCGAATATGCGGCGCCGGTCTGGAAGATCCTCGACGAAAAGCGGCGCGCGGGAAAGCGCATCCTCTTCGAAGGGGCGCAGGGTGCGCTCCTTGACATCGATTTCGGCACCTATCCCTTCGTCACGTCGTCGAACGTCATCGCCGGGCAGGCGGCCACGGGCACGGGGCTCGGGCCGGGCGCCATCGATTTCGTCCTGGGTATCGTCAAGGCCTACACGACGCGGGTGGGCGAGGGGCCTTTCCCGACCGAACTCGATGACGAAGACGGGCAGCGGTTGGGGGAACGCGGCCGGGAATTCGGCACCGTGACCGGGCGCAAGCGTCGTTGCGGCTGGTTCGACGCGGTGCTCGTCCGGCAGACCTGTGCGACCTCGGGGGTGCGTGGCATCGCGCTCACGAAGCTCGATGTGCTCGACGGGTTCGACGAGCTGCGAATCTGCACGGGCTACGAACTCGACGGAGAGCGGCTCGACCACCTGCCCACTGCGGCCGACCGGCAGGCGCGGTGCCGTCCCGTCTACGAGACGCTGCCGGGCTGGTCGGACTCGACCGAGGGCGCGAGGAGCTGGGCCGACCTGCCGGCCGGAGCGATCAAGTACGTCCGCCGGGTGGAAGAACTGATCGGCTGCCCCGTGGCGCTTCTGTCGACTTCGCCGAAACGGGAAGACACGATCCTCGTCACCGATCCCTTCGCGGACTGACCGCGTGGCGCTTTCCCACAAGGCCAAGCGGCGCTGGTCGCTCGTCATCCTGCTCCTCGGGCTGCCCGTCTACATCGTTCTAGCGAGCACCATCATGACGTGGCTCGGACGGCCGGGGATTGTCGTCGAGCTCCTGATCTACATGGGGCTCGGCGTGATTTGGGCGCTGCCCTTCCGGACCGTCTTCCGTGGTGTCGGGCAAGCTGATCCGGAGCGGGATGTGGACGATCAACCGCGCTGATCCGGTGCGGCGAAATCGCGGGACATCAGTTAACGAGGGCCTGCGCCTCGTCCACGTAGCGCGTCGCTCCGGTGATGCCGAACCGCCCCCGGCCGAGGTCGCGCAGATGCCCGGCCTCGACCAGCCGTTCGAAACTGCGCAAGCCATCCTCCCGGCTGGCCCCGGAGCGCGACCGGCTCGCCGCCTGGCGCAGAAGATGCGGACGCGAGAGCGCGTCGCGGCCCTCGACGATCACGCCATAGGCGGCCGCGGCTTCGATGATATCGGTGAGCTCCGTGGCCCCGATCCGCTCGGCGAAGGCGGCGAACGCGCCCGCGTCATGTGGTTGGGCCGTGTCGCGTGGGACGCGTCGCGGCTGAACCGATCCGACGTTCTCGGCCGCGCCGTCCGTCCCGACCCTGAGCGAGGATACCAGGACGAGGGGCGATGCGCTTTCCTCCGTCGGGTCAGTCGGCCGCGGTCGCGTGCTCTGGTCCGACAGGAGCGTCGGTCGCTTTGGCCGGACCGCGCGATCGAGCTCGGAGCGGAACTGCCCGGCCGTCTCCGCATCACTGCGACCGCGCTTGCCGCCGAGAAGACCGTCCGCCTTCGTCGCGGCGACCGCCGCCTTCAGGTGCGCAATGGCGGAGCGGCGGCGATGGCCCGCCGCGTCACCCATCTGCGCATCTGTTTCTACCATCAGGCGGTCGAAGGCTGCGTCGCTCTCGACCTCCAGCGGATCGCGGCTTTCCTCGGGGGAGGGGGGAACCGGCTCGGCCGTATCCGCGTCCTCCTCCCCTTCGGCGATCAGTTCGTCGAGGGTCCGCGCCCGTCGCCGAGCCTGCGCGTTCTCCTCGTCGGCCTGTCGTGCGGCACGTTCGATCTCGGCGAGGGCGGCGTCGCGATCCTCCTCTTCGGGCGTGCCGAGTTCGAGGATGGAGCGGATCCCCGCCGCGAGTTCGTCGTCGCCATCGGCGCGGGCATCCTCCGACACCTCGTCGTCCGATTCATCCGAGTCGTCCTGTCCGGCGTTCGACACGGCGGATGGCCCCGTATCCACCTCGTCCGTATCCTCGATACCCGCCGGCTCGTCCGACAGATGACGTTCAGTTTCGTCCGACGCATCGTCGGGGAGCGCCACGGAAGTGGGCGGAGAAGTTTCTTCCGGCAGGGCGATCTCGTCATCTAAGTGAGCACCATCATCCGCAGTGGCCGCGTCGTCCAGGGACCGATCGAATGACACCTCGGCCGCCTCGAAAGCCGCATCTTCGTCATCGCCGGTGATCGGTTCGACTTCGTCGGCGTCATCGCGGGACGTGGGACCTTCCGCACCGCCGCCGAGTCGTTCGAAGACCAGAACGGCGTCCTCCGTCCGTGTCACGACGGGCGCGCCGGACGCCGTTTCGGCGATCGCCGAGAGTGACTCCTGATGCGGCGGGAGCGGCTCTGACCCGAAATTCGGGGCCTCTTCGGATAGATCACGAAAATAGGCCGCGATCGCGCACATCGTCTCGAACGGGTCGTCGAATCCCTCGAGCGTACAGGAGAAGGCCCCGTACGTGACGGTCAATGACTTGCGCGTATCGCCCATCCGTTTTCCGCCTGTGCCCCTGTGCCGCGATTTGGCCCTCGTGATCCATCCCGGCTGGATCCGGAGCGCCGGTAATGTCAACCTGCGCCAAATCGTGTAATGAACCGTTAATAACGCCATGAGCGCCATAGTTCTACGATCGAGGCAAGGGGTGGTCCTCGTCGGTGGGGGGGCGATCGCTCCGGGCGATCTCGACCTCGCGCTTGCCCTCGGTCCGACCGCGGCCGCCGCGGATGGCGGCGCTATGGCGCTTCTCGAGCATGGCGTGATCCCCAAGGCAGTGATCGGCGATCTGGATTCGCTTCCGCGCGACGTCGCGGCGCGTATACCCGCCGGGCGGATCCACCATGTCCCGGAGCAAGACAGCACCGATCTGCAAAAGTGTCTCGCGCGCATCGACGCGCCGTTCGTCATCGGGATCGGGTTTCTTGGCGCGCGGTTCGATCACAGCCTCGCCGCGTGTCACGCCATCGCGATGCACGACCGACCCTGCCTCCTTCTCGGAAGCGACGATGTCGTCTTCCATGCAGCCGGTGCCCTCTCTCTTGATCTCGCGCGCGGCACGCGGGTCTCCGTCTTCCCGATGCGGCCCGTGACCGCACGTTCGCGAGGTCTCGAATGGCCGCTGGACGGAATCGAGTTTTCGCCCGGGGAACGGATCGGGACCTCCAACATGGCCAACGGCCCGGTCCGGATCGAGCCCGATGGCGCGGGGCTCCTCGTTCTCCTGCCCCGGTCCGAGATCGATGCGGCGCTGGCGGGGCTCATGGCGCGATCCGACGAGCCGGGACAATCTTGAGGCCGGGTTACGGACATCCGCGCCGTAAATGCCGCGCCCGGCCCGATGCGAAGCGACGCAGCCGGGGTTTTGGCGTGGCGGCTTCGCCGGATGCTCCTTATAAGGCGGCACGCCCAGGGAAGGAGTGAAGGATGCCCGAGCGATTGTCGCCCGTCGAAACCGCGAAACGCGCCGCCGCCCGCCGCGCCGCCGACCTGGTCGAGCCGGACATGGCCCTCGGGATCGGGACCGGATCCACGGCGTACTGGCTCATTCGCCATCTGGGCGAGCGTATCGCGTCCGAGGGGTTGCGGATCACCGGCGTGCCGACCTCCAGTCAGACCGCCGAACTCGCGTCGAAGGCCGGGATCGCACTCGTCGATCTGGAAGCCGCGGGTCGTCTCGACCTGACGATCGACGGAGCGGACGAGTTCGATTCCGCGTTGAACCTCGTCAAGGGCGGTGGCGGCGCGCTTCTGCGTGAGAAGATCGTGGCGGCGGCCAGCGACCGGATGATCGTCATCGCCGACAAGTCCAAGCACGTGGAGACGCTCGGGGCGTTCCCGCTTCCCGTCGAGGTCACGTCCTTCGGCTGGCAGAGCACGAAGGCGGCCATCGAGGATCTCCTCCCTGGTCACGATCTCCTCGGGGATCAGATCACGTTGCGGCTCGATGGCGAGGCGCCCTTCGTGACCGACGGCGGAAACCTGATCCTCGACCTCCACCTGAAGCGGATCGGCGATCCGCGCCGGCTCGCGCGGGATCTGAACCTGATCCCCGGGGTGGTGGAGAGTGGCCTTTTCATCGGCCTCTGCGATACGGTCGTGATCGGCCACGGCGACGGAAGAACCGAGATCATCGGAAGCGCCAACGGCATCGCGCCGCCGGGCGACGCCGACTTTCCGGAACCCGACAACCTGTTCGCCGATCTGGGGGATTGAGATGGCCGAATTCGACTACGATCTCTTTGTGATCGGCGGCGGCTCGGGCGGTGTACGGGCCGCGCGGACCGCCGCCGCGACCGGTGCGCGGGTTGCCCTCGCCGAGGATTACCGCCTGGGCGGAACCTGCGTGATCCGCGGCTGCGTGCCGAAGAAGATCATGGTGTTCGCCAGCGGCTATCCGGATCTCGTCGCGGAGGCGGACGCCTATGGATGGGATGCGCAGATCGGCGATTTCGACTGGAAACGCTTTCGGGCCAAGTTGCATGCGGAACTCGACCGGCTCGAGGGGGTCTACCGTAACCTGCTCAATACGTCGGGTGTGGCGATCTACGAGACCCGGGCGCGGCTGCAGGACGCGCACCATGTCGCGCTCGCGACCGGAGAGGTGAAGAGCGCCGCCCATATCCTCGTCGCGACCGGTGGCCATCCCGTCCGTCCGGGGCTCGAGAATGCCGAGTTTGGTCTCGTGAGCAACGACCTCTTCCTGCTGGAGGATCTGCCGTCGAATATCCTGATCATCGGCGGTGGCTACATCGCCTGTGAATTCGCCTGCATACTCAACGGGCTCGGCGTGGACGTCACGCAATATTACCGTGGCGAGCAGATCCTGCGCGGCTTCGACGACGAGGCCCGGGACATGATTGCCGACAGGATGCGCGAGCGTGGCATCGATCTACAAACCAACATGAACATTTCCGAGATGGATCTGGCGGAGAAACGCGGGATGTCGGACGGATCGTCGCACGGGCACGATGGCAGGGCGGTCACGCTCGATGACAATCCAATGAGTTCGACGGTCGCGGATGCGGCAAAACCGCTCTGGGTGAAGGACACCGAAGGCCGGGAGCACCGCTTCGACCACGTTCTCTTCGCGACGGGGCGCGCACCGTCCACGGCGGATATGGGCCTTGAGGACGCAGGCGTTTCGCTCGGGAAGAAGGGCGAAATCGTGGTGGACGCCTATTCGCAGAGCAGCGTCCCCTCGATCTATGCCATTGGCGACGTCACCGATCGCCTTGCCCTGACCCCGGTTGCGATCCGCGAGGCGATGGCGTTCGTAAAGACCGTGTTCAGGGGCGAGAAATCCCCGGTCGATCATGAGCTTGTGCCGTCCGCGATCTTTACCCAGCCGGAGTTCGGGACCATCGGGCTGACCGAGCAGGAGGGCTTCGAGAGAGGCGGTGTCGAGATCTACCGCACGTCCTTCACGCCGATGAAGAAGAGTTTCGCGGGAGGGTCCGGCAAGACCATGATGAAGCTCGTCGTGGACAGCGAGACACGTGTCGTTCTCGGCTGTCACATCGTCGCAGAGGATGCCGGCGAAATGATCCAGCTTGCCGGGATCGCGGTGAAGGCAGGCCTTACGAAGGAGCAGTTCGACGCGACCTGTGCCGTTCATCCGACCTCGGCGGAGGAACTGGTCACGATGTCTTCACCCGTCCGCAAGGGTTGAACTCGGACATCCACTCCACGATGTGCTAGAGTATATCGACAATTTCAGACGACGACCTACTAGAGAGAGGAGCTCCCCACGCATGGCGGGCAATAATGGCGGACCCTGGGGGAGCGGCCCCCGTGGTGGCGGAAACGACGGCGGTGATCGCCGTCCCGGCGGAAGACGTCCGGGCGAAGGGCCACAGGTCCCCGAATTCGACCGGATCGTGCGGAAGGGCCAGGAGCAACTGCGTGTCCTGATGGGCGGGCGCGGCGACGGCAACCGTCCGAACGGTTCGGGCGGCGGTGGCGGTCCCCATTTCTCGCGCGGCACGTTCGTGCTCGGCGCGCTCGTCGTCGTCGGGCTCTGGGCTTTCGCGAGCTTCTACACCGTGCGGCCGGAAGAGCAGTCGGTCGAGCTGTTTCTCGGTGAGTTCAGCTCCATCGGCGAGCCGGGCCTCAACTTCGCGCCGTGGCCGCTCGTCACTGCGGAAGTCATTCCCGTGACCCGAGAGCAGACGGAAGAGCTTGGCATCGGTCGCGGCAATGCCGCGGATAACGGCCTGATGCTGACGACTGACGCGAACATCGTCGATATCGAGTTCGAGGTCGTCTGGAACATTCGCGACCCCGCGCAGTACCTTTTCAACCTCGCGGAGCCCGCGGACACGATCCGTGCGGTGAGCGAATCCGCCATGCGCGAGGTCGTCGCCCGGTCCGAGCTTGCGCCGATCCTGAACCGCGATCGCGACCTGATCGCCAACGACGCGCAGCAACTGATCCAGGATACGCTCGACAGCTACGATTCCGGCGTGAACATCGTCCGCCTCAACCTCGACAAGGCCGATCCGCCGGCCGAGGTGATCGACGCGTTCCGCGACGTCCAGGCGGCGGAGCAGGAGCGGGATCGGCTGCAACGTCAGGCGGACGCCTATTCCAACCAGGTCCTCGCCGACGCGCGCGGTGCGTCCGCGCAAATCCTGGAAGAGGCGGAAGCCTACCGGGCGCAGGTGGTGAACGAGGCCCGCGGTGAGGCGAGCCGGTTCAGCGCGGTCTTGGGCGAATACCAGAAGGCCCCCGAAGTCACGCGCAAGCGTCTCTACCTTGAGACGATGGAAGAGGTGCTCGGACGCGTGGACAAGGTGATCCTCGACGAGACCGGCGGAGCGGGCGGCGGACAGGGCGTTGTGCCGTATCTCCCGCTCACCGAATTGAACCGCCGCGGTGACGGCGGGCAGACGACGGCCCAGGGAGGCAATTGATGCGCAAATCCTACATCGCCATCGGTATCGCGGCCGTTGCCATCATCGGTCTCATGAGCTCAATCTTCATCGTGGACGAACGGGAAAAGGCGCTCGTCCTCCAGTTCGGGCAGATCAAGCGGGTCAAGGAGACGCCGGGCCTCGCCTTCAAGGTTCCGTTCATCCAGGACGTGGCGCGCTACGACGACCGGATCCTGTCGCTCGACACCGATCCGATCGAGGTGACGCCGTCGGACGATCGCCGTCTTATCGTCGATGCCTTCGCGCGCTACCGGATCATGGACGTGGAGCAGTTCCGCCGTGCCGTGGGCGTGGGCGGCATCCGCTCCGCGGAGAGCCGTCTGGCGGCCATCCTCATCGCGCAGACCCGGGCCGTTCTGGGTTCCGACGGGGTGACCTCGAACACGATCCTGTCGGAAGATCGTGCGAACCTGATGACGCGGATCCGCGATCAGGCGCGGCTCAGGGCGAACGCGCTCGGCGTGGAGATCATCGACGTCCGTCTGAAGCAGACGGCGTTGCCCGACCAGAACCTCGCCGCGACATTCGACCGGATGCGGGCCGAGCGTGAGCGGGAGGCGACGGACGAGCGGGCACGGGGCGAGGAAGCGGCGCAGCGCGTCCGCGCGCAGGCCGACCGGACCCGGGTCGAGCTTGTCTCCGAAGCGGAGCGGGAGGCGGAGATCGCCCGCGGTGAGGCGGATGCGGAGCGTAACAACATCTTCGCTAACGCCTTCGGTGCCGATCAGGAGTTCTTCCAGTTCTACCGGTCCCTCACCGCGTACGAGCGCTCGCTGCAGGGGAACAATTCGATGCTGGTCCTGTCGCCAGACAGCGAGTTCTTCGACTACCTGAAATCGGATCAGTCGCGATCCGTCACGGCGTCGGAGGACAATGAAGCAGCCCGGCTGTCGAACGACGAACAGGCACGGGCGTCGGACGGGTCCGCGCAGACTGCGGCAAGCCAGGAACCGGACCAGACGGAGGCCGCCGCGTCCCCGACGAATTGATGTCCGTCGTCGTTCTCGCATTGGGTTTGGTTTTCTGCGTCGAGGGGCTGGTGCTTGCACTGGCCCCTTCGCGTATCGAGGACCTGCTGTCATTCCTGACGCGTCTGCCGCCCGAGACCCGTCGTCTTCTGGGGCTGACCGCGGTGGCGGTGGGTGCAGCGCTCGTCGCAGGCGCGCGGGCGTTGGGCACCTTGTAATCGTTGCATGGTTTTCACGGGCAATTGACGCAATGAAACGCTCCATCTGTTGCCAATTGGCTGCGATGGCACCAAGTTCGCATCGCGTGCGGCATCCGGACTTGACTTATCTCCGGCCGGTCGACCGCACGGGAGAAAATCACACCGCTTAGAACCTTCAAGGAGAACAGCGTGACATCTCAAGCCCTTCCTATCCGACGGGTGCGGTCGAGCCTGCACCACTGGGTCACGGTGCTGGTCCTCGGGGCGGCGCTGGTTCTGGCGCAGACGGTCACGGCGCGCGCCACGCCCGAAACCTTCGCCCCCTTGGCCGAGAAGATCAGCGACTCGGTCGTCAACATCACCACCTCGACCACCGTAGCCGCGCGCTCCGGGCCCGCGCCCGTTGTACCCGAAGGCAGCCCATTCGAGGACTTCTTCCGCGATTTCATGGATCCCGAGGGCGAAGGCCCCGCTCCGCGCACGCCTCGCCAGAGCCAGGCCCTGGGCTCCGGCTTTGTGATCTCCGAAGACGGCTACATCGTGACGAACAACCACGTCATCGACGGGGCCGACGAGATCAGCATCGAGTTCTTCAACGGCGACGAACTTCCCGCCGAGGTAATCGGCACAGATCCGAAGACCGATATCGCGCTTCTCAAGGTGACGAGCAAGGCCCCCTTGAAGCCGGTGCCGTTCGGCGACAGCGATGCAGCGCAGGTCGGCGATTGGGTGATGGCCATGGGCAACCCGCTCGGTCAGGGCTTCTCGGTCTCTGCGGGCATCGTCTCCGCGCGCAACCGGGCGCTTTCGGGCACCTACGACGATTACATCCAGACCGACGCCGCCATCAATCGCGGCAATTCCGGCGGTCCGCTTTTCAACATGGACGGCGAGGTCGTGGGCGTGAACACCGCGATCCTCTCGCCCAACGGCGGCTCTATCGGCATCGGCTTTGCGATGTCGTCGAACGTGGTGGCGAAGGTCGTGGACCAGCTCCGCGAATTCGGCGAAACGCGCCGCGGCTGGCTCGGCGTCCGCATCCAGGACGTGACGGATGACATCGCCGAAAGCATCGGACTTGCGGATGCGTCGGGTGCGCTCGTGACAGACGTTCCGGAGGGCCCCGCGCAGGAGGCCGGAATGGAATCGGGCGACGTCATCGTCTCTTTCAACGGTCAGGATGTGGGCGACACGCGGGAACTCGTTCGCCGCGTCGGCGATACCCAGGTCGGCACGACGGTCCCGGTGACGGTCTATCGCGACGGTTCGACCGAAGAGCTCGAGATCACGCTCGGTCGGCGCGAAGAGGCCGAGGCCGTTCCCGCATCCGCCAATCGCTCCGCCCCCGATGCGGTGCAGGAGGAAGAGCTTCTCGGAATCACCGTCACGCCGCTCAACGACGAGATGCGCGAGCAGCTCGGGCTTTCGGGCGGGACCGACGGGGTTGCCGTCACCGCCGTCGACGAAGGCAGCGAAGCGTTCGACAAGGGCATTCGTGCGGGCGACGTGATCACGGAGGCCGGACAGGACAAGATCGGTTCGGCCGCCGATCTCACCGACCGGATCGAGGCGGCAAAGGAGGCGGGACGGAAATCGCTCCTGCTGCTTGTCCGCCGCGACGGCGAGCCCAGGTTCGTGGCACTCGGGATCGGCTGATCCCGACGCCGGGGGGCGTCTTTCCCCGCCCCTCGCAAGGAAGCCGTCGCAGCCCCCTGCGGCGGCTTTCCCTATTCTACGGGCCCGGTTCCGCGGGTGTCTCCTCGATCCGGAGAAGATCGTCGAGCATCCAGCCGATATCCTCGATCTCCTCCGCGATAAGATGCGTGACGCCGCCACCGCGTTGCATGCGGCCCGTGACGCGCAGGCAGCGCCCGGCGATCACCGCCCGGCGAAACCGCTCGTAGACCGTCTTCCAGACGATGACGTTGCAGATGCCCGTCTCGTCCTCGAGCGTGAGAAAGATCGCCCCCTTCGCCGTTCCGGGTCGCTGCCGGATGAGGACGAGACCGGCCACGGCCACCCGCGCGTTGTTCGGCGGGCGGTCGAGATCCCCCGCGGGAAGGCAGGCGGGAGGGCGTGGCCATGTGCTCGGACGAGGGGGGCTGGACATGGAACCAATGTAGAACATCGGCCGCGTGCGGCCAAGCGGCACGAGGGGCGATGAGGCTGGTATCTCGGAAGGCCCCGAATTAGCTATGGGCCCGAAATCACGAAGGAGCCGCGCATGGCCAAGATCACCTATATCGAGCACGGTGGGACGGAACACGTCGTCGACGTTGCGAACGGCATGACCGTCATGGAAGGGGCACGCGACAACGGCATACCCGGGATCGAAGCCGATTGCGGCGGCGCCTGCGCCTGTTCGACCTGCCATGTCTACGTGGCCGAGGACTGGGTCGACCGCCTGCCGGCAAAGGAGGAGATGGAAGAGGACATGCTCGACTTCGCCTACGAGCCCAATCCGACACGGTCCCGCCTGACCTGTCAGCTCAAGGTCAGCGACGCGCTCGATGGACTCGTCGTGCAGATGCCTGAAAAACAGATCTGATACTGCCGTGGAGGGCTCGACGGTCTAGCCGGCAAGCGCCCGCCAGCCGATATCGCGTCGGTAGATGCCGTCGGGCCAGTCGATCGCCGCACAGATCGCGTAGGCGCGCGCCTGCGCCTCGCGCAGATCGGGGCCGCGTGCCGTCACGGTGAGGACCCGTCCGCCCGACGCGATCAGCTTGCCGTCTGCGAGCGCGGTCCCGGCATGGAACACCATCTGCGACGAACTCGCCTCGAACGCATCGAGCCCGCGGATCTCCGTCCCCTTGTCGTAGAGCCCCGGATAGCCTCGGGCGGCCATTACGACCGTCAGCGCGTGATCGTCGGCCCATTGCGCGCGGACATCGCCAAGCCGGCCTTCGGCGCAGGCCTCCATGAGATCGAGCGCCTGAGCGCCGAGCCGCATCATCAGGACCTGGCATTCCGGATCGCCGAATCGGGCGTTGAACTCCACAAGCCGCGGCGCGCCGTCCTCGATCATCAGGCCCGCATAGAGCACCCCGCGATAGGGTGTGCCGCGGCGGACCATCTCCGCCATGCAGGGCCGCACGATCTCGTCGAGCGCGCGCGCCGTCACCGCCGCGTCCATGATCGGCGCGGGCGAATAGGCGCCCATCCCGCCCGTGTTCGGGCCCGTATCCCCTTCGCCGAGGCGCTTGTGGTCCTGCGCCGTGCCGATGGGAAGCACATCTTCCCCGTCGACGAGGACGAAGAACGACGCTTCCTCGCCGGTCATGAATTCCTCGATGACGACGGAGGCGCCGGCCGCGCCGTAATGCCCGTCGAGCATGTCGCGGAGCGCCCCTTCGGCCGCCTCGAAACTTTCGGCGACGACGACCCCCTTGCCGGCCGCGAGGCCATCCGCCTTTACGACGACGGGCAGGGCACAGCCCGCGAGATGGTCGAGCGCCGCCTCGAGATCGTCGAACCGCGCCCAGGCGGCGGTGGGAGCGCCCGTGGCCGTGCAAAGCTCCTTGGTGAAGGTCTTCGACGTCTCGATCATCGCAGCCGCGCGATCCGGGCCGAGGACGAGGATCCCCGCGGCGCGCAGCACGTCGGCCACGCCCGCGTCGAGCGGCGCCTCCGGCCCGATGATCACGAAGTCGATCGCGTTGTCCTCGGAGAAGGCCGCCACCGCGGCCCCGTCGCAGATATCGAGGCGCGCGGTCTCGGCGATCCCGGCGATCCCGACATTGCCGGGGGCGACGATCAGGCGGTCGCATTTGGGGTTCTGCAAGACGGCCCAGGCCAGCGCATGTTCACGCCCGCCACCGCCGAGAATGAGGATGTTCATGGGGCCTCTTTCGCTTCGCTCCTCGGCTGATAGCCAGCACGTCGCCCGATTCCAAGCCGCCGGGGACGCTTTCGTCCGGCGACGGAGCGGGATAGGCTTGCGCCATGGACCTGATCGACGATCCCGCTCCGGGCGGCAATGCGCATGAATACACCGTGACCGAGATCTCGGGGGCGGTGAAACGGGTGATCGAGGGCGAGTTCGGCCGCGTCCGCGTCCGGGGCGAGGTGGGCCGCGTCTTCGCGGCACGCTCGGGCCATCTCTATTTCGACATCAAGGACGACCGGAACGTCCTGGCCTCCGTCACCTGGAAGGGTCAGGTGCCGGGTCTCACCGCGCGCCCCGAGGAGGGGATGGAGGTCGTTGCCACCGGAAAGCTCACCACCTTCGGCAGCCAGTCGAAATACCAGCTCACCGTGGACGACCTCCGGCCCGCCGGCGTCGGCGCGCTCATGGCGATGCTGGAGAAGCGCAAGAAGGCGCTGGAGGCGGAGGGCCTCTTCGCGGCGGAACGCAAGCGCCCGCTTCCGTACCTGCCGGAGGTGATCGGGGTCGTAACCTCGCCCTCCGGCGCCGTCATCCGCGACATCCTCCATCGCTTGCGCGAGCGCTTCCCGCGGCAAGTGATCGTCTGGCCCGTGGCGGTGCAGGGACGCGATTGCGCACCGCAGGTCGCCCGCGCCATCGAGGGGTTCAACGCGCTCGTCCCCGGCGGTCCGGTCCCGCGGCCCGACCTCCTGATCGTGGCGCGCGGCGGCGGCTCGATCGAGGATCTCTGGGGGTTCAACGAGGAGGTGGTGGCCCGGGCGGCCGCGGCCTCCGCCATCCCGTTGATCTCGGCCGTGGGACACGAGACAGACACGACGCTCATTGATTACGTCTCCGACAGGCGCGCGCCCACACCCACCGCCGCGGCGGAGCTTGCCGTGCCCGTGCGACTGGAGCTTGCCGCCTGGCTCGACGGGCAGGGGGCGCATCTTTCGCGCGCGCTTGGACAGGCGGTGACGGGCCGACGCCAGCGCCTGGGCGATCTGTCCCGCGCGCTGCCCCGGCCGGAGACATTGACCGCGCAGGCGCGCCAACGGCTCGATTATGCGAGCCTCCGGCTTCCCGCGGCACTCGGCGCGACCGTCGAGCTGCGCCGGGCGCGGCTCGACCGGGTTGCGGCGCAGGTCCGCCCCATCGCTCTCCTGCGGCGGATCGAAGCCGGTCGCGCCGCCGCCGACGGTCTCTCCGCACGTCTCGGCCCCGCGCTCGGCCGCCTGGTGCGCGATCGCGGCCGCGCTCTGGTACGGCTCGCCGACAGGGTGGCGCCACAACCCATCCGCCGGTCGTTGCGGTCGGAGGGCGAGCGGCTTGCGGGCCTTGCCGCCGGGCTCGATCGCGCCTGGGCGCTCCGGCGCGACCGGCTCCGCGCGCGGCTCGAGACGCTCGAGGGGTTGCACCGGACGCTCGGCTACGAGGCGACGCTCGCGCGCGGCTACGCGGTCGTCCGGAGCGAAGCAGGGCCCGTCACCACCCGGAAGGCGGCCGCGCGGGCAGGCGCGCTCGAAATAGAATTCCAGGACGGACGGCTCGCGGTGGAGCGTCGGGCGAAGGCCGCGCACCCGAAGCCGAAGGACACGCCGCCCGAACAGGGAACGCTCCTCTGACCGTAGGGCGGGGTCCGGACCCGTCTTTGTCCGCGGGATAGGGCGATGGACTGGACCGCACAGATCGACGGGTATTGCGAACGGATGGGGCCGGGCCTCTGGGCGGAGCCGGTGAACGCGGTAACCAACCTCGCTTTCCTCGTCGTCGCGATCTGGCTCTGGCCCGCGAGCCGGGGGATCGAGCGCGTGCTCTGCCTCGTGCTTGGCGTCATCGGCATCGGCTCGGGGCTTTTCCACACGTTCGCAACGGGATGGGCCGCCCTCCTCGACGTCGTGCCGATCGCGCTCTTCGTCGTGATCTATATTTACGCGGCGAACCGGCATCTCGCGCGCCTCGCCCTACCGTGGGCCATCGTCGCGACGGCGGCGGGGTTCTTGCTGCTGATCCTCGGCGGGGCAGTCTTCGGGCGCGTGCCCGGCTTCGCGATCTCCGCTTCCTACTGGCCGATCCCGGTCCTGATCCTCGCCTATGTGGGATTTCTCGGATCGCGGAACGCCGCGCTCGGTCGCGATCTCGCGTTCGGGGCGGGGATGCTCGCGCTTTCGATCACCCTGCGGTCCCTCGACGAGGCGCTTTGCACGACGATTCCGATGGGGACGCATTTCGCCTGGCATCTCCTGAACGCGGCAATGCTGGGCTTCATGATCGCGTTCCTGAAACGCCACCGGCTTGAACCGGCCCTGCCGGAGCGATAAAGCGCTTCCGGACGCAGCGAGGGAAGGCACCATGTCGATCGACACGAACACCGCCGCGCGCATCGCGCGGCTCGCGCGCATCCGCGTGGAGGAGCGCGACCTGCCCGGCCTCGCCGAAGAATTCAACACCATCCTGGGCTTCGTCGAGCAATTGGGCGAGGTCGATGTGGAGGGCATCGAGCCGATGGTGAGCGTCACCCCGCAGCGGTTGAAGCGGCGCGAAGACGTTGTCACGGATGGCGGGCAGCAGAAGGCGGTTCTCGCGAACGCGCCCGACGCACGCGAGGGCTTCTTCGCCGTGCCGAAGGTGGTCGAATGAGCGGCGCGCCCAACACCCTGACCATCGCCGCCGCGCGCGATGCGCTGCGCAAAGGCGAACTCGCCGCGACGGAGCTGACCGAGGCTTGCCTCGGCGCGATCGAGGGCGCGTCGGCGCTCAACGCCTTCGTCCACCACACCCCCGATCTTGCCCGCGCGCAGGCGGAGGCGGCGGATGCGCGGCTCAAGTCCGGCGACGCGCCCGACCTCTGCGGCATCCCGCTGGGCATCAAGGATCTCTTCTGCACGAAGGGCGTGGCGAGCCAGGCGGCGAGCCGTATCCTCGAGGGTTTCCAGCCCGAATATGAATCCACGGTGACGCGCCAGCTTTGGGAGCAGGGCGCGGTCATGCTCGGCAAGCTCAACATGGACGAGTTCGCCATGGGCTCGTCGAACGAGACCTCGACCTATGGCGGCGCGGTCAATCCGTGGCGGCGTGCGGATGACGAGACCGCGCTGACCCCTGGCGGCTCCTCGGGCGGCTCGGCCGCCGCGGTGGCCGCCGATCTCTGCCTTGCGGCGACGGGCACCGATACGGGCGGCTCGATCCGCCAGCCCGCGGCCTTCACCGGGATCACCGGCCTCAAGCCCACCTACGGGCGCTGCTCGCGCTGGGGGATCATTGCCTTCGCCTCCTCGCTCGACCAGGCGGGACCGATGACGCGCGACGTGCGCGATGCGGCAATCCTGCTCGGGGCGATGGCCGGGCACGATCCGATGGACAGCACCTCGGTCGATCTGCCCGTACCGGATTTCGAGGCCGCGCTGACCGGCGACATCCGCGGCAAGACGATCGGCATCCCGCGCGAGTACCGCATGGAGGGGATGCCCGACGAGATCGACGCGCTCTGGTCTGACGGGCGCCGGATGCTCGAGGAAGCGGGGGCGAAGATCGTCGACGTCTCGCTGCCGCATACAAGCTACGCGCTGCCCACCTACTACGTCATCGCGCCCGCCGAGGCCTCGTCCAACCTCGCGCGCTACGACGGCGTGCGGTTCGGCCACCGCGCGCGGCTCGACCAGGGCGACGGCGTGACGGAGATGTACGAGAAGACCCGCGCCGAAGGGTTCGGCCCCGAGGTCCGCCGCCGCATCATGGTCGGCACGTACGTCCTCTCTGCCGGGTTCTACGACGCCTACTACAATCGTGCGCGCAAGGTCCGGACCCTCATCAAGCGCGATTTCGACGACGCCTTCGCCGCCGGCGTCGATGCGATCCTGACCCCCGCGACGCCGTCCGCGGCCTTCGGGCTCGGCGAGATGGCGAAGGCCGACCCAGTCGCGATGTATCTCAACGACGTCTTCACGGTCACGGTGAACCTCGCCGGTCTGCCGGGGATCAGTGTGCCCGCGGGCCGCGACAAGCAAGGGCTGCCGCTCGGGCTGCAGCTCATCGGGCGGCCCTTCGAGGAGGGCGACCTTCTCAACGTCGCAGGCGTCCTCGAGCGGTCGGCGGGCTTTGTGGAAAAACCCGCGCGGTGGTGGTAGGCTCGCGGTCAGCCCCGTCCGGAGGGCCGAGAGGATGCTGTCCATGAAACGTCTCGCCTGTCTTGCCGTCCTGGCCCTCGCCGCCTGCGCGCCTCCCGTGGCGGAGCGCGGCTACGGCGATCCCGGCGCCGCCCGGATTGGGCAAGGGGTCGGCCTCGGTGCGGATTACGGTATGGGCTATGGCGAGCCGACCTATGACGGCAGCTTCGACGGGGCGTCCTCCTCGGGTGCGGTCATTTCCGCCGACGAGCTCCGCGCGGCCGGATTGCCTGCGGGCGGTGCATCGGCGGGGCTGCCCGCGACCGATCCCGTCACTTCCGCGCCTCTCGACGCCCGGGCGCCCGTGTCCGTACCGGCCTCGGCGGGCGGCGTGAACGCGGCGAGCAGCCGGAACGTGGGGATCTCCGACGAGCAGAGCTTCGAAGCCGTCAGCGCGCGCGAGACGATCGAATCGGACGCGCAACGCCTGGCGCGTCAGGCGGCGGCCTATACCGTGATCCGTCCGACCGCCGTGCCGCGCCGCTCCGGCGCGGAGGGGCCGAACATCGTCTCCTTCGCCCTGTCGACCTCCAACCGGGTCGGCGAGCCGCTCTACCGCAGGGGCGGGATCGGCGGCGGGCGCGGCCAGCGCGCCTGCGCGCGCTACCCGTCGCCCGACCTCGCCCAGGAGGCGTTCCTCGAGCAGGGCGGGCCGCAGCGGGACCGCCTCGGGCTCGATCCAGACGGCGACGGTTTTGCCTGCGCCTGGGATCCGGCGCCGTTCCGCGCGGCGCGCCGCTGATCCATACCGATCGACCCTCGCCCAATTGCGGGCCGCGTCGGGACGACGCGGTGCCCGATCTCGTTGTCATCCACTATACCGCGATGGAGACCGCGGAGGCGGCGCTTGCCCGGCTGTGCGATCCCTGCGCCGAGGTTTCGGCCCATTGGCTGATCGACGAACGGGGCGTGCTCGTTCGGCTGGTCGCGGAGCCGGATCGGGCCTGGCATGCGGGCGCGGGCGCCTGGGGCGGAGTGACGGACGTCAATTCGCGATCGATCGGGATCGAACTTGCCAACCGGGCCGGCACGCCCTTTCCGGCCCCGCAGATGGCCTCGCTCGAGCAGCTCCTCGACGGGATCATGGCCCGCTGGGATGTGCCGCCCGAACGGGTGATCGGGCATTCCGATTGCGCGCCGGGGCGCAAGATCGATCCGGGACCGAAATTCGACTGGGCGCGCCTCGCCTTCGGCGGACGGGCGATTTCCGTTCCTCTTCGGGGTGGTGGGGATGCAGGGGACTGCGCGGCGTTCGTCGCGGCGATGCGGGTGGCGGGCTATACCGGATCGGACGACCCTGCGCTTCTCCTTGCCGCCCTGCGCCTGCGCCATCGGCCCTGGGCCGGGGGGCCGAGGGACGGGACCGACATGGCGCTCGCCCGCGATCTCGCGCGGCGCTTTCCCGTTGACCGGACCCGGCCCGGCCCGTAAGCGAAGGGCCGCGCGGATGGCCGGATGACCGCGGCGCCCTTTCGGGGCTGTCGAGGAAAGTCCGGGCTCCGGAAAGCAACGGTGCCGGGTAACGCCCGGGCGGGGCAACCCGACGGAAAGCGCCACAGAAAACAGACCACCCCGGACGTGTCCGGGGCCAGGGTGAAACGGTGGGGTAAGAGCCCACCGGGGGGCCGGCAACGGCGCCCGCATGGCAAGCCCCACCGGGAGCAATGCCGAATAGGGATCCTGCGGGCCGCAAGGCCCAGGGCCGCTTTCGCCCAAGGGTCCGGGTAGGCAGCACGAGCGCATCGGCGACGATGCGCCCAGATGAATGGTCATCACCCGCCGCAAGGTGGGGACAGAACCCGGCTTACAGGCCATCCGCGCGCCCCTTCCAGGTTGACAGGTCGACCCGGAGGCGTAAAAGGCGGTTTCCGACTATTCCACGGGTTCCGGGTCGCACCGGCCCCGCCCGACGAGGAGAGCATCATGGCGAAACCAACCACCATCAAGATCCGGCTGAATTCGACGGCCGATACCGGGCATTTCTACGTGACGAAGAAGAACGCCCGCACGATGACGGAGAAGATGGTCGTCAAGAAGTACGATCCCGTCGCGCGCAAGCACGTCGATTACCGCGAAGGCAAGATCAAGTGATCTGGCCGGCCTGAGGGCCGGTCGCGCCTCGATCGACTGACGATCCGGCCCCGTTCTTCGCCACCGCGGCGCGAACGGGGTCGTTTTCGTTGAGGCATCTCGCCGTTCACTCCCACCAGCGGTCGATCCGCGCGATGTCCGCGTCGCTCCAGCCGAAATGGTGGGCGAGTTCGTGGACGAGGATGTGGGCCACGAGATCGCCGAGCGCGATGTCGCCGCGTGCGGCCCATTCGTCGAGGATCGGGCGGCGGTAGAGATGGATCGTGTCCGGCCCGTGCGGCTGGTCCGAGACCGATTTCTGCGTGAGCGGAATGCCGTCGTAGAGCCCGGTCAGACCGAACGCATCCTCGATCTCCAGTTCCTCGAGCAGCGCATCCTCCGCGAAATCCTCCACGCGGAGTGCGACCTCGCGCGCGGCCCGGGCGAAATCGGGCGGCAGCGCGTCGATCGCCGCGCGCGCCAGATCCGCGATTTCCCCCGCATCGGGCGCGGTAAGCTCGTCGAAGGGCCCCGTCATCGCCGTCAGAGCCGCTTGAGCGTGCAGGTCTCGTAGAGCCCGTCCGTCGTCTCACGGTCGCAGAGGCGCGTGGCGTCGGTCATCACCGCGTTCGACGCCGCCGCGACGCCGAAGCGCAGGCAGTCGGACGCCGGACGGTCCTCCGCCAGGGCAAGGGTAAAGGCACCGACGAAGCTGTCACCCGCGCCGACCTTGGAGCGCACCTCCACGGGCGCGCCCACCGCGTGCCAGCTCCCTTCCTCGGTGGAGAGGACCGAGCCGTCCGCACCCCGCGCGACGATCACCATCTTCGCGACACCGCGCGCGACGAGATCCTCCGCAAAGCTGGCCGTGTCTTCCTTCGTGGGGAGGAGCCGGCCGGCGATCTCCTCCGCCTCCGCGTCGTCCATCCGAAGGAGATGCAGTGATTCGTGTGGCTTCTCGACGAGGTGATGGAGCGCGGGGCCCGACGTATCGACGATGAGCCGCGCCCGGCGTCCCGCAACGTGATCGGCGAGGATCGACGGGAAATCCTTGGCCACGCCCGGAGGCTGGGAGCCGGACAGGACCACGAGCGTGCCATCGCCGGTGGCCTGATCGATCGAATCGAGCGCGCGGTCCACGTCGCCCGATTGCCACGACGGCCCCGGCATGACGAAGCGGAACTGCGAGCCGTTGCCCTCGTCGATGACGGAGACCGATTGCCGCGTCTCGCCCGGCCCCTGGAACGCGACCGTCGCCACGCCTTCGTGAGCGAGCCTTTGAAGAAGCTGGGCACCGGTCGACCCGCCGATGGCGATGAGCGCGACCGCCTGGCCGCCAAGCTGCCTGATCGCGCGGGCCACGTTGATGCCGCCGCCGCCCGGATCGATCTGCGGCTCCGCGCAGCGCAGCTTCAGCTCCGGCGCGATGGAAGCGGTCGAAGTCGAGAAATCGACCGTCGGATTGAGCGTGATCGTCAGCATTGGTGCGCGCATGGTCCGTCTCCGTCGCTCGGGTCGGAGGAGTCATCGGGAATGCCCGCCGCCTATGCAACCGGGAAAGGGCGGCGCGGCGCTTTCTGGACATGGGCCGTCGCCTGTGGAAAGGGTCGCGCGACAGGAGAGACGCCATGACCACCACCCGCTTCGCCCCGTCGCCCACGGGCTACCTCCATATCGGCAACCTCCGCGCCGCGCTCTTCAACTGGCTTATCGCGCGGCAGGCGGGGGGGACGTTCATCCTGCGCCTCGACGATACCGATCCCGTCCGCTCGAAGCAGGAATATTCGGACGCGATCATGGAGGATCTCGAATGGCTGGGCCTCACCTGGGACCGGGTCGAGCGGCAGTCGCAGCGCCTCGACCGCTACGCCGATGCCGCCCAGCGCCTGCGCGAGGCTGGCCGCTTCTACGAGGCGTTCGAGACGCCGACGGAACTCGACCTGAAGCGCAAGAAACAGCTCAACATGGGGCGGCCCCCGGTCTACGATCGCGCGGCCCTCTCGCTTTCCGACGAGGAGAAGGCGCGGCTTCGTGCGGAACGGGGTGACGGCGTCTGGCGCTTCAAGCTCGACCATGCGCGGATCGAATGGGCGGACGGCATCCTCGGCGACATCTCCATCGACGCGGCGAGCGTCAGCGATCCGGTGCTCATCCGCGGCGACGGGCAGGTGCTCTACACGCTCGCGTCCGTCGTCGACGACACCGAGATGGGGGTAACGCATGTCGTGCGCGGCTCCGACCACGTGACGAACACGGCGACCCAGATCCAGATCATCGAGGCGCTCGGCGGGACTGTCCCGCAATTCGCGCATCATTCGCTGCTGACCGGGCCGCAGGGCGAGGCGCTCTCGAAGCGTCTGGGGGCGCTTTCGCTGCGCGATTTCCGCGCCGGCGGGATCGAACCGATGGCGATCCTGAGCCTGATGGCTCGGCTCGGCTCGTCCGACCCCGTCGAGCTTCGCGGGGGTCTCGACGAACTGGTGGAGGGGTTCGACATCGCGCGGTTCGGCGCGGCTCCGACGAAATTCGACTCGGAGGATCTGAAGCCGATGACCGCCCGCGTGCTCGCCGCGCGACCCTATGAGGCGGTGTCGGACGAGATCGCGGCGCTGGGCGTCCCCGACGCCATCGCGCACGATTTCTGGTCCGTGGTGCGTGAGAACGTGGGCACCCGCGCCGATCTCGCCGCCTGGTGGATGCTGTTTCGCGACGGGCCCGCGATGAAGGAGGTCTCTCCCGAGGATGCGGATTTTGTGGAGACAGCCTGGGCGCTCCTGCCGCCGCATCCATACGGGCCCGAGGCGTGGTCGGTCTGGACGGAAGCGGTGAAGGAGAAGACCGGGCGGAAGGGCAAGTCGCTCTTCATGCCGCTTCGTCTCGCCGTGACCGGACAGGCGCGCGGCCCGGAAATGGCGCAGGTCCTGCCCTTGATGCAGAAGCCCCTCTAGGGGGCCGGAATCGCCGGGCTCCGCGGGCGGGCATCGCGTCCGAGATCGGTGTCGGCGGGGGCCACGCGGCGCACCTCCAGCGTGTCGAGCCAGCGGTCTACCAATGCGATCTCCGCCGCCGAAAGCGTTTGCGCGCGGGGATAGAGTGCCGCGCTGCGGTCGTCGGCCACGGGCAGGTGCCAGTTTCCGGTCGTGCGGAAGAACCGCTCCACGCCGTCCTCCCCGAATTCGTCGAGGAAGCCCTGCACCACGACGTCGAGATAGCTCAAAAGGATCGGCCGGCTCTCGACATCCGTCGCCGTATCTACCGCGACGGCATAGACGGCGATGTCGATTTCGGGATCGAGCGGATGGCGGGTGCCGGGTGCTGGTACCCTCTCATAGGCCGCCTCCCGAAGATCGAGCGCGGCCCAGTCGTGGTTCGGCACGGGCGCGATGAGCCCGTCGATCTCCACCTCCGGGTCGGGATGCGCGGTCAGAAACGCGGCCGGGCGCAGGGTCGTCGCCCGCCATTCGCGCCGCCAGCCGGGCAGCGTGGCGGGATGCGCGGGGGCATAGGCGTGGGTGCGGCGATTGACGAGGCTGCCGTAGCCGAAGAAGTACGGGTCGGACATGCGCGCCGATCTGGCCCTTCGGAACCGGATTGGCAAGGGGTGGGGCGCTTGCCGTGCCGCGTCCTTCGTGCCAAGAGAGGGGGAGCGACGGGAGAATCCGGGCCTCGTGCCCGGTGCCGAAGGAGCATCCGCCCCGGTAAACTCTCAGGCAACCGGACCGTCGCTCGGGACAGACTCTGGAGAGTGGCGCGGACGCGCCCGCCGACGGGATAACGATCTCAGGCGCAAGGGACAGAGGGGGCATTTGGACGGGCGGATGCCCGCCGCTTATGCTCGGAGGGCCCGTGACAGATCTGAAGACCACCCCGCTCAATGCGCTCCACCGGGAGCTCGGTGCAAAGCTCGTGCCCTTCGCGGGCTACGAGATGCCGGTGCAATATCCGATGGGCGTGATGAAGGAGCATGTCCATTGCCGCAGCGCGGCCGGACTTTTCGACGTGAGCCACATGGGACAGATCGTCCTGCGTCACCGCTCGGGCGATGTGGAGGAGGCGGCGCGCGCGCTCGAGGCGCTTGTGCCCGTCGACGTCCTCGGCCTGAAGCCTGGTCGGCAGCGCTACGCCCTTCTGACGAATGCGGAGGGAGGCATCCTCGACGATCTTATGGTGGCGCGGCGCGACGATCACCTGTTCCTGGTGGTGAACGCGGCGCGGAAGGACGACGATCTTTCGCATCTCGCGACGCATCTGTCGGAGAGCTGCGAGGTCACCCCGCTGCCCGACCGCGCGCTCCTCGCGCTGCAAGGCCCGCGGGCGGAGGACGTGCTCGAGCAGATCGCGACCGGTGCCGCGGGAATGCGGTTCATGGACGTCGATAGTTTCGCGACCGAGTTCGGGGAGATCTGGGTCTCCCGGTCGGGCTATACAGGCGAGGACGGCTACGAGATCTCGGTCGGGGCGGACCGGGCCGAAGATTTCGCGCGCGCGCTCCTCGACCATCCCGTCGTCGCGCCGATCGGGCTCGGGGCGCGCGATTCGCTGCGGCTCGAGGCGGGGCTCTGCCTCCACGGCACCGATATCGACGAGACGACGAACCCGGTGGAGGCGAATCTCGTCTGGGCGATGCAGAAGGTCCGCCGCCCGGATGGCGGGCGCGCGGGCGGCTATCCAGGCGCCGAGCGCATCGCCCGCGAGCTCGAGACCGGGCCCCTACGGCTCCGCGTCGGCCTCCTGCCCGAAGGCCGGGCACCGATCCGGGCAGGCGTGGAGCTATTCGCGCGGGAGAATGCGGATGCGCCCACGGGCACGGTGACCTCCGGCGCGTTCGGGCCTTCGATCGAGCGGCCGATGGCCATGGGCTATGTCGGCATTGACGATTCCGCGGTAGGGACCAAAGTGTGGGCGGAACTCCGGGGCAGACGCGTTCCCGTCACCGTGACCGCCATGCCCTTCCGTCCTGCCACCTACAAACGCTGAGGCTTGAGCTGATGAAATTCACCGAGGAACACGAATGGCTGCGCCCCGAGGATGACGAGGAAAACGTCGTCACCGTGGGCATCACCGAGCACGCCGCCGAGCAACTGGGCGATCTCGTCTTCGTCGAGCTGCCCGAGGAGGGACTGACGGTCGCCAAGGAGGACGAGGTCGTGGTGATCGAGAGCGTCAAGGCCGCCTCCGACATCATGGCGCCGGTCGATGGCGAGATCATCGAGGTCAACAGCGCGCTCGTCGAGAATCCCGCCCTTGTCAACGAGGACCCGCTGGGCGCCGGCTGGTTCTTCAAGATGCGGGTCGAGGACATGTCCGACCTGGACGCGATGATGGACGAGGCCGCCTACAAGAAGTTCATCTGAAGGGTCCGGCCCACGGGCCGACCCGGAACGGAGACCCAATGCCCTTCGAGCCGACCGAATACGACCCCTACGACTTCGCCAATCGCCGCCATATCGGACCCTCGCCCGACGAGATGGCAGCAATGCTGCGCGCCGTGGGGGTCGAGAGCCTCGACGCGCTGATCGACGAGACGGTGCCGGGCGCGATCCGACAAGATGCGCCGCTCGATTTCGGTCCAGCCCTGTCGGAGCGCGAGCTTCTCTGGCAGCTCAAGCAGGTGGCACGGAAGAACAAGGTCTTCTCCTCGATGATCGGGCAGGGCTATCACGGGACGGTCACGCCGCCCGCGATCCAGCGCAACATCCTCGAGAATCCGGCCTGGTACACGGCCTACACGCCCTACCAGCCGGAGATCAGCCAGGGCCGGCTGGAGGCGCTACTGAACTACCAGACGATGATCTGCGACCTTACCGGGCTCGACGTGGCCAACGCCTCGCTGCTCGACGAGGCGACGGCGGCGGCGGAGGCGGTCACGATGGCCGAACGCGGATCGAAGTCGAAGGCGCGCGCGGTCTTCGTGGACCGCGAATGCCATCCCCAGAACATCGACGTGATCCGCACCCGCTGCGAGCCGCTCGGGATCGAGGTGATCGTGGGCGATCCGGCGGAGATGGACGCGGGCTCGGTCTTCGCGGGCATCTTCCAGTATCCCGGCACGCATGGCGGCCTTTCGGATTTCAGCGATCAGATCGCGGCGCTGCACGAGGCGCAGGGTCTGGGCATCGTCATCGCCGATCCGATGGCGCTGACGCTCCTGAAGGAGCCCGCCGCGATGGGCGCCGACATCGCCGTCGGATCGACCCAGCGCTTCGGCGTGCCGATGGGCTATGGCGGCCCCCATGCGGCCTACATGGCCTGCCGCGACGGGCTCAAGCGGTCGATGCCCGGCCGGATCGTCGGCGTCTCCGTCGATGCGCGGGGCAACCCGGCATACCGGCTGAGCCTGCAGACGCGGGAGCAGCATATCCGCCGGGAGAAGGCCACCTCGAACGTCTGTACGGCGCAGGCGCTCCTCGCCGTCATGGCGTCCTTCTACGCGGTGTTCCACGGGCCGGAGGGTCTGAAGGCGATCGCGCAGCGCATTCACCTCAAGGCGGTGCGGGTGTCCGATGCCCTGCGCGCGGCGGGGTTCGAGACCGGGCCGGAGAGTTTCTTCGATACGCTCACGGTCGAATGCGGCCCCTTGCGCGGCGCGATCTTCGACTCGGCGGCCGCATCGCGGATCAACCTGCGAAAGGTCGGGAAGACGAAGCTCGGCATCACGCTCGACGAGACGACGCGGGGCGAAACGATCGACCGGCTTCTCGCGGCGTTCGGCCTGCACGATGCCGTTCCTGCGGATGAGGCTCGCTACCGCCTCCCCGAAACGCTCCTGCGCCAGAGCGCGTACCTGACTCACCCGGTCTTCCACATGAACCGGGCGGAGACGGAGATGATGCGCTACATGCGGCGTCTGTCCGACCGCGACCTTGCGCTCGACCGGGCGATGATCCCGCTCGGTTCCTGCACGATGAAGCTCAACGCCGCCGCGGAGATGATGCCGATCTCCTGGCCGGAATTCTCCGGCATCCATCCCTTCGCGCCTGCCGACCAGGCGGAGGGCTATGCGGAGATGCTGGCCGATCTGTCGGCGAAGCTCTGCGTCATCACCGGCTACGACGCGATGTCGATGCAGCCCAATTCCGGCGCGCAGGGCGAGTATGCGGGGCTCCTGACCATCCGGCGCTTCCACGAGGCCAACGGGGAAGGGCATCGCAAGATCTGCCTCATCCCGGTCAACGCGCACGGCACGAACCCCGCCTCCGCGCAGATGTGCGGGATGAAGGTCGTCGTGGTGAAATGCACCGCGCGAGGCGATATCGACGTCGAGGATTTTCGCGCCAAGGCCGAGGCCGCGGGTGGTGACCTCGCGGCCTGCATGATCACCTATCCCTCGACCCACGGCGTCTTCGAGGAGAACGTGCGCGAGATCTGCGAGATCACGCATACCCACGGCGGGCAGGTCTATCTCGACGGGGCCAACCTCAACGCGATGGTGGGGCTCGCGAAGCCCGGCGAGATCGGGGCCGATGTCAGCCACCTGAACCTCCACAAGACCTTCTGCATCCCGCATGGCGGCGGCGGCCCGGGCATGGGGCCGATCGGGGTGCGCGCGCATCTCGCCCCGCACCTGCCGGGCCACGGGGCGTCGAACGGCGAGGGCGCCGTGAGTGGCGCGCCGTTCGGCTCCGCGTCGATCCTGCCGATCAGCTGGGCCTATTGCCTGATGATGGGGGGCGAGGGGCTCACGCAGGCCACGAAGGTCGCGATCCTGAGCGCGAACTACATCGCCGCGCGTCTCGACGGGGCCTACGACGTGCTCTACCGCGGGCGGGGCGGACGGGTCGCGCATGAATGCATCATCGACACCCGGCCCTTCGACAAGTCCGCGGGCGTGACCGTGGACGACATCGCGAAGCGTCTGACGGACAACGGCTTCCATGCGCCTACGATGAGCTGGCCCGTCGCGGGCACGCTGATGGTGGAGCCCACCGAGAGCGAGACGATGGCCGAACTCGATCGCTTCTGCGACGCGATGCTCGCGATCCGTGCGGAGATCAAGGCGATCGAGGACGGCGGCGACCGGGAGAACAACCCGCTGAAGAACGCGCCGCACACGGTCGCGGACCTCGTGGGCGAATGGGATCGCCCCTACAGCCGCGAGACGGGTTGCTACCCCGCCGGATCGTTCCACGTCGATAAGTACTGGCCGCCGGTCAACCGGGTGGACAACGCCTATGGCGACCGCAACCTCGTCTGCACCTGTCCGCCGCTCGAGAGCTACCAGGAGGCCGCCGAGTAAGCTTGCCCTGCCTTGGGCGGTGTCAGTCGCTCTTGGCCACCGCCACCCGGCGTAGCCAGTCGCGATGCTCTTCGATGATCTGCTCGGGCAGCGTGATCCGAAGCGCCCGGTCCGAGGCCGCCAGCGCGGCCTCGCGCATGGCTCGATCCTCGCCGGCCGCGAGGGTGGCCAGCGCCTTCTGCAGCCGTACCTGGACCTCGATCGTCGAGGCGCCGTCCCGCGCGATCGAATCGAATGCGTCCCTTACGAGGTCTTCCGATGTCACGGGCGGGATCCAGATGCTCGGGAAGTGCGGGCCCTCCCGTTCGTTCGGGGCCCGCTCGTCGCGGAACTCGCGCAGGACGCGGACGAGGCGGCTGATGACGTCGATGGCGGTGCCTGGATCATTGATACCGGGCGACAGGGCGCGCTGGGCGATCTCGGTCAGCACGATCACGCCGAACCGGGGATCCTGGTCGAACACGCGGTGACCGCCGATCGTGAAGGCTTTGCGCGCCGTGGCATCCTTGAGGTCGCCGGTATGCAGGATCAGCGGATCGCCCTCGGTGACGAACATGCCCGGTGCAGCCATCAGGAACACCTGCCCCGAGCTGTCGGCCGCCCCCTCGACCAGGGCCGCAAGATCAACGTGTTGAACGTAACCGGTCGTCCAGGCCGGGATGGTGAGGGCCCGTGCCGGGATCTCGAGTTGGCCCTCGGTGAGCGGCCGCGCGCCGAGGCAGGGCCAGTCCACCCGCTCGCGAACGGCCGCAAGGGCGGCGTCCTCGATCCGACGGGTGGTCTCCAACACACTGCCGAGATCACTCAACTGATCGATCCAGCGCAGGATCGCGGCGACCACGAGGGCGACCACGACCAGGGTAAAGAACAGGATTACCGCGGAGGAGCGGCCCGTATAGTACCCGGTGTCGATGACGATCAGGCTGACCAGCGAGAAGATGAAGGCGCCGAGGAAGCTGGCGAGAACGCTTTGGGTTGTCGAATCTTCGATCAGGACCTGGTGGGAGCGGGGTGTGACTTGACTGGACGCGGTTTGTCGCGCCGCCACCATGATCGACAGCGAGAAGATCGTCACGGCCAGCATGCTCGACGCGATGATCTTGACGATCTCCGACACAGACCCTTCGCTCAGATTGTTGGCGATGGCATCGGGAACGTATCGCGACAGAGGGCGCGCCAGCAGCGCCGCGACCACGGCGAGCATCGCGATCAGGGCGGCGCGAATCCAGAGTTTTCGGGACAGCCGCCGTATCCGGAAGAAGGTCTTCGACAGGCCTGCCTCGTTCAACTTCATTTCGCACCTTTCCCCAAAAGCCGACGACGGTCTCCATGGGCCACGCGACGATGGCGAAAGACCACGCCTTCACGATCTTGACAAGCTTCGTGGATTCGTTCACCCACCGCGCCAGTGGGGCCGTAGCTCAGTTGGGAGAGCGCGTCGTTCGCAATGACGAGGTCAGGGGTTCGATCCCCCTCGGCTCCACCAGTTTTCCGCATCATGCGCCGTGTCCTGCAGACCTTCACGGTTCTGCCTAGGCCCTCAGATAGACGTCGAGTCCTTCGAGTAGGTTAAGACAGCTTGAGAGCTGCGCCTTCGACACGAACTCGTCGGCCTTGTGCGCTTGCGCAATGTCGCCGGGCCCGCAGATCGCGGCTGCCATGCCGATCTGCTGAAAAAGGCCCGCCTCCGTTCCGAAGGCCACGACCTCCGCCCCGTTCGCGCCGGTGAGCGCGCACGCGACGTCGCGCGCCTCGTTCTCCGTGACGGGGGCGAGGCCGGCGACTTCGCCGATCACCTCCGTCGCGATGGTCGAACCGGGATGGACCGCGCGCATGGCGGGCAGGAGCACGTCGTTGCAGTAATCGCGCATCGTTCGGATCACGTGGTCGAAATCGGCCCGCGCCACGGGGCGGAGTTCCCAGTCGACCTGCGCGTCGCCCGCGATCACGTTATGCGCGACGCCCCCCGCGATCCGGCCGACCTGCAGAGTCGTTCCCGGCGGATCGAAGCGCGACCCGTCCGGCGCGCGGAGCGCAAGCTCGCCGCGGAGCGACAGGAGGCGGGTGACGAACATCGTCGCGAATTCGATCGCGGAGACGCCCTTGTCGGGCTGGCTGCCATGCCCCTCGAGTCCGCGGAAGCGCGTTGTGTACTCGCAGCACCCCTTATGCCCCTCGACCACACGCATGGAGGTGGGCTCCCCGATGAGCGCGAAGGCGGGCCGGAACGGCCAGTCCGTCATTGCGGCGGTGAGTTGCCGCGCGCCGAGGCAGCCGACCTCCTCGTCGTAGGTCACGCAGACATGCAACGGCCGGCGGAGGGTCCCCCTGGCATAGAGCGGCGCGGTGGCGAGGATCGCGGCGAGAAACCCCTTCATGTCGCATGTGCCGCGCCCATACAGCCTCTCGCCGTCGTCGCGCATGACGAAGGGGTCGGAGCTCCAGCCCGGCTCCTCCGCGGGGACGACGTCGGCATGACCCGAGAGGACGATACCGCCGTCCGTCTCCGGCCCGAAGGTGGCGAAGAGGTTCGCCTTCTCTCCGGTCGGATCCTCGAGGATCCGGCATCGCGCCCCGAGCGCGTCGAGCCGGTCGGCCATCGTGTCGATCGTGGCCCGGTTCGACGCGGAGGAGATCGTCGGCTGCGCGATCAATTCGTCCAGATGCGCAATCGTGCGGTCGAGCGCTTCGGTCACGGCTTCACGACGAGCTTGCGCGGATAGTTGCAGAGACATTCCGCGTGCCCGCCCTCGCGGATGAGGATCGTCTCCGTGATCTCGAGCCCCCAATCCTCCATCCAGAGCGCAGGCATGAAGTGGAACGTCATCCCGGGCTTCAGTTCCGTCCGGTCGCTTTCGCGGATCGAGACCGTGTGCTCGCCCCAATCGGGGGGGTAGGAGAGGCCCACGGCATAGCCCATCCGGCCCGACCGCTCGATCCCGGCCTTCCGCAGGACCGCCATCATGGCATTGGCGATGTCGCAGGCGCGATTGCCCGCCCGCGCGGCATCGAGGCCTGCCTCGATCCCCTCGACGAGCGCGGCCTCGGCGTTGAGCATGTCCTGTGGCGGAGTGCCGAGGAACACCGTCCGGCAGAGCGGCGCGTGGTAACGGCGATGGCAGCCGGAGATCTCGAAAAACGTGGCCTCCCCCGCTGCGAACGGCCGCCCGTCCCACGTCAGGTGCGCCGCCGCCGCGTCGGGCCCCGAGGGCAGGAGCGGCACGATCGCCGGGTAATCGCCCCAGGCATCGTCGACGCCTCTGAGCGCATCGCGGTAGATCTCGGCCACGAGGTCGTTCTTCGGCAGGCCCGGCTCCACCCGTTCCATGATCCCCTCGATCATCTTCGTACTGATCGCGCCGGCCTTGCGCATGAAATCGAGTTCGTCGGTCGATTTCACGGTTCGCTGCCAGTTGCAGAGGTTGGTCGCGTCGTGGAACGCGGCCTTAGGCATCTCCGTGCGGAGGACCTCCATCGCGCGGGCGGTGAAATAGTAGTTCTCCATTTCCACCCCGATCCGGCCCGCCTCGAAGCCGCGCTCGGCCATCAGGGTTGCAAGCGTCTGCATCGGGTGTCGCTCGTCGGACTGAATGTAATCGTCGGAGTAGTCGGACACGTGGTCGTCGTCCATCCAGACGGTCCGCTTCGCGCCGAACCCGTCCATCCGCCGCCCCCACCAGACGGGATCGCCCTCGTGGCCGAGAAGCACGCCCTGGTGGACGTAGAAGGACCAGCCGTCGTAGCCCGTGAGCCACGCCATGTTGGACGGGTTCGTCACGAAGAGCGCATCGAGCCCTTCATTCGCCATGGCGGAGCGAACGAGGCCAAGCCGCCGGTCGAATTCCGCGCGCGAAAAGGGCAATCGTTTCTCGGTCATCCATCGCTCCCCGCGGTCATTTCGGCGGTGATGAAGGGCCAATCGCAAGGCGGGGTCAAGCCGAAGCGCGGTGCGCCGGACCCGGTCGCATCAGAGGGCGGGCTACGGTGTCACCGCACTGCGCCGGCCCATGAAGACCACCGCGCAGACCCCCATCAGCGCCATCGACAGCAGGAACGGTGCCCCTGGCAGATAGACGGGGGCGCCCTTGCCGGTGAAGAGCCAGAAGACCTGCGTCATGATGAGCGGGGAGACGATCATCGCGAGCGCCCCGGCGCTCGTCAGGAGCCCCTGCAGGCCGCCTTGCGCATTGTCGGGGATCGCCCGGGACATGAGCCCCTGCAGCGCGGGGGTCACCACCGCGCCCAGCGCCGCGAGCGGGGTGAGGATGAGCGCGATCGTGCCGTCGGCGACGAAGGCCAGGACCACGAATGCGAAGGCGTTGAAGACAAGCCCGTAGATCACGGTACCCCTGTCGCCGAGATAGCGCAGGATCAGACGGATGAGTCCCGCCTGGACGATCGCGAGCGCGATGCCGAAGGCCGCGAGCGACAGCCCGATCATCCGCGGGTCCCAGCCGAAGCGCGCCTTGGCAAAATAGGCCCAGATCGCGGGATAGACGAAGAAGGCCACCTGATAGAGGAAGAACATCGCGACGAGCCGGGTCACACCCGGCATGCGGCCGATATCGAGCAATGCGCCGAGCGGATTGGCCCGCCGCCAGGCGAAGGGGCGCCTGATCCGGTCGGTGACGGTCTCCGGCAGGATGAAGTATCCGAAACAGAGATTGAGCGCGGCGAGGGCCGCGGCGGCGTAGAAGGGCGCCCGCGTCCCCCATTCCGCGAGGATACCGCCGAGGATCGGGCCGAGCACGAAGCCGAGGCCGAAGGAGGCTCCGACGAGGCCGAACCGTGCCGCCTTCTCCTCGGGCGAGGAAATGTCGGCGATGAAGGCGGTGGCCGTCGATTGCGTGGACGCCGCGATCCCGCCCACGATCCGTCCGGCGAGAAGCACCCAGACCGATCCCGCCATCGCGATCACGAGGTAATCGAGGCTCATCACCCCGAGAGAGACGAGCAGGACCGGCCTGCGGCCGAACCGGTCGCTCAGCGATCCGAGGAGCGGCCCGCAGAGGAATTGCATGAAGGCGAAGGAGGTCGAGAGGATCCCGCCCCAGATCGCGGCATGTGCCAGCGTGCCGCCATCGACCTCCTGGATCAGGTCGGGCATCACGGGGATGACGAGGCCGATCCCCATGGCGTCGATGACCAGCGTCATCAGGATGAAGATCAGCGGCAGGCGCTGGGACATCGGGCCTCCGGGGCGGCAGATGCAGGAATGGGGTCGTGTGGGCATGGAGGGCCAGGGGGGGCGAAGTCAACACTTCGCGCGGCGATCCTTTGCCGATTGGGTCTTTCAGGGCGCGCCGCGCCCATCTCCGGCTGTCGTGGAATGGCCGATACGCCGGACGAAATCGCCGATCACGTCCGCGACGTCCTGCGGCGCCTCGACGCAGGGCAGATGTCCCGCGCCGCGGATGAGGTGGAAGTCCGACCCGGCGATGAGGGCGGCCGTCTCCCGCACGAGATCGGGCGGCGTCGAGCCGTCCGCGCTGCCCGCGAGAACGAGCGTCGGCAAGGTGAGCCGCGCCGTCGCCGCCATCAGGTCGGTTCCCGAGATCGCGGCCGCGCACCCGGCATAGCCCTCGAGCGGTGTCCGCTCGAAAAGGTTCGCCCACTGGGCAAGATCGGGCGTCGCGCGGAACGACGCGGAGAACCACCGCTCCATCATCGTGCCGGAGAGCGCCGCGAGACCCTCGGCGCGTGCGAGGTCGATCCGGTCCTGCCAGCTTTCCGTGGTTCCGATCTTTGCCGCGGTGTTCGACAGGACGAGGGCGCGAACGAGGTCGAGCCGCTTTACCGCGAGGGCCTGCGCGATCATGCCCCCGATGGAAAGGCCGACGAAGACGCACTCGCGCACCTCCAGCCGGTCGAGGAGCCGTTCAGCGTCGGTGACGAGCGCGCCCATCGCATAGGGGGCGGGCGGACAATCGCTGAGCCCGTGGCCGCGCAGATCGTAGCGGAGACACCGGAGCCCCACGGGCAGGAGCGGCACCACCGCGTCCCAGACGCGCAGATCGGTGCCGAGCGCATGGGACAGCACGATGGCCGGCCCGTCGGGGTCTCCTTCGTCGCGGTAATGGACGTGCAGCCCACCCAGATCTGCGATCGGCACGGCGGCTCCTCAGGGTCTGTCTGCGTGGAACCCGGCCAGTGCCGTGCTGAAGGTCTCGGGATCGACATTTCCGCCGGAGGCGATCACCACGACCGTTTCGCCCGCGCCTTCCGTTCTGCCGCGCAGGGCCGCGGCGAGGGCGACGGCACCTCCGGGCTCCACCACGATCTTGAGATGCAGGAAGGCCAGGGCCATCGCGCGCAGCGCCTCCGCGTCGGAAACGACGAGGCCGGGCCCGCAGAGCCGCTGCATGATCGGGAAGGTCAGATCTCCCGGAGCGGGCGTGACGATGGCGTCGCAGATGCTTCCCGCGGCGCGCGCGTTGCGCTCGATCCGGCCCGCGGCGAGCGACCGGGTGACGTCGTCGAATCCCTCCGGCTCCACGGGCCTGGCCCGAAGCGACGACGCATCCGCCTCGAGGGCCAGCGCGATCCCGCTCGTAAGCCCGCCGCCGCCGCAACAGGTCAGAACGTCGGCCTCGACGCCCTCGGGCAGATCGGCCGCGATCTCCAGCCCGATCGTACCCTGGCCGGCGATCACCTCGGGCTCGTCGTAGGGGCGCACGAGGACGAACCCCCGCCGTTCGGCGAGATCGGCGCCGATCTCCTCCCGGCTTTCGGTCTCCCGGTCGTAAAGCACGACCTCGGCCCCCATCGCACGGGTGTTGGCGAGCTTCAGCGCGGGCGCGTCGGCCGGCATGACGATCACGGCCGGCACGCCGAGGCGCCTCGCGGCTTCCGCCACGCCTTGCGCGTGATTGCCGGAGGAATAGGCCAGCACGCCGCGCTCGCGGACATCCTCGGGCAGGGCGGTCAGGGCCGACAGGGCGCCGCGGAACTTGAAGCTCCCCGTGACCTGCAGGCATTCGGGCTTCACGAGGATCCGCCGCCCCGCGATCTCGTCGAGGCGTGGAGAGGAGAGAAGGGGCGTACGGCGGGTCTGGCCGTCCAGCCGTCGCGCGGCGGCGCGGATCGCGTCGATATTCACAGCATCGCCCGCCATTTCGCGATCACGTCGAGCGCTTCCGGCTCGTCGAGGAACGGGACATGCCCGCGGCCCGGCACCTCCGCCACGATCATGTCCGGACGCCGCTCGCACATCTTGGCAAGCGTTTCGGAGCTCAGGAGGTCCGAGTTCGAGCCCCGGATGACGGCAAGCGGCAATTCGGAAGCCGCATCGAACCACGGCCAGAGGTCGAGCGGGGCCGTGTCCGGATCGGGCTCTACGACGGTTTGCGCGAGAGCGGGGTCGTAGTTGATCGCGAGGCCCTCCGGGGCCTCCACGTAGTGCTTCTCGACTTCCTCGACCCAGCGGCTTTCCGGTACGCCTTCGAACCCGGCCATCAGGCCGGCACGGGCCGCTACGGCTTCCTTCCGGTTCGCATGGCCCGGATTGCGCCCCACGTAGGACCGGATCGCGGCCATTCCTTCGGGCGCGATCTCCGGACCGATATCGACGAGGCAGATGCCCGCCAGCCGGTCCTTCGCCATCGCGGCCATCAGGAGCGCGATGAGCCCGCCGCGGGACGTTCCGATGACGGCTGCGCGGTCGAGACCGAGATGATCGAGAAGTTCCACGACGTCGCGGCTTTCAACCGGGATCGTGTAGCTTTCGGGAGCGCCCCAGTCCGACTTGCCGCGTCCGCGGTAATCGAGCGCGATCTTGCGCGCATCCGCCAGATGCGGCCAGAGATAGTCGAAATCCGTGCTGTTGCGCGTCAGACCCGACAGGCAGAGGATCGGCGTGCCCGTCCCCTCGTCGCGGTAATGCAGGCGGAGCCCGTCGGAGGTCGTGAAATCTGCCATCGATGCCCTCGTCATTCGGAATATGCAGAGTGGCACGAGGCGACGGACGGAGACAAGCGCGAGAAAGCCGGAGGATTTCTTGTCCGACCGGCTTGTCGATGAAGGAATCTGGGTATCCGGGTTTACATCGTCGTGATCGACCCCACGTGGTGAGGCGAGCACGGAAGCACCCGCCGAGATTGGCGGCCTTTCAAACCAAGTTTTCCCTACGAAAGGACACAGCATGAGCCAGGTGAAACCAGGCGACACCATCCGTATGCACTACTCGGGCAGCCTCTCCGACGGCACGACCTTCGATTCGAGCCAGGGCCGCGATCCGCTGGAATTCACCGTGGGCTCAGGCCAGATCATTCCCGGCCTCGACAGCGCCGTGACCGGCATGTCCGTGGGCGACGAGAAGACCGTCAAGGTCTCCCCTGAGGAAGCGTATGGCGCGCGTGACCCCGGTCGGGTTCAGGCCGTCCCGCGGGAGCAGATCCCCGCCGACATTCCTGTCGATCCGGGCACGCAACTGCAGATGCAGACCCCCGATGGGCAGACGATGCCGGTGATGGTCGCCGCGTCCAACGACACCGAGGTGACGCTCGACGCGAACCACCCGCTCGCCGGTCAGGAACTGACCTTCGATGTCGAGCTCGTTGAGATCAAGTAAGGCGTTTCGCCTGTCCCGAGACGAAAGAGCCGCTGGTGCGCATCCGGCGGCTCTTTTTCGTTCCGGCGAGTGTATCGGTCGCGCTCAGAGGTTCTCCGATTGCGGCATGCCGAGGACGTGGTAGCCGCCATCAACTCGGATGATCTCTCCGGTCGTGCAGGCGCCGGCCTCCGAGGCGAGGTAGACCGCCGTGCCGCCGATCGCCGCAAGCGTGGCATTCTTGCGCATCGGGGCGTTCTGATCGGTATGTTTGAAGGTCTTCCGCGCACCGCCGATGGCCGCGCCCGCCAGCGTCTTCATGGGGCCGGGCGAGATCGCGTTGACCCTTATCCCGTCGGGACCGAGGTCGTTCGCGAGATAGCGCACCGCCGATTCGAGGGCCGCCTTCGCCACGCCCATCACGTTGTAGAAGGGGGTGACCCGGTTCGACCCCTGGTAGGTCATGGTGAGGATGGTCCCGCCCTCGGGCATCAGGTCCGACGCGCGGCGTGCCACGTCGATGAGCGAATAGCACGAGATAGACAGCGAATGTCGGAAGTTCTCCCGCGTCGTGTTGATGAACCGTCCCTTCAACTCCTCCTTCGAGGAATAGGCGATCGCGTGTACGATGAAGTCGAGGCTGCCCCAGCGATCCTTCAGCGTCGCGAAGGCCGCGTCCATCGAGGCGTCGTCGGTCACGTCGACATCGAGCAGGAGATCGCTGCCGAGCGAGGTCGCGAGCGGCTCGACGCGCTTGCCGAAATGCTCGCCCTGGTAGGAGAAGGCGAGTTCCGCCCCTTCGGCGGCCATGGCCTTGGCGATGCCCCAGGCGATCGAGTGATCGTTGGCCACGCCCATGATGAGACCGCGCTTGCCCGTCAAAAGATCGGCCATGCCGTCACTCCCTGAATTTGCTCATGAGCATCGAGCCATTGGTGCCGCCGAACCCGAACGAGTTCGTCATGACGGTATCGAGTCCCGCCGTCTCGACGAGCGACGTGGCGATCTCGCCCTCCCGGATCTCCGGGTCGAGCGTCTCGACGTTGATCGAGGGGGCTATGAAATCGTGTTCCAGCATCAGGAGGCAATAGATCGCCTCCTGCGCGCCGGCGGCACCCTGGGAATGGCCGGTCATCGACTTCGTGGAACTGATCGGCGGCGCGGTGTCGCCGAAGACGCGACGGACGGCCTGTACCTCACCCACGTCGCCCACGGGCGTGGAGGTGCCGTGCGCGTTGATGTAGCCGATGCGCGCGGGATCGAAATCCTTGAGCGCCTGCCGCATGGCCCGCTCCCCGCCTTCGCCCGAAGGGGCGACCATGTCGTGCCCGTCCGACGTCGCGCCGAAGCCCGTGACCTCGGCGTAGATGCGTGCGCCCCTCGCCCGGGCGTGGTCGAGATCCTCGAGCACGACCATGCCGCCGCCGCCCGCGATCACGAACCCGTCGCGATCGGCGTCGAAGGCGCGGCTCGCCCGTTCCGGCGTGTCGTTGTAGCGGGAACTCATCGCGCCCATCGCGTCGAAGAGGCACGACAGCGTCCAGTCGAGCTCCTCACCGCCGCCCGCGAACATCACGTCCTGCTGCCCGAGCGCTACCTGCTGCGCGGCCATGCCGATGCAGTGGAGCGAGGTCGAGCAGGCAGAGGTGATCGAGAAGTTCATCCCCTTGATCTTGAACGCGGTCGAAAGGTTCGCGCTGACCGTCGAGGACATGCATTTCGGCACCGCGAAGGGGCCGATCCGCTTCGGGCTGCCCTTCTCGAGCACGGTCTGGTGGGCGGCGAGCATCGCCGAGGTCGACGGTCCGCCCGAGCCCGCGATGAGGCCCGTCGCGGGATTGGAGACCACCGCCTCCGGCAGGCCGGCATCGGCGATGGCCTGGCTCATCGCGATATGGGCATAGGCGGCGCCCGGCCCCATGAAGCGAAGCGTGCGCTTGTCGACATGGTCGGAGACGTCGATCTTGAGTGTCCCCGCGACACGGCTGCGGAATCCGTGTTCGGCCATCTCTTCGGAGGCCTCGATACCCGATTTGCCCGCCTTCAGGGCCGCCGTGACCTCGGCTGCGGAATTTCCGATGGGCGAGACGATACCCAGCCCGGTGATGACGACGCGGCGCATCGCGCTCCCCCTCGATTGGCCGGTCAGCTCTCCGAGAGAGCGACCTTCATGTCCTTGACCTGATAGATCAGCTCGCCGTCGGCGTGGACGGTTCCGTCCGCGACGCCCATCGTCAACCGGCGCGACTGCACCGCCTTGGTGAAGTCGACGTTGTAGACGAGGCGCTCGCGGTCGGGACGGACCATGCCGGTAAGCTTAACCTCGCCCACGCCCAGGGCGTAGCCGCGCCCCGTCCAGCCCCGCCAGCCCAGATTGAAGCCGGTAAGCTGCCACAGTCCGTCGAGGCCGAGGCACCCCGGCATGATCGGGTTGCCCGGGAAGTGGCAGTCGAAGAACCACAGATCGGGCCGGATGTCGAACTCCGCCACGACATGGCCCTTGCCGTTCGCGCCACCGTCCGAAGAGATGTCGGTGATCCTGTCCATCATCAGCATCGGCGGCAACGGAAGCTGCGCATTTCCATGCCCGAAGAGCTCACCACGCGCACAGCGCAGAAGATCTTCGCGGTCGAATTGCTTGGGATAAGTGCTCAATGTCCCGGCCCCCCGGCCGTCGTTTCCTCACGTCGGCTTTATCGGGGGGGTGTATCATCGCCGTCCGCGCGGGCGCAAGGCCGGGGCTGACGCTCCGCCTCATTGGGGAATCCCGATTGAAATTCAGGGCCGAAACCCGATATAGCTTTCCCATGACCGGGGTTGATCCGACAATGTCGCAAGACGATCTGGCGCGGTGCACCGCGTGGCTGACGGGCGCGAACTTGCGCCCGACGCGGCAGCGTCTGGCGCTCGCCGCTCTTCTCGTCGGCGATGGCGAGCACCGCCACGTCACGGCGGAAAGCCTCCATGCCTCCAGTTGCGCGGCAGGCCATTCCGTGTCGCTCGCCACCGTCTACAACACGCTGCGGGCCTTCTGCGAGGCTGGCCTCATGCAGGAGGTAACGGTCGAGGGGTCCAAGACCTATTTCGATACGCGGATGGACGACCATCCCCACTTCTATTGGGAAGATACCGGAAGGCTGGTCGACGCGCCGAAGGAGGAACTCGAGATCTCCCGGCTGCCGTCGGCCCCGCCGGGCGCCGAGATCGCTTCTGTCGACGTCGTTTTGCGCTTGCGACGGAAGTGACTGAGCGTCGGCCGAATGGCTGACTCCCTTGTTATCCCGTCCGGTCGATCTCGATGCATTCTCGAATCGTGTCCGATCGAGCGCCGCGCGCGACATGGTAAAGGATACGTATCCGGCACTGTCCGCCTCGCAGCCCCGCACTGTCCCGCGTACGGCGCGAATTCGCGCAGAACTTTAAGAAAATATTGATTGCCAGCGGCGCCGTGATATGGGCTCGCCATTACTTCTTCTGGGGAAAACCATGTATCGTACTATTATCGCCGGCCTGTTGGCCGCCACCGCCACCGTCGGCGCCGCCGGCGCCGCGACGACGACGCTCACGTCGTCCGATTTCGCCTACAATAACAACGATGCGAGCTTTCAGCCCCTCTATTCCGTCGTCATCAGCGACGAGAAGGTCGCGGGCCAGATCACGTTCGACATCACGATCGACACCACGAACGGGCCGACCGCCGATCTCGCGGGCTTCGCCTTCAATTCCGCGCTGACCGGTCTCACGTCGGACGACATCATCGGCACGTCGATCACGAACTTCACCGCCAGCACCGACACCGTCCGCAAGGACAAGTGCGAGGGCAAGCAATCGGGCGGCTGCAACTTCGCCGGATCGGGGTCGACGTTCGACTATCTGTTCGGCTTCGGCAAGGCCGGAGCGGCCGGCGGAAACGTCACTGAGCTTTCGTTCGGCATCACCACTGGCGCCACGCTCGCTCAGGCGATGTTCGACACGATCGGCATCCGGACCCAGAACACGAACGGAACCGACGGAAGCACCAAGGACGTCGGCACCGTCGGCGAGATCGACGAGATCGTCGATGTCGCGCCGGTCCCGCTGCCGGCCGGGGGCCTGCTTCTCGTGACCGGTCTCGGCGCTTTCGCGGCGATGCGCCGCGGTCGTCGCAAGGCCTGAATGCAATGCCCGCCCCCGACGGGGCGGGCGTTTCCCCTGGGGCCGGGGCCCCCCGGTCCTGTCGGGCGGATGTTGCGAAGCAGGCGCGTGTCGTCTAGACGGCCGCGGTATCACCGCAGCGTCGGGAGTGTCCGTCATGACGATCGCGCGCAAGCTCTACATCAAGACCTATGGCTGTCAGATGAACGTCTACGACAGCGAGCGAATGGCCGAAGCGCTCGGCGGGCAGGGCTATGTCGAGACGACGACGCCCGACGATGCCGACATGATCCTGCTGAACACCTGCCATATCCGCGAGAAGGCCGCCGAGAAGGTCTATTCCGAACTCGGACGGTTCCGGAGTTTGAAGGCCGAACGGCCCGATCTCAAGATCGGCGTCGCGGGCTGCGTCGCGCAGGCGGAAGGTGAGGAAATCCTGCGTCGCCAGCCGCTCGTCGATCTCGTCGTCGGTCCGCAGAGCTATCACCGTCTGCCCGAACTCGCGGAGAAGGCCCGGAACGGCGCGCGTGCGCTCGACACCGACTTCCCCGAGCAGGACAAGTTCGACCATCTCTCCGCGCGTCCGAAGGCCCGGCGTGGCCCGTCCGCCTTCCTGACCGTGCAGGAAGGGTGCGACAAGTTCTGCGCCTTCTGCGTCGTGCCCTATACCCGCGGCGCGGAAGTCAGCCGTCCCGCGGAGCGCGTCATTGCCGAGACGCGAGACCTCGTGGAGCGGGGCGTGCGCGAGATCACGCTCCTGGGGCAGAACGTGAACGCCTATCACGGCCATCCGGGCGGTCTCGCTGGCCTTGTCCGTGCGCTCTCTGCAATCGACGGTCTCGCGCGCATCCGCTACACGACGAGCCATCCGAACGATATGGACGACGCGCTCATCGCCGCGCATGGCGAGGTGCCCGAGCTCATGCCCTATCTCCACTTACCGGTGCAATCGGGCAGTGACCGGGTCCTGAAGGCGATGAACCGTAAGCACAACGCGGAGGCCTATCTGCGCCTCGTCGAGCGTATCCGCGCGGCGCGGCCCGACATCCTGCTCTCCGGCGACTTCATCGTGGGCTTTCCGGGCGAGAGCGCAGAGGATTTCGAGGCCACGCTGGCGCTCGTCGATGCCGTCGAATACGGGCAATGCTATAGCTTCAAGTACTCCCCGCGCCCCGGAACGCCCGCCGCGGAGCGCCCGCAGGTCCCGGAGGCGGAGAAGGATGAGCGCCTGCAACGCCTCCAGACTCTCCTTCGGACGCAGCAGCGCGCGGTGCAGGACCGGATGGTCGGACGGGAGACGGATGTCCTCTTCGAGAAGCCGGGCCGGACACCAGGACAGATGGTGGGCAAGTCCGAGCACTTGCACTCGGTCTTCGTGACGGGGCCCGGAATTGCGCGCGGCGAGTTGCGCCGCGTTCGCATCGCGGAGAGCGCAACGAATTCATTGCGGGGCGAACTTCTGGAACCGATGCACGCGGTGCGTTAGCATCGCGGCTACCGTACTCTTGCGTCCGACGGGAGGTCGGGCCACGATAGCGGCGAAACCCTTTGACGCGACGGAGCAGTGATTGGCCCAACTCCCCGGCTATGGCGCCACCCTCGACCCGAATGGCACCGGTCCGACCGAAACGCAGCTGGAATTTCCCGACAACCGTCTCCTCATCGACCTTTGCGGTCAGTATGATGCCAACCTCGCCCGTGTCGAGCAGCAGCTCGACGTGCAGATCGTGCGGCGCGGCAACCTGCTTTCCGTGATGGGCGAGGCCGCGTCCGTCGCGCGGGCGGCCGAAGTGCTGCAATCGCTCTACCAGCGACTCGAGGCGGGCAAGAGCATCGAGACGGGCGATATCGACGGCGAAATCCGGATGGGCGGCGTGTCCGACGAGGAGACGCCGGACGCTCTCGACCAGATGGAACTCTTCCAGAGTGGCGCGGTCGAGATCAAGACCCGCAAGAAGCTGGTCGAGCCCCGGACGGAGGCGCAGAAGGCCTATGTCCGGTCCCTCTTCGCCAAGGAGCTCGCCTTCGGCATCGGGCCCGCGGGCACCGGCAAGACCTATCTCGCCGTGGCCGTCGGCGTGAACATGTTCATCCAGGGCCATGTCGACCGCATTGTCCTAAGCCGTCCGGCGGTGGAAGCGGGCGAACGCCTAGGCTTCCTTCCGGGTGACATGAAGGACAAGGTCGACCCCTACATGCAGCCGCTCTACGACGCGCTGAACGATTTCCTGCCGGGCAAGATGGCCGCGAAGCTCATGGAGGAGAAGCGGATCGAGATCGCGCCGCTCGCCTTCATGCGCGGACGTACGCTCTCGAACGCCTTCGTGGTCCTCGACGAGGCGCAGAACGCGACCGGCATGCAGATGAAGATGTTCCTCACCCGCCTGGGCGAGGGCTCGCGCATGGTGATCACGGGCGACCGCACGCAGGTCGATCTGCCGCGGGGTCAGGTGAGCGGGCTGTCGGAGGCCGAACGTTTGCTGAAGGGAATCGACCGGATCGGGTTCAACTATTTCACCGCCGCGGACGTCGTCCGCCATCCGCTCGTCGCCCGGATCATCGAGGCCTACGAGCGGGATGGCTGATCCCCAACCCCGATGAGTTCCGTGAGCGTCGAGACGATGATCGAGGCGAAGGGCTGGGCGGAATGCGGACTGCCCGGGATCGCCGATCGAGCCGCACTGGCCGTTCTGGGTTACCTGAAGCTCGACGGACCGTTCGAGATTGCGCTCCTCGGCTGTGACGACGAGCGTATCGCCGCGCTGAATGCAGAGTTCCGCACCAGGCCGCGTCCGACCAACGTGCTTTCCTGGCCGTCGGAGGATCGCGCCGCCGCTCGCGATGGCGACAGACCGCCGGCACCGGACGGGTCCGATCCCGAGCTCGGCGACATCGCGATCGCGTTCGAGACCTGCGCTCGGGAGGCGGTGGCGGCGGGCGTGCCGCTCGCCCAGCACGCCACGCATCTCGTGGTCCACGCCGTGCTGCATCTCCTGGGCTACGACCACGAGCGGCCGGGCGATGCGGAGTTGATGGAAGGCACCGAGGTCGAGATACTTGCGCAACTGGGGTATCCGGATCCATATACCGTCGCGAGCGACGCATGATGTCCTGCAATGGAAAGGTGAGATGAGCCACGTAGAGGACGGACCGGAGACCTCCGGTCCGGAAGACACCGAAGGCGGCGAGAGTCACGAACGCGGCTTCTTCGGACGGTTCTTCAACGCATTCGGCGCAGGCGAGGAATCCGACGAGGATCCGCCCCCGCCGGCCAAATCCCTTCCGGGGCTTCTCAATCTCAGCCGCATGCGCGTCGAGGACGTGGCGATCCCGAACGTCGAGATCACGTCCGTTCCCATCGATATCGAGATGGACGACCTGGTCACGATCTTCCAGGAAAGCGGTCTCACGCGACTTCCGGTCTATGACGGCACGCTCGACAATCCCGTGGGCATGATACACCTGAAGGATTTTGCGCTCCGTCACGGTTTCGGAGCGAGCGCCGATTTCGACATGGCGGAGATGACGCGACCGCTGATCTACGCACCGCCCTCTATGCCGATCGGCGTGCTCCTGCAAAAGATGCAGTCGGACCGGATGCACATGGCGCTGGTGATCGACGAATATGGCGGCGTCGACGGGCTCGTCACGATCGAGGACCTGATCGAGCAGGTGATCGGGCAGATCGAGGACGAGCACGATACGGACGAGGACCAGCTCTGGACGCTCGAGCAGCCGGGCTGCTACCTCGTGCAGGCCAAGGCGCCGCTCGAGGAGTTCGAGGCGGAGATCGGCATGCGCCTCGTCGATCCCGACGACGAGGAGGAGATTGATACGCTTGGCGGCGTCGTCGTCGTCCTGACCGGCCGCGTTCCGACGCGTGGCGAGGTGATCCCGCATCCCGCCGGCCCGGAATTCGAGATCGTCGATGCCGATCCGAGGCGCCTGAAGCGGCTTCGCGTTCGGTTGCCGGACACGGCGGTTGGTTGAGGGGCTCAGGGCAGGTTCGACGCCGAAACGCCGCCTCGCACTCGCCCTCCTCGGCGGCATTCTCGCCGGATTGGGGCAGGTTCCGTTTTCGCTGACACCGGTCGCGCTCGGCGGTCTTGCGCTCTGCGCCTGGCTCGTCGCTCGATGCCCGGGGGCCCGGACCGCGGCCTGGACGGGCTTCGCCGCAGGAACGGGATACTTCGCGGTAACGCTCCACTGGATCGTGGAGCCGTTCCTGATCGAGCCCGACCGCTATGGCTGGATGGCGCCCTTCGCGCTCGTCTTCATCTCCACCGGTTTCGCGCTCTTCTGGGCGCTCGCCTTCGGCGTGACGCGACGGATCGCCGGGACCGGATGGCGCTTCGTACTGGCATTCGGGGCGTGTCTCGCCGGGGTCGAAATGCTGCGGTCCTATATCCTCAGCGGCTTTCCGTGGGCGCTTCTCGGCTATGTCTGGACGGAAAGCGGCGCAGCGCAGATCGCCGCCTGGACCGGGCCGTTCGGCTTGACACTTCTCACGACCCTCCTCGCGGCCGGGATCGCCGTCGCGGGCCCGTCTCTTCGCGGCGCCTTGAGCCTTTCCCTAGCCTGGGTGCTGCCGCTCGCCGTGGGCTCCGTGTTGATGCCGCCGGAGGAGGAGGCGCCCGCCGACGCCCCGGTGATCCGTCTCGTGCAGCCCAACGCACCGCAGGGGGAGAAGTGGGATCCGGACCGGGTGCTCGGCTTTTTCGACCGTCAACTCGCCTACAGTGCCGCAACGCCTGCACCGGACCTCATCGTCTGGCCCGAGACGTCCGTTCCCTATCTCGTCGCGCCCGGCCATCCCGCGCTCGATGCGATTGCCGCCGCGGCGGACGGTGTACCTGTCGTGCTCGGCGCGCAGCGGCTCGATGGCCTGCGGCTCTTCAATTCGCTCTTCGTGATCGGCGCCGGGGGCGGGATCGACGCGATCTACGACAAGTACCATCTCGTCCCGTTCGGCGAGTACATCCCGCTGGGCAGCCTGACGCGGCATCTGGGCCTGCGGAGTTTCGCGGCCCGGGACGGGTTCGGCTATGCCGCCGGGCCGGGGCCGCGGCTTCTCGATCTCGGCGCGGGTGGGCCGGTGCTGCCTCTGATCTGCTACGAGGCGATCTTTCCGCAGGACGTGGCCGCCGCCCCGTCGCGTCCCGATTGGCTCCTCCAGATCACCAACGACGCCTGGTTCGGAACCTTCGCAGGGCCGCAGCAACACCTGGCGCAGGCGCGGATGCGGACGATCGAGCAGGGGCTGCCGATGATCCGGGTCGCCAACACCGGCATCTCCGCCGTGATCGATGCCGCGGGCCGCGTACTGGCCGCGTTTCCGCTGGGCGAGGCGGGTTATCTCGACCACCGTTTGCCGGTCGCGCGGGAGCGGACGCTCTATTCACGGACCGGCGATCTTCCCCTGGCTCTTCTCCTGCTTGCGACCCTGGGCATCGCGGCCCTCGCGCGGCGCAGGGAAAGCAGTTGAATGTGCCCGGGCCGGTCGCTATCGGGCATGGGATAAACGACGCACAACGGCTTCCTGGCGTGCGTGGCGAAAAGTTATCGGAGCGATACATGGCACGGCAGAACTACATCTTCACCTCGGAATCCGTTTCCGAGGGCCACCCGGACAAGGTCTGCGACCGGATTTCCGATGCGATCCTCGACGCGTTCCTCGCGCAGGAGCCGGAAGCCCGCGTCGCCTGCGAGACCTTCGCCACGACCGACCGCGTGGTGATCGGAGGCGAGGTGGGCCTGTCGGACAAGGCCAAGCTCGACGAGTATCTCGGCCGGGTCGAGGCGATCGCGCGCAACTGCATCCGCGACATCGGCTACGAGCAGGAGAAATTCCATCACGCCACCTGCGAGATCACGAACCTTCTGCACGCGCAATCGGCCCATATCGCGCAGGGCGTCGACGGTTCCGCCGACAAGGACGAGGGCGCGGGCGATCAGGGGATCATGTTCGGCTATGCGGTCGAGGACACGCCGGAGCTGATGCCCGCGCCGATCCATTACGCCCACGCGATCCTGAAGCGCCTTGCCGAGGCGCGGAAGTCCGGGGAGGAACCGACGCTCCGGCCCGACGCCAAGTCGCAGATCTCGCTGCGTTACGAGGACGGCAAGCCCGTGGAGGTGACCTCCATCGTGCTGTCCACGCAGCACGAGCGGGAGGACCAGACCTCCGACGACATCCGCGCCATCGTCGAGCCCTATATCCGCGAGGTCCTGCCGCAGGGCTGGATCACGGAAGCGACGGAATGGTGGGTGAACCCCACCGGCATCTTCGTGATCGGCGGACCTGACGGGGATGCGGGGCTCACGGGGCGCAAGATCATCGTCGACACCTATGGCGGCGCCGCGCCGCATGGGGGCGGCGCGTTCTCCGGCAAGGACCCGACGAAGGTCGACCGCTCGGCGGCCTATGCCGCGCGCTACCTCGCCAAGAACGTCGTGGCCGCCGGAATCGCCAAGCGCTGCTCCATCCAGCTTTCCTACGCGATCGGTGTGTCGAAGCCCCTTTCGATCTATGTCGACACCTACAATACCGGAGAGGTGCCGGAGCACGAGATCGAGGCGGCCATTCCGAAGGTCATGGATCTGAGCCCCACTGGCATTCGCAAGCATCTGAGCCTCAACCGCCCGATCTTCGAGCGAACGGCCGCCTACGGCCATTTCGGTCGCGCGCCCGACGAGGACGGGGGCTTTTCCTGGGAACGCAGGGACCTCGCCGACGCGATCCGCGCGGAGATCTGAGTGGCGGGCACCGACACGCGGGGCCTGACGCAGCTCGGCACCCCGACGGGACAGCCCGCCTCTCCGGAGGAGGCGGTGCTGGAACGGGTGCCCGCGCCGCACGGGGAGAAGGCCTACGTCGTGCGTTTCACGGCGCCGGAATTCACCTCCCTCTGCCCGATGACGGGTCAGCCCGATTTCGCGCATCTCGTGATCGACTACGTGCCCGGCGACTGGCTCGTGGAGTCCAAGTCACTGAAACTCTTCCTTACGAGCTTTCGCAATCATGGCTCGTTCCACGAGGATTGCACGCTTACCGTGGCGTCGCGGCTCGTCGATCTGCTGACGCCCCGCTGGCTTCGGATCGGCGGTTACTGGTATCCACGCGGCGGCATTCCGATCGACGTCTTCTGGCAGACCGGCGCCGCCCCGGAGGGGGTCTGGATCCCCGACCAGGGCGTTCCGCCCTATCGCGGCCGCGGCTAGCCCTCCCGCGCGCGGAGCCAGTCGACGACGCGGCCCGCATCGGCGTCGGGCGGGAAGACCGGGTAGTGGACGCGGCGGATCATCCCGTCCTCCACGATCATCGTCAGCCGCCGGAGAAGCGTCTCTCCCGCCACCTCCATCACGGGCAGGCTCATCGCCTCCGCAAGGTGGAGATGCGCGTCCGACAGGAGTGGATAGGGCAGCCCCAGCCGCTCCTTCGCCTCGAGCTGCCAGGCCGTTGATTGGGTGGAGAGGCCATAAACCCGCGCCGCGCCCGCTGCCTGCAGGTCCGACATTCGGTCGCGATAGGCGCAGGTCTGCGGCGTGCAGCCGCGCGCGCCAGGGATCGCGTCCCAGCCCTCGGGGAGGTCGGTGCCGGGCTGGCTCGTCATCGGATAGGCGAAGAGGATCGTGATGCCCGGCTCCACGGCCAGCCGCACATCGGCGCCGTCCGTCGAGGGCAGCGGCAGATCGGCGAGCGCCAGCCCCTCGAGGTGATCCGCCGCGCCGTCATCGTCGGGCGCGGGCAGGGTGGTCCAGTCGACCTCGTTCATATCGTCTCCGCTTCATGGCTCTCGGGATCGTTGCAGGGGCGCCGGCCTTTGCCTAAAGCCCGCCCCATGGAGAAGAAACACCCCCAGGCGCCCTGGCGCAACTTCTACGGCCGCCGCAAGGGCCATACGCTGCGCGACAGTCAGGAGCGGTACCTCGCACAGGATCTCGACGCGCTCTCGCCCGGGCCGGTCGAGTGGGAGGCGAACCCGGAGCGGCGGCCGATCGACCCCGCCGCGCTCTTCGGGGAGCGGGACGTGTGGCTCGAGATCGGTTTCGGCGGGGGCGAGCATCTCGTCCACCAGGCCGTGACGAACCCCGATGTGGGGATCATCGGCGCGGAACCCTACATCAACGGGGTCGCGATGCTTCTGGGCAAGATCCGGGAGGCGGGCGCTACGAACCTGCGCGTCCATCCAGGCGATGTCCGCGACCTCTTCGACGTCTTGCCCGGCGCAACGATCGCGAGGGCCTTCCTGCTCTATCCCGATCCCTGGCCCAAGGCGCGGCATCATCGCCGCCGCTTCGTAACGGAGGACCATCTGGCGCCGCTCGCACGCGTGATGCGGCCGGGCGGGCTCTTCCGCGTGGCGACGGACATTCCGGATTACGTGCGTCAGACCCTCGAGGAGGTGCCGCGGCAAGGGTTCGACCGCATCGAGGCCGATCTGCACGCGCCGTGGGACGACTGGTTATCCACGCGCTACGAGCAGAAGGCGCTGCGGGAGGGCCGGAAGCCGCATTACCTGACCTTCCACCGCCGGGCGTGACGCCGCGACTCGCAGGGAGATGACGGAGCCGGCAGCCGAAGGGGGACCGATCGCGTCACTTGGTGGCAGCCTTGCGAAACATTCTTTCGCCTTGTAGCACTTTGGCGGAGCGATGGCCGGAACGGCGCAAGCGACAGGGGGACCCGCAATGAAGTTCGGAGTGATCGGCGAGACGTCGGAGGGGGAGGCGCGGGTCGCTCTGACGCCCGCCTCCGCGGAGCAGTTGCAGAAGCTCGGCCATGACTGCGTGATCGAGGCCGGTGCGGGCGGCAAGGCCGATTTCACGGACGAGGCCTACCGCGACGCAGGGGTAGACGTCCTCGACAATGCACAGGCCGTCTTCGAGGCGGCCGACGTGATCGCCAAAGTCCGTCCGCCATCGGAGGCGGAAGTGGATATGCTCCGCGAGGGGCAGACGCTGATCTCGTTCTTCTACCCGTCGGAGAACGAGGCGCTGATGAAGCGCGCGGCGGAACGGGGCGCAACGCTCATCGCAATGGACATGGTGCCGCGCATCTCGCGCGCGCAAAAGATGGACGCGCTGTCGTCGATGGCCAATATCGCGGGCTACCGCGCCGTGGTGGAGGCCGCCAACAATTTCGGCCGCTTCCTCACGGGCCAGATCACAGCGGCCGGCAAGGTGCCGCCCGCAAAGATCCTCGTCGTGGGCGCGGGCGTCGCGGGTCTCGCCGCGATCGGCACGGCGACGAGCATGGGTGCCATCGTGCGCGCCTTCGACGTGCGGCCGGAGACGTCGGAGCAGATCGAGTCGATGGGCGCGGAATTCCTGTTCCTCGATTTCGACGACAGCGATGCCGGGTCGGGCGAGGGCGGCTATGCCAAGCCTTCCTCCCCGGAGTTCCGCGAAAAGCAGCTCGCCCTCTTCAAGGAGCAGGCGCCCGATGTCGACATCGTCATCACGACCGCCCTGATCCCCAACCAGGAGGCGCCGGAGCTCTGGACCGAGGAGATGGTCAAGGCCATGAAGCCCGGCTCCGTCATCGTCGATCTCGCCGCGGAGCGGGGCGGCAATTGCAAGATGACGCGCAAGGACGAGAAGTTCGTCACCGATAACGGCGTGACGATCATCGGCTACACCGACTTCCCGTCGCGCATGGCCACGCAGGCCTCAACGCTCTACGCGACGAACGTGCGCCACATGATGGCCGACCTCACGCCAGAGAAGGACGGCAAGATCGTCCACGACATGGAGGACGACGTGATCCGCGGGGCGACGATCACGCATGGCAAGGAGGTGACCTGGCCACCGCCGAAGCCCAAGACCAAGGCGCAGGCCGCCCCGCAGAAACGCGAGAAGAAGAAGGAACTCACGCCCGAAGAAAAGCGCGCGCAGGAAGTCGAGGCCTTCAAGAAGGACACGCAATTCCAGGTGGGCGTGCTCGTCGCGGGTGCGGTGGTCCTCCTCCTCGTGGGGGCCTATGCGCCCGAGAGCTTCATGAGTCACTTCATCGTCTTCGCGCTCGCGTGCTTCGTGGGCTTCCAGGTGATCTGGGGCGTGGCGCATTCGCTGCACACGCCGCTCATGGCCGTGACGAACGCGATCTCGGGCATCATCATCCTGGGCGCGCTCCTGCAGATCGGGGCGTCGAGCTGGATCGTGGTGTTCCTGAGTTTCGTCTCCGTCCTCATCGCATCGATCAACATCGTGGGCGGGTTCCTCGTGACCCGTCGGATGCTCTCGATGTTCCAGAAATCCTGAAGGGGGCGGTTCCATGTCAATCGGACTTCAATCCGCGGCCTACATCATCGCCGCGATCCTCTTCATCCTCTCGCTTGGCGGCCTGAAGGGTCAGGAAAGCGCCAAGCGCGCGATCTGGTACGGCATCGTCGGGATGGCGCTCGCCGTGCTGGCCACCATCTTCGGCCCGGGCGTGCAGAACCTCTTCCTGATCGTCGTGGCCGTTGCCGCCGGCGGCTTCGCGGGCTGGTACGTCGCGGGAAAGGTGCAGATGACGGAGATGCCGCAGCTCGTCGCGGCGCTCCATTCCTTCGTGGGCCTCGCCGCCGTCTTCATCGGGCTCAACGCGGAGATCATGCTGCAGGACGTGATGGCACTCCGCGATAGCGGCATCTCGCTCGACGCGGCGGACCTGACCGGGTTCGGGGAGCTCCTCTGGGCCAAGGACGCGGTCGAGGTCGGTATCCTGAAGGTGGAGGTCTTCCTCGGCATCTTCATCGGCGCGGTGACCTTCACCGGCTCCGTTATCGCCTTCGGCAAGCTCGCCGGCCGCGTGGACGGCAAGCCCGCGAAACTGCCGGGGGGGCACATGCTGAACCTCGGCGCGCTGGTACTCTGCCTGATCCTCGGGCTTCTCTACTTCAACGGGGCGGGGATCTGGACGATCCTGCTCGTCGCGATCATCGCGGGCTTCATCGGCTGGCATCTCATCATGGGGATCGGTGGCGCAGACATGCCCGTGGTCGTGTCGATGCTGAACTCGTATTCGGGGTGGGCTGCGGCAGCGATCGGCTTCACGCTGCAGAACGACCTCCTGATCGTGACGGGCGCTCTCGTGGGCTCGTCGGGCGCGATCCTGAGCTACATCATGTGCAAGGCGATGAACCGGAAGTTCGTCTCCGTGATCCTCGGCGGCTTCGGCGGCACGTCCGGCCCGCAGCAGGAGATGGAAGGCGAGATGGTCGAGGTGCAGATCGACGGCGTCGCTTCCGCCCTCGAGGAGGCCGACAGCGTCATCATCGTGCCCGGTTACGGCATGGCGGTGGCGCAGGCGCAGCAGGCGGTGAGCGAACTTACGAAAAAGCTGCGCGACCAGGGCAAGACCGTGCGTTTCGCCATCCATCCCGTTGCCGGGCGACTGCCGGGGCACATGAACGTGCTCCTCGCGGAGGCCAAGGTCCCCTACGACATCGTTCTCGAAATGGACGAGATCAACGAGGATTTCCCCTCGACGGACGTGGTCATCGTCATCGGGTCGAACGACATCGTGAACCCGGCGGCCAACGACGATCCGAACTCCCCCATCGCCGGGATGCCGGTCCTGCATGTCTGGGAAGCCAAGCAGGTCTTCGTTTCGAAGCGCGGGCAGGGGACCGGCTATTCCGGCATCGAGAACCCGCTGTTCTTCAAGGAGAACACGCGGATGCTCTATGGCGATGCGAAGCAGTCGGTGAGCGCGCTTCTTCAGAAGCTCTGACGGTCCGGCTCGACGGCCAACGGCCCGCAATCAGTAGATCGCGGTGTCCGTGGACGGGCGGTACTCGAAGATGCCGTCGTCGGAGGCAAAGCCCCCCGGCACGGCGATCAGGGTGAAGCAATCGGCGTCGGGCTCACCCGCATTCATGCAGTACATCCCGTCCTCGGAGTAGGACCACCGTGCCGTCCGCGTCTCTCCGCGCAGATCGTAGGTCATGGTTCCGTCCGCGAAATGGATCACGGACCCGCCGGCACCGCTCGCATGATCCCATTCGAGCGGCGTGCCGACGAAGCCTTCCGGCAAACCGGAGCGGGTCGTCTCCGTCACGGCCGGCGAGCAGCCAGCGAGAATGAGGGCGGCCAGCAATGCTCTCGTCATCTCTCTCTCCGGATGATTTGGTCACCGTCCGTCTAGCATGACACGAGAGCGGGGGCCAATCCGATCCCGCGGCCCTATTGCCGGCGAAGAATGAGCACGAAGGAGACGGCGCTGAGGATCGCGGAGACGATCCCGTAGCCCGTCGCGGTCATGGGCAGACCCAAGGGACCTTGCAAGGCGCCCACGACTAAGACGGGGATCGAGATCGCGACATAGGCCACGGTGAAATAGGTGGCCGTCACCGCCGCCTTGTCCTCCGCGGGTGCCTGCTCGGACAGGGCGGAAAGACCGCCGCGGAACGCGATGCCGTGGCCGATTCCCGTGAGAGCGATGGAGGCGACGAACAGGCCGAGGGACTGCACCGCGATCCCGACCGTGATGGCCACGATGCCGATGGTGAGGATCCCCATCCCGATGGGCAGGACCTTCGCCTCGGGCAACGTCTCCTCCGCGATCTGACCGCCGATCGAGGCGAGGAAGATGAGCCCCGCGATCGTTCCGATCAGAAGGTGCCACCCCTCGTAGCCCAGTACCTTTCCAAGGAAGGCAGGCGTGATGGCGCCCATGAAGCCGCAGATCATGAAGCTCGAAAAGGCCGAGATGGCGGCGGGCACGAAGATCGCGCGCACCTCGGGCGGCACCGACAGGCCCTGCGCGTGCAGCTTCGGCTCCGCCTTGCGCTCCCCGGGCTCAGGGATCGCGTAGAGAAGAACGCACGCGGCCGCCACGAGAGCGAGATGGACGAGGTAGGGGCTGCGCAGCGGATCGGGCAGGATATGGAGGATGAGCCCCCCGAGGATCGAACCCATGCCGAGTCCGCCCATATTGGCCGCTGTCGCGCCGATCCCGCCGATCCGGTCGTGGCCGTTCGGAGCTGCCTCCGAGACGGCGAGAGTAGCCGCGGCCGTGTAAAGTCCGACCGAGGCGCCCTGAAGGAAGCGGGCGACCAGGAGGAGCGGCAATCCCTGCGCAAAGAGAAAGGCCAGCGAGCCGAGAGCGGCCGCCACGAGCCCGCCGATCAGGATCGGTTTGCGTCCGATCTGATCCGACCAGGGACCGGTACCGAGGAGCGTTCCGATGACGCCCACGGAGTAGATCGAGAAGATCGCGGTGATCGTCAGCGGCGAAAAACCATAGGTTTCGCTGTAGATCGGATAAAGGGGCGTCGGGACGGTCGCACCGGCCATCACCACGAAGAATGCGAAACAACATGCTGCAAACGGCATCCAGGCCGCCGACATGGGCCGCGTCGACGACTGGCTCATCTGAATCTCCCGAGGGTTCCGGACCGCAATGTCCGCCCCGCGTCGAAGTTCCGCGCCCGGACCCCCTCAAACTTCCCTGCGACCTCATGTATCATGGGATGGATCGAACAGGGTAACCCCGGAGGGGCTGGCATGAACGAGACGGCAATCGAGACGCGGACATACGACATCTTCGTGATCGGAGGTGGCATCAACGGGACCGGCATCGCGCGGGACGCGCAGGGGCGCGGCCTGAACGTGGCGCTGGCCGAAATGGGCGATCTCGCCTCCGCGACATCAAGCGCGTCGACGAAGCTCTTCCATGGCGGCCTCAGGTATCTGGAGTTCTTCGAGGTGGGGCTCGTGAAGAAGGCCCTCGTCGAACGGGAGACGCTCCTGGAAGCGATGCCGCACATTTCCTGGCCGATGCGGTTCGTCCTGCCCTACAGCCCCGACATGCGCTTCGAGGGGGAGACGCCGACCTCGAAGCTCCTCAATCGCGTGATGCCCTGGATGAAGGGGCGGCGGCCGTCTTGGCTGATCCGGCTCGGGCTCTTCATGTACGACAATCTTGGGGGACGGAAATATCTCCCCGGCACGAAAACGCTCGACCTGACGAAGGGCCCCGAGGGGGAGCCGATTTCGGACCGCTTCAAGAAGGCCTACGAATATTCCGATTGCTGGGTCGAGGATTCCCGCCTCGTCGCGCTCAACGCCCGCGACGCGGAGCAGAGGGGGGCGCGGGTGATGGTCCGCACCCGCGTCGTCTCCGCCGAGCGTGCGGAGGGACGCTGGGACGTCACGGTCGAGGATACGGAGAGCGGCGCGCAGGAAGTCTTGCACGCGAAGGTGCTCGTCAATGCGGGCGGTCCCTGGGTCGAGGACGTGGTTCGCAACACCGTGCGGATGAACTCCTCGGAGGGCGTGCGGCTCGTCCGCGGCAGCCATATCGTGACGAAGCGGCTCTACGACCACGACAAGTGCTATTTCTTCCAGGGGGAGGACGGGCGCATCGTCTTCGCCATCCCCTACGAGACCGACTTCACGCTGATCGGGACGACCGACAAGGATCACGGCCACGATCCCTCGCAACGCGCGGAATGTACCGACGAGGAGGCCGATTATCTCTGCGCCTTCGCGTCGAAGTACTTCAAGCGCCCGGTGACGCGCGACGACGTGGTCTGGACCTATTCCGGCGTCCGCCCGCTCTACGACGACGGGGCGAAATCGGCGACCGCGGCCACGCGCGACTACGTGTTGAGCCTCGATGCGGGGCCGGCGACGGACGGGCCCGTGGGGATGGATCCGCCGCTCCTCAACGTCTTCGGCGGCAAGATCACGACCTACCGAAAGCTCGCGGAGCAGGCAATGGCGAAACTCGCGCCCTTCTTTTCGAACCTGCCGGAGAACTGGACGGCGGGCGTGGCATTGCCGGGGGGCGACTTCCCTGTCGATGGGGTCGATGCCCTGGTGACGGAACTCGAGGCGGCCTATCCGTTCCTCGATCCCTACTGGGCGCGCCGGCTCGTGCGGGCCTACGGAACGGAAGCGAAGGCCGTGTGCGGCGATGCCAAGAGCGCGGAGGACATGGGCCGGGCCTTCGGGGGGACGCTCACCGAGCGCGAGGTCCGCTGGCAGATGGAGCACGAATTCGCGCGGGCCGCGGAGGATGTCGTCTGGCGGCGCACCAAGCTGGGTTTGCGGATGAGCGAGGAAGAAATCGCCGCGCTCGACGCCTTCATGGCCGAGACGCGCGGCCTGGCGCAGGCCGCCGAATGAGGCACCTGCCCGCCGGTTTCGTTCTCGCCCTCGTCCCGTTCGCGGCCGTGGCGCAGGACGGGACGGTCCCTGACGCGCCGGCGGGCGGAGATGCGCAATCGGCGATCGAGGCGCGGATCGCCAAATTCAATCCTTGCGAACCGCTTGGCACCGAGGTGCTCGGCATCTCGCTCGGCGTGAACCGGGTGCGCGAGGTGCAGATCGAGCGCTCCGACCTGCGGCTCAGGGGCGACGGCGTGAGCTTCGACGTCTCGGGGCGGCTCACCTGTCGCGGTGCGGGCGAGGGGACGTCGGGTGATCTGTCCTTCGACATCTCTGCATCGCTCGAGGCGGTACTTTCCACGTGCGAGATCAAGGAGGTGACGGTCGATCTCGGCGAGGCCGAGGGGGAGATGAGCTGGGCCTTCGACGCGGCCTCTCCCGTGATCGAGGGCGTCCTGATGGGGCGGGTCGAGGAGGAGGCGAAGAACGCCTGCACGACGCTTGCGTCCTGACGGCGAGCGGATCGGGACCATATTCCACGCGGCGCCTTGCCACCGGGGAGCGCCTTTGTCAGGTTCTGGGCGGCAGACGGGAGGAACAGTATGACGCATATCATGGCCATCGATCAGGGCACCACGTCGAGCCGGGCCATACTCTTCGACAGCGAGATGAAGATCGTCGCGACCGCCCAGGAGGAGTTCGCTCAGCACTATCCCGCGAGCGGCTGGGTGGAGCACGATCCCTCCGATCTCTGGTCCTCCACCGCCGCCGTCTGCCGGTCGGCCATCGAGAAGGCCGGCGTTCCGGAGCGCGACATCGCGGGCATCGGCATCACCAACCAGCGCGAGACCGTCGTCGTCTGGGAGAAGGAAACCGGCCGTCCGATCCACAACGCCATCGTCTGGCAGGACCGGCGCACATCCGAGATCTGCACCGAGATGAAGGAGGCGGGCTACGAGAAACAGGTGATCGAGAAGACCGGTTTGCTGCTCGATCCGTACTTCTCCGGCACGAAGCTCAAATGGATCCTCGACCATGTCGAGGGATCGCGCGAACGCGCGCGGAAGGGAGAGCTCCTCTTCGGAACGGTCGACACCTACCTCATCTGGCGGATGACGGGCGGGCGCAGCCACGTGACCGACGCGACGAATGCCTGCCGCACGCTGCTCTACGACAGCTTCAAGGGCGGCTGGTCCACGACCATCGCCAAGATGCTCGACATTCCGATGGAGATGCTACCCGAGGTGAAGGACAGCGCCGCGGAGTTCGGCGTGACGCGTCAGGATCTCTTCGGCCACGAGATCCCGATCCTCGGCGTCGCGGGCGACCAGCAGGCAGCGACGATCGGCCAGGCCTGCTTCAAGCCGGGAATGCTGAAATCGACCTATGGGACAGGCTGCTTCGCGCTTCTCAACACGGGTTCAGAGCCTGTGCGGTCGCAAAACCGTCTCCTGACGACCGTGGCCTACCAGTTCGACGGCAAGCCCACCTATGCGCTCGAGGGGTCGATCTTCATCGCGGGCGCCGTTGTGCAATGGCTGCGCGACGGGCTCAAGATCATCCGCTCGGCCTCCGAGACGCAAGGCCTGGCGGAGCGGGCCGATGACGGGCAGGATCTGATCCTCGTTCCCGCTTTCGTCGGTCTCGGCGCACCCTACTGGAACGCGGAGTGCCGGGGGGCGATCTATGGATTGACCCGTGGATCGGGCCCGGAAGAGTTCGCCAAGGCGGCCCTCGAGAGCGTCGGCTACCAGACGCGCGATCTTCTCGAGGCGATGGGGGCCGACTGGAACGACCTTGGCGAGCCGCAGACGCTGCGCGTCGATGGCGGAATGAGCGCGTCCGACTGGGCGATGCAGTTCCTCTCCGACATTATCGGCGCCTCCGTCGATCGCCCGGAAGTGCGCGAGACGACGGCCTTGGGCGCAGCCTGGCTCGCCGGCATGAGGGCGGGGATCTATCCCGACCAGGCGGGGTTCGCTGAAAGCTGGCGTCTCGAACGGACTTTCGAGCCGGCGATGGACGATACGCTGAGGGCGGAGAAATACGAGCGATGGGGCCGCGCGGTGAACGCGACGATGGCAGTCTGACTGCTAGATTGTCGTCCGAGGCGAAAGCACATCCTAGCCAATCCGGACCTTTCGTGACGGAGGGGCGACCCGTCCCGTCCCTCGTTCGCTCTCTTTCGCGTTGAAATGCCGCGGCCTCACCCCAAGTGAGGAGTTCGGCGGATACCCGCCTCCCTTGCGGCTCCGGGTACGCGAGACTAAGACTTCGTCAATGTTTACGGCGGTATTTCCGTCACAAGAAATCGAGGCAGTTCCTTATGCACGACCCCATTGAGCATTCCATGAACCTGGTCCCTATGGTTGTCGAGCAGACCTCCCGGGGCGAACGGGCCTATGACATCTTCTCCCGCCTCCTGAAGGAGCGCATCGTCTTTCTATCCGGGCCGGTGCATGACGGGATGTCGCAGCTGATCGTGGCGCAGCTCCTCCATCTTGAGGCGGAGAACCCCAAGAAAGAGATCAGCATGTACATCAACAGCCCCGGCGGCGTGGTGACGTCCGGGTTGTCGATCTACGACACGATGCAGTACATCCGCCCACCCGTCTCCACCCTCGTCGTGGGGCAGGCGGCGTCGATGGGTTCGCTTCTTCTCGCGGCCGGCCATCCGGGCATGCGTTTCTCGCTCCCGAACAGCCGCGTCATGGTCCACCAGCCCTCTGGCGGCTACCAGGGTCAGGCGACGGACATCATGATCCATGCGCAGGAGACGCAGAAGCTCAAGGACCGCCTCAACCAGATCTACGTCAAGCACACAGGCCAGCCGATCAAGACGGTGGAGGATGCACTCGAGCGTGACAACTTCATGTCCCCGGAAGACGCAAAGGAATGGGGCCTGATCGACGAGATCGTGGAGAACCGCGGCAAGACCGACGCCGAATAGGCCGCACCCGGCCCGCCGGAGTTGCGGGGCTTTTGCGATTGCGGCGGAAAATCGTCTGTCCTAGGCTTATCGAGCGGGGCGGGCAAGGGCGCGGCTTTACAGGCCGCGCAGCACAGCAGACCGGCCGAAGGCCACGAGGAAAATGCGATGGCGAACAATTCGAGCGACAGCAAGAACACCCTCTACTGCTCTTTCTGCGGAAAATCGCAGCATGAGGTTCGCAAGCTCATCGCCGGCCCGACGGTGTTCATCTGCGACGAATGCGTCGAACTCTGCATGGACATCATCCGCGAGGAGACGAAGAGCGCTGGGCTCAAGTCTTCCGATGGCGTGCCGACGCCCAAGGAGATCTGCGAGGTTCTCGACGATTACGTGATCGGGCAGATGCATGCCAAGCGCGTGCTGTCCGTCGCGGTGCACAACCACTACAAGCGGCTCAATCATGCCGGCAAGTCCGACATCGAACTGGCGAAATCGAACATCCTGCTGATCGGCCCCACGGGTTGCGGCAAGACGCTGCTCGCGCAGACACTTGCGCGGATCCTCGACGTGCCGTTCACCATGGCCGACGCCACCACTCTGACGGAGGCGGGCTATGTGGGCGAGGATGTCGAGAACATCATCCTGAAACTCCTGCAGGCCAGCGAGTACAATGTGGAGCGGGCGCAGCGCGGCATCGTCTATATCGACGAGGTCGACAAGATCACGCGGAAATCCGATAACCCCTCGATCACCCGCGACGTCTCGGGCGAGGGCGTTCAGCAGGCACTTCTGAAGATCATGGAGGGCACGGTCGCGAGTGTGCCGCCGCAGGGCGGTCGCAAGCATCCGCAGCAGGAATTCCTGCAGGTGGACACGACCAATATCCTCTTCATCTGCGGCGGCGCCTTCGCGGGGCTCGAGAAGATCATCTCCCAGCGCGGCAAGGGCTCCGCCATCGGCTTCGGTGCGGATGTAAAGGACGCGGAGAGCCGTGGCGTCGGCGAGATGCTCGGCCAGCTCGAGCCGGAGGATCTGCTCAAGTTCGGCCTGATCCCCGAATTCGTCGGCCGTCTGCCGGTGATCGCGACGCTCGAGGATCTCGACGAGGAGGCATTGGTCACCATCCTGACGAAGCCGAAGAACGCGCTCGTCAAGCAGTACCAGCGTCTTTTCGAGCTCGAGGATACGCGGCTCACCTTTACCGAGGATGCCCTTTCCGCGATCTCCAAGCGGGCGATCGAGCGGAAGACCGGGGCGCGCGGCCTGCGCTCGATCATGGAGGATATCCTCCTCAACACGATGTTCGACCTGCCCGGACAGGACAGTGTGGAGGAAGTGGTCGTGAACGAGGAAGCCGTGAACTCCGACGCCGCGCCGCTCATGATCCATGCGGATGCGAAGAAGGAAACCGCCTCGGCAGGCTAAGGCGGTGTACTTTTGCCTGTTCTCTGACGCCCCGTCCGGTCATCGGACGGGGCGTTTTCGTTTTCGCGCGTGACCCTGCGTCGGATCTCCACCGGATCGCCGTTCGAGGAGCGGATCGGGTATTCGCGTGCCGTCATTTGCGACGGCTGGGTCTTCGTCGCGGGTACGACGGGCTACGATTACGACACCATGCTCATGCCGGAGGATGTGGTGTCGCAATGCCGCAACGCGTTCGCCACGATAGGGCGCGCGCTCGGGGAGGCGGGCGCGACCTTTCGCGACGTCGTCCGGGTGCGTTACATCCTGCCCGATCCCGCGGATTGGCCGCTCTGCTGGCCGGTCACGTCGGAAACCTTCGGTGACATCCGGCCCGCGGCGACGATGTTCTGTGCCACGTTGCAGGAGCCCGAGATGAGGATCGAGATCGAGGTGACGGCGCGTCTGCCGGACCACGCAAGATGAGGCGCGAGCGCTGGACCAGCGGCGGGCTTTCGGTCATAAGGCGAATGACTTTCTGGCGGAGATTGCGATGGGCTTTGGACGCACCCTTCTGAGCGCGGCGACATGGTGGAACGGCGCGACGCTGAACACCCGTCTCTGGACCTGGCGCAAGGGTACCAAGGTGGGTCAGGACGAGGCGGGAAACGTCTTCTACCAGAACCCCGATGGGTCGCGCCGCTGGGTGATCTATTCGGGCGAGGCGGAGGCGAGCCGCGTCAGTCCCGAATGGCACGGCTGGCTGCACCATACCTGGAAGGAACCGCCGACCGAGCGCCCGATCCCGAAGAAGGCATGGGAGAAGCCGCATCTGCCCAACCTCACCGGAACGGAGGCGGCCTACGCGCCCGCGGGGTCGATCCGCAGGGTCGATACGAAGCCGCGCGAGGATTACGAGGCGTGGTCGCCCGAGTGAAGCTTCAGGTCGCGGCGTTCGCCCTCTGCACTTGTGCGGCTGCCGCGTCGGCGCAGATCGATACGCGTGTGGCGGAGGCGCCGGGCGCGGTTCTGCGCGGCCTCGACAAGATGACGGGAGCCGTGCGCGATCTCTCTGTGGAGGTCGGCGAAACGACCGCGCTTGGCCGGCTGCAGGTCACGCTCGGTGAATGCCGCTATCCCGAGAACAACCCGGCAGGCAACGCATTCGCCTATCTCGTGATCCGCGAGACAGGCGTCGATCAACCGACCTTTGCGGGATGGATGATCGCGGCGTCACCTGCGCTCAACGCGCTCGAGCATCCGCGCTACGATCTCTGGGTCATGCGCTGCAGCACGTGATCGGGCTCGTCAACGGGACGATGCGCATCGAACCGCGCGACACCGACGACAGCCTCCGACAACAGGGCGCGATACGCATGGCGGGGGATCTCGATGGCCCCGAGGCTTGCCAGATGCGGCGTCAGGAACTGAGTGTCGAAGAGCGTGAATCCCCCCTCGCGAAGGCGATCTACGAGATAGAAGAGGGCGATCTTCGACGCATCTTTTCGGCGCGAAAACATCGATTCGCCGAAGAAGGCCGCGCCGATCGCCACGCCGTAGACGCCGCCCGCCAAACCGTCCGCATCGTGAAGTTCGATCGAATGGGCAAATCCGCACTCGTGGAGCTGCGTATACAATCCCGCGATTTCCGCGTTGATCCAGGTTTCCTCGCGATCCGCGCAGCCTGAAACAACCGCCGCGAAGGCTCGATCGAAGGTCACGCGGAAGGGTGCGGTGCGAATCCTGCGTCGGAGTGAGCGGGAGACGTGGAACCCGTCGATCGGGAGGATGCCGCGATGACGGGGGTCGACCCAGAAAATCTCGGCGGCCTGCCGGCTCTCCGCCATCGGAAATATCCCCCGCGAATAGGCGAGAAGCAGCGTTTCCGGGGCAATAATTGGCTGCGATGTCATCCCGACTTCATCGATCGCCCGACATCAGGCGAGGTTGGTCTCGAGCCAGTTTTCAAGCCAGTGGATGTTGTAGTCCCCGGTCTGCACGGCACTTTCCTGCAGGAGCGCATGAAAGAGCGGAACGGTCGTGTCGACCCCGTCGACGATGAGCTCGCCGAGGGCACGGGAAAGCCGCGCAAGCGCCTCCGGGCGGTCACGCCCATGCACGATCAGCTTGCCGATCAGGCTGTCGTAATAGGGCGGGATCCGGTAGCCGTCGTAAAGCGCGCTGTCCATGCGGACGCCGAGTCCGCCGGGCGCGTGGTATTGCGTGATCCGTCCCGGCGAGGGGGAAAAGCTCGGCAGCTTCTCCGCGTTGATTCTCACCTCGATCGCGTGGCCGCGTATCGCGAGATCGGCTTGCTCGAATTCCATCGGCAGGCCCGCCGCAACGCGGATCTGCTCGCGCACGAGATCGACGCCGAAGACGGCCTCCGTCACCGGATGTTCCACCTGCAGGCGGGTGTTCATCTCGATGAAGTAAAATTGCCCGTTCTCGTAGAGGAATTCGATCGTCCCCGCGCCGATATAGTCGATCCGGGCGACCGCGTCGGCACAGATGCGGCCGATCTCTGCCCGCTCCTCCGGCGTGATGGTGGGGCCGGGCGCCTCTTCAAGGACCTTCTGGTGGCGCCGCTGCAACGAGCAGTCGCGCTCGCCCAGATGGACGGCGCGCCCGCGTCCGTCGCCGAAGACCTGAACCTCGATATGACGCGGTGTGCCGAGATACTTCTCCAGATAGACCTCGTCGTTGCCGAAGGCGGCCTTGGCCTCCGACCGAGCGGTCTGGAACGCCGATTCCAGATCTTCCGCCGTCCGTGCGAGCTTCATTCCACGCCCGCCGCCGCCTGCCGTTGCCTTGACGATCACCGGATAGCCGATGTCCGCGGCACTCGCCCGCGCCGCCTCGAGATCGGGGACGCCCCCTTCGGAGCCGGGAACGCAGGGCACGCCCAGCGCCCGCATCGTCTCCTTGGCGGTGATCTTGTCGCCCATGACGCGGATATGATCGGCCTTGGGGCCGATGAAGACGATCTCGTGATCCTCGACGATCTGCACGAAGCTCGAATTCTCCGATAGGAACCCGTATCCCGGATGGATCGCCTGGGCGCCCGTTACCTCGCAGGCGGAGATGATCGCGGGAAAGCTGAGATAGCTCTGTGCGGCGGATGGTGGCCCGATACAGACCGATTCGTCGGCCATCCTGACATGCATCGCATCGGCATCGGCGGTCGAATGGACGGCCACCGTCCCGATCCCCATCTCGCGCGCGGCACGGATGATGCGGAGGGCGATCTCGCCCCGGTTGGCGACCAGGATCTTGTCGAACATCCCGCGACCTATTCCAGGATCATCAGCGGCGCGCTGAATTCGACGGGAGCCCCGTCCTCGATGAGGATGGATTTTACCCGCCCCGCACGAGGCGAGGGGATATGGTTCATCGTCTTCATCGCCTCGATGATCAGCAATGTCTGGCCTTCGGCAACCTCGTCACCGGGCTTCACGAACGCCATGGCCCCGGGTTCGGGCGAAAGATAGGCCGTTCCCACCATGGGCGAGGTCACGGCACCGGGATGGCGGGAGGGATCGTCGAGGCTCTCGACCGAAGGTGCCGCGGGCCGAACCTCGTCTTCCTCGTGGGCGGGACGCGCGTAGACGGGCATCGGTGCGGCAACGGGGCCGCCCCGGCTCACCCGGACATCGAGGCTGTCGGCTTCGCCGTATTCGCGCTTGACCCGCAATTCCGTCAGATCGTTCTCTCGCAGAAGCTCCGCCAAGGCCTGTATGAAGGCCACGTCGCTTTCATGCGGGTTGTCGCTCATGCCGTCCTCGTCACTCGTGCCGGGCGTCTCCGGTCGCGGAGAGCCTTTCGATGGCCGTATATAGGCCAGCGATGTCAAAGTGAAAAGCAAGCAGCGTCAAGGGCACGAGGAATGGGCGGAGCCGCGCGATTTGGTCCGTCATCGCGGAAATACGTCTGCCTTTTCCGGGTCCCGATCCGTTCATCAGCGTGAGACCCGAATGTCGCGCGGCGTTTCTACCGTGGCGGGGGAAGCGCACTGGCAAAGGCAGCCGCGTCGATCATCGAAATGGTCGTCGTCCAGAGTTCCGCCGTCGCTGGTCCGGCCAGAGCGTCAATGCCCGCGATGCGGCGGGAACCTTGCAGCTTGACTATGCCGAGGGGCTTTGCCAGCGTCCCCGGATCGCGCCGGGTCTCAACGCCAAGGCGAATTTCTTGATGCGGAACGGGGAGAATACGTTGTTTCTCAGGTCTTTGTTTCTTCTCGCGGTCGGCGTCGGGCTCTCCGGGTGCATTCCGTACGTATCCCGCTCGGACGACGGCATGAACGATGTGTCGCCCGCCGCCTTGGCGGCGCTGCCCGAGGGGATCGATCCGGCCTTCCTGATTCGGGACCCGAACGGCTGCTACGGTATCGCGATCGAGGATGCGGAAGTGCCGACCGGGCCCCCGCTGCGCGACGTGTTCGGCAATGTCGTCTGCGATACCTGAACCGGACGACGCGGCGGCGCGCCGGGCCGTTTCACCGGTTCGCTGCTATCCCGTATCGGCCCTGCCGCAAGTCGATTGGAACGATCTGGGCCGCGCTCTCGAAACGCTGCGACCCGTCGCGGCGGTGACGGTCCCGCCCCGGGACGGGCGCGCGATCGAGGTCCCGCGCGGTCACATCCTGCGCATTTCCTGCACGGAAGGATCGCAGGTGGGGGACCTCAATCTTTTCGCGCGGGACGATCTTGCCGAACACTTCTACAGCGGCAAGACGCGGGCGCTCCATGGCAGTCATCTGGATGTCGGCGACCGCCTCTGGTCGGGGTTTCCGTATCTCCGGCCGATGGCGCTGATCGTGGCCGATACGCTTGGCTGGTACGGGATCGACGCCGATGGAGGTGCGGTGCACGACGTCATCGGTACCCGCTGCGACCCCTATACCGGGCGGTTGCTCGGCGGGACGGATTACCACCGGTGCTGCCACTCGAACCTGACGCGGGCGCTCGCCGATGCAACGGGATTGCCGCTCCGCGAGGCCGAGATGCATGTCCACGACGTCCTGAACGTCTTCATGTGCACCGGCTTCTCGCGCACCGACGGCAGCTACTTCATGAAGGCGTCGCCGGCGCGGGCGGGCGACCATCTCGATCTTCTGGCGGAGATCGACCTACTCGCGGTTCTCAGCACCTGCCCTGGTGGCGATTGCAGTACGGAGCATTCGAGCGATGCGGCCCCCTGCCATCCGCTGCGGATGGAGGTGCTGGCTCCGGAGCCCGCGATCGACTGGCCGGAACCCACGCCCGTTCCCTATGACCGTAGTCACGGACGCTGATCGCCGTCAGGAATTTCCCCGGTCTTTCACTGAGGTGTCGAGCGCGCCCCACCAACCCGCATAGCGGGTGTTCCACGGTGCGCGGCGGGTTTCGTCCGGCGCGCCGTCTTCCCACCAGACGGGACCGCGTTCGCCGAGGCGCCGCTTGGCCGCGTCCACGGCTTGGCGGGCCTCTTGTCGCGCGGCGTCTGTTTCGGCCGTCCCGACAGCTCGCCGCGCCTGCATCAAATCCTTGACCGCCGCGCGCCGTTCGCTCTCGCCGAGGCGCGGATCCGTCTTGCGCCACAAACGGCCCTTCGCCACGAAGTAGCGTCCGTCCGGCGTCTCGGGATAATCTTTTCGGGGCATCCGTGGCGCGGCCCGCCCGATGGGACGGGCCGCCCGCCGTCACTTGTTGAGGCGGTTCTCGATTAGGTCGTCGACCACTTCCGGCTCCGCGAGCGTGGAGGTATCGCCAAGCTGATCGTGCTCGTTCGCGGCGACCTTCCTGAGAATGCGGCGCATGATCTTGCCCGAGCGGGTCTTCGGCAGGCCCGGCGCCCACTGGATGAAGTCCGGCTTCGCGATCGGCCCGATCTCGTTGCGGACCCAGCCGACGAGTTCCTGCTTCAGCTCCTCGGATGGCTCGTGCCCGGCCATGAGGGAGACATAGCAGTAGATGCCCTGTCCCTTCACCTCGTGCGGCACGCCCACCACGGCCGCTTCCGACACCGCGTCATGCGCGACAAGGGCCGACTCGACCTCCGCCGTGCCCATGCGGTGGCCGGAGACGTTGATCACGTCGTCCACCCGGCCGGTGATCCAGTAATCTCCGTCCGCATCGCGGGTGCAGCCGTCCTCGGTAAAGTAGAAGCCCTTGTACTGCTGGAAGTAGGTATTCATGAACCGCTCGTGGTCCCCGTAGACCGTCCGCATCTGCCCCGGCCAGCTATCGGCGATGGCGAGGACGCCTTCCACATCGCCGCCCTCGAGCACCTCTCCGGATTCGGGCTCGAGCACGACGGGCTTCACGCCGAAGAACGGCTTGGTGGCCGATCCGGGTTTTGTCGTCGTGGCGCCGGGCAGGGGGGTCAGCATGTGGCCACCCGTCTCCGTCTGCCACCACGTATCGACGATCGGCGTCTTCCCCCGCCCGACGATACGATTGTACCAGTTCCAGGCCTCCGGATTGATGGGCTCGCCCACGGTGCCCAGCACCTTGAGCGACGACAGGTCGTGCTTCTCAACGAACTCGTTGCCCTTGCCCATCAGGGCGCGGATGCCGGTGGGCGCGGTATAGAACTGCGCGACCTTGTGGTCTTCCACGATCTTCCAGCACCGTCCCGCATCGGGATAGGTCGGAACCCCCTCGAACATCACCGTGGTCGCGCCGTTCGCGAGCGGACCGTAGACGATGTAGCTGTGCCCCGTGACCCAGCCCACATCTGCGGTGCACCAGTAGACGTCGCCGTCGTGGTAATCGAACGTGTATTGGTGCGTCATCGAGGCATAGACGAGATAGCCTCCCGTCGTATGGACGACGCCCTTCGGCTGTCCGGTGGAGCCGGAGGTGTAGAGGATGAACAGCGGGTCCTCCGCCCCCATCTCTTCCGGCTCGCAAGTGTCGCCGATCCCGTCCTCCATCTCGTGGAGCCAGTGGTCGCGACCCTCGACCCAGTTCCGCACGCCGTCGCCCACGCGCTTGACCACGAGGACCTTGGCGTCGTGCTCGACCTTCTCCATCGCGCGGTCGGTATTGCCCTTGAGGTCCGTGACCTTGCCGCCGCGCGGTCCGCCATCGGCGGTGATCACGACCTTCGCCTTCGATCCGTTGACGCGCTGCGACAAAGCGTCGGGAGAGAAACCCGCGAAGACCACGGAATGGATGGCACCGATCCGCGCGCAGGCGAGCATGGCATAGGCCGCCTGCGGGATCATCGGCAGGTAGATCACCACCCGGTCGCCGCGCCCGACGCCCATCTTCTTCAGGACGTTGGCGAAATTGCAGACATGGGCATGGAGCTGCTGGTAGCTGATATGCTGGTCCGACCCGTCATCCTCGTCCGGCACCCAGATGATGGCTGTCTGGTCGGCGCGATCCTTCAGATGCCGGTCGATGCAGTTCGAGGCTACGTTGAGCGTACCGTCCTCGAACCATTTGATGTCGACCTGGCCATAGGTGAAATCGGTGTTCTTCACCTTGCTGAAGGGCTTGATCCAATCGACACGTTTGCCGTGCTCGCCCCAGAACGCGTCCGGGTCGGCGATCGAATCCGCATACATCTTCTCGTATGTCGCGTGGTCCGCATGCGCGTTGCGTGCAAACTCATCCGACGGCGGATGCGTCTCGACTTTGTGTTCCGACATTCCGTTTCCTCCACTCCTCGTCTCGCGGCGATGCTGCCCGCGGTCCGGGTCCTCCCCGATCCCTGGATCATCAATGCGGAGCGCATCGTCGTCCAGAGGCCATCACGCACTGATTTCGCATGGTGCGCGTCCGCGTGCGGCGTCCGTCGCGGTTCCTGCGGGATTAAGGTCTGGTTCGGGATTCTGTTCCGAAAGGAGCGGATCACGCGGGACGGACGGATCGGTGTCCGTCCATTCCGGATACTGGTCGCCGGGATGTCGGATGGCCCCGAGGGATCACGTGCCCCGGTTGCATCTGCCGAGCGCGCCGCCTGCGAACAGCGGATGATCGACGGGATAGCTCACCGCATCGCCGGGCGTGGTCGCGACGATCTCCACGGGTACTGCGGCTTCGAGACGCTGGCGACGCCCCCGGACGATGAGGACGTTGTGGAAACACTGGTGATCGGCGGCGCGGTAGAGGCTCGGACCGTTTCCCAGACCGTCGAAGGTGAAGCCCTCGAGCGCTTCGGCGACCGCGCAGGGATCGAAACTCCCCGCGCGTGCGACCGCATCGGCGTAGAGGAGGGTCTGCGCATAGCAGGTCTGTGCCGCCTGACCTGGAGGTGTACCGTAGGCGGCAACGTAGCTCCGCACAAAGGCGTCGCTCCCGGCATAGCGCACCCCCATCCGTTCCTCGAGTTCCGGATGCCAGTTCTGCGTGCCGATGACACCGGCGATGGCATGGCCCGCGCGGCGGGCCGCGAGATCGGAAACGAAGGGCGCGACCAGCTCGATGGTTCGCCCCGAAACCTGCCGTTCCCTCAAACCGGCCCGCTCGACGCTCTTTAGGGAATTGACGAGGTTGCCGCCGTACTGGTCGAGCACGAGAACATCGGCCCCCGATTCGAGGAAAGCCGGTAGAAACGCGGAGAAGTCGGTCCGGGCCGGTGGTGTCATGGCGACGCCTGCCGTCTTCCAGCCGATCGCCTCCGTCGCCTCGGCAACGGAATGCTGCTGCGCCTGGCCCCAACCGTTATCGACCGCGATGTGATAGGCCATCCGGTCGCGCCCGCAGATCTCCGCGAGGGCGGGTGCGAGGGCGAGGGCGGACATGTGCGCGTTGAGGAAATGACGAAAGCCGTTGGCGGCCTTGTCCTTTCCGGTGGTGGCGTTCGCATGGCTGAGGCCGCTCATGTAGAGAATGCCAACGTCCCGGCAAAGACCCTGCACCGCGACGGCGACGCCGGAAGACGATCCGCCCGTCAGCATGACCGCCCCGTCCGCCTCGATCATCCGTCTTGCGGCGGCCCGCGCGATGCCGGAATGCGCCTCGCTGTCGCCCGCCACGAACCGTATCCGTTTTCCAAGGATCCCCGCCCCGTCGAGCGCGCGAGAGGAGAAGGTCGCGAGCATCCCGCCATCGCCCTTGCCGTTGAGATGGTCGATCGCGAGTGTGAAGCCGCGCAGTTCCTCCTCGCCCTCCTCCGCATAGGGCCCGCTCTGCGCGACGACGATGCCGAACGTGACGGTGCTTTCGGTGGGGGCGTTGGTGAAGGAGGCGTCCTGGGACCGCGCTCGGCGGGCGGCGAGCAGAGGTCCGGCAAGGGCGGTCGCGGCGGCGCCGCACAGCACGCTGCGGCGGGTCCGGCCCGATCTCGTCATCGCGTGGCCTCCGATCCGTTCTGCGTAACGTTTTGCAAAGGGGCGCACAGGTACGGCGTCCGCTTCCGCCGTGAAGCCTGCGATCGTTAGCGTAAACATCATCTTAACGAAGGGGCCGTCAGAAGGCTTCATTCACCGTCGATCGATCTTTCCCCGGCGCGGCTTTAAGCTTTCGTAACCTCGTTCTGCGAGCGTCTGTGCAAACGAAGCCAGGACGGCCCGCCCCGATGTCAGAGCTCTCTCCTCTCCGCCGCAAGATCGGCGCGCCGCGCCGTGCCCCGAAATCGCCCGCGCTCGATCCCCGCAGGGTCTGGCGCCGGGCGCTGATCCACGGGTTTTCGCGCGCAATCGGCCTCGATGCCGCGGTGACCGGCATGGAGCAGGCGTCGCTGACGCCGGACGAGATCGGCGCGATGGTGGGAGAGGGTGCGCTCTGCGCGCTTCTCGACGGGCCGCATGGCTACGGCATCGCGATTCTCGATCCGGGCGTGGTGAACTCGATCGTGGAGATGATGACGATCGGTCGCGTCTATTCCCGCGCGACAACGCCACGTGCGGTGACGGCTACGGATGCCGCGATGATGGCCGATCCGATCGATCGCTTTCTCGAGTCGCAGGAGGCGCTCGCGGGCGATCTCGAGACGCCGATAACGAGCGGCTACCGCTACGCCACGCATCTGAACGAGATTCGCAAGATCGTCCTTCTGATGGCCGATGCGCCCCATGACCATACGCAACTCGATCTGTCGCTCGGCCCGTCCGGCGAGCGGGTGGGGCGGATCGACGTCATCCTGCCCCGATTGCCCGCGCCCGAGCCCGAGGGCGAAGTCGTAAAGGATTGGTCTTCGCAGCTCAGCGGCAGGCTCATGGGCAGCGAGGTGAACCTGCGTGCCGAGCTGCAGCGCCTGACGCTTTCGGTCGAGAAGGTGCAGTCGCTGGAGGTTGGCACCGTTCTGCCGCTGTCGCGTCAGTCGATCGACCGGGTCAGGCTTGTGACCGCGACGGGCGCCGTCCTGTCCGACGGGCGGCTCGGTCAGTCTGCGGGGCGCAAAGCGGTGCGGCTGGGCTCACCCGCGTCCGCGCCCTTCGAGAACGTCGAGATCGCAAGCGCGGCACCGGCGCTCGAGTGAGACGCGGCGCCGTTCAGAACGTCGCGCCCGCCGCGATGCGCTCGAGCTGCGGACGGAGGCCCTCGAGGTCGTAGCCCGCCTGACGCGCCATGCCGAGGATCTCGTCGACCGGCTGGTCGGCAGCCGCGCCGAGCGCCCAGACGATGGCGGATCGCGTGCCGGAGCGGCAATAGGCGAAGACCGGGCCGTCGGCGGCCGTCAGGATCGTGCGTTGCGCTTCGACTTCCTCCGGCCCGAGCGCGCCATTGACGACGGGGTTCTCGTGGAAGACCAGCCCCGCGTCGCGGGCGGCCGCGCGGAGCGCGTCGGCCGAATGCGCCGCATCCACCTCCGCATCGGGGCGGTTGCAGATCACGGCCGTGAACCCGGCCTCGCGCAGGGCGGCAAGATCGTCCGGCTCGATCTGCGGCGAGACGGCATAGGCGGGTGTGAGACGGTTGATCTGCATGGGGTAGCGATCCCGGATGGGGCCGGTGGGACGACCGGCGCTGTCGGTGGTCGCCGCGGGCCTGCGGCAGGAGGGCGCAGGATGTCACGCGCGGCGGCGGTGTCAATCCGGTCGGAAGACGCCGGCCGAGCAGGTCGGATCAGGAAAGAAATATCCCGACGACGACGATGGCGAGCCCCAGCATGGAGAGCAGGAGTGCGGCCATGTTCCAGGCGACGAGCCGCTGCAGCCGCGTCCTGAGCCCCGCATCGTCGAGCCCCGATCGGCGGGCGCGGAGCGCCTCCACGATGCACCAGAGAAGACCCCCGAGACCGATGATCGAGAGCACGGTTCCGATCCAGATGAGCCAATCCATGCCGTATCTCCGTCGAGGCCGCAGCCTCGCTAGGCCAAGATGGCGGTCGTGGCAAGCCGGAGACCGCGCCTTGTCTCTCGGGCGTGCCGCAACTAGAGGAACCCGCGGGCTAAGTAGTGCGAACCGTCCGGCAGGACACCGTTCACCGGCAGGCGCGAGGCTCCCGGGGAGAGAGGCGCGGTGGCCGCCGCCATCTCGGGCATAGAATCAAGGCAGCAGAAGGCAGATCGTGACAATGGACCAGGAAAATTCCGCGGAGAATTACCGCGTCACCGCGGAGGAACTCCGCCAGTTCGTCGAGCGGATCGAGCGGCTGGAATCCGAGAAGAAGGACATCTCCGACCAGATCCGCGAGGTCTATGCGGAATCGAAGGGTCGCGGCTACGACCAGCGGGCGCTCCGCGCGATCGTCAGCCTGCGCAAGAAGGACAAGGACGATGTCGCCGAGCAGGAGGCGGTGATCGATCTCTACAAGGAAGCTCTCGGCATGTAGGGAGGGCGCACGCCCCCGCTGTGTGAGCGAACCAGGCACGAAACGCGGACGTGACGGAACCACGCCGCGAGCAGGCTCTTCCCCCGGGACAGGTCCGTCGATGGCGAGGCCCCCTGGACAGATGTGAGAAGGACCCGCATGGCGCTGATACTCGTGCTGATAGTTATCGTCGCCATGTTGCTTGCCAACGCGTTCTACGTGGCCGCGGAATTCGCCGCCGTTTCCGCCAGTAGGCCGAAACTCGAAGCGCAGGCCGAGGACGGCTCCACCGAGGCCCGGTATCTCGAGGAGACGATCGGCGACGAGAAGCGGATGGACCGCTACATCGCCTGCGCGCAGGTCGGCATCACCTTCACGAGCCTCGTGATCGGCTTTTACGGCCAGCGCGCGCTCCTGCCTTATATCGAGCCGCTTCTCGAGCCGGTCCTGCCGGCGGGATTGCAGGGACCGGCCGTCGCGGCGCCGCTCATCTTGATCGTGCTGAGCGTGCTCCAGGTGATCTTCGGCGAGCTATTTCCCAAGTCCATCGCCGTCCGCGCACCGGAAAATACGGCCATGGCGACGTCGCGTCCGATGCGCTGGTCGCTCCTTCTGCTCGGACCCTTCATCGCGCTCCTCAACGGATCGGCGCTCTTCATCATGCGCCGCCTCGGCCTCGACAAGCCGAAGGAGACGGGCGAGGAGCACAGCCACGAAGAGCTCCGGCAGCTCATTGCCGACAGCCTCGAGGGCGGGGCGATCGAGCGCTCTGCGCACGAGATGATGCGGCAGGTCCTGTCGTTTCAGGACCGCACGGTCAGCGAGGTGATGGCACCGCGGGTCCGGATCGAGATGATGACGACCGAGTTGCGTGCCGGTGAGGCGCTGCGCGCGATGCTCGCCACGCCTTTCACCCGCTTTCCGGTCATCGACGGCGACGGCACCGACCGTCCGGTCGGCTTCGTCCATATCCGCGATCTGCACGCGCTCGCACGGGAGGACGGGGAGGCGCGGATCGACGATATCCTGAGGCCGCTCCAGGTCCTTCCCGATAGTCTGTCGCTCGCTGAGGTCTGGAACCGCCTGCAATCGGAGAACGCCCACCTCGCGGTGATCTTCAACGAATACGGCGTGATTTCGGGCCTGGTGACGCTCGAGGACCTGATCGAGGAGATCATCGGCGAGGTGGTCGACGAGTTCGACGACGAGGAGCCTCGGATCCGCCATCGAAAGGACCGTGTCGTGCTGCGCGGCGATCTGCCGGTCCGCGAGATCAACAGGAAGTTCGATCTCGGCCTGCCGGAAGATCAGGCAGATACGCTCTCCGGCCTCGTCGCGCTGAAGCTCGGCGTCGAGGATGCACGGCGCGGCGCCGGGGTTACGGTCGCGGGCACTAAGTTCCGGGTGGACAGCGTCGAGAACGGCCTGCCGCGCCTCATCTCCTTTCCCAGGACGCAAGAGATGGAAAAGACGTGATCGGTCTCGGCATCATCGCGGCCCTGATCGCGATCAACGGCATCTTCGTCGCCATGGAATTCGTCATCGTCGGATCGCGCCTCTCGCGGGTGGAGACGGTCTCGGATCGCGGCGCCCGTATCGCCGGAACGCTTCAGGGCCCGGAGGCACAGGATCGGTACGTCGCGGTCGCGCAGCTCGGGATCACCTTCGCCTCCATCGGTCTCGGAATGTACGGCGAGCACAAGATCGCCGGCTGGATCGAGGCGCCGCTCGCCAATTTCGGGATCGAGGGGGCCGCGATCCATGTCGTGGCGCTGATCCTCGCCGTGATCGTGCTTACCTATTTCCACGTGGTCCTCGGCGAGATGATCCCGAAGGCGATGGCGCTCAAGGGCGCGGAGCGTCTGCTCGTGGCGCTCTGGCCGGTGATCCGTTTCTTCGAACTGATCTTCCGCCCGTTCGTGGCCTTTCTTAACGTCATCAGCCAGGCGCTTCTCTCGATCTTCGGGCTCGACCGGAGCGAGGCGCGGTTCTATTCGCCTCGGGAGCTTGCCGCCATCGCGGAGGATTCCCACGAGGGTGGCGCGATCGGTGCGGAACAGGCGGAGTTCATCAAGAACATCGTGCGGCTTCAGGCACGGCGGGCGGATGAATTGATGACGCCGCGCCGCCGCGTCCTCTCCATCGACCTCAATCAGCTGGACGACGACGATTTCACCGCGCGGATCCTCGATGCCGGACCGAGCCGTCTGCCGGTGACGCGCGGCGGGCTTGATGCGTCGCTGGGGGTCGTCCACGTCAAGGACGTCATCCGCCATCAGACGGAGGGTGGAGCGCCGCTCGACGCGGAGGGGCTTGAGGGGATCCTGCGGCCGCTGCCGAAGGTGCTCGCGAGCCTCGATACCGCCGCGCTGCTCGACAACATGCGCCAGCACGGCACCCATATGGCGCTCGTCGTCGACGAATTCGGCAGCGTGCTCGGTGCGGTGGCCTTCGAGGACGCGATCGAGGAGGTCGTGGGAGAGGTCCACAGCGAGTTCGAGATCGACGAGCCGGATACGGAATCCCGACTCGGACGGCGCTGGAAGATCGCGGGCACCGCGCCGATCTCGCGTCTCAACGAGCGCTTCGACTGGGGGCTCGACACGTCGCGGTCGCGCTCCATCGCCGGCCTTTTGCTGGAGCACCTGGGCCGACCGCCGCGCGAGGGCGACCAATGCGAGATCGCCGGTCTCCGCTTCGAGGTCGAGGTGGTCGAGGGGCTCGCCATCGCGCGGGTCGGCGTCGAGGCGGTCGAGGGGGAAACGGAGCCCGACCCCGGCCGGGAGCACGACTGACCCCGGCGCCGCGCCCGCGGGATCAGCTGCGCAAGGCGATCCGCGAGGCGCCCGCGCGGGCGGCGTGCTGCAGCGCGACGAAGAGCGCGGCGCCATCGCTGTAATCGGGAGCGGAAAGCGCGTCGACGCGTTGCGACGACGATTGTTCTTCCCGCGCCTCGAACGCGCCATCCTCGGTGATGCCGATCGTCAGGCCACCCATCGCGTCGAGATAGCCGAAAGCCTGCAGATCGCTCGCGCCGTCCCCGACATAGACGATCTGGTCGAACGGAACGTGCAGGTCGTGCGCGTCGACCAGCGCGTCCGACGTGCCGGGAGAGTTCGATTCCGCGACGGAGAGCCCCTCCGCATGGGCGCGGATATAGAGCGCCTTCTCGGCATGGGTGATGGTCCGCTTGACGCAGCGCGCACGTCCGTCCTGCATGTGAAAGGCCCCGGCATGGACCTCGTCGAAGGCCTTCGCCACCGCCGTCGGATGGATCAGTTCCGAAAAGCCCGACGACAGGACGATGAATTCGCATTCGATCTCCGCGTGGATCTCCTCCACCACGGCCCGAATGCGCGCGGGCATGTCGAGCACGCCCGGAAAGATCTCGATCCGACTGGCCGCCCGCTCGAAGAGCTCCGGCGTCAGCGGCACGTCGAGCGCGTCGGCCGCGTCAAGCAGTCCCTGCGCCTTCTGCTGGATGGGATCCCAACCCTCGCCCAGCGGCGCGCGGAACCGGTCACGCCATTCATCGCGGGTGATCCCGAGCTCGGCGCAGACCGCGTTCCACGAATCACCCGCGAGGGTGAGATCGAAATCGAAGATGAAGGCGAGGCGGGGAATGTACGGACGGGTGATCGGCATGGGGGCTCCTGCGCATCTCGGGGGTTCCTCATGTGCCTATCGGTGTTCGGCACGACCTGCCAGCCGCGCAAATTGCGGCCGGACGCGTGATACGGTCCGTTCCGGGCACGATGGACTGGACAGCGACGCGGGGATTGCCTAGCGCAGTATCCATGACCGACCAAATCGCTCGGACATATCGCCGGTTGCCCCGCCTCCCCGACGCCTGGTCGTTCGGGGCGATCGTCATTGCCGCGCTCGTCCTCTTGCCGGTCGGGGCGATCCTGTGGCTCGCGCTGTTTCCCTCCGAGCCGATCTGGGGGCATCTGATCTCGACCACGCTGCCGCGCTATTTCGGGAACTCGATCATCCTCATGTCCGGCGTGGGCCTCCTGTCGGCGATCGTCGGTACGGGGACCGCGTGGCTCGTCGTGATGTACCGCTTTCCGGGACGCGGCTGGCTCGAATGGGCGCTGCTCTTCCCGCTCGCGATCCCTGCCTACGTGGGCGCCTACGCCCTTGTCGACTTTCTCGAATATGCCGGGCCGGTGCAGACTGGATTGCGGGCGCTGATGGGCTGGGAGAGCGCAAGGGACTACGTCTTCCCCGAGGTCCGGTCGCGGCCCGCGGCAATTCTGGTCTTGTCCGCTGCGCTCTATCCCTATGTCTATCTCCTCGCGCGGGCGGGATTCCGGGAACAGTCCGGCGCATCCTTCGACGTGGCGCGCGCGCTGGGCGCGGGGGCCGTCGGACGGTTCTTCCGCGTGGGTCTGCCGCTCGTCCGACCGGCGATCGCCGCGGGAACGGCGATCGTGATGATGGAGACGATCAACGATTTCGGTGTCGTCGACTATTTCGGCGTGCAGACGCTCACCACCGGCATCTTCACCGTCTGGCTGGAGATGGGAAATGCCGGTGGGGCCGCGCAGATCGCCTGCGTGATCCTGGGCCTCGTCCTCTTTCTCATGACGGCGGAGCGGTTGTCGCGTCGCCGGGCCCGCGTCAGCCAGATGTCGCGTTATGCGCGGCCGGCCACGCCGATCCGGCTGACGGGACTCGGCGGGATGCTGGCGTGCCTCGCTTGCCTTCTTCCGGTGCTCGGGGGGTTCGTCCTGCCCGTGGGGGTCCTGACGGGGCACGCGATCGCGAATGTCGATGCCTGGGTCGATCCCGCGCTGGGCCAGGCGCTCTTGCACACGCTCGGCGTGGGCGGTGCGGCGTCGGCCCTGACGGTCGGCCTCGCGCTCTTCCTCGTCTACGGCGTGCGGCTGTCGGGCCATGCGCTGCCGCGTCTGCTGATGCCCGTCACCACGATCGGCTACGCCGCGCCGGGCGCGGTGCTGGGCGTCGGGATCCTGCTGCCGCTCGCAGCCTTCGACAACACCCTGGCCGATTCGATTGCGGCGCTGGGCTTCGACGATCCGGGGTTGATCCTGACTGGAACGGGGGCTGCGATCGTGCTGGCCTACGTCGTGCGCTTCTTCGCCATCGCGCAGGGCGCGGCAGATACGGCGATGGAGCGCATCTCCCCGAGCCTGCCGATGGCCGCGCGCGCGCTCGGGCGAAGCGCCGGCGGCACGCTCGGCTCGGTCTACCTGCCGATGATCCGGGGATCGGTGTCGACAGCGCTCCTGCTCGTCTTCGTCGATTGCGTGAAGGAACTCCCCGCCACGCTGCTCCTCAGGCCATTCAATTTCGATACGCTCGCGACCCGGGTCTACGAGCAGGCCTCGCTCGAGCGGATCGGCGATGCTGCCCCGGCGGCGCTCCTCGTGACCGGGGTGGGGCTCGTGGCGGTCGTGACGCTCGCGCGGATGAATCGCTGAGCCCGAACGGTGGACAGCGGCAGGCGCGATCGACTAGAAGCGGTAACGTTGCCCGTGTAGCTCAGTTGGCCAGAGCGGCGATCTTGTAAGTCGAGGGTCGGGGGTTCGAATCCCTCCTCGGGCACCATTAAACACTGTTATAGTTCAAAAATTTCAGGTTTTGTCCTTTTGGTCCCCCGGCTGGTCCCCCAAGCCAGTTTCGATGTAATGCGACATTTCAGAGGCTTTCACCCACGACATGCGGCCCCGGCGGTAGATCGTGATGACGCCTTTCTCAGCCCATCGGTAGACGGTCGAGCGGTCCATTCCGTAGACAGCGGGTGCGTCGCTGACGCGGACGAACTCAGGGCGAGGGACGGTCATGGTCAGCTCCCCCCGCACCAATCGGCGTTCATGCTTTCCCGCGCCAGCCCGGCGGCTAAGAGTGCCACCTTCACGTCCTCGCCGTCGTTGCCATAGAGCACGCCGAGATCGCGGCCGAAGCCCCCACCACCGCGGCGGATGATCTGCGCTTCGCCAGGCATCAGGCTCCGCAGGAGAGCAGAGGCCTGCGCCCCGAGTTGCGCTTCCTCAGTGCATCCCGGCTTGTACGTCTCGGGCGTGTCGAACGGATCGTTGCCTTCACCGGTCAGGCGGATGTTTGGGCCATCGGCGATCCGTACCGTGTCGCCGTCGACGATCATATCGGCCGTGACGCGAATCGTATCGTGATCGGTGTCGGCATCGTCGCAAGCTGTGAGCGCGAGCAGGGCGATGATGGCGAGGCGGGTCAGCATGATGAATTCTTTCGTTCGATGCGCGGCGATGTCGGATGTCTACTTTTCACACGATCCTCCGGTGGTATCGTCCGGATAGCGATCCGCCAATTCGTCCGCTTCAATGCGGAGACGCGTTGCGAGACCGGGCATGTAGGCACCGGTTTCGCGACAAGCATTCTCCCAACTACGATTTGCCTCTGAAAAAGACGCGTGGCCTCCACCCAGCCCATCACGTCGACCGCCACCGGAGCGCCAGCGCGGCCAGCCCGGTCGCGAGCAGGATGCCCCCGGCGGGAAGTGGGATCGGGGCGGGGGTCGTGGTAGCGTAGACTTCCGTCGGAAATCCCACGGCGTCGCGGACGCCGAAGAAGAACGACAGCCAGAAGCTTGCAGGGTCGTCGATATCGCTGGCCTCGATCCACACCGCGTTGTGGTTCTCGCGGAGGCCGTCGAGCGACAGGATCGCGCCAGGCGCCGTGATTGTCATGTTCGGTACGGCATCCATCGCATCGCTGATCCGCATGGTCAGCGTCTCGATGCCGGGAATGGGCAAGTCGATGCGTAGGCCGTTCGCGCCGTTGCTGTCGATCCAGGCGCCGTCGGCTCCGTCGCGCCCGCCCTTGAGCCGGTCGGGCACGTAGCCCTTAAGGTCGGCCTCCGGGGTGCCTGGCTCGACCAGAAGGGGCTGGCCGAACGGCTCGACCATCGTGCGGCCGGGCGAATAGGTCGAGAGGACCGTGAACGCCGACAGGTCGAGATCGAGCGCCGTGGCTCCTGCGCCGGGGCCGTCCACGGTGCGCAGGACGGTGGCGGAGGCGGGAAGCGCCAGGCCGATGGCTAGCGTGGCGGCGGTCAAGAACGTCTTCATGGTGCGATTTCCTTCGCGCAGAGGGTGTGGGGATTGACGAGGCAGCCGTCGACGACGGCCGGGCCGAGACGGCCTTGCGGACCGCAGGCGGCGAGAAGGACGGCCAGCGCGATGATTGCGACCGGCGGAAGGATGACGGCGAGGAGGCGCAGGATCATGCCGCACCCTCCGCGGCGATCTGCGGGGCGTTGAACGGCAGCGGTCCCTCGGGGATCGGCAGCGGCGGATGCACGTCGGCGAAAACCTCGATCAGGATGGCGAGGCACGCGCCGAGGAAAGTGGCAATCGCGGTCATCGGAGCAGCTCCGCCGCCATGATGCCGCCGCGACATTCGATCGAAGCCGCGAGCCATTGCCCGGCGCCCTGGGCAACGAAGTAGGCCGTGGCACCAAGGAAAAGCAGCACGGTCGACAGGATCAGGACCTCGATCGCAGTCCAGACTGCGCGGCCGAAGTCCGGGCGTTGCATGAGGCCGCCGTCGCGCAGATCGGCGAAACGGGGAAGCGCAGGGTGCTTCATGACAGAACCCTTGCGCCGAGCCATGCGGCACTGCCGATTCCGGCAATCCAGATCAGGGCGCTGCGGACAAGGATTGTGATCGTCTCTTCACAGGTGTCGGCCCGGCGCAGAGCGAATTCGCAATTCAGTTCTTCTTCGGATGCAGGGGTAAATTGACGTTCTGTCATCGGGGAATCCTCATTTCAGAACAAAAGGCCGGGGGCAGAGCGGGCTCGATGCCCCCGGCAGGTGCCGCGCGCCCGGACAGAAAATGGGCGCGCGGAGGCAATCGGTACCGGCGAGACGCGGAGGAGGAGAACGCGCCCCGCCGGCAACCCCACGCGACCAGGATCGCGCAGGGATGGGAATGAGGGGGTGCTACCGTGCCTTGACGGACGCGCCGGTCCGGCCGCAGGCCTTGCAGAACGGCACAGGACCGGAGACGCCGGAATAGCTGCCGCTGTTCTTCGTCTGCTGACAGCAACTCATGACGCGTCTTCGGACGGCCCGCGTTCCGCGTTGGCGATCTGTTCGGCGATCCAGACGCCGCCCATCGTGCCACGGCCGAACGGCGCTATAGGCACCACGTTATCCGGAAAGGCATGCCGTTCGGCCGCAGCGTCGCATAGAATGCGTTCCGCTGCGGCGAGACGCTCCCGTGCGGCGGTCACGACGCCTTGCGCGTCGAGCCGTTCCGCGACCGTCGCCTCTGGCCAGGTCAGCATCATCAGTGCGTCACCAAGCTCGGACGCCGACAGGGCGTCGATCTCCGACAGCTTGCGCATCGCGACCGCAACCGTTTGAGACAGGACGTGCGCCAGAGGCAGTTCGGTTTCGAGCCGCAAAGTGACAGCCGCACCGAGGACATGCGCCTCGATTGCGCGCTCGGCATCCTGGGTGCGGTTCGGGCCGAACATCAGGACGGCCTCCGCTCGGCGCGGGCCGGGTCGTGGCGAGCGTCGCTCAGGGCAATGATGCGATCCGCTTCGCGGAGGCAGAGGTCAGGCCGTCCGGCGACCTCCAGAAGAACGATCTGGATCGTCCAGGCAAGCGCGGCGCGGCTCGCGCCTGTCGCCCGCCGTAACGCGATCAGATTATGGTCGAAACCGTGCATTTTGGTCTCCTTGATGGCTCGGTGTGAGCCGATGGGGAGAACTATGCGTGTGAAGCTTCACACCGTCAACTATGTTTGTGTGAAAAATCACATTTTGTGCGCGTTCGCAAATGTTCTACTTATGCAGTAGAACTGGGAGATCCGTGTGAAACTTACCTATCTTGAAGAGTGTCTAGCGCTCATTGCGCTCAAGCCCGATGACGACTCATCGCGACCAGTGCCGATAGAAATCGCTCTTGATCGGCTTCGTCGTATTGGGAAAGAAAATCCGCCAGATCAGCTCTGACTTGGGGCCGCTTTCCAAGCCCCATTAACTCACCGGGATCTCTACCTAAGGCTTCCGCCAGTGCGAAGACCGTCGAAAGCTTCGGACTTTGCGCTCGGCCTTCACGGAGATCTGTTACGCCACGGCGGCTCATTCCCGCTTTGCGAGACAGTTCCGCTTCGCTCATGCCTTCTTCGCGCATGGCTTGCAGGAGGTTTTGGACAAAAACGTGAGTAGTGCTCATGGTGAGAAACTTACCGCACGCCATCTTCGCGCACGAATGTGAAGTTTCTCGTTGAACAGTGTGATTTATCACACTAGCGTCCTTCGGCATGAGCACACTCTCGGAAGAACTCCGTCGAGAAGTTGAAGCGGTCGCTTCGGCGCTCGGCGTGCATCCTAGTACGGTAGGCAAGCGCGCCGGGCAGGGTGGGCATTTCTACCGGAGGCTCTGCGCCGGCAAACGCATCTGGCCAGAGACCGCCGAGAAGGTGCGGGCGCTGCTGATCGAGATGCGAGCGAATAATATTGCACATGACGCAAAAGATGGTGAGCGAAATTCCGCCGCACAACCCCAGAAAGTTGTTTCAACGCAGGGTGGTACGGGCGCGCCTTCACCTGCCGCTCCGTCAATCACGGAGCCACGCGATGTTTGATCTCACTCGTCTCGCGTCCGCATGGCGAGCGCTACGAGCCGCAGCTGCGCGGATGCTTCGACCTGCTCTTCAATCTGATCCGCAGCGTCTCGAAGTGCCTTCGGAAGAGATCGTGCGGCTTCGAACTCGACTTCAGCATACGGAGTCTCGCGTCCGTTCTTTGGAAATACTGGCACGTGAAAAAGGACGGTCGATTGCGCCTCGTAGCCGCCGGTCTCGTGGGTGAGCTGCATGGGTATATACACGCTGAAGAAGCCGAATGTTTCGCCCTCTTCTCCCTGCGTCCATTCGATTTGGCCATCTGAAATCGTGGCGGTCGTCCTCATTTCGTCGCTCATCGAAGTCGTCCTCTCTCAGTGTGGTTTGGAGGGATCGACGCGTGCCGGCATGCGCTCACGTCGCGTCGTCCGCGATCTCGGATCGCTTTCGGTACTCGTAACCCTCAAAGGGGAGGACGTGGCCAAGCACAATATGTTGCCACGGGACAACCAAACGATCGCCAGCGTCGTCGTACCCGAGCGATCCGAGCGTGTCGTTGTAGGCTCTGGCATCCAGCGCGCGCATGGTGGGCGGTTCATCGGCAGTGATTGCGATCATGTCGCCGTGCCATCCGGCGAGCTGTTCTGCTGTGGGCTCTATAGTTCGTTCGATTTCGGCCAAGAGCCGGTAGTAATCGCGTTGCAGCGCCTGATGGTCCCGCGCCTGGCGGCCGAAGTCGAAGACCAGTTGCAACGAGCCAACGAAGGCAACGGCCGCACCGATCCAAACGGTTCCGACGCCGAGGCGCGCGGCGGCATCGCCGACCGCCGCCGCGCCCAGCACGATGATCAAGAGCGAAAAGATCCGATTGGCGCGCTCCAGACCGCGCCTGCGGGCGGTGTGGTAGTGCGCGTTTCTCAAGACGTTGAACCGAATTCCGTCTCGATCAGGTGTCATGTCTATTTTTCCTTGTCGGGGGGTGAAGGGGGCTTGTCTTCGTTCCGATCCGGCTTGCGCGGCTGTCTCACTCCCACTGAATTGCCAACGCGGCTCGGTGGTGGCGGTCGCACCCCCATGTACCGCATGTGCCTTTCCGGCTCGCGGCGCTGCCGATCTTCTTTTTTGTCGTCGCTCATCGAAGTCGTCCTCTCTTGGGCTGTTCTTGAGGGGTCGAAAGGTACCGGCGGGCGCGCTCACGTCCGTCGGTACCGCCATGGTAGCATGATCATCCGCCAAGGCTGCATGCAATGAGCGGCGCGCAGAACGATCCCGGCCACGCACTCGACTGGCCGAGCCTCGACCGCCATGCTGGGTCTACCGGTCTCTTCGTTCGCCGCACGATGGCGGATTTTCTGGGCACCGCGCGTCGGTCGCTGACCTATGTCGCGACACCTTACGGCCTCGACGAGGCGCATCGTGCCGCGCTCGTGCCGGGCCGTATGCGCCGCGAGATGTGGGCGCTTGCCGATCTCACGCGGGCATTGGCCGAGACGGGGATCACGGCGATCGTGCCTGCGCTCTCGCTCGACCTCATGGTGCGGACGGCGCGCTCTGCCGATCTCGATCGGGGTGTTTGGGTCCGCCCGATCCTTCAATCCGCCGCGCAGGTTCTGATCCCGGCGCTTCCGGGGCGCGACGTCTCGCACGACGTCTGGGCCGACGCCTGGACCGCGATCGACAGCAACACACCCGTCTTCTGGATCGAGGAGGATGCCTCATGAATGCGTTCGACGCCCGCCCGATCGCGCGCCGGAACCCACCGATCCGTGTCGCGCCCTTCTCGGCCCGCGCTACTGATCACGTTTCCTGCAAACGTCTTTGGGGCGCGGTCCTACTCGAGAACCTGCGCGAGCATTTCAAAGCCGGGCGAAAGAACGGCGCAACTGTAGACGGCTGGCCGAGCACGTACGGGTTTGGAGAGGTCTGCACGCTCGCGGGAGTCGATCCACCCATCGTACGCGACTGGATCGCCGCGCAATGGCGTGAACCGCGGCCGGGTGCGGCGCTCTTCAGCCAGTCCGCGAAGATGAGGACCGACGGATGAAGGACGTTGTTTCGGATCGCGGATCACTCCGCGCCATTTCCATCGCCGATGCCAAGCCCGTAGAACTGATCGACCAGCCTGCCCCGATTATGGAATGGGTGGAGATCGTGAAGCTTAGGGTAGACGATGCGTATCAGCGCGGACTTGGCCCGGCGAACTGGAAATCCATCCGGCGGATCGCCGGTGACTTCCGTTGGAGCCGCTTCACGCCCGTCCTTTGTGCGCCGGTCCCCGGCGGCCTCTTCGCCATCATCGACGGTCAGCATCGCACCCATGCCGCACTGATGTGCGGGATCGAGGCCGTGCCCTGCATGGTCGTGCACATGAGCGTGGCGGAGCAGGCGTCGTCGTTCTCCTGGGTGAACGGCAACGTCACGGCGATCTCGCAGCTTCAGATCTACAAGGCGGCGCTGGCCGCACGTGAACCCTGGGCCATCGCCAGCCGCGCGGCGGTCGAGGAGGCCGGATGCCGTCTCATGACGTCCAACCGGTCCAACACACAAAAGCGCGCCGGAGAAATCTACACCGTTCCGCTCATCCGCAGCTACATAGAAGCGGGATGCGAGGACGTCGTGGTTCGCGGTCTGCGCGCCATCCGCCGAGCCGACGAGGTCGGCGACCCGGCTTTCTATCTGGCGGGCATCGTCAAGCCATGGTTGGCCGTAGTCGCCGAGGCCAAGGCGCCGACGGCCCTGCTCGAAAGGTTTTGTCGCGCCCATTCCCTCGTCGAGATTTCCGAGCAGGCCAGCGCCCTACGCAAGCGCCCTGAGTACCGCGGCAAAACGTTGAACGACCTCACTCGGGCATCGATGCTCGCGCTCCTGCGCCAGTTCGCTCAGGGAGCCGCGGCATGATCGGTCGGCAAAATCGGTCCTCTGCCGTCATGCAGCAACGCGCCCCGGCGCCTGACGCGCTCGATGATTTCCCGACGCCGCCCTGGGCGACACGCGCACTCTGCAAGTTCCTCGAGCGCGAAGGGTTCGACCTAGGTCAACAATCCTGCTGGGAGCCGGCCTGCAACCGCGGACACATGGCGCAGCCGCTCGCGGAGCATTTCGCCGAGATCACGGCTACCGATATCTTCGATTATGGCTGGCCGGGCATGGATGGCGTCTGCGACTTCCTGGGCGCGCCGGGCCTGCACGAGCGCCGCCCGGGCTGGGTCATCACGAACCCTCCCTTCAAGGTCGCCGATCAGTTCATCCAACGCGGGCTGGATGTCGCGCGCGAGGGCGTGGCGGTCTTCGTTCGCACATCCTTCGTCGAAGGGGCCGAGCGATACCGGACCCTCTTCTCCGTGAGGCCGGAGACATTCGTCCTGCCCTTCGTCGAGCGAGTCCCCATCTGGCGCGGCGTGCTGCTCGATCCGGACGTCCCGGTCTGGGACGCGGAAACGCATGCGCTACGCAAGCCTTCGACCGCGACGTCCTACGCCTGGCTCGTCTGGACGAAGGACAAAGTCGTTGGGGCCGATCGCACGATTTTCGAGCGCATTCCGCCTTGCCGGGCGCGGCTGACCCGGCCGGGGGATTATCCGCCACTGCCCGACCACCTGCGGCCGCCAGAAGGCGGGCTGATGGGGATGCTGCAATGAGGGGCGTCGAGATCGGCATGATTGCCCTCGGGATCGCGTTGCGCGCGAAGGCCGGGCGGAAAGAGGCGATGTCGATCGCATGGCTGCGCGAGCAGGTCGATCTGGAGACCGGTCACGGCCCGGCTTTGCACCGGGCGCTCGACTCCTTCGACGAGCACATGCGCCGCGGCAGCGCGACGGCGGCAGGCGCAGAACTCGAGGATTTCGTGCACGAGCTGGCGCGAGAGATCGCCCCGGCGCAGGCGCCGGTCTTCGCATGGCAGGAAAGGGCCGATCTCTCATGACCGATGCTCCGCGCTTCACCGATGCCGATCAGCTCGTGATCTCCGCCCTGACATCGATCGTTCTAGGCAAGCCGACGGATGCGGATCGAATGAAGGCGTTCGACGCGTTGCGCCTGGCGCTGACGCGCCTCGATCGCTTCGCCGACAGCCCGATGCCCGGCCTCGTCCTCGCCGCGCATGAACTCGACGTGGCCTTCGCGGAAGGCGGCGAATTCCGGGCGAAGGCCCGGATCGAATGGGCGCGCGTGGCGCTCTCTGACTTTTTCGCGGACCGCCGGGACCGGGCGCTCGCCCGTGGGCAGCTCGCCTCATGAACCAGGACGATGCCCGTCTCATGGAAGCCCGATCCATCCCGATCGGCGAAATCGCCGAGCGCCTTGGACTGCTCGCCACGTTGAAGCGCGCCGGCCGCGAATGGACGGGGCCGTGCCCCAGCTGTGGCGGGACCGACCGGTTCTCCATCAACACCGATCGCGACGTCTACAATTGCCGCAGCTGCCAGGGGGGCGACGGGATTGGCCTCGTCGAGCTCGCGCTCGGATGCGACTTCCCGGCGGCGCTGGCCTGGCTCGTCGGTGATCGCGACGTGCGCCTGTCGCCGCAGGAGCTCGCGCGGCGCGAGGGCGAGATCGCCCGGCAGCGCGAGGCGAGAGAGCGGCGGGCGGAGGACGAGCGACGGAAGTCGATCGCCGCGGCGCGCGCGATCTGGGCGGAGGGCAAGCCGATCGCGGGAACGGCCGTGGAAGTATATCTCTCCGGCCGCGGGCTCGGGCCCGACATCCTGACCCCGCCCGAAGTCCTGCGGTATCACGAGGCGTTGCCATACATGGACCGGCAGGCGGGTGAGTGGGTGGAGATTCACCGAGGCCCCGCCATGCTGGGCCTGATCGCCGCGCCGAATGGCGAGCTGATCGGCGTGCATCGCACCTGGCTCGATCCGGCGGAGAAGGACGGCAAGGCCTACATCCACGTGCGCGGCACCGCGCGGCCCGCGAAGAAGGTGCTGGGATCGAAGAAGGGCGCCGCCATCCGCTTGTCGGGGCAGGCCTGCGCACCAGGGACCTTCGACACGCTCGTCATGGCCGAGGGGATCGAGACGACGCTTTCCGCGATGGTCGCCGATCCGGTGCCCGGCGCCGCCTACTGGGCGGGGGTAGACCTCGGCAACATGGCGGGGCGGCGCCATCTGCGCGGCGAGGGCATGAAGTTCGCGGGCATGCCCGATCTCGACGATGACGAGGCCTTCGTACCGCCGCCCTGGCTGCGGCGCCTGATCTTCGTCCAGGACGGTGACAGCGATCCGCGGGCCACGCGCGCCAAGCTTCAATCCGGGCTCCGCCGCGCGAAGCACCACAATCCCGGGCTGGCCATCCAGATCGTCCATGCGGGCGAGGGGGTCGACCTGAATGACGTTCTGATGGGGAAGGAGGGCAAGCCATGCTGATCGCCCGTATCGAAGGCTGCACGCATGTCATCGGCAAGTCGCAAGGCTATCTCGGCCTGCCGGTCCGGCGCGAAATGATCGACTGCGCTGTGAACGGGCCGGGTACGCCGTCGATGACGACTGCCTGGCATCCGACGCCCGACGAGCTCGCCGCGCTCAATGCCGGGGCCGCGGTGCACGTCCAGCTCCTCGGCGAAATGCATCCGCCCATCATCGTCGGTGTCGGGAAACCGCCCCTCTGATGGACCGGCTGGAACTCATACGATCGCGCTTCGCAGCGGCAGAGGACGTGGAAAGCCTCGACCCCTCGGCCTCGCCTGGACGCGGCGACTCCCCCGCACCCCCTCAGGATGAGGGACGGTTTCCTCCCGATCCGGCGGAACCTGAAGTGGAACTGCCGGAGGCCGCGTGCGCGAACTTTCCGCTCAACGACATCGGGAACGGCCAGCGATTCGTGACCTATTTCGGGAGCGACGTGATCCGGGTCAGCAGGGTCGGCTGGTTCGTCTGGACCGAGAAGGTCTGGAAGAAGGATCAGGAGGACGGGAGGGGGTTCTCACCGCTCGTGCGCGCCCTCGCGCAGCAGATCAGCACCAAGATGGCGGCCGAGGTTCCCTTCATCCCGATCAATCAATACGACCGCGCCCTGCTCTCGGAGGAGGACGGTCTCGTCCGTCGCCATGCCGAGCTGCGCCATCTCGACGATCCCGATGCGGAGACGGCGGCCGAACTGGCGGAGGTCTCCGCGAAAATGCGTCGTCTCGAGCAGGCTAAGAAGATGCTCGGAACGCGCCGCCGCGAGTACCATGCCTTTGCGAAGTCGACCGGCAACAAGGCGAGGATCGACGCTCTGCTGACAGAAGGGTCCGTCTCCCTCAGCCATGCCTTCGACGAGCTCGACGCGGAGTCTCTCGAGGTGAACACCGGATCGGGTGTGCTGGCCTTCGGCGTGACCCGTGGGGACGGCATGGGCTCGGTTGCCGATGTGCGCCTGCGACCTCACGACCGATCGCAGCTGATGACGAAAATCATGCCGGTCGATTACGATGACCAGGCACGGTCGCCGCTCTTCGATGCCTTCCTCGAGCGCGTCCAGCCCAATCCAGAAATGCGCGCCTTTCTACAGCGCTGGTTCGGGCTGAACCTCACCTCGATCACCGGCGACCAGAAGCTTGCCTTCTTCTACGGCGAGGGCGCGAATGGGAAATCCGTGCTCACGGACCTGATGGCGCGGATGATGGGCGATTACGCGGCCACGGCGCGGATCGAGAGCCTCACCGGCACAAACCGGCGCGGCGGCGGCGATGCCACGCCCGACCTCATTCCCCTCATGGGGGCCCGCATGGTGCGGGCGTCCGAGCCCGAGCAGGGCACGAAGCTCCAGGAGGGCGTGATCAAGGAACTGACGGGTGGTGAGCCGCTCCTCGTCCGCGCACTCCATAGCGACTTCGTCGAGGTCAAGCCGCAGTTCAAGCTGACGATCAGCGGCAACCACAAGCCCGACATCCGTGGCACCGACGATGGCATCTGGCGACGCGTCATGCTGATCCCGTTCCTCGTTCAGATCCCGGAAGCCGAACGCGACCCGGACCTCCTGAAGAAGCTCTGGGAAGAGCGGTCCGGTATCCTGAACTGGATGGTGGCGGGGCTGATCGATTACCTCGAAGGCGGCTTGCAGGTGCCGAAGGAGGTCACGGAGGCGACGCAGGGCTATCGTGAGGACAGCGATCCGATCGGGGTCTTCCTCGCCGATTGCTGCGAGGTCACCGGATCGGAGCAGCACTTTACCCGCTCGAAGGAGCTGGTCGAGGCATTCCATTTCTGGATGGATGAGCGCGGCGAGACGCAATGGACATCCGGCACGGTCACGAAGCGCCTCAAGGATCGTGCCAAGCGGTACCGTGACCCCCGGACCGGACGGACCTTTCAGGCCGCAAAGCGCTCGATCGCGGGCTATCTCGGCGTCAAGCTCGCCGACATATTCGAGAAACGCTTGCGCGACGCAGGGGGGTCGTCCGGGCTCTCCCGCGGCTCGTCCTCGCCGTCCAGCACATCCCCGGACCCCTTCTAAGGCGATCACGCGGGAGGGAAGGGACGGAACCGGTACTCAGCGGGAGGTGGGAGGATAACGGGGGTCTGGGGGAAATGAAGCGAAGTCAGACGGTTAGGTGGCGATCAGGGAGAGAGGGAGGCTAGGGAGGCATTTTGCGAGGTAACACATGCGCGCGAGAGTATGGGTCCTCCCAAATGAAAACGCTCTTATGCGTTACCTGCAAAAATCCTCCCTACACTCCCTTACCTCCCCTGACGCCTTATAGAATGAACAAAATCAACAGCTTGTTAGAGAAAAGAAGGAGGGAGGAAAGGAAAATGGCGAAAACCGTCCTCCCTCACTCTCCCTCGTCGAAAAGGAGCCTCCGCGATGGGTAATGGACTGTCGGAAAGCGACCGGAAGCTGATCAACGCCGCGATCGAGGAGGGGCGGGTGGTGCATGGTCCTTCGGCTTTCGGCACCGGTACATCGCGGTCCGGCACGGCGAAGCGAACCGCGCCTGCTCCCGTCGATACTGCCTTTGCGTTCGATCCGTTCCCCATCGGGTCTGCGCCCCTCGGCCCGGCGCCGCGCGTCGTACGGCGCATGGGCGTGCGTGAAGCACTCGAATGGGCTTTCGCCTCCGAACATGCACGGCTCGACGACGATCCGGTCGCCACGAGCTCCGGCGGCGCGCGGATCGGCTTCGGCATGGAGTTCGTGCTGATGCAGCGCGCGATGCTGGGCGGCACGGCCATCGACACGTCACCTGGCCGGTCAACGCCGGCGGATGATGCAGAGATGGTGGCAGCTGCGGTCCAGGCTGCGCTGACCTGGCCGATGGCTTTGCGTGTGGCGGAGTTGGCCCGGGCCTGCCTGGTTCCCGATGCGATGGTGGGCGCCCGCCCTCGCTGCCTGCCCGTTCGCTGGCAGCGCAACGCCCATGGTCTGCACGGCAAGTCCGAGACGATGCCGCGGCAGAGCTACATGCTGAATGGTCGGGTGCGGTCATTCGAGCCGAGGTTCACGCCGATCACCTATGCACCAACGGCGTCGCAGATTGCATCGGCGCGCCGAGCGTATCTGGATTGGTGGAGCGCTCTCCTCAGCGTCATGTCGCTCTTGCGCCATGCTCCCCTACGCTGGATCGAGTTGACGCCTGAGATGCCTCCCCTGACGCCCTGGCGCGAATACAGCTTGACGGGAGCACAACCCTAGGGTTATTGACTTTTCCCAGACAACCGACGTGCGCCCGGGGCAGAGATGCCGCCGGGCGCTTCGCGTTAACACAGTCGGAAGCGGAAGCTGGTAGTTTGAAAGCGAGGTCGCGTCGATCCTCGCTGTAGAGGGGACTTCATTTTGGAACCAATACGGACTATATTCGCTATCCAAAACAGAGTCCGGGATCGGGGAGGATCGGGACAAATGCATTTTGATGTGAGTCAGTATGAGGACGTCTATAACGGGTCTGCGAGCCGAAAGGCATACGCGGGCATGATCCTTGCGTTGTGGTTTGCGCTCGGCGGATTTGTCTGTTCCGTCATCGGCGATTTTGTCCCCGTCTTGTCTTCCGTGTTCGTTAACATTATCGGTGGTGTCGTTGCCGTGCTCGTTGCGATGGCACTTAAGTTAGTGAGCAGGAAAAGGCCGGAATAGATCGTATTCCGGGATCGGAAAATACAATTCCCGTGGAACTTCATCGCTAATGGTCCAGTTGCGCTGGCCGTCGGGGCTGCCGTTCTGTGGCTGCTGGTTCATTTTGATTTTCATAGGTTGAGCGACGGCTCGCTTGCTGTAAAACGGCTGGGGTCCGTTTTTACCCTTGGTTCAGCTACCTACATCCTCGCCCTCTGTTTCCTTTCAAGCCAAATCCCGACCGGTCCTTCCGTGGGTGACATGATCGATAATGGCTTCGGTTCGCAGACGACAGGGTGGGCGTTCCTGACGTTGTTGTTCAATGCGGTGTTACAGTTGTGGGATGAGTTTCGAGTGCATCCATAGGCGTAGTTTCCGCTATAGCATTTCTCATAGGGTTAATCTTTAGACTGACTTACTAGCGCCCGGGGCAGAGATGCCGCCGGGCGTCGTCATTTTTGGGGCGGTGAGTATCCATCCTGCTCTTACAACGAGATCCTCATGGGAAAGCGCCGCAGCCCCGAGTTCAAGGAAGGCGCTCGCAGCCGAGGCTGTTTGAGCGACCCGGCGCCCGAGCGGATGCAAGGCCCGCACCGACTTTGGAAGGGTGGCAGAGAGGCCGATCGCGGCGAACTGTAAACTCACTGGGGAAACCCCACGGTGGTTCGAATCCATCCCCTTCCACCATTCGAGTAGGAGAGGCATGGCGAGACTGAAGCAGTCCGCGCCGCGCCTCGGGCAATCGGCAACGCGGCTGCGGCGCGCACCGTCGCCGACGTCGGAGGCGGAGCGATTGGCGGAGCGTAACCGCATCCGGCCGAACTGGTACGGCACGGCTCGATGGCAGAAGCTCCGTTGGGCGGCACTGGTCCGCGACGGCTTCGTCTGCCGTCAGACTGGGGTCGCACTGCTTGGAACATACCCGGCCTCGGACAGTCCGGCGGTCGATCATATCGATCCGCACCACTGGGACCCGGTCCTGTTCTGGGACATCGAGAACCTGCAGTCGGTCACGAAGGCCTGGCACGACGGCGAGAAGCAACGGCGCGAGAAGGGCGCCGCTGGGTAGCGCCAACCCAGCCTCCGTCGCCGGAGGGGGGTGGTTGGAAGTCTGGCAGGGCCGTTCCGGCTAGACCCGCGCTCCCCACAATCGGAGATTTTTTTCCTGTGACAGACGAAAATCCCGCGGCGGAGGCCGATCTCGATCTGTTCGGCAATCCGGTGATGCCGCTGCGGGATCGGCGCGGTCGGCCGTCATTCGCGCAGAGCAAGGAAAACATGGACTTTGTCGCAGTGCGCGCGGCAGCTGGCTGGTCGCACAAGATGATTGCCGATGCGATCGGCTGCGATGAGAAGACGCTGCGGAAACATTTTTCCCGTGAGCTCCACGGCGGAGCACTGATCGTCGAGGGCATGTGCCTCGACGTTCTGATGGCGAAGGTCCGCCAGGGGCACACGCCGTCGGTGGCGAGGCTCATGGAGCGCGTGGACAAGGCGGCGCCTGCCGCGGCGACGCCGCCCTCGAAGGACGATGACGATGCGCCGAAGGGCGTGAAGGAACGCCGCCTCGAGGAGGCCGCCAATCCGGATGCCGAGTACGGCGCGCTCTACAGCCGGATCGCGCGGCCGCAATGAGCGCGATCGATATCCGCTTCGCCTGTCCGGACTGGTGGGATCGCCTGCAGCGGGGCGAGACGCCGATCTCCGACCAGGTGCTGGACGAGGAGATGGCGGAGATCGCCGTGGCGCTCTTCGACAAGCTGCGCGTGCCGGACATTCCGGGGCAGCCGCGAATGGCCGATGCGGCGGGCGAGTGGGTGCGCGACATCGTACGGGTGGCGTTCGGATCAATCGATCGCGAAGCTGGCCGCCGCGTGGTCGGGGAAATCTTCAACCTCGTGCCGAAGAAGAACGCGAAGACGACGAACGCGGCGGCGCTGGGGCTCGTCGCCATGCAGATGAACACCGTCCCGAATATCGATGGGGTGATCATCGGACCGACGCAGGAGGTGGCGGACAAGTGCTTTGCCCAGGCACAGGCCATGATCGAAGCCGACGACTGGCTGAAGAAGCGGTTTCGGGTCCAAGAGCACCGCAAGACGATCATCGACCTGCACCGTGATCCGAAGACAGGGCGTCCGCTGAACGCCAAGCTGAAGGTGAAATCGTTCGACCCGGCGGTGGTAACCGGCGGTATTCCGGCCTTCGCCATCCTCGACGAGATCCATGTGATGGCAGCCAAGAGCTACGCGAGCCGGGTCCTGCGGCAGATCAGGGGCGGGATGATTACGAACCCGCTGAGCCTGCTTTTGATGATCACGACTCAATCCGAGGAGCCGCCGGTCGGCATCTTCAAGGATGAGCTCGAGTATGCGCGGAAGGTCCGCGACGGCGTCGTCTCGTCGAACGTTCGGCTGATGCCGGTGATGTACGAGTTCCCGGAGCCGTTCCAGAAGGACAAGGGCGAGCCGTGGAAGGATCCGCGGAACTGGTCACTGGTCCTGCCGAACCTCGGCCGGTCGATCACGATCGACCGTCTGATCCCGGATTTCGAGAAGGCGAAAGAGACGAGCGCGGAGGAGCTCGCGGGCTGGGCGTCGCAGCACCTGAACATCCAGATCGGGATGGGACACCATCTGTCGCAATGGGTCGGTGCCGGGCACTGGAACGGCGGGACGGATACGACACTCACGCTCGCCGAGCTGATGGCGCGGGCCGAGGTCTGCACGATCGGGATCGACGGGGGCGGGCTCGACGACTTGCTCGGCCTTTCCGTTCTCGGCCGGGAAAGGTCGACGAAGCGGTGGCTGAGCTGGTCGCGTGCCTGGGCTTACGAAACCGTGCTGCAGCGGCAGAAGCAGATCGTCGAAGCGTTACGGACATTCGAGACCGCGGGCGACCTGGTGATCTGCTCGTATCCGGGGCAGGGAATCGAAGAGCTCGTCGCGATCTGCGTCCAGCTGCGGGATGCGGGGCTGATCCCGGAGGCGGGCGGCATCGGGCTCGACAACGCCTCCGGCGTCGGCGTGATCATCGACGCACTCGAACTCGCCGGGATCGAGACGGACACTCTGAAATCGGTCTCGCAGGGATACCTGCTGACCGGGACCATCAAGTCGGTGGAGTTCAAGCTCTTCGACGGGACCTTCCTGCATGCGGATCAGCCGCTGATGACGTGGTGCGTCGGGAACGCGAAGACCGAACCGAAGGGGAATGCCGTGGTCGTAACGAAAGCCGTATCCGGCGCCGCGAAGATCGATCCGCTCATGGCCCTCTTCAACGCGGCGCAGCTGATGAGCTTGAACCCTGAAGCGGCGCGCGGTCCGAGCGTCTACGAGCGCCGTGGAATGCTGACGGTATGAGCCGCCAGAACATGAGAGTGGTGGATCGCCCGACATCGATCCCGGCCGTAGGGCGATCCCGGCTTGCGGCTGAAACGAAACCCGCCGCTCCGAAGGCGATGGTGGGCGAGGGCGCTGCGTTCAGCGGATTTGGCGATCCGCACCTCATGGAGTTCATCCGCGGCGGCCTCGGGGCCATGACGGAGGCCGGGGTTTCGATCACGCCGAAGCTGGCGATGCGAAACACGACCGTGCTGCGGTGCGTGTCGCTGATCTCGTTCGCAATCGGCATGCTGCCGCTGCAGCTTCACAGGCGGGAGGACAAGAGCAAGGCGACGGAGCATCCGCTTTACCGCGTCCTGCATCGTCGGCCCAACGCATGGCAAACCAGCTACGAGTTCCGGGCCTTCATGCAGCAATCGGCCCTGGGCGCGGTTGGGGACGGACGAAAGGGAGACGCTTTTGCGCTGATCGTCCGGAGCGGCCGGAAGATCCTTCAGCTTGTGCCCCTCGATCCATCTACGGTCGAGGTTCGGCAGAGAAACGATTGGTCGCTCGAGTACGTCGTCACGCGGAAAGACCGCCAGAAGCAGACCTTCCCGCAGGCGGACATCTTTCACCTGCGCTTCGGATTGAGCGATGACGGGATCAGCGGGCTGTCCCTGGTAAAGCAGGCGGCGGAGGCGATCGCGCTCGCGATCCAGACGGAGAAAGCAGCGGCCCGTCTTTTTCGAAACGGCATGCTCGTAGGCGGGATGTTGAAACACCCGGCCGAGCTGACGCCCGAGTCCTACGCGCGACTTCAAGCCAGCATGGCAGATCGCGAAGGGGCGGAGAACGCGCACCGGACACTGATCCTCGAAGAGGGGATGACATTCGACACGGCCTCGGCCACCGGCCGCGACAGCCAGGCGATCGAGCAGCGCAAATTCCAGATCGAGGATATCGCGCGACCGTTCGGCGTGCCGCGGCCGCTCCTCAATGTCGACGACACGTCATGGGGGTCGGGCATCGACGTCCTCGGCCAGTTCTTCGTGCGCTACGGGCTCAACCCGTGGTTCGAGGCCTGGCAGCAGGCGATCGAGCGCTCTCTCCTGACCGAGCCTGAGGCCGACGTCTACGAGGCAAAGTTTAACGCCGGGGGCCTGCTCCGCGGGTCGATGAAGGATCAGGCCGATTTCTTCGCCAAGGGCCTCGGCGCTGGCGGCCATGCACCCTGGCTACATCCGGATGAGCCGCGCGACTGGATGGACCTGCCGCCGCGCACTGACCTGCCTGCAGCAATGGGGCAGACCAACAATGGGGATCGCAATGAGCCTTCGTGACCTTCCGGAAATCCGCGCCGAGCGGCTGCCCACCGTCTGCGCCTTCGAGCCCGACGCGGACGCGGTCGAGCGGTGGAACGCCGCCATCAAGGCCGAGGCCGATGACGATCAGTCGATCTCGATCCTCGAGGTGATCGGCGAGGACTTCTGGACCGGTGGCGGCGTGACGTCGAAGCGGATTTCCGCGGCACTGCGCGCGATCGGCGACCGCGACGTCATCGTGAACTTGAACAGCCCGGGCGGCGATTTCTTCGAGGGCGTCGCCATCTACAACGCCCTGCGCGCGCACCCCCGGAAGGTGACGGTGCGGATCCTCGGGCTTGCCGCCTCGGCGGCATCGGTGATCGCGATGGCGGGCGACGACATCCAGATCGGGAAGGCCGGGTTCCTGATGGTGCACAACGCGTGGGTCGTGGCCATTGGCAACCGGCACGACCTCGCGGAAGCCGCGGCTACGATGGAGCCGTTCGATGACGCCATGGCGACCGTCTATTCGGACCGGGCCGGTGCCACGAAAGTGCAGGCTGCCGAATGGATGGACAACGAGACGTGGTTCAACGGGGAGCAAGCCGTCGCGGCCGGCCTCGCCGACGGATACCTGCCGGCCGACGCCGTGCACGAAGACAAGACGAAGGCGGAAAGCCTCCGCGGCGTGAATGCCACGCGCCGCGTTGATGCGCAGCTCGCCAAGACCGGAATGCCGAGGTCGGAACGCCGTGCGCTTCTGGCCGAAGCGAAAGGGGGCATGCGCGACGCTGTCCCGACCGTCACGCACGACGCTGACGAAATCGCAGCCCTGATCCAAGGGCTTCGTTCCACCATCGCATCCTGAAAGGAAAGAGGATGAATGTTCCGATGACCCCCGCGCGTGCGCGCGGGATCGTCGCCGTGCGCGCGGAAGCCCCCGGCGACATCAAGGCCCTTCTAGGCGACCTGCAAAAGGACTGGGATGCCTTCAAGGCCGCCGCGGCCGAGAAGGACAAGGAGCAGGCCGCGAAGTTCGACGATGTCGTCACCACCGAGAAGTTCAACCGCATCAATTCGAGCGTGTCGGACCTGCAGGCAGCCGTCGATCAGGCGAACGCCAAGCTCGCCGCCATGTCGATCAATGGCGGGTCGTCCGCTGGTCCGCGCGATCCGGAATACACCGCCGCGTTCCGATCGCACTTCCGGAAAGGTGACATCGAGGCGAGCCTGCACAAGGGATCCGATCCGGAGGGTGGCTATCTCGCGCCGGTCGAGTGGGACCGGACGATCACCGACAAGCTCGTCGAGATTTCGCCAATGAGGCAGATCGCGCGCGTCCAGACCATTTCCGGGAACGGTTTTAGAAAGCTGGTCAATCAGAAGGGCACCGGATCGGGCTGGGTCGGCGAGACCGCGCCGCGTCCCGAAACGGCGACCCCGACCTTCGGCTCGATGACCTACGATACTGGCGAGCTCTACGCGAATCCGGCAACGACTCAGCAGATCCTCGACGACGCCGAAGTCAATCTCGAGCAGTGGCTGAGCGACGAGGTCGAGCAGGAGTTCAGTTACCAGGAGGGCATTGCTTTCGTCTCCGGAAACGGCGTCAACAAGCCTGCCGGCTTGCTGAGCTACGTCACCGGCGGCGCAAACGCGGGCGTCCACCCCTACGGCCCGATCCCAACCGGTGTGACGGCCGCGGCGGCGGATACAGTCACGGGTGACGAGCTGATCGACCTCACGGGCTCGATCCCCACCATTTACCAGGCCGACGCGCGCTTCGTTATGAATCGCGCCTCGATCTTCCGTATCCGTAAGATGAAGGACGGGCAGGGAAACTTCCTGTGGCAGCCGTCTTTTCAGATCGGCCAGCCGCAGACCGTGCTGGGTTATCCGATCACGGAGATGGCAGCGATGCCGGGCATGGTTGCGGGCGCGTTCCCGATCGCGTTCGGCAATTTCCAGCGCGGCTACATCGTGATCGACCGGACCGGCGTCCGGGTCATGCGCGACCCGTACACCAACAAGCCCTACGTGCACTTTTACACGACCAAGCGCGTCGGTGGCGGGCTGCTCGACCCGCAGGTGCTGCGCGTCCTGAAGATGGCTGGCTAATCGCCGGAACATCGTGGCGCCGGCCCGTCCGGCGTCACCTTCACGTCAATGAATGGAGGCTGACATGGCCAGCAAGACGAACAGCGAAGCGGAAAGCAAGGCGGCCGCGGGCGCCGCGGGCAAGGCGGAAGACAAAACCGTCTCCGGCGCCACCACCCTGTCGGACGTCAACACCGATGCCACGACGATCACGGGCCCCTCCGTCGAGGATGCCCGCGCGGGGACAACAAAGCTGCAGAACCGGATCGACCAGAACGTGCCATCGGGTTCGATGGTCCAGTTCGATCCCGCCCGTATGGGCCTCGATCCGACGCCCTACGGAAGCGCCGCCGCGCCGTCCAAGACGGACGAAGGCGACGAATGATGCTGAGGCCGGTCCGGGTGACGTCGCCTACCGCCGATCCGGTATTGGTCGACGACGTCAAGGCGTTCGCCCGGATCGACCACGATGACGATCAGAAGCTCATCACGGCCGCGCTTCTGACCGCTGTTGCCTATCTCGACGGATATGACGGCATTCTAGGCCGTTGCATGGTCGAACAGACTTGGCGGCAAGCCTACCGCTGCTGGCGCTTCCGCATGAAGCTCCCGCTCCCGGACGTGACGTCTGCGACCGTGTCTTTCCGACGGCCCGATGGTTCGGAGGCCGTGCTCGAGGACGGGTTCCACATCGAGAACGACATGCTCGGCTCGTGGGTCGTCTTCGACGGGCTTCGCCCGCTCCCGGCGCTCCTACAATCCGAGGCTGCCGTGACGATCGATTTCGTCGCCGGATACGGTCGGCCGGGGGACGTTCCGGAAACCCTGAAGACGGCGATAAAGATGCTGGCTCTTCATTGGTACGACCATCCGGAGGCGGTCACGAAGAACGACCTTTCGCTCGTGCCGCTCGGCGTTCGCGCGCTCATCGCGCGGCACAGATGGATACCGCTTTGACGACCGGGCGCCTCAACGAGCGCGTGGCCTTCGATATCGAAGATCAGACCGATGACGGCTACGGGGGGAAGAACAGATCGTGGCAAGAAACCTTTCAGGCCGCGGCGGAGATCATCTACGAGCGTGGCGGCGAGGCGACAATCGCAGGGGGGCTGACTGGCACCGCCTCGTGGAAGGTACGGATCAGGGCGCATGCGGCCTCGCGCGCCGTCACGACCGATCACCGGATGCGTGACGTGCGAAGGGGGCTCGCGTTCAACATCCGCGAGGTCGATGCGCTGAGCGACCGCCTCTACGTCTGGCTCAAGGTCGATAGCGGCGTGGCGATCTGATGGCCACGCCGTCCGAAGACCTTCAGAAGGTCGTCTTCGAAGCATTGATCGCCGATCCATCCGTCTCGGCAATCGTGGGGGACCGCATCGTCGACGGACGGCCGGACGCGTATCCGTGCTGTACCTTCGGGCCGCGCGATACCGTCTTCGAAGATGCGGAATGCATCATCGGCCGGACGGAGACGCTGCAGATCGATTGCTGGGTGGTCGACGGCGGCCGCACCCGTGGCGCCGCGGCGCTGGCGGACGCGGTGAAGGCCGCGCTGCATCGCCAGGATTTCGCGCTCGACACTCACGCGCTCGTCTCCCTGCGCGTCACGGCGCAACGAGCTTTCCTCGACGCGGACGGTCTGACCGGCCACGGGGTAGTGACGATCGAGGCGGATATCGAGGAGCTCTGATGGTCCAGGGATTGGCTCAATTTAATGCGCGGTGGTCGGCGATCCCGAAGAAGGTGCGGCAAGCCGCCCGCGAGACGCTCGAGCAGAACGCCGACGAGATAGTAACAGCGATGCGGCGCTCCGCCCCGGTAGGCGAGACCGGCAATCTGCTCATCTCGATCGACTGGACGTGGGGCGATCCACCCAAGGGAAGCATGATGATCGGCACGGTCGGAGGCAGCGCCAAGTCGCAGCTGCGGATCACGATCTTTGCGGGCGGCAAGATGCCCGGCGGCGGCGACGCGTTCTACGCGCGCTTCCAGGAGTTCGGGACGAAGAACATGACGGCCAATCCGTTCTTCTTCCCGGTCTGGCGGGCCAAGCGCAAGCGCGTCCGTTCCCGCCTGACGCGCAATATCAACAAGGCCATCCGGCAATCCTAAGAAACCACCCGAGGAACAGGTCATGAAGATCATCATGAAGAAAGACGACTATCACCGCATCAGCTCGGCTCTCAGCCAGTCTTTCAAGGCCGGTGAGGAGTACGACCTGCCGCAAGGCACCGCGAATGCGCTGATCGAGCGCGGTTCCGCTGCGGCTGCCAGCAAGAACACCTCCAGCGAGAAGGACGCCTGATCATGGCCACGGGCAAACAGACGGAGCGGCTCATCATCCAGTTGGGCGACGGAGGGTCTCCCGAGACCTTCGCCCATACCTGCGGCGCGAACACGTTCGGCATCACGCTGACCAACAATCTGGGCGAGAACACCGTCCTTGATTGCGACGATCCGCTCGACGTGCCGGCCGTCATCATCCGTCATCTCGAAAGCCAGGACACGGCGGCGACGATCGCCGGCATGGTCATGACCGAAGCGTGGCCAACCTGGCGCGAATGGGCGGACCTCGGCACCGAGAAGAACATCAAGATGATCATGGACGAGAGCTTGGCCAACAATGGCGGCTTCTGGACCCTGCCTGCGTACCTCGCGAGCATCGAGTTCTCGAAGGAGACGAGCGGGAAGGTGACGTTCAGCGCGACCCTGTCGGGCGCCGGACAGCGCGTCTGGACCGACGCCACCTGATGGCTGACCTGATCGCGGAATGGGCCGGGAAGGATCGTCTTTTCCGGCTCACCTTCGGCGGCGTCCTCGATCTCGAGGAAGCATGCGGCAAAGATGCGATCGGCGCGATCTTCCTGCGCGTCACCACGGGCACCTTCCGCGTGACGGACGTCTACCAGGTCATCCGCATGGCGCTGATCGGCGGCGGCGAAAACCGGGTAGAGGCGAAACGTCTCATGGAGACGCATTTCGACGCCTATCCCTACACCGACAATGCGGCACTGGCGGGCGAGATCCTGATGGCCCTGATGACGGGTATCGAGGATGTCGCGAAGACCGACAGCGCCGAGGTGCCGGAGCCGTGGAAGTTCTCGGAGGCGTCGCAGATTTGCCGGACGTTCCACATGTCGCCGCAGGACCTGCGCGATCTGTCCTACGCGGATTTCGTCAACATGATCGCCGGTTTCAACGCGGCCTCGCCACAGAAGGCGGAGCCGCCCACGGAGGAGGAGTTCGATGAAATCCTCGCCAAGTATGAGCCCGGGGCGCTGAAATGAGCGAGCTCGACACCGCCCTCATTCTCCGCATGGAGGCGTCGCTCGCCAAGTTCGAGAACCAGATGGCCCGGGCGCGCAAGGCAGGCTCCGACTCTGCGACGCGCATCGAAAAGCAGTTCGCGAACAGCAACCGCAAGATGGCCCAAAGCGCGGAGAGCAGCGCCCGCGTCATCGGGGCGGAGATGGAGCGGCTGAAGGTCAAGTACGATCCAGCCTATGCGGCGAGCAAGCGGTACCAGCAGGCCCTCGATGAGCTGAACCAGGCGCAGCGCCTGGGCGCCATCGAGACGAAGCAGTACGAGGCCGCGCTGAAAGCTCTCGACGCGGAGCACGGCCGCGTGGCGAGCAGCGCCACCCGCGCGGCGGCGGCGAACACGAAGGTGGCGACCAGTACGCGCGGCATGAGCGGCGGCATTCAGAACGTCTCGTTCCAGCTGCAGGATTTCGCGGTTCAGGTCGGGGCCGGCACGGCCGCGTCCGTCGCGCTTGGCCAGCAGCTGCCGCAGCTCCTCGGCGGGTTCGGGGTCCTGGGCGCCGTGCTCGGTGCCGTGGTCGCCATCGGCATTCCGCTCGCCGCTTCTTTCTTCAGAAGCGGTGTCGAGGCCGAGGACCTCGCCGATAGGGCCGACACGCTCCGGAAGGCCGTGGGTGATTACCAAGCTGCGGCCGAGGGCGCTCTGATCCCGACGGACGAGCTCGCGAAGAAGTACGGGACGGCCACCGCCGCCGCGCGGGAGTTCATCGACGCGCTAAAGGAGATCACCCGCGTCGACGCGCTCGACGCGCTGCAGAAATCGGCGGATGCGATCGCCAGCAGCTTCGGCAATCTCGGGTCCTCGAGCGCCGATGAGCTTAGGGAATACGGCAGGCTGATCGAAGAGTATGCCGGAAGAACGCGCGACCGGTCGAGCAACCCCGACCCCGAAATGGCCCGGCGCGTCATGGAGATCATGCAGGCGAACGAGGCGCTCGGAGAGCTGAGCACCAAGCTTGATCTCACCTATGGTCAGGCCGGTACGGTGGCCGGGGCCCTGGCGGAGCTCGCGAGCGCAGAAGGGCCGCAGGAAGCCGTCGATGCGGCACAGAACCTCCTCGACATTCTCGAGACGACGATAGGCCCCTACGAGGCCATGAACGGGGAAGCAAAGGCCCTCTACAACGAGATCAGGAATGCCGGCGATCAGGCTTCGCAGCTTCTCGGCACGAGCGAGGGTATCGCCCCGGCCATCGGTGGCGCCGTCAGCGAAGCCGGGCGTCTGGCGGACGAGCTGGGCCGGGCGGTGCAGAACGCGATCAATCTCTCGGCGCAGGGCTTGTCCGACGTGAAGCGCGCCAAGATCGAGTACGAGTTCCGGGACGATCCGGTCCGGCGGGCCGGGGCACTCGCGAAAGCCCGCGCAGAAGAGGAGATCGTGATCCCGGAGGGGGCAGGCGGGACGATCACCAACGAGCTGATGGATCAGCGCCGGGCCTACGTGAATGCCGCGGAGGAAGCAGAGCGTTATCGCCAGAAGGTGATCGCCTGGCGGGAGGCCGAGGCGGAAGCCGCATCTGCAGCCGCCAAATCGTCGTCGAGTGGGCGCAAGGCTGCGACCAAAGCCGCAAATAAGGCGCAGAGAGACGAGGAAAGAGCGGAGAAGGACGAGGAGAAGTTCTTCGACGCGTCCGATGCCGAGCTCGCGTCCGCGGAGCGGCGCATCACGCTGATCGGGAAGACGCAGTCCGAGATCGCGGAGCTTGAGGCGAGGTACAACCTTCTCGACGAGGCGAAGAAGCGAGGCTTGGACCTCGACGCCCGGTATGGCGGCAGCTCGGAAACGCTCGCGCAGGAGATCGACCGTCAGTCGCAGGCGATCGGAGAGCTCGCCGAAATTTACGAGCAGGCTTCGACCAAAGCGGACTTCTTCGCCAAGATGCAGGCGGACGTCCAGTCCGGCATACTGGATACCATTCTCGAGGGTGAAAGTCTGAAGGGCGTTCTCGGCGGCGTTGCCAAGGCGTTCGCTCGGGCTGCCGTGGAAGCGGCGCTCTTCAGCAGCGGCCCGTTCGGAAGCGGGAATGCTGGCGGCGGTCTTCTGGGCGGGCTCTTCAAGGCCATGATGCCGGCGCGGGCGGCCGGAGGACCGGTGCGAGCGGGGAGCGCCTACAAGGTCGGCGAGCATGGTCCGGAGCCGTTCCTGCCGGCCGTGAACGGCCGCATCCTCAGCACGGCGCAGGCGCAGGCGGCTCTGCGGGGGAACGACGAGAGGCCAAACTTGAACGTCTCTTTTGCGCCCGTGATCAACGCTCCTGGCGCCGATCAGGGCGCCGCGCAGCGCATTGAAAGACATCTCGCTCAGATGGAGCGAAACCTTCCTGACGTGATCATGCAGACGCTCCGCAACGGCGGTAATCGTGGCGCAATCCGCAAGGTCGTCCGCTGATGGCGCTCGCTTTCCCGAGGGAGATGGTGTCCGCCTGGTGCTGGACGAATGCCGAGTTCAAGCTCGTTCATCGCCAGGAGGTCTCCCGTACCGCCGCGGATACCCAGGTGCGCGATCTTGGTCCCGCTCTCTGGCACGCCTCATTCGAAAGCGATCCACTGCCCAAGACTAAGGCCGACGAGCTCGAAGCGGATTTCGAGACACTGGGCGGCGCGCTCAGGACGTTCTTCGCCGTACCCATGCTGCGGAAGGATCCTGCGCGTTGGACCGGCGAGGGCATGGCGGGCTGCTCGGTGAACGCGATCCGGAGCGATCGACGCGCCATCCGCATTGCCGGGCTGCCTGCGGGCTTCGAACTGAGCGCCGGGGATTTCGTGTCGATCCTGACATCCGTTCCGGGCCGCGAGCTGCTGAAGATCGCCGTGGGAGGGACGGCGTCGAGCACCGGCCTCTCACCATGGCTCGAGGTGACGGACGCGATCCGCGTCAGCGTGAAGGTGGAGGATTTCGCCAAGCTGCACCTGCCCTTCGTCGAGATGCGGCTCGTTCCGGGCTCCCTCGAAAAGCCGCGGGATTCCGTCGTGAGATGGCGCGTTAAATTCGATGCGACGCAGGTGGTCCGATGAGGCAGGTCAGCGCGGTCACACAAGCCCGCCTGGACGCGGGAGAGCTCGTCCTGCGATCCTTCGTCTGGATTGCCGCCCGCCGCCGCGACACGGGCGCTCTCGCCGCTAGGGGATGGTGGAACGATGTCGGCACGCTCGAGGCACAGGTGATCGATGCGCAGGACGTGGTCCGGACGCGCACGTTCATCGGAAGCGGCGACCTGATGGGGCTCGGATCAGTCCCGCTCATCCTCGGCATGACGGCGCAGGAGGTCACGATCCAGCTCTCGCTGATGTCGCAGGCGGTCGCAGAGCTCGTGCGGGAATGGGAGCCGCGCCGTGCCGCCGTTGAAATCCACCGCGGCCTATTCGACCCCTGGACCAAGCTGATGGTCGAACCAGCCGCCCGCCGCTTCATTGGTTTTGTCGACGACCCCGACATTCCGACGCCTGCCGAAGGTCAGGAAGGCACGATCACGCTTCGCTGTGCCTCCCTCTCACAGGAGCTGCAGCGGTCGAGTTCCGCGAAACGATCGAGCGCCGATCAGCGCAAGCGCCATCCAGGCGACGCCTTCCTGGATTACGCGGCGACCATCAAACACAGGAAGCCCGTCTGGGGCGATCGGGACAGCGCATGATCCGGGATGCCACCTTCGTTGACTGGCCTGCCGTCGATCGAATGGCGCGCCAGTTCCGCGACAGCGCGGCGCCCTGGATCGCCTACGAGCCCGCGCGGTTCCGCCGGACCTTCGATGCCCTCGTCGTGCAGGAGCACGGCTGCGCCCTCATGCTCGAGAATGGAAAGGGGATCCTGATGGCCATCGCTCTTCCGTCACCGTTCTCCGGCGAGCTCGTGGCGCAGGAAATCATGTGGTGGATCGAGCCGGAGGCGCGCGGCCGTGGGCGGGAAATGCTCGATGCCTACGAGACATGGGCGCGCGCGATCGGCGCGATGCGCTGCGGCGTGACCTGTCTTGACGACCGGACGGCAAACCTCTTCGCGCGGCGCGGCTACGAGCGCGCCGAACTGGCGTACCGGGTTTACTGATGGCGCTCTTTACCGCGATCGCAACGGCGGCGGGCGCCTCCGCCGCCGCAATTTCCGTGGCGGGCGCGGTCGGCCAGCTCGTCGCCGGCGTCGCGCTGAATGCCCTCGCCGGAGCGTTGTTCGCCCCCGATGTCCCGGCCGATCCCGGCGCTCGCATCCAGACGCAGGTGCAACAGGAGATCGTGGCGCGAAACTTCGTGGTTGGTCGCACCGCACCACTGGCCTCGCTCGTCTTCCACACGACGATGGGGATCGGGGCCGACGACGACACGGAGAACTATGTCGCTGTCTTCGCGCTGAGCGACTTGCCGGTGAAGGCGCTGACGGGCCTCTGGATCGACGGTCAGCGCTGCACGATCGACGGGTCCGCGGGCTGGGACGAAGAGCACGGCTGGAAGATCCCCGAACTGGCCGATGATGACGGCACAGTGAAGGCGTGGTTCCGGTTCTACGACGGCACACAGACGACGGCCGATCAGCGCCTTATCGACCATTGCTCGACTGAGGATTGGCCATGGACGGCAAACCATGTTGGCCGCGGCATCGCCTACATCATCGTGACGACCGACTACGATCCGACCGTGTATCCGAACGGTCGGCCGTCGTTCTCCTTCGAAGTGCAGGGCCTCGAGATCGAGGATCCTTCTACCGGGTCGACCGGAACCGCCGACAACCTGCCGGCCGCGCAGATTTACCGGCTGCTGCAGGGCGTGAGCTATGGGGGCCAATGGCTCTACGGACCGCAACGCCAGGCCGTTCTTCCATCGGCGGTCTGGAACAAGGCGATCACGGAGTGCCGCAAACCGGTCCCGGGCGCGTCCTCTTGGACCGATGCGCGCAAGCGCGAGGCATTCGGCGGAACGACGGTGCCTGCGCGGTACCGGTCCGGCATGCAGATCAGTGTCGACCGTCCAGTGGCGGACACGATCAAGGATCTGGCCTCGGCCTGTAACGGGCGGTTCTCGGAGGTCGCGGGCGCGTTCCGGTTCCAGGTGGGTGATCCTCCCGCAACGGCAGATTTCACGTTCAGCGACGACGACTTGCTGACGACGAGGGAGCATTCGTTCACGCCGTTCTTCCCGTTGGCCGAGACGGTAAACGCGGTCACGGCGGTCTATCCGGACCCGGCGCAGCTCTACGAGGAGCAGGAGGCGCCGCCGCTATACAGGCCCGCCCTCGAGGCGGAGGACGGCAATCGCCGCCTGACCACGACCGCGCGCATGCCCGCCGTTCCGTACAAGGAGCAGGTGCAGCGTCTCATGAAGGCGGCGCTCGACGAGGCGCGGCGGGCGCGCCGCCATACCATCGTCCTGCCGCCCAAATTCTGGGTCGTGGAGCCGGGAGACTATGGCGCCTGGACGAGCGCGCGCAACGGCTATCAGGACAAGCTCTTTCGCGTTGACGGGGTGACGGACGAGGAGGGTGGCGACGTCGTGCTCGACATCACGGAGGTCGATCCCTCCGACTATGATTTCGATGCCGACGATTTCACGCCGGTTGTCTCGGGCAGCGTGGTCCGCACCGGGCCCGCAACCTTCGTCGTTCCGGGCTTCGACGTCCGGGCCCACGTGATCAAGCTGCAGGACGGCACCCCGGTGCGGCCCGGCATCAAGATGACATGGGACAAAAGCCGCACGGGACGGCGCATCGCGTACCGGGTCTTCGCGGCCGGGACGAATGATATCGTCACGAGCGGGAATGCCGAGTATTCCGACGGCGAGATCGTCACTGGCGACAACATCGTGCGGAACGCGGACCTCGAGGTGCAGGTACGCCGCGTCATGCAGAACGGTCGCACGCCGTGGTCGTCGCGCTACGCGGTCACCGCGCCGAACGTGGGCTTCACCGAAGCGGACTTCGACGCGATCTTTCAGGAGAAGCTGGATGCGGCGCAGGCGGTCCGGGACGACCTGGATGCCCTGACGGAGGATTTCGTCGGCAACCTCAAAGACCGCTTCGGTCTGACGGAAGAACAGATCAGCCAAGTCAACACGACGCTGAACAACAAGATCAGCGGCGTCTCATCTAACCTGACGCAGAACTATTTGACCGGCGCCGCTACGGACCAAGCCATCGCCGCAGTCGATACTAGGCTCAGCACCCGGGCCGACAATGCCGCCGGGTTCATCAACAGCATCCTTGGTTTGGAAGTCGGACCCAGCCGCGCCTTCGGTGTCTTGCTCGATGATCTTCAGGTAGATGCGAACGGCACATCTGCGAAAGTTCGTACTCAGGGCAACGCTATCGTTGACCTGGAGGGAAATGCAAAGGCCGGGTACCTGATCCAAGCCCAGGCAGGAAATCAGGTTGCCAAGATAGACCTGATCGCCGCCGATGGCTCGGGGCAGCGTATCAGCTCCATCGTGTTCACGGCTGACAACATCCTCGCCAATGGAAGCCTGTATTCTCGGCACCACAGTTCGCGATCGATTGATACCGAGATCCTGAAGATCGACGGCGTCCGTTTCGAGAACATCCTGAAGGGCGCAGCGACACGAGGGGCGTCCAGCGTCAAGAACACCAAGCGGGACGTGCCCGTGATGCCCTCGCCGAACGATGATGCGACGACCGCAGATACCTTCAGCTACACCCTGAACAACTGGTCGAATTGCTCGATCTACGCTTCTGGCACCTACGACCTGTACTTCTTCATCACGCTCCAAGGCGATGATTTCGTCGCGAACGTGTCGAGGGGTAGCGACAGGTACTGCTGGGGCGGGAACACCTACCGGATTTATGCGCCCAGTGGCACGGGCGACATCAACAGTTCCTCTCTCAACGGCGTGTTCAGAGCCTGCTCGGATACGACCGTGCTTCGCCTGCACCTCGGCGGGCGCCCAACCAAAGACCCGGACATCCTGGGCGTGGTCATCAATCTTTTGGCGGTGAGGGTATGACTGATTTTGTCGTCTATGATGAAACCTCGGGTGAAGAGCTGCGAAGCGGAACTGCCGACACGCCCGAGATTGCGAACGTCCAGGATGCTGGCGATCCCGGCGTCGCCGTTCTCCTGGCGACATCTCAGCCGGGTCACTACGTCGATCTGTCCAGCCCACTGATACCCACCTACGCCCCCCGCCCGACGCTCCCGGCGATCCCCGCCACCGCGACGGCACCGTGGAGCTACACCCCGCCCGCGGGCGCCACGGTGACCCTCACGAACGAAGCGGGTATCTCGGGAACGTTCGACGATGCGGAGCCGATCACGCTGACGGATACAGGGGTCTACCGCATCAGGATCGATCCGCCGTTCCCTACGATGCCCGTCGACGCGGAGATCACCCTTGCCTGAATTCGGACAGAGCCTCGAGGCTGTGCGGTTGCGGCGCATCTACCAGGAGCTCGCCGCCTACCGCTGGTCGATCGAGGTCGGCGGGATCACTTACGAAGGCGTACCGCACGCAACCGACGACAGGAGCAAGACACTCATCAACGGTCGGGTTGCCGCGATGGAAAACGGTTCGCTCCCTGCCCCTGTGGAGTGGAAGGCGGCGGACGGCTCTACCGTGACGTTCCAAACCGCAGCCGAGTTCAACGCTTTCGCCAACGCCGTCGCTCGGCATGTGGCGCAGTGCTTTCAGGCGGAAACATTCGTCGCACAGGAGCTCCAGTTCGCCGCCGATCCCCGCTCGGTTGATCTCGAAGGCCGCTTCGACAGCCGCTTCACGATCCTCAAAGCGCAGTGACCCGCGCCTAACCCCAGCGCGTGAAGCGTGGTTTTGTCCGCGTCGAAAGGGGAGATGGAGGCTACATGCAATTGCCGACTGAAATCGGCGCGCTCTTCCTAGCGGGCGCGGCGGGCGCTTTCGTGCGCGCGGTGTACCGCCCAGAGCCCAGCTGGACACGACGGCTCCTAGAAGGTCTGGCGGGAGCCTTGAGCGCAATCTTTCTTGGTGGATTGGTCGGACATGTGATCGACGCAACGATTGGCGGAGGCACATGGGCCTATCTCGCGGCCGGATTTCTGATGGGAGAGGCCGGTATTGCCGGTGTGCAAGCGCTTCGGAAGCGGTTCATCGAGAAGGAGGAGAAGAAGTGATGCTTCTCACAGCGAATAACGTAAGCTCTGTGATCCTGATCGTGGCTTGCTGGTGGCTAACACATTCGTTCGCACAGCAGCGAGCGAGGTTCGTAGCCTCAGGTTTCGCCGCAATCGGTTTCACGGTTCTTTCGACACTTCTGTCGCGGAACATCGCCTCGATTCCGGACAGCAGCGTGGCATGGCAGATCGTTGTTACGAAGATAATTACCGCAGCGACGCTGTTCGCGCTGATCGTACAGCAGGCTCGACGGGAGCTTCTGGTCCGGCACCTGATGGATCAGCCACCGAAGGAGCTCTGCTTCAGAACGATGCTCTCCCGCATCCTCGAATTCCGCCGGCGCCACCCGCGCTGAACTGACCGTCCAAACAATTCATCGGCCTTGCCCCGCCTGCGGGGTCTTTTCGCATGGGAGACTGGTATGCGCGACATCACCGAGATCATCGTCCACTGCAGCGCGACGCGGCCCACTTTCATGCAGGGGCAGACGACGAAAACGAAAGTCGCCGAGATCCGCCGGTGGCACATCGAGGATCGCAAGTGGTCCAACATCGGCTACCACCTCCTGATCGATCGCGATGGCACCATCGCGAACGGCCGGGACATGACGCGGACCGGAGCGCACGTTCAGGGCCACAATACCGGCACGATCGGAATTTGCCTGTTCGGCGCGCACGGCGCGGCCGCGACAGACCGCTTTTCCGACCACTTCACCGCCGCGCAAGATAAGGCGCTGCGATACGTGATCGCCGACCTGCGATCGAAGTACGGCGCCCTGCTGGTCAGCGGTCACAATCAGTACGCCAACAAAGGCTGCCCCGGGTTCTTCGTCCCCGATTGGCTCGACCAGGAGAAAACGGAATCCGCCGATCCCGTCGAGGTCGCCCGCTGGCGCCTGGCCGCGATCCGCGATGCCGCGACCGCCGCACTCACCGAACTGCCCAACCCCGCATAGGAGTCCTCGCATGGATTGGTCTACCCTCTTCGCCGATATCTGGGATGTGGTCGCGATCGCGATCTACAACGCCTGGGTCCTCATCGTGCCCATCATCCTCGGGCAGGTCGCGCTCTATCTGCCTCCGATCCTCCGAGGCATCTGGGAGAACAAGTTGCGCGACGACCTGACAGTCGCGGCCAACAATGCCGCCCAGGCCGCGCTAGATGGCGACTGGCAGCACTTCGACTTCGACAAGGGGGATCGCGAAGCGCTGATCGCCTACATCGTCGAGTGCATGCGTGAGGGAGCGGGAGAGGCCATCGGTCGCTTCAAGCCGTCGCTGCCGAAGCTTAAGCAATACGCGCAGAAGGCCATCGCGAACGAGCGAAAGAACATCGCCCTGACGCGCCTTTGAGGCGCTGTCCCACCATCGTCTCCCCCTCTATATCGCCGGCCTTGCGGTCGGCGGGCAGTCAAGGTGCGCCGCATGAAGATCATCGAAATCGACGGCCGGCCGTACGAGACGACCGGTCGCGACATCACCGAGTTTCACCACGGTGAGACCGTCACGATCCTCGTGCGGCCTCAGAACGGTCAGCGCCAGCCACTCGATCTGGCGGATCAGCAGGACATCTACATCTCGTTCGCGAGCTCGGCGGCCGGCGAGCCGATCCATCAGTTTTACGCCTCGCTCCACGAACAAGTCGCATGGATCACGGACAGCGCGGTTCCGGCCGCGCTGATCAGGCTGGCCTACGTTGACCTGCCAAACGTCGCCGAGGCGAGCACGTTCTATTACAACATCTGGACAAAGCTGCCGGGTGAGGACCCGATCTTGCAGGAGCGCGGCAAGATCATCCTCGCGCCCTCGATCCTCGGAACGCTTCTGTCGATTGATCGCCCGACGATCACGATGAGCGCGAGTTTCGATCCTGCGGAGCCTGTCGAGGGTAGTCCGGTGACCTTCCTGCCGCCCGTTGCTGCGGGTACCGCGCCGATGCTCTCCCTTTCGGCCGTCAGCGTCGACGGCGAGAGCTTGATCGACCTCGTTGTCGAGATGGATGGCTCCTACGGGCTTACCGCGCCTCCAGCTGGCGAGCTCACGGTCACCTGGGTCGCACGCAATGCCGCAGGCGAGGTGCCCGATACCGTGACGACGACGATCGCAAAGCGGACCGCTCCACAACCGGGCTTCTCTTCGGGCTTCTCCGAAGGCTTCGCCGCCTAATACACCTCACACATCGAAAGGGTCGCACTATGGCCACCAAGGATCGGTCGGTTCTCGGAACCGATCTCGACGAGAAGCTTGCCGACAATACGAATGGCGCGATCACCCCGGCGGTGCTTCGTAGCTTCCTGCGGGATTTTTTAGATACCGCTCGGGTCCCTGCGGATATCTCCGCGGCACTGGACGCCCGTGGCGTCGAGATGCGCGTCGAGGCTGATCAGATTGAGTACCGGACGAAGGTGCCGGACGGCGAAACCAAGAAGCCATGGCAGAACCTGACTTCGACAGATGTCTTCAGGGGGCCGGCCGGTCCGTCTGCGTTTGAGGTCGACCGCGAGAACGGTTTTACCGGCACCGTCGAGGAATGGTTGGCCAGTCTTCGTGGGGCGGATGGGCTTTCCAGCGAAGAAATTCAGAATGTCGTCAATGGTTTCCTCGCAGAACGGGAGGCCGCAGATGCCGAAAGGGCCGCGAGGATCGCCGAGCTAGAGCGGAAGGTCGCGCTCCTGACGGGCAACACGGAGAACCTGAAACCAAAGCAAATCCGGACCTTCGATTCGGTGCTCTTGCCTCTCGGCTCAGGCGATCTGGTGATCGAGGCGGCGCAGTACTTCTCCGGCGACAACCTCGAGTTCTTCCTGTCGGGACAGAACGCCACGATCGACAGGCTCACCGGGCGGCTGGTACTGTCCGACGATACGCCTATGGAAAGCGTGCAGACGCGCATCGAAGCTCGCAACGTCTACGGCAGCGCATTCGGCGAGTTTCCGGTCACGGTTCGCGACCCTAACGTCGCGCCGCCGGAGGGCATCAACACCTCTCGCGCGCTCGGTATCGACGCTCCCGAGAGCTATTTCGACTACGACGAGAACATGCAGCGGGATCCCGAGAAGGGTAACAAGCTCGGCCGTCGGCGTTTCCCCCTCGTAGAGATCATCCGCAGCAACGACGACATCTACGTGGACATTCGCGCTGCGGGCCGAGGAACCGCGCGGCAATTCGAGGTGCTCGATGTCGATGGCAATACCAGCTCGACGCGGGCTGTCATCGACCCCGCGATGCCGGGCCGCCTGAAAATTGATGCCCGGACCGCGTTCGAAGGGATCGTGCGTTACCGCGCCTGGAACTCGATGGGCGAGTACACGGATCGCGTTCCGATCCGTATCGCGGAAGAGGTCACGCTGCGGCCGATGATCGTGCGTGCGATGGCCGACATTTACAGCGAGCCTGACGATGTCGGGAATAACTTGATCAGCGTGATCGACCCGGTTGTCGAGGGCGCACCGTACTATTCCGTATCTTCGCGGCAGCTCTTCACGTCCAAGGATCGGGGCAAGACGCTCAGCCCTGTTGATACCGACGACGCAGGCCAGACCACGATCCGGGCTGATGACTGGTACTTCCTCTTCTCGGAAACCCGTATCGAGAACGGCGTGACCGAAGGAAGCAAGGTCGAGCTTCTTCGGGGTCAGAACGCCATCGAGAAGCATTTCGACGCCTGGACCTTGGAGGAGGACCTCGAGGTCGACATCCACGTCAACGGCGTCAGCGTACCGTGCGCCGTCCAGTGGGAACTGCGCGCACCGTCCTCCGTCACGGGCCAAATCCGCGGGAAGTGGTCCTGCGCGAGCATGGACGCACCCTTCAGGACGATCCGGAAATATCAGACGGATCGCTTCGGGAACAACAAGGGGGTCCACTACGGCCCCTGCGTGTCGCGCATCATGTGGAAACCGCAGGACCACCAGTGGGAATACGAGACCTACTACACGGGGGCCGATGGCGCCCGTCACAAGAAGGTCCTCAGCGGCACTATCGCTGCGCTTCCGAACACGTTTCAAATCGCCGGGGAGCACACGGCTTTCGCCTACTCCAACCAGGGCGTCTTTCCGTCGGAGGTGCCGACGAACCGCTGTTTCACCGACCTCGACGCCTTCATGGCCGCGTTCAAGGGCTGGTCTTCGCCGGTCAAGGCCTTGATCCGCCGGGGAGAGCGCACAAACCGGATAGGCAAGAAGTCGATCCAGTTCGACAAGATGGATAACGTCCTCTGCGAAGGATACGGATCCGGGGACAGCCACGTGCTCTACGACGAGAGTACGGTAAGCGGCGGCGGCGGGGATTCCTTCCTGGAGATCCGTGCATGCCGGTACGCGTTCCTGAAGGACTTGGACTTCGATTCCACGTGGAGGAACGCGAGCGAGACCGGCTACGCCCGCGTGGGCATCGCGGCAAGCAATAACGCCTACCTGTACACCGACGTCAAATCGCACATCGCGATCTATAACTGCCGCGGTAACGGGCTACGAACCCTGTTCACGAACCCCGCGCCTGACAATGCCAGCGACGAGGGTGGCCCCGGCCAGAGTGGGATGCCAACCGCGTGCGGCCACCACCACACGTCGCTGCACCTTGAGTGCATGTCCGGGATCGACCCCGACCGCCACAACTGCCTCGACTACATGATCTACTGCTCCGCTGAGCGCGGGGGCTGGGTAGACGTTCTGTGCTCGCCGGACCCGCGCTCCATCGTCGGAAACTCGGCGAAGGACTTCAAGCACAACCAGCACGCGGTCTGCCGCCACGCGGAGGGTTGGCTCTTCTGCATTGCCGGGATGGAAGGCCGGTCGATGATTACCTGGACTACGGAGAGCGTCGGCGTTCTGCAGCCCGCCTTGGGCCGTTTGGGCGCGTCGGGTCTCTTCCCCATGTCCATCACGTCCGTCTGGAACCACGTCGGCGAAAGCGGCTGGTCCATGTTCGCCTACGGCGGCGGCGCGGGCGGCTGGATCAAGCGGTGGGGCTGGCACTACATCACCAGCCTTGCGGCCTTCGGCGACTACGCGACCCATCGTTTCTTCGGACCCGACCAGGAGGGGAGCGTGATCGAAAACGTGCTCCTAAGTCTCTCGGAGGGCAAGCGGCTACGCGAGCCTGCGGTAGATGCCTATATCGGCGAGGAAGAAGGGTTCCGTGACCGCGACGGCAGGAGTAACCGTCAATCGGAGCCGGGCCGTCGGAGCCGGGCCGCGCAGTTCATCACGCTGATCGACAAGGGTGACGCTTTCCCGAACAAGTCACCGGACGGGACCGTTTCGGCGGGCAATTCCTGGATCGACGAGGATACCATTGCGTATTACCAGCCGAACCTGCCCACGCCGCGCGACGATTTTGAAGGCCAGTTCATCAAGGATGTCCTCCGGCCTCCGCACTCGGAGGGCTACCGTCTCCGAAAGGCCGACACCCTCGATACGAGCTACCGGAGCCCCGACGACGCGATCGCATTCTACTACCCGGAGCCGGACAGCCCTCTGATCGGCCGTGTCACGAAGTCCGTCGCACGTATCTGGGACGCGGCGGGCGTTTTCCTCCCCGAAGGTCCGCAGACACCCGGTGCGTTCTCCGGTAAGCCGCCGGGGCTCGTGGCTGGCGGCGGCGGCGCTGGATCGGGGGCCACGGAGGTTTCTCTGCGGACCAGCACCCAAACGGCCCGGTGGAGCATGAGCCCGCTATCGGGCACGGATGGGGAGCGCGGTGCGATCCTCATGTGCTGCAAGATCCCGTCGTCCGGCACCCGGTACTTCTACAACGCGGGCGACAATAGCGGCATCCTGATTACCAACGGCACGACACAGCTCGCAGTGAACTACCTAGTGCTGGACGACGACGGGGTCCGCCGCGGGCGCCAAGCCCTGTTCAACAACATCGTGCGCAACGGGTACGTCTTCGTTCTCGTTCTGCATGAACGGGGCGTTCGCTCGGATGTCTACTGTTCCGTCGAGGGGGGCGCGCTCCAGAAGGTCAGCGTCGAGAATAACGGCGGGCGGCTCGCGGTCTACGGGGTTCCGCATCACTTCATGTCGTCGCCGAGCGGTTCCGGGGTCAACTTCGTCCTCTGGCATCAAGGGGCCGTCTGGACGGGCGTACCCCAGTTCCCGGACGTCGAAGCCATGTTTGCGGCCGGGCAAGTCCTGAACCCGGACGGCACGCCGAAACACCGGACTGTTTTCTGGGAAGACATGGATGTGCCGGTGCTGAACCTCGACGGCGATGCGAAGGGCATGGCGGCGGGTGGCGGCAGCCCGGGCACGGCTGGGTCCCTGACGTACCACGTCGGCAACCCAGACTTCCCCGTCGTCGATTCCACGGCCTAATAACGATGGCGGCGATCTCCGGACCGCCGCCATCACGACCTGTCTATGCAGGCCGCCGTCTCGCCATCCACCCAAAGCCTGCGATACCGAGCGCCAAGAGAGGCAAAGAGGCGGGCAGGGGAACGGGAGCGACTTCTGCCATGTCGGGGAGACCATCCACCGACCACGACAGCACGTTGTACTTGATCGAATCGAACAGGTCGCCGTTGGCGCCTTCCGGCAGGATTGTGGTCTGAATGAAGATTTCGCCCGTGCCGTCTGCGTTCAGCGTGTAGGAATACGCGCTGTCGTCATCCGGCATTATGTAGGCGTAGAGCGAGCCCGTTGTGAAATCAACTTCGAACTGCTCTCGCGCATAGCTAAGCCCGTTGTTTTCGTAGAACCCGGTCTCATTATCCGCTGTCACGGGCAATAAAAGTTCTACAATGTCACCGACCGCTGGACCGGTGTAGGTCCCGTTCTTGTATTCCAGCGGATCGATTCCGCTAATTGTGGCGCGATAAGCTTCCGTCACCTCCCCCGTGATCGTGTACGTCAGGTCGATCAGCGCCGCGCTCGCACTTCCACCCACCATCATCGCCGCTGCTGCGACCGTCGCCATCATCCGCATACCGCTCTCCTCATTACTCGACCCGCCAACCGTGACGAAGCGTTAACGATTCGGAAAGAGATGTCAGACGGCTTCACATTTCATTCACGCTGACCTTGGCACGGAAGTCCCGCCGCCTACCTCATCAGTCGATGCATAGGGTCTGGATTGAATGTCGCTGCGGCATGGGGAATGGGGCCACATCGCGGTTCAGCAGCACTGTGAGGTGGCCTTTTGCGCGCAAACTTAACACCCGCTTTCAGCGTCGCAGAATGACCCAAACTCCGAACAATGTTGGCGCAGCCTGCAAAAATGAAAGTGCCCATAGCTCATATTTAGACAACTAATCATGCAGAGAATACAGTTCATTAGCTCTTACAAAGAATATTCATAAACTTATAGATGATAATCATATTGGTTAACTAATGCGTATAGAGGCGCGAAGCTCATCCGGCTCCAAAATATGACTCTGAAGCTCTTCCTCGCGATCAATGTAAAAATCTTCTGGCAGGCGGTTTAAGGAAAGAACACATCTAATCAAGTTGCGCGTAAGCCTTGTTCGTTCGTTTCGGCGCTTTTCTTTTGGTGTGTCCGGGTGTGGAACCAATTCAACCTGAAAATGACAGCTGGCCCCATGTTCCTCCACCCACCTTATTTTGATAGTGTGGTGTTGGGCTTCGAAGTGGTAAGCTGAAGATCCATCGATGCAATAGTGGGCAAGATATGTTGATTGCGGATCTGGGTCAGTTCCTCTGAGTTCAAAGTAGGCGTCGTTTTGGACCTGCGCTACTCCCTGCCCATACCGGTGCACCTCAAACTCACTTGGCAGAAGGCTAACAGTACATATCGAAAGCGCGTAGACCCCAGTGCCCTTCCTGCGACCCTTCTCATCCGTTCTCTTTACCTCAGAGAATTCAAACAGTTGCTCTGAATCGAAGGTGTGTGTTTCTCTGGAGATGAACTTCGGGAACACCGCGCAGCGCGCAAAGAGATGCTCACCATAGACACCGCTATCTTGGGATGTCCGCATTGAACCTATCACTTAGAGCTTGTAGAAACTTATTAGCGTCGAATGCCTCGCCATCCGTATATTTTTCCTCAAATTCATCACCATCATTGGTGATCATAAACGCGTCGACGTCGGCTTCATCGATATTCAGATAGCATTTCCCGCCGGAAACTTCCCAAGTAAATGCAAGAGCCTCGCCTCCCCTATTCAAAATTTTGGGAATCTCAACTTCAGTATTCTGGACGATTAGAGCCAAGCAGTTCCTCGCGCCCTTCGCAATCTCATCAGGGAGAAAGTAATCATGGTCTTCTGGCAGCTTGCTCATCGAATAAAGTGAGCGATAGATTTCGAATAAGTCGCTAGAGAACTTGTTCGAGAACCGTCGCCCGTGGTTAGTCCAGTCACATTCAGACGCAAACTTATCAAAATCGTACGATTGACTTTCACTGTGGCCGAAATGGGAATGCCACATCTCAAATCTTGTTGGCAATCCTGACGAATTCGCGCTTGCCGGTGATCGGCTTGGCGAACTGCCTACACTTGAAGTGCTGGTCGCCTTTGACATGTTAACCATTAGCTTCAGCCTCTTTCATCATGCCAAACATCTCCGAAAATCTAACCCTCTGTTGTGATGAACTTATCACTCCAGTCGGCACCGAATTATAGTCAGAGACCGTGTTCAGTATGAACGATTGCTTTATCGGTTTTTGATGCATGTCGGTTTGCCCAACTAAGAAAAAAGGAGGGGGAGCTTGGTAAAGCGACATAACATCAACCCCGATCCTTTTAAGCCGATTGATCTGCGCGCCACTTTCGAGGCTAATGCGGGAGTTGAATTGCAGATTAAGGTCGGTAGCAATTAGGCCACTGCGGTCAATACCAAGGCCAGTGTATTCGCAAAAGGCGTCAATCGCTTTCCTTTCGTTTTTAAATTCGACTCCATCATTTATAACGATCGCCTGTCTATAGCAATCAGGAGTCGCTTTCGAAAGAAACTCAAAATTGCTCAACACTTTTTCCATGAACGTCTCCGCGTCCAGGAAAGGAAGTAACGTTGGGAAATTTTGACTTGAGCGAGCTCGAAAAAAAATGTCTAGGCGGCCGTCTTGTGTTTGAACGGTAACTTCCGTTTCACCAATTTGGCCGCTCGCTTGGGCTAAAAATGGCTTATCTGGGCGTGCAAATTTATTGGTTTGGGAGGTGATACACTCCTCCCCGAGCAGGGCCTCGTAACATGCGGTGGCCGAAACATCTGTTGCAGATGGTGCAAATATTGCAATCTGAAGCTCTTGAACGTTCCAAGCCATAAATTCTTCCCTTAGGTCGACTCGCGGCGAAAGCGTACACGCGCTGCGGACCGTGCGTTTTGTCTATATCTAACGATCGACTGCGGTGAAAAGAAGAGTCATCGTTGTTTCCCCACGATGTGTTGCTCGTCTCCTAGCAGCAGCTACATCTAGTGTTAAATCGCGAAGGCATTGCCCTAGTGGTCCTTACTGGTCAGGCGGCATGCCCAGTACGATCGAATCGGGAAGATTGAACTGATGGTGTACGAGGTGAGAGACGAGAATTTTGAGGCGGAACAGATTTATAAGAGGTTATCATCGTGTACGGCCTAGGAACGAAATGCTAACTGTAGTTGATTCGATGCGCTGTTTTGGCAAGTTAGACGAGCGCGATGAATAGGCCGTATTTGCCCGCTACGGCATAACCAGACCAACGTGTCAGGTGCACCGCTAACTTTCCGGGCGTCGTTTACTGCTGATTTGATGGATGGGGACACGACTTGTTCCGCTTCGGATGGTGGTTGCGCTGGTGGCCTTGCGGTTTTCTTGCTTGAGGTCTTCTAGGTATACTGCAAACTCTATCCCCACCTGTCTCGACGATGCTGTTCACGCGCGCTACCGGCCGCTCTGAGGTAGAACCCGGTTGGCCGCAGTTTTGGTGCTATCACCGGATTTTCGCTGCATTGGTCATTCGTGGCGTCAGGTTCGAAGGACGGCTCTCGATCAATTATTAACGACTACGGTCAACGATGTCTGCTCGCATGGCAGCCGCTCCTGTCACAAAATCCGCCCACGCCTGCATGACGGGTGTGCGCCGTTCGAGGAGGTCCGAGCGAGCATAGGATCGTTGCACCTTCTGATCGACCTTATGCGCCATGATCGTTTCGGAGACCTCGTAATCGCAGGCGTTCGTATCCTGCACCCAAGTCCGGAAGCTGGTCCGAAAACCGTGTGGCCGCCCGTCTTCACCCAAGGTCCGCAATCGTTTCTCGAGGGCCGCGGAACTGATCGCTCGTCCCGTCGAGCTGGCGAACATCAGATCGCTGGGGAAGCGCCCGGCCTCTTGGACCATGTCGAGGCACGGCCTGGAAAGCGGCACGCGGAAATCCGTGACGTGATCCACGCCGCCTTTCATGCGGTCCTGCGGTACGGTCCAGACCGTTCCATCGATCTCAGACAACCGAGCCCCCGAACAGCCATTCAGGCGCACCACAGTCAGGATCATCCATCGCAGACAATCGTCCGAGACGTTCGGCTCCGACAAGGCGCGGAACAGTGCGGGGATTTCTTGCCAAGGCGTCGCGGGTGTTGGTTTGGCCACGTAAATCAGCGGACCCAGCATATCCTTCGCAGTGTCTGCGGTCGCCGGGTCACAGAGCGCGCCTTCGGCCCGCATCTCCCGAAAGATAATCCGCAGCCGATTAATCGCCTTCGTGGCGACGCTCGGCTTGTTGGTCCAGATCGGCCGCAGGACGTCGACGAGATCGGACGCTGCGATGATCGAGATTGGCCGGCGCCCCAAGCGCGGGAGGACATGGGTGTCGAGAGGGCTAGTCCACCGGCCACGGCCGCCGCCGTCTCGCAGCTTGTGGCCAATACGCCCAAGCGTTCGCGTCACGGCGTCAGATAGCTTGGGATCGAACCGCGCTGCAGCGGCCTTCTCAGCCGCTCTACGCGCATCCCGCTCGCTCAAAGGGTCACGGCCATCCGCGAGGACCGCCGCCCACTCGTCGCGCCTCTTGCGCGCCGCCGCGAGCGTCACGATTGGCCAAGGCCCGAGGCCCATTTCTCGACGTCTGCCAATGTGGGAATAGCGGAACACCCATTTGCCGGTCGCGCCCTTTTTCACGAGGGCCAAGCCGCCGCCGTCGAACAGCTTTCCAGCCGGCGCGTTCTTTACGGCGATCGCGGTTAGTTTGCGCACTCAGTCCCCCAGCCAGTCCCCCAAGAAGCGTCGCGCTGCGGTGCTTCCTGGTGCAACATCGAGCGACAGGCAGCACTCGAATCGTCCAGTATTTGTTGGGGTATCTGACGCGCGGCGCAACCTTAGCCTACGCGGGTGTGATGTCCTCCTCGGGCACCATTCCACCATCGCGTGAAATCCGCCTGGCGATCGGGCGACGCTATTTCCGGCGCCAGCGCGCGAGGATGACCGCGCCGGCGGCGGCGCCAGCCAGCGCGACGGTGGCGAAGCTCACCAGGATCGAGACCCCGGTGAAGGTCAGGATGAACTCGGCGGTTCGGTCGATCGTGTCGTGGATCATTCATGCATCCCCTGATTGCCGATAGCATAGATAGTGAGGATTTCGATCCGCTTAAGACCGGTCCGGACCTCGCGCTGACAAAGGCTTACCGCGATCGTCCCGTCAGCGCGTCTGGACCACGAGCCAGGTCGCGAGGCCGGGGAAGAGGGTGAGCAGGACCACCGCGAGGAGCAGGAGCAGGAAGAACGGGATCACCATGCGCGTGATCTCGAAGATGCCGCGCCCCGTCAGGCCCTGGATGACAAAGAGGTTGAACCCCAGGGGCGGCGTGATCTGGGCCATTTCCACCACGATGATGAGATAGATGCCGAACCAGATCGGATCGATCCCGACCGCGGCGATCGCCGGCATGATGACGGAGGTGGTCAGCACGACGATCGAGATCCCGTCGAGAAAGAAGCCCAGGACGATGAAGAAGACGGTCAGCACCGCGATCAGCCCGTTCGCCGAGAGGCCGCTCTCGCTGATGATGCCCGCAAGCCCGCGCGGCAGTCCCGAAAAGCTCATGGCCGCGGTCAGGAACGCCGCCCCGAGGATCAGGAAGCCGATCATCGCGGAGGTCCGCGTGGCGCCGAGAAGGGCGGCGCTGAAGCTTTCCCATGTGAGCGAGCGGCCGATCGCCGCGATGGCGAGGGAGCCCGCGACGCCGACGGCTGCGGCTTCCGTCGCGGTGGCGATGCCCGCGTAGATCGACCCCACGACCGCGACGATCAGGCCGATGACCGGGATGAGGAGACGCATGCGGCGCAATTTCTCGGCAAGGCCAAGTTCCGCCTCCACCATCGGATTGGCCGTTCTGTCGAGGCTCGAGGCGATGGCGATGTAGGTCGAGAACAGCACCATCAGGAGCAGCCCGGGAAGGATGCCCGCGATGAAGAGACGGTTGATCGAGACCTGTGCCGCCACGCCGTAGACGATCATCACGATTGAGGGGGGGATGAGGAGGCCCAGCGTTCCGGAACCGCCGAGCGAGCCGATGGAGATGCGCTCGTCGTAGTTCCGCGCCTTGAGCTCGGGTAGCGAGATGCGCCCGATCGTGGCGGTAGTGGCCGCGGAGGACCCGGAAACCGCCGCAAAGACCCCGCAGGCGAGCACGTTGACGTGGACGAGGCCGCCTGGCAGGCGCCCGAGCCAAGGCGAGAGACCGTTGAAGAGGTCTTCGGCCAGTCGCGTGCGATAGAGGATCTCCCCCATCCAGATGAAGAGCGGCAGCGCGGTCAGCGTCCAGCTCGCGCTGTCGCTCCACATCGTCGTGGGAAAGACGGCGTCCGCCGGGCTCGACGTGAACACCGCGATGATGACGAGGCCCGTTGCGATGAGCGCCACGCCCACCCAGACGCCGAGTGCGAGAAGGACGAGGAGGACGCCCGCGAGCGTCAGCGATTGCAGCAGGATATCCATGTTCAGAGCCCCTCCGGCCCGTCGGCCTCGTGTCCGACTTCGACGGGCAGCCCGAGGAAAAGCCGCACCAGGCGCTCGGCGAAGGCGAGCGCGAAGAGCGTCGCGCCGATCGCCATGGCCGATTGCGGGATCCAAAGGGGCGTGGCGACGATGCCCTGGCTCACGTCACCGTAGGTGTAGCTCTCCATCACGTAGCCAATGATCGTCCATGCGCCCCATCCCATGATGCCGAGCGCCAGCGCGGAAGCGACGAGATCGGCGGCGCGGTCGATGCGCGGCGGCAGGAGCTGCCGCAGGGACGTGACCTGGATGTGATCGCCGTGGGTCAGCGCCATCGGCAAAGCGAGGAAGATCGACGCGCTGAGCGACCAGGCGGCGAAATCGTCGGCCGACGGGATCTGCCGCCCAACGAGGCGGAGGGCGATCTGCGCGAGGATCAGCGCCGCGATCATGAAGAGCGCCGCGCCGGCCAGCCAGCCGCAGACGCGAAACACGAGACGGGAAAAGGGCATATGGATCCTTGGCGGATGAACGGGCCGCGCGACGGATGGTTCGTCGCGCGGGATTGCGGGGAACTCAGTTCAGCGCGTCGACGACCTGCTGACCTTCTTCTCCGGTATCTTCCAGCCATTCGGAACGCATCGTGTCGGCGATGCTCTGCAGCATGTCCTCGATACCCGGGGGCGTTTCCGAGACCGTCATGCCGTTCTCGGCAAGCTCGTCGGTATAGGCCTGCGTCTGGTCCTGCGCCATCTGCCAGCCGCGTTCCTGCGCGGTCGCGGCGGCCTCCGTCAAAGCTGTCTGCGCCGCTTCGTCGAGACCGTCGAAGGCACCCTGGTTCACGATCACCATGTTCTTCGGGATAAAGGCACGGACGTCGTAGTAGTAGTCCACGTAATCCCAGGCCTGGCTGTCCACGCCCGTCGCAGGCGAGGTCAGCATGCCGTCGATCACGCCGGTCGAGAAGGCCTGCGCGACTTCGGGCGCCGCGACGTTCGTGGGTACCGCACCGAGGAGTTCCGCGAAGCGCGACGTGGCCGGGCTGTAGGCGCGGAAGCTGATCCCGTCGAAGGCCGACGCGTCCATGACCTCGTTCTCCATGTAGATGCCCTGCGGCGGCCACGGCACCGCGAAGAGCAGCATGAGGCCCTCCTCGGCAAGCATCTCCTCGTAGATCGGTCGGGTCGCGTCCCAGAGCGTGCGGGCTTCCTCGAACGTGGTCGCCAGGAGCGGCACGGCATCGGCGGCATAGAGGGCGTTTTCGTTCGCGAGAGCAGAGATCAGGACCTCCCCGATCGGAACGATCCCGCGCTGCACGCCGCGCTTGAGCTCGGCACGGCCGAGAAGGACGCTGTTGCCGACGACGTCGATCTGGAACGCGCCATCCGTCGCCTCCGACACGTCGTCCGCGAACTCGATGAGGTTCTGGGTGAGGTAATTGCCCTCCGGCGCATCGGCCGACAATTGCCAGTTCTGCGCGCCCGCAGCGCTTGCCAACACCGTCAGGCAGGCTGCCGTCATCGCGATCTGTCGCATACAGTCTCTTCCTTTCACTCGGTGGTGTCCGTCAATCCGAGGGAACCACATCCCCCCGACGCTCCTGCGGAATGTCGTCTGGGGTCAAGACCCATCGGGCCGCGGTCGCCCTTTCTTCGGGTGGAATGCCCGTGATTTATTCTCCGAGGCGGGCAGGAAAACGCTTTCTCTACCGCTAGGAAAAACGCGAGGTCGCGGTCGACTTGCATCTCCGGTCCAGCGAGCGGTCCCTGTCCCGTGCTTCTTTTTCCGACATGGTTGCAGATGGTCTTCGGGAACGCGACCGGCGGATCCGACTTTGCAATCGCGGTCGTGCAAGTGAGGCTCCTGCGCACGTTCGCCCCCTGCGGCGCGTTGCGGTGTCAATCGTTGCGCCCTATGCCGTCCGGACGCCCGCCGCGATCCTTCTGCCCCAGGAGAAACGGAAATGCCCCTTTTCCATGGACTTTCGGCCTTCCCGCTTACGCCCACCGATATGGATGGCCGCGTCGATACCGACAGTCTTCGCCGGATCCTCGACCGGCTCGTCGCGGCCGAGGTCCATTCGGTGGGACTGCTGGGCAGCACGGGGGGCTATGCCTATCTCGATCGCGCCGAGCGGCGCCGCGCGGTCGAGGCGGCGGCCGGACACCTCGCCGGACGGGTGCCGCTCGTCGTGGGGGTGGGAGCGCTGCGCACCGATGCAGCGATGGCGCTCGCGCAAGATGCGCGCGCGGCCGGTGCGGACGGCCTGCTCCTCGCGCCGGTATCCTACACGCCCCTGACCGAGGATGAGGTCTTCGTCCATGTCCGGGCCGTTGCGGAGGCCGGGGGGTTGCCGCTCTGCCTCTACAACAATCCATCGACAACGCATTTCATCTTCACGACGGAGCTGATCGCCCGTCTTGCGGCGCTCGACGAAATCGTTGCAATTAAGATGCCGCTGCCCGCGGGTCGGACCATCGCGGACGAAATCGTGGAGCTGCGCGGGCGCGTGCCCGACGGTTTCGCGATCGGCTATAGCGGCGATTGGGGCTGCGCCGAGGCGCTCCTTGAGGGGGCGGATGCCTGGTTCAGTGTTCTCGGCGGTCTTTTCCCGCGCACGTCCATGAGGATCGTCGCGGCCGCGAGAGACGGAGATGCCGCGACGGTCCACGAGATCGATGCCCGGCTCGGTTCGACATGGGATCTCTTCCGCCAGCATGGCAGCCTTCGCGTGGTCTATGCCATGGCGCGGATGCTGGACCTGACGAAGGCCGAACCGCCCCGCCCGATCCTGCCGTTGCCGACCGAAGAGGAGCCGCGGATCCGCGCGGCGATGGCGGAGATCGACGAGCTAGAGGGAAAAGCGAAAAGCGCGATCGGCGAATAGGCCGACCGCGTCACATCGCAACATTGCGAAGAGAGGCGAGGCCGCGAATTTAGATCGCCGCCTCGCCTCGGCCGTTTCTCCGTAGCGATCAGCCGATGCGACCGCCGCCCTGCTTGGTGATCGCGACGACGGCCGGGCGGACCGGCATGTCATCGCGGAAATCCGGCCAGCGGGTGGAGAGATCCTCGTAATAGCTCGGGCGGCCGAACGGCTCCCAATCCTCGCCGCCATCGCCCGGATGCTGCACGGCGACGAAGAAGGTGGCGAGGTCGGGCGTGGGGCAGGGACCGCACATCTCGGCCCCGATCGGTACCCGGTAGAAGAGCCGCGAGGTCCCGCGGGCTTCGCCTTCCGTATCCATCGCCCAGAGACCGTCGGTCCGCCCCGTCGCCGCGGGCGAGTTCCCGTCGGTGGAGATCCAGAGCCGCCCATCACTGTCCACGGCGCAATTGTCGGGCATGCCGAACCAGCCGTTCTCGGTCGTCGCGGTCGAGAAGGTCGCCCCCACTTCGGCGATGGACGGATCGCCGCATTGCACGAGAATTTCCCAGGTCCCGGACGTGGCGGCGAAATCGCCGCCCTCCTCGGCGATCTCGACGATGTGGCCGAAGGCGTTGTCGATGCGGGGATTGGCATCGTTGGCCTCTTCCCGCCGCGTGTTGTTCGTCAGCATGACGTAGACGCGTCCATTGGCGCCGTTGGGCTCGATATCCTCGGGCCGATCCATGGGGGTGGCCTCGAGAAGATCGGCCGCGTGGCGCGTCTCGATCAGCACGTCGGCCTGGCTCTCGAACCCGTTCTCTGCCGTCAGCGGACCTTCGCCGTGGGTGAGCGGCAGCCATGCGACCGTCCCGTCCTCCTCGAAGCGCGCGACGTAGAGCGTGCCGTCGTCGAGGAGGTCCATGTTGGCGGCGCGATCGTCGGGGTTGTAGGTGCCCGCGGTGACGAACTTGTAGACATAGTCGAACCGTTCGTCGTCGCCGAGATAGAAGACGACCTGACCGCCCGGCGCGACGATGCTTTCCGCCCCTTCATGCTTGAAGCGGCCGAGCGCGGTGCGCTTTTTCGGCGTCGATTGCGGATCCTCGACATCGACCTCGACCACCCAGCCGAAGCGGTTCGGCTCGTTGGGCTCGGCAGAGAGGTCGAAGCGATCGTGGAACCGGCCCCACTCGTAGCTCTCGCCCGGCACGCCGTAGCGCTCGTAATTGGCGGTCTCGGGATGGCCTTCGGGGAGGGTCCCGATGAAGTAGCCGTGGAAGTTCTCCTCGGCCATGATGTAGGTGCCCCAGGGCGTTACGCCGCCAGCGCAATTGTTGATTGTCCCCAAAACCTCGCGGCCGGTCGGATCGGCGGAGGTCTGCAGGCGGGCATGGCCCGCGACGGGGCCCGTCACTTCCATCGGCGTCTTCGCGGTGATGCGCCGATTGCGCGCGCCGTCGAGTACCGGCGTCCACGCTCCGTTGTCGCGGCGGATCTCGATGATCGTGCCGCCATGCGCGGCCATCTCCACGTCCGCGCGCCATTGGTCGGCGGGTGCGACCACGACCTCGGGCTCGACCGGTTCGGCGGGGGTGAGCTCGGCCTCGGTGGACGTCTGCTCGCCAGCCTCCGCGGTCTCCTCGTCGGGTGCGACGGCCGGCGGGGTCTGGGCGTTGCGGATCGTCACGATGCCGGGGAACATCAGGTGTTCATTGGTGTATTCGTGATTGACGACGAGGATGCCGTGCTCCGACGATCCATCGATCGGGATGTATCCCACGAAATCGTTGTTGTAGCCGAATTGCCGTTCCTGCGCGGCCGCGCTCTGGTTCGTCGGATCGAAGTCCGGCGCGTCGGCGAAGATCGGATCGCCCCAGCGCAGCAGCACGTCCGCGTCGTAGCCCTCGGCGACGTGATGCGTCTCGTCGACGCCCGCCACGACTTCGGAGAAGTCGAAGGCCGATCCCTGCTGGGCCTGGGCGGGCCGGGCCGACATCAGCGCCGCGGGGCTGACCGTCGCGCTGATCGCCGTCGCCGCCATCGACCCTTTCAGAAATCCCCGGCGGGTGAAACGGGCGGCGATGATCTCTCCCATCGTCCGGTTGCTCGACGGATTCGTTCCGGGTCCATCGGCGGCTTCGAGTTGGCTGGTCTGAAAGAATCGACGTGAATGTTCGGTCATGTCTGGCTTTTCCTCGATCACGGCAGAAGGTCGCGGCCTCCGGGCGCGCAACCTTCGCCGGGTTCTAGGAGCGGTTTGTAACAGGCCGGTGATGACCGACGTGGTTTTCCCTCGCGAAAAGGTCGCCGAGGAAAATGTCACTGTTCGACCGGAATGCCGCGCTTTCTATCCGCGTGCGACACGTATCGTTCAGCGCCCGGTATAGGTCGAGACGGCCTCTTCCGCGATCTCCTGAAGGAACGCGACGTCCTCGGACGGGATCGCGCCGTAGTAATCGTAGGCATTGCCAACGACCGACTTGTCGTAGAGCGCCGCATAGACCGTGGCCGAGGCGAGATAGGTTCCCAGGAGCGTCGGGTGGCTGCCGTCGAAGGATTTGTGCAGCTCGATCTCCGGCCGCGCCTCGTAGGCGAGCTCGAAGGCGAGGCCCACGGGGATGACGAGGGCACCCACCTCGTTGCCCGTCTCCGTATAGGTCCGGTCGATCATCGAGAACATCTCGGGATCGTACGAATCGTTGGCCTCGGTATAGGCGGGCGTCATGTAGAGCGCGACCTCGGCGCCATGCTCCTCGATCTGCCCGGCATCCTCCTCGACAGCGGTGGCGAAGCGCTCGCGCTTCTCCTCGGTCGTGGCCGCGGTGCTATGGCCTTGCAGGATCACGACGTCGAACGGTTCGTCGATCCCCAGGTGCCCGGGCTCGAGAAGGACCGAGAGGTCGTGCTGATCGAGATAGGCCCCCGAGATCGTCGCGGACTTGTAGCTGAAATCGCCATCCGGATAGGCTTCGCGGGCCAGGCGGACGACGTGGTTGTGAACGGAGTCCCCATAATAGAGATAACTGTTTCCGACGAAGAGGATCCGCTCGGGTGTTTCCTCCGACAGCGTCGTCTTATCGGGGGCCGGAGCGTCCTGGGCCAGGCCCGGCGTGGCCAGGGCCATCATGGCGGCCAGCATGAAGGTCGTGCGCATCGATGTTTCCTCCCAATCGACAATGCGGCCCGTGGCCGCAAAAGCCACTACGGCACATCGATCCGCGCGAGGGAAGGACCCGCTGAGGTAGAACGGTCGGTGACGATGCCGGCGGCCATGGCACGAGGGCGCGGGCCCGATCGTGCCGCATCGCGCTTGCTGGACCGGGATGGGCCCGTGTACCTTGGCGCGATCCTCTGCCGTTCTAGCGCGGTAAAAGGTATCAGGTAGGGCAGACGGCGCGGGGAGGGGCATGATCGGCAGTGGCATGGGGAGGTTGGCTGCCATCGGCAGGCGCTATCCGGTGACGTTCGTGTTGCCGGTCGTCCTTGCGGTCGCGACGCTCGCCTTTTTCAGCTTTGCGCAGCACGCGCGCGACAATGTTGCCGACGAGGCCGAGGCGATGCTCGACCGGGCGCGGGTCACGCTCGACAACTGGTTTGACCGGTACCGTGCGCTTCCCGCCCTCTACGCGCGCGACCCCCGCATCATCGACGCGCTCGCCGGTGATCCGCAGCCGGGCACGCTCGATCCGGTGAGCCGGGAACTCGCCGCCTGGAACGACGTCGCGAACACGCTCGACACCTATATCCTGAACCGCGCCGGGACCGCCGTCGCCGCGTCCAACTGGCAGAAGAACCAGAGCTTTGTCGGCCAGAACTACGCGTTCCGGCCATACTTCGCCGAAGCGATCTCCGGCCGGGAGACGGGCTTCTTCGGGCTCGGGACGGTTTCGGGGCTGCGCGGCTACTTTCTCTCCGCGCCCGTGGTGCGCGACGGGCGGATCCTCGGGGTCGTGGTTCTCAAGATCCCGATCTTGGGCCTCGAAGAGGCACTCGATTACGCGCCTCATTCGATTTTCGTCACCGACACGGCGGGGGTCGCCATCATTTCGGGTAATCCGGTCCTGCGGATGACGGCGACGGGGCCCGTAGACGCCCAAGAGCAGCAGGTGATCGACCGGACCCGGCGCTACGATCTCGCCGAGATCGGCCCGGCGCCTCTCGAGGTGGCGGGGCGTTGGGCGGACGGTTACGTGCTCTCCCATGCGCCGATGGCCGCCGATCCCGACATGATGGGTACGCATCTGAGCCTGTCGCGGGAATTGGAGATCGACGATTGGCGGTTGCAGCTCCTCTACGATCTCGGCGCCTTCCGTGGCCGGCTCTGGTCCGTGGGAGCGGCCATCGCGGCGAGCGCCGTTGCGGTCATAGCTCTCGTCATGCTGGCCCTGCAGCGGCGGCAGAGGCTGATCGACCGGCTCGCAGACCGCGAACGCGACCGTGCGAAGCTTGCCCGGCGGGTCGAGCGGCGGACCCGCGAACTCTCCACGGCGAATGTCCGGCTCGAGGCCGAGGTCGTCGAACGCCGCACGGCGGAGGAGACGTTGCGCCGGACGCAGAACGAACTCGTGCAGGCCGGAAAGCTCGCGGCGCTGGGTCAGATGTCAGCGGCGCTGAGCCACGAGTTCAACCAACCGCTGACGGCGATCCGCACCTACACGGAGAACGCCGCCGCCTTCTACGAGGCGGGCCGCGGCGACCGCGCGGCGGAGAATCTCGCGCGGGTCCTGCGGCTGACGGAAAGGGTGGCGCAGCTGTCCAAGCACCTGACGCGGTTCGCGCGGCGTTCCGGCGACGACGTGACGCCCACGGCGCTCGCTCCGATCGTGGAGGAGGCGCTGGGTCTTCTCGCGGCACGGATCGGACGGTCGGGAGCGCGCGTCTGCGTGACGGGAACCGAGGACGTCGTCGTGCTCGGCGGTGCCGTCCGTCTCCAGCACGTGCTGATGAACCTTATCACAAACGCGATCGATGCGGCCCGGCCCGATGCGACGCCAGAAATTGAGATCGACGTGGCGCGACACGGCGCGGATGTCGAAATATCGGTCTGCGACGACGGTACCGGGATCGCGGACGAGACGCTGCCCAAGATCTTCGACCCGTTCTTCACGACGAAGGAGGTCGGCCGGGGATTGGGCCTCGGGCTGTCGATCTGCTTTAATATCGTGAGGGATTTCGGCGGCACGATGCGCGCGGAGCCTCGCCCCGGCGGCGGAACGCGGATGGTGGTCCTGCTCCGCTCCGTGCCCGCCGAGCGGCTGGCGGCCGAATGAGCGGCGGTCAGGTCTTCCTCGTGGACGACGACGAGGACGTGCGGATTTCCGTCGTCCAGACGCTCGAGATGCGTGGATTCGAGGCGACGGGCTTCGCGCGGGCAGAGGCCGCGCTCGAGCGGATCGGGCCGGATTTCGCGGGGATCGTCGTGTGCGACATGCGGATGCCCGGGATGGACGGCATGGCGTTCCTCGACGCGGCGCTGGGCCGCGATGCCGACCTGCCCATCCTGCTGATCACGGGGCACGGGGAGGTCGCCCTTGCCGTCGAGGCGCTTGGGCGGGGGGCCTACGATTTCATCGAGAAGCCCTTTGCGCAGGATCGACTGATCGGCGCGGTGGAGCGTGCGCTCGACAAGCGTCGCATGACGCTGGAACTGCGCGCATTGCGTCGCGGCGCGACGGACGCGGGGCCGCTCGAGGGCATGGTGCTCGGCCGGACGCCGGAGATCGAGGCGTTGCGCCAGAAGATCCGGACGATCGCCGCGAGCCATCTCGACGTGCTGATCGTCGGGGCCACCGGGACCGGGAAGGAGCGAGTGGCCCGCGCGATCCATGCGCTCTCCGACGCCTCCCACCGGCCTTTCGTCGCGATCAATCTCGCGGCCCTCCCCCTCGATCAGGTGGAGACGGAACTCTTCGGTTTCGTCAGCAACGCCTTTCCGGGTGCGAGCCGGGCGCGGATCGGCCGTCTCGAGCATGGCAGGGGAGGCACGATCCTCCTCGACGAGATCAGCTCCGCTCCGCTCTCCACGCAGGCAAAGCTCCTTCGCGTGCTCGAGGAACGGGCGGTGACGCCGATCGGGGCGAGCGAGGCGGTGCCGCTCGACGCGCGATTCATCACGTCGAGCCGCATTTCCCTGGAGGAGCAGGCGGCCGACGGTCGGTTCCGCGACGATCTGCTCTACCGCCTCAATCCGGTGACATTGCACGTGCCCGACCTGACCGAGAGGCGCAGCGACATTCCCTACCTTTTCACGGCTTTCGTGGGCGAGGCGGCCGAGCGGCTGGAGCGGGACGTACCGGAAATATCGCCCGATCTCCTGCTGCGAATGTCGAGCCGCGACTGGCCCGGCAATCTGCGCGAGTTGCGCAATGCGGCCGAACTTTTCGTGCTGGGCCTCGACGGCGGTGCGCGGGCGACGGGAGAGGTGGAGACGCTGGCCGCGCGGCTCGACCGGGTCGAGCGCGACATCATCGCGAGTACGCTCGCCATTCACGGCGGCAATCTCAAGGCGACTTACGAGCGGCTCGGGATAGGCCGCAAGACGCTATACGAGAAGCTGCAGAAACACGGTCTGCGGCGCGAGGATTTTGCCGGTCCGACCGAATGACGCGCGGGCCCCCGGGGAGAGGGGCCCGTGCAAAGGCTCGGCGCGATCAGCTCGCGCTTTCGCCGGCGTTCTTTGAGAGAAGTTCGCGCGCGGTGATGTTCGCGTCCATCATCCGGTGCGTGCCATAGGCGATGGCTACGAGAAGGATGCCCAGGAGGTCGCTCAGGATGCCGCCCTCGATGAGCGACAGTGCCGCGAGGATCAGTGCGATGCGCGTGATCCAGCCCGACCGGCCGAGGATGAACCATCCCTGCACGCCCGAAGACAGCAGGTAGACGCCGATGATCGCGGTCACTGCGGCCCGCAGGATCTCGAGGATCGTACCGTCCATCAGGATGGCCGCGTTGTAGAAGAACATGAACGGCACGATGAAGGCCGCGATGCCGATCTTGAACGAGGCTGTCGACGTCTCCATCGCGTTCGCGCCCGAGATACCTGCCGCGGCATAGCTCGCGAGCGCCACGGGCGGCGTGATCGCGGAGAGAACCGCGAAGTAGAACACGAAGAAATGGGCGACCAGCGGCTGGATCCCGAGCTGAACGAGCCCCGGCGCCACGACGGAGGCCGCCACGGCATAGGCCGCCGTGGTGGGCATCCCCATCCCGAGAAGGATCGAGATGCACATCGCGAAGAACAGCGCCAGAAGCTGCGAGGTCGAGGCGAGGTTCAGCAGCACCGAGGAGAAGCGCGCGCCGACGCCGGTGAGGCTGATGACGCCCACGATGATGCCCGCACAGGCGCAGACCGCGATGATCTGGATCGACATGATCCCCGCGAGTTCGAACGCCTTGCCGACCTGCTTCGGTCCCATCCAGTGCACGGTGAACCAGGAGACGACCATCGCGGCAAGCGTGGCGTAGACGCCCGCACGGATCACCGAATAGCCCATGAAAAGCGCGATGATCAGGATCACGATCGGGATGAAGAGGAAGATCCTCTTCACCAGCTTGCGGGCCTGCGGGATCTGATCCTCGGGCATCCCTTTCATGCCCAGCTTCGCCGCCTCGAAATCGACCATGAAGTAGACCGAGACGAAGTAGAGGATCGCAGGAATGATCGCGGCGATGGCGATCTCGGTGTAGGGGATGCCGGTGATCTCGGCCATGATGAACGCGCCCGCGCCCATGATCGGCGGCACGATCTGTCCCCCGGTGGAGGCCGCGGCCTCGATCGCGCCCGCGGTCTTGGGCTTGTAGCCCACGCGCTTCATCAGCGGGATCGTGAGCGAGCCCGTGGCCACGACGTTGCCTGCGGAGGTGCCGTTGATCATGCCCATGAGGCCGGAGGCGAAGATCGCCACCTTGGCCGGGCCGCCCCGCGCCTTTCCGGCGAGCGAGAAGGCGAAGTTGACGAAGTAGTCGCCGACCTTCGAGGCCTGTAGGAAGGCCGCGAAGATAATGAAAAGGATGATGTAGGTCGAGGAGACCGCCGTCGTCGGCCCGAGGATCCCGGCATCGGTATAGAGCTGGCTGAAGAAGCGGCCCCACTCGATGGGCGGAGAGTTGAGAAAGCCCGGCAGGTACTGACCGGTGAAGACGTAGACGAGGAAGACGAGCGAGATGACGACGAGGGCGAGGCCCGCCACGCGGCGCGTCATCTCCATGATGAGCACGGATCCCGCCACCGCGGCCATCGAGATGCCGATGGGCGCGAAGGGCGTGCCGGTGGAGTTGCGCATCAGCGTGCCGAAGATCGTGATGAGGTAGACGGCCACGGCCACGGCGCAGATGCAGAGCACCAGATCGGGGACAGCGAAGCCGGACCGGATGCGCCGATGCTGCCAGCTGAGCGCCGTCGCGCCCGCGGTCGCGACCCAGAGCGGGACACCGTAGAGCCAGATTTCGTTGAAGCGGATGGAGGCGTCCATCCCGTTCCACATGACGCCGCCGGAAATCTGCAGGGCAAACCAGATCGCGACGCCGAGCGACAGGAGCGCTGGCGCGGCGAGCACGAGTGCGATCATGCCGAGAACCCGCGTCTCGCCCTCCTCATGGTCGGGGAACGCGTTCGGCGCGTAGAGCAGGAAGCCCAGGATCAGGGCGCCGGCCACGTGGACGATGCGGAAGTTCCAGGTTTCCATCGGGAAGGTCGGCAAGAAGGGGATCGAGATCCCCGTCATGCTCGAGATCGACACGCCGGTCAGGGCGGCCATGTGGAACGCGGCGTAGAGCCCCGCGGCAACGGAGATCGCGATCAGCTGCCAGCCCTCGAACAGGCGACGATTGTCCTCGATCGCCTCCTCGTCCACGCCCTCTGCGATCACGCGTTCTTCTTCTATTCGCTGGCTGTCGGCCATCGCGCCCTCCCTAGTGTCTGACGGGCCCCGGCAAGCGGCGCCGGGACCCGAACCGGATCAAGTTTTTGCGTCAGCCGCCGTGGATCATGTCGTCGGAGATCTCGACATCGGTGTTTTCCCGGAACCACCGCGCGGCGCCCGGATGCCAGGGCAGGACGGTGTTCTGGCTCGCATTCTCCGGGATCGTTGCCTGCGCGGAGCGATGGATGTTCACCATCCGCTCGTTGTCCGACATCACCACGTCGACGACGGCGTTGACGAGGCTCTCGGGCAGGTCGCAATTGGCGATAGCGAAGTTCCACATCGCCACGGAATTCGCCGGCTCGCTCAGCGACGAATAGGTTTCCGCCGGGATCTCGAACTCGGAAACCGGGAACGTGTCGATGAGCTGCTGCTGCTGCTCGTCGGTGAAGGGGATGATGTTCACATCCGTCTGCACCTCGAGCTGGCTCACGGCCGGGATCGGGATGCCCGCCGCGAAGGCGATGACGTCGAGGAGCCCGTCCTGAAGCTGGCCGCCGAGATCGGACCAGCCGCCGTTGCGCCGTTCGTAGCTCACGCCGAGCTCTTCGAGCATCCGCGGGAAATACGTGTCGGACGTCGAGCCTGCGGGGCCGAAGCCGATCCGTGCGCCGTCGGGGATGCTCTCGATGCTGTCGATGCCAGATGCGGAAAGGGCGGTCACCGAGAACGGCGTCTGGTACATCGGGAAGATGGCGCAGGCATTGTCCATGGCGAGGCCGGGCGCGATCGGGTTCTGCCCTTCCATGCTTTCGCGTGCCGGCCCGAGCGTCGTCAGTCCGAAGGCGAGATCGCCGGTATGGACGAGTGCCATGTTCTGCATGGGTCCGCCGGTGACTTCCGCCCCGCCGGAGATGCCGAGCTCGTCGCCGACGAGGTTCGCCCAGCCGGAGCCATAGGCGAAATAGGTTCCGCCCTGGCTCGCCGTGCCGACGGTGAAGCTCGACGGCCAGTCCGAGCGGTCCGCTTCCTGTGCGGTGGCAAAACCGGCTGCGAGGGTGCAGGCCGCTGCGATCGTGAATTGAGTCTTCATGTGCTCCTCCAGAATTCTGGCCGACCGGGAATGAGGTCCGGGGTCGGCCGGTGTCGAGACAGAACCTCACTGCATACCGGCATTGCAACATTCGTGGGTCACGAATTTGTTGGCTTCCGCAGCGGCAGGGGGCCGGATGTTCCGGAATCGACCCGTTCGCTGGGTTTGCTGGGTGGAGACTCACACGAACACCCGGCGCGTCGTCGCGCCGGGTGTTCGTTCCGACCGGAAAGAGCGGTCCCGTGCGGGACCAGGATCCTCAGGCGTCGCTGCGACCGCGATCAAGCAGGGAGAGGAGCCCGCGCAGCGGTATCGCGATCCAGTCCGGCCGCATCGCCATCTCGTAGCTTACCTCGTAAGCCGCTTTCTGGATCAGGAAGAGATCGAGCAGGGCACGCTCGAATTCCGGATCCGCGGGATGCAGCGGACTGCCTTCCATCGTCGCCCGATAGGAGGCGAGGAACGTCTCCTGCGTGGCCGTACGCCATGTCTCGATATGGGCGAGCGTGCGATCGGGGTCGCTGCCGAACTCGATGCGGCGGCGATAGGCTGTCCAGAGCGCGTAGTCGAAGCTCCTGAGCATCCCCGCGACGTCCCTCATCGGCGAGGTCCTGGCGGTCCGCTCCGCAAGGGATCGCGCCGGCTCGCCCTCGAAATCGATGATCATCACGTCGGTCTCGACTACGAGGACCTGGCCGAGATGATAATCGCCGTGGATGCGGCTGATGCCGCCCGACGGAGTGCCCTCACGCAGATCGTCGAGCTTCGCCAGAAGCTCGGTTCGCCGCTCGAGGAGTTCCCGCGCGAGCTCCTGGCTTGTCTGCGGGAGGGAGTCGGCATGCGTCTCGAGCTGGTCGAGCGTCCCGGCGACCTCGTCGCGGACAGTGTCTGCGAGTTCGGTCAGGGTGTCGCGGGTCAGCGGCTCCGCGGCGAAGGCGCTGCCCGTTTCCCCGCTGCCCAGGGCGCGGTGCAGTTCGGCGGTGCGACGTCCGAGGACTTCGCCGATATCGACGGGGCCGCCGAGCAGCGGCTGATCTTCCTGTGCCGAGGGATCGGTATCGTGACCGCCCATCCCGCGCCGTTCAAGATCGCGGTCGAGGGCTTCGGTCACGTACGTCCAGGCGTCGCCCTGATTGCGGACGAATTCGAAGGCGGCCGCAAGCGTGGTCGTCGTGCCGTCGTCGCGCGTCCAGTCGATCGTGCCGAGGAGCGCGGGACTGGCGGTGAAGTCCGTCTTTTCGGTGAGGAAGCGCGCCACTTCGATATCTGGCTGCACGCCCTCCTGCAGGCGACGGTAGAGTTTCAGGATGACCTTATCGGAAAAGGCGATCGAGGCATTCGACTGCTCCGCCGACATCAGCCGCGGCTCGCCCGGTTCCGCCAGCATCTCCGTGCTCCTGTCGGTACGGGCAAAGGCGATCCGGCCATCACCGGACTCGATCGTCCGGCCCTCGCGCAGGGCATCGAGAAGCTCGTTTGCCATCGCCTCGTCGACGGTCCCGTCGAGGATCGCGCCGACGCGATTGGCGCGCCGGAGCTTCGCGAGCGTCGCGGGGAGGCGCGACGTGGCGGTCAGCGCATCCTCTCCCCAGACCGCAGCGAGCGGCAGGAAATAGCGCTGGATTCCCCCCGCGACGGTGACGTCGGCCACGGCGAGCAGGTATTGTCCTTCGCCCATCTCGGCGAATTGATGCAGCTCCACCCCTTCGATCTTGGCGTCCTTGGCGGCGAACCAGCGCTGGCGGGGCAGATAATTGGGGAGGGTCTGCGACACGAACTGCGCCGCGGAGCGGTCCGCGAGGGCGCCCGACAATGTGCCGTCGCGCGTCGTGAGCGTAAGGAAATCAGGCAGCGGTTGGGTGCGAGGCGTATGCCATGATGGGGCGACTTCCTCGTCCGCCAGCAGGAACCAGTAAAAGCCATAGCCGGGCAGCGTCAGCAGATAGGGCAGCGAGCCCACGGGCGGAAAGGCCGACTGGCCCGTCATCTCGATCGGCACCCGTCCGGCATAGCCCGAAAGGTCGATTTCCGCGGCCTGCGCCTGGCGCGAGAGATTGGCGACGCAGAGGACGGTCTCGTCGCCGGATTGCCGCAGATAGGCGAGGACCTTGCGGTTGGCGGGATAGAGAAGCTCGATCTCGCCGCGACCGAAGACCTCGTGGCGCTGGCGCACGCCGATCATCCGCTTGATCCAGTTAAGAAGCGAGGTGGAGGAGGATTGCTGCGCCTCCACGTTGATCGCCTGATAGCCGTGGACCGGATCCTGGATCGTCGGGAGATAGAGTTCCTGCGGGAGCGCACGCGAAAAGCCCGCGTTGCGGTCCGCCGTCCATTGCATCGGCGTGCGCACACCGTCGCGATCACCGAGATAGTAATTGTCGCCCATCCCGATCTCGTCGCCGTAATAGATGATCGGCGTTCCGGGCATGGAGAGCAGGAGAGAGTTCAGAAGCTCGATCTTGCGGCGATCGTTCTGGAGCAGCGGCGCAAGGCGGCGGCGGATCCCCATGTTGATCCGCGCGCGCTTGTCCGAGGCATAGAAGTCCCAGAGATAGTCGCGCTCCCGGTCCGTCACCATCTCGAGCGTGAGTTCGTCATGGTTGCGCAGGAAGATCGCCCATTGGCTCTGGTCGGGGATCGCGGGCGTCTGGCGGATGATGTCGGTGATCGGGTAGCGGTCCTCCTGCGCGACCGCCATGTACATCCGCGGCATCAGCGGGAAGTGGAAGCCCATGTGGCACTCGTCCCCGTCCTCCCCGAAATAGGGGCGGGTATCCTCGGGCCACTGGTTCGCCTCCGCGAGCAGCATCTTGCCGTCGTAATGCTTGTCGAGATCGGCGCGGATCGCCTTCAGAACCTCGTGCGTCTCCGGCAGGTTCTCGTTGTTGGTCCCGTCGCGCTCCACGAGATAGGGGATCGCGTCGAGCCTGAGGCCGTCCACGCCCTTGTCGAGCCAGAAATGCATAACATCGAGCACGGCCTCGAGCACGGCGGGGTTGTCGAAGTTGAGGTCGGGCTGGTGGTCGAAGAAGCGGTGCCAGAAGAACTGGCCCGCCACCGGATCCCACGTCCAGTTGCTGTCGTGGGTGTCGTTGAAGATCACCCGCGTCTTGTCCATCCACTTCGTCGGATCGTCCGACCAGACGTAGAAGTCGCGCTCGGGGCTGTCCTTCGGCGCGTTCCGCGCGCGCTGGAACCACTCGTGCTGGTCGGAGGTGTGGTTGATGACGAGCTCGGTGATGACCTTCAGGCCCCGCCGATGGGCTTCCTCCACCAGCGTCTCGAAATCCTCCATCGTGCCGTAGGAGGGGTTGATCGACTTGTATTCGGAGATGTCGTAGCCGTCGTCGCGGAGCGGCGAGGGATAGAAAGGCAGGAGCCAGATCGCGGTCGCGCCCAGTTCCTGGATGTGGTCGAGCCGCTGCATGAGCCCGCGGAAATCGCCCACCCCGTCGCCGTTCGAATCCTGATAGGCCTTGATGTGGAGCTGGTAGATCACCGCGTCCTTGTACCAGTCCGCCTTGGTGATCGTTTCCGAGGCCGTGAGCCCCTTGTCCATCTCGGTCATCAGATCGTCTCTCCGGGCGTCAGTTTCCAGATCGCATAGGGCCGTTCTTCGGGATGGAGGCGCAACGTCTGGAACTTGCCCCACCAGTCGAAGGAATTGCCTTGCAGCATGTCGGTCACCCCGATCGCGGCGTCATCGGGCAGTCCGAACTCCCACAGCGGCACCTCGAACTGGAACTCCGCCGGGTTCAGGGGATCGATGAGCACATGGAACAGCAGGTAGTTCCGCGAGGCGGGGTCGAACCGCGCGTAATAGAGCACGCGATCCTCGAAGGCGTTGAAGAAGCGCAGGTTGCGGAAGTCCCGCATCGCCGGTTCCGTCTGCCGCAGATGGTTGATCATCCGGATGTCGGTCTTGATGTGGCCCGGCGCGTCGAAATCGCGGTGGCGCAGCTCGTATTTCTCGGAATCGAGATATTCCTCGCGTCCGGGAAGCGCCGCGCCTTCGCAGAGCTCGAACCCCGAATACATGCCGTAATTGCCCGCGAGCGTCGCCGCCATGACGAGACGGGTGCGGAACCCGGCACGGCCCGATGTCTGAAGGAAGACCGGATTGATGTCCGGCGTGTTGGTAAAGAAGTTCGGCCGCATGTAGTCGCGGCATTCCTCCGTCGTAAGCTCCGTCAGGTAATCGGTCAGCTCCGACTTCGTGTTGCGCCAGGTGTAGTAGGTATAGCTCTGATTGAAGCCCAGTTTTGCGAGCCGCTTCATCACCTTGGGCCGGGTGAAGGCCTCGCTGAGGAAGATCGCGCCCGGATACTGCGCCCGCACTTCCGCGATGATCCACTCCCAGAACGGGAACGGCTTCGTATGGGGATTGTCGACCCGAAAACTCAGCACGCCGTGTCCGGCCCAGAAGAGGAAGAGGTCGCGCACCGCCTCCCAGAAGGGGGCATTCGGCGTGCCGTTGTCGTTGTAGTAGCGGAAGTTGACGATGTCCTCGTACTTCTTCGGCGGGTTCTCCGCGAACTTGATCGACCCGTCGGGCCGACGCTCGAACCAGTCGGGATGCTCCTCGATCCAGGGATGGTCGGGGGACGCGTTGAGCGCGATGTCGAGCGCGATCTCGAGACCGTGCTCGGATGCCGCCGCAACGAGGGCGTCGAAATCCTCGAGCGTGCCGAGCTCGGGATGGACCGCCATCATCCCGCCCTCGGGCGAGCCGATCGCGTAGGGCGACCCGATATCGCCGGGCTCCGCCTTCAGGGAGTTGTTCTTGCCCTTTCGGTTCGTCGTGCCGATCGGATGGATCGGTGGGAAGTAGAGTACGTCGAAGCCGAGATCCCGGACATAGGGCAGACGCTCGATCACGTCGCGGAAGGTGCCATGTTGCCCTTCCGGCCCGGTGGAGCGGGGAAAGAGCTCGTACCAGGCGGAGAATGCCGCCCGCTCGCGGTCGACCCAGATCGGAACGGGCGCGGAACTCGTCGTGTTCGCCCGGGGACCGATTTCCCCCATCACGACCGCGCTCTCGGTCGCGAGCAGCGTCTCGATTTCACCTGCGCTCGCGGCCTGCCGCAGCGCCTTGAGTTCCGGGGCGCGATCCTTGGGCGCCTTGGTCGCCGCAAGGATCTGGCGTGCCTCCTCGATTTCCACGGTCACGTCCTGCCCGGCATCGACTTTCTTGCGGGTGTCGCGCGCCCAGCTCCCCCAGAGATCGCGCCAGGCGATCACCGAGTAGGAGGAGGGGCCGGCCTGTGCGAAGGCGATTTCCGCGCCCCAGCGGTCGTTGTCGAGATACGCCATGCGCGTTTCGGCGCCATCCGCTCCCCGCACTGCCGCACCGATGACCTCGTGGCCGTCGGAAAAGATGTCCGCCTCCACGGCGAACGGCCAGCCCTCCACGGCTTTCGCCGCAAAACGCCCCGCGTCGATGCGCGGCGATATCGCCTCGATCACCAATCGGCTCTTCGCCAGATCCTTCAGATCTCGTCCGGTGTCATTCTTGCGCGGCGGCATGCCCGGTCCTTTCCCGTCGTCTTGCAACTGCCCATTGTGACGCGGCAACGTGGCCTCCGCCATCTCTGTTCCGCCTTCGGCCCACGGATCGCGCTTCCAAGGGGCGGCAACGCACCGCTGCATGGGCCGTTCACGCGCGATACGACACGGCCCGCTGGCACCCGTACTGCGCGAGGAAAGGTCCGGCAGGCCGCGCAAATCCCACCTTGGAGTTCTGCCTAGGACGTTCTGGCTATGATTTTGGGAACCGACGAAGCGCCGTTCGTTCGAAAGGATGGCCGATCTCGCCGGCATCAAGCGTTCTGGGGAACAAGTATCGTCCGGTCACCCGCTGGCAGACCGACGCGGTTCGCGATTGATTGTCGGCGGAGACCGATTTTCGAACACAGGATTGCTGGGCAGAAAAGCAGTAGTGCCGCGATGGTGACCGACGGCCGCTTCCTTCGATGGCGACATCGGCGCGAATGAACCTAAGCTTTCACGGCGTCCCCCGTGCCGGAGTTCCTCACGATGACACCGACCCTGAAAGCCGCCGTTGGATTGATCGTGGCCGCGGCGCTTGGTGCCGGAGGGCTCTACGGGACGGATTATCTCCTGTCCCGGAGCGGCTCTGCCGAGGCCGAAGAGGATCGCCGCGGGGATCCCACGCCCGTCAGGGTGGCGTCGCCGGACGTCCGGATGGTCGATGACGACGTCGATACGGTCGGGTCGATCAGGCCCATCAGGGCGGTCGATATCGCGCCGTCCGTCTCCGGCCGCGTGACGGAGGTGCCCGTACGCTCCGGCCAGGCGGTCGCGTCCGGCGATGTCCTGATCAGGCTTGACGACAGGGCGGAACGCGCGGCGCTGAGGGACGCGGAGGCGACGCTCTCGGCGGCGCGCCAGGACGTCCTGAGACAGAGGGAATTGTCGAGCGAGGGCACGATCGCGGAGACGCGGCTCGAGACGGCCGAGGCGGCCTACGGACGTGCCGAGGCCGGGGTCATGACCGCGCGGGCGGATCTCGAGGACCGTCTGATCGAGGCGCCCTTTGACGGAATTCTCGGCATCGTCGATCTGGAACCCGGCGCCTTCGTCGAGGCCGGTCTGGTCGTCATGCGGCTGGTCGATGTCAGCCGCGTCGAGGTCGATGCCTCGATCCCGGAAAGGCATTTCGACAAGGCGGCGCCGGGGCAGATCCTGCGGGTCGTCGTGCCGAGCTATCCGGGCCGGACCTTCGAAGGCCGGCTCAGCGTCAGATCGCCAGAGATCGACCGGACTTCGCAGTCCTTCGACATCAGGGCAGTGATCGACAATGCCGACAGGCGGCTGGCCGGTGGAATGTTCGCCGACGCGACACTGGTCCTGGGGTCGTCGGAAGGGCTCGTCGTGCCGGACGATGCGATCATCGGCGAGGGGCTGACGAGCTATGTCTTCGTGGTGGAGGACGGCACCGCCCGGCGTCAGGACGTCCGGATCGGCGCGTCGCTGGGCGAGATGACGGAGATCGTCGAAGGGGTGTCGGCCGAGGATCAGGTGGTCGTCGCCGGTTGGGACGGCCTGTCCGACGGCGCCGAGGTGACCATCGACGGGAATGACGCGGGAGGGGAGCTCGAATGACCCTTCCCGACCTCTGCGTGCGAAGGCCGGTTCTCGCCACGGTCCTGTCGATCCTGATCGTGGTCGCGGGCATCGCGGCGCTCCTTCGGATGCCGGTGCGGGAATTGCCGCAGATCGCCTCCACGCAGGTGGAGGTCTCCGTTCCCTATACCGGCGCCGGCCCCAACGTGGTCGACAGCGAGCTTGCCACGGTGATCGACGGCGCGGTGTCGTCCGTGGCCGGTGTCGACCGAATCTCCACATCCTCGGAACTGGGCGGTCTTCGAACGGTCATCACCTTCCTCCAGGGGCGCGACATCGACCAGGCGGCGGCCGACGTGCGCGCCGCGGTTCAGGCCGTCATCGGCGACCTGCCGGACGAGGCCGAGGAGGTGGAGGTCGAGAAGAACGATTCCGAAGGCAGTCCGATCATGAGGTTGACGCTGACCTCCGAGACAATGTCGGCGCCCGCCCTGACGGACTATGCCGACCGGTTCGTCGTCGACCGGCTCGCGACGCTGGCCGGCGTCGCTCTGGTCTCGCTGAACGGTGACCGCCCCTATGCGATGCGCATTCGCCTGCGGCCCGACGCCATGACTGCGCGTGGCGTGACGCCCGGCGACATTGCCGATGCGCTGGAGGCCAACAATTTGCGTCTGCCCGCCGGTCGGCTCGAAAGCGCGTCGCGCACCTATCTCCTTAGGACGGAAACGCGGCTTGGCGACGTCGCCGAGTTCGAGGACCTCATCGTGGCGCAGACCGATGCAGGGCGGATCACCCTCGGGGACGTGGCCGATGTGGAACTCGGGGTCGAGGACGACGACAGCCTCTTCCGCTCGACCGGAGAGACCGCCATCGGCATGGAGGTGCTGCGTCAATCCGCGGCCAACACGCTCGAGATATCCGACGCGGTCCGGGCCGAGCTCGAGAACGTCCGACGGGATCTCCCGCGGGGGACCGAGATCGAGGTCGTCTCCGACGATGCCGAATACATTCGCGCCTCCATCTACCAGGTGCTCAGCACGCTCGGCATCGCCGTCGTCGTCGTTCTCGCGGTGATCTACCTGTTCCTGACCTCGGTCCGCGCGACGATCATGCCCGCCGTCACCATCCCCGTGGCGCTTCTCGGGGCCTGCGCGGGGATGTGGATCGCGGGCTATTCGGTGAACGTCCTCACCCTTTTCGCCCTGATCCTCGCGATCGGGCTGGTGGTCGACGACGCTATCGTGGTGCTGGAGAACATCGAACGCCGTATCGAGGAGGGCGACCCGCCGCGGCAGGCGGCGATCACCGGGGCGAACCAGGTCTTCTTCGCGGTGGTCTCCACGTCCGCGACCCTCATCGCCGTCTTCGTGCCGCTGTCGTTCCTGCCCGGAGAGATCGGTCGGCTCTTTAGCGAGTTCGGCGTGACGCTCGCCATCGCCGTGGCGCTGTCGACCTTCGTGGCCCTCTCGCTCTGCCCGGTCATCGCGAGCTTCGTGCTGGCGCATGACAAGACGCCGGGCCGTTTCACGAGGCTCGTAAGGGGCGCGACGCGGCGCATCACGAACGCCTACCGGTCCGTGCTGACCCGGGCGATCGGGATGCCCTATGTCGTTCTCGGCATTGCGGCGGCGCTCTCGGGCATGTCCTGGGCGCTCTACCAGCACCTCCCCTCGCAGCTCGTCCCGGAGGCCGATCGAGGGACCTTCTTCGTCTCGATCGAGGGGCCGCCCGGATCGGCCCTCGGGCTGACCGATGCGGCGACGAAGGAGGTGGAGGCGCTTCTCCAGCCCTACGTGGACGAGGGCCTCGTCGAGAATGTCATCTCCATCGTCGGCCGGTACGGCGAAACGGGCCAAGCCTTCGTCGTCGTGAACATGCCCCCGTGGTCCGACCGCGATATCGGTCCTAGGGAACTGATCTCCGAATTGCGGCCACGTTTCGACGCGATCACGCTGGCGGACATCCGCAGCTTCGCGCCCTCGGGCCTCGATGCGGGCAGCGGATCGGGGCTGGAGATCATCGTGACCGCCCCGAGCTTCGACGCGGTCGCCGAGTACTCCGCACAGATGGAGGATCGCCTGCGCGCGAGCGCGGATCTTACCGGCGTGCGACGGTCCTACGCGCCGAACACGCCCGGATACGACATCACCGTCGATCGCGACCTGGCGCGGCAGATCGGCGTCGATGTCCAGGCGATCTCCGATACCGTGAGGTTCTTCCTCGCCTCGGCCGAAGTGACGGATTTCATCGCACAGGACCGGCAGTATCCGGTGATCCTGCAGGCCCCCGACGACCTGCGCGCCTCTCCCGACGATCTGCGCGGGCTGAACGTGCGGACCGGATCCGGCGGCCTCGTGCCGCTCGACGGCCTCGTCGAACTCGAGCGCCGTGCCACGGTGCGGGAGCTGACGCGGTTCAACCGCCAGCCCTCGGTGGAAATCTCCGCCTCCCTGGCCGACGGCGTCGATCTGGGCACGGCCATCGCGGAGGTCGAGCGGATCGCGGCCGAGATGCCGACGGACATGAGCATCGCCTATTCCGGGCAGGCGGAGAGTTACGAGGAAACATCGGGTGGCATCGGCGTGATCTTCGGACTGGCGCTCCTCGTCGTCTTTCTGGTTCTGTCCGCGCAATTCGAAAGCTTCGTGCTGCCCGTCGTGATCCTTCTTTCCGTGCCGCTCGCCGCGGCCGGCGCACTCCTGACGCTGCTGGCACTCGATCAGGCAGTGAACATCTATACCCAGGTCGGGATGATCATGCTGATCGGGCTGACGGCGAAGAATGGCATCCTGATCGTCGAATTCGCCAATCAGCTTCGGGAGCGTGGCCACAAGGTGCGGGAGGCGGTAATCGAGGCGTCCGCCGTGCGGTTGAGGCCGATTCTGATGACGGTCGCCTCCACGATCCTCGGCGCCGTGCCGCTGATCCTGTCGAGCGGCGCGGGGGCGGAAAGCAGGTTCTCCATCGGCATCGTCATCATCGGCGGCTTTCTCGGCGCGTCCCTGATGACCCTGTTCCTCACGCCGGTCCTCTACGATCTCCTTCAGGGCGATCCGGAGGAGGCGCGGGACCCCTCCGATCCGCAGTCCGCGCTCGATGCCGATGGCGCGGTGCCGGGGCCGCAATCGGGTTAGGTAATCGCGACGCCTGACGGGTCCCGGACCGTGCAATCGTCAAAACATTGGAAGTTGGACGAGCCCAGACCGGTCGGGCGCCAGGCCAAGGCGTACCTCAAGACAGGCTACCATGATATAAGTTGCGCCGAGCTCTGCCAGTCTGATCGATAGGATTGCGTTATCTTTGAAGGCCGTGGCCCCGGCGACGTCCATGCGTTCCGATCCGGTGGCGTTCGCGCACGCGCCAATGCGTTGTCGCTAGGAGAACCGACGATGCGCACACCAGGTTCAGATGGAACGTGGGACCGGTGCCAATCACCCAAGGTGCATTTGATTATGGATCTCGTCATATCGGACATCCGCGCGGTCGGATTCACTCCAGCCCCAGCGGTGACGGACCCGTGCTGCCGGTAGCTCACGCCATGGCAGTCGATCGGCACTGTGCCGGCAGATGACGCCTGCGACACCCGCAGGAGTCGCTCGTCGTCATCCGAAAGCGTCGCAACCGGCCCGGATCAGGCAACCCTGCGCAGGAACCGTCGGAGGCGTTCGTCCTGCGGCGCGTCGAGGAGGGCGTCTGGGGGGCCTTCCTCGACGATGCGCCCGCCTTCCATGAAGAGCACGCGGTCGGCGATCTCGCGGGCGAATTGCATCTCGTGGGTGACGATGAGCATCGTCTGACGCTGCTCGGCGACCTGCCGCATGAGATCGAGCACTTCTCCGACCCATTCGGGATCGAGTGCGGAGGTCGGTTCGTCGAAGAGCATGAGATCGGCACCGATCGCCATCGCCCGGCCGATGCCCACGCGCTGCTGCTGCCCGCCCGAGAGCGCGGCAGGGTAGCTTTCCGCCTTATCTGCGAGGCCCGTCTGGCCCAGGACCTCGAGCGCGCGGCGCTCCGCGTCCGACCGCGGATGGCCCTGAACGGTGACGAGCGCTTCCATGATGTTCTCCTTCGCCGTCTTGTTGGCGAAGAGGGCGTAGTTCTGGAACACGAAGGCCGTGGCGCGGCGCAGCGCGAGGATGTCGCGCTTCGAGGCGCGGGCGGCGTCGACGCGCACGTCGCCGATCTCGATGCGGCCCGCTTCCGGTCGGTCGAGGAAATTCAGGCAGCGCAGCAAAGTGGACTTGCCGGTGCCCGAGGGGCCGATGATCACGACGCGTTCGCCATCCGCGATGTCGAGGTCGATCGCGTCGAGGACCGTGGTGTCGCCGAAACGCTTGGTGAGATCGCGGACGGAGATCATCGCGCATATGCCCTGTTGAGGCGGATTTCGAGCTGCTTCTGACCCTGGTTCAGCGTCTCCACGATGATCCAGTAGAGGATCGCGACGACCAGGAACGCCTCGAAATAGAGGAAGCTCCCCGACGCCTCCTTCTGCGTCGCGCCCATCATCTCGGTAACGCCGAGCGTGAAGGCCAGCGAGGTGCCCTTGATCATGTCGATGAAGTAATTGACCAGCGTCGGCGCCGCGATCCGACCGGCCTGTGGCAGAACGATCCGGCGCATCGTCTGCGCTTGCGTCATGCCGATCGATTGCGCGGCCTCCCATTGGGAGCGGTCGACGCCGGTGATCGCGGCCCGGATCGCCTCGGCCATGTAGGCCGAGAAGTGCAGCGTAAGACCCATGATCGCCGCCGTCACCCCGTTGATCTGCGTCAGGAACGCCAGCACCTGGGGCAGTCCGTAATAGAACAGGAAAAGCTGCACGAGGAGCGGCGTGCCGCGAAAGAAGCTGATGAAGAGGACCACCAGCCAGTCGAGCCCCGGCACGCGGATCACCCGCTCGACCGCGAGGAGCGAGGCGAGGACCAGCGCGCAGACCATGGCCACAACCGCCATGAAGAGCGTCAGCGGGACGTAGCTCAGGATGACGGGTACCAGCCCCAGCATGTAATCAAGGTCGAGCCCCCGCATCGGTCAGATCACTCCGTTGCAGATGTGGTGATGTCGCTGCCGAACCATTTCTGCGAGATCTCCCGCAGGGTGCCATCGTCCTTGAGCGCGGTGAGCGCGGTATCCACCCGGTCCCGCATGACATGGCCGTCCTCGTCGTCGCGGAATGGAAGGGCGTTCTCGATCTCCGAGAACGGCTCACCGGCGAGTTGCAGGGGCAGGGGGCTTTCCTTGATCACCTGCGCAGAGGAGACGCGGTCCATCACGAAGGCATCGACGCGACCAAGCGCGGTATCCTGCTCGATATTGGATTCGTAGGTCCGGATGTCGATTTCGTCCGCGAAGGGAAGGTCGCGTAAGAGTTGCTCGAAGTTCGAGCCAAGGTTCACCGCCACCGTCTTGCCGCGCAGATCCTCCACGCCCCCGATCTCTTCGTTGCCATCCTTCGTGACCACCTGCGCGCCGTCGAAGACGTAGGGCTGCGTGAAGGCGAAGGCCGCCTCGCGCTCCGGCGTGATGGTGATCTGGTTGGCGATCGTGTCGATGCGGCCCGCTTCGAGCGCCCCGACGAGGCCCGAGAAGGACATGGTCTCGAATGCGATGTCGAGGCCGGCTTCCTCGCCCACCGCGTTCATCACGTCGACCTCGAAACCTTGCAGCTCGTCCTGTCGCACGAAGGTGAAGGGAAAGTATCCGCCCGACATTCCGACACGCAGGACATCATCGTCCTGTGCGATGGCCGCGCCGGATAGGCCTGCCGCCGCGATTGCAGCGGCAACGATCGTTCTCAGCATGAAATCAGTCCTCGGTGTTTGAGCTCACACGTGCCGTTCGCTCACCGGGAGTTCAATGTACGCAGGCGAAATAGGTTCGATGTTCCGGGTGACGATAAGACGGCCGAAACATTGTCCTCCCTTGCGACAATGGTGAAGATACCCGTTCTGCGCTGTACGGTCCCACGTGAAGTCTCGACCGTGACCTGCGCATATCGGTTCGTCGGGCACCGTTTCCGTGCATCGGGTCATCCCGGTTCCCGACGCGGACCGACGATTGGGAATTCGAATGGAGGGACGGCGAATGGGACACGTATCGTATCAGGACCTGGAGGACGTCATTGCGGAGGCCTTCGAACGGGCGGGAATGCAAGCCGACAAGGCCCGAACCAGCGCCCGCGTCCATGCTGAGTCGAGCCGGGACGGTATCTCGTCGCACGGCTTGAACCGGGTTCCGCGCTTCGTCGAATACCTCGGCAAGGGCTGGGTGACACCCGAGGCCGAGCCCGTCTCGGTGCGCCAGATCGGGCCGATCGAGGTTCTGGACGGGCAGCAGGGCCCCGGTATCCTGAATGCCCTCCATGCCACGGACAGGGCCATGGAACTGGCCGCGAAGCACGGGATCGGGCTGATCGCCATGCGCAACACGACGCATTGGATGCGGGGCGGGTCCTACGGCTGGCGGGCCGCGGAGCGTGGCAAGATCCTCATCGCCTGGACGAACACCGAATCCTGCATGCCGGCCTGGGGCGGCACGGATACGCGTGTGGGCAACAATCCCCTGGTGATGGCGGTGCCGCGTCCCGATGGGCCGTTGGTGCTGGACATGGCGATGTCGCAATATTCGTACGGCAAGCTGCAGACCACGCGGCTCGCGGGTGACGAACTGCCCTATCCCGGCGGCTTCGACGCGGAGGGACGACTGACCTCCGATCCCGGCGCGATCGAGGCGACGCGGCGCATTCTGCCGACCGGATACTGGAAGGGTTCCGGTCTCGCGATCCTGCTCGACGTGCTGGCCGCGGCGCTGTCGGAAGGGCTGGCGACGCATCAGATCGACGAGGTGGACCGGGGAAGTTCCACCGGATGCTCGCAGATCTTCATCTCCTTCGATCCCGAGAGGCTCGGCACCGCAGAGCATGTCCAGGAAATCGTCGACGGAATGGCCGCATTCGTGAACGGCTCCACGCCCGCGTCGCCTGGCCGCGGAGTGACCTATCCGGGCCAGAATACCATGCGGACACGGGAGGATCAGCTTGCGAATGGCGTCCGCGTGGACGACGACATCTGGGCGGAAGTCCAGGGGCTGGCGGGTCGAATGAGCAGCTGACCGGAGGCGCCATACCGCGACGAGAGCCCGTCGGTCTTCCCGCTCACTGCGAGAAACGCCACGACTGCTGGGCGCGTCGGGGAGCGCCTTGCATCACAGGGCGCTGATCGCTCGTTCCGACCACCCGATCGTTGCGCGCCCATCGGCCTGGGGGTTGCCGATCGTCACGAGGAATTCGGATGAGTTCGGGCGGGGGCGGAGGCCCGTGATACGGAAACGGGAGATGACGGGGTACCGTCGTCTCGATCTTGCCCCGTCCTCCCCTCCGACGATTTTGCAATTGCCGAGATGGTCGGGATCGATCGTCCCCGACCGCGACGACTAGAGCGAGGACGCCTTCTTCACCACGGCGCCGTCCTTCATGATGAGCGGCATGTGCGCTCCCTGTCCCGTCAGGAGATCGAGATCGGCAAGCGGATTGCCGTCCACGGCGACGATATCGGCAAAGGCGCCCGGCGCGATGGTTCCGATCTGCCCCTCCATCCGAAGCACGCGCGCCGCGTCGACCGTCGCCGAGCGGATGACGGCGTCCGCGGGCAGGAAGCGGCCGCGCAGCGGGAATTCGCCCGATTGCTCGGCCTGCATCCCCCCGAGCAGGTCCGAGCCGTATCCCATGAGGACACCCGCCGCGTGCATTTTCTCCAGCCGTTCGAGCCCGGCCTCCCGCACGTCCTCGATCTTCGCCACGGATTCCGGCTGCAGGCCGAACTCCGCTCCGGACCTCGCGAGGACGTCGTAGGTGATGTTGGTCGGCACAACGGGAATGCCCTTCCTCGCCACCCGGGCGATCGTCGCGTCCGACATGAGGTTGCCGTGCTCGATGCACTCGAAACCGCAATCGAGCGCCCGCACGATCGCCTCGTCGGCATAGAGATGGCCGGAAGCGTAAGTGCCGAAGCCGCGGGCGATCTCAACCATCGCCTTGAGTTCCTCGACGGAGAAGACGAGGTAGCCGACCGGATCGGACGGCGAGGACACGCCGCCATCGGCCATCGCCTTCACGAACTGAGCGCCGTTCTTCAGTTCCTCACGCACCGCGCGCTGCACCTCTGGCACGCCGTCGCATATCCGACCCATCGAGCCCAGGCTCTGGGCATACCAGCCGACGTCGCGGCTGTCGTAAGGGCCGCGATAATCGGTGTGCCCGCCGCTCTGCGACAGGGCCTTTCCACAGATCACCAGGCGGGGTCCGAGGAATGCTCCTTCTTCCACGGCGATCTGCAATCCGCGATCTGCGCCTCCGAGATCGCGAACGGTGGTGAACCCGCGCATGAGCATGTCGCGCATCAGGAGACTGCTGCGTGCCGCGACCAGCGAGGATGGAAGCGCCGCGTTCAGCCCCAGATTGGCGGTCGTCGCGATGACATGGACATGACAATCGATGAGGCCTGGCATCACCGTCAACCCGTCCATATCCAGCACGTCGGCCTCCGCGATGCCGGCATCCGGTCCGACATCGCGGATCCGCCCGTCCTCGATCACGATGGTGACCGGATCGGTCGGCTCCGGGGCGGTTCCGTCCACGATGCGGGCATTTTTCAACAATGTGACGGGCATATCGTCTGTCCTTCTTCGCGAGCCCGCTCCGGCCCCGCTCTGCTTCGTTCGCGACGGTGGCGCGGAACCTGCCGATTGTCGAGCGCGCACCCCGCGGGCCCGTGGCGTTTTTCGTTCGACGGCACGACGGCCGGGGCTATAAGGCGGACATGACAAACGATTTCATCTCGGCCCTGGCGCTGGGCGACGATCAGCCGGACGCGACGTTCGCGGGCCTCCAGTCTCTCGCGGCGAATATAGTGGGGTTTCGGCTCTTCACCCTCCTGAAGGTCGATACCGAGGCGCGTCTCGTCCGGCGGATCCATAGCAACGAGCCGGACGCCTATCCCACCTCGGGAACCAAGCCGATCCTCGACAACGACTGGACGGCGCGGGTTCTCGATCATGGCGAGACGGCGGTGATGAACGATGCGGCCGAGGTCGCCGAAGTGTTCTCGGACCACGAGCTGATCGCCTCACTCGGCTGCGCGTCCTGCATCAACGTGCCGGTCGTGGTCGGGGGCCGGGTTCTCGGTCTCGTCAACTGCCTTCACGAGGCGGGGCATTACACGCCCGAACGCGTTCGCGCGAGCGAGGAATTGAAGCTTCCGGGGGCGGCGGCGTTCCTTTTCGAGGCGTTGAGATCCTGATCGTCGCCGCGGCCGGATTGGAGTTGCCAAGCCCGAGGCGCTGTTAGAGGCTCGGGCGGGGAACTCTCTCACGACATGACGATGGCGCGGCCATGAAAACTGAACTGCTGAAGGTCCGTGACGTCGCGCGCAGCTTCTACGGGGTTCACGCCCTCAATGGGGCCGGTTTCGATGTCCGCGCCGGCAGCATCACGGGATTGATCGGTCCCAACGGGGCCGGTAAGACCACGATGTTCAACTGCATCTCCGGCGTCATTCCTCCGGAATCGGGCAGGATCGAATTCGACGGGACAGATATCACGGGCTGGTCGCCCGACGCGATCAGCCGCCGGGGTCTCGTTCGTACCTTCCAGATCGCGCGCGGCTTTCCAAAACTGACGGTGCTCGAGACGCTTCTGCTGCATGGCGACGACCAGCCCGGCGAGCGCCTCGGCATCGCGCTTCTGCGGCCGGGCCGGGCGCGCGAGCGCGAGCAGGAGCTGACGGATCGCGCACATGACATCGCGAGGCGATTGAAGCTCGATCACGTGATCGGCAATCTGTCCGCCGATCTGTCGGGCGGTCAGAAGAAGCTCCTCGAGATCGGCCGCGCGCTCATGGGGCGTCCCAAGCTCGTGCTGCTCGACGAGCCGGTGGCCGGCGTGAACCCGAGCCTCGGGCGTGATATCGCGGACCGTATCCGCGAACTCGCGGGGCCGGATCTGAGCTTTCTCGTGGTCGAGCACGACATGGAGATCGTGGCCCAGCTTTGCGACCGCGTCATCGTCATGGCGGCGGGCAGGCATCTGACCGAGGGGACGTTCGACGAGATCATGCAGGACCGGACGGTGCAGGACGCCTATCTGGGACGCACCGCATGAGCCTTTTCGAGGCGCGCGATGTCGTCGCGGGCTACAGCCCCACCGACATGATCCTGAAGGGCGTGACGGTGACCGCGGCGGTTGGCGAGATCGTCGCGATCATCGGCCCGAACGGCGCGGGCAAGTCCACCCTCCTGAAATCCGCGGCCGGACAGGTCCACGTCGCCAAGGGCGATATCTCGATCGACGGGCGCAAGATCACTGGCCTGCGCCCGCGTGACGTCGCCGCGGCGGGCGTGGCCTACGTGCCGCAGGAGCAGAACGTCTTCACGACGATGACCGTGCGGGAGAACCTAGAGATCGGCGGCTATGTCGATGCCGCGGGCAGTCGCGACCGGATCGACGCCGCGCTCCGACGCTTTCCCGTTCTGGGTGAAAAGGCCCGCGACGCGGCACGGACCCTGTCGGGCGGGCAGCGACAGCTCCTCGCGATGGCCATTGCGATGATGGTCGCGCCGCGGGTCCTGCTTCTCGACGAGCCGTCGGCGGGATTGTCGCCGGTGGCCGCGCGGGACATGTTCGCGACCATTCGCGAGATCGCGGATGGCGGCGTGGCCGTGGTCCTCGTGGAGCAGAACGCCCTCGATGCGCTCGATCTCGCGGACCGCGCCTACATCCTTGCCGCGGGACAGAACCATACCGAAGGGACGGGGGCCGATCTGGCCGCCGATCCCGATATCCGCCGCACCTTCCTGGGCGGCCGCCAAACGGGAGACCAGCGATGATTGGCACTTGCAGACCGACCCGCCGCGCCGCGCTTGCGGGGCTTGCCGCCGCGCTCGCCGCGCCTTCGATCGTCCGCGCGCAGGAGGGGGCCATCCGGTTCGGGACGCTCACGCCGCTGACCGGCACCGGCGGCACCTACGGACCGGCCATGCGTGATGCCGTCATCGGCGCGGTGAGGGCGGTGAACGCGAATGGCGGCCTGCTCGGTCGTCAGATCCAGATCGTCTCCGAGGATACGCAGACATCGCCCGAAGCCGCGGTGCGGGCCGCGCGCAAGCTCATCGATGTCGACGGGGTCGCGGCGATCATGGGCACGTGGGCCTCTTCGGTGACGACCGCCGTCGCGCCGTTATGCTGGGAGAGCAAAACGATGCTCTTCACCGTCTCGGGCGCGGACAGCATCACCCAGCTTCCCCACCAAGGCTTCATCGCGAGGACCCAACCGAACTCACAGTTGCAGATCGAGGTCGCGAGCCGGTTCATGGTCGATCAGGGCGGGACCTCCTTCGCGTGGATCGGACCGCAGACGCCCTTCGCCCAGAGTTCGATCGACATCCTCACCGCGGTCGCGGCGGAGGCCGGCATCGAGGTCGAGAGCCTGATCTACGAGGCGGAGAAGAGCACGTATCGCTCCGAGGTCGACACGATCCTGCGCAGCGATCCCGATTTCATCCAGCTTGGCGGTTACGCGGCCGACAGCACGGTTTTGCTGCGCGATCTCTGGCAGGCGGGCTACGAGGGCATGATCATCGGCCCGGCCTACGCGGTCAACGATTCCGTCGTCGAGGCTTTGCCGGCCGAGGTGCTGGAGGGCGTCTTCACCTGGGAAGGCGCGCCCGCCATCGACAGCGAAGCCTATGCCAACGTGCAGCAAATCCTCGGCGTCGAGACCGTGGACCCATATTCGGCCCAGACCTACGATCATGCCAACCTCGCCATGCTCGCCATCGGCAAGGCGGGAGCGTCATCGGGGCAGGCGATCCACGACCACCTGCGCGAGATCAGCCAGGGCAGCGGCCAGGCCACGGGAAGCGCCGTGAGCGGACTGGGCGTCCTGCCCGGCGACGTAAACTACGACGGGGCGAGCGGACCCTGCGATTTCGACGAAATCGGCGACATCACCGGCACTCAGTTCCTCTTCAAGCGTTTCGAGAACGGCGCACCGGTGGAGTTCGAGCGGGTCTGATGCTCGATATCCTGCCGCAACTCCTGGTCAACGGGATCATCACCGGCACCCTGCTGGCGATCCCGGCGATCGGTTTCACCGCAATCTTCGCCGTGCTGCGGTTCCCGAATTTCGCCGTCGCCTCTCATGCGACGATCGGTGCGTTCGCGGGTTACGCGGCGAATGTCTGGTTGGGTCTGCCGGCAGAGCTGTCGCTCGTCGCGGCGTTCCTCGTCGCGGGCCTCGTGGGCGTCGTCTCGGACGAGATCGCGTTGCGGCCGCTCCGTCCCTACGGGGCGCTGACGACGGCGATCGCGTCGATCGCGCTGACGATCGTGCTCGAGAACGTCGTCCGGCTGATCTTCGGGAACGGTTTGCGGGGCTACGATCTACCGCTGGTGCGGGACTGGCGGGTCTGGGACATCCGGATCGGCCCGCAGCAGATCGAGAACTTCGCTCTCGCGCTGATCCTGATGGCCGTCGTCTTCGCCGCCCTCCGCTTCAGCCGGATCGGCAAGGCGATGCGGGCCGTGGCCGACAATCCCGCTCTGGCCGAATTGAAGGGGATCGACCCGGTCCGCATCGGGCGCCTGACCGCGTTCTTCGGCATGGGCCTCGTCGGCGCGGGCGGCATGCTCCTGGGGCTCGGCACCTCGATCGATCCGCTAACCGGATTCCGCTTCATCCTGCCGATCTTCGCCGCCGCGGTCGTGGGCGGGCTCGGTTCGATCCCCGGCGCGGCGCTCGGCGCGATGGTGGTCGGCCTTGGCGAGGAGGTCGCGCTCCTGGTTCTTTCGCCCGCCTACAAGAGCGCCGTGGGCTTCATGGCCATCGTCCTCGTCCTCACCTTCCGGCCCCGCGGGCTTCTGGGCGAAAGGGCCTATTGATGCTAAGCTATCTCCTGGCCACGCTGACCTTTGCGGGCATCTACGGAATGCTGGCCCTGGGTCTGAACGTGATCTGGGGCATGACCGGGATGATCAATCTCGGATTGGCCGGATATTTCGCCGTCGGTGCCTATGCCTCGGCCCTTCTGACCACCGCGGCGGGCCTACCCATCCTGGTGGGGGCCGCGATCGGCATCGCGGCGGCCGCAGTCACCGGCGCACTGACCGCGCGGCTGACGTTGAAACTGCGCGGTGACTATCTTGCCATCGTGACGCTGGGCTTCGGCGAACTGATCCGCCTGATCGCCGCGAACGAGATATGGCTAACAAATGGCTCGGATGGGATTCCCGGCATCCCCGGACCGTTCCGGAGTTCGCTCTCCCCGCTCGAATTCAATGCACTCTTCGCCGCCATCACGGTCTTCGCCGTCGCGTTCTGCTGGGCCCTGACCGAGCGCCTGCGCCGTAGTCCGTACGGGCGCGCCCTGCGCGCGATCCGGGAGGACGAGACGGCCGCCGCCGTGGCCGGCAAGAAGGTGGGCGCGATGAAGGTCCAGGCCTTCGCGCTGGGCGCGGCGCTTCTGGGCCTCGCGGGCGTCCTCTACGCGCATTTCACCAGCTACATCGCGCCCGACGTGTTCCGCCCCTTGCTGACGATCTACATCTTCCTGTCGCTCACCGCGGGCGGCACGGGCAATCCGACAGGTGCGGTGCTGGGCGCCGTCATCGTGGTGGTGATCCTGGAAGGCAGCCGCTTCGCCGAGGCGATCCTGCCCGCGATGTCCGGTGCCGGTGCCGCCGCCCTGCGCGAAATCACCATCGGCGTCCTGCTTATCGTGATCATGCGACTGCGTCCCGAGGGATTGCTGGCGGAGCGCCCGCCGAAACCGCTCGGTGCCACGCGATGAACCGGACGGCGCGCGTTCCCGTCACCATCCTCACCGGCTTTCTGGGTGCCGGCAAGACGACGCTGCTGCAGCGTATCCTGGCCGATCCGCAGGGCATGCGCATCGGTGTCCTCGTCAACGATTTCGGCGCGATCAACGTCGACGCCGATCTCATTGCCGAGAGCACCGGCGAAAGCGTTTCCTTGCAGAACGGGTGCGTCTGCTGCAGCATCCGCGACGACATGATCGGGGCGATCGCCGGGCTCCTGGATCGCGAGCCCGCGCCGGACCGGATCGTGATCGAGGCGAGCGGCGTGTCGCGGCCGCTGCCGATCGCCGACGCGCTCGACGACGATGCCCTTTCGGATCGCACGGCGCTCGACGGTATCTTCTGCCTGATCGACGGCGAAGGGTTCGGGAGCCTCGACTTCGCGGCGACCGAACTCGCGATCGAGCAGGCGGCGGGTTCGGACGTCGTGCTGCTGAACAAGACCGATATCGCATCCGAGGCCGCGCTCGCGGCGATCGAGGCGACCCTTGCGGGGCCGATCCCACGATTGCGGCTGATCCGCACGATCGAGGGCGACCTGCCGCGCGCCCTACTTTTCGACACGGCCTTCGACCGAACCGACCGACCTTCGGGGCATGCCGCTCATCACCATGACCATGGCGCCCACCATGACCATGACCACGAGTTCTCGACATGGTCCTGGTCGCACGAGGGTACCGTCGATATGTCCCGCCTCCGCAGCGCCATGCGACGCCTTCCCCACGATGTGCTGCGCGTGAAGGGTATCCTACGCGCGCCGATGGGTGGACGGATCGTCCTGCAGGGGGTCGGCAAGCGTATCCGCATTACGCCGGAGGCCGACGCGGCCTTGCCGGCGCGGAGCAGCGTCGTCGCGATCGGTCGGCCGGGAACTCTCGAGGAGAACTGGCTCTCCGACCTCCTGGGCCCCTGCGGAGTCGACGCCTAGCCGCGGAACGATTGTCGTGTCATCAATCCCGCGACGACGGTCAGACCCAGCGTCGTCGCCATCAGGATGAAGGCTAGGGCGGCGGCGAGCGGCCAGTTGTTCAGTTGGAACTGGTTGTAGACCATCGGCGCCATCATCCGGAATTGCGGGCCTCCGAGCAGGACCGGCGTCGCATAGGCGTTCATCGCCAGGATGAAGCATAGGATCGTACCGGCCGCGATTCCCGGCAAGGCCAGTGGCCAGAGCACGCGACGAAACATCGTCCATGGCGGCGCGCCGAGGCTGAACGCCGCCTCTTCGAGGTTGCGGTCGATGCCTTCGAGAACGCTCTGCAAAGTCAGGACCATGTAGGGCAGGTTCACCGCGATGATGCCGATGATGACCGCCGTCTCGGTGAACATGATCTCGGTGGGCCCGTCGCGCAGCCCGAGATCCATCAGCGTGACACTCAGCAGCCCGCGGCTGCCGAAAAACGTCATCCATCCCGCGGCCCGAACGGCGTTTCCGACGAAGAGCGGAATGACGATGCCGATGATCATCAGGTTCTTCATCCGCGATCCCGTCCGAGCCAGCAGATAGGCCAGAGGGAAGCCCAGCACGATGCAGACCGCGGTGCAGACGAACGACACCCGCAAAGTGGTGAAGAAGACGCCGAGATAGAACGGATCGCTGAAGAACGCGATGTAGTTCGCGGGCGAGAACGCCTCGATCATCAGGAGCCGCGGGTCGTAGAGATTGAGACTGTAGCGCGCCAGGAAGAGCATCGGCGCCAGTATCCCGATCGCGACAAGCAGGGTGGCCGGTCCGATCAGTGTGGACGCGCTGAACAGCGTAGAGGGCCGGTCGGCCCGGCCGCCTGCACCCGCGTCGCTCACCGGGGCGCGCGCTCGGCGCGCGCCGCGTGGCGCGCGCAGTCGATCACCTGAACATCGGGCAGTCTCACCCCTTGAACTCCCGATCCCACCAGTTCTTCAGATCCATGTCGTTTTCCAGCATGAACTCGTAGTCCATGTCGTTGAGCTTCTCGATATCGGCCTGTGAGAAGCCGATCCGCTGGTTCAGCTCTTCGGGGATCTCTGCGTTCGTGACCGTCGGGTTGTAGCCCATGTCCTCGGCGAAGGCCTCCTGCGCCGCGGGCTCCAGCATCGCGTTGAGATAGGCATAGGCGCCTTCGGGATGCGGAGCGTTCGCGGGGATGACGAAGCCCGACACGTAGGACAGCGCCCCTTCGGAGGGCGCGACCGACTCGACGTTGATGCCGGCATCCTGCCACTGGACCGTGCGCGCCTTCCACATGATGCCGATGGAGATTTCCTCGGTCTCGAGCCCCTGCGCGAACGCCTCGTTCGTCGGGTAGATGCGCGCGCCCGCCTCGCGGCATTTCAGCAGCAGCTCCTTGCCCGGCTCGACATCCGTGACGCCGCCGCCCGCGGCCAGCGCGGCGGCCACGATCGTGTACTGGTACTGGATGTCGATGAATCCGAGCTGGTCGCCGAAAGCCGGGTCGAACACGTCGGCATAGCTCGTCGGCGCCTCGACCAGGTCGGGATTGTAGACCGGCACCATGCCCGAGTAGATATGCCCGATCCCGTATTCGTACTTCATCGACGGCAGCAGGTTCGCGGCGTTGGGGATCTGATCGTAGTCGATCGCTTGGGTGATCCCCAGCTCGTAGACTTGGTACATGTTCGGCCCGTTGAGGCCCTGCAGGTCCGTCGTCCCGCGCGGCAGCCGCCGTTCCGCCAGCATCTTGGCCCGACGTTCGGGATCGCCCGCCTGGTCCTGGATGACCTCCCACCCGTTCGAGATCAGAAACGGCTGCTCGATATTCTTGTTGAGCAGTCGCGCGTAATCCCCGCCCCAGGTTCCGACGACGACCGTGCCGGCCGATTGCGCCCGCAACACCGACGGCGCCGCGAGCAGTGCCGCACCGCCGGCGGCGCCCTTCAGAAGGTTCCGCCGCCCGATCAGGGGGGTCCGATGATACTTCGTCATGTCGTCAACTCCTCGCTGGTATCAGGGGTTCTTCGACGCGATTGCCCTAACTGACCTGCGCCGTTCCCTCTTCCGTTTCCGTGTCGGCGAACGCCTTCGCGCTGGCCGACCATCCGGCATGAACGCGGTCTCCGGCCTGTGGCAGCCAGCCGCCCTCGACATTGGGCATCTGCGCGACCACGACATCCTTCGGTGACAGGCGGACGCGCACGTCGATCGAACCGCCGAGATACGATACATGCTCGACCTCGCCGGGAAAGACATTCTCCGCCGACGGCGCCTCGCGTGCGACGGTAACCCGCTCCGGGCGAATGGCCACGGCGGCCGGACCGTTCGGCCCGTCGCTGCAGCGCACCTCCAGTCCACCTTCGGTGCGCAGGATGCCGTCTGCGAGCCGGCCCCGCAGGAAGCTGCTGCGGCCTACGAAGCTCGCCACGAACCGGTCCACCGGTCGTTCGTAGAGTTCCTGCTGACTGCCGATCTGGCGGACCTCGCCCTCTTTCATCACCACCAGTCGGTCGGCCATGCTGAGCGCCTCCTCCTGGTCGTGCGTCACCATTACCGTGGTGATCCCCAGTCGTTGCTGCAGGGCCCGGATCTCGATCCGGACCTCCTCCCGCAGCTTGGCATCGAGGTTCGAGAGCGGCTCGTCGAGGAGCAGCACGTCGGGCCGCACCACCAGCGCGCGCGCCAGCGCCACGCGCTGTTGCTGTCCGCCGGAGAGTTGGCGCGGCAGCCTGTCGGCCAGATGGTCGAGCCGCACCATCGCAAGCGCGTCATGGACGCGGCGGTCGATCTCCGATTTCTCAACACGCCGCATCTCGAGGCCGAAGGCGAGGTTCCGGGCCACGGTCAGGTGCGGGAACAGGGCATAGTTCTGGAACACCAGCCCGGTGCTTCGCTTCCAGGGGGGATGCCAGGTCACATCCTCCCCGCCGATCCGGATCACGCCCTCGGACGGCTCGACGAAGCCCGCGATCATCCGCAACGTCGTGGTCTTGCCGCAGCCAGAGGGCCCGAGCAGCACCAGCATCTCGCCCTCGGCCACGTCGAGATGGATGTCGCGCGCGGCGTAGAACTCGTTGTACCGCTTGCTCAGCCCTTCGAGTTGTAGTCTCGCCATGAGTTTCAGACCACCCTGCTGATCTTGACGAAACGGTCGGTCACCAGCATGGCCGCCGCGATGATCGTGATCTGCAGCACCGAGATCGCGGCGATGGTCGGATCGATCTTCCACTGGAGGTACTGAAGAATCGCGATGGGCAGCGTCGTGCGTCCCGGCCCGACGAGAAACAGGCTGACTTCGAGATTGCCGAAGGAGGACACGAAACCGAAGATCGCGCCCGCCACGATGCCGGGCAGGATCATCGGCATGGTGACCCGCCTGAACGTCGTGAGACGGTTGGCCCCGAGATTCTGCGCGGCCTCCTCCAACGTCCGGTCGAACCCTTCTAGGCTGGCGGTGATGAGACGCGTCGCCCACGGGATCACGAGCAGGACATGCCCCCAGACCAGCCCGCCGAGCGAGCCGAGAAGCGGCAGGCTGGTGGCGATCTCGATCTCCACCTGGAAGACGTAGAGCGCGAAGCCCAGGACGATGCCGGGAACGATGAGGGGAAGGAGGAGCATGTTCGCGAGCGCGCCCCGCCCCCGGAAACGCAGCCGCGTGATGCCGAGCGCGGCGGGAAGGGCGACGGCCAGGCCGATCGCCGTCGAGATCACGCCAAGCTGGATACTCACCAGGAAGGCGTCGATGAAACGTTCGTTCGCGGCCGCGGCGCCGTACCATCGGAGCGAATAGCCCTCCGGCGGGTAGGACGGGATCTCCTGCCGATAGAAGGAAAGCCACGTGACGAAGATGAGCGGCACGAGGATGTAGAGGAACGCGAAGCCGCCGGTGGCCAGCATGGCTGCGCGTCCAAGGCGGCGGCGATCCATCAGGGCGCGGCCCCGTCGGCCCGACTGTGAGGCGATCGCCTTCGTCATGCGGCGTGATCGAGGAAGTTCTTGTGGAAGCGTCCGCCCTGAACGATCGCCGACAGGTGGCGGCCCTGACCCTCCAGGAGCGTGATGTCCTCCAGCGGATTGCCGTCCACGACGATGAGGTCGGCCCAGGCGTCGGCGGCGATGGTGCCGAGGCGACCCGGCCGGCGGATGACCTCGGCGGCGATGGTGGTCGCCGCCCGAATGACCTCGATGGCGGGCTGCACCTCGGCGCGGATCGCGAATTCCCGGCTCTGCTCCTCGGCGAGCGGGCCGAGGAGGTCGGACCCGTAGGCGACCTTCACGCCTGCGTCGCGGCAGATCTCGAGCGAACGGTACCCGCCCTCGAGCACGGCCGCGTTCTTCTCGAGCATGGCGGGCGGCATGCCGAACTCGGCCGCGCGCTCGGCCATCGCAACGTAGGTGACGAGGTTGGCCACGAGATACGCGCCGCGTTCGGCCATCAGTGCGGCGGCGTCGGTGTCGATGAGATTGCCGTGCTCGATCGTGCGCACGCCGCATTCCACCGCGCGGGTGATCGCCGGTGCGGAATAGGCGTGGGCACAGACATAGCGGCCGAAATTCTCGGCTTCTTCGACCGCCGCGTCGATCTCGGCCACGCAGAACTGCATCGAATCCAGCGGATCGTTCGGCGAGGCGACGCCGCCCGATACCATGATCTTTACGTGGTCGCAGCCCTGGCGCATCTGCTCACGCACAGCCTTGCGCACCTCGTCCTCACCATCGACCACGACGCGCAGGAAGGCCTGGCCGTTGCAGCAGGGGCAGGCATAGTCGGGATTCGTGCGCGACCGCGCATCGCTGTGACCGCCGGTGGGCCCGATCGAACGGCCGGCGATCAGCAGACGGGGCCCGGGGATCAGGCCGGTCTCGACCGCCTGTTTCATGCCCCAGTCGGTGCCGCCGGTGTCGCGCACGGTGGTGAAGCCGCGATCCAGCATTTCGCGCAGGCGCCTGGCGCCGCGTGCGGCAGCCAGCGTCAGCGGTACGTCCTCCATGCGGCGCATGTAGACTTCGCTGTGCATGCAGTGGACGTGGCAGTCGATGAGGCCGGGCATCACCACGCGGCCGCCGCAATCGACAACGTCGGCCGACGGGCTGCCGATCGGCGTGTCCGAGACCTCGCGGATCCGGTCGCCCTCTACGAGGATCTCGTAGCCGTCCCGAACCTCGTCGAACGACGGCTCCAGAAGACGCAGGTTGCGGAAGAGGAGCGGGGCGCTCACGCGGCCACCTTTGCGCCGTCGAGCGTGCATTTGTGCATGGTCCCGCCCTTCATGATGACGCTCATGTGCCGTCCCTGTTCCGCCAGGAGATCGAGGTTCCCAAGGGGATCGCCTTCCACGACGAGGATGTCGGCATGGGCACCGGGCTGCAGGCAGCCGAGCCTGCCCTCCTGCCGCAGGACCTTCGCGGCGATGGTCGTGGCCGACCGGATGATCTCGATCGGAGACACCACCTCGGAGCGGATCCGGAACTCACGGCTCTGGTCGGCCTGAAGCTGGCCGAGGAGATCGCTGCCATAGGCGACGGGAACCCCCGCGCGCTGGCAGATCTCGAGAGACCGCAAGCCCCCCTCGATTACCGCGTCGTTCTTCTCCAGCATCTCGCCCGACATGCCGAACTCCGCGGCCCGTTCCTTCATCGCGTAGTAGGCGACGAGGTTGGCCACGAGGAACATGTCCTTGTCGGCCATCAGCCCTGCGGACGCCTCGTCGATCAGGTTGCCGTGCTCGATCGTGCGCACGCCCGCCTCCGCGGCCCGGGTGATCGCCTCGGGCGAATAGGCGTGCGCGCAGACGTAGCGGCCGAACGCCTCGGCCTCCTCGACGGCCGCGCGCACCTCGCCCATCGAAAATTGCAGCGAGTCCAGCGGATCGTAGGGGGAGGCGACGCCGCCCGACATCATGATCTTAACGTGGTCGCAGCCCTGTCGCATCTCTTCCCGAACGGCCTTGCGCACCTCTGCCGTGCCATCCGCGAGCGATGTCACGAAGGACAACGCGTCGCAGCAGGGGCATCTCGTGCCGAAATCGGTGCGCCGCCGGCCATCGTTGTGCCCGCCGGTCGGCCCGACGGAACGGCCGGCGACGAAGAGGCGCGGCCCCGCGATCAGACCTTCCTCAACCGCCTGGCGGATCCCCCAATCCGCACCGCCGGTATCGCGCACCGTCGTAAAGCCGCGATCGAGCATCGCGCGGAGCGAGACCATCGCCTTGGCCGTCATCAGGGTGAGCGGAACGGCCTCGAGCTTCGGAAGGAAGACCTCGCTCAGGACGACGTGGACGTGGCAATCGATCAGCCCCGGCATCAGCGTGCCGCCGGCGCAGTCGATCACGTTTGCCTCCGGCATCCGGATGGGGCCCTCGGAGACCTCGCGGATGACACCGTCCTCGACCAGCAACTCGTGTCCGGGAACGACCTCGTCCCGTTCGGGATCCAGCAGGTGGAAATTGCGGAACAGGAACTGGGTCACTGCGACTTACCGTGCCTCCATCTGGGATCTTTGCGTGGGCCGGACCCGCGGCATGACGACAGGTTAATCGCCCAGTTCCGGCGGCCACAAGAGCTAAAGGCCGCGGGGGACCATCGGCGGGGGAGGCGCAACACGAACCGCCGGAAGATTAGGCAGAGCCGAGGTTGAAGGGATCCTCGACGCTGCCGCAGGGTTCGGTGAACCAGGCCGCGCCGTTGTCGGTCATGTAGGCGCAATCCTCCAGACGGATGCCGAACTCGCCATAGATGCATATCGTCGGTTCGATCGAGAAGCAGAAGCCCGTTTCCAGAGGCGTCGGGTTTCCCGCGACCATGTAGCGTTCCTCGTGGACCTCGAGCCCGATCCCGTGCCCCGTGCGGTGCGGCAGGCCGGGAAGGGCGTAGGCCGGGCCGAAGCCCGCGCCCGAGATGGCGTCGCGCGCCGCCCGGTCGACATCGCCGCAGGGAGCGCCGGGAACCGCCGCCTCGAACCCGGCGCGCTGGGCGGTCCGTTCGAGTTCCCATACGTTGCGTTGCCGGGGAGAGGGGCTGCCGAACACGTAGCTGCGCGTGATGTCCGAACGATAGCCGTTCACGAACCCGCCCGCGTCGATCAGGACCATGTCGCCGTCCTCGAGCGTCTGCGGGTAGTCCACGCCATGCGGGTAGGCGGAGGCTTCGCCGAAAAGGACGAGCGGCCTGCTTCCCGGTGGCGTCGCGCCAAGTCTCGCATGCGCGGCGAGGACGAAATCCTCCACCTCGGTGCTCGTGATTCCTTCGCGCATGATGCGGGCCGCCGCCTTGTGTACCTCGAGCGTCACGGCGTTGGCATGGCGAAGCAGTTCGATTTCGGCCGGGCTCTTGACCGAACGACATGCGGCGGTGACGGACGCGCCGTTCGTCAGCTCGAACCTGTTGCCCGCGCGGCGCATGCCGTCGACCTGGAAGAAGGGCGTGGCCGGATCGATGGCCAGGACCCCTTGCTGCGAGGTCAGGTCCGCGACCGTCGCGATGACGAGCGACGTCGGGTCGGCATCCTCCTCCCAGACACGGATGGGCGCCTCCTTGTCGCGCAGCATCGAGCGGGTCTTAGGTTCCTCGAAGCTGGGGCTCAGATACACGATCGGACCCTCCCGAGGCAGGATCGCGCCATGCAGGCGCTCCGACGGCTTCACGCTCAGGCCGGTGAAATAGAAGAGGTTGGGCGACGCATCGAGATAGAGCGCGTCGATCCCCTGTTCCGCCATCAGCGACTGGGCCTTTTCCACGCGCCTTGCATATTCCGCGTCGTCGATGGGCCTGGCCTCCGCCGACATGACGTCCATCGCCGCCAGTTCGGCTTCCGCCGTCGATCCGCCTACACCGATCGTCATCCCAAGCATCCTTTTTGTCGGGTCGTCCCGACTGCAACTAACGGCAGCGATCGCGGAAACGCCAGCCGCCGCGTGATCCCGGTTGGCGCGTCTTCCCTCGGCAGGCGGCGGTCCGGGTGGCGGGAAATCCGGGGCGATGTGATGGTCGAGAATTGCGATGCGGGCTCGGAGTTTGGTGGCCTGTCGGTATGTATCGTGGGCAATGTCCGCAATAAGGGCGCCCGTAGCCTCGCGCCGAGTGATTTGGCTATGGATGTCTGGTAGCACTGGCGCATCGCCGATGCGGCTGCTGTTCGATTGGTTTTAACGCCTAATGGTTAACGCCGGTGAACTCTCCACGGCGCTGGAATTTTCGTCGCCCCGTCGATCAACAAGTGAAGCTCGCGTCAGACGCCTTTCTTGGCCTCGTCATGTTCGCTTCGAAGCCATTCGCCCTCGACGCTCATCTCGTGGTCCCGATCGTATAGGGGTTCGTCGAGGAAAGGGGAGCGTGGAAGAAATTGCCGACCGATCCGGCGGTCGTGCCGAAGGTGATAAGGAGAAAGCCGCCAGCGACCGCGAAGTTCTTCAGGAAATCCCACATCGTCTCGCGCCCCCTCGAGGGCCCGAGCATTCGGAAATCGGGTGCGCGCCAGAACTGCTTGAACAGGAGTGCCGTCGTCGCGCAGTAGACGGCGAGGACGAGGGCGGCGAGGCGATCCGCGACGCCGGTCAGGACGCCCAGCGACATCACGACTTCGATGAAGAGGCCTGTTAGGATCAGCGCCCTGGCGAATGCGGGACGGCTCGTCGCCTGGCTCGCCTGCTTCGTCGCGTCGTCGAAGTTCAGCACCTTGTCGAGCGCGCTGAACGGCAGGAACAGGAGAACGAGCGACAGGCGCACAAGGAAGGTGAGGACGATCTCGAATGTCATCGCGGTCGGCGGTCCCAGTTGCACGTTCGGGTGATGAAGCGCCGGCAGCGGCAAGTGTTCCGGCCCCGCCGCGAATTCGCGCGGGCGGCGCAGGGATGGTGGAACGATCGGACGCGGATCCGCTTTGAGCCGCATTGCCACACGGAAGGGAGGCACCCCGAGGATGATCGAGGATCGCTACGACGTCGTGATCGTCGGCTCGGGGCCGGGCGGTGGCACCATGGCGTGGAAGCTGGCCCAGACCGGCAAGCGCGTGCTCCTGATCGAGCGCGGCGGTTATCTGAAGCGCGAGCGGGAAAACTGGAGTACCGAAGAGGTCTTCGCCAAGGGACGTTATCAGGCCGAGGAAACCTGGAGATCCTCCGGCGGAGAGACGTTCCGGCCGGGTTTGCATTATTACGTCGGTGGCAATTCAAAGGTCTATGGCGGGGTACTCTTGCGCCTGCGGCTGGAGGATTTCGACGCCGTGCGCCACCCCGACGGCATCGCGCCCGAATGGCCCGTCAAATACGATACGTTCGAGCCGTATTATCAGGCCGCCGAAGAGCTTTTCGAGGTGCGGGGCGTCCGCGGGGAGGACCCGACCGAGCCGCCTTCGTCCAAGCCCTATGCACATGAGGCGATCCGCCACGAGCCGCGGATCCAGGCGCTCTCCGACGATTGGGCACGCGAGGGGCTTCATGCGTTCCATCTGCCGGTGGGCGCATTGCTCGATCAGGACGAAACGGGCGCGGCGACGCCGCATTCGCCGCTCCTGCGTTGCGATCCGTTCGACGGCTATCCGAGCCTGACCAACGGCAAGTCGGACGCGCAGGTGATCTGCGTCGATCCCGCACTCCGCGACCATTCGAACCTGACGCTCCTGACGAACGCCTATGTCGAGCGGCTCGTCACCGATGCGTCGGGCGGAAGCGTCGTTGGCATCGAGACCGTGATCGAGGGGCGACGCCATACGATCAGGGGCGATATCGTGGTCGTAGCCTGCGGGGCGCTTTCCTCGGCACTGCTCTTCCTGCGCTCGGGGAGCGACCGCCATCCGGACGGGCTCGCCAACGGTTCGGGACAGGTCGGGCGCAACTACATGCGCCACAACAATGCGACCGTGCTCGCCATTTCCAAGGATCCCAATCCGACAGAGTTCCAGAAGACGCTCGGCCTCAACGATTTCTACCATGCGCACGACAAGTCGCCGGCGAACCCGCACCCGTTTCCGCTCGGTCACATTCAGATGGTGGGAAAGTCCGACGGCATGCAGATCGAGGCGGAGGGCCTGCCGGACTTCCTGCACTGGCTGCCCGAAAAGCCTTTCGACTGGATCGCGCGGCATTCCATCGACTTCTGGCTGACCTCGGAAGACCTGCCCCGGCCCAAGAACCGCATCTTCTACCGAAACGGCGACGTGCATCTCGACCTGACGGAAACCAACATGGACGGGCATCGGGCCCTGCGCGAGATGCTGCGCACCATCTGCGACAAGGCCGCGATCCACCCGCATCTCATGGACCGCAAGCTCTATCTCGGGAAGGACACGCCAGTCGGCGGAACCGCGCACCAGGCGGGCACGCTCCGCTTCGGCGAAGATCCGGCGACGAGCGTCCTCGACCTGGATTGTCGCGCCCATGGGATCGACAATCTCTACGTCACGGATGCGAGCTTTTTCCCGTCGATCGGCGCGGTGAACCCGACCTTGACGATCATCGCCAACGCGCTGCGCGTGGCTGACCTGATCTCGAAGCGAATAGATCCGATCTCCGCCTGAAGCGCGGCCCTTCCTCAAGCAGGTTTCCGAACTGGGGGAGGTCGTCTCGAAGCTCCGGTAAGCTCGACGTGTCGACGTTGCATGGCCGATCGGTGGCCGAGGCGGTAATATGGCGCGGATGTGGAGGACTTACGCTACTGCGCAGACCGCCATGACGAACAGGGTCCGAGGACGCTCTGCAATTGACTAGGGAAGAGGCGACGTCGAGGTCTACCTCGCCCATACGACGAGCTTTCCCCGAGCTAACCTTCAAACGGTCGTATGACTTTCATTAGCTCAAGAGAAATGGCGGAGAGACAGGGATTCGAACCCTGGGAGGGCTTGCACCCTCAACGGTTTTCGAGACCGCCCCGTTCGACCACTCCGGCACCTCTCCGCGAAAGTGGCACGCCGCCACCTAGTCGGTGACGCCGGATTGCGCAAGCCGTTATTCGATCTGATCGCTCCGTCGACGGTCTCTTGCCCCCTCAATCGACCCGGGCTCGCCGCTTGGCAAGGCGCCGGGCCTCGCCTAGCCTAGGGGGCTGTTGCCAACGGGTTCTGCCGTGAAGGATCACCTTATGCTCCGCCTTTCTTTCGCCGCCGTCGCCGCGACCGCGAGCTTCGCAATGCCGGTAGCGTCGCAGGATGCGGTCGAAGATCTCTACGACGCGCTGCGCCTCGACGACGTGATCGCCGTGATGCGGGAGGAGGGGCTCGATTATGCACGGGATCTGGAGACGGAGCTCTTCCCCGGGCAGGGCGGGCGCGCATGGGCCTCCGTGGTCGAGGAGATCTACGGTCGCGCGGTGATGCAGGATGGGATCTCGGCCACGTTCGCGGCGGAGCTCGATGGCGCGCACGTCGAACCGCTCCTGGCATTCTTCGCATCCGAACGCGGGCGCCGGATCGTCACGCTCGAGATCGAGGCGCGCCGCGCCCTGCGCAACGAGGCGCTCGAGACGGCGGCCGAGGCGAGGGCGCGGGAGATGCGGGCGGAGGGCGATCCGCGGATCGACAGGCTCGACGCCTTCGTCGACGCCAACGACCTCGTCGAGGAGAACGTCGTCGGTGCACTCAACTCGAACTACGCCTTCTACCAGGGCCTGATCGACGGCGGTGCCCTCGGCGACGCGCCGGCGCAGGACGAAATCGTCGCCGATGTCTGGTCGCAGGAACCCGAGATACGGGCCGACACGATCGACTGGGTCTACGGCTATCTCGCGCTTGCCTACGAACCGCTCGATGACGATGATCTCGACATTTACATCGCGCTGAGCGAAACCCCGGAGGGCGAGGCGCTGAACGACGCGCTCTTCGCGGCATTCGATACGATGTATGCCGACATATCGCGCCAGCTCGGTCAGCGTGCCGCGGGCTTCATGATCGGCGAGGACCTCTGACAGGGGCCGCGCGTACCCCGCGTTCGGGCTTGACACAACGCCGCCTTGCGACGATACACCGCCGACCCGGCGGATGCGTCCGTGCGGGATCGTCGAATCGTCGCCCCGGGGCGGCGGAATCATCGCCCTGAGACAGGGCGCGCTGTCCGAGGTGGGGCTTGGTCCCCGAGACGCGTGGCACATGGCCGCGGACCGCAGGATGCGGATAGAGAGGGAAGACAAGATGTTCGCGGTTCTCAAGACCGGCGGCAAGCAGTATCGGGTCCAGTCGGGGGATGTCCTCCGCGTGGAGAAGATCGCAGCCGATGCCGGCGAAACGGTTCAATTCAACGATATCCTTATGGTGGGCTCGACGATCGGCACACCGCTCGTGGACGGGGCCGGCGTACAGGCCCAGGTGATCGAGCAGATCAAGGACAAGAAGGTCATCCACTTCGTCAAGCGCCGCCGCAAGCACGGCTCGAAGCGCACGAAGGGGCATCGCCAGCAGCTCACGCTGCTCCGGATCGGCGACATCTTGGAATCCGGCGCGGGCGACAGCGGCGTGAAGGCCGCCATCGGCGCTGGGATCGCGGGCTACACGGGCGTGGCGGCCGACAAGGGCCAGTACGCCAAGAACCGCGACGAGAAGTCGGAGATGAAGAAGCGCGTCGCCACCGGTGGGGCGGAGGAGAAGTCCGCGGAGACCGCGTCCGCTCCGGCATCCGGCGACGACCTCAAGAAACTGTCCGGTGTCGGACCCGCGCTCGAGAAGAAGCTTCTCGAGGCCGGGGTCACGTCCTTCGCGCAGATCGCCGCGTGGACGGAGGCCGACATCGCGGAGTGGGACGAGAAGCTGTCCTTCAAGGGCCGCATCGAGCGCGAGGGCTGGGTCGATCAGGCCAAGCAGTTCGAAGCCGAAAAGGAGTAACGAGGCATGGCACATAAAAAAGCAGGCGGTTCCAGCCGCAACGGTCGCGATTCCGCCGGGCGCCGCCTCGGCGTGAAGAAGTTCGGTGGCGAGGAAGTCCTCGCAGGCAACATCATCGTCCGCCAGCGGGGGACGAAGTGGTGGCCGGGCGAAGGCGTCGGACTGGGCCGGGATCACACGATCTTCGCCACGACCGGCGGGCGCGTCACGTTCCGCAAGGGCCTGAAAGGGCGGACCTTCATCTCCGTCCTGCCGCAGGCGGACGCCGCGGAGTAAGCCTCGGGCGCGATCACCGCGAGTAAATCGAGGGATCGGTCCAAGTGACCGGTCCCTTATTCGTTTCGGAAAGGGAGGACCGATGCGAATATTTCCCCTTCGTTATGGGGCGGGGCGCCCGGCACAATCGGGCGACGCCGCGATCGCCGGCCGGACCGCGCTAGAAACCGCATTGCCGGAGTCCCGCGGATGATGGTCAGGAACGCGCAGGCCGTCATCAGGTCCGAACGTTTGTCGCTTAGACCGCTGCAACGAACGGACATTCCCCATCTCGAGCGCTACATGGGCGATGCCCGCGTGGCAAAGGCGACTCAGACGATCCCGTATCCGTTGCCGCCCGGTGCGGTCGAGGCCGTCTATGCAGCGGCCCATGCGGAGGATCGCGTTACCGATTGCTGGGCGATCGACGGAACGGCGATGGGACGCCCGCCGCTCGTCGGTGTCCTGACGCTGGAGGAACTCGATCGCGGGCAATCCGAGATCGCCTATTGGACGGCGCCCGATGCCTGGGGGTTCGGGATCGCGTCGGAGGCGGTTCAAGCGCTGGTCGATGCGAATCCCTACCGCGCGAACACGATCTTCGCCGTGGTATTCCAGGACAATCCGGCCTCCGCGCGCGTGGTCACGAATGCCGGGTTCCGCTGGCTCGGCGATGCAGAGGCGTTCTGCGTCGCGCGGGGCGTTCTGGTTCCGACTTGGACCTATTCGCTGAAACCGCGCTGAGCCCGGTGGGACAGACGGGCGCGGGGCGGCTTGAGCCCGCAGGGTTCCTGCTCTATCGCCTCTAGCGTCAACCCGGAAGGCCGCACCATGAAGTTTCTCGATCTCGCCAAGGTCTATATCAGATCGGGCTCCGGCGGCGGAGGGGCGATGTCGTTCCGGCGGGAGAAGTACATCGAGTACGGCGGGCCGGATGGCGGCGATGGCGGACGCGGCGGCGATGTGATCGTGGAGGCGGTGAGCGGTCTCAACACGCTTATCGATTTTCGCTACCAGCAGCATTTCCGTGCCGGGAACGGGCAGCACGGCATGGGCAAGCAGCGCACCGGTGCAGGTGGCGACGATGTCGTCCTGAGCGTGCCCGTGGGGACGGAGATCCTCGACGAGGACGAGGAAACTCTGATCGCCGATCTCGCCACCGAAGGCGACCGCGTCGTGCTCGCCGAAGGCGGCAATGGCGGCTGGGGCAATCTGCGGTTCAAGTCGTCCACCAACCAGGCGCCGCGCCGAGCCAATCCCGGACAGCCCGGGGTGGAGCGGACGATCTGGCTGAGGCTGAAGCTCATCGCCGATGCGGGGCTCCTGGGTTTACCCAATGCCGGGAAGTCGACTTTCCTCGCCGCGACCTCGAATGCGCGGCCGAAGATCGCGGATTATCCCTTCACGACGCTGCACCCCAATCTCGGTGTCGTGGGTGTCGATGGCGCGGAATTCGTCATGGCCGACATTCCGGGCCTCATCGAGGGCGCGCATGAAGGGCGCGGCATCGGGGACCGGTTCCTCGGCCATGTCGAACGCTGTGCCGTTCTCCTCCACCTCGTCGACGGTACTGCGGAGGATCCGGTGGCCGATTGGCGCACCATCATGGGCGAACTCGAGGCTTATGGAGGTCCACTCGCAAACAAGACGCGGGTGACGGCGCTCAACAAGATCGACGCGCTCGACGACGAGGAGCGCGCGGAGGCGAAGGCCGCCCTCGAGGCGGTCGCGGGACCCGTCCTGATGATGTCGGGCGTGAGCCGCGAGGGGCTGACGGATGTCCTGCGTGCCGTGCGCGCGGCGATCGGGGAGGACCGTCTGCGGCAGGTGAAGGACGACGAAGCCAACCGCCCATGGCGCCCGTGACGCCCGATCTCTCCACCGCGCGGCGGCTCGTGGTGAAGGTCGGGTCGGCGCTCGTGGTCGACCGCGAAACGGGTGCGCTCCGCCGTGACTGGCTCCTCGGGCTGATCGCGGACGTGGCCGCGCTGAGGGCGCGGGGCACCGATGTCGTCCTCGTCTCCTCCGGCTCCATCGCGCTCGGCCGATCGCTCCTCGGGCTCGGCTCCGACGCCCTGCCGCTCGAACGCGCGCAAGCGGCGGCGGCGGCGGGACAGATTCGCCTTGCCCGAGCCTATGAGGAGGCCCTGCAGCCCCACGGTCTCGTCGCTGCGCAGGTTCTCCTCACGCTAGAAGACAGCGCCGACCGCCGGCGCTACCTCAATGCACGCGCGACGCTCGGCACGCTCCTCTCCCTCGGCGTCGTCCCGATCGTCAACGAGAACGATACCGTGGCCACCGACGAGATCCGGTTCGGCGACAACGACCGCCTGGCGGCGCAGATCGCGGTGACCGTCGGTGCGGACCAGCTCGTTCTCCTGAGCGATGTGGACGGGCTCTACACCGCCAATCCGCAGAGCGATCCCGCCGCGCGGCATCTTCCCATCATTGATCGGCTGACGCCGGAGATCCTCGCGATGGCCGGCGACCCAATCTCGGGATTGTCGAAGGGCGGCATGCGCACGAAGCTGATGGCGGCACGAACCGCGATGGGGGCGGGCTGCGCGCTCGCCATCGCACGCGGTGACGATCTGCACCCGCTCGAAGCCCTGCGGAACGGCGCCCGGGCCACGTGGTTCCTGCCGCAGACCGATCCGCAGGCGGCGCGCAAGGCGTGGATCGCCGCAATGAAGCCGCAGGGCGCGCTCCGGATCGACGCGGGCGCGGCGCAGGCGCTCTCCACCGGGCGATCCTTGCTGCCCGCGGGCGTCGTCGTGGTGTCGGGCGCCTTCGGGCGGGGTGATCCGGTCACGATCGAGGGCCCGGACGGCGATCCGCTCGGCACGGGCCTTGTGCGCTACACCGCGGAGGAGGCGCGGTCGATCGCCGGTCGTCATTCCAACGAGATACCCGGGATACTCGGCTATTCCGGTCGTGCGGCCCTTATTCACCGCGACGACATGGTGTTATGAGGGTCATGACATGGGAGGGTTCCGCATGAAGGACATGACCGACATCCCCGCGATGATGACCGAGATCGGAGAGCGCGCGCGTGCGGCCTCTCGCACTCTCGCGATCGCGCCAACGGGGGCGCGCAGCGCCTCCCTTCACGCCGCGGCCGACCGGATCGATGCACAGACCGACGCGATCGTTGCGGCGAACACCCTCGATATGGAAGCCGGGACCGCGAAGGGTCTTTCTTCCGCAATGCTCGACCGGCTTAGGCTCGATCCCGACCGGATCCGGGGGATCGCGTCGGCCTTGCGCGCCGTGGCGGAGCAATCCGATCCCGTGGGCGAGATCCTTGCCGCGTGGTCGATGCCGTCGGGGATCGACATCGAACGGGTGCGCACGCCCATAGGCGTCGTCGGCGTGATCTACGAATCGCGACCCAACGTGACCGCCGATGCCGGGGCGCTCTGTCTGAGGTCCGGCAACGCCGTGATCCTGCGCGGGGGATCGGAGAGTTTCCACTCGTCACGGGCGATACACGAATGCCTCGTTGCGGGTCTCGCGACGGCCGGGTTGCCGCAGGACGCGATCCAACTGGTGCCAACGCGCGATCGCGCCGCGGTCACGGAAATGCTCGGTATGACGGAATTCATCGACGTGATCGTGCCGCGCGGCGGCAAGGGGCTCGTCGGGGCGGTGCAGCGCGACGCCCGTGTGCCCGTCTTCGCCCATCTCGAGGGGATCGTTCATATCTATGTCGACCGCGCCGCCGATCCGCAAAAGGCGCTCGACGTGGTCCTGAACTCCAAGACCCGGCGCACCGGCATCTGCGGCGCGGCCGAGTGCCTGCTGATCCATCGCGATGTGGCGGAGACGTTGGGGGCCGATCTCGTTCGCGCACTTCAGGCAGCGGGCGTGGAGGTGCGGGGCGATCCCGCCCTGCAGCAGATCGAGAATGTCCGCCCGGCGGAGGACGACGATTGGGGCCGGGAATATCTCGACAGCATCATCGCCGCCCGGATCGTCCCCGATCTCGACGCCGCGATGGATCATATCGGGCGCCATGGATCGAACCACACCGATTGCATCCTGACGGAGGATGCCGACGCGGCCGCGCGCTTCTTCGAGGAGGTCGACAGCGCTATCGTGCTGCACAATGCGTCGACGCAATTCGCTGACGGTGGCGAATTCGGGATGGGAGCCGAGATTGGCATCGCCACGGGACGTTTGCACGCACGCGGGCCGGTCGGGGCGGAGCAATTGACGAGCTTCAAGTACCGCGTGCGCGGAAACGGGTCGGTCCGCGCCTGATTCTCGCGCCGATGTCAGGCGGTCAGGACGACCCGCTTCTCGCCAAGCTCGACGTCGACCGTCCGCCCCATCGCTTCCGCGGCTTGACGCGCGAGATAGAAGTGGATTTCGGAGGCGTCCGGCAAGAGAGCGTCCGTCGTTGCAAGGTGACGCCAGAGTTCCGCCTCGTTCCGGACCCGGTCGGCAATCAGTTCGACGCGCAGATCGTCTCCGGCAAGGGCCACTGCGATCTTGCCCCCCCAGGGCAGTGCGCTTTCCCCGCAGAGCAGCAGCAGGAAGATCAGCCGGGTCATGTCACGTGGCAAGGCCTCTTCCAGTTGCCAGTCAATCTCGAGTGAGCGGGCGGAGCCGAAGGTCGAAAGAATTGTCTCGACCTCGCGTCGCGCGACCGTCTGATCGGGCTGTGCGGCGCCGAAAGCCACGCGGAAGAGGCGAATGCGTGCATTCGCGTTCTCGACGCTTTCGGTAATCAGGGACATTTCCGGGCTGTCGCCCATGCCCGACATCTGCAACAATTCGATCCCGTTGCCGATCGCGCCGAGCGGTGAGATGAGATCGTGGCAGATCCGGGAGCCGAGGAGCGCGCTGATGTCGGAAGAGCTCATGTTCATAGGGCCTCGGTCGAATTCAGGGGAGTATTGACGTGTCGGACATGAATGCCCTTCTGGAGCCTGGAATGATCGTGCGACACCCGGATCGTCCCGAATGGGGAGAGGGACAGGTCCAGTCCAATATCGGCGGCACGATCACCGTAATGTTCCGCGATGCGGGAAAGGTGGTGATCGACGGCCGTCGCGTTGATCTCATAGCGGTCTTTTGATCTCGCTCCATCGGACATCTTTCCTGCCACAACGTGAATCTTAATGGTTAAAATTGTGTCAAGCATGGGAGGTCACGGGCCGGATTTTCCGGCCCCGGCGGTATTCGGGCAGGTCGGTCGCCGATGACGGCCTATTGCCTTGCGCTCGCCGCGACGCCCGATGATCTCGCCGCCGCGCAGCGCCTGCGCTATTCGGTATTCGTGGAAGAGATGGGGAGCGACGGTCCGCTGGTCGATCATGCGGCGCGACGCGAAATCGACCGCTTCGACCCGTTCTTCGATCATTTGATCCTGCGCGATACGAGCAGACCCCGCGATGAGCAGGTCATCGGCGCCTATCGCCTTGCCCGCGGAGATCAGGTCGCGCGGGCAGGGGCCTTCTATTCCGAAAGCGAGTTCGATCTCGAACCCCTGCGGGCCACGGGCCGGCGGCTGCTGGAACTCGGCCGATCGTGCCTGCATCCAGAGTACCGCGGCGGGGTCGCGCTTCACCATCTCTGGAGCGGACTTTCGGAATACATCGCGCGCCACGGGATCGAGATCCTCTTCGGCGTCGCGTCGTTTCGCGGAACCGATCCGGCACCGATCGCGCCCACGCTCTCGGTTCTGCACCACCGCCATCTCGCCCCGCCCGAGCTGCGGCCCAGGGCCCGGCCCGACGGGGCCGTTCCGATGGATGCCCTGGCCTTCGCCAAGATCGACCGCGTTTCGGCAATGCGCGCACTTCCTCCCCTCATAAAGGCGTATCTCCGCCTCGGCGCCTGGGTGGGCCAGGATGCCTATATCGACAGGGTGTTCAACACGACGGATGTCTGCATGGTCTGCGACATCCGCGCGATCACGGAGGAGCAGCGTGCGCGGTTCGACGGACTGCGCGCGTGACGACTTGGCATTCCGACGATCCGCCCGAAATCCCGTCCATCTCACCCCGCGACTGGCCGCGCATCGTCGTGCGTGGCGTGCCGATCGTTCTCCTCCTCGTCGCGGGCTCCCTCGCCACGTTGGTCCTCCGCCCCGTCGAGCGGGCATTCTGGGGCGATCGGCGGCCCGCGACGCCCTGGATCACCGTCTGGGTCTGCCGGGGAGCGCTGCGCCTGCTCGGTCTGCGGCGTCGGCGGCGAGGCGTGCTCGCACCCGGGTCGGGGGCCGTGGTGGCGAACCATGCCTCCTGGCTCGATATCCTCGTCCTGAATGCCGCCGGGCCGATCGTGTTCGTCTCCAAGGCGGAGGTGGCGGGCTGGCCGGGAATCGGTCTTCTCGCGCGGCTGACGGGGACGCTCTTCATCCGGCGCGAAAGCCGCGATGCGCGGGTGCAGGAAGCCGCGATCCGCGAGCGGCTCCGCTCCGGCCAGCGGCTCCTTCTCTTTCCCGAGGGCACCTCGACGGATGGAAGACGCGTACTGCCTTTCAAATCCGCGCTCTTCGCGCCGTTTCTCGGCTCCTCCCCCGACTATGGGGTCCAGCCGGTTTCTCTCGTCTATATGGCGCCGGCCGGATGCGATCCGCGGTTCTACGCCTGGTGGGGGGACATGGATCTCGCCCCGCATCTCCTCGCGGTCCTGGCCCTGAAGCAGCAGGGGGAGATCGCGGTTACCTGCCACGCGCCCCTCGACGGCGCGATCCACGGGTCGAGAAAGGCCCTTGCCAGGGAGGCGGAAGCAAGTGTGCGGTCAGGCGTACTGGAGGTGCTAGAACGCAGCGACGAGTTCCGCGAGGCGACGTGACGGATCATCCGCCATCCAGATTTCCTCTCCCAACGCGATGAAATCGGTGATGGCGGAGAGGTTGGAGATCGCGTCTGTATCGAGGCTCCCCTCCGCGACGCAGGGCAGCTCGATCATTTCGGACCACCAGGCGAACAGATCGAGATCGGCCAGGCTGCCGTCTCCGGCCGGGACACCGCCGACCGGCCCGAAGGCCACGTAGTCGGCACCGGTTTCGCCCGCATTCATCCCGTCATGGCGCGAGGTACCGCAAAAGGCTCCGACGATCGCGTCGGTTCCGAGCGTCTTGCGCGCAGCCCGCACGTTCCGCGCCCCGTCGCGCAGATGCACGCCGTCGAGCCCTGCCCGCGACGCAATCTGCACGTGATCTGAGAGGACCAGAGCGACGTCGCGGGGTTCGGTGACGGCCCTCACCGCGTCGCAGGCCCGCAGCAGCCGGTCCTCGTCGCGCGTCGCGAGATCGAGCCGTACGCAGGCCACGGCCTGTGCGTCGAGGATACGGGCGAGCAGGTCCGGAAAGTCGGCCGGATCGAGCTGGGGCGGCGTCACGAGATAGATTTGCGGCAGGTCGTCTGGCATCGCGGCGCTCCGTCTTCGATTGCCCCGGGGCTATAGAGGCTCGGCGCCCGCTTGACCACGCTTGCGTGCCGGCAAAGCGCTGCCTAAGAGGCGGCCATGCCAGAAACGACGACATCCGCCGATGCTCCGGTCATCGTTCTCGTCCGTCCGCAGATGGGGGAGAATATCGGAGCCGCGGCGCGCGCCATGCTGAATTTCGGCCTGCAGGAGATGCGGGTGGTCGCTCCACGCGACGGGTGGCCCAATCCGCGCGCCGAAGCACTGGCCAGCGGCGCCACCCCGATCCTCGATCACGCGCGTATCACCCCCAACCTGCCCGCGGCGCTCGACGATTGCAGCTATGTGCTGGCGACGACGGCGCGGCGACGGGACATGACGAAGCCCGTTCTCGATCCCGAAGCTGCGATGGTGGAGACGCGCGCCCGGATCGCCAGGGGCGAGCGGGTCGCGATCCTCTTCGGGCCCGAGCGGGCGGGGCTCGAGAACGACGACGTAGCGCGTGCGAACGCCATCGTGTCCGTTCCGGTCAATCCCGACTTCCCCTCGCTCAACCTCGCGCAATGCGTCCTCCTGCTGGGCTACGAATGGCGCCGTCTTGCACCGCCCGTGCCCGGAACCGATATTCCGCCCCCCGAGACCGCGACGGCGCTTGAGGTGGAGCATCTCGCGTCACACTGGGAGCGGCAGCTCGACACGGCGGGGTTCTTCTTTCCGCCGGACAAGGCCGGGCACATGAAGCGGCTGATGCGCAATCTGTGGTCGCGGATGCCGCTCACGCGGGCCGACGTCCAGGTTCTGCACGGGGCACTGCGGCAATTGGTTCGCCGACCGGACGGGTCGGGCTGACTTGCAGGCCGGGGCCCGCGCCTCTAGCTTGCCGCCAAAGACGAGAGGGGTCGCAATGGCCGGAAAACGCGCGATCTTCGAGGAGGTCGGAACCGAGCGACAGGCGGCGGAGCCCCGACGCGGCGGAGCGATCGACGCGGGCCCGCGCGGCTCGCGTGGGGCGGTGAGGATCTGGCTCATGATCCTCTTCCTCCTCGTTCTCGCGATGATCGTCGTGGGCGGCCTTACGCGATTGACCGATTCGGGCCTCGCCATCACCGAATGGGCGCCGGTCACGGGCGCGATCCCGCCCCTCAACGAGGCCGACTGGCAGGCGGAGTTCGACGCCTACCGCCAGATCCCGGAGTACCAGCTTCAAAATCGCGGGATGAGCCTCGCGGAGTTCCAGTCGCTTTACTGGTGGGAATGGGGACACCGTCAGCTCGGCCGCGTCATCGGCCTCGTCTGGGCCGTGGGCTTCGTCGCGTTCCTCGCCACGAAGCGCATCCCGCCGGGATGGACAGGCCGGCTCCTCGGCCTCGGGGTCCTGGGAGGGCTGCAGGGGGCGATCGGCTGGTGGATGGTCTCCTCCGGGCTTGAGGGCACCGTGCTCGACGTCGCGTCATACCGGCTCGCCGTCCACCTCGGGCTCGCCTTCGTGATCCTCGGGCTCATCGCCTGGTACGTCCTGTCGCTCGGGCGGAGCGGCGCGGCGCTCTTGCAGGCCCGCCGTGCGCGGGAAGGGCGGTTCGTTCCGTGGCTGACGGGGTTGTTGGCCTTGGCGTTTGTCCAGATCCTCCTCGGCGCGCTCGTCGCGGGGATCGATGCGGGGCGCAACTATACCGACTGGCCACTGATGGCCGGTGGGATCCTGCCGCCCGGCCCGTTCGAGATCACGCCGCTCTGGCGCAACTTCTTCGAGAATGACGGGCTCGTGCAATTCATGCATCGGATGGCGGGCTACCTCCTCTTCATCGCGGGAATCGTCGTATTCTTCCGCGCGCGTCGGTCGGCCTTCGTAGCCACACGCGGCGCGATGGGGGCAGTCCTCGGGATGATGGTGCTGCAGATGGCCCTCGGCATCGTGACGGTGATGCACTCGGCCCCGCTCTCGCTCGCGATCCTGCACCAGCTTGGTGCGGTCGTGCTCTGGGTTCTGATCATCCGGGCGCGCCACCAGAGCGTCTTTCCCCGTGCGCAATCGCTGAGGGGAGCGGCATGAGTGCCTACGACGACCTGATGGCGTTCCAGCGCGAGACGGAAGCGCTCGGCGAGGTTGCGGGACGCCTCGGCTGGGACCAGGAGACGGTGATGCCGCTCGGCGCGGCGGAGCAGCGCGCCGACGAGATCGCGGCGCTCGAGGGTGTACTCCATGCGCGACGCGTCGATCCGCGGATCGGCGAATGGCTCGAAGCGGCGAAACCGGAGGGAGAGGTGGCGGCCGCGCAATTGCGCCACATCCGCCGGGTCTATGAGCGGACGGCCCGTGTTCCCGCCCGACTGGCCGCGGAACTCGCACGGGTGACGAGCGTCTCGCAGGGCCAGTGGGCAAGAGCGCGGGCGACGGACGATTTTGCGGCTTTCGCCCCCGTGCTCGAGAACGTCGTCGCCTTGAAGCGGGAAGAGGCCGATTGTCTCGCGGCGGGGGGCGATCCCTACGATGCGCTCCTCGATGATTTCGAGCCGGGTGCGACGGCGGCGAACCTTTCCGAGATGTTCGGCGCGCTCCGCCCGCGGCTCGTGGCCCTGCGCGATGCCGCGCTGGCGTCACCGGTGCAGCCCGCGGCGCTGGAGGGCGAGTTCCCGGAGACGGGCCAACTCGAGATCAGCCGCAGACTCGCGATCGCCTTCGGCTACGATTTCACGCGCGGCCGTATAGACAAGGCCGTCCACCCGTTCAGTTCCGGCTCGGGCAACGACGTGCGGATCACGACGCGCACCGCGCCGCTTGATCCGTTCAACTGCTTCTATTCCACCGTCCACGAGGTCGGTCATGCCGCCTACGAGCAGGGCGTCGATCCCGCCTATGCGCTCACCCCGCTCGGGCGCGGCGTCTCCATGGGCGTCCATGAGAGCCAGAGCCGGATCTACGAAAATCAGCTTGGCCGTTCGCAGGCATTCACTGGATGGCTCCACTCGCAGATGAGCGATGTCTTCGGCGATCTCGACCTGGGGGCGGGGGCGTTCTACGGCGCGGTGAACCGGCTGCATCGCGGTTTCATCCGAACGGAATCGGACGAGGTGCAGTACAATCTCCACGTGCTGCTGCGGTTCGATCTGGAACGCCAGCTTATCGCCGGAAGCCTCGCCGTGGGAGACCTCGAGGAGGCCTGGAACGCGCGCTTCGAGGCTGATTTCGGCTACCCGGTCGAGCGAGCCTCCCAAGGCGTGCTGCAGGACGTGCATTGGTCGGTGGGGCTATTCGGCTACTTCCCGACCTACACGCTCGGCAACGTTTACGCCGGATGCCTCTACCGGGCCCTCCGCGAGGCGGTGCCGGATCTTGAGGCGGACCTATCGCAGGGAGAGACGGCTGCGGCAACCGGTTGGCTCAGGGAGCATCTGCAACGCCACGGCGGCCTCTACCCCCCTCGGGAGACGGTGGAACGCGCCTGCGGCTTCGCGCCGAACGAGGAACCGCTCCTCGATTATCTCGAGGAGAAGTTCGGCGCGATCTACGGGTTGTAAAGTTCAAAGCTCCCGGATGCGGAGCCGTGTGATGCGGTTGTCGATCCGCTGCATTACTTCGAACCGGAAGCCGTGGAAGTTGAAGACCTGTCCTTGGGTGGGGATCGTCTGCGCCTCGTGAATGACGAGGCCCGCGATCGTGTTGGCCTCCTCGTCGGGGAGCTGCCATTCCGCCGCGCGGTTGAGATCGCGGATCGTCATGCCGCCGTCGACGATGTAGTCGCCCGCATCCGTCCGCCGGAGCGGATGTTCCTGGTCGAGGTCGAATTCGTCGGTGATCTCGCCCACGATTTCCTCGAGGATGTCCTCGAGCGTGATGAGACCCTGCAGCGCGCCGTATTCGTCGACGACCAGCGCGAAGTGCGTGTGGCGTCGCAGGAATTGCCGCATCTGCTCGTCGAGCGGGGTCGTCTCCGGCACGAAATAGGCGGGCATCGCGACCTCGGTGATGTCGAAGTCATCCAGCGCGCCGCCTGATTCGTTCGCGGCGGCGCGGCGGGCGTACATGGCGCGAAGCAGGTCCTTCGCGTGGATCACACCGATGATGTTCTCGTGTTTCTCGCGATAGACGGGCAGCCGCGTGTGAGGCGATTCGAGGCATTGGCGAAGCAGATCACCCGCGGGCTCGTCGGCGTTCAGCATCTCGATCTTGGAACGGTGGAGCATGATCTCCTCCACCGTTCGTTCGGCCAGGTCGAGCGCTCCGAGGATGCGGTCGCGATCTTCCTTCTCCACCACACCTTCCGAATGACCCAAGTTGAGCGCGCCCTCGATCTCTTCGCGGACGGCGAGAACCTGGCTGTCGGGATCGATCTGCACGCCGAATAGGCGCAGAACGAGACGGACGAAGATCCGGACGGCCGAGACGATCGGCGCGAAGACTTTTACGACAATGGCGATCGGGCGGCTGACCCCGGCGGCGGCCGTCTCCGCGTTGGTGATCGCGTAGGTCTTCGGCAGCACCTCCGCGAAGATCAGAACGAGCAGCGTCATGATCAGCGTAGCAAGCGCGACGCCGCCGTCGCCGAAGACCCGTGTGAAGAGCGCGGTCGCGAGCGATGTCGCAAGGATATTGACGAGGTTGTTGCCCAGGAGGACGGAGCCGATCAGGCGTTCGTTGTCCTCGGTGATCTCGAGGGCACGCTTCGCCCCGACCGATCCCTTGTCGGCCTTGGCCCTGAGCTTTCCCCGGGAGGAGGCGGTGAGGGCCGTCTCCGATCCGGAGAAGAAAGCGGAGAGCACAAGAAGTCCAAGGATCGACGCAGAGGTGATCCAGAAGGCGGTGTCCAGCATCGAACAAGGGATCCGTGATGTCAGGGTCTTCCCGCTTATATGCGGCGACGCGCGGCGGGCATCAAGTTCGCGCTGGCCCGGGTTTCCGGGCAAGCGGGTGGTGGCTCAGTACGAGCTCGGTCAGGTTGGCATCGAGGACATGCGTATAGATCTCCGTCGTTCCGACATCGGCATGCCCGAGCAGGGCTTGGATCGACATCAGATCGGCACCGTTGGCGAGGAGGTGGGTCGCGAAAGCGTGACGAAGCGTGTGCGGGGTAACAAGTGCGGGATCGATCCCGGCCCGGACCGCCAGATCCTTGATCAGGGTAAAAAACCAGTGCCGCGTGAGATGGCCGGACTTGCCGCGCGACGGAAAGAGATAGCGGGACGCGGGTGCGCTATTGGCCGTTCTTATTTCCTCTAGACGGTCTCTGGCCTCGAGCCAGCGTGCGAGCGTCTCCCGCGCCGGGGCCGAAAGCGGCACGAGCCGCTCCTTGCCGCCCTTGCCGGAGACGAGCAGCATCCTGGGGCGGCCGCGCGCCGCGGCGACGGGAAGCGAGACGAGTTCGGTCACCCGCATGCCGGTGGCGTAGAGCAATTCCATGAGGCACTGGTTCCGCAGCCGGTCCTCGGGCTTGCGGCCGATCTCCTCCGCCGCGGCGATGAGGCGCTCGACCTCCGCCACGTCGAGTGTCTTGGGGAGCCTTCGCGCGCGGCCGGGACCCTTGATCTGGATCGCGGGATTGTCGGCTCGCCACCCTTCCTCGAAGGCGAAACGGTAATATTGCCGGATCGCGGACAATCGTCGCGCGCGGGTCGCCACCGACAATCCGCGATCGGCGAGGGAGATCAGGTACGTCTCGATCATCTCGCGCGTGGCGCCGGCAAAATCGCGATCCTCCGCGCGAAGCCAATCGGCGAAATCGCGCAGATCACGGGCATAGGCGAGCTGCGTGTTCGTCGCGGCGGCGAGTTCGGCAGATTGCGCCTCGAGAAAGGTCGCGATCTGCATTTCCATGCTCATTGGTGCCGCTCCAGGATCAGGAGTTCGAGTGCCGCCTCGACCGCCCGGGCCTTCTGCCCCGCCGCGTTCAGGATCGCGAGCCCGTCACGCGTCGAATCGAGATTGCCCGAGGCCGCCTCGTCGAGTGCGGCCGTAGCCAGAAGCAAGGCTTCGCCGATGCGATCCTGGTCTATCAGCTTCTGCGCGGCCGCAGGTGGGTTTGACGAAAATCCGTCGGCCAGGCTGGATTCCAGTGGCGTCCGGGCGAGATCGGATTGCGGCTTTCCGGCCGCGACCGATCCGAGGAAATCGGACGCCGTGGCTTGGGGCGCGGGCGTGGTGCCGGCGAGAAGCGATATCCGCCGCGCGATCTCCGCCGCGCGCCCGTCGAGGACAAGCCCGTCGAGATCTCCGGCGTAGCGTTCCGCCAGAACCGTCGCCAGTCCGGCGTCGCGCATCGCCTCCCAGGCCGCGGGCAGGTCGGCCGAGATGGCGTCCGGTTCACCGCCCTGCACGACACGATCGAAGTCCTGCATCGTCCCGACCCGGTCCCAGAGCGTTCCCGACGCGGCAGGTTCACGCTCCAGATAGACCTCCCAGAGCTTGGAGGGCGGGATTGCGCCGAAGCGTGCCAGCCGTTCCGCCGCCTCGATCCGCGCCTTCCAGCCCGTATTGTGTCGCAGATCGGCATGGGAGAAGGCGAGGGGGAGCGTGGTCGTGGCAAGCGGTTCTCCGATCGCCTCGAGAATCGCGAAATCGAGGGGCGATGGCCGCGCGGGCGGCGCGATCTCGCCGCCTTCCGCATGATCGTCGAGAAACCGGGTCAGCCGCTCGGTCTCGTCCTCGTCTATGACGTCGAGAGCCTTGGCGGAATCGAGTGTCAGCGCGGCCGCCATCCAGTCGCCGCCCCGCGCGAGGCAGAATATCCGCGCCGGATAGGTCGGTGTGACCTCGGGCATGGCACGCATCCGCTCGCAGGCCCGGTTTTCCTGTCCGGTCAGCAGCGCGATGTCGAACCAGCGGCGGAAATTCTCCGGCGTCTCTTCTTCCTCCGCGCGATCGAGCAGCGCCCGCGCGGCCTGGAGTTGCCCGATCGCGAGAAGCGCGTCGATCCGGGCGAGAAACACCTCCGTCCCGTTCGCGCTGCCCTGCGGTGGGGTCGATCGGGCGGAGAGCATGTCCACGAGCAGACGTTGTGCCGCGCGCAGATGCGGCACCTCGACACGGGCGAGGCCCGTCGCGACATCCGACGCCTGCGAGGCGGACCAGAGGTCGTCGGGCAATCTCCTGTCCTGCGGCTCGAACAGGCCCTGCGCATCGGCGGGCAACTCGTCGAGCGGCTCGACCGTGATCGGGTCGGCCCGCGCATCCTCGGTGACGCCCGGTTCGAGCGGACGTTCGGGTCGGGGGGCGGCCTCCGGGACGGAAATGCTGTCCGACAGCCAGTCGATCGCGGAAAGCGGGGGAGATTGTGCCTCGACCTGCGTCGCCAAACTCCCCGCAAGGAGAAGCAGCGTTCTAATTCGCATCGAGCGTCACTGGGATTTCTCGTTCCGTCCGGGCCGGATCGAGATCGCCGAGATACGCGAAGCCGACGAGGCCCAGGAACCCGACGAGCAACAGGAAAACGATAAATTTCAGAAGTCTGAACACGATCGGGCTTCCGTCTTCCTGCCATTCACGGGTCCCGCGTCTCGCGCGCGGGTCTCGTGTTTATAGCTGGCCTTTCGACCGAGTTCACGCCATTCAGGCCCGGCGCAGGGATAAAATGTCAAGGTGCTGCCATTTGAGCGCGGGATTGCATAAGACGGTCGTCATGGTGGGGATGATGGGTGCGGGAAAAACAGCCGTCGGGACGGCCGTGTCCCGTCTTCTCCGCGTACCTTTCGTCGATTCCGATGCCGAGATCGAGGAGGCCTCGAACCTTCGGATTGCGGAGATCTTCGAACGCCACGGGGAGGAATTCTTCCGGTTGAAGGAGACGCAGGTCCTGGCGCGGCTCCTCGACGGGCCGCCGTCGATCCTGTCGACGGGCGGCGGGGCCTGGCTCTCCGCGCAGAACCGCGACCTTGTGCGGGAGAGGGGCATCGCCGTGTGGCTTCGGGCAGAGCTCGAGGTGCTGTGGGCGCGTGTCCGTCACAAATCGACCCGGCCCCTGCTCAGGACGGCCAATCCCAAGGGCACGCTGAAGGCTCTTTGCGAAGCACGCGAGCCCGCCTATGCGCTGGCCGATCTCACCGTGTGTTCCAAGTCCGACCTGAGCGTCGAGCAGATGGCCACGCGCGTGGTCGAGGCACTTGCGGGGCGGCCCGATGTCCTCGAAAGGCGCCGGGCATGACGGAAACCGTTCGCATCGATCTCGGCGAGCGCGGATATGACGTGGTGGTGGGGTCCGGTCTCATCGCCAAGGCCGCGCCGCATCTCAAGCCGCATCTCGCACGTCAGAGGGTGGCGATCCTCACCGACGAGAACGTCGCGCGCCTCCATCTCGCTGAACTCGAGGACGGACTTCTCGCGGCCGGTATCGAGACGACGGCTTTGACCCTTCCTCCGGGGGAGGCGTCGAAATCCTGGGCCGCCCTTGCGCGGGCAACCGATTGGCTGCTCGATCAGAAGATCGAACGCCGCGACATCGTGATCGCGCTCGGCGGCGGCGTCATCGGCGACCTCGCGGGGTTCGCGGCGGCGATCCTGCGCCGGGGCGTGCGGTTCGTGCAGATCCCGACCTCGCTCCTTGCTCAGGTCGACAGCTCCGTGGGCGGCAAGACGGGGATCAACACGAAGGCCGGCAAGAACCTCGTCGGCGCATTTCATCAGCCGAGCCTCGTCCTGGCCGATATCGACGTCCTCGACACGCTGCCGCCGCGGGACTTCCGCGCGGGCTACGGCGAAGTCGTGAAATACGGGCTCTTGGGAGACGCGGAGTACTTCTACTGGCTCGAGGCGAACGGCCCCCGCATCGCGGCGGGCGATGCAGCGCTCCGTGCGGAGGCGGTCCGTCGCGCCGTCGAGATGAAGGCCGAGATCGTGATCCGCGACGAAAAGGAGGCGGGCGACCGCGCGCTTCTCAACCTCGGACACACGTTCTGCCATGCGCTCGAGGCGGCGACGGGGTATTCCGACCGGCTCCTCCATGGCGAAGGTGTCGCGATCGGCTGCGCGCTCGCCTTCGAGCTCTCCGCCCGGCTGGGGCTCTGCGCGCAGGAGGAACCGGGGCGCGTGCGGGCGCACCTGCGCGAGATGGGAATGTGCACGGAATTGTCGGACATCCCGGGCGAGCTTCCTTCCGCGGACGCGCTCATCGATCTGATGGCGCAGGACAAGAAGGTGGTCGACGGCCGCCTGCGGCTCATCCTGGCACGCGGTATCGGGGCGGCCTTCGTCACCGACGACGTGCCGCCCGACCTGCTGAGAAACGTGCTCGACGACGCGCTCTCCGTTCGGAGGGATGCGGCGCCCTAAAACGGAATCTCGTCGTCCATGTCGGACGCCGGCGGCCCGCCGTAGCCGCCACCCCCGGAGCCGCCGCTGCCGCTGCCGCCCCCGCCATAGCCGCGGTCGTCGTCGGGATAGCCTCCGCCGCCGCCGCCTCCGCCACCGTCGCGCCCGTCGAGCATCGTGAGCTCGCTGCGATAGGGGCGCAGGACGACCTCGGTGGAATAGCGGTCCTGTCCCGACTGATCCTGCCATTTGCGGGTTTCAAGCTGGCCCTCGATATAGACCTTCGAGCCCTTGCGCAGGTATTGCTCCGCCACGCGGGCGAGCGGTTCGGAGAAGATCGCGACGGAATGCCATTCCGTCCGCTCGCGCCGCTCGCCGGAATTGCGGTCCTTCCAGGTCTCGGACGTGGCGATACGCAGGTTGCAGACCTTGCCGCCGTTCGAGAAGGTCCGCACCTCCGGGTCGCGACCGAGATTTCCGATCAGGATGACCTTGTTCACCGATCCTGCCATGCGTCGTTCTCCCGTGATTCCCGTCCGTTCGCCGGACGCTATACACGCTTTGCGGGGTGATTGAACCCAGCCGATCCTGTGCAGGAAATTGCCGCGTGGTCGTTTCCCCGAAGGGTTCTCAGTGGCGATCGATCGGGTATAGTCGCGGCGCGAAAAGCGGATGGGGGTCGCATGAGATATCTGGGAATCGCGATACTGGCGATGCTGCTTCCGTCCGGCCTCTCGGCCCAGAACGTCAACGTGTCGAGCAAGAACAGGCAATCGCTCTTCGCCTCGCAGTTGGGGGTGCTCGATAATCGCGCGGCCCAGCAGTACAACGGCTCCGCGCGGCTGCAGCCGAACGTGGCGCGGGTGCCGACCCGCGCGCTCGAAGGCGCCGTTCCGCGCTTCACCGGACGCTATGCCGGACCCTATCTCGACATGGCCCGCCAGGCCGCCCGCAAGCATTCCATCCCCGAAGATCTCTTTCTGCGGCTCGTGCAGCGCGAATCGGGTTGGAACGCGCGGGCGAAATCGCACAAGGGCGCGCTCGGCCTCGCGCAATTGATGCCGGAGACGGCGCGGCGGCTGAAGGTGAACCCGCTCGTTCCCGAGGAGAACCTCGACGGCGGTGCGCGCTATCTTCGCCGCCAGTACGAAGCGTTCGGCGATTGGCGCCTTGCGCTCGCGGCCTACAACGCCGGCCCCGGCGCGGTGCAGAAGCACGGGGGCGTGCCGCCCTACCGCGAGACGATGACCTATGTGCAGGTCATCCTCGGCGACTAGGACGCCTTCTCCTTGAACTTCGCCGCAAGCGTTTCGATGTCGTCCCCGGCGGCCTTCGGGATGTTGCGGTAGCCTGCGTTCACGGCGCAGAAGAGCGCGAAGCCCAAGAGCCCGACGCAGAGCAGCCCGACGAGGATGCGCCCGTAGGGCTGGTCGTGCAGCCATTCGAAGGCCTTGCCCATCCCGCCCGCCTCGTCGCCGGAATGCATGATCGCCGCGTAGAGGATGAAGGCGCCGATCACGCCGACGACGAAGCCTTGGGAGGCGACGCCGCCGCGCAGGGCGGGATCGAAATTGCGTGTGAAGGGATTGCCGACGAGGTTCTCGCGATATTCGCGCTTCCATGCCTTCTTGAGATAGTAGCCGGCCGCCCCAATCGTCACGATCCCGACCAGCCCGACGATCCATTGCCCGCCGGGCCAGGACATGACCGTGTCGGCGGCCTTCGAGATCGACGAATCTCCGCCGCCGCCCGACGCGGTGAAGACGATGATCAACGCACCGATCCCGATCGCGAAGTGGATGAGGCCGGTCACGACCATTCCGAGTCGCGCCACCGTCCCTTCACCGTCGCTGCCGTAATCCTCGAGATCGTAGGCGGCGTCGATCACGCGCCAGACGGCATAGCTCAGCATTCCGATAAAGATGACGACGAGGACGGCCTTGCCCCAGGCGGCCGATTCGAGCGTGGAGAAAGCTGAACTCGTGCCCTGCGCTTCCTGTCCGTGCCAGACGGCCCAGAGCGAGATGCCCGCGACCACGATGTAGACGAGTGCCCGCCCGGCATACCCCGCGCGCATGATCGGGATCGCCCAGCCAAAATCGTTGTCCGACATCCGTAAGCTCCTCGCTACCATTCGATCGACGATGCGTTACCACCATCCTGACGACAAGCAACTTCGCCCCGGAATTCACAATGCCGGCTCTGCACCACGCGGATTTGAGGCGGCGGTCGCGGTTCCTCCGTTACACCCTGCACGGAAATCCTTATACGGACAGGTATGACGCGACGCCTCGTATCTGCACGCTTCTTAGGCCTGCCCCGGATGAGCGATGAGCCACCGGGGTCCGCTTGGGCCGGCCTGTCGAGACGTCCAGGGCAATGCGTTCCCGTCTCGATCCCGACCTTGCCCCGTCAGCGACCGGTGTCGCGGCGACCGGGCACCCCGATGCCTCGCGACGCGTCGCACCGCGATGCCGCGCCCGATCCGATCAAAGGAAATTCGATGCCTTTCGAAACCATCACTTGGACCAATTCTACCCGCATGAGTCCACCTCCGACCGACTGCGTGTCCTTTGACGCCGTCGCTTGCGTATTTTGCAAAACGTATCGGCCGTTCTCCCGTCGCTCGGCCGGGCGTGTCGCGCGATGATGCGGGGAGCGTCGCCCCTGCGGCTTGTCGCCATCGGTCTGTGGGTACTGGTCCTTCTCGCCCTCGTGGCCATCGTCTGGTTCCGCGTGATCGCCCCGCGCTTCACCGAACAGGTGTCCGACACGCTTGGTCAGGGCAAATACGAGCTCGTGACGACGGAGGGTGCGCCGTTCACCGCCGACACGCTCGCGGAGGGACCGGCAGCGGTGTTCTTCGGATTCACGCATTGCCCGGATGTCTGTCCGACGACGCTCGGTGACATCGCGACGTGGAAGGAGGCGCTCGGAGCCGAGGGTGACGATCTGAATGTCTATTTCGTCACCGTCGATCCGGAGCGCGACACGGCCGATGTCCTCGGGGATTATGTCTCCTGGTCGCCCGGCGTCATCGGCGTGACCGGATCGCCCGAGGAGATCGAGGCAGCGACCCGCGCTTTCCGCATCTATGCCCAGAAGGTCCCGCTCGATGACGGGGGCTACACGATGGATCATTCCGCGCTCGTCCTTCTCTTCGACGAGGACGGACATTTCTTCGAGCCGATCGGCTACCAAGAAGGCGACGAGCGCGCGCTCGCGAAACTCCGGCGCCTCCTCGCAAGCTAGAACGGGGCGACTGTCTCGGGCGTGATCCACGCCCAGTCCCGCATCCGACCGCGAAACCAGGTGCGCTGTCGCTTCGCATAGCGGCGGGTGGCGACGATGGCCCGGTCGCGGGCCGTCTCGAGATCGATTTCCCCCCGCAGATACGCGGCGAGTTCGGACGCACCGATGGCCCGGTCGCCAGGTCGCCCCGGATCGTAATCGTCGAGGTTCGCCGCGACCTCGTCCAAGGCACCTTCCGCGAGCATCCTGTCGAACCGCGCGGCAAGGCGGGGTGTCAGGACGTCGGGCGGCGCGGACAGCACGAGGCGGAGGGCGTCGCCCCGTGGCAGGAGGGCCTCGGTCGGATCGTCCTGCCATGCGGCGAGCCCGCGTCCGGTTGCCTGGACCACCTCCCAGGCGCGCTGCACCCGCGCCCGGTTCCGGATGTCGATCCGCGCCCGCGTCGCCGCATCGAGCCCCGCGGTCAGCCGCTCGAGCGACAGCGCATCGGCTTCGAGACGGATCTCGGCAGGTACGGCCGGAATCTTGGCCAGACCCTCCGTCAGCGCGGTGAGGTAGAGCCCGGTTCCGCCGACGATGATCGGCCGGGCACCAGCGAGAAGCGGCGCGCATTCCTCGAGCCAGCGGCCGACGGAATAGGATTCGTGTCGCGAAACATGCCCATAGAGCGCATGTTCTACGCGCGCGGTCTCTACGGGGGAGGGGCGTGCGGTCAGGATGCGCCATTCCGCGTAGACCTGCAGGGCGTCGGCATTAATGATTATGCCGCCATGCGCCTCCGCGAGGGCCAGGGCGAGCGCCGATTTGCCGCTACCCGTGGGTCCTGCGATGACGATCGCCCGACGCGTGTCTCGCGCCGCATCTTTCACCTCCGCGATCCGCATTTCGCCATCCGTGAATGTTGTGCCGCTCCCGCTTTTGCGACATCTACGCCGCGAGCGCAAAATCCCGGAGGACGGCATGGATCGAACTGGTGAGAAGCGGCGATACGACCGCGTGCTTCTGAAGATCTCCGGCGAGGCCTTGATGGGCGATCAGGGCTACGGCCTCAATCCGCCGACGGTGCAAAGGATCGCGGCCGAGGTGAAATCGGTCCACGATCTCGGCGTCGAGATCTGCATGGTGATCGGCGGCGGCAACATCTTCCGCGGATTGCAGGGCTCGGCGCAGGGGATGGAGCGGACCACCGCCGATTACATGGGGATGCTCGCTACCGTGATGAACGCGCTCGCCATGCAATCCTCGCTCGAGGAGCTCGGCATCCATACCCGCGTGATCTCGGCGATCCCGATGGATCAGGTCTGCGAGCCCTATATCCGCCGCCGTGCGGTGCGCCACCTCGAGAAGAAGCGGGTCTGCATCTTCGCCGCGGGAACCGGCAATCCCTACTTCACCACCGATACTGCCGCGACGCTTCGCGCCAACGAGATGTCGTGCCAGGCGATCTTCAAGGGCACCAAGGTCGACGGCGTCTACGATCGCGATCCGAAGATCGATCCCGAAGCCCGGCGCTACGCGGAGGTGAGCTACGACGAAGTCCTGCAGAAGCATCTCGGCGTGATGGACGCGTCGGCGATCGCGCTTGCCCGCGACAACGATCTGCCGATCATCGTGTTCTCCCTCGACGAGCCGGGTGGGTTCCGGGGCATCCTCGCGGGGGAGGGGACGTTCACCATCGTCCGGGACGCCTAGGTCACGACCTTTCGCGCAGGCAAGAACGATTTCTTGGTATTTTGGGTTCACTTGCACATCTGCAAAACGCAAGTCCGCGGCACGCCGCTGGAAATAGCCGCAGGCGACCGCTATAGGGGCCTTGAGTTACAGAACGGACGGGACGATGGCAGAAGACATCGAGATCGATACTGACGACCTGCAAAGACGGATGGACGGGGCGATGACGTCCCTGCGGCAGGAATTCGCCTCGCTCAGGACGGGACGTGCCTCGGCATCGATGGTCGAGCCGATCGTGGTGGATGCCTATGGCGCGCCCACCCCGATCAACCAGGTGGGCACGGTCAACGTGCCGGAGCCGCGTATGGTGACGATCACGATCTGGGACAAGTCGCTCGTCGGCAAGGCGGAGCGTGCGATCCGGGAATCCGGGATCGGCATCAATCCGGTGATCGACGGCATGACGATCCGCCTGCCGATCCCCGAGCTCAACGAAGAGCGTCGGCGCGATCTCGCCAAGGTCGCGGGGGGGTATGCCGAGAATGCGCGCGTGGCCATCCGCAACATCCGCCGTGACGGCATGGACCAGTTGAAGAAGGCCAAGGGGTCGGGCATGCCGGAGGACGATCAGAAGATCTGGCAATCCGAGATCCAGGAGATGACGGACGCCGCGATCAAGCGCATCGACGATGCGCTGGAGACGAAGCAGGAAGAGATCATGCAGGTCTGACGCATTCGCGTCCTGACCGATGGCCCCGTTCGCGCGGGGCGCGCGCGACGATAGGAGGGCCGTGGATGGCCAGAGACGAGCAGATGGGCGCTGTCCCCCGCCATGTCGCCTGCATCATGGACGGCAATGGCCGCTGGGCCACGCAGCGCGGCAAGCCGCGACTCTTCGGCCACCATGCCGGCGCGCGGCGGGTGAAGGAGATTGTGCGGGCCTGCCCGAATTTCGGGGTGAAGTACCTGACAATATTCGCGTTCTCCACGGAGAACTGGAAACGGACACAGACCGAGGTGGCGGGGCTCATGAAGCTCTTCCGCCGCTACATCCAGCGCGAGGCGCGCGACCTGCTCGCGGAGGGCGTGCGGGTCCGCTTCATCGGCGACCGCGTCCGGCTCGACCCGAAACTCGTACGGATGATGGACGAGCTCGAACTCCTGACCTCGCAGAACGATCTGGTCCATCTCACCGTCGCGCTCAATTACGGCGGCCGTGACGAGCTCGGTCGGGCGACGAAGCGGCTGGCGAACGAGGTTCAGGCCGGGCGGCTCGATCCGGCTGATGTGGACGAGACAACGCTCGCGCGGTTCCTCGACACCCATGTCCTGCCCGATCCCGACCTGGTCATCCGCACGTCGGGGGAGGCACGGATCTCGAATTTCCTCCTCTGGCAATCGGCCTATGCGGAATACGAGTTCATCGACACGCTCTGGCCCGATTTCACCTCCGAAATCTTCGGGGACATTCTCGCATCCTACGCACAGAGGGACCGTCGCTTCGGAGCCGTCCTTGCCTGAAAAGGCCGCCTCGCGCCGCTCCCGCTGGGCCGATCTCGGCCCGAGGCTCGGTGTCGGAGCCGTCATCGCCATCGTGGGTCTTTTCGTCGTCTGGATCGGCGGCGTGATCTTTGCATTGATGATGGTCGGCATCTGCTCCGTCATGGTCTGGGAACTCGTTCGGATGCTCGACCCCAAGGCGCCGGCCGTGGCCCTCGCCGCCACGGCGGGGGCGGCACTCGCGATCCTGCTGGCGCTTCCGTCGGGCTACGGCCTGCCGCTTCTTATCGCGCCGATCTTCATCGGCATCAGCCAGCTGACGCAGCGCCGGACGGTCTATTCGCTTTTCACCCTGATGATCCTGCTTGCCGGGTTTGGGATGTTCTTCCTCCGTGCGCAGTTCGGCTGGCCATGGCTCATGTGGCTCGCGCTCGTCGTGATCGCGTCCGATGTGTGTGGGTACTTCGTGGGGCGCTTCGTCGGCGGGCCGAAGATGTGGCCTCGGGTCAGTCCGAAGAAGACTTGGTCGGGGACCATCGCAGGCTGGATCGGCGCCGTGATCGTGGCGCTTCTGTTCATCTGGACGACGCCCGCCTCCGGGCAGCTCGTGGGCATTTCGGTGGCGCTTGCGATGGCCGCTCAGCTCGGCGACATCGCGGAATCCGCCGTCAAGCGACGCGCCGGTGTCAAGGACAGCTCCTCGCTTCTGCCGGGCCATGGCGGGCTTTTCGACCGGTTCGACGGGATGCTCGGCGCATCCGTGTTCTTCCTGCTGATCGAACCTGTCGTGTCCTTTCCGTCCTACGCCCTGCCCAATTGATGCGGCGCGTCACGGTCTTCGGCGCCACCGGCTCGATCGGCGGTAACACGCTCGACCTGATCGCCCGTGCGCCGGACGAGTACCACGTCGTGGCGCTCACGGGCGGGCGGAATATCGATCGCCTGGCCGCTCTGGCCCGCGCGCATCGTGCGGAACTCGCCGTTACGGGTCATCCGGAACTTCTGGACGATCTGCGCGGGGCGCTCGCGGGCAGCGGCGTGGAGGCGGCCGCGGGGGAGGCCGCGCTTCTCGACGCGGCGGCGCGCCCGGCGGACTGGACCATGTCGGCCATCGTGGGCATTGCGGGGCTCGCGCCCGGTCTGAAGGCGCTCGAGCAGGGCGGGACGCTGGCGCTCGCCAACAAGGAGTCGCTCGTCGCGGCGGGACCCTTGCTGCTCGAGACCGCGAGGCGTCACGGCGCGACGATCCTGCCCGTCGACAGCGAGCATTCCGCGGTCTTCCAGGCACTCGTGGGGGAGGACATCGAGGCCGTCGAGCGGGTGATCATCACGGCGTCCGGGGGCGCTTTCCGCGACCTCGACGCGCGCGATCTCGCCCGCGTCACGCCGGAGCAGGCGTCGTCTCATCCGAATTGGGACATGGGTCAGCGGATCACGATCGATTCCGCGAGCCTCTTCAACAAGGCGCTGGAACTGATCGAGACGCATGAGTTCTTCGGGATCGCCCCGGAGAGGATCGAGGCGATCGTGCATCCCGAATCCCTCATCCACGCGCTCGTCGGCTTCAACGACGGCGCCCTGATGGCGCATCTCGGGCCCCCCGACATGCGCCACGCGATCGGCTATGCGCTGCACTGGCCCGAGCGCCGGCACCTCCCCGTCGAGCGGCTCGACTTCGCGGCGATCGGTGCGATGACCTTCCGTGCGCCGGACGAGGCGAAGTATCCCGCATTGAGGATCGCGCGCGAGGTGATGAAGGCGGGGGGGCATGCGGGCGCCGTGATGAACGGCGCCAAGGAACGCGCACTCGACGCCTTCATAGCGAGGGAATGCAGCTTCCTCGAAATGGCCGAACTGGTGGACAGAACCCTCGACAAGTTGACCGCCGAAAGCCTTGGAAAGGACACGATGACGCTAGATAGCGTGCAGCACGCGGACAGGCGTGCCCGGCAGGTCGTCGAGGACGCGCTCGATCTTACGGCATCTGCCGGCTGACGGAGACTATTATATGGACCTCATCGGGCTGATCCCGTCTTTCGGGTCGGTACTTTACACCGTGGCGGCTTTCGTCGTGGCGTTGAGCGTGATCGTGGCGATCCACGAATACGGTCACTACATCGTCGGACGGTGGTCGGGGATCCATGCTGAAGTTTTCTCGATCGGATTCGGCCCGGTTCTCTTCTCCCGCCGCGACAAGCGTGGGACGCTCTGGCAGGTCGCGGCGCTGCCGCTCGGGGGGTACGTCAAGTTTCTGGGTGATGCCGATGCGTCCTCCGTCGGTCGAAGCGACACGGCCGCGCTCGATGCCGCTGCGGCGAGGCGGACCATGCACGGCGCACCGCTCTGGGCGCGCGCCGCGACGGTCGCGGCCGGCCCGATCTTCAATTTCATCCTGTCTATCCTCGTCTTTGCGGCCGTCCTGCTTTGGCGCGGGGTGGCGAGCGATCCCCTCACCGTCGATAGCGTCGCGCCGCTTCCGGGTATCTCGCAGGAGGTGCAGCAGGGCGACGAGGTGGTGGCGATCGCCGGGCGCGAGACGCCCGATCTCGCCGGGATCGACGCCTTCATCCAAGAGCTCCCGATGGAGCCCGAACTCGATTACGACGTTCTCCGCGACGGCGACACGCTGACCGTCCTCGGTCCCTATCCCTATCCGCCGCTCGTGGGATCGGTTACCCCGCAATCCGCCGCGATGGCGGCCGGACTTCGAAGCGGCGACGTCATCACCGCGATCAACGGATCGGAGATTTTCGCCTTCGATCAACTGCGCGACATCGTAGGGGAATCCGACGGGGCGCCCCTGGACCTCACCGTGTGGCGGCCGTCCGGCGATGACAATCTCGAGGGCGCGACGCGCGAGGTGACGCTGGCCCCGAAGCGGATGGACCTTCCCCTGTCGGAAGGTGGGTTCGAGACGCGCTGGCTCATCGGCATTACCGGAGGGCTCTACTTCACGCCCCAGACGACCTCGCCGGGACCGTTCACCGCCTTGGGCTACGGGGTGGACCAGACGCTCTTCATCATCCGCTCCTCGTTGTCCGGGCTCTACAACATGGCCGTCGGCGCGATCTCGAGCTGCAACCTCTCGGGACCGATCGGCATCGCACAGACGAGCGGCGCGGCGGCGAGCCAGGGATTGGCGAGCTTCGTCTGGTTCGTCGCGGTCCTCTCGACTGCGGTGGGGCTTCTGAACCTCTTTCCGATCCCCGTCCTCGATGGCGGCCATCTCGTCTTCCACGGCTACGAGGCTATCACCGGTAAGCCGCCGGGGGAGCGCGCGCTCAACGTGCTGATGGCGGTGGGCCTTGCGCTCTTGGGAACGCTCATGGTCTTCGCGATCGGCAACGATCTGTTCTGTCCGTAACGGATCGGCGCGACGGGCGGGTCGCATCTCGGTCGCGCGCGCGCCACATTTACGTCAGCAAGTCATGCAATACCGCAGTCCTGACGCGGTTGGCGGAAGGAGGTCGTGATGGATACGATCGATGGAGACATCAGAGGATTGACGCTTGTCTGCCGGCTTTGGGCCGGGCGTCTCGTCTGTCCCGGCGCAGTCGCGCTCTGCCTCGCGATGCTAACCTATCTGGGCACGCCCTGACGTCATCATGTGACCGCCGGGATCCAGTTTGTCTGCGACCGCTTGGCGTGCATTGATCGCGTTTTGACATGCCCCGACAATCCCGATACTGCCCGATCAAGGGGCAGACTTGAAGTGGATCGGACCAATGCGCGACGTGGGGGCCCGGCGGTTTCGCCGGATCGGTATGGGCGCGGTTCTCCGCATCACGGCTTCCTGCCTGGCCATTCCGGGCGCGGCGATCCTCGCTGCGGATCCGGCCATTGCGCAGAACTTCCAGTTCTCCGATATCCGGATCGAGGGCAATCGAAGGGTCGACAGTGCGAGCATCCTCAATGCCGCCGGTGTCGCACCCGGACAGGCGCTGAGCGCCGGCGCCCTGAATGCCGCCTACCAGAATGTCGTGAATACCGGTCTCTTCGAGACGGTGGAGATCGTGCCCGCCGGCAACGTCCTCGTGATCCGCGTCAGCGAATGGCCGACCGTCAATCAGATCAGCATCGAGGGCAATCGCCGGATCTCCGATGAGGAAATCCAGGAAGTCATCGGTTCCGTGCCGCGGCGCGTCTACTCGCCCGCGCAAGCCGAGGCTGATGCGGCCGCCATCGCCGAGGCCTACGGAGCCGGCGGGCGCCTGTCGGCGAGTGTGACCCCGCGCATCATCCGCCGCTCGGACAACCGCGTCGATCTTGTCTTCGAGATCGTGGAGGGGCGCGTCACCGAGATCGAGCGTCTGTCCTTTGTCGGCAATCGCGCCTATTCCGACCGGCGTTTGCGTCGCGTGCTGCAGACACGGCAGGCGGGATTGCTCCGGACCTTCATCGGCGGCGACACCTTCGTGGCCGAGCGTATCGATCTCGACCGGCAATTGCTGACCGACTTCTACAATTCCCGCGGCTTCATCGATTTCCAGATTCACAGCGTGAACAACGAGTTCGCGCGCGACCGCAACGCGTTCTTCGTGCAGTTCAATGTCCAGGAGGGGCTGCAATACGATTTCGGCCGCATCACCGCGTCGTCCAGCCTGCCGGGCGTGAATGCGCAGGACTTCCTCGGTGTCTCCACGATCCGCTCCGGCGGGACATACACACCGCGCGCCATCGAGGAGACCGTCGCGCGCATGGAACGGCTGGCGCTCGCACGAGGGCTGAACTTCGTACGCGCTACTCCGCAGGTCACCCGCGACCCGCGCAACCAGCGTCTCGACGTCAACTTCCTGCTCGAGCAGGGGCCACGCATCTTCGTGGAGCGGATCGATATCGAGGGCAATGCCACCACCCTCGACCGCGTCATCCGGCAGCAATTCAACATCGTCGAAGGTGATCCCTTCAATCCGCGGGAGATCGCGGCGAGTGCCGAACGGATCCGCGCCCTGGGGTTCTTCGCCGACGCGGCCGTCGAGGCGCGTGACGGCACGGGTCCGGGGCAGGTGATCGTCGATGTCGATGTCGAGGAGCAGCCCACGGGCTCCCTCAGCTTCGGCGGCAGCTACTCCACCGATACCGGCTTCGGTCTCAATCTCGGCTATCAGGAACGCAATTTCCTCGGCCGGGGGCAGACGCTCGCCTTCAACATCGTGACCGCCACGAATTCCCAATCGTCGCGCTTCACCTTCGTCGAGCCGTTCTTCTTCGGCCGCGATCTCGCCTTCCGGTTCGACGCCTTCTACAACACCGACGATTTCGACGAGGCGGACTACAACACCCGAGTCGTCGGTTTCAGTCCGTCCATAACCTTCCCGATCAGCCTCAACGGACGTCTCGGCCTGCGCTATCGCCTCTCGAAGGATACGATCCTCGACGTGGATACGGGCGATCCCGACAATCCCCTCGACGATGGCAGCTCGCCGATAATCCAGTCGGAGGAGGGGTCACTCTATACGTCGTCGGTCGGCTACACCTACAGCTACGATACGCGCCGGACAGGCCTCGATCCGAATGCCGGCATCCTCTTCCGGTTCTCGCAGGACCTCGCGGGGCTCGGCGGCGACAGTGAATACATTAAGACCGAAGCGCTGCTCCTGGGACAGCGGCAGGTCTTCGGGGAGGAGATCACGCTCCGCGCGACCCTCGAGGGCGGCGCGATCAACGCCCTTGGCGATACCGAGACGCGCGTGACCGACCGCTTCTTCCTCGGCAGCCGGCAATTGCGCGGCTTCGAGCCACTGGGCGTCGGTCCGCGCGACCTCAACGCAACGAACGAGGACGCGCTCGGGGGCAATGCCTATGCCGCCGCGCGGCTCGAGGCGGAGTTCCCGATCGGGCTGCCGGAGGAATACGGGATCTCCGGTGGGGTCTTCCTCGACGCGGGCTCCGTCTGGTCACTCGAGGACACGACCGGGGCCGGGGGAGTGGAGGTCGACGATTCCTTCCACCTCCGCTCCTCGATCGGCGTGTCGATCTTCTGGACGACGCCGTTCGGACCGTTGCGCTTCAACTTCTCCGAGCCGCTTCAGGCGGAAGATTACGACAACACCCGCAGCTTCAATGTCACCGTCTCGACGGAGTTCTAGGTTCGGCCCGGTCCTCGCGATGGCCCTGGGCCTCGCCCTGAGCCTTCCGGCCGCCGGGCAGACGCCTGATCCCTCTCCCGTCGTCGTCGTCGATCAAGACCGGCTTTTCGATGACAGCCTTTTTGGCAAGCGGATCCTCGTGGAGATCGACCGGCGCTCGGAGGAGCTCGCGGCCGAGAACCGGCGCATCGAGACGGAACTGATCGCGCAGGAGCGCGCACTCACCGATCAGCGCGATGCCCTGCCGCCTGAAGTCTTTCGCGAACGGGCCGAAGCGTTCGACAGCCGCGTCACGACCCATCGCGAGGAGCAGGACGCGAAGGCCCGCGCCCTGGGGCGGCGGCGCGACGAGGCGCGGCAGGAATTCTATGGTCAGATCACCGGCGTCCTCACCGAAATCATCGCCGAACGGGGCGCCCGCGTCCTCCTCGACCGCCGCGCGGTCCTCGCCGCGACGGAAGCCGTCGACATCACCGACACGGCGATCGAGCGCATCGACGCAGCGATCGGCGACGGCAGCGGGGATCCGTCTGCCGACACGCCACCGGACTAGGCATTCTTGTCAGAAGCGGGACCGCTTGCTACGGAGGCATTCCGCGTAACGGAGGAACCGATGACCGAGACGACCAGCGCCGATATCGGCCTCATCCAGCGGATCATTCCGCATCGCTACCCGTTCCTCCTCGTCGATCGTGTCGAGGAAATCGATGGCTGGAACAGTGCGGTGGGCTTCAAGAACGTCACCATGAACGAGCCGCAATTCCAGGGGCATTTCCCCGGCAATCCGATCATGCCGGGCGTGACGATCATCGAGGCGATGGCGCAGGCCGCGGCGGTGATGGTGGGCGTCGGCATGAATCTCGTCGACACTGGCTTTCTCGTCTATTTCATGTCCATCGACGGGGCGAAGTTCCGCCGGAAGGTGATCCCCGGCGACGTCCTGGCCATGCGCATCACCACGCGGCGGGGCGGCGGCAAGGTATGGAAGTTCCACGGCCGCGCCGAGGTGGGCGGAGAACTTGCCTGCGAGGCGGAGTTCTCCGCGATGATCGATCTTAACAAAGCGGCATGACGATCCACCCCACCGCCATCGTCCATCCATCGGCCGTCATCGACGACGGAGCCGAGATCGGTGCCGGCGCGCTCGTCGGGCCCTTTGCCACGATCGGGTCCCGCGTCACCCTCGGCGAGAGCGTGGAGGTCAAGAGCCATGCGGTCGTGACCGGGGTCACGCGGATCGGGGATGGCAGCGTGATCTTCCCCTTCGCCTGCGTGGGCGAGATCCCGCAGGATCTGAAGTTCGGGGGCGAGGAGACGCGGCTCGAGATCGGCGCGCGCTGTCGGATCCGCGAGCATGTTACGGTGAATACCGGCACGCAGGGCGGTGGAGGCGTGACGCGGGTGGGCGACGATTGCCTCCTCATGGCCGGTTCGCATGTCGCGCACGACGCGCAGGTCGGCAACCGTGTCATCCTCGTCAACAACGCGGCCCTCGCGGGCCATTGCGAGATCGGCGACGACGCGATCATCGGAGGCCTCTCCGGTGTCCATCAATGGGTGCGGATCGGGCGGGGCGCGATCATCGGCGCGGTCACGATGGTAACCAGCGATGTCATCCCCTTCGCTCTCGTGCAGGCGCCACGGGGCGAGCTCGACGGGTTGAACCTCGTCGGCCTGAAGCGCAGGGGCGTGAGCCGCGCCGACATCACCGCGCTCCGGGCCGCGTTCGAGACGCTCAGGCAGGGCGAGGGGACGTTCCAGGACCGCGCGCGTCGTCTCGGTGCCGAGAGCGGGAGCGAGTTCGTGCGGGAGATCGCCGAGTTCGTCCTCGCGCCGTCCGATCGCGGCTTCCTGACCCCATCGTGAGCCTTTGCCTGATTGCCGGGCAGGGACGCCTGCCACGCCTGATCGCGGAGCGGCGGCCCGACGCGCATCTTGCCGCGCTAGAGGGATTCGCACCGGATGGGCTTGGCCCGGTCGAAAGCTTCCGGTTGGAGACGCTGGGCACGTTTCTCGCGGGGCTTCGGGCGCGCGGCGTCGACACGGTCTGCTTCGCGGGGGCGATCCAGCGGCCGTCCGTCGATCCCTCCCGCATCGATGCGGCGACCCTGCCGCTCGTCCCGCGGATCGCTGCGGCGATGGGGCAGGGCGACGATGCCGCGCTCCGCGCCGTGCTCGCCACGTTCGAGGAGGCCGGCATCGCGCCGGTCGGCGCGGACGCGATCCTGCCCGATCTCCTGCCGCCGGAGGGTGTCCTCGGCGCCATCGCGCCCGACGACACCGCGAGGAAGGACGCGGTCCGCGGTATGGAGGTCGTTTCCCGTCTCGGGGCGGCCGATATCGGACAGGGCTGCGTCGTGGCGCGGGGTCAAGTCCTCGCCGTGGAGGCCCTTCCCGGAACGGACTGGATGCTCGCGAGCCTCGCCGCCGCGCGCGGGGATGGCGCGCTCGCGCGCGACCTTCCCGCGGGCGGCACCTTCGTGAAGGCGCCAAAGCCGGGGCAGGACCGCCGCATCGACCTTCCCACGATCGGGATCGAGACCGTCGCCGCGGCGTCCCGCGCGGGATTATCAGGCATCACGATCGCTGCCGGAGGTGTCCTCGTGCTCGACCGGGAGGCGCTCGTTGCGGAGGCCGATGCGGCCGGCCTCTTCGTCTGGATCCGGGGATGAAAGTCTTCCTGGTCGCGGGGGAGGCCTCGGGGGACAGGCTCGGCGCCGCGCTCATGGCGGGCCTGAGAGAACTCCGGCCGGACGTCACTTTCGCAGGTGTCGGTGGCGCGCTCATGCAGAAGCAGGGCCTGTCCTCGCTCTTTCCTATGGCGGAGCTGAGCGTCATGGGGATCGCGGAGGTTCTGCCGAAATATCCTCATCTCAGGCGTCGGATGATCGAAACGGCGGAAGCGGTCCTTGCCGCGTCTCCCGACGTCCTGATCACGATTGACAGCCCGGATTTCTGTCTGCGGGTCGCGGAACGGGTGCGTCGCACGCGACGGGTCCGCACGGTCCATTACGTCGCCCCCTCCGTCTGGGCATGGCGGCCGAAGCGCGCGATCCGCATGGCGCGCCATGTCGACCAGGTCCTGGCGCTCCTGCCTTTCGAGCCGCCCTACATGGAGGCGGCGGGGATGCGCTGCGATTTTGTGGGACATCCCGTGGTGGCCGAGGCCATCGCATCACCCGAAGCGGCGGCGGAACTGCGCGCCGAACTTGGCGGCGGGCCGGTCGTCCTCGCGCTTCCGGGATCGCGGCGAAGCGAGGTCACGCGGCTCGCACCCGTCTTCGGCGCCGCCTTGCGGCAGGTCTCGCGACACCATCCGGACCTCCGCGTCCTCCTGCCGGCGGCACCGGGGCTCGAGACGCTGGTCGAATACCTCTCCCGGGACTGGCCCGCCACCCGGATCGTTCCATCCGAAGAGGTGGCGCGGAAGAATGCGGCGTTCCGTGCGGCGGATGTGGCGCTCGCGGCGTCTGGCACCGTGTCACTGGAGCTTGCGGCGGCCGGGACGCCGATGGTCGTGGCCTACGACATGTCATGGCTCTCGTGGCAGATCATGTCGCGCATGGCACGGATCGATACGGTGACGCTCGTCAACCTCATCACGGACGAGAGGATCGTGCCTGAATTCCTCGGACCCGCCTGCAGACCGGACGGGGTCGCCGGGGCCCTCCTGCAGCTCCTTGTCCACCCGTCGGACCAGTTGGACGCCTTGGAGCAAACAATGAGGGCCCTCGGGCGGGACGGACCGCCTCCCGGCCTGCGCGCGGCGGCCGCAGTCCTCGACGGTCTCGCCGTGGCCGGCTGACGCGACCTCAGGCCCCGCGCCAGATCCACCCGCCGCCGAAGACGCGGCTGCCTTCGCCGGCGTAGAAGACGCAGGCCTGTCCCGGCGAGACGCCGTCCTCCGCGACGATCAGTTCCACCTCCGCCTCCGTCGGCGAGATCGGTCGGACGATCGCCTCCCGCGGCGGTCGGGTAGAGCGCACCTTGACGCCCAGATGCCATTCGGATTGCGATGCGAAGGGCGCGTCGCCGAGCCAGTTGATCTCCCGCACCGGCACGATCCGGGTCGAGAGCATCTCCTTCGGGCCGACGATCACGCGCCGCGCCTCGACGTCGAGCTTCACGACGTAGAGCGGCTCGGAAAGCCCGCCGATGCCGAGACCCCGGCGCTGGCCCACGGTGTAGTGCAGGACGCCGGCATGGGTGCCGAGGACGCGCCCGTCGGCATGGACGATCTCTCCCGGATCAGCGGCACCGGGGCGCAACTTCTCGATCACGCTCGCATAATCGCCGTTCGGAACGAAGCAGATATCCTGGCTGTCGGGTTTCATCGCGACGGACAGGCCGTGGCGCTCGGCAAGCGCGCGGGTGGCGGCCTTGGTCGGCAGATGGCCAAGCGGGAACCGAAGGTAGTCCAGCTGCTCCGCCGTTGTCGAGAACAGGAAATAGCTCTGGTCGCGATCGGGATCGGCCGCGCGGTGCAATTCCGCGCGTTCAGCCCCCATCTCTCGACGGATGTAGTGCCCCGTCGCCATGCAATCGGCGTCGAGATCCTTCGCGGTCTCGAGAAGGTCGCGAAACTTCACCCGTTCGTTGCAGCGAATGCAGGGAACGGGCGTTGCGCCCGCGAGATAGCTATCGGCAAACTCGTCGATCACCGCGTCGCGGAACGTATTCTCATAATCGAGCACGTAATGCGGAAACCCCATCGTCTCCGCGACCCTGCGCGCGTCGTGGATGTCGCGCCCGGCACAGCAGGCCCCCTTCTTCGCGAGGGCCGCGCCGTGATCGTAGAGTTGCAGCGTCACACCCACCACGTCGTAGCCTTCCGCCGCAAGCTCGGCCGCGACGACCGAGCTGTCGACGCCGCCCGACATGGCGACGACGACGCGGGTTTCTGCGGGCGGCTTCGCGAAGCCCAGGGAATTCACGCTGCTCGCGTCGAGGGCCATGGCAGGCTCCTTCATCAGGCACGGTCGGTAAAACACCGAGGAATATAGGAAAATTGCGGGCAATCGCAAGGTCGCGTTTCACCGCTCCTTAAGCGGCATCAAACTTAATGCCGGCACGTTTCTTGAATGGGGTGAGACGATGTATCTGAAGAAAATCGACGGCCCGCGCGCCGTCACCCTGCCGGGGGGGCAGGTCATCACACGTGCCGATCTGCCCGAACCCGGCACCAAGCGCTGGGTCGCAAGCCGCAAGGCCGCGGTCGTGCGTGCCGTTGCCGCGGGGCTTCTGAAGAAGGAGGCCGCATGCAAGCTCTACAGCATCAGCGAGGAAGAGCTCGACAGTTGGTCGAACGCAGTCCTGCGCTACGGTGAAGCCGCTTTGAAGACGACGCGGCTACAAAAGTATAGACAACTTTAAGTTGATGTGCTGTGGTGGGGCACAGCTGGGTACAACCGGGTAACCAGCCGTTAATCTATCTCGTTCACGTTAACCGTGAACGGGATGTTATCGGAGAGAGCGATGCGTGTACTCTTGGTAGAGGACGACCCCACTACATCGCGCAGCATCGAGCTGATGCTGACGCATGCCAACCTCAACGTGTACTGCACGGACATGGGCGAAGAGGGGATCGATCTCGCCAAGCTCTACGACTACGATCTGATCCTTCTCGACCTGCACCTGCCTGACATGCACGGGCACGACGTGTTGCGAAAACTGCGCCTCGCGCGGGTCAACACGCCGATCCTGATCCTGACCGGTGCCGACGATACCGAGACCAAAATCAAGGGTTTCGGTTTTGGCGCGGACGATTATCTGACGAAGCCGTTCCACCGCGAGGAACTCGTCGCGCGGATCCATGCGATCATCCGCCGCTCCAAGGGGCATTCGCAGTCCCTGATCCATACCGGGCGGGTCGTCGTCAACCTCGACGCGAAATCCGTGGAAGTCGACGGCAAGTCGGTGCATCTGACCGGCAAGGAATACCAGATGCTCGAACTTCTGAGCCTGCGGAAGGGCACGACGCTGACGAAGGAGATGTTTCTCAACCATCTCTACGGCGGCATGGACGAACCTGAACTGAAGATCATCGACGTCTTCATCTGCAAGTTGCGCAAGAAGCTTAGCCAGGCGACGGGCGGCGACAATTACATCGAGACGGTCTGGGGCCGCGGCTACGTCCTGCGCGATCCCGAGCCAGTCGAGGAGCCGAAACGCGTCGCCGCAGCCGGCTAGAAGCCCGGGCTGGCCGTCCCCCTCGACGGGACGGCTGGACGGGCTTCGTCCGGCGGCATAGACAGTCCTGCGAAGGAGCGGGACGAGGACGAGAATGACGCGCGCGCGGTCAGACGACATGCCTGTCGACGCGATGACGGGCGAGATGGCCGAAGCCGAGATTGCCCGGCTCACCGATCTTCTGGACGCGGCGAACGTCGCCTATCATTCCGAAGATGATCCGATCCTCGACGATGCCGCCTATGATGCGGCAAAACGTCGAATCGGTGCGATTGAGTCGCGGTTTCCCGACCTGAAACGAAGCGATTCGCCGACCGAGCGGGTCGGTGCGCCCGCCTCCGCAACGTTCTCCAAGATTACCCATGCACGACGGATGCTGTCTCTCGGCAACGCGTTCTCCGAGGAGGACGTCGCCGATTTCGCCCGATCCGTCCGCGCCTATCTGGGCCTCGACGCCGATGCGCCGCTCGAGATCGTTGCGGAGCCGAAGATCGACGGGCTTTCCCTCTCGCTGCGCTACGAGGAAGGCAGGCTGGTCCAGGCTGCCACGCGGGGCGACGGGCTCGTCGGGGAGAACGTGACCGCGAACGCCCTTTGCGTGGACGACATCCCCGAAAGGGTGGAAGGCGCGCCGGAGCTGATGGAGGTGCGCGGCGAGGTCTACATGACCCATGCCGATTTCGCCGCCCTGAATGCCCGGCAATCCGAGGCGGGCCAGAAGGTCTTCGCCAATCCGCGCAACGCCGCCGCGGGATCGCTGCGTCAGCTCGACGCAGGCATCACGGCGTCGCGGCCGCTGCGGTTCTTCGCCTATGCCTGGGGCGAACTGAGCGCGCCCCTCGCCGAGACGCAGATGGGCAGTATCGAACGTCTCGAGGCGCTCGGTTTCACGACGAACCCGTTGACGGAGGTCTGTCCCACGATCGAGGCGATGCTCGCCCTCTATGCGAGGATCGAGGCGCAGAGGGCCATGCTCGGCTACGATATCGACGGCGTCGTCTACAAGGTCAACGATCTCGCCCTGCAACGCCGTCTCGGCACCCGCTCGACCACGCCGCGATGGGCGATCGCGCACAAGTTCCCGGCGGAGCTCGCCTGGACGCGGCTCGAGCGGATCGAGATCCAGGTGGGACGGACCGGCGCGCTCAGCCCCGTCGCGCGGCTCGCCCCCGTAACGGTCGGGGGTGTTGTCGTCTCGAACGCGACGCTCCACAACGAGGATTACATCGCCGGGCGCGACGCCTCCGGCCAGCCGATCCGCGAGGGGCGCGACATCCGCGAGGGCGATTGGGTGCAGGTCTACCGCGCCGGCGACGTCATCCCGAAGATCGCCGATGTCGATCTGACGCGACGCCCTGACGGAGCGGATCCCTTTGCGTTCCCCGAGATCTGTCCCGAATGCGGATCGGCCGCGGAACGCGAGCCCGGCGATTCGGTCCGTCGCTGCTCTGGCGGGCTGACCTGTCCCGCGCAGGCGGTCGAGAAGCTCAAGCATTTCGTCTCCCGCGCGGCCTTCGACATCGAGGGGCTGGGCGCGAAGCTCGTGGAGGAGTTCCACCGCGAAGGCTGGATCGCTGAGCCCTCCGACATCTTCACGCTCGAGGCGCGGCATGGCGATGATACCGAGGCCCCGTTGAAGGACCGCGAGGGATGGGGCGCGCAATCGGCGCGGAACCTCTTCGCTGCGATCGACCGCAAGCGCTCCATCCCGCTCGACAGGGTGATCTTTTCGCTCGGGATCCGGCATGTGGGGGAAGTGGTTTCTGCCGATCTCGCGCGACATTACGGCGATTGGGCCTCGCTGATCGAAGCGGTCGACCTCGCGGTGCCGGCCGAACGCGCACATCTCGCAGCCGAGGCGGCGGTCGTCGAGGAACGCGCTACGGCCGCTGCCGATGGCCGCCGCGCACGAATCTCGGACGCGCGCGCGCGGGCCTGGGCGGAGCGCGACGTCTCGCCGGACGCTCGCGCCGCTTGGGACGCCCTCGTGGCCGTCGACGGGATCGGCGCCGTGGCCGCGCAGGCTCTCGTCTCCGCCTTCGCCCAAGGTGCGGAACGGGCCTCCATCGACCGGCTGGCCGCGTTCCTCGACATCGAGCCCGTCTCGGCGCCTGCGACCGAGGGGAGCCCCGTCGCGGGCAAGACGCTGGTTTTCACCGGAACGCTCGAGCGTATGACGCGTCAAGAGGCCAAGGCGCGTGCGGAGGGCCTCGGGGCGAAGGTCTCGGGCTCCGTTTCGGCGAAGACCGACCTGGTGATCGCAGGTCCCGGCGCGGGATCGAAGGCGAAGAAGGCCGCGGAGCTCGGTGTCGAGGTCATCGACGAGGATGGCTGGATCGCCCTGATCGAGGGGGCATGAGCCGGCCCGAAATCCTGTTCCCGCTCTTTGCCGCGACGACCGCGCTCGACGGGATCGGGCCGAAGGCCGCGAAGCGCCTGACGCAGATGCGGATCGAGACACCGCGCGACCTGCTTTTCACCTTACCGCAAGGTGGGATCGACCGGACGCGTCGCGCCTCCATCCGCGAGGTCGTGCCGCCCGCAACGGTGACGGTGGAGGTCACGATCGGACGGCATCTTCCCGCGAAGGGGCGCGGACCCGCCCGGATCGAGGTCGCGGATGCGGAGACGACCTTCCAGCTCGCGTTCTTCCACGTGAAGGGCGACTGGCTCGACCGCACGCTGCCGCGTGGCGCGCGGCGGGTGGTTTCGGGCCGCATCGAGCTTTTTGACGGCATCGTGCAGATGACCCATCCCGATCATATCGTGGCGCTCGACGCGGCGGGTTCGATCCCGGCATTCGAGCCGGTCTACCCCCTGACCGCCGGTATGACGCAGCGGATGATGGCGCGCGCGGCATCCTCCGCCATCGCGCGCCTGCCCGACCTTTCCGAATGGATCGATCCGAACCTCCTTGCGCGCGAAGGCTGGCCCGAGTGGCGCCGCGCCATCGAGACGGCGCACGCGCCGCAGGCGGAGCTGGATCTCGCGCCGAACGCGTCCGCGCGGCAGCGGCTGGCCTATGACGAGCTTCTCGCCCACCAGCTTACCCTCGCACTCGCACGGAGCCGTCGTGCGCGGCGGCCCGGAAGAGCCTCCGCCGGGACGGGCAGGCTCCTCGATCCGGTTCTCTCCGGTCTTCCCTACGATCCCACCGGGGCGCAATCGCGCGCGATGACGGAGATCGCGGCGGACATGGCGGCACCGCGCCGCATGAACCGGCTGTTGCAGGGCGATGTCGGATCGGGAAAGACGCTGGTGGCCTTCGCGGCCCTGGTGACTGCGGTCGAGGCCGGGGGGCAGGGCGTCCTGATGGCGCCCACGGAGATCCTCGCCCGCCAGCATCTCGAAAGTCTGCAGCCGCTCGCCGAAACTGCGGGGATCGTTCTCGAGATCCTCACCGGTCGCGACCGGGGGGCGGAACGGCAAGCGAAGCTTGCCGCCCTCCTCGAGGGGGACATCCAGATCCTCGTCGGTACCCATGCCGTCTTTCAGGAGGACGTCGCGTTCCACGATCTCCGGCTTGCCGTGGTGGACGAGCAGCACCGTTTCGGCGTCCGCCAGCGGCTGGAGCTCGGGGCGAAGGGGCAGACCGCCGACGTGCTCACGATGACCGCGACGCCGATCCCGCGATCGCTGAGTCTGGCGCAATACGGCGACATGGACGTCTCGATCCTCGACGAGAAACCGCCGGGCCGGAAACCGGTTCAGACGGCACTGATCGGCCTCGACCGGCTCTCGGAGGTGGTCGAGCGGCTTCGTGCCGCAATCGAGGAGGGGCGGCAGGCCTATTGGGTTTGCCCGCTCGTCGAGGAGAGCGAGGTGTCGGACCTCACCTCTGCCGAGGAGCGGGCCCATCATCTCCGCGCGGCGCTGGGGGAGGCGCGCGTGGGTCTCGTCCATGGCCAGATGCCGCCCGCGGAGAAAGACGCCGCGATGGCGCGGTTCACCCAGGGGGAGACGGGAATCCTCGTGGCCACCACGGTGATCGAGGTGGGCGTGAACGTGCCCAATGCCTCGATCATGGTCGTGGAGCGGGCGGAGGCGTTCGGCCTCGCGCAACTCCACCAGCTTCGCGGCCGGGTCGGACGGGGCGCCGCCCAGTCGACCTGCCTCCTGCTCTACCAGCCGCCCCTTGCCGGGAGCGGACGACGGCGGCTCGAAATCCTGCGCGAGACTGAGGACGGCTTCCGCATCGCCGAGGAGGATCTGGCGATGCGCGGGGCGGGGGATCTGATCGGACATGCGCAATCGGGACTTCCGCGGTTCCGCATCGCCGATCTGGAACGGCAGACCGCGCTCATGGCACTGGCACAAAGCGATGCGCGGGCTTTCCTCGCCGCCGATCCGGAGCTCGCTTCCTCGCGCGGGACGGCGATCCGGACGCTGCTCTGGCTCATGGAGCAGGACAAGGCGATCCGCCTTCTGGCGTCCGGCTGACCCCGCCCACCGGAATGTTCTCATAAAGTTCTTGCGAATCAATGCTCATAGTGAGAACAAATAGACAACATTCCACGAGGAGAACGCTCATGATGACCGATTTCGTCGCTGCGCTGTCGCGGTCCGACACGCTTCTGGAAGATTTCGCTGGGGCCTCCGCGATCGCCGCCCTGCTCGTGGCAGGTCTCTACCTGCCGGGACTTGTCTGACCCGGGGGATTTCTTTCTGCCTGCGTACCGGTCGCACCGGTCCCATCTTTTGCCTCCCCAGGTTCGACGGGACGCAAGCGCCTTCCGATCCGGGGTCCGTCTCGCCCCGACAGGAGGTTTCCGGTACGCCCCTGCCGCCGCCATCCGCCCGGATGCGCGGCGGTTTTTTTATTAAAGTATTGCGGTCAGGCGCCGGTCGTCTCTTCCGCCTTGGCAAAGGCTTCCGCGGTCGCCTCGATCGTCAGGAGGATGGAGGCGTGTCGGTTCTTGTAGTCCCGCGCCGGTTCCAGCACCTCGAACCCGTCGAAGGGGGCCTCGGGGACCGGACCACCGGATTTCAGCATCGCGCGGAGTTCGTCGCGGGCCCGTTCGATCTCGGCCTGCGTGCGGCCCAGAACGGAGCGTCCGACGATCGCCGCGGCGGCCTGACCGAGCGCACAGGCTTTTACGTCCTGCGCGAAGGCCGAGACGCGGCCGTCCTCTACCCCGAGATCGACGATGACCGACGAGCCGCAGAGAGGCGAGCGGCGCTTCACCGTCGCGGCCGGCGCGTCGAGCCGCCCCGTCATCGGAATGTCGGCCGCGAGTTCGAGGATGCGCCCGGAATAGAGTTTGATCATGTCGCTGTCGGCCATGGGTTTCCCTCGCTCAATCGGACTTCTAGATAGGCCGTCATCTGCTCCGCGCAAAGGAGGTTCCGATGAGCTTCGATCCCGCGACACTGACTTTCGACGCCCGCGGCCTGTTGCCGGCGGTGGCGCAGGACCATGCCACGGGCGAGGTGCTGATGCTCGCCTGGATGAACGCGGAGGCGGTGACACGAACGCTCGAATCCGGTCGCGTGACCTATTGGAGCCGGTCGAGAAACGCGTTCTGGGTCAAGGGCGAGACGAGCGGACATCTCCAGCACCTCGTTGAGATGCGCGTGGATTGCGATCGCGACTGTCTCCTTCTTCTCGTCCGGCAGGAGGGTCCCGCCTGCCATACCGGGCGGCGAAGCTGCTTTTATACCGCGCTTCGCGATGGTGAAGAGGTCGAGATCCTGTCGCCCGAAACCTAGGCGCCGGGCAGGGGCGGCAACATCGCGCGAATATCCTCGGGTGTCGCGCCCTCCGCGCGATAGCGCGAGATCGCCTTCGACAGGTCGACTTTCGCGAGCCTGCGGCCCGACGCGTCCCGGATGAGGTCATGGTGATGGTAGCGCGGGATCGGCCATCCGAAGATGGATTGCAACAGGACGTGGATCGGGGTGGCGTGCCACAGATCCGCGCCACGGATCACGTGCGTCACGCCCTGGAGCGCATCGTCGTGCGGGCAGGCGAGGTGATAGGCGATATCGCCGCTTCCGCGGCGTTTCAGCACCGGGTCGCCGATCCGATCGAGAAGGAGAGAGACGTCGAGGCGATGCGTTCCCGCATGGAGCGGTCCGTCTTCCTCGTAGGCAGGCGAGCCCGGGATCTCGGAAAGCGCACGGCGCAGGTTGAGCCGCAGCGCATCGCCAGGCCGGAGGCTCCGCATCGGGCGTTTGCGGCACGTCCCGGGATAGACGAAACCGTCGAGTCCGGCCTTCGCCCCGGCATCGATGATGTCGCGTCGCGTGCAGGAGCAGGGATAGAGGAGGCCCCGTGCGCCGAGTGTCCGAAGGGCCTCGTCGTAGGCGTCCAGATGTTCGGATTGTCGCCTTACGGGCCCCTCCCATGAGATGCCGAGCCAGGTAAGGTCATCGACGATGTCCGCGGCATGCTCCACCCGCGAGCGCGTCGTGTCGGTGTCCTCGATCCGGAGGAGCATCGTCTGGCCCGCCGACAGCCGGCGGATCAGCAGGGCGGAGTAGGCATGACCCAGGTGCAGTTTGCCGGTGGGCGAGGGTGCGAAGCGGGTGATCAGGGCGGACGACCTTCCCCCGGATGGGCGCGCTATTCCGCCGCGACGGAACGGTGCAGATCGGCCGCGAGCCACTCGTTCCAGTCGGCCTTGGCGCGATCCGTATAGGCCTTGTAGCGCGCGGGGCGGTTGCGGCGGCCGCCTTTCAGATCGACCGGGGGGAAGAGCCCGAAATTCACGTTCATCGGCTGAAACGTCTTCGCGTCGGCACCGCCGGTGATGTGGGTGACGAGCGCGCCCACCGCTGTCGTGGACGGCACCGGCGGCAGGCGCCGCCCGGTGATCTCGGCCACGGCGAGACGTCCGGCCAGAAGACCCATCGCGGCGGATTCGACGTAGCCCTCGACCCCCGTGATCTGCCCGGCGAACCGGATATTCGGCTTCGACCGCAGCCTGAGCTCGGAATCCAGAAGCGTGGGCGCGTTCAGAAAGGTATTACGGTGGATGCCGCCCAGCCGTGCGAAACGGGCGTTCACCAGCCCCGGGATCATCCGCAGGACATCGGCTTGCGCGCCGTACTTCATCTTCGTCTGGAAACCCACGATGTTGTAGAGCGTGCCCAACGCATTGTCGCGGCGCAGCTGTACGACCGCGTAGGGTTTCACGTCGGGCGCGTGCGGATTGGTGAGGCCCACGGGCTTCATCGGGCCGTGGCGGAGTGTCTCGCGGCCGCGTTCGGCCATGACCTCGATAGGGAGGCAGCCGTCGAAATACTTCGCGGTCTCGCCCTCGTGGAACTCCGTCCTCGACGAGGCGAGGAGAGCGTCGATGAAGGCCTCGTAAGTCTCCCGGTCCATCGGGCAGTTGAGATAGGCGGTCCGCTCCTCCTCCGTCTCGCCCTTGTCGTAGCGCGACTGCATCCAGGCCTTCGACATGTCGATGCTGTCGTGGTGGACGATCGGCGCGATGGCGTCGAAGAAGGCGAGGGCGTCGGTGCCGGTCTCGGTCCGGATCGCCTCGGCAAGCGTGCCGGAGGTGAGCGGACCGGTCGCGATGATCCAGTGTCCGTCCGTCGGCAATGCCGCGATCTCGCCCGGTTCGACGCGGACATTCGGATGCGATTTCAACGCCTTCGTCACCGATTGCGCGAAGGGATCGCGGTCCACGGCGAGCGCGCCGCCCGCGGGCAGACGGTGACGGTCGGCCGTCGCCATGACGAGGCCGCCTGCCTGCCGCATCTCCCAGTGCAGGAGGCCCACGGCGTTCTGTTCGCTGTCGTCGGAGCGGAAGGAATTGGAGCAGACCATCTCCGCTAGATCGCCGGTGCGATGAGCGAAAGTGCCGGTCGCGGGGCGCATCTCGTGCAGGACGACGGAGATCCCGGCTTCCGCGGCCTGCCAGGCCGCCTCCGATCCGGCCATCCCGCCGCCGACGATATGAAGCGTCTCCGTCATGGCGATCGTCCCCCGTACACAGACCGTACACCGCGCGTACACCCGGCGTGCACCGCACGTGCGGCGGGCGTATGGCCGCGGTACATAGCCCGTACAGCAAAGGTGCATCGGATGTACACAGGATGTACCGCAAACGTCGTGACGTCCGGTGCCGGGCAATCCCGAAAGCACGGGGCGACCTGAGAATGAGGCTGTACACGCCTAAGTTGCATATGTTAACTCGTTGTTAGCGAGTCCACCGTCACTCCGTAACCATACTCAAATGATAATCCGCTGCATCGACCTACGTGACGCAGCGGCGAGAGAGCAGTGCAGTACATGATGTCGATCCTCCTGCCGATCCTCTTCGCATTCGGGATCATGTCACTGCTGGCGATCACATTCGGCGCGCTCAACCGGGTGACCATAGAAACGCGGCAAATCCTGCAAGGCCTGTCCTTCGGCTGCGGCGCGATCGCTGCCATGTGGGTTCCGGTGTCGTTCGGCGACGGGATCCTCATCGATGGCCGGGCGATCATCGTCGGGCTGGCCGCCGGGTTCGGCGGATGGAAAGCGGGATTGCTGGCGGCCCTGATGGCTGCGACCTATCGTCTCCATCTCGGCGGTCTCGGGGCGGTGTCAGGCGTCGCGGGCATCTTCACCGCCGCGGCGGCCGGCAGCATCTGGCGGGTGATCGTCCGCCTTCGGGATGCGGTCAAACCCGTGCAGCTCCTCTTTCTCGGCGCGCTCATCTCGCTCAACACGTGGAGTGTCTTCCTGCTTCCCATGGCGGTCGCGAACGAGCTCGTCTGGCCGGTCGTGCCGGTCCTGACGATCGGCGCGCTGATAGGCTCGCTCTTCATGGGAACGTTGATCGAGCGGGAGCGGCGGATGTTCCAGACCGAACGACGATTGACCGCCGATGCCTTTCTCGACCCGCTCCTGGGCATTCCCAACCGCCGGTCCTTCAACGCGTTGGTCAATCGTTCGATCGAGACGGCGGAGGATGGCGACAGACGGGCGCTGATGGTCCTCGACATCGACCACTTCAAGGTTGTCAACGACACCTATGGTCACGAAGCCGGCGACGAGGCGTTGAAGTTCGTGGCCAACCTCGCGACCGAGGTGGTGGGCGATCAGGGTCACGTCTGCCGGTTCGGCGGCGAGGAATTCGCGATCCTGCTCGAAACCCGTCACTTCGATTCCGCCGCGCATATCTCCGAGACCCTGCGCCACCGGATCTGCGTCACGCCCGTCGAACTGAACGGCACGCAGATCAACCTCACGGTGAGCATCGGGGTCGCGCTCCTGGAGGATTTCGGAAAGGTCGCGATGAGCGAACTGTTCCGGCAGGCCGATCTTGCGCTTTATCGCGCAAAGCGCAGCGGGCGGAACCTGGTGATCTTCGCCGACGAGCTCGAGATATTGCGGACCGAGGCCCATATCGACCTCACCAAGCGCCGCGCATTGCGCGACGCCCATAACCGGATGCGCGAAGGGCGTGTCTCGAACGGTTGAACCGGCCTCGCGGACGAGGCTCACTCCCCGGTCTCGCCGCCCTCCACGATCTCGTCTTCCTGCTGCTCCGCGATCCAGGCGACGGAGACGACCTCTTCGCCCGCGCCGGTGTTGAAGACCCGCACGCCGCCCGCGCCGCGGGACCGGAACGAGATGCCGTCCACCGGCACCCGGATCGACTGGCCGCGGGAGGTGGCGAGCATGATCTGGTCGTCCATCTCCACCGGGAAGGAGGCCACGAGCGGGCCGCCGCGCATGGCGCGGTCCATCGCCATCACGCCCTGCCCGCCGCGTCCGCGGACGGGGTAATCGTGCGACGAGGAGAGCTTGCCCGAGCCCTTGGCGGTGATCGTCAGGATCAGATCCTCGGCCGCCGACATCTCCGCGTAGCGCTCCTGCGTGAAGTCCTGCGCCTCTCCCGCGCTTTCCTCCTCATCGGCCTCGGCCTCCGCGTCGTCGGCGAGGCCCGCCATGGCGCGGCGCATCTTGAGATAGGTGGTCCGCTCCTCGGGCGTGGCCTCGAAATGGCGGATCACGGCCATCGAGACGACCGCGTCGCCCTTCGAGAGCCGGATGCCCCGGACGCCCACGGAGGCGCGGGAATTGAACACGCGCACGTCGGTGGAGGGGAAGCGGATCGCGCGGCCCTTGGCGGTGACGAGCATCACGTCCTCGTCGGGCGAGGCGATGCGCGCGTCGATGAGGCGCATGCCCTCGTTCTCGCCCTCGAACTTCATCGCGATCTTGCCGGCACGGTTCACGTTGGTGAAGTCCGACAGCGCGTTGCGCCGGATCGTGCCCGCGGAAGTGGCGAAGACGATCTGCAGCTCCGACCATTGATCCTCGTCGCGGTCGACGGGCATGATCGCGGCGATGGAGACGCCGGTGGGGATCGGCAGGATGTTGACGATCGCCTTGCCCTTCGACGTGCGCCCGCCGAGCGGCAGGCGCCAGGTCTTGAGCTTGTAGGCCATGCCGTCGGTGGTGAAGACGAGAAGCTGCGTATGGGTGTTGGCCACGAAGAGCGTGGTCACGACGTCGTCGTCCTTGAGACCGCCGCCCGAGAGGCCCTTGCCGCCGCGGCGCTGCGCGCGGAAATCGGCGAGCGCGGTGCGCTTGATGTAGCCCGATTGCGTGACGGTGACGACCATATCCTCCCGCTCGATCAGGTCCTCGTCCATCATGTCGCCGGCCCAGTCGACGATCTCCGTCCGGCGCGGCACGGCGAATTGCTCGCGCACCTCGCGAAGCTCGCTCGCGATGATCGCCATGATCCGTTCGCGCGAGCGCAGGATGTCGAGATAGTCGCGGATCTTGCCCGCGAGCGTCTCGAGCTCGTCGGTGATCTCCTTCACGCCCAGCTGCGTCAGGCGCTGGAGCCGAAGGTCGAGGATGGCGCGGGCCTGCGTCTCGCTCAGGTAATAGGTGCCGTCCTCGTTCATCTTGTGGCTCGGATCGTCGATGAGCCGGATGAAGGGGGCGATCTCCTCCGCGGGCCAGCGCCGCTCCATGAGCCGCCCGCGCGCCTCCGTCGCGTCCTGGCTCGACCGGATGGTCTGGACCACCTCGTCCACGTTCGAAACCGCCACGGCGAGGCCGCAGAGGACATGCGCCCGCTCCCGTGCCTTTCGGAGCTCGAAGGCCGTGCGGCGGGCGACGACCTCTTCGCGGAAGGCGATGAAGTGGGTGAGGAAGTCGCGCAAGCCGAGCTGCTCCGGCCGGCCGCCGTGAAGAGCGAGCATGTTGCAGCCGAAGGAGGTCTGCATCGGCGTGAAGCGGTAGAGCTGGTTCAGCACGACGTCGGGCGTGGCGTCGCGCTTCAGCTCGATCACGACGCGGACGCCGACGCGGTCGCTCTCGTCCTGCACAGCAGAGATGCCCTCGAGCTTCTTCTCGCGCGCGAGATCGGCGATCCGCTCCACGAGGGAGGCCTTGTTCACCTGATAGGGGATCTCGTCGAGGACGATGGCGTAGCGGTCCTTGCGGATCTCCTCCGTCCGGACCTTGGCGCGCAGGATGACGGACCCGCGCCCTTCGAGATAGGCCTTGCGCGCGCCGGAGCGGCCCAGGATCACGCCGCCCGTCGGAAAGTCGGGGCCGGGCACGATCTCCATGATCGCTTCCGTCGACATGTCGGGGTCTTCGATGAGCGCGAGCGTGGCGTCCACGACCTCGCCCAGGTTGTGGGGCGGGATGTTCGTGGCCATGCCGACAGCGATGCCGCCCGCGCCGTTGACGAGCATGTTCGGGAAGCGCGCGGGCAGGACGGTGGGCTCGCGGTCCTTGCCGTCGTAATTGTCCTGGAAGTCGACCGTGTCCTTCTCGATATCGGCGAGAAGGCTCTGCGCGGGGCGGTCCATCCGGACCTCGGTATAGCGCATGGCCGCGGCGTTGTCGCCGTCCATGGAGCCGAAGTTCCCCTGACCGTCGAGGAGCGGCAGCGACATGGAGAAGTCCTGCGCCATCCGTACCAGCGCCTCGTAAATAGCTGAGTCGCCGTGCGGGTGGTACTTGCCCATGACGTCGCCCACGGGGCGGGCGGACTTGCGGTAGGCCTTGTCGTGCGTGTTGCCGGTCTCGTGCATCGCGTAGAGGATGCGGCGGTGGACGGGCTTCAGGCCGTCGCGCAGGTCCGGGATCGCGCGGGAGACGATGACCGACATCGCGTAGTCGAGGAACGAGGACTGCATCTCCTCGACGATCGAGATCTGCGGGCCCGACCGCTCCGGGCCGTCCTCGTCCGTCGTCTCGGGGGGATCGGGCGTGTCGCTCATCTCGCCGCCATTCCTTATGCGCTCAAATCTCGCGCGACCTTATCAGCAGGGGACGGGTGGGTGCAATGTTGCGCGAGTGCTCTGGCAGCGCTCGCCGTAAAGTGCCAACAGATTGTTTTCATTGATTACTAACCGCGATGCCGCAGAGTGGTCCCTGGGGAGTAACGCGTAGCGGAGACAGGGAATGACCGAGACCGAACTGATGCTCAAGGGCTATGGGCTGACCACGGCGGAATTTTTCTACCGGATGCCCGATTACAAGAACGTCCTGAATACTTTCGTCTGGCAGGATTACGACATCGCCCCCGATCATCCCAAGCTTTTCGAGTTCGTCGAGTTCTGGCAGCGCGAGATCGAGGGGCCGCTGCATTCGGTGCGCTTCATTCACCGCAAGCAGATCGCGTCCGGCGAATGGCGCAAGCTCTCGGGCGAGTTCACCCTGCATTGACGCGAACGGCCCGTCCCGAGATCGATCGGGACGGGCCGCGGAAGTCACGAGGCATGGACCGCCCGCCGGGTCGGCGAGCGATGCGCGTCACTCGGCGCTGATGACGGTCATGACCAGCTCGTCGTTCATCCGGATCGGGCCGTCTTCGGTCGCCCCGAGGGTGTATTCGAAGACCCCGGTCTCCATGCCGCCGTCCTCGGAATGGACCATCAGCATGAGCATGTCGCCCGAGGCCACGTCCTCCTGCAGAATGGCGGCGACGTCGGTGTTCTCGCCCGCGCGGAGCGGCGCGTAGCCCACGACCGGACCGGGCTTCATCTCCGAATCGGTGCGATGGACGACCATCCAGCCATTGGCGCCGGCGGTGACCATGTCGGCGGAAACCACGCCGTTCGCGACCGATTGATCCGACGCGGTGACCTGCGGCGTCATGCCGTCCTGTGCCATGGCCGAGGTGCCGAACGCGACGAGGGCGAGAGCGGTCAGTTGAATTCTCATTATGAAGATCCCTTCGAAATTGAAAACGCTTACGAAGAGGAGATACGGCCGAGCGGACGCATCAGTTGCAAAACTTAATCTTTCTCGTGGCTTCGTGATCGCGCGGACGAGATTCTCCGCGCGCTCCTCCGGTCCGGCCCGGCAGTCGGACTAGGCCAGAAGCCGCGCCACGTAGCCCGGCAGCGCGAAGGCGGCGGAATGGACCGCGGCGGAATAATAGCCGAAATCGAGACCCGATGCCGCCACGCGCGCCGCGAGGTCGGAGGGAGAGGTCTCCCGTGCCAGGCCGTCCGTACCCCAGCCGAAGGCCATCGGCCCGCCCGCATAGGTGGGCACCGTCGCGAGATAGCAGGTCGTATCGCCGAAGAGGGCGGAGAAGGCGCGCATCGTGCCCCGAAGTTCCTCCGGTTGCATGAAGGGCACCCCGTTCTGCGTGACGAGGATGCCGCCCGGCGCGAGCGCGCGCTTCGCAAGGCCGTAGAAATGGTCGGTGAAAAGCACCTCTCCCGGCCCGACGGGGTCGGTGCTGTCGACGATGATGACGTCGTAGCCGCCCTCGGTCTCGCGCATGAACGCGGCGCCGTCGGCGATGACGAGATCGAGGCGCGGATCGTCGAAGGCGCCGTCCGAGATCGCGGGCAGATATTCCTTCGAGAAATCCACCACGCCCGCGTCGATCTCCACCATCGTCACGCGCTCGAGCGGGTGGCGCAGCGCCTCGCGGGCCATGCCGCCATCGCCGCCGCCGACGATGAGGACGCGCTTCGCCGCGCCGTGGGCGAAGAGCGGCACATGGGTCATCATCTCGTGGTAGATGAAGTTGTCGCGCTCGGTGACCTGCACGACACCGTCGAGCGTCAGGACGCGGCCGAAGGTCGGGTTCTCGATCACGCGGAGGCGCTGGTGCTCCGTCTCGCTGTCGTAGAGCACGGAGGTGACGCGCAGCGCCTGGGCGTGATCCTCGTGGAGCCGCTCGACGCTCCAGCCTGTCATGTCGGTCATGGCGTCTCTCCTCTGAGCGGGCAGGTGGCGATGCGTTCCCACGGGCCGCCGCGATAGTGCCACAGGATCAGCCGGTCAAGGACCCCGTCCCAGGGCGCGAAACCCGCGCGGAGGGTTGCCTGCGTGGCCTTCGCCGTCTCCCTGTCGACCTTGTTCTGCACGGTCACGTGGAGCTTGCGGGCACGGTCGTCGGAGGCGGTGATGACGTCCTCCCATGCGGTGCGGAGATCGCCCTGCAGGCGCCCGGCGCCCGGCGCGTCGAGCGCGATCGCGGCCCCGCCGCCGAAATCGAGGATGCCCGTGGCCGTGAACGGCAGTGGCGCGGTGGCCTTCGCCGTTCGCGCAAGCGTGGCGAGCAGGTCGTCCATCGCATGTTCGGGGAGTTGCTGGAACAGCGTCAGATGCGCCGGGATGAAGTTGCGCGCGGGCGGGAAATAACGCTGCCGGAGCGCTTCGAGGCGGGCGAAACTCGCGCTGTCGAAGCCGAAGGTGAGGATCAGGGCCATGCCGTCGGAGTAGGCGAGCCTCGAGGCCCGGGCAAGGACCGGCACGTCGCAGGCGGCGTGCCGGCCCTATCCGTCAGGCGGCGGCGACCTCGGTCACCACGCCGTCGCCGCGCCGCAGGGAGCGCACGCGGACATCGTCGGTCGCGAAGGCGGCCTTCAGCACGTCCACGGAGCGCCAGGGATCGGCGTCGCCGCACATGAAGACGTCGAACGCGCCGTAGCCGATCTCCGGCCAGGTGTGCACGGAGATGTGGCTCTCGGCGAGCACGGCCACGCCGGAGACGCCCTGCGGCGAGAACTTGTGCGTGTGGATGTGCAGCAGCGTCGCGCCGCATTCGGTCACGCAGTCGCGGAACGCCTGCTGGATCCGGGCCTCGTCGTCGAGCCCGTGGCCATTGACCACCTCGATGATGAGGTGACGGCCCGCGAAGACGGCCCCGTCCTCACGGATGAAGTGGTCGTCGCGATCTTCGGCGAAGATGTCGCGCGTCGTGTCGCATTTGATGGAATCGCGATCGGCAATAGCCGTGCGAGCGGTGGAATCTTCCGCTTGGGCGCCTGTCTCCAGACCGATCCCCAGTTGGAAGAGGTTGGTTCCGTCCATGGAACTCCCCTTTCAGCCAGTAGATTGAATCCGTGGTCCCTTAGCGCCCCCCCGCTTTCGCGAAGTTGGGATCGGTCCCTTCGAAGTGAGGCGCAGATAGGCCCCATGGCCTTTCCACGCAATGAAAAATGCCGCGGGGCGGCGAATTTTTTCGTGATCCTTGGGGTATATGGATACCTTATTTTCAAGGTACTGTTTTGATGGGGGAATTCGTCGAAGGTCGGCATTGACTGCATGATGCCGATGCGGGATAGAGCCGCATCGTTTTCGAGGGGCGTACGGTCGTCCCGCCGACAGACAGGACCGATTCATGAAGACCTTCACCGCGACTCCGGCGGATATCGAGAAGAAGTGGGTGGTGATCGACGCCGAGGGCGTCGTTCTCGGCCGCCTCGCCTCGATCATCGCCATGCGCCTTCGTGGCAAGCACAAGGCGACCTTCACCCCGCACATGGACATGGGCGACAACGTCATCGTCGTGAACGCCGACAAGGTGCAGCTCACCGGCCGCAAGCGCGAGAAGCCGCATTACTGGCACACCGGCTATCCGGGCGGCATCAAGTCGCGCACGACTGCGCAGATCCTCGAGGGCAAGCATCCCGAGCGCGTGGTCATGCAGGCCGTCAAGCGGATGCTGCCGGGCGGGCCGCTCTCGCGCCAGCAGATGACCAACCTGCGCGTCTATGCGAGCGCGGAACATCCGCACGAGGCGCAATCGCCCGAGACGCTCGACGTCCGCGCGATGAACAAGAAGAACACCCGGGAGGCGCACTGATGGCCGAAGAGATCAATTCGCTCGAAGAGCTGAACCAGGCCGTCTCCGGCACCTCCGCCGCGGTGGAGACGGAGATCCCGCGCGAACCCGTGCGCGACGATCTCGGCCGCGCCTACGCGACCGGCAAGCGCAAGGACGCCACCGCGCGGGTCTGGATCCGTCCGGGCTCCGGCAAGGTGACCGTGAACGGCAAGGACGTGAACGCCTATTTCGCGCGTCCCGTCCTGCAGATGATCCTGAAGCAGCCCTTCACCGTGGCGGGCGTCGAGGGACAGTTCGACGTGATGGCGACCGTCAAGGGCGGCGGCCTTTCGGGTCAGGCCGGTGCGGTCAAGCACGGCGTCTCCAAGGCGCTGCAGCTCTACGATCCGAGCCTGCGCGGCGCGCTGAAGGCGGCGGGCTTCCTCACCCGTGACAGCCGGACCGTCGAGCGCAAGAAGTACGGCCGGGCCAAGGCGCGCAAGAGCTTCCAGTTCTCCAAGCGCTGATCCATCGGGACATCGAGACGCAGGGCCCCGCGGCACGTGCCGCGGGGCTTTTTTCGTGGGCCACGGCGGGCTATCCCTGATCGAATGATCGGGAGGAGCGTGATGCGTACCACGAAATCTGTCGTCTTGGCCGCATTGCTCGGGCTCGGGGCCTGCGGGGCGGATGTTCCGGTGGCGCCGCAGGTCGGGGTCGGATCCGATCCCGCGCTGCCCGCGCCGCGGCAGACCTTTCTGCCGACGCTTAACATCGCGCCCGCGACGGGCTGGCCCCAGGGCGAGGCGCCCACGGCCGCGGCGGGGCTCGAGGTGCGGGCTTTCGCGGGCGGGCTCGACCATCCGCGCTGGCTCCACGTGCTGCCCAACGGCGACGTGCTGGTGGCCGAAAGCAACAAGCAGCCCGCGCCGACCAAGGGGATTCGCGGCTTCGTCGAGAAGCAGGTGATGCGCGTGGCGGGGGCGGAGGCGCCGAGCGCCGACCGCATCCGGCTTCTCCGCGACGCGGACGGCGACGGCGTGGCCGAGATCAGCGCCGTGCTGATCGACGGGCTGACCTCGCCCTTCGGCATGGCGCTGATGGGAGGCCACCTCTACATCGCCGATACCGACGCGCTCCTCCGCGTGCCCTTCACGCCCGGCCAGACGCGCGTGACCGCCGCGCCAGAGGAGGTCGTGGCACTGCCCGCGCAGCCGCCGAACCGGCACTGGACGAAGGGGCTTCTCGCACAGGACGGCGCGCTCTTCGTCTCCGTGGGCTCGAACAGCGATCACGGGGAGAACGGCGTGACGGCCGAAGAGGGCCGGGCGGCGGTCTGGCGTGTCGATCCGGCCGCGGGCGCGGCGGAGATCTTCGCGCGCGGGCTGCGCAATCCCGTGGGCCTCGCCACGGAGCCCGAGACGGGCGCGCTCTGGACCGTCGTGAACGAGCGGGACGAGCTGGGCCCGAACCTCGTCCCGGATTATCTCACGCGGGTCGTGGCGGGCGCCGATTACGGCTGGCCCGCGATCTATTACGGCGATCGGCGCGATCCGCGGGTGGAGGCCGGGTTCGAGGCGCCGGCGGAGCCGCGGCGGCCCGATTTCGCGCTCGGCAGCCATGTCGCGCCGCTGGGCCTCGATTTCGCCGACGGGGCGCGGCTTGGGCCCGCTTACGCAAAGGGCGCCTTCATCGGGGAGCACGGGTCGTGGAACCGCACGCCGCCCTCGGGCTACCGTGTCGTCTTCGTGCCCTTTGCGGGGGGGCAGCCGGACGGGCCGCCCCGGACGCTGCTCGACGGGTTCGTGGATGCGCGGGGCCTCGCGCGCGGTCGGCCGGTGGGGGTCGCGGTGGCGGGCGACGGCGCGCTCCTCGTCGCGGACGACGTGGGCAACGCGGTCTGGCGCGTCAGCCGTTCAGGGCGCTAGGGCGGGCCTTCTCGTAATAGACGCGGTCGAAGCCATCCTCGTGGCGCCGGTCGGTCTCGCGGTAGCCCAGATGCGGATAGAGCCGCAGGTTCTCCGTCATCGCTGCGTTGGTGTAGAGGCGGACGGCGGGCAATCCGCGCCGCCACGCCTCCGCCTCGCAATCGCGGATGAGCGCCCCGCCGACGCCGCGCCCCGCGGCCTCCGGACGGACCGCCACGCTCTCGAGCTCCATGTGATCGTCGTTGACGCGGGCGACCGCGTAGCCTGCGAGCGTTCCTCCCGGACCTTCGACCACCCGCGTGCGCGCCGCGCGGATCGCCGCGGCGACATCCATGTCCATCGGCGCGGGTCGGCGGCCGATGATCTCAACGTGATGCGCGTGCGCGGCCTCGGCGCAGGCGCGGATGGCGTCCGCATCGGATTGCGTGGCGTCGCGGATCTGCGGCTTCGTGCGGGCCGCCGCGCGCTTTTCCAGGACGAGGAAGGTCATGATCCCCGCGGGGGGCAGGCGTTCGCGCTTCACCTCCACGAGGTCGGGTTGGGCGAGCACGGTGGCGATCTCGAAATCGGAATGCCAGCCGATCGTGTCGGCGAGCGGTGCGATGACGCGCTCGATCCCGGCGAGCGCGCCGCCCGTGGCCTTGAAATGGTTGGTGACGACGAGCTGGCCCCCCGGGGCGAGCACTCGGGCGATCTCGGCCATCACGCGCTCGGGTTCCGGCACGACCGAGAGGACGTGCATGGCGGCGACGGTATCGAAGCTCGCATCGGGGAAGTCGAGCGCGCGGGCATCCATCTGCCGCAGCGCCTCGACATGGGTGAGGCGATCATGGGCGACGCGGCGGCGGGCCTTGGCCAGCATCTCCTCGCTGAAATCGATCCCGGTGACGTTCAGGTCGCGGTGGAAGAGCGGCAGGGAGAGCCCGGTGCCGACGCCGAGCTCCAGTAGGGAGCCCGAACGGGTGTTGATATGGGCGGCCGACCGGCGGCGCCCGGCCTGGGTGATCTTGCCGAAGGTGCGGTCGTAGACCGGTGCCCAGCGGGCATAGGAGGTTTTGACGGCGTCGATTTCCATGGCTACTTCCCTTTGCGGCGCCGTACCGGCTCGACGGTCCAGGCCCAGGCGACGGTCGCGATGTAGGCGAGGCAGAGCCCGACCAGCGCGATCCAAGAATAGATGAGCAGGAACGCCCCCACCACCACCGCGCCGAGGAGCGCGAACTTCGCGTTCTCGCGCGAGATGCGGACCTTCTTGAAGGAATAGGTCGGCACGCGCACGATCATCAGGACCCCGATCGCCATCATGTAGAGCGCGAGGACGAGGTCGGGCAGGATGTCGCGATCGGCGAAGGCGAAGGACAGATACATCGGCAGCATGACGAGGATCGCCGCCGCGGGCGAGGGCACGCCCATGAAGAAGGCGGGATCGACGGGCACCTCGGATTTCGCCGCGATGTTGAACCGCGCGAGCCGGATCACGCAGCAGATCGCGAAGACGAGCGCCGCGATCCAGCCGAGGCTCCGCGTGTCCTCGAGCGCCCAGAAATAGAGGACGAGCGGCGGCGTGACGCCGAAATTCAGAAAATCCGCGAGGCTGTCGAGTTCCGCGCCCATCTGGCTGTCGGAGCGCAGGAGCCGCGCGAGGCGGCCATCCACGCCGTCGAGCAGCGCCGCGAGGATGATGAGCTGGACCGCGAGGAGGTAGTCGCCCTGCACCGCGAGGCGGATCGCGGTCAGCCCCGCGCAGATCGCCCCCAGCGTCAGGAGATTAGGCAGAAGCTGCAGCAGGCCCAGTTCGGAGGAGGCGCGCGGCGGCGGCGATGTCATGGGGCGGGCTCCAGCCGCGCGATGACGGTCTCGCCGCCGACCATGGTCTGGCCCACCCGCACGAGCGGTTCGGTGCCCGGCGGCAGGTAGACGTCGACGCGAGAGCCGAAGCGGATCAGGCCGAACCGCTCGCCGGTCGCCAGATGCGCGCCCTCGGCGGTGAAGCAGACGATGCGGCGCGCGACGAGGCCCGCGATCTGGACGACGCCGATCTGGCGCCCGTCGGCAAGGCGGAAGGCGAGGCCGTTCCTCTCGTTCTCCTCGCTCGCCTTGTCGAGGGAGGCGTTGACGAAGGTGCCGGGACGGTAGGCGATGGCGGTGACGGTTCCCGCCACGGGCGTCCGGTTCACGTGGCAGTTGAAGACGTTCATGAAGACCGACACGCGGGTCAGCGGCGCCGTCCCGAGGCCGAGTTCGACCGGCGGCACGGCCGGCTCGAGCAGGGAGACGATCCCGTCGGCCGGGCTCACCACGGCGCCGGGAAGGTCCGGCGGCACCCGTTCGGGGTCGCGGAAGAAGTAGTAGCACCAGATCGTCGCGCCGACGCCGATCCAGCCCAAGGGCTCCCAGAGGAGGAACAGCCCGACGGTGATCGCGGCGAAGATCGCGACAAAGCGACGCCCCTCGGGGTGCATCGGCTTCACGAAGGTGCTCAGCATGTTCATGGGCGCAGGCCGGTCGACATGGCCCCGTCTATGCGGGCTCCGGCCCGGCTCTGCAAGGCCGGGCGGCGGATTTCAGATCACGACGACATCGAGCGGGGGAAAGCCGTTGAAGCCGACGGAGGCATAGCTCGACGTGTAGGCGCCGCAATCGCGGATCACCACGCGGTCGCCCGCGCGAAGCGAGAGGGGCAGGGCCACGGGGCGGCGCTCGTAGAGCACGTCGACCGAATCGCAGGACGGACCGGCAAGGATGCAGGGGCCCGTCTCCTCCCCGTCGCGCGCGGTGGCGATCTGGTAGCGGATCATCTCGCCCTCCGTCTCGGCAAGACCCGAGAAGCGGCCGATGTCGAGATAGACCCAGCGGTGGAGGTCGTCGTCGGACTTGCGGGAGACGAGCAGCACCTCCGCCGCGATCTGCCCCGCATCGGCGACCATGGCGCGGCCAGGCTCCGCCATCAGGTGCGGCACGGCGCCAAAACGCTCGGTCACGAGCGACAGGACGTCGGCCGCGTAGGAAGTGGGATGCGCGAGCGCCCCGCCATAGGCGGCCGGGAAGCCGCCGCCGATGTTGAGGAGGTCGAGCGCGATCCCTTCGGCCCGGGCGGCGTGCCAGACCGCCGCGATCTGATCGAGCGTGGGCGCCCACATCGCGGCCTCGCGCGTCTGCGAGCCGACGTGGAAGCTCAATCCGCGGGGAGTGAGGCCAAGCTCGGCGGCATATCGCAGAAGCGGCAGCGCCCGGTCGCGCGCACAGCCGAACTTGCGCGTGAGCGGCCAGTCGGCGCCCGTCGGCTCCACGATCAGACGGAGATAGATATCCGCGCCCGGCGCGTTCCGGGCGATCTTCTCGAGTTCCTCCTCCGCATCGGCGGCGAAGAGCGTGAGACCCGCCTCGTGGGCGAAGGCGATGTCGCGCTCGCGCTTGATCGTGTTGCCGAACGAAACATGGGCCGGCGCCGCGCCCTGCGCGAGGCAGAGCTCGATCTCCGCGCGGGAGGCCGCGTCGAAGCGGCAGCCGAGACCGGCGAGGAGGGCAACGATCTGCGGCGCCGGGTTGGCCTTGACCGCGTAGTGGATGGCCGCGTTCCCGAGCCCGGCGCGGAGCGCGCGGAAGTTCTCGGCCACGAGATCGCTGTCGATCACGAGCGTGGGCCGGTCGAACGCGGTGGACGCGACGAACCCGTCCATGCGGGCGGTGCGATCGAAAGCGGCGCGGCCGACGAAGTCGGTTGCGTTGAGGTACATCGGGTGCATCTCCACTGGGACGCGGGGCCCTCGCAGGCCCTCGAGTGACAAGGGAGACGTTACCGTCGCTACATGAAGCGGACTTGGCCCGATGGACAGAGGCGCGTGCGTTGGCGTCTTGCGCGTGCATATGGAGGCAAACCGCCATTTCTGCAAGAAAAAGTCGCGGTGAAATACGGAAAATTGTTCGCAATCGAGGCGGTGCCGGGATTGCTCAGCGCGGGACGCGGTGGGCCCTGTCGGGCGTGAGCCATTCGGGCCAGCCGACGAACCGGTCGACGGCATAGAGAAGGAGACAGACCGCGATCACGGCGAGGACCAAGGCCACCCGACCCGCCGAGGGCGGATGCGCCGCCCAGCGCTTGGCGCGAAGGAGCCAGAACGGGGTCACTCGCCCGATGCGCCGCCCGGCAGCGCCTTGAGATAGGCGGTGATCGCGTCGATATCCTCGTCTGGCAGCTGTCCGAGCTTGTCGATCACCGCCACCATCTCGCCGCCCGCACTATCGTAATCGGGCGTGAGCCCGGTGGTGAGATAGGCGGCGATGTCCGACCGGCTCCAGTCGAGATGGGTTGGGTCGATGCCGGGGATGCGTCCGTCGCCGGAGGGATTCGCCGCGCCGTGGAGCCAGGCGTCGCGCTCGAGCCCGCCCAGTGCGTCCCGCGGCGTATGGCATTCGCCGCAATGGGCGAGCCCTTCGACCAGCATCCGCCCGCGTTCGATCTCCGCCGTGCCGGGCTCCTCCATCACCCAGTCCGGGGTGAGATAGAGCCGTTTCCAGAGCCCGACGTTGCGGCGGATGTTGAAGGGGAACGCGACCTCGTGCGGCTGGCTCGGCGTGTCGGCGACCGGCAGCGTGCGCAGATAGGCCACGAGATCGAGCATGTCGGCGGGATCCGCGTGGATGTAGGCGGCATAGGGCAGGGCGGGATAGTAATGCGCGCCGTCGGGAGAGACGCCGCGCATCATGGCATCGACGATCTCCGCATCCGACCAGTCGCCCACGCCTTCGGGGCCGGGGGAGATGTTGGGCGCGAGGAAGGTGCCGAACCCGGTCGTGAAGCGCTGGCCGCCCGCCAGGAGCGGCGGTCCGTCGCCCTCCACCTCCGTTTCCGGGCCGACATGACAGGATGCGCAGCCCGCGGCGAGAAAGACCCGCTCTCCGCGCCCGGCATCGCCCGAAAGCCCCGCCAGCGCGTCCGCGGGCAGCGGATCGGGCCGGGTCAGCCACCAATAGGCGGCGCTCCCGACCGCGATCAGTGCGGCGAGGACGATGAGCGCGCGCCGCATCGCCTCAATCGTCGGATTGGCGGTATTTCTCGTGACAGGACCCACAGCTGCCGCCGAGCGCGCGCATCTGCCCGCCGATCGCCTCCGCACCGTCGCCTGCAACGTTCTGCATCTCCATCGCGGCGGAGGCGAGTTCCTCGGTCAGGTTCATGTAGTCGTCCATGTTCTCGAAGAGCGCGGGAAGCGCGCGGGAATCGTCGATCTCCTCGCTCGACGTGCCCTCCGGCCAGTAGCCGGTCTGATCGAGCGTCGCGAGCGCGTGGAGGCGGGACGCCGCGGCGCCGGCAAGCTCCGCATCGTAGTCGCGCTCGCCTTTCGCCATCGCGCCCAGGATCGAGAGATTGTAGGAATAGAGGTCCATGTGGTGCTGTCGCGCCTCGACATTCGGATTGTCGTCCTGCGCGGCCAGCGGCCCGCCGAGCCCCGCCAAGAGCAGTCCTGTCGCCATCATCAGCCGCATCGCAAGCTCCTTTTCCCTGCATTCCGGCGGGTCCGCCGGATCGTCGCCCTCACGAAAGCATGAAACGGCGCGCGCCCCAAATCACGCCGCCGTGGGGTGGCGAGACCCGCCCGAGTGCCCGCCGCGCCTCTTGCGGCACCCGGTCCCCTTGAAATCCGGTCCGTGCTGGCCGAAACCCACAACGGGCGACGTCTCCGATCGCCGCCAGGACCGAGCTTTCGCGACGGAGTGCCATGCCGACCCATCATGAGAAGAGGACGCTTCCCTACACGGCCGACCAGATGTTCGATCTCGTGGCCGATGTCGAAAGCTATCCCGAGTTTCTGCCCTGGACCGCCGCCGCCCGCGTGCGCGACCGCCGCGAGACGCCGCGGGGAGAGGTCATGGAGGCCGAGCTCATCATCAGCTTCAAGGTCTTCCGCGAACGCTTCAACAGCCGTGTGACGCTGCGCCGGCCGGACATGAAGATCGACACCGAATATCTCGACGGGCCGTTCCGGCACATGAACTCCACCTGGGCGTTCCGCGACGTGGAGGGGGGCTGCGAGGTGACCTTCGACGTCGATTTCGAGTTCCGCAGCCGCATCCTCGGCTCGGCGGCGGGAATGTTCTTCAACGATGCCATGCAGCGCATCGTGCGCGCCTTCGAGCGGCGGGCGGCGGTTCTTTACCGTTCCTGAAGGTTGATGGCGGGTTCACCATCCGCCGCCCAGATTTCGCCACGTATGCGGTCCATTCTCTCGGTCACACGTAACCCGAGGGAAGACCCCATGCTTACGAATATCCTTTCCGGCTCCATCGTCTCGCAGACGACGAAGCAAACCGGTGATCCGGCCGGAACGGCGCCACAGCAGACGACGGCTCTGCTGGACACCGAAGCAGCCCGGTCCGCATCCACGTCTGTCGCGTCTCCGACACCGACACCGACGCCCACATCCTTGACCACCGTCACGTCGGAGCCATCCGAGGCAGAGACCGCAGCCGCCGCGTCGCAGGACCGCCAGGCGTCGGAATCCTCGACCAAGGCGCAGGCCGCCATCGCGTCGGCTGCCTCGGATGCACCGCGCCGGGCGGCGATCGGTGCCCCGGCACCGGGTGACATCATGCAATCCGCAGGCGACGGGACAGAGGCCACGCGCGCGTCGGCCGAGGCCGCCCGGAGTGCCGCGATCCGGGACACCGCGATTGCCGGCGTGACCGCGGCGAGCGAGATCGCGGTGCCGGACCTCGTCGCGAAGGTCGAACCGGCGCCCGAGGCAGGCCCGGTGCGGCGCGCCTATGCCGAGGCCGGCGACGCGGTCGAGCCCAGGGCCGAACGGAAGGCCGATTCGCGCGTCTGAGCCGTCACGGGTTCGCGCGGTTGTCCGGTCCGTCACCCTCGAGGGCGTCGAGGAGGAGTTCGATCGCCCGCGCGACGCTCGCCGCGCGCACCGCCCCGCGGCCGGCCGCGCCGAACTCCACTGTCTCGGACCGCGCGACCCCGTCCTTCGGGGCGAGCGCGAAGCAGACCCGGCCCTCGGGCTTCGTCTCCGATCCGCCGGGCCCGGCGATCCCGGTCACGGCGACCGCGAGCGTGGCGTCGCTCCGCGCCAGCGCACCCATGGCCATCGCCTGCGCGACCTCCTCGCTCACCGCGCCGAAGCGGCGGAGGAGGTCGGGGGGCACGCCCAGCAGCGTCTCCTTGGCCGCGTTGGAATAGGTCACGAACCCGCGGTCGAAGATCGCCGAGGCACCGGGCGGATCGGTGATCGCGCCCGCCACCATGCCCGCGGTGCAGCTTTCCGCGGTGGCGAGGATCGCGCCGCGTGCACGGGCGAGCGCCAGCAATCTCTCCGCCGCGCTCATATGAGGAGGCCGTGGGCGAGGGCCGCGAGCGCCACGACGCCCAGCGCGGCGAAAACGCCCGCGATCACGTCGTCGAGCATGACGCCCAGCGGATCGCCGCGTCGGTCGGCCCAGCCCACGGGACCGACCTTGTAGATGTCGAAGAGGCGGAAGAGGACGAAGGCCGCGATCCAGCCGGGCCAGAGCGCGAGGATATCGACGCCGACGCGCGCCGCCCCGAAGCTCAGTGGCAGGAGGGCGATCCACTGTCCCGCGACCTCGTCGATGACGATCTCTCCCGGATCCTCGACGCCTGTCCGGGCGGTTTCCTGCCGCGTGGCCCAGAGGCCCAGCGCGAAGGCCGCGACGATACCCGCCACAAGGACCCACGGTCCGCCAGCGAGATGCAGCAGCCATCCCACCGGCAGCGCCGCGAGCGACCCCCATGTGCCGGGGCCGGGCCGCAGGAGGCCAACGTAAAGGAAGGTCGCGATAAGGCGCGTCATCGCGACACCAGCGTCACGCTGGCCATGGCCGCGATCCCCTCCCGCCTGCCGGTAAAGCCCAGGCCCTCGGAGGTGGTGGCCTTCACGCTCACCCGCCGTTCGGACAGGTCCAGAATATGCGCCACGCGCTCGATCATGTCCCGCGCATGAGGGGTGATCTTCGGCTCCTCGCAGATCAGGGTGAGGTCGACGTTCGAGATGGAGAGACCCTCCTGCGCGGCAAGCCCGGCCGCGTGTTCGAGGAAGACATGCGAGGCGGTCCCGCGCCATTGCGGATCGCTGGGCGGAAAGTGTCGCCCGATATCGCCTTCGGCGAGCGCGCCGTAGATCGCGTCGGCGAGCGCGTGGAGCGCCACGTCGGCGTCGGAATGGCCGAGGAGACCGCGGTCGTGCGGGATCGGAATGCCGCAGAGCGTCACGAAATCTCCGGGCCCGAAGGCGTGGACGTCGAAGCCCGTGCCCGTGCGAATGTCCATGCGGTGCTCCAGAATGGCCTCGGCCCGCGCGAAATCCTCGGGCTCGGTGATCTTGAAGTTGGTCTCGCTGCCGCGGACGATCTCGATGCCGATCCCCGCGCTCTGTGCGACCGCGACATCGTCGCTGGCGCCGCCCGGATGCGCGCGATGGGCGTCGAGGATGACGCCGAGATGAAAGCCCTGCGGCGTCTGGGCGCGGTAGAGCCCGGTGCGGTCGCGGATCGCGCCGACCTTGCCCCCGTCCCCTTCCCACAGCGCGTCCACGACCGGGAGCGCGGGGGCCGCGCCTTGCGCGTCGTCGAGCGCGTCGATCACCCGGTCGATCAGGGCGGCGTCGACGAGCGGGCGGGCCACGTCGTGGATGAGGACGCGGTCCGCGCCCCCGGCATCGAGCGCCTCGAGGCCCGCGCGGACGGAGGCCTGCCGCGTTTCGCCGCCCTCGGCCACGTCGACATCGGGATGGGCGGCATAGCCCGCGGCCACGCCCATGTCGTCGGGATGCAGGACAAGCACGACGCGGTCGATGCGCGGATGGGCGCGGAAGGTGTCGAGCGGCCAGGCGAGGAGGGCGCGTCCGCCGAGACTGCGCCACTGCTTCGGCAGCCCAGGCCCGGCGCGAGTCCCGCGTCCGGCCGCCACGATCACGGCGGCCGTCATCCTCGATCTCGACATGTCTGTCCCCATCCGTCCCGGTCGTATCTAGATTCTGCGACCTACGCTGACAATGCCCGCGATCCCGTGCGAGTTAACGCCCATATTTCAGGCGGCTTCGGTTTTTGGCGGATCTGGTCGACCGGTTGATTGCTTCGTCGCCAAAGCGCCGATATGCCATTGGGCAAATGCCCATTGTTTGAGCGCCAAGACAAATATGACCAACGATCTCGACCGTCTCGGGATTGCATCGCCGGTGCTTCTCGCACCCATGGCGGGCATCACGGATCTGCCGTTCCGGGGCCTCGTGGCATCGTTCGGGGCCGGACTCGTCGTGTCGGAAATGGTGGCGAGCCGGGAGATGCTGACGGATTCGCCGCAGATGCGGGGGCGCGCGCTGGGAATCGGCGCCGAGGGCACGGCGGTCCAGATCGCCGGCTGCGAGGCGGGTCCGATGGCGGAGGTGGCCCGCCGTCTCGAGGGCGCGGGCGCGCGGCTCATCGACATCAACATGGGCTGTCCGGCGAAGAAGGTCGTGGGCGGGCTCTCCGGATCGGCGCTGATGCGCGATCCCGACCATGCCCTGCGCCTGATCGAGGCGGTGGCGGGCGCGGTCGCGGTGCCGGTCAGCGTCAAGATGCGCCTCGGCTGGGACGGGGATTGCCTGACGGCAGCCGGGATCGCGCGCCGGGCGGAGGCGGCGGGCATCCGGATGATCACGGTCCACGGCCGCACGCGATGCCAGTTCTATCGCGGCCGGGCCGACTGGGCGGCGATCGCGGCCGTCAAGGCGGAGGTCAGCGTGCCGGTCATCGCCAACGGCGACATCCGCTCGGCCGAGGACGCGCGCGCGGCCCTCGCGGCATCGGGGGCGGACGGGGTGATGATCGGGCGGGGCGTGCAAGGCCGGCCCTGGCTTCTGTCGCAGATCGCCGCCGCGCTCGCCGGTCGGCCCGTTCCGGCTGCCCCGGTGGAGATCGCCCGGCTCGCGGCCGGGCATGTCGCGGCGTCCTGCGACTTCTACGGCGAGGCGCTGGGCCTGCGGGTCGTGCGCAAGCATCTGGGCTGGTACATGGAGCGGGCCGGGACGCACCCGACGCTCCGCCGTGCCGTCCTGACGGCGGAAGACGCCGCAACGGCGACGGCCCTGCTGCCGGACGCGCTCGGCGCGGAACGGATGGCCGCATGAGCACCTTCGGCGAAAGGCTCTGGATTTCGATGCCGCTGCCCGCGCTGCTGCTCGATCCCGGCGATCTGATCTCGGAGATCAACGCGGAGGCGGAGGGGTTTCTCAACGCCTCAGCGCGGAGCCTCAGGGGCGCACCGCTCTTCGAGCGGCTGGCGATCGACGCGCCGCTCGAGGAGGCCTTCGCCCGGGCGCGCAAGAACCGCGCGCCGCTCTTCATCAACACGGTCGATGTCGGCACGGGATCGAAGCCGCCGGAACCTTGCGACCTGCAGATCGCGCCGATGATCGGGATGCCGGGCTTCCTGCTGCTTCTCATGACGCCGCGCCAGCTTGCCGGACGGCTGAGCCGGGCGGGGGTCGCGCGCTCCTCCGCACGCTCGGCGATCGGCATGGCGGAGATGCTCGCGCACGAGATCAAGAACCCGCTTGCAGGCATCACCGGCGCGGCGCAGCTCCTCGCCATGGGGCTCGATGGCGGCGACAGGGAGCTCACCGACCTGATCGTGGCGGAGAGCCGGCGGATCGTGGCCCTCCTCGACCAGGTGGAGCAGTTCGGCAACCTGCAGCTGCCGAAGCGGCAGGTGATGAACATCCACGACGTCCTGACCCGCGCGCTCCGGACCGCGGCGCTGGGCTTTGCCGCGCACATGAAGATCGTGGAGGAATACGACCCGTCGCTGCCGATGACCCATGTGGACGGCGACCAGATGCAGCAGGTCTTCCTCAACCTCATCCGCAACGCGACCGAGGCGGCCGGAAAGACCGGCGGCACGATCCGTGCACGGACCTTCTACGACCACGGGCTCAGGCTCCGGCGCGCGGACGGGAGTGGCCATCCGCTGCCCCTGCAGATCGAGATCTCCGATGACGGGCCGGGCCTGCCGCCCGATCTCGCCGAGATCATCTTCGACCCCTTCGTGTCGGGACGGGAGAACGGCACCGGGCTCGGCCTCGCGCTCGTCTCCAAGATCGTCGCGGAGCACGAGGGGCTGATCGATGTCGAGAGCTATCCCGGCCATACCGCGTTCCGCATCTCGCTGCCGCTGGCGCCGGCCGAAATCGCGAAAGAGAAGGACTGAGACATGGATGGAACCGTTCTGGTTGCCGATGACGACCGCACGATCCGGACCGTTCTGACGCAGGCGCTGACCCGCGCCGGCTGCAAGGTCCACGCGACCTCGTCGATGGTCACGCTCATGCGGTGGGTCGACGAGGGCAAGGGCGACCTGGTGATCTCCGACGTCATCATGCCCGACGGCAACGGGCTCGAGGCGCTGCCGAAGATTGGGGAGCAGCGGCCGGGCCTGCCGGTGATCGTGATCTCCGCGCAGAACACGATCATGACCGCGATCCAGGCCGCGGAGGCGGAGGCGTTCGACTATCTTCCCAAGCCGTTCGATCTGCCCGATCTCATGAAGCGTGCGGCCCGTGCCCTCGACGCGCCGCGCAAGCCCGCGACCGCCGCGCCGCCGCGCGAGATCGGGAAGGGAGAGGGCGACCTGCCGCTCGTGGGCCGCACGCCGGCCATGCAATCGCTCTACCGGCTCGTGGCGCGGGTGATGAACACCGAGCTGCCGGTTCTGATCACCGGTGAATCGGGCACTGGGAAATCGCTCATCGCCCGCGCGATCCACGACTTCTCCGACCGGCGGAGCCTGCCTTTCGTGATCGCGGGCGCGGCCGAGCTCGCCGCGCCGGACGGACCCGTGGGCATCGTCGCGAGGGCGCGCAACGGCACCATCCTCTTCGACGAGGTCGGCGATCTCGACGAGACGGCGCAGGCGCGCATCGTCCGGATGTTCGACAGTTTCGGAGACGCCGCGCCGCGGGTCATGGCCACCTCGCAGAGCGACCTGTCGCGGCGGATGGAGGCAGGCGCCTTCCGCGCCGATCTCTTCTACCGGCTGGGCGGCGTCGCGATCACCGTGCCGTCGCTCCGCGAACGGGTCGAGGACATCCCGCTCCTCGCCGACCACTTCCTGGCCCGCGCAGCCCGCGACGGATTGCCGCTGCGCGTCTTCGGCGACGAGGCGCTCGGGCTCGTCCGCCGCTATTCCTGGCCCGGCAACGTGCGCCAGCTCGAGAACACCGTGCGGCGGCTCGTCGTCACGGGAAGCGAGGAGGAGATCAGCCACGAGGAAGCCAAGGCGGTGCTCGGAAACCAGCCCGCGATGGAGCCGCTGACGGGCAATGCCCAGGGAGACAAGCTCCAATCGTCGGTCGCGCGGCATCTCCGGCGCTATTTCGACCTGCACGGGGGCGTACTGCCGCCGCCCGGTCTTTACCAGCGGATCCTGCGCGAGGTGGAGACGCCGCTCATTGAGATCGCGCTCGACGCGACCGGTGGCAACCAGGCGAAATGCGCCGACCTGCTCGGCATCAACCGCAATACGCTGCGCAAGAAAATCACCGACCTCGATATTCACGTGACACGGCGCCGCAAGTTGATGTAAAACCGCAACAGAAACGTGGCCGCCGGATTTCTTCCGGGTCAAGAATGCCACGTCCGAGCGGTCGGTGCGGCAAACGCGCCAAGTCAAGCGGGGTCTGGCGCCCATGGCACATCCGATGCGGATGAGCTGGGATACTCTGGCGCGGTTGCGTCGGCAGCGGCGCGTGCAGAACACGGCGACGCTGGGCCTCGGGATCCTCGGTCCGTGTCTCGCTTTCGTCACCTACCTCGTCCTCGGTCCGCTCGATCAGGGCCAATCGGCCGTCAGCCTCCGGCTCGTGCTGCTGGCCGATCTCATCTACGTCATCGTGCTCGCGACGCTGGTCCTGGCGGCCCTGATGCGGATGGTGGCCGCGCGCCGGGCGCAATCGGCGGGCTCGCGGCTGCATCTGAGGCTCACGGGCGTCTTCGCGCTCGTCGCCATGGTGCCGACGATCACCGTCGCGGTCTTCGCCGTCCTCACGGTGAATTTCGGGCTCGAGGGCTGGTTCTCCGACAGGGTCCGGCAGGTCGTGGGCGCCTCGCTCGAGGCGGCGCAGGCCTACGAGGACGAGCATCGGCGCGACCTTTCGGCGGATGCAGAGGCGCTGGCGGCGTATCTCAGCGCCGCGCGGGCGAATTCCTTCCTGCTTTCGGACGGGGAATTGAGGCAGGTCCTGAGCCAGGGACAGGCGCAGATTCAGCGCGGCCTCAGCGAAGCCTACGTGATAGACGGCGAGGCGCGGATCCGGGCCCGCGGCGAGGGCTCCTACCTCTTCGACTACGACCCGCCGCCACAGACGGCGCTCGACGACGCGCGGGCGGGCGGCACGGTGATCGTGGAGGATTGGGACGTCAACGAGTTCCGCGCGCTCGTTCCGCTCAGGGGCCTCGGCGACCGGTTCCTCTACGTCAGCCGGGCGGTGGACGGGGAACTCCTCGCGCTTCTCGACGACACCAAGGATTCGGTGAGCCTCTACACCCAGCTCGAGGCGGATCGCGGTCGACTGCTCTTCGAGTTCGGACTGCTCTATCTGGGCTTCGCGGTAATCCTGATCCTTGCCGCGATCTGGCTCGGCCTCTGGTTCGCCGAGCGGCTCTCACGCCCCGTGGGCCGGCTCGCGGGGGCGGCGCAGAGGGTGGGGGCGGGCGATCTCGACGTGCAGGTCCGCGAGGAGGACGGCGACGACGAGATCGCAATGCTCGGCCGCCTCTTCAACCAGATGACCCGGCAGCTGAAGGGCCAGCGCGACACGCTCCTCGCCACCAACGACCAGATCGACCGGCGCCGGCGGCTCTTCGATTCCGTTCTCTCCTCGGTCACGGCGGGGGTTGTGGGGCTCGACGAGCAGGGGCGCGTCACTTTCGTCAATCGCTCGGCCGAACGGCTCCTGCAGCTCCCGATCCCCGAGGGCCAGACCGCGCATCTCGCCGATATCGTTCCGGAATTCGCGCCGCTCTTCGACAGGATCGCGCGCGGCAACACGGAGAACGTGCAGGGCGAGGTGAAGGTGAGCCGCGCCGGCGCGCTCGAGAGCCTCCTCGTGCGGATGGCGATCCGGCGCGCCGAGGGCGGACGGCTCGAGGGCTACGTGATCGCCTTCGACGACGTGAGCGACCTCGTGGCGGCGCAACGGATGGCGGCCTGGGGGGACGTGGCGCGACGTATCGCGCACGAGATCAAGAACCCGCTCACCCCGATCCAGCTTTCCGCCGGACGGATCCGGCGTAAGTTCGGGCCCGAAGTGGGCGAGCCCGAGAAGCTCGAGGCGATGACGGACGTCATCATCCGCCAGACCGAGGGGCTACGCCGGATCGTCGACGAGTTCAGCCGCTTCGCCCGGATGCCGGAGCCCGACCGCGCGCCGCACGACCTTTCCGGAATCGTGCGCTCCGCCGTCCTCCTGCAGCAGGCGGGCGACGATGCGACGCCCATCGTGGCCGACCTGCCCGAAGGTCCGGTGATGGCGGAACTCGACGAGACCATGATCGGACAGGCGCTCACCAATCTCATCAAGAACGCGGGCGAGGCGATCGAGGGCCGGATTGAGCGGGACGGGCCGGATGGCGCACCCGCCGAGATCAGGGTCGCGCTTCGCCGTGATGGCACCACGGCGCTCGTCACGGTGTCGGACAACGGCATCGGCCTGCCGGAGGATCGCGCGCGCCTCTTCGAGCCCTATGTGACGACGCGGGCGGCGGGGACCGGCCTCGGCCTCCCGATCGTGCGCAAGATCGCCGAGGAGCATGGCGGCACGCTGCAGCTCGTCGATGCCGAGCCCTTCGCGCCCGGCGCCCCTGCGGGAGCCTGCGCGGAACTGCGGCTGCCGATCATCGACCCCACACCGCTTGAGACGACCAACCAAGAAGAAACCAGACGAGAGGAGCAGGCATAATGGGCGACATCCTGATTGTGGACGACGAGCGCGATATCCGCGAACTGGTCTCCGACATCCTGAAGGACGAGGGCTACACGACGCGGCTCGCGGCCAATTCCGGCGAATGCATGGCCGAACTGGAGGCCGAGCCGCCCTCGCTCATGATCCTCGACATCTGGCTCAAGGACAGCGACATGGACGGGATCGACATCCTGAAGATCGCCAAGCGCGATTATCCGGGCGTCCCCGTCATCATCATCTCGGGCCACGGCAATATCGAGATCGCGGTCGCCGCCATCAAGCAGGGCGCCTACGATTACATCGAGAAGCCCTTCAACATCGATCAGCTCATGGTGGTGATCGGCCGGGCGATGGAGACCTCGCGGCTCAGGCGCGAGAACGTGGCGCTCAAGCGCCGGGAGGCCGAGCCCGCGATCCTCGTCGGCCAGAGCCCCGCCTTCAAGGCGATGAAGGCCAGCCTCGACAAGGTGACGAAATCCAACGGGCGCGTCATGCTTTCGGGGCCGCCGGGCTGCGGCAAGGAGCTCGCCGCGCGCTACATCCACGCGAATTCGGGTCGGTCGGACTGCCCCTTCGTGTCCGTGGGCTCCGCGAGCGTGGAGCCCGAACGGATGGAGGAAGTGCTCTTCGGGCGCGAGAGCCCCGAGCGCGGCATCGAGCCGGGGCTTCTCGAACAGGCCGATGGCGGCGTGCTCTTCTTCGACGAGGTGGCCGACATGCCCACCGGCACGCAATCGAAGATCCTGCGTGTCCTCGTCGATCAGACCTTCCAGCGCGTGGGCGGGACGGAGAAGGTGCGCGTCGACATCCGCGTAATCAGCTCCACCACCCGCGATCTGGCGGTGGAGATCCGCGAAGGCCGCTTTCGCCAGGAACTGTTCCACCGCCTCGCCGTCGTTCCGGTGGAGGTCCCCTCGCTCGACGAGCGGCGCGAGGACATTCCGGATCTCGCCGAATACTTCCTCGAGACGTTCAACAAGGCGCAGGGACTGCCCCTGCGCATGTTGTCGGACGAGGCGGTGGCACTGCTCCAGACCATGGTCTGGCCGGGCAACGTGCGGCAGCTCAAGAACATGATGGAGCGCGTGCTGATCCTCGGCGAGGCGAAAGGCACGATCGGTCCCTCGGAACTGCCCGGCACGGAGAGCCCCGCGCCGAAGGAGGAGGGGCGCGTGGTCCTGTCCGGGTCGCTCGCCACCCTGCCGCTGCGCGAGGCCCGCGAACTTTTCGAGCGGGAATACCTGCTCACGCAGATCAACCGCTTCGGAGGCAACATTTCGCGGACCGCGAACTTCGTGGGAATGGAGCGCAGCGCATTGCATCGCAAGTTGAAGTCGCTCGGTGTCGTGACCTCCAACAAGCAGGGCGGGCGGATCGCTTATCTCGACAGCACGGCCGGCTGATGCATCTCGCGCGGCGGCGCCTCCGCGTCGAGGGGCGCGAGGCGGCCTATGTGGAGGAGGGTCCGCCGGACGCGGCTCCGGTCGTGCTGCTGCATGGCGGCGGGTTCGATCATGCGGGCCTCACCTGGCAGGCGACGATCGCGGAACTCAAGGACAGGTTCCGCCTGATCGTCCCCGACCTTCCGGGCTACGGCGAGACTGCGGGGTTCGGATGCCCGCACGATCTGACCCGGCTCGGGCACTGGCTCGAGGCCTTCCTCGATGCGAAGGGGCTCGACCGGGTCGATCTTGCCGGTGTCTCGATGGGCGGGGGCATGGCGCTCTGGCTCGCGGCGGAGAGACCGGCGCGGGTCCGGCGCGTGGTGGCCGTCGGGGCCTACGGCATCATGGCGCGGGCGCCGTTCCATGCGCTGGCGCGCCTGACGTTCCGCGCCCGGGCCGGACCGCTCGTCTACCACCTCGCGGGGCGGAGCCGCCTGCTCGCCCGGGCGGGGCTCGCGATCAGCTACCACGATGCGCGGCGCATCGATCCGGAGGTCGTGGAGGAATTGATGGCCGTGTCCCGCGAGCAGGCGAAGCGGCTGAGCTTCCTCGATTTCCTGACCTCGGAACTCGGCCCCGACGCGCTCGCCACCGATCTGCGCCCCGCGCTGGGCCGGGTCACGGCGCCGGTCCTCCTCGTCCACGGAACCTCCGACAAGGTCGTCCCGATCCGTCATGCCCGCGCGGCCTGTCCGCTCTTCGCGCGGGCGCGGCTTCTCGAACTGCCGACCGGGCATTGGCCGATGCGGGAGCGGCCCGACCTTTTCAACCCGGCCTTCGCGGCGTTCCTCGTGGAGGGCTGATCCCGCGTGCGTCTTGAACGGGGCGCGGGCGCATGCCAGAACGTGTCGGCCGGGGGCGCGAGAGGCAATCCATGAAGATCATCATCTGCGGGGCTGGCCAGGTCGGCTGGCAGATCGCACGCCACCTCGCCGGAGAGCGCAACGACGTGACCGTCGTCGACAGTGACGCCGATCTGGTGCGGCAGGCCACGGACATCCTCGATGTCCAGGGGATTGCGGGCCATGCGAGCTATCCCGACATCCTCGAGAGGGCCGGGGCGCGCGACGCCGACATGATCATCGCCGCCACCCATTCCGACGAGGTCAACATGGTGACCTGTCAGGTCGCCCATTCGATCTTCGCCGTGCCGCGGAAGATCGCGCGGCTTCGCGCGCAGAGCTATCTCGATGCGATCTATTCCGATCTCTACCGCCGCGACCACATGCCCATCGACGTGGTGATCAGCCCCGAGAAGGAAGTGGCGGAGGCCGCGCTGCGCCATCTCTCCTCTCCCGCGACCTTCGACACGCAGAGCTTTCTGGGCGGGCGGGCGCAGCTTCTCGGGCTGGTTCTCGACGAGGATTGCCCGGTCCTGAACACCCCGCTGCGCCAGCTTACCGATCTCTTCTCCACGCTCCGCGTGATGGTCGTCGGCAACCGGCGCGGCGGCGTCCTCTTCGCGCCGGAGCCGGGCGACCAGCTCTTCGCGGGCGACCAGATCTACATCCTCGTGCATCGCGACGATGTCGATCGCACGATGGAGATCTTCGGCAAGCCGCGGCCAAAGCAGGAGCGCGTGGTGATCATCGGCGGCGGCAATGTCGGCCTCGCCGTGGCGCGCGAGCTCGAAACCCGCGCCAAGCGCATCCGCGCCAAGATGATCGAACGCGACCGCCGGGCTGCGGAGCGCGCTGCCGATGCACTCGAGCGGACGATCGTGCTCAATGGCGACGGTCTGTCGATCGACCTTCTCAACGAGGCCAACATATCGCGGGCCGATGCCGTTCTCTGCGTCACGCACGACGACAAGGTGAACCTGCTCGCCGCCGTCCGCGCCAAGCAGGCGGGCTGCGAGATGGCGATCTGTCTCGTCAACGATCCGACGCTCCAGCCCCTGATGGCCCCGCTCGGGATCGACGCCTTCATCAATCCGCGCGCGACGACCGTGAGTTCCATCCTGCGCCATATCCGCCACGGCCGCGTGCGCGGGGTCTATTCCATCGGCGATGCGGAGGCGGAGGTGATCGAGGCGCAGGTGCTTTCGACCTCGCCGATCTCAGGACAGCTCGTCCGCGACATCGACTTCCCCGAGGGCGCGCTCGTCGGGGCGGTCGAGAAGGACGGCAAGATCATACGTCCGACGGGCGCCACCCGGATCGAGGAGGGCGATGTCATCGTGATCTTCGCGCTTGCCGCCGACGTGCCGGAGGTCGAACGCCTCTTCCAGGTCTCCATCGACTTCTTCTGATCCATGGACCGTCTCGCGCGCCAGCCCTTCATCCTGACCCTCATGGGGATCGGCGCGATCGCGATGTTCCTCCCCGCGATCCATGCCTACCACGTGCGCGACCTGCACGAGGCGCGCAGCTTCTTCTATTCCGGCGCCTTGCTGATGGTGTTCGTGACGCTTGTCTGCATCGCGGTCGCCTCGGGGCGGCGGCGGCGCCGGGCGGCGGGGCTACTGCTCTCGCTCGTCGCGACGCTGATCGTGCTGCCGCCGATCCTGGCGATGCCGTTCTACGAGGCGCTCGGGGACGTGAGCTGGATCGAATGCTGGTTCGAGATGGTGAGCGCGTTGACCACGACAGGCGCGACGATGTTTCCCGACCCGGGCGGTCTGCCCGACAGCTTGCATCTTTGGCGAGGTCTCGTCGCCTGGCTCGGGGGGCTCCTGTTCTGGATCGGGGCGGTGGCGATCCTCGCGCCGCTCAATCTCGGCGGGTTCGAGGTGGTCACGATCGACCAGCTCTCCGCCCGGCGCAGCGTGCTCCGGGAGCGGGGCAGCGGCGACGCGGTCGAGCGCCTGCACCGCTATACCGTCCGGTTGACGCCGATCTACGTGGGTCTGACGCTCACGCTCTGGACCTTGCTCGTCCTCGTGGGCCACGAGCCGCTCGACGGGGCGATCCTTGCGATGTCCACCCTCTCGACCTCGGGGATTACCGCGGGAACGGTGACCGAGGGGCCATTCGCAGCCGAATTCGTCATCGCCATTTTCCTGGTCTTCGCGCTCTCCCGTCTGACCTTCCAGACCGACGGTATCGTCCGGCGGCCCGGATACATGTTCCGCGACCCCGAGATCCGGCTGTCGCTGTTCCTCATCCTCGCCGTCACCGCGTTCCTGTTCCTGCGCCATTGGGTTGGCGCTTTCGAGGAGGAGGACCAGGAGGATCTGGCCGCCGCGGGCCGCGCGCTCTGGGGCACCATCTTCACTACGATATCGTTCCTGACCACGACAGGCTTCGAGAGCGCGGCCTTCGTGCATGCCCGCGACTGGTCGGGCCTGCAGACGACGGGTCTCGTCCTGATGGGGCTGGCACTTGTCGGGGGCGGCGTCGCGACCACGGCGGGCGGCGTGAAACTCCTGCGGATCTACGCGCTCTACAAGCACGGGCGGCGGGAGATGGAGCGTCTCGTCCACCCGTCCTCGATCGGCGGATCGGGCGCCGTGGGACGGCGGTTGCGGCGCGAGGGCGCTTTCGTGGCCTGGATCTTCTTCATGCTCTTCGCGATATCGCTCGCCGTGATCATGGCGGCGCTTACTTTGGCGGGGCAGGATTTCGAGGAATCCCTGATCCTCACGATCTCGGCGCTCTCGACCACGGGGCCGGTCGCGGAAGTTGCGGGCGAGGTTCCGATCCGCTTTGCCGATCTCTCGACCTCCGCGCAGGTCATCACCGCGCTCGCGATGATCCTCGGACGGCTCGAGACGCTGGCTTTCATCGCGCTCTTCAACCGCGGATTCTGGCACAGCTGAGGCCTTGGGGGCGTGGTGTCGGGGACATAGCCGCCGGAGATCGGGTTTTTGCGCTGGATCCTGCGGTCCCGCCTCTTCATACTGCCGCGAAATCGATCCCCGGGAACGGCGCTTCCCCGGCGGTAGCAAAAACAAGAAGTCAGGAACGCGCATGGCCGGCGACAAGCAGAACCTGCAGGAGACCTTCCTCAACCACGTCCGCAAGACGAAGGTGCCGGTGACGATCTTCCTCATCAACGGGGTGAAGCTTCAGGGCGTCATCACGTGGTTCGACAATTTCTGCGTTCTTCTGCGGCGCGACGGGCAATCGCAGCTCGTCTTCAAGGGCGCGATTTCCACGATCATGCCGTCGCAGCCGATCACGCTTTTCGAGGGCGACGACGCGTCGTGAACTTCGAGGTGCCGTGCGGCGTTGAGCGTTCATGACGACGCGCGCCTGGGTCCTGCACCCCGACATCCAGACCGAACGAGACCGCCGCGAGGCCGAACCCGCGCTGGCGGAAGCGATTGCGCTCGCCACCGCGCTGCCCGGCCTTTCGGTAGAGGGGGGCGACGTCGTGCGCCTGCCCCGCGCCCATCCCGGCCATCTTTTCGGCACCGGCAAGCTCGCGGAACTCAAGGACCGGTTCCACGAGAGCGAGATCGAGCTCGTCCTGATCGACGGCCCCGTATCGCCGGTACAGCAGCGGAATCTCGAGACCGCGTGGAAGCTCAAGGTGCTCGACCGCACCGGCCTGATCCTCGAGATCTTCTCCGACCGGGCACGGACGCGGGAGGGTGTGCTACAAGTCGAGATGGCCGCGCTGAGCTACCAGCGGACGCGGCTCGTACGGGCCTGGACCCACCTCGAGCGGCAACGCGGCGGCCTCGGCTTCGTCGGCGGGCCGGGCGAGACGCAGATCGAGGCCGACAGGCGGGCCATCGACGAGCAGGTGACGCGGCACCGCAAGCAGCTCGACAAGGTGGTCAAGACCCGTGCGCTCCACCGCGCGGCCCGTGCCAAGGTGCCGTTCCCGGTCGTGGCGCTCGTGGGCTATACCAATGCCGGCAAGTCGACGCTCTTCAACCGGCTCACCGGCGCCGAGGTCATGGCGGAGGACATGCTCTTCGCCACGCTCGATCCAACGATGCGGGCCGTCGATCTCGATACCGGGACACGGGTGATCCTGTCGGACACGGTGGGCTTCATCTCGAACCTTCCCACCCAGCTCGTCGCGGCGTTCCGCGCCACGCTCGAGGAGGTTCTGGCCGCCGATCTCATCGTGCATGTCCGCGACATCTCCCACGCCGAGACGGAGGAGCAGGCGGCGGACGTGGCCGCGATCCTCGCCGAGCTCGGCGTGTCCGACGACGTGCCCATGCTGGAGATCTGGAACAAGTCCGACCTTCTCGACGCGGAGGCGCGGGAGGTCGCGGAACGTCTTGCCGGCCGGCGAGAAGGGATCCTGACGCTGTCGGCGCTCCGCGGGGACGGGATGGAGGCGCTCGTCTCCGCCATCACCGCCGAACTCGACGAGGCGCGGAGCCGCAAGACGCTGGTGCTTCCCTTCGAGGCCGGGCGCCGGCGCGCCTGGCTCTACGAGCAGGGCGTGGTCGAGGAGGAGGAGAACCGCGAGGAGGGCGTCGCGCTGCAGGTCAACTGGACCGCGCGGCAGGCGCGGGCGTTCCACGACCTCTAGCCGCGTCGCACCTCCGGCGCTGAACCCTGCAGCGACGGCGCCCGAAGCAGGCGCAGCATCGCCACGGCCCAAACCAGCGCGAGGCAGAGCGACAGGATCGCGTTCCACGACGCCATCGACAGGCCCGCGAAGGCCCAGCTGACCTCGTTGCACATGACGACACGGTCGACGACGTCGGCTGACAAGAGATCGGCCCCGGAAAGATTGCCAAGACTCGATCCGCCGGAGCAGGAGGTCGGCCCCTGCCACCAATCCTTCTCGACACCCGTATGGTAGAGACCGAGGCCCGCGGTCGTCAGCAGGGCAAGGGTTCCGCCCAGCGCCACCGGCCAGCGCGACCAGAAGACCGCCACGACGCCGAGTGCGATCGCGACCATGTGCGGCCAGCGTTGCCAGAGACACATCTGGCAAGGCGCATAGCCGAGGCTCTGGAACAGGAAGGCGCCGCCGAGAAGGAGGACCGATCCGAAGGCGGCCGCGACCATCAGACCGCGGACGCTCATACGTATCTCACCAGGGCGAACCCGCCGATCAGCAGCACGACGCAGACGGTGAAGACGAGATTCAGGCGCCGCTCGATGAAGTCGCGGATCGGGGCCCCGAACTTCCACAGGAGCGCGGCCACCAGGAAGAACCGCAGGCCGCGCGCGATGATCGAGGCCGTGACGAAGACCGGCAGCGACAGGCCGGTCGATCCGGACAGGATGGTGATCACCTTGAACGGGAAGGGCGTGATCCCCGCGATCAGGACCGCCCAGGCCCCGTACTCGTTGTAGCGAAGCGAGAACTCGTCGAAACGCGCGTCCTTGCCGTAGAATTCGAGGACCGGCCGACCGACCTGTTCGAAGAGCGTGGCGCCGATCCAGTACCCCGCAAGGCCGCCGAGAACGGACGCGGCGGTGCAGATTCCGGCGATGAGGAAGGCGCGGCGGGGCCGGGCGAGGATCATCGGGACCATCAGAACGTCGGGGGGGATCGGGAAGACGCTTGATTCGATGAAGGCGACGATGGCCAGAGCCCAGAGCGCATGGCGGCTCGCGGCGAGGCTCAGTGTCCAATCGTAAAGGCTGCGTATCATGCGGTGTCATGCAGCACGCGCGCCCCGGGCCGTCAAGACGCGACGGACGCTTCAGCGGCTCCCGGCCTGTCACGAAACCGCGCCATCCTGTATCGCCCTTCCGTTGGCGGAACCGAGGCGGATGATTTTCCCCCGCAACGCTGCCAATCACGCACTGGGGCGAAATGGCGTAGACCGGGCTGATCCACTTCGTTCGAGGCCGTCGCCGGGCGCACGATGTCGATGAGGCGGGAAAGACCTGCGATCGGCTTACGATATGCGTCCTACGGGGTGATGGGGCTGGTGCGGGTGGTCGGACTCGAACCGACACTCCTTGCGGAAAGGGTGTTTGAGACCCTCGCGTCTACCATTCCGCCACACCCGCGCCATCGGCGCCCCGCGGTAGCCTCGGGGCAGGGCTTGTCTACCCTCTCCCGCCGGGAGGCACAATCGTACGATGAACCCTCGGCTTTGCCATTCACGGGGGTAACCTGCGGCGATCGGAGCCGCATGGAGACGGAAGTTTCCGGGATCGTCGAACGGACGATCCGTTGCGGTCGTCGGACGGCGCAGGCTGCGATGACACGACCGATACACTTGATCTTGCGGATCTCCCACGCGATCATTCGAGAGCAACAGTCCGCAAGGCGATCGACCTTGATCGCTCGACGATGGCTACGTCATCCGATCGATCGATGACCAACCGTTTCCTGAGCCCAATGAAATTTGCCCCATGAGCGCCGATCGCGGAACATTCGTCACGGCTTCACACTTCGGTTACAGACCTCACCCGTGCGTATCGGATTGCCCATGCCTTCTTCTCCTCCCGGGCCGGACGGGCCTCACACGACGCAGACGGGGGAGGGCGAGCAGGTGGTGGCGTCCGTCGACCGCGACGGAGCCGAGATGCTTCGGGCGACACGGCAGTCGAACCGGATTATGGGGGGCATCCTCATCATCCTCATGGGCGGCGCGTTCTACACCGCGGCCGCCTTCTTCATGCCCGTGGTCCTGGCTCTGCTCATCGCGTTGACCCTCTCCCCCCTCGTTCGCAGCCTGCATCGAAAGGGCTTGGGCGAGGGAATGGCCGCGGGCCTCGTGGTCCTGCTCTTCGCCGTCGGCATCGCCGCAGCCTTCGCGGCGCTCGGAACGCCGTTCTTCGATCTCATCGACGATGCGCCGCGGATGGTGGCGGAGGTGCGGGAGAAGTACGAACAGATCCGCGATCCGATCTCTTCCGTCACGAACGTCGCCGACCAGGTCGACAACGCGACGGGCGGGGGGTCGAACATTCAGCAGGTCACCGTGCAGCAGCCGGGCATCCTGTCGCAGGTCGCCGGGTCGGCACTGTCGATCCTGACCACCACCGTCATCGTGATCATCCTGACCCTGTTCCTGCTGGCGAGCGGAGATCATTTCGCTGAGCAGATCGTGAAATCCTTCGGTACGCTCACCGACAAAAAGCGGGCGCTCAAGACCGTTCGGGACATCGAGGGGGAGATTTCTCGCTACCTGCTCACGATCACGCTCATCAACGCGGGCCTCGGTACGGCGGTGGGGATCGCGATGTGGATCCTCGGCATGCCGACGCCGCTTCTCTGGGGTGCCCTGGCGTTGGTGCTGAACTTCCTGCCCTATATCGGTTCGCTGATCGGCATCGCGATCGTGGGCATCGTGTCCCTCGCCACCTTCCCGACCGTCGGTGTGGCGTTCCTGCCCCCCTTGGCCTACTTCGCCTGCACGGCGGTCGAAGGTCAGTTCGTCACGCCGACCGTGGTCGGACGGCGGCTTCGCATCAACACGGTCGCGGTCTTCATCGCCGTCGCCTTCTGGTCCTTCCTCTGGTCGATCCCGGGTGCGTTAATGGCGGTCCCGATCCTCGTCTTCTTGAAGGTGCTCTGCGAGAACGTCCCGGCCCTCTACGGCCTGGGCCGGTTCCTGTCCGCCGAAGCCGACGATCAGCCCGAACCACCCACCTCCCTGTCGGTCGGCCCTTGATCCCATAACGGCAGAAAGGCCAGCCGGTGAATACGCGACCGGCGCAAGAAATTGCGCCGTGACGATCCATGGCATGGTCATGCCATGCTGTACGCAGTCGTCGTCACTTGCAGTCCCGATGAGATCTACAGACTTCGTTGGTCCCATCCGATGGGGACCACCCGAGGCGGCATTCGGTACGAAAAGCCACGTCGGGCCGCGTCCATTACCCGATCCGGGTCACCCGGGCAGAAAGTGTCAGGAGGCCGGGGATCCGTTCGACGAGATGGGAAACCGCCCGACGCGGCCATCGCTTGCGGAAGAGCGCGTCGACCTGTTCGGCGCGCCACATCGGCCGGGCAAAGGATTGTCGCAGCCGCCGCGTATAGGTTTGTTGCGAGCGACCCTCGGTGAGGCATTCCGCGAGGACGCGTGCCCCGAGAAGCGCCATAGTCATGCCGGTTCCGCTCAGCGAGGGCGTGACGGCGGCCTGATCGCCCACGCGCCATAACCAGTCCGGAGAGCCCGGCTCATCCCAGACGCGGTAGCCGTAAGGGACATGACCGATCGCGGCGGGGTGCGGCCAAAGCGCGTTCCCATCTCTCAGAACGTCCGCCAGTTCGGGACATTCCGCAGAGATCGTTTGGCAGAGCCGCGCGTAGTCGTGACCGGACGCGGTCCAGGCAAGTCGCGTGAGTGCAATGCTGAAATTGCAGGTGTCCGCATCCATCGGCACGAGACCGGCATACCCGCCCTCGAAGAAGCACAGAACGATGGTGCGCCGGAGCGTGGCCATGATGTCGTCGCCCGGTCGGTAATGCATCTTCAGGCCGATACGGTCGTGGTCCTCGCTGACGACGGGGCGGCGCCTCGAGCCGCGGAGATCCAGCTTGCCGCTCGCAAGCACGATCGTGTCCGCCGCGATGCGCTCACCGCCGAGCCGGATTTCCCCCTCGCTCGCGGCCGTCACGCGCGCGCCGAGGCGGATCTCGGCCCCGGCCTCGGAGGCGAGACATCGCAACTCGTGATCGAGACGGCGGCGCGAAATCGTCATCGCCTCGAACGGAAGCCGACCCGGGACATTCCGCCCTCCGGCCAAGAGCCTGATACGATCCACCGGTTCGGCGCCGAGGCGGTTCAGATCGAGACCCAGGGCTTCGAGCTCTCGGCAGCCTTCGTGGGAAAGGAACTCGCCACACACCTTGTCGCGCGGCACCGGGTCACGTTCGAACACCGTGACGCGATGGCCACGCTTCGCAAGCGCCAGGGCCGTCGCGCTTCCTGCAAGGCCACCTCCGATCACGACCGTTCCGAGCGAGGTCATGAACCGTATCCTGCGGGACGTTTCAATTTGGGCATGAAGCGCTTACCGAGACGGCGATGCGCCTTCGCCACGAGGAAGTTTTGCGGATCGAAACCATCGGGCGCAAACTGTCCGTAGGACCGAGGCCAAGGAATTCCATGGCCTCCGACCGTAATCCGTCGGGAGCGCGCCCGGATGGACCTGCCCGCAATCCTCGTCACGGCGTCAATCATCGAGACCCCGTCCGGCGGCGGCGAAGACGTGGGTGAGCGGACCGCGCGACGTATCCAGGTGAACCTGTCCCGGCCAGTACGGCGTCAGCTCGGCATCGCGAAAGCCCGCGCGGACGCTGACGGCGGCGTCGTGTCTGGTCACGGCATTCGCGCCGATCGCACGGACGGATCTCGCGGCAAGCAGCGCGAACTTCGATCGCCGCGGCTCGGTCGCGACAAGGAGACGAGAAAGTCGTGCAAGACCCTGGAACAACCGCGGAAGCCCGGCGGCATCGAAATGATGGAGGAAGAGATTTGCAATCGTGAGGTCGTGGGGCGTCGCCTCTTCGAGCCAGTCGAAAACATCGGAGGTCACGATATCGACCTTCACGCCCAGGTCCCGGATATTGGAAAGCACCTGGGGGGAGACGAGCGGTTGCGCGTCCACCAGGGTGATCTCCGTCTCATCCGGGATCGGCGCCAGCCTGCGCAGGACGGCGAGTGTCGCACGGGCGTCGCCGCATCCGAGCTCAACGATCCGCCGGGGCGGTCGCGTCGCATGCCGCTTCACCAGCGCCGACAGCATGCGAGGATGCGCCATCAGGGAATTGATGCGACGAAGATCGCGGCGCGAGGCACGCGCCTCCGGCGCGTCAGGCGGCATCGTGTCGAGAATTTCGGGAACGAGGCAACGCTCCACGAGGAACCCGCTCAAGCGGCAATCCCGAACGTCATCGTCTCCGCGGTGAGGCCCGGCCCGAAGGCCATGCCGCACCCCTTGGCACCGGCCGCGCCCTCCGCGAGCATGCGCTCCAGCACGAACATCACGGTAGCGGACGACATGTTGCCATTGGCGCGGAGCACCTCCCGCGAGGGGGCGAGCGCATCGGGGGCGAGGCCCAGGGTCCGCTGTACGGCGTCGAGTACCGACCGGCCGCCGGGATGGACGGCCCAGAGATCGATTTCGTCGACCGTATCGCCGTGGAGGATCGCCGAGACGTCCTCGGCAAGCACCGTCTGGATCGTTGCCGGTACCCGGCCCGACAGGACCATGTCGAACCCATCGTCGCGAACGCTCCACGTCATCAGGTCGCGCGCATCGCGTGCGAGCAATGCCTTGAACCGGTCGAGCCGAATACCCGTTTTCTCAGCAGTCACCAGCGCGGCCGAACAGCCATCGCCCCAGAGACAGAAGGTAAGAAGCCGTTCGAGATCGTCGGTCTCCTTGAGATGCAGGGTCGTAAGTTCGCAATTGACGACGAGAACCCGCGCGTCGGGCTCGGAGCGAACGATGTGGTGGGCGATCTTCAGGGCGTTGATCGCGGCGTAACACCCCATGAAGCCGATCAGGGTACGCTCCACCGACGGCGAAAGCCCGGCGCGATGAACGATCTCGAGATCCAGCCCGGGCGCCGAAAGTCCCGTGCAGCTCGCAACGATGAGGTGGGTGATCGACGCCCGTGTATCCGAAATGTCGAGGCGATCGATCGCCTGCATCGCGAGATCCGCGGCTGCTGCCTCGTAGAGGTCCATGCGCTTCGCCGTTCCGGGAAACGCCCCCCGGCGGTAGACGCCATCCCTGTCGACTGTCGGTCCTTCGGGATCGTCCGCGGGCGCGAAACAGGAATGCCGCTTCTCGATACCCGCCCTGTCGGCCATCTTGCGAAACAGGGCCTGCTGCCGAGGTTGCTTGCTGAGGCTGGCCGCCGCGAAACGCAGAAAATAATCGTGCACTTCGTATTCCGGCACCGCCGTTGCAATGCGGTTGATGTGGGCATGCATCGAGGCGGCTCCGTGCTCAGGATCATCGGTTAGTTGGTAAGACGTACTGGAGAAACGCCGAGCAACGGGAAACGTTTCGCGCGGCCCGATCCATGAGACAATATGCCCTGTCGATGCATCGGCTCTGTTGAGGCTTCGCCAAGTACGTTTCTGGCTCATCGGCTTGGCGTTCATCGAGTTGGCAAGTTCGCTCAAAATTCGTTGCCTTGGAGCGCCACCCCCCATGCATTGGCTTGGCGCTTGGCCCGCATCTGAGCATCGTCGAGCCCACTGAGGCAGGGCGGACCGACAATCCGCTTCTCGGAGCGTGGATCTTTCCGAGCCCCGCCGTTTCAAGGTAAATAGCGGTGGCTGTAAACCGTAACGCGCTGAAAAATTTTGACAGTTTTGTGTGGTGGCGGAGGGAAAGAGATACGCAAAAACTCCGCTCAGTGGGCAGAGTCAAATCTCGACCAGCTGCCACGTTTCTCCGAGGATAGCGTGCGATACGATTGCTTTCTCTCATCCTCGCCGGGCGCTTTGACGGATTTTCGCGGTTGCGGCGCCTTTGCGCAGGGCGCCTCAAGACACTGACTTGCCTCTCTTTTTCTTTCACGCCTTCGTCTTCCTGTAACCGCTGTGAGTCGCAACGAAGGAGATGAAAATGAAATCGACCTGTCTGAACCAAAAAGAACTGGCGAAACGCTGGACCATTTCACACCGAACCTTGGAGCGCTGGCGGTGGGCCGGCGAAGGTCCTGCATACATGAAGATCGGAGGTCACGTCGTTTATCGTATGGCCGATATCGAGGCCTTCGAACGCAACGTCATGAATACCACATCCGATCAGGGCGTTCCGGCCTACTGACGACGCGCTCCCCCGATGGCGGAACTTGGCTCACCCATCAGTTGTAGGGTTAGCAACTTGATGTCGTCAACGCCTACGGGTTCGAGCCAGACGGAAACAGTGTGGCGCGACGCCGGTCCCAGAATCTGTCGTGCCACTATTGGCAGTGACGGGCCAGCGATCTCCTTAGCGCAGGCTTGGGAGCAGCTCTCGATTGATTGGCATCAGCGGTGCGCGGTCTTTGAAGGCAGGACGCGCCTGCAATGCTCACCCTAGGCAAGAACCCAAATGACGCCAAGCGGTCGCCACGCACGGCGCTTGGTCACTCATGCACCGCTTAAATCCCTTCCGCACATAAGGCCCTTCCACTCATCTTCTGGGAGAGGCTTCCGGTCCACCTCCTGTGGTTTGGCGACATACCGATTTCCTATGACGTCGAGTGCAAACCAGCCCACCACTCATCCGTATATTCCAAAATTTTGGCATTAACGCTCATAATTCAAAATTATAGAACGATGCTTAAGCAACGCGACTGCGCCGCCCACTACGTCAACAATGAGGTCCTTCTCGCATGGCCCGACTAAGCCTTTCCACCGAACGCGTCCGTACGCTTGTGGACGAGAAGGTGGTGCCTCTCTTCCTCGCGGAGCGGAGTACGGCCCGCGTCTGCAAGGTACTTAACGACCGCCTATCGGAACTTGGTGCTGACGGCACTATTCACCCGAACAGGATCCATGCGTTGCTGTCCGATGATGTGTCGCGGGGCGTAAACGAAGCGACTCTCGCTCTTGTCGAGCAGGCCGCCGCTGATCTTCACAAGAACGGAGCCGACTGGCAGGAGCGTGCGCAGAAGAACGCCGTCCAGCTGTCAGCCGAAGCCGAGTTCCTGCGGGATAATAGCGGGCTCGACAACAAGGCGATCACGAAGCGACTGTCTTTGCCGCCAGCAGTAGCGCGTCACCTGCTTTCGTCGGCGCACGCTGCCCTGCCTGCCGCCACTGCTGTGCCTGTTTCTAAGAAGTCCGCCGCACCCGACTGGAGCTTCCAGGATGTTGCCGTGGCTCATACCCTTGACGCGTTCCGCCAGCGCCCGACCTCCAAAGTAGGGCTGGTGTTGCCGACCGGGGCCGGAAAAACCCGCACGGCCCTGCGGATTGTTCTGGAGCTGCTTGCTAAAAATCCGATGGACACCGCGAAGGTGTATTGGGTTACGCACCGCACCAACCTGCGTACGCAGGCCCACAAGGAACTGCAGAAGCTTCTCACGACCGGCAAGGGCCAGGTTCCCGAAAACGCCGCCTCGCTGCTGGCCAAGCGGATCGAGTTCGTGATGGTCAGCGCGCTCAGTGAAATCTTCGATCACAAGGCCGAGCCGCCGGCCCTCGTCGTTATTGACGAGGCCCACCATGCGGCTGCGCCGTCCTATCAGGCCATCTTCGATGCCGAGCAGCCTGTACCGGCCCTGTGCCTGACCGCCACCCCGAACCGAATGGACAACTTGCCGATCGGAATCGACGAGATCGCGTTCACGATAACTTACCGCGAGCTTGAAGACCGCGGCGTTATCATCATGCCCGAGTTCCTCGACTTCCCGGTCGAGAACTTCGAGTGGTCTGACGAGCAGGTTCGCGACCTTGCCGACTATGTCGTGGACCGCTGCGAGGACGAGTTCACCAAGGTGCTGGTGCTGGCGCCTCGGATCGACCGGGTCGAGGAGTTCTATGATGTGCTGGCCGAGCGGCTCTCGCGCGCGCCCGATCATCCGCTCTCCCAAGACGATCTATGCTATGTCCACGGCAAGGGAAATTCGCTGCATACCGACAATGACGACTTCCTCGCCGTCTTCGCCGAGAAGCCCCGGGCGATTCTCGTTTCGGCGCAAATCCTGCTCGAAGGGTTCGATGATCCGGCGATCAATACCGTCATCATGACCTATCCGTCGAAGAGCGTGATCCGGCTGATGCAGGCCGCCGGGCGCTGCGTGCGTTACTTTCCCGGCAAGGGTTCAGCCTATGTCGTTCAGGCCCGCAACGACGACCTCGCCTATCACTTTGACCAGCGCTGGCTGTATCAAGAGATCAGCGACTACCTCCGGCCCGAATTAATCGACATCGACTATGGGAGCGAGGCCGACCTCACAGACAAGGTCGCAGCGCTGCTCGGCAAGCACAGTGTGAAGGACGCAACAGTCACTAGAGTCCTGGAGCAGCTCAAGACCATCGGCCCCGGCCAGACTTGCCGTGTCCTGCTCAACGGGCTGCCCTACTATGGCGCCCTCGACAAGTTCGAGGAGCAGGCCGAGTGGGGGGCGCTCCTCGAAACCTCGGAAAACAGCGCGGCGTTCCGCGGAGTGTTTAACGCCTTCAGCGCCCTGGGTGCCCACCTGTCCGACCCGACCGAATTTCTGGCGCGGGCGGGGGCACGGCACGGGATCAAGAAGGACCTTTCCGCCGGGAGCCTCTGGCGCTCCATGATGCAGGTTCTGACCTCTTGTTACTTCGCGCGCGAGGAGCTCTTCGGAACCCTAGATATGGCCCGGCAGGCACGCCCGACGAAGACACCGCACGGCCCGACCACCTGGCTGCGCTATGTGGCCTTCACCTTCCGGCCCCAGATCGGCCCCGAGCTGACGGCCTTCCTTGCCGACTGCCACAACCGCGAGGCCGTCATTGCGGCCTATCTCGACCATCCGGGCTCGTACGCGATGGCCATCAAGTTGCCCCTGCCGCTTGCCGGCTACGAGGCCTGGCTGCTCACGCAGGAGGAGGTGGCCGCCTTCGAAGGTTGCCTGGAAACGCTGCGTGGCCTGCTGTCTGATACGCCGCCTGCCGATCAGTTCGCCGCCCTTGCCGGCTATCTCGCCGGTGCTGACTACCGCGGGCTGCCGGCCCGGATTCTGATGCGCGCCGAAGCGTTTTTGGCCGCCGAGGCCTGCGAGGCGCGCACCTTCACCCTTTCGCCCGACCAAACCGCCATCACAGAAGGAGACGGATAATGCCCCTGACTTTCCAGGACATCGGCCAGCCGATCACGGTGGACTTCGACAAGGTCTTCCTTGATCCTAACAACCCGCGGATCGCACCAGACCACATCTCGCGCTACAGCGATGCCGACGCGATCTTCGAGCCCGACCTGCAGAAGAACCTCACCGAGACGGTCTACAACGTCTATCAGGCCGGTGAGCTTGAAGAGGCCATCGTCGCGCAAGGCTGGGTGCCCATTGACCCGATTATCGTATGGGAACACCCCGACAAGCCCGGCCACTACATCGTCGTCGAAGGCAACACCCGGACCTCGGTTCTTCGCAATATCCGCGGGGCCCGTCTTGAACGAGAGCGCACCAAGCTCAAACGATTTAAGAAGGGCGGCAAGATGCCCGCCGAGGAGGTGAAGGCCCAGGAGCGCCTTGTGGCCAAGCTGGAGCAGATCATCAGCGACACCGACAAGCTCTCGGTTCACCCGGTCAAGGCCGCCACTATTGACGAGCTGGAAGAGAAGCTGCCGATCTTGCTTGGCGTCCGCCATATTTCGCACGCCAAGCAGTGGGGGCCGTACGCCACCAACCTCTACATAACCTCGCTCTACCACCGCTTCTTCGCTGACCGGCACGGCGATGACGAGGCGCTGCGCCTCGAAGAGGACCTCGTGGTGCGGGTCTCCGACCTTGTGTCACTCGGGCCTACCAAGACCCGGCGCAACATCCAGTCGGCCTCGGCCTTCGGCCACTTCAAGGCGAATTTCGAGGACCAGCTTCCGGATGGGGAGGAGTTCTTGGACAGCGACCACTACTTCTTCGAGAACATCCTGCAGCACAAGTTCACACAGAACCTGTTCGGCTTCACCAAGGATCGGCTATATTTGCCGCCCGAAGGAGAAAAGGCGCTGTTCGAATGGGCGTTCTCCAAGCCGCGACCCGCCAACAACGACAAGAACCAGAACATTTTCTACAAGGCGGAGAATATCCGGCTTCTCAGTGACATGGCCCGCTATGACGGTGAGAACAGTACCTCCTTCGCGGCGCAGTTCGATACGGACGAACCGGAGAACACCAAGAAGACCATGCGGATCGTCGAGGCGGAGTTCCGCATGCACAAGGCGCGTCAGACACCACTGAACACCCTGCAGTCGCTGCTGGAGTCCCTTAAGGACCTGAAGGGCGAGACCATGGTCTCTCAGGCGGAATTTTTGGAGCCTACGTTGCGGGAGATCGCAGATCTGACCGCCCACTACCTAAAGATGATGGAGGCCGATGCCGCATAAGTTGCATGTCCATCTTGCCGAGAAACTGCAGGCGCGCCGCGAGACCTAGCAATCGACCGGACTCGGAAGATATCAGTCGGAGGCGCGTGCAGCTTTGGCTGTGCGCGTCTCGACCAAGTTCCATCCGTCCGCGTCTTTATTGCCAACATTCAAGCCCAAGACATCAACCGCTTCTCTCAAATACCTGATGACGTTTATGCGATGGCAGTGCGAAGGAACGTTCTTGCATATCCAAAGTGGCTAAGCATGCGGTGCCTGAATTCAAGTATGCCATTCATCGAGCTCAAACTAGAGTAGCGATTTAATCCGTCGGACCAATTCACCCCAGTCAAAGTCGGGTGTTAAGTGACACCAGGAAAGACGAATTGCGCCCTGAATTTCAGCATCGGACAAGCCCATTGCCTTCAAGACATGGCTCGGCTCATAACTCGCTGAAGTGCAAGCAGAGCCGTTCGACACGGCCACCAAACCCTTAAGCGACAGCATAACCGCCTCGGAATCGAGACCGTCGATGCTGATGTTCAGCACATGGGGAACCAGTCGAGCTTCATCCCCGTGCAGAGAGATCTTTAGGTTTCCAAGGGCTGCGAGCGCCTCGGAGCGAATTGCCAAGCACCTCTCGTGTCGCGCCTTGAAGTTTTTCTCAGCAAGCTCCGCAGCCAAACCGAAGCCGACGATCAAGGGGGTTGGAAGAGTGCCGGGTCGCAAGCTGCGCTCTTGCCCACCACCATAGACCAAAGGCTCAACTGGTGGTCTTCGATACCTGCGACGACGTGCAATTAGAGCGCCCACCCCAACGGGCCCGTAAATCTTATGCGAACTCGCACTAATAAGATCGATCCGAGGCAATCTCAGTTCGTCGACCACCTTGCCGAAGCTCTGGGCTGCATCGACATGCAGATACGCGGCTAACCCCTCGAGCCCTGCTGCGATCTCATTGATCGGTTGGATGACGCCGGTTTCGTTGTTGACGTGCATGACCGAGACCACAAGCGTGTCTGACCGAACCGCCTCGAGCACACGCTCGGGCGGGACAAATCCGTCGAGGTTGGGGGGGACGAGCGTCACCTCGAAGCCACGCCGCTCCAGCACCTCCAAGGGCTCCAGAACAGCTTTGTGTTCGATGGCAGTCGAAACGATGTGTAGCCGTCCAGTTTGCTGGCCATATTCTGCGAGTCCCAGCAAAGCGATGTTGTTGCTTTCGGTTGCACCGCTGGTGAAGACAACCTCGCTTGGCTCGGAACCAACTAGTGACGCCACCTGCTCGCGTGCGACCTGCACCACCTTCTTAGCCTGCAATCCAAACTCGTGAGTGCGGCTTCCCGCGTTGCCCACTTCCTCGCAGAAGTGACGAACCATGAGATCCTGCACGGCAGGTTCCAATGGTGTCGTCGCGTTACAGTCCAGATAGACTACCAAGGCGCTCCTCCATGCGAAAAGTTTGGTTGCGCTCCCAGCGTGTACGTTTCTGATTTGACAAACAGAGCGTCCTATGGCTCATGGTGTTTGTATCCCACAGAGCGTCGCAAGGTGCAAGTTCGTGATGTCAGAAGGCTTCGAAATCGTGTTCCCCGCTATCCGCGGGATCCAGGCAGGCAGAGAGTACTATGTATCAATGTGCCCACTACGGCTGCTGCCAAGACTCTTTGTCTTCAATGAAGAAGAAATACTTCCGGAGATGCGCGCTCAGCGACAGCTGAATCGCTCTCGAATTCCTGAAATGGCGAGATATATCACCGAGAATCCTAATGACTATGTTTTTTCGGCGATTACAGTATCGGTTGATGGTCAAGTGGAGTTTGAAAGGCTCTCGTCAGATGAGGAAACAGGCCGAATTGGCATGCTCCATATCCCAATGGATTCACGTTTTGTAATAAATGATGGACAGCATCGACGAGCCGCAATCGAAATTGCGCTTCGAGAACGCCCCGAGTTATCTGATGAGACGATATCTGTTGTTTTCTTCCTTGATATTGGGCTTGAGCGCTGCCAGCAGATGTTTGCTGACCTGAATAGGTATGCAATTCGGCCGTCCAAGTCACTAGGGGTGCTGTATGATCATAGAGATGAAACTGCACTGCTTGCTAAGGGTCTCGTTCTGAAATCAAAAATATTCCGAGACGTTGTGGAGGTCGAGAAAACAACGCTTTCGCCACGCTCTAGGCGCCTCTTCACCTTGAGCGCAATCTACAATGCTACAAATGAACTAATCTCCGGTGTTGATCTTGAGGAGCCACAAGAAGCGGCAGAGCTCGCTGTAAAATTCTGGGAGGAAGTTGCTCAGCACATGAAGGAATGGGAGCTCGTGCGCAACGGTCAAATCACGGCCGGAGAGGTCCGCCAAGATTTCATCAACTCACACGGAGTGGTGCTCCAAGCCTTGGCGCGAGTCGGCAATACCCTGGTTCGTAAACACCCGAACGATTGGCAGAAGAAGCTCAAGAAGCTCTCAGACATCGACTGGAAACGGTCAAATGCTGCGCTGTGGGAGGGCCGCGCCCTGCTCGGCGGACGGGTCTCCAAGGCGCAACAAAACATTATCCTCACCGCCAACGCGATCAAGCAGAAGCTCGGCATCGAGCTTTCGCCAGAGGAGCAACGTGTCGAGGACGCATTCAATCGAGGAGAACATGCAGCAGCCTAATTTTCGCAAGCCGGCCTCAGCCTTCGAGGAACTCGGCTTCCGCAAGACGTTCGACCTGATCATGGACGAGGTCGCGGAACTCTACAAAGCCGACGAGGTCCCTTGGGTCATCGGCTATAGCGGGGGCAAGGACTCAACAGCCACACTCCAGCTTGTCTGGATGGCTCTGGCGCGGCTACGCCCTGATGAACTGACCAAGCCGGTCTACGTCATAAGCACCGATACTTTGGTCGAGAACCCCATCGTATCTTCTTGGGTGCGCCGCTCCCTCGAAAAGATCGATGCGGCAGCTGGCGAGCAGGGTCTGCCGATTTCCGCGCATCAGCTCAGCCCTGATCCAAGCAACACCTTCTGGGTAAACCTCTTGGGCCGCGGCTACCCAGCTCCTCGACCAAAGTTCCGCTGGTGCACCGAACGCCTTAAGATCAATCCCTCCCACGAGTTTATCAGCTCAGTCGTGCAGAGCCACGGCGAGGCGATCTTGGTGCTTGGCACGCGCAAAGCCGAGAGCGTGGCGCGCGCCAAGGTCATGAAACATTATGAAAAGAAGCGCGTCCGGGATCGCCTGAGCCCGAATGGCGGTCTGCCAAACTCCTATGTCTACACGCCGGTCGAGGACTGGACGAACGACGACATCTGGATGTTCCTCATGCAGGTCCAGAACCCGTGGGGTTACAACAACAAGGATTTGCTGACGATGTATCAGGGCGCCTCGCCGGATAACGAGTGCCCGCTGGTCGTCGATACCAGCACGCCGAGCTGCGGCGATAGCCGCTTCGGTTGCTGGGTCTGCACGATGGTCGAGAAGGACAAATCGATGCAGGCAATGATCCAGAATGACGAGGAGAAGGAGTGGATGCTTCCGCTCCTCGAGCTCCGGAACAGGTTTGCCCCAAAGGACAGCGACGGCAAGTGGGATGACCGCCATTTGCGCGACTTCAGGCGCATGAACGGGTCCGTGCAGCTCTTCCATGATCGCCCCATTCCGGGTCCCTACAAGCAGGAAGTCCGAGAGAACTGGCTGCGAGAGCTCCTGGACGTTCAACGGATCATCCGCGAGACCGGTCCGGACTACGTTCACGATATCGAGTTGATCTCACTGCCCGAGCTCGAGGAGATCCGACGCATTTGGGTCGTGGACAAGCATGAGATCGAGGACAGCCTGCCTCGGATTTACGAGGAAGCGAGCGGTTCGCCTTATCCAGGTCGTGCGCTCGACGACAACGCTGCGATGGGTGCGGATGAGATGCAGCTTCTGAAGGAGCTGTGCGGGAATGACGAACTGCACTTCCAGCTAACCCGCGAGCTTCTCGCCACGGAAAAGCGCTACCGCTCGATGCTGCGCCGCGCCGGCCTTTTCAAGGCCATCGAAGGCGCCTTCCAGCGAAACTTCTTTGATGACGAAAACGATGCGGTAGAGCGCGCTAGGCGCAAGCAAAACGGCCGCGAGGAAGCCTGCGCCCGCGGGCAGAACCACGCCTCTGGCTTCACGCGGATACAAGAGCCGCTTGAGCTAATCGAGGGCCAGGTAGATGAGGCCAAATAATGATAATTGATGAACTTACCCTCCACGACTTCGGCATCTATGGCGGCCGCCAGACCATTCAGCTGACACCGCCGAGCCCTGAACAGCCTGTCATCCTCTTTGGCGGTCTGAACGGTGGCGGCAAGACTACGCTATTGGACGCTCTTCAGTTGGTGTTGTTCGGCCCTTTCGCAAAGTGCTCAAACCGCAACGGGCTAAGCTACCAGAAGTTCTTGGCGAACTGCATTCATAGAGCACCTGGAGTTCGAGAGGCTGCAATCGAGCTTTCCTTCCGGCATACGCTCGAGGGGAACGAGGCGGAGTACCGCCTCCATCGTTCGTGGCGATTGATCGAAAGTGGCTGCAAGGAGCACTTCGAGGTTCAACGCGACGGTCGGGTCGACCGGACGATGACGGAGAACTGGTCAAATCAGGTCGAAGACTTCTTTCCGAGCAACATCGCCCATCTCTTCCTGTTCGATGGGGAGAAAGTCGAGGGCTACGCTTCTCCTGAGAGCTCCGCCAATTTGATCGGCACCGCCATTCAAAACCTCCTTGGTCTTGATATCGTCGACCAGCTGGAGAAGGATCTACAGACCTTCGAACGGCGCAAGCAGGTCGAAGCCAAAAGCGATGTAGACCGCCAGACGATCGAAAAAGCCGAGCAGGAGATCAAAGCTGCCCGCCAACGCCTAGATCAGCTTAAGCAGGATAGGGCTTCTCTGAAAGCCTTTCGCCTAGAACAGGCGCGCGCCCACCTCTCCAAGATCGAGGAGCGTTATCGCAAGCTGGGGGGCGAGCTCTACGATCAGCGAGCGGAGATCGAAGCGCGGCGTGACGGGGCCGAAAAGGCTGCGAGCGACAGCGCGCACAGCCTTCGGGAGTTGGCTGCTGGCTGCCTGCCTTTGGCTCTGTGCCCCGATCTCCTGACGGCCGTCTCCAAGCGCGCCGACCAGGAAGAGGAAAGCCGACATCAGCGCGAGGTCCTAGAAACCCTTCAAGAGCGCGACGTTAGGCTCCTCGAACTCGCGAGGGAACAGGGTTCAGACCCTGATCTACTCAAGCGTCTGGAGGCCTTTTGCGGAGAGGATCGCGCGCGCCGCCAAGAGATTAGCGCGCGGGAGAGCTACCTTGATCTGCCGGCCGAAGCGCAAGGTGACCTTCGCGCTTTGCTCAACCGCGACCTAAAGGAAGCCCAGGAGGAGGCGCAAAGCCAGCTGACCGAACAGCGCCGCCTCGAAGAAGAGCTCGATCAGGCGCAGCTCGAGGCAGCCAGTGTGCCTCAGCCCGACAGTCTCTCTTCGATCCAAGAAGAGCGCGAGCAACATAGAACAGAGATCTCTCGGCTCGAGGCCGAGCTTGGCCGCCTTGAGGAAGAGATTGCGCGCACCGAGCGGGAGCTCGACCAGAAACAGCAGACTCTGACACGCCTCCTCGAGACTGACGTTCAAGCCGAGCTTCAGCGTAATGACAGGGCGCGCATCCTGCACCACTCACCCAAGGTACGAGGGACGCTGGAGACCTTCCGGCGTGCTGTGGTCGAGCGACATCTGCGCAAGATCGAGCAACTGGTCCTGGATAGCTATCAGCAGCTCCTTCGTAAGACGAGCCTCGTCACTGGGCTTTCGATTGACCCAGATGATTTCTCTTTGACGCTCTTCGCGAATGACGGTGAGCGGCTTCCTCCTGAACGCCTTTCTGCCGGCGAGCGTCAGCTACTGGCCGTGGCGCTGCTCTGGGGGCTGGCCAAGGCATCTGGCCGCCCACTGCCAACTGCGATCGACACCCCGCTCGGGCGGCTCGACAGCGGCCATAGGGGCCATCTCGTCGAGCGCTACTTCCCTTTCGCAAGCCATCAGGTGCTGCTTTTGTCGACGGATGAAGAGATTGCCGGCGACTATCTGGAGCGGCTCAGCCCCTGGATCGGGCGGATATACGCCTTGGAATTCGATGATGCGGCTGGCGCCACGCGCATCTCGGAGGGCTATTTTCCGAAGAAGGAGGCTGCTTGATGGCTATCGACTACATCCGTCTTTCTCAGCAAGGCAAAGATCACCTGATCAAGCTGAAGCGCTACACGGGAATCGAACACTGGAACGTGCTCTGCCGGTGGGCCTTCTGCCTGTCTCTGTCCGAGCCTAGCGTCCCGCCGAATGCGAAAATCTCGGCCGACAGCAATGTCGAAATGACTTGGAAGGTATTCGGCGGGCGGCACCACGAAATATATCTCGCGCTACTAAAGGAGCGGTGTCTTCGGGATGGTTTTGAGACGGACCCGGAAACACTACAACATCAGTTCAGGCTCCATCTGCATCGCGGGGTTTCCTACCTCGCCGGAAACCGAAAACTCCGCGACATTGGCAAGCTAGTTGCCATGCCGTTCGATGAGGCCGCATGAGCCATGGAGCAGCCGGTCGAGCGCCATAAGACGGCGATCGGGCGGGCTGATCTTTCCCGTCCGATCAAGCTGGCGCTGACCGACGGCTTGGCGTTACCCGATACTGAGATTTTCGACTACGGATGTGGACGCGGGCAGGACATCGCCCGCCTCAGTTCCATGGGATTCAAGATCAATGGCTGGGACCCGTTCTTCCGCCCGGACGCGCCGCGCAATCCAGCCTCGATTGTGAACCTTGGTTATGTAGTCAATGTGATCGAGGATCCGAGAGAGCGGGACGATGCACTTCGCGATGCCTACTCTTTGGCCAAGAGTGTTCTGGTCGTCAGCGCTCGGCTAACGGCCGAGGCTCGTGATGGGGCAGAAACCGCCGACCATTCAGATGGGCATCTAACATCTCGAGGAACCTTTCAGAAGCTATTCGAGCAGACAGAACTGAAGAATTGGATCGACCAGACGCTCGACGTATCCGCTCTGCCGGCCGGGCCTGGCGTCTTCTACGTTTTCCGCAACGACGAAGAACGCGTTGCCTTCCAAGCCTCGCGGTATCGACGGCGTGCAGTTGCTCCACGCCTGTCCCGCTCTGAGACCCTTTTCAATGAGCACGAGGCGCTTCTCCAGCCCCTGATAGATTTCTGGATGAAACGCGGGCGGATGCCAGCTGAGGATGAGCTTGGGTCCGAGATCCGGACAATACGCGAGGTTTTCGGCAGTCCAAAACGTGCCTTCCAAGTTATCAAACGGGTGACGGACGCTGAGCAGTGGGATGAAATCGCAGCTGAGCGAACGCAAGACCTCCAACTCTACCTCGCACTCTCGCAATTTGACGGCCGCCCACGCTACTCCGAGCTTCCAGAGGAGCTCAAGCAGGACGTGAAAGCCTTCTTCTCGAACTACACCAAGGCTTGCCAGCTAGCAGATGAGCTCCTGTTCTCGCTCGGTGATCCAGAGGTGATCGACGCAGCCTGCAGGAGTTCGGAAGTGGGCAAGCTAACACCCTCGGCGATCTACGTGCATGAGAGCGCGATCGAGGCGCTGCCTCCGATCCTACGGCTCTATGAAGGCTGCGCGCGCGGCTATATCGGCCGCGTCGATGGGGCCAATGTGATCAAGCTTCACCGCGGCGAACCTAAGGTCTCTTACCTGACCTATCCGGAATTCGAGACTGATCCTCACCCGTCCCTAGCGCACGCCCTGACGGTTAATCTGCAAACCTTCCGTGTCAAATCGCGGCGCTACAGCGGGCAGCGGAATCCACCTATCCTTCATCGAAAAGAGGCGTTTGTTGCGCCCGACCATCCGCTTCATGCCAAGTTTGCTCGGCTCACGCGAATAGAGGAGTCCAAGGGACTGTATGAGGACTCCAGCCGCATCGGGACACGAGATGGTTGGAACGCCGCGCTCACTGCCCGCGGCCTTCGCCTAGCCGGCCATCGACTCGTTAAGTCGAACGCCTCTAGGGAATAAAGCACGTACACATGGAGCGGCTATTAAAATATCCTTGTATTTTCGACAGGCTACTGAAAGCCTTGTTCAACGACAACGTCGGTCATTGGGATACGAAGAGACCCTAACGCTACCCACCGTGACTTTTTCAGTAGCTTGCTAGGGCTGAACTATAGTCCAATTTTGCGACTAAAAATTCGCCAATTCTGTAATGTCATCAAGCATCGTGTGCTCTTCCTCCTCTCGCTGAATAAGTGACAACAGGCCTTCACGCCAGTCTTGTTTTCCATCCCAAATCTCACGCTTCAGAATTTCCAGCCCACCGTTCGCATACTCTTCGAAACAGAGTACCCGAGCGGTCTCATTCGACGGCGCAATCATCTTGGGATTATCCATTTCCTCAATTGCCAGGATGCTCATGATCGTGCGATCAAAGTCACCCCGGAACACGTCCAGATCGATCGGCTCAGAGCTCTTTTTGAACTCTTTCCGGTTTCCACGCCGATATCCAAGGGTAGCAGCGAATACCATTGCATCCTTGAAAGTTGGAAAGACACCTGTGTCCCTCAGCTCATTGAGCATGTCATCAAACTCGGCGGGTCGTCTAACTCTAGCGGCCAAGGTAGCCCTCCTCAATCTTTGTGAACTCCGGACCGTCGGTACGTTTTACGTAGCTGTTATTTTCCTCACGACCCGTTGATTTTGGCGCGTGGTAAACAAGGCTGTACTCTTTTCCGATATAGGGCCGGCACTTCCCATCAACTTCCTTACTCCACTGCGAGTTTGATGCGAAAATCACAACTTGGTCTGCAAGCTGCGGAATATGCTCTGCGATCTTTTCGCGATACTCGCGATCAAGAGCGCCGAAAGGTGAATCCATTATGATGGGAAACACGCCACCCTTAAAAAATGATCCCTTCGCCTGCTTGCGTTCTTTTGCAAGGCTCACAAGGCTTGCAATGAAACTGAGACTGATGACTTGGTTTTCACCGGTGGATTTCTCGGAGACGGGCTGCTTCCCTATTCCAGGCAAGTCCTTGAAAATCTTGAGCGTGTAATCCGGATCGATTTCCGCATAAAAATCCTTACGCAAAATCGACTGAAAGGTTTCATTCACTCGTTCGGAAAGACGCTTGCGGGTTTCTTCTGCTAGCGCTTCATGCAAGCCGTCCACAAGGCTCTTGCAGTCCTCAGCAAATTCCAGCCTGCGGCGCGCTACGTCCTCCTTCTCGGACTTGGATTTAACCTTCTCGATCTCCTTCCGGATCCCGGCCAGCTCCTCATCATACTGCTTAATCGCATCGCTGGCTTTCGCAATCTTGAGCTGCTCATCGGCCTGGAGCCGGCCGAGCTCGGTACGACGTTCTTCCAAACGCTTCACATCTTCGATCTCTGAAGAACCGAGCGTACTACTTATCTCGTCGAGGGCCTGAGAAATTTCTTTCAGACGCTGTTTGAGCTCGGCCTCTTTCGCTGACCACGCCGTGATCTGTTTATAGAGACGTTCCCGCTCCCGTGGCATCGCCCGCAGGTTGCTCACTGTCTCCGTAAAGGCGGCTTCGAGGTCCTCACCCGTCGCCCGGTCCCGATAGGCCTCTACGGCTTTTCTTTGTGCTGTGCCCTCTGCGAGCTCACTTCCACAGATGCAGGTCCCTTCGTGCAGCAGGTCATCGACAAAGGTACGCCGAATCTTGTAGGGTAGCTCACCGCGGCGGCGGCAATCCTCAAGCTTTTCCGATACTGAGGTGATACTGTCCTTCAGGAACGCGAGGGCACCGGTCTGCGCGATAGCCTCCATCCGCGCCTGGCGAAGCTCCTCAAGATCGTCCTTAACGCTCTGGTTCTCGTTCTCCAGTGAGCGGCGCTGTTCCGCCTTGGCCTTGACGTCGGCGATTCCCTCATAGGCCGCATTGATCGCGTCAATCTCGTTCTGATAGCCGACACGGTTCGCCTCGGCTGTATCCCTGGCCTCCTCGTGCCGCCTGCGTTCATCAACGGCTTTTTCCTGACGGGAGAGCAGTTCCCGGTAATCAGACGAAGCCGTTTCGCTCGCCTCTTTCCGGAGGTCCTTAATCACGAGGCGGCCTAAATGGTCACTCGCCCGCTCCACAATCTCCAAGCCCATCAACGTTCGTATGGCATCACGGATTTCACCGGCGGCCGAAACGTTCGCCAGCTTCTCGATCCGCTCACCATTGAAGAAGAAATACGAGTGCATCTTCTCGGGGATGAGCTGGTTAATCTGACTCGAAGGATTTTGCGAGCGCTGGAATTTCCCGCTGGCGTCTACCCAAGTCACGCTTGGCACAGACTTTCCGATAGCCTCAGCCTCCAGTCCTTCTCCTACTCGCCGATACTCCTGTTTCCTGCTGACTGTGTAGACCGCGCCCTCGTGCTCGAACTCGAGCTCAAGGAACAGTTCCGCAATTTCACCGGGCTTCGTCTGCGAAAGTACGAGCTCGTTCAGGATCGTCTGCTCGCCGGTGTCGAAGTCAGTGTGGCCGTACAGTACCCACTTGAAAGCATTCAGTAGTGAAGTTTTTCCCGCACCGTTCTCCCCGTGAATAACGGTAATACGCGTTTGGTCATCAACCTCGAATTCCAGAACACAGTCGCCGTAGAACTGTCGAAAATTCCGTAGCAGTAGGCGCTTGATTCTCACTTTTTGACCTCCCGCTCAATCAATTGCTTGATGCGCTGCGCGATCTCCTTCTCGACACTACCCGCTGAGCTTAGATTGCGGTAACTCTGATACTCGTGCTCGATTTCGAGTATCTCATTCACCGTCGTTCTCACACGTGGCGACGCTGCTTTCAATATATCGCGAGGGGAGAGATTATCACTGCTCATCTGCACGCAGTCCTTTCTTCGCGTAAGTGTCAGTATTAGAGAGAATTTTCGCGCCTAATAGTCAAGAAGCCTGAGTTTCTCCTTGACAAGACGTATCTTCGACAGCGCCTCTCCGTGGTTCTCCGCAAGTTCCGCAAACTCATTGAATCTCGCCAGCTCCCGCCGCATGAGGGATCGCTCCACATTCGAGACACCCTTATCCTCCAAGATTTCGGGACGTGGTGTAACGATGAAGTCATAGATTAACGCGCGTTCCTTACCTGGAAATCTCCGTAAGACGCGGCCACGCCGCTGAATGAATTCTTTGGGGTTGGTTGAAGAGGCAAGGATGTAGGCTGTTTGCGTCATGGGGACATCTACACCCTCGTCCAGGCATCGAATAGCCAATAGAACCTGGAGGTCGCCGGCTGCGAATTGATCTAACAGTCGGCTTCGCTCATCGTTGCTTTCTTCCGATGTGAATTTATTGGCACGCAGCCCCAGCCCTGAACCAATCCTCTCAAGAGCTGTATCGATATATCTCTTCTCTTCTTCCTTGCTATCGCCGCAATATATCAGCGTATGGCGAACGTCCCCCTGCTCCTTCAACAGGCCGAGCAGCGCAGGGAGCTTGCTTTTCGCTTTGCCGATTAGCCGCGCACGGCGAATCAGAAGTTTCTTGAGAGCCTCGCTGCCGTCCTTGTCATCAGGCTTTTCTCCTTGTGCAAAGAGCTTACTGATTTGCAGGGAGAGCTCATCATATTCCAGCTGCTCCTCATCATCAAAATGAACGAGAACCGGGTAGTAGAAGTAGCGGCAAAGAAATCCGCCCTTAATCGCTTTGTCGAGCCCAAACTCCAGTACGGTCTCACCGAAGTAATTCTTGAGCTCGGTCGATCCCTCCTCATCGCCGGCGCGATCTGGCGTCGCAGAAAGTCCAAGTCGGAAATTGGCGTTCGCAGGTAAGGAGGCTAGAGCGTTTCGGGCTCCGAGGTTGTGCATTTCGTCACCGACGAAAAGCAGATGGCCTGGCGCCTGCTCGATTAGCCCTTGAAAGGGCTTGTCACGCAGAGATGCGTTCACAACAATCAACATGCCGTGCTGCTTCACCTTGGCACGGAGATCGTTGAGAAGGCCCTGCGCTTCATTCATCCAGCGCATTACACCGCCATAACACAGGACAGGCTCGTACCCGAACTCTCTGGCCTCCTTGGCCCACTGCTCGGCGAGGTGTTGGTATGGCACAGCGATGATGGTTAGAAGCTCTGCTTGCTTTTTCGTAACATAGTCATTCAGGCGGGTCACGGTCGTGAGTGCAGTCACCGTCTTGCCGGTGCCTGTTGCCATGTGAAGAAGCCCTTTGCCGTTATTCTTGAACCAGTTCCTGATGCCCTCTTCCTGATAGTCGCGAAGCCGGCCGTTATTCAAGAAGTGCGGCGGGACACGTGGAGACTGGGGCTCCTTTTCTGGAGATGCGTCGGGAAAGAGATCGTAGTGCCGAGACGATCGGCGCGCCTGCTCAACGAAAGCACTTAGATCAGCTGCTCTTGGGTCGTGAACTGCGAGGTTCGGGTCTCGGCCCTGCCACATGCGCCCAAAGGACGCTTCGATGGCATCGTTGCGCTGCTCACTTTCTTCAGAATACCAGTCGCAAAAGACGCTAAAAGCCTCCCAATTGGTGCGCGCGCCGCCCGTCAGATTGTATGAGCCCAAAAACCCAACGCGGTTTCCTTCATCATCGCTGAACTGCCCCTGCTTCGCGTGCATAATGCCCGAAAGCCGGTTGCGCGGGATACCGATCTTGAAGGTAAGGACTTCGTCGATAATCAGCCATCCCAAGGCTTCCCGCGTACGCTGGGTCAGGCCAGCAAATAGTTCGTGATAGGAGCGAGAGATAACTTTTCGAATGCGCTCTTCCCGGCAGGCGCCATTGTCGGCGAGCACCCTGAAGTCATCTTCCGTGAGTTCGGGCGAGATGATCCAGCGCGCCTTTCCGCCGCGCAAAGCAAACTCTGCCATCCCATGCGCGGCATCCCGTAGCCATGCGGTACTGAAATAGCCGACTGCGACGTCGTAGGTGAACGCCCGCTCAAGGACAGGATCGAAAAACTCAGCGATGGGATCGTGCTCGCTGGTCGTCACATAGAAGGGTAGAGAAATATCCTTCAGGCTCATGCTCAGACCCCGAAGTCACCTAGCAGCTTATCGAGGATTTCGTCCTCACTGCTTGTATCGTTGATTGCGGCAATGGGGTGTTTCAGGTATGGATCCAGATCAGTGTAGTCCGACGCCCCGTGGAGCGCGAGGAAATCCCTCAGCCTTCCTAGACCACCGTCTGTCCCTATCCCCTCATCAAGCGCTACGTCTCGAACTTCAAGATATGCAGAAACTTCTGGCGGCTCTTCGCGCAGGTGGAGGACGTCTCCTTTGATCTCGAAGTCCTTGTACCCTGACAAAAAGCCCTTGAGCGGGCGCGTGTGATACTCCCCGAAGATCGGGGAGATCAGCTCGGCAAGCGCAAGTGCAGACCTTGGTCCGGGAGACAGTGCGAGACAACAGCTGGTGTGGAGCTGCTGCTGACGCTGTTCGTCTCCGAACACTCGGTCGGTCAGATCATAGTGTCCGCGTCCGACGGACACGGCGAATGGAGAGTTATCGAGACTGGTTGCAATCGAAGTCAAGAAGGTGTCGCGCCGTCCCTCCAGCGCTTCAGCAATCTCTTCCAGCGAGAGCGCCCGGCCCGCTTCGGAGAGCACCGCGATGATTTCCTCATTCAGCCCCAAGAAACCTTGGCCGGACGAGAAGCTGGTCAGGCCGACCATCAAGCCTCGCCTGACATCGAACCTTTCATCGTCCTGCAGAATTCCCAGCAGCATATAGTAGTCAAACTGGGTACCGTATTGCTCCGTTGTCCCCTGGAAGTGCTCTGAGAAAAGGATCTTGACGCTCACAAATTCACCGCGGACTGTCAAAGCGTCATAAACCGTATTCCTGATGGCTTCGATATCCTCTTCGCTCAGACTAAGATTTTCGTATAGATCGTAAGTTCCACGTGCAACAATAAGTACTTCCTCAAGGCCACCGAGCACTGATCCAATTTGCTGAATACTATCATCTTTGCCGAAAATCTCGTGATTGACCGCCCTTATCTCCTTGCAGTGAAGTGCGTGTCCAGCTTTGCGCAGAATTAAAATATATCGTGCCGACGCGGGCAGCCGCGGCGCTGAGGCTATGAGATCATCTTCAATGGTCGCATCAAAACTATCTGCGAGCTCCGCTCTTATCCCGTCAAGCGTGAGATCGGGAAAGTGTTCCGCTACACTGGAGACGCGAATTGGCAAGGATTGTTTCAACACGGCATCGACTAGACGCTGCCTAACCGAGCCCGCAAGGATTTCTGGCTCTTCCGGCAACTCAAGCATATAGCGTTCAAGTATCCATCCTGCTTCAGTCTGGACACTCTCACTCTCCAGAAACTGCTTGACTCCACCATAAGATATGTCGATCGCCAAGCGCTGTCCGGGCGTAAGGCTTTTTGCAGCAGAACCTATCTGCTCATCGGTAATGATCTTGCGGTTAGAAAATATGAGGTCGATGGTGTCTTCCGACTCTAAGGCTGCGGAAAGCGCCTTCATCACTTTTTTGTTGCGCATCTTGCGCAGAGCTTTTGCTTCGATCTGACGGATGCGCTCGCGTGTAACGCCGTAGTCACCGGATATGCGCTCAAGTGTTTCAGGCTCGCCACCGTCTAGGGCGTAACGTCGCTTTATTACTTCCTGCTCACGGGCAGTGAGTTCAGCCAAGACACGTGGCATGATCTGGCTGATCGAAGCACCCCAGACTGCTGCAGGGTCTGACTTACTCAGCGCGGAAAGGTCGACAGCCTCAAAAGCGAGGACTGCGGCTAGCTCTTCTTTTCTTAAAGGGCGCTGCTCAAGCACTTGCCTGACAATCGGGATACACTCTTCTCTGATACCGAGGGCTTTGACGCGTTCCGCCACAATGTCGTCAGTGATACGCGCCAACTCCTGTAGCGACTTGCGCCCACAGTTCTTTTGGCTTCCCAGATGGTGGAGCGTATCGCCAAAAGCGCTGAGGAACTCCGAAAACGGAACGGGATCTTCCGAGTACGTATTCAGAAGTAGATTTTTCAGACGAACTGAAGGATAGCGGTCCAGGATTTCGTCGGGGAAAAGTAACCCCTGGAAGAGGCGCTGCGCGGCCTCATACGCCCGCTGTCTTTCAGCGCTGTCGTCAAGCTCCTCAGCAGAGCTATCCGAAGGGACACTATTCGTGAAACTAATTCCTCCAGAAGCGAAGGCTGCCACAACAAGCTTATGCAGCTCGGAGACAGACTTTCTGCCGAGGTTCTGAACGTGTTTTTGGAAATAGACGCGCGCCTGTTCTGGATCACGCATGTAGTCGGCCACAGTGTTAATAGGAAGTTCCTTCGAGCCGCCAATCGCGTTGCGAAGACGCACGGAGCATTCGCTCTCTGCGACAAGGTCCTTGATCTTGATCTCGAGCGCGGAGGCGACCTCCGGTAGTGGGCCTGGTACTCTGTCTTGCTCGGGTGCGCGCTCTACGCGCGCCTCGATACTATGTTGTTCGAACGTCTCCTGCCGAGCCATCGAGACCATCAGGCGTGAGCTGCCCTCCGAGACCCTGCTCCCAGGGCGCTCCTCCATCAAAGCCTTTTCCAGGTTCTGCACAGTGACCTGATCGACCTCGTCGACGGCTTCCGCATGCCTTGTCAGCAGGAGGGGGTCGTTATCTTCAACCAGCTTTGTCCGGCTTGGCTCTTCGACATGGCTTGAGTCAGCGCTTGGCTCCTGAGGGCGCCTCTCGTCGAGCCCGGATTCTGAACGCGGCATCGACTCCGCAGCCGTCGACTCATCGCTGCGCTGATCTGCACTTGGTACGGCTGCCGGACTCGGGTCCCGCCTCGAAAACGATGTCGGAAACTGGAACAAGCTTGATAATTTCTTGGCGAAGGCTGACAGCATGGATACTAACTTGCTACCTCTTAATTTCTTCGTGCCTTCTCAGCGCGGGTTGTGCTTCGGTAAGTTATCTGACGTCGATTTGTGCGTAAACCTTCAGCGTGGCGTCAGTTGGGCAAGAGTCTCACACGCAAACCGCATCTTGTGCGGTGCACGAGCCGCAGAAGCTCCAGCATTGAGCGCATTTGGCCGTTGTCAACTTCGCCCTCGCCCCTCGTGAGTCCGGCATCGATTATCGCGCGCTTAGCACCTTCCTAGGCAGTGAACGCCAGGATCGCCTCGAAGTCGTGCGCCGGCATGCGGAAGAAGCCGTCCTCCAGCAGTTGTGAGGCCATGGCGTGCCTTGCTCAGCCGATCTTCATGCCCCAGAAGGACGTCTGGTCGGCGGCGAAGTAGCCGTCCGCGGCGCGAAAGTTGCCCTGCAGTTCAACGGTGTCGCCGGCGGTGAGCGCGACCATTGTCTGCAGCCAAAGCGCTGTCGCCTCCGAGACGTGTGCCCCGCTGATCTCTCCGAAAGAGCCGCGGATCTCGGTGGCGCCGTTCAGCACGAGCCGCCCGCTCATCCGCGCCGACGTGCTGGCGTTGACCTTGTAGAGCAGCGTCGCGCCGAAGAGGTAGGTGCCGTCCACCGGCGCCACGAAGCGGTTGTTCGCGGCGTCGAAGGAGCCCTGGTCGTTGTAGTCGGTATTGTTGAGGCCGATCTTCGTCCAGGTGCCGATGCCGACATAGTTGTCGTAGTTCGTGTACGCCTTGAACCGGGGCAGCCGGGGCTGGTCGACGATGCCGGTGGCGTTGTCGACGCTGAGCCCGTCGAAGAAGGTACTGCCGTCGGCCGAGACCGCGAGGCGGAAGCGGTCGGAGCCGAACAGCCCCACCAGCGCCTTTGTGACGAAGTCGGTCTGCAGGGTCAGCCCGAGATCGTCGCCTGCGGCCTCCTTGTTCATGGTGTAGAACAGATCCCCCGTGCCGCCCTCGGCCATGGTTTTCGCCGTCCAGAGCGCGGCGTTCAGCTTGGCCGAGAACGGGTTCGACGCATCCGCCATCGTGCCCAGCCCGAGGAGCGCGAGGTTCTGCAACGCCGTCGGGGTTGTGCCGATCCAGCCCGCGCCGTCGTAGACCAGCAGCAGCCCTTCGTCCTCGACCCACGCCCGCCAGCCGGTCCGCGGCGGCAGGCGCAGCCAGGCGCCGTCGGTCCAAAGCGCGACGTTCAGGTCCCAGCCCGCCCAGTCGCCCGTCGCGCCCGAGGCGACGATGTAGCGGTCACCGTCGTCGGGGCTCGTTGGGGGTGTTGCCAGATCGCGGTCGAGGACCGAGAGCTGAACGAGCGCGTCGAGGATGCGCAGCGCCTCGTTGTGGGTGACGTGCTTCTGGGCCTGCGCCGCGAGGATGTAGGGCAGCAGGAGATGGGTCGTGGCGTCGGACATGGGATGGCCTTCAGAGTATCAGCGTGACGGTCTTGGGCGCGCCCCGCCCGACGAGGGCGGAGAGCTGGTAGATGCGAATGTCGAGCGTGTCGCCGGGGCCGAGCGGACCGCCCCAATCGGCGGTCTGCTGGGCGGCCGTGTAGACCGCGCTGGTGGTGGCAGTGCTCAGCACCCGCTTCACGTTGGCGCCGTCGAGAATCTCGACTTCGTAGACTTCGTGTTCTTCGGCCAGCGGCACCTCCAGCCCGCCCCAGCTGTCGGCCGCGAGCGCGCGCGACCGGCGTGTCCAGCGGATCGTCAGATCGCCGGGCGCGCGATGCCTGCGCCACGGCTGCTCGACATGGGCCACGGAGAACGGCCGCAGCCCCGCGCCCGCGGGCGTGAAGGCCTGCGCCACATAGGTCTCGTCGCTGACCGGGCGGCTCGCGGGGCCGATGCGCCAGTTCCACGGGATGCCGATGTCCGCCTCGGCGATCGGCAGCGAGGCGAGGCTGTCGTCGAGCACCACCACCCGCGCGCCGGCGGGCGCGGGATTGCCCATGACGCCTTCCGTGCCGCGCTGGCCGCGGAGCAGCCGGGTGAGCCGATACCGGCCCGGGGGGCCTTGTTGCGCAAATCTCCTGACGGAGGGACTTCCCCTTTCTTCGTTTGAGGTCAGCCGACGGGCTGCGTGACGGGGATGCCGAGGGCGGTGAAGCGGTTGAGGATGGCGATGCGAACTTGGAGTTCGGCGGTCTGGCGGTCGAAGTCGCGGGACATGAGCTTCTGACCGAGGAGCTTCATGCAGTTCATCTTGGTCTCGACGCGGCTTCGACGGTGGTAGCCGGACCACCTTCTCCAGAGCGTCCGACCGAAGCGTTTGATGGCGCGCAGGGCCTCGTTTCT
>NZ_QKZL01000002.1 GCF_003253995.1 Palleronia aestuarii
AGCGTCGAGTAGTCCGGCACCGACCAGTCGAGCCCCATGAGCTTCAACAGGCTCGCCACGAAGCCCGTTGTCTGGCGAAGCGGCAGGCCGAACAGCACCTTGATGGTCAGGCACGCTTGGATCGCCGCGTCCGAGAAGGTTTGCTGCCGCCCCTGCTTGCCCGAAGGCGCCGCGTGCCAAGCCATGCCCGGGTCGAACCAGACCGTCAGAGACCCGCGCTCACGCAGCGACGCGTTGTAACTCGACCAGTTCAGGGTGCGGCAACGGGTGGGCGCAGGCTTGGACATGCCGGACAGCTATGTCGCTGGACTCACGATGTGAATCCCACGCAGGCTTTCTGCAACAAGGCCCCTTCAACGCACAAATGTACCGAAGCCCTGTTGCTGGTTCATTATAGGAGACTCGGCACCAGTTGGGTCGATCAGCAATCCATAAGCCATTTTGAAGAGCCATAGGTATAATCGTTAGGTGATGGTGCTCCAAATGATCGCCGTGAGTTGCTAAAATATGGCGAGTTGTATCCATCGATAGGAGAATCTGACCGGTTTTTTGGCTGAGATGCCGCCTGGCCTGATTTATGACCTTGCCAACTACGACTTCAGCAATCTGCCCCGATAGCAGCATCGCAACGGTTTCAAGATCAACTCGCACATCATCAATATCCGCGAAAACAGATACCCTTCAATCGTGCATCGATGGCAAAAGCTATGAGCCTCAGTCCCGCATCGCGGCGCCATCGAGGATAGGAACCGCGGTAAAATGGGATTAATCATCTTAGAGGAAACTTAAGCGTGTCCGATGAACAGCATGGCGAGGAGCAATCGTAGCGCCCCGCCTCCGCCAATTTCCCTACCTAAGAGGAACGCCGCCGTGCGACCCAACCGGCCCCGGCCAAGGCTACCAGTAGGAGCGGCATCGCGCCAGGCAACGGTACCGGGGCCACGTCCGTCATCTCGGGCAGGCCATCTACCGACCAGGACAGCACGTCATACTTGATCGAATCGAACAGGTCGCCATTACTGCCCTCTGGCAGTATTGTCGTCTGAATAAAGATCTCGCCCGTGCCATCGGCCTCCAAGTCGTAAGAGTAGGCGCTGTCGTCGTCCGGCATGATGTAAGCAAAGAGTGCGCCCGTCGAGAGATCGACTTCGTATTGCTCTCGAGCGCGGCTAAAGCCATTCTCTTCGAAGTACCCCGTATCGCTATCTACCATGACCGGCAGAATTAAGTCCACAATTTCACCAACTACCGGACCAGTGTATTCGCTGTTCGGGTAGATCGACGGGTCCACGCCGCTGGTCGTGGCCCGATACCCCTCCGTGACCTCTGCCGTAATGTTGTAGGTCAGATTAATCGTCGCTGCGCTTGCAGTTCCGCCAAACGCCGCCGCTGCAACGGCAATCATCGCAAAATTCCGCATAACTTACTCCCGAGAATACGCCCGCAATCAGAACACGGATGAAGGAAAAAGCGCAGCGGGCCGCATACGCAATCTCCCAGTTCTGCTAGTTCAGGAAAGGCGTCGCCGTGCGACCCAACCGATGCCCGCGAGTCCGAGCGCAAGAAGCGGCATGGAAGCAGGCAAGGGGACGGGGGCCACTTCCGCCATGTCCGGGAGGCCGTCAACCGACCAAGACAAGACGGTGTATCCGGTAAAGTCGGTTATAAAATCTCTTGGATTTGTTTGGAAAAACACGGACCCAAAGCCGTCGGCGTTCAGGGTGTATTCCCTGAGATCCTCATAATCTTCTAGAATGTAAGCGCTCAGCGCACCCGTCATAAGGTCAACCGTGATGTATTCGCGGTCTCCCAAATCTGCGCGACTGTACCTGCCGGTTACATCGTCAACGCTGACATTTAACGGGAGATCGACGATCTCGCCGACAGGCAGACCTGGGTAAAAGCTGTTCGGGTACTCGGGGTCATCGGGATCACCGTAGGGGCTGTCCCGCTCGCCGAGCGTCACCTCCGCCGTGATGTTGTACGTCAGATCGACCATTGCGGCCTGCGCCGCCCCTGCGAGCATCACCGCACCCGCTGCCATCGTCAGTATACGCATACCGTTCTCCTAGTTACCTAATGTGCCGACCGTGGCGAATGGTTAACGATTTGAAAAGAGGCGGCGCACACTCTCACGCTTCATTCACGGGTCCACCGTAGCACGGCCTTCCTTCCGTGTAGTGCGCCGACAGCACCAGGCCGCCCCGTTGGCTCTACGATGGCCCCTAGAGGCGCGGAGAGAGCGCGTATGTCGTCCTGCGGGGTGTGCAGACGGTAGGCGTCCACGGTCTGCCCGCAGGTGTCACACGTGGCGATCATGTCAGCCCTTCACCCTGTACCGTTTGCCAACGAATAATCGACCCAATTCTGTCCTGCTGACGCCCTGCGCCCTCGGTAGGGCGGTGCATGATCGACACCAGTCTTCACGTCAACGGGGCTATTTGGACCGGCATCTACGCGTCGGGAGTCGCGCTTGCCGTTCTGAGCACAATAGCTCGATGGTGGAAGCGTCGATGAATGCGGAAGCCAAATGCATCAGGCGAAGGGCATCCGAGCGCGCGCTGCCCGATGGGCGGTGAGCTTCTGAAGCAGTTGGAGCCATCGAAACGGAGCTTCTAACTCCTGACCACGTGATCATCGAGAGCGGCAAACGGATTTCGCCCCTTTGGCGCTTGGGCGCTTACCTTGGACCGGGCTGCAGGGGTCAGGCCGAACTCAGCAAGCAGCGACTGCGCATGCCGCATTGCCTCATTCCGCATCCCGACTTCCGGCCGCGCCCGGTACATCACATCACCCGCGATGTTCGTGGTCTGATACGTTCTGCCAGCATCCTCGATGATTGCCGTCATCAGTTCGATTTCCTCCAATCGGCTGGCAAGCATCGCGAGCACATGAACGTCATCGGTGGACGCAATCCCCATGCCTTCGAGGATGGCGGATGTTGTCGCGAAGATCTCGGCTGCTCTGTCGGATAGCCATTCCGGTGGAACGGTAACACCCGGATTCGGCGACGGAGCGTCCGCGTTCGAGCGTCGCGGTTCGAGGGTTCCGGTCAGCACCTTTAGATGATCAGGCTTTCGCTTTCGTCCTGGCATGTCACACCTCTTGCGAGCGGTTCGCAAAACTGCCTTCATTCTGCCCGCGTATGAAATCAGCGGGCCGCTGGTCCTCTAAAACTGTCGCCTCAGAGTTTCCGGCGGCCCCCCGGTGATCACGCGGCAATCCCGAACTCACCGTAAGTCAACGCAAGCGGTTGCTTCACCGCCAGGGCGATCCGTTCCTCCGCAAGAACGGTGACCAAGTTGCGGGTGAAGTCGTCGTTCACGTAACCAACTTCGACGCGCGGCTGCCATCTGTCATAGAGCGTGGCGGCGCTCGCGAACGATCCGACGAGGAACGTATCGACGGCCATTGCCTGAGTTGCGACGACCGGCAAACCGAACAGCATTGGCGTCACCTCGGTTTGCGGATTGCCCAGGATGTACTTACCATCGGCATCCTTGAGGAGCCGCATCCGCATCCAGTCGCTCGGGTGCATCACGATCCCATCCGGGATGAAGTCAGTCAGCGCCGTTTGGAGCATGGCCGATCCGATAGTGTCGAGCGGGCTGGCGCTTGCTCCGATTGCAAGAGGATCGGCGAAGGCCGTCGCGCTCGGGATCAGGCCCAACAGGTTCGCCGCCGAACCGTCGCCCAGGAGAATTTGAGTTTCCTCCGATAGGGAAAGGCCATAGCGCAACTCCACGTCGATCAGATCGCGGAGCTGTGGCGCATCCTCGAGAATTTGCCGGGACGCCTTGATCCAATGCGCGATGACTTCGGCCGAGGTGGTCTTCAGCTCCAGCGTCATATCGCTTTCAGGCTTCAACGCACCTTCCATCACCGTCGCAGCGGAACCCGGTCGTGTGAGTTGATTGACGTACTCGACGCTGCCGCTGGAGATGCTGATCACTCCCAGAAGGTCGCGGATCGTCAGGCGGCGTTTCGGCAGCATGGAGATTGCGTCGCGCTGCAGAACATTGAGCGTCCCCGCCGAGGCGGGATCGGACGTGATCGCCTTGACGTTCAGTTGCACCTTTCCGCTGTTCGTGTTTGCCAAGTCGCGAAGATCGCCCTCGCGGGATTTGGTGAACTCCTGGCCCCAGGTCATTGGTTCAGGCGTGCCGCCAAAGAACCCCTTTGGTCTGGACGTCTTCGTCTCGATGGTGTCGAGCCGCGCGTCGATCCCCGCGATTTCGTCAGACGCCTTCTGCAAACGTTCCTTGGTGGCATCGGCCATGTCGCCGATCTTGCGCGCCAGGATGTCGAAGGGATCGCCCGCGTCTTTCTTGCGCAGGTGATCGCCCGCGGCCTTCAGTGCGGCCAGGCCGCGCTTATCGTGATAGGTCATAACTGCCTCATTGATTGAATGGCGCGGTCAATTGCTTGCGCCACGTGTTGAGCCTTCTCGTGGGTTTCGTCGCCCGACAGAGCGTGCCAGCCCCCGGCTGCGAAGCGGGCCGCAGCCTTCTTCGACAGTCCGCATTCTCGCAACATGTCGATTGCCTCGGCCTTGGAGCCGAGAGCCTTCACGCCGCTGATCCTTGCCAGTGGATTGGCCGGGACCGTCACGACGCTGATCTCCAGAACCTCGACTTCCTTCAGGTGGAAGACGCCTTGCCCGACGTACTCGCGCCCACCCTCGGGAACGGTGAAGCCGATGGACAGGCCCCCGGCATCACCGGCTTTGACGTGCTCGTAGGCTTCGCGCCCGCCGTCCGTGGAGAGGTTTAGAACGCCTTCGACGTGAAGGCCCTTGCTGTCCTCCTGCATGGCCGTCCAGCGACCTATGGGGCGCTCCTGCATGTGTGCCCAAAGCATCACCGGCATGTCGCCATCTGGCGCAGTCTTAAGGCTCAGGGACTTCGTGAAGGCCCCAGGCAGCACGACATCTGAGTGCCGGTCGGGAACCCCGCCGAAAGTGGAGGCGTAGCCTTCGATCCGCCCTTGCGAGGACGCCTTCACTTCGAGCGAAGATGCCGGGGCGGTGATAAGATGATTGAGGTATTTGGAGGTCATTGCTTCGATCCGCTGAATACGAAAACAGGAAGCCCGAGGGCCGCTGATCTGTCCGTTCGCTTCGTGCCCGGTATGGTCGCCGGTGCGGTCGAAGGTGAATCGGCGGGCCAGCCGCTCAATTCCCCAGTAGGGGTATCATTATACCCCATTGAAGTCAATGACATTTGGCTGCCCGCTTCTTGTCGAGATGGGCGAACGCACCGCCTTCGATGTTGTCGGCCGTCCGTCGAAACAGCTCGGCGGTCTGCTCGGGGCCAATATCAAAGTACGCCTGGGCTGCGCTGTAGGTCAGCAGGCGATCGAGGATCATCGGGACGCTCGCGCCGCTTTCCTGCATCATGGTCGCGGCTCTGGCGACGATCGTGTCGCAGAGAGATTTGGCTTCGTGGTCAGTCATCGGTTCGGTCCTTCAAGCTCAGTTTCTCGCTGTTCATTTGCGCTACCCTCGTGCGGCCACAGGTGATGCGCGCCACCCCCACCCCCCCGTAGGGGGTGGGGGTGGTGGCGCACCTGTTTTGAGGTGGTTCGCGCTACCCTACGCTACCCATGTTTCGGGGGTGGTGGCGCAGGTCATTCCGTTGCCCATTCGTCCACCTCCAAGCCCTTCCGGGTGCGTCTCTGCGGGCCAGGAACTTCGACCCGCTTCAGCGCTCCACTTGCCTCCCAGGTTGCCAGAACCTTGCTGATGCGCTTGCAGTCGGCGGTCACGTTCCAGCCGAGGACATCGGCCACGATGACACCCGCCCAATCGTCTTTCGTCTGCCAGTCAGCACCGGGCGCATTGCCTTCGTCGTGCCTCTTCTGGACCGCATGTTGCACCGCTAGAAGGTCGGCAGTCGTCACCCCGTCGAAGGTGTCGGGCCAGTTCCAGGCTTCAGCCACGCCCACGCTGTCACCGTTTCCCAGCTCAACGGATGCCATGCGTCGCCAAACCCGTTTGCCAGCGGGCGCGAGGTTTGACTTGTCGCGTGTGACTGCGAAGTAGGTCGCAGGGTCGTCCTTGACGCCTGCTTCCGCCTTCATCTCGTCCGTCATCTTGTTAAGCACCCGACCCGAACGAGCGGCGGCAAGGAGGGCCGTGGCACCCCTGCCGCTTTCGGTCGTCAGCTCTTCGCCGTTCGCCTTGCGGGTGTGGTGAACCAGCTCAATGGCGCAGTTACAGCGATCGGCAAGCCGCGCCCATTCCTTCGCAACCTTGTCGATCGCGCCGTTGTCGTTCTCGCTGACCTGATGCGAGGACACGAACGGATCGATGATCAGCACGTCAATCTCTCGCGCTTCGATCTCCCGCCGCAGGTCGTCGAGGACTGGAGCGAGGATTTGAACGCCCTCCCGCGTCTGGATCGCGGTACAAAGCTCGCGCTCCCGTCCGGTGTCGAGAAAAAGTCGCCCTTTGATATCCTCGGGTGCCACCTGGTGATGAAGCACCGCAGCGATGACGCGTCGTTCCAACTCGTCGCGTGGGTCTTCGAGGTTAAAAATCCAAACCTTCAGCCCTTGCGCAGTCCAGTCTCCCAAGAGGTCGCGCCCTGAGGCCATCGCCAGCGCCTCGCAGATCGTCATGGACGACTTGCCGACGCCACCGGGGGCCACAGTCACGCTGACCTGTCGGCGCAACAGGTGGCGCCCATAAAGCCACGGGCGGGGCGGGATGGTCGAAGGTTCGCGCCACATGAAAGGCGTGGGAAGCTGTTCTTGACGCTTCTCCGGCTCGCTGCCTTCGTCCCGGCATACTTCCACAGGTGGCATCGGTGGGCCATCGTCGCAGGGCACGAGATTCCGTCCCCAGAAGTCGTCGCACTCCTTCATGCGGCGATCGATCTCGGTAAAGGCGTTCATGCCGCATCCCTCCCGCGCGTCGCGTCGAGAAAATCGGCTTGCTCCTTCGGCGAAAGGCGATTGAACGTAACCCAGGCGTAGGCCCGTAGCTCGTCATCGGTTGCCATGTTGGCCCAAAGCGCCGCCTCGTCGTGATCGTCAGTAAAGGCCACTCCGGGCGTTCCTGCGCCGCCTAGAACAGTATTCGTCACCTGCCGTATCTGCTCAGGATCAAGGGCGGTCAGCGCTGCCCAGGCAAGGCCCAGGCGACCGCGATCGGAAAGACGCGCGAGGATCAACGCCGCGAAACGCTGCCATCCGTCGAAGTCGCCCAGCGTCAGGCTGTAGCCGATCATCCGCGCCACACTTTTGTGCGCGGGGTTCATCAGTTTTGAGAGGGTCGAAGTCATTCGCCCGCCCTCCCAGCATGGACGGCCTTATGGTGCTTGCGGCAGAGCCACCGGACGGCCAGCGGCTTGCTGTAATCATCGTGGTGCCCGTCCGTATGGGGATGGCCGCACATCTCGCAGGGCTGACGCTCTACCAATCCACGCCGCAGCCCCGAACGAAGCGAAGCGTGCGCCCAGGTCTTCAAGGGATTCCGGTCGCGCCATGCGGCTTGGCGAGGAAATGCTTTCCCGACATGGCGTGAGGTGATATCTTTTGCGGGCAGCTCGCCAGCTTTGCTATTCGCCCCGGTCGCGGTTGCCGCCGCACCGGGGTTTTGCTTTGCCGAATCGGGCCCTGCTACGATCCTTTACGATCCTGCGACCCTAAGATACTGTTATTGAATGGAACCCGAGTCCTCTCCTGGGCACCACGGGTTTCCCCAATGATTCATATCGTTTACGGACCCGTCGCGGCAAGGTGCATACCGACTCTTGGTCATCTTGGGCAAACGGCGTCTTTCTCCCGAGCGGAACGTCGTAAGCTACATGGCCAAGGGCAGACGTTGGCCGGGGCGGGCACTGCAACGAAATCCTGACCGATATCCCCTCGCGGCCGCCGCGCATCAGGCTCTCGAGCACGCGCGGCACGAGCTGTCCTTGCCCCGAACTTGCGGTTCTCATCCCCGGATCGCCATGTCCGGCACAGCGACCGGCGCCTGGCGCGAACATCTCCCCCGCGCACTTCACCACCCATCGGAGGGATTTTTCAATCGGCCGCTGGCGGCCATCGCACGCGATGGTATTGGACGGAGATGACGAAGAAGGGGACGGCATCGATGGCACGAGACGAGAAGGACGCCGGGCTGCCGCACAGCTCGCATTGGGGGCGCTTCGACGGGCGACTACTGGACGACGGGCGCCTCGACGTCCGGGCACACCCCGACGATCCGGATCCATCTCCGATCCTCGGGAACTTCACGGATGCATTGCGTCACCGGGCGCGGATCGCACGCCCCGCCGTCCGGCGCGGCTGGCTAGAGGATGGCCCGGGCCCGGACGATCGGCGCGGTCGGGACGCCTATGTCGAGGTTCCCTGGGACGAGGTGCTCGACCGGGTGGCCGGAGAGCTCGAAAGGGTCCGAGACGCCCATGGCCCGCAATCCGTCTTCGGCGGCTCCTACGGCTGGGCGAGCGCGGGGCGGTTCCACCATGCGCAGAGCCAGCTTCACCGGTTCCTCAACACCGCACTCGGCGGCTATGTCCGCTCCGTCGGCAGCTACAGCGCCGGTGCCTCGACCTTCCTCCTGCCGCATCTGATGGGCTCGTACGAGGCGATCTCGCGCCACAACGTCACCTGGGAACAGATCGCGCAGCATACCGACATGATCCTCGCCTTCGGCGGCATGGCGGTGAAGAACTCGAACATCGCGGCGGGCGGGATCTCCAAGCATATCGAGCGTGGCATGATGGCGCGTGCGGCCTCGCGCGGCGCGCGCTTCGTAAACGTGAGCCCGCTCCGGGGTGACTTCCCGGCGGAGGCACGGGCGGAATGGATCGCTCCCACGCCCGGCACCGACACCGCGATGATGCTGGCCATGATGCACGTGCTCGATGCGGAGGATCTCGCGGATAGGGCGTTTCTCGAAAGCCATTGCGTCGGCGCGGACCGACTTCTCGCCTATGTGAGGGGCGAAGCTGACGGGACGGCCAAGACGCCCGACTGGGCGGCGACGATCACCGGTATCGACGCCGCAACGATCACGGGGCTCGCGCGCGATGCGGCGCGGGGCCGTACGCTCGTTACCGTCGCACATTCGCTGCAGCGTGCCGAGCACGGCGAGCAGCCCGTCTGGGCCGGGCTGGCCCTTGCCGCGATGCTGGGCCAGATCGGAGCTCCGGGCGGCGGCTACAATTACGCGCTCGGATCGCTTGGCCATACGGGCCGGGTGCCGGTGGGCCTGCCGTTGCCCACGCTCTCGCAGGGCCGGAACGGCGTCTCGGCGTTCATCCCGTGCGCGCGGATCGCCGACATGCTGCTCGATCCCGGTGCGTCGTTCGACTTCAACGGCGCGACGATGGCCTATCCCGACATCCGCCTCGTCTATTGGGCGGGGGGCAATCCGTTCCATCACCACCAGGACCTCAGCCGGCTTGCGCGCGCCTTCGCGCGCGTGGAAACGCTGATCGTGCAGGACTTTGCCTGGACGGCGAGCGCGCGGCATGCCGATATCGTCCTGCCGGCCACGATGAGCCTCGAGCGGGAGGATATCGGCGCGGCGAGCACCGATACGCGGATCGTGGCCATGCGGGCCCTTTCCACACCCTTTGCGGAGGCGCGCGACGATTACCGGATCTTTCGCGGCCTCGCGGAGCGGATGGGGTGCGATGCCGAGTTCAGCGAAGGCCGCGATACCGAGGGCTGGCTGCGCCATCTCTACGAGACGACCCGCGCGGCGCTGGAGGCCGGGGGCCACGCGGCTCCGGATTTCGACGCCTTCCGCGCCGCGGGCGAGATCGCGCTCCCCAATCCTGTCGATGACGGAGGATTGCTCCGGGCATTCCGGACCGACCCGGTCGCCCATCCGCTCGCCACGCCCTCCGGTCGGATCGAGCTTTTTTCCGAGACGATCGACGGGTTCGGCTATCCCGATTGCCCTGGCCATCCGGCCTGGCTCGAGCGCGAGGAAGTGCCGTCCGCGGAATATCCGCTCTGGCTCGTCTCCAATCAGCCGGCCTCGAGGCTCCACAGCCAGCTCGATTACGGCGCCGCCTCGCAGGCCGCCAAGCGGCAGGGTCGGGAGGTCGCCTCTCTCAATCCCGCCGATGCGCGAAACCGAAATATCTCCGACGGGGAACTCCTGCGGATCCGGAGCCCGCGCGGCGCCTGCCTTGCCGCGGCCAAGGTCGACGACGCGGTCGCGGCGGGCGTCGTCAACCTTCCGACCGGCGCCTGGTACGACCCGATCGAGATCGACGGGCAACGGATCTGCCGACATGGCAATCCCAATGCGGTGACCCGCGATGCGGGCACGTCGCGCCTCGGACAGGGCTCCACCGGACAGCTCTGCTGCGTCGAGGTCGAACGCTGGGACGGACCGATCGACGATATCCGCGCCTTTGATCCGCCAGTCACGGGGTGATCGGGACGCGACAGGTTTCGGGAGAGCGGCATCGACGGGGCTCGGCGCAAGAGCGCGGCTGCCTCTCTCTGGAACCCGTCGCAGCATCTGTCTGCCAAGCCTAGTCGGTACAAGGACGACCTGGACCAATCCTAGGCGGATAGGGCGTCGAACATTCATTTTTTAGGCCCGGAACCTTTGGGCGTGATACGTCTCAAAGCCCGCTACCAAGATCGATTAGTTTCGCGGCATCTCTGATCATTCGCTGCGCGGGCGCCCACACGAGAAGACGACGAATCGATTGGGCCTGCGACGATCCAGGTTTCCCTAGGGAAAGTTGTATTTGACAATCATCGATCGTTCATCACAGGCTCGTTAGGATGAACGAGGTCGCGAAATCTTCACCGAGTAGTGAGACGAGCCTGAGGCGATTGGCCCCGGACGATCTCGACGTGCTCGAGAACCTTCTCAGCTTCTACATGCGCGCAGTGACCCATACCCTCTCGCGGGATCTCGATGCGCGTCTGGCGGGGCTCGAGGTCGCGAAGGGAACCGGCAAGATCACCGCGCTCCTCCTCATCGACTCCCACCCCGGGATCCGCGCATCGGCCATCTCCGAGGCGACGTTGCGCGACCGTCCGTCCATGAGCAGGCTTCTGACCCATCTCGAGGCGGTCGGGCTGATCGAACAGCGTGTCGAGCCCGGCGAGCGTCGCGCCCGCGGCCTCTACATCACCGCGCGCGGCCATGCGGTCTCGCAGGAGGTCCGCAAGATCACCAGGGCGCAATCTACGGAGTTCTTCGCGGTACTAGACGAAGACGACCAGTCTCATCTCATGCGAATCACCCGCAAGCTCTATCACCATATCCGGGAGGGGCTCGCATGATCGCGGCGCTGCGCCTGCCCGCTTGCGCGAATGGCTGCGCGATCCTCCGCCTCGCCTCACGTCCTGTCCCCAAGGAGAATTCCTGATGCCCGGTCCCGAACCCGTCCCGGTCCACGGAGATGACACCCTGCCCTCCCGCGTCGACGTGGTCGTCATCGGCGGCGGCATCATCGGCTGTTCGACCGCACTCGAACTCTGCGAGGCGGGAAAGTCGGTGGCGATCTGCGAGAAGGGCGGCATTGGCCACGAACAATCGACCCGCAACTGGGGCTGGGTCCGCCTCTCGCGCCGCGATCCGAGGGAAGTCCCCCTGATGGTCGACGCATTGCGTCAATGGGACGGCCTCGCGGCGCGGGTGGGCACGGATCTGGGCTATCGCCGGACGGGCATCTCCTTCGTGTGCCGAACCGACGAGGATGTCGAGAATCACCGTCGCTGGCAGCGGCATCTGGAGCCCTTCCAGATCCCCTCGCGAATCCTCTCCCGGTCCGAGCTCGAGGAAATGGCGCCCGGCGGGGAGATCGACGGCAAGGGCGCGCTCTACACGCCACAGGACGGCCGCGCGGAACCGCAGAAGGCGGCGCCCGCCATCGCGGAAGCCGCCCGCGCGAAGGGGGCCGCGATCCTCACGAACTGCGCCGTGCGGGGAGTGGAGACGAAGGGCGGGGCCGTTTCGGGCGTGATCACCGAACGCGGCAGCATCGCCTGCGACGCGGTCGTGGTCGCGGGCGGTGCGTGGTCGAACCTCTTTTGCGGCAACATCGACATCGACCTGCCGCAACTTGGCGTGGTGAGCCATGTGCTCAGGACCGATCCGGTGAACGGCGGCCCCGAAGGCGCGATGTGGACGAACCGCTTCGCGATCCGCAAACGCCAGGACGGCGGCTACACCCTCTCGCGTGGATCGGGCAACACGGTCGACATCGTTCCGAATTCCTTCCGCTACGCGCGGAAGTTCTTCTCCGCCCTGAGGATGCAGCACCGCGACCTGCACCTGCGCTTCGGCCGGCGGTTCTTTCACGAAGCGCGACGCAAGCGGCGCTGGCGGATGGATGAGACGAGCCCGTTCGAACAGGAACGCGTCCTCGACCCGACCCCGTCGCCGCGGATGCTGAACGACCTGATGGGGGAGGCCTCCAAGGTCTTCCCCGCGCTGAAGGGCGCGCGCGTCGCCCAGAGCTGGGCCGGGTGCATCGACGTGACGCCCGACGCGGTTCCCGTGATCTCCGCCGTCGACGGGCGGCCGGGGCTGCATATCGCAACCGGGTTCTCCGGCCACGGCTTCGGCATCGGGCCGGGAGCGGGCGGGCTGATGGCGGATCTGGTCCTCGGACGGACGCCACGGGTCGATCCGCACGCGTTCCGCTTCTCCCGCTTCACCGACGGGAGCCGCGTTGCTCCCGACGAAGGTTTCTGAACGGCCCGGCAAGAGGCCGCCCTCCCAAGTTCAACAGATGGAGACGATGATGATAGGCAATCTGACCCGACGCGGAATGTTGAAGACCGGCGCCGCGGGACTGACGATGATGATCTCCTCGGGCGCCGCGCAGAGGCTTTCCGCGCAGGACGGCGGGGGGCAGGTGACCATCGGCTTCTCGCAGGAACCCACGGTGATGAACCCGCACCTGCCGCATATCGAGGTCGACGAGGGCATCCACTTCAACCTCTTCGACCCGCTCTTCACCATCCGCACCGACGGCTCCTTCCAGCCCGCGCTCGCCCGGGAGGTCCCGACGGTCGAGAATGGCGGCATTTCGGAGGATGGCCTGTCGTGGCGGGTGCTCCTGCGGGAGGGCGTTACCTGGCATGACGGGACGCCCTTCACCGCCGAGGACGTGAAGTTCACGCTGGAGCTGCAGGCCGATCCCGCCTTCAACGCGATGCGCCGGACCGGGCACGAGCTTGTCCGCAACGTCCAGGTGGTGAACGATCACGAGATCACATGGGAGATGGAAAGCCCCTTCGCGCCCTATCCCTCGATCCTCGCCTGGACCTTTATCGTTCCCGCCCACATTCTGGGCGAGGCCGACGACCCGAACACCGCGCCCTTCAACAATTCCCCCGTGGGCACCGGCGCGTTCCAGTTCGGCGAGCGTGTGGCGGGCAATTACGTGATGCTCGAGGCCTATCCCGATTACTGGGGCGAAGGTCCGCATCTCGACCGCGCGATCTGGCGCTACATCCCCGACATGACGGTCCTCTACACGCAGTTCCGCACCGGCGACATCGACGTGATCGGGCTGCAGGGCATTCCCTTCGACCGCCTCGACCAGGCCGAAGGGCTCGACGACCGCGAAATCGTCATCGCCCCCGCGGCCACGGTGGAGAGCTTCACCTTCAACATGGAACGGCCGCAATTCAAGGATCCGGCGGTGCGCCAGGCGCTCTACCACGCGCTCGACAAGCAGACGATCATCGACGCGATCTACTACGGCATCCCGAAGCCGACCGAGACCTTCCTTCCGCTGCAATCGCCCTACGCCAAGACCGATCTCGAGACGGTCGAGTACTCCCTCGACAGGGCCCGCGAGATCCTCGACGAGGCCGGCTGGGTGCCGGGCGACGACGGGATCCGCGTCAAGGACGGCGTGCGTCTCGCCTTCACGAACTCCACCACCGCCGGCAATTCCGTGCGCGAGCAGACGCAGCAATTCGTCCAGCAGGACTTCGCCGATATCGGCGTGGAGATGACGATCTCGAACCTGCCGCCCGCGGTGATGTGGGGCGAGTACTGGATGCAGTCGCAATTCGACTCCGTGATCGTCGGCATCAACTTTCCCACCGGGGCCGATCCCGACGTATCGAACTACCTCCATTCCTCCTCGATTTCGGCACAGGGCGGCGCCGGCCAGAATACCTGGCAATACAGCAACCCCCGTGTCGACGAGCTCCTGGAGGAGGGCGGACGGCTCTTCGTTACCGACGAGCGCAAGGCGATCTACGACGAGGTGCAGCAGATCGTCCACGACGACCTGCCGTTCCTGCCGATGTTCCAGTACATGAACCTGCGCGGCCACAAGACCGGGCTCGAGGGGTTCGACCCGAACGTCAACGTGCGGATCGAGACCTGGAACGTCGCGGAATGGCGCTGGGCCTGACCGCTTCCTGAGCCTTGTATCCGACAGGGTCCGGCGCGTTCCGCCGGACCCGAGACCGGGGGATCCTCCATGGCGACTTTCCTGCTGCGGCGATTGGGGCATAGCCTCCTGCTGCTCGTTCTCGTCTCGATCATCGGCTTCGCGCTCCTGAATCTCGCTCCAGGAGGGCCGCTGTCGCAATTCGCGCTCTCGCCCGGCATGACGCAGGCCGATCTCGACCGCATCGCGGAGCAGATGGGGCTGAACCGTCCGCTTCCGGTGCAGTACCTCGACTGGGCCGGGGGGCTCTTCTTCGGCGATTGGGGGGCAAGCTTCCGCGACGGACGGTCTGTCCTGTCGGTGATCTCGGGCCATCTCTTCGCGACGCTCCTCCTGATGGCCGCCTCCACGATCATCTCCGTGGGTCTCGGCACCCTCGTGGGGGTGTTGGGCGCAACGCGGCGCTACTCGCTCTTCGACCAGCTCGCGACCGTGGGGGCGATGGTGGCGCTGTCGATCCCGACCTTCTGGTTCGGCCTCGTGGCGATCTACGTCTTCGCGCTCGAACTCGGCTGGCTGCCCGCGGGCAACATGTACACGATCGGCGACCAGAGCCTCGGCGATTACGCCATCCACCTGATCCTGCCCTCCGTCGTCCTCGCGCTCGTCAACGTGGCGATCTGGTCGCGCTACATGCGCTCCGCCATGCTCGACGTGATCGGGCAGGATTTCGTGCGCACCGCGCGGGCCAAGGGGCTGCGCTCGCAACGGGTGCTCTGGCGCCACATCATCCGCAACGCGCTCATCCCGATGATCACGCTCGCGGGGCTGCAACTCCCGACCCTCCTGTCGGGCGCGCTCGTCACCGAGACGGTGTTCACCTGGCCCGGCATGGGGCGGCTCTTCCTCGATAGCCTGAATTACAACGACTACCCGGTGGTGATGGGGATCCTCATGTTCACCGCGATCCTCGTCCTCCTGGGCAATCTCGCGGCCGACATCCTCGTCGCCGCCGTCGATCCGCGCGTGCGGCTGGAGTGATCCGATGACAGCCATTCCCGATACCAGACCGAAGATGCGGGGCGCGCGTTTCCTGCAATCGCGCGGAATGCGCCGGTTCTTCCGCCACAAGCTGGCGGTGCTCGGCCTCGCCATGATCACGCTGATCGCCGTCGCCTGCATCGTCGGGCCGTGGCTTCTGCCCCACGACATGCTGGACATCGACATCCGCGGCCGCTTCTCCCCGCCGCTGACCGACACGTACCTCTTCGGCACCGACGAGATGGGCCGCGACCTTGCCGCGCGGCTCTTCATGGCGGGGCGCGTCTCGCTGATGGTGGGTGTGGCGGCGATGGTCCTCTCCACCGTCGTGGGAACGGTGATCGGGCTTCTCGCCGGGCATTTCGGCGGCGCGCTCTCGACCGCCCTTATGCGTTTCACCGATGCCTTCCTGTGCTTTCCGCAGATCTTCCTGCTGCTCGCGCTCGCGGCCTTCCTCGAGCCCGACGCCATGATGATCACGATCATCATCGCGCTCACGAGCTGGATGGAGATCGCCCGCATCGTCGCGGCCGAGATCCGCTCGCTCAGGGAACGCGACTTCGTCACCGCGGCGCGGGTGAGCGGGGCGAGCCATGCCTGGATCATGTTCCGCGAGCTCCTGCCCAACGCCGCGGGGCCGATCATCGTCGCGGCCACGCTCACCGTCGCCCGTGCCATCCTGATCGAGGCATATGTGAGCTTCCTCGGCTACGGCATCCAGCCACCGCTTCCGTCATGGGGCAACATGCTCAACAACGCACAGCAATACCTAGACAGCGCGCCGTGGCTCGCGATTGTCCCGGGGGTCGCCATCACCCTCGCCGTCACCTCTTTCAACTTCATCGGCGACGGCCTCAGGGACGCGCTCGACGCCCGGAGCGACATGCCATGACGGAGCGTCTTCGCGTCCAAGACCTTTCGGTCCACTTCCGCTCCGAGCGGCGGGAGGTGCAGGTGGTCCACGACCTCTCCTTCACGCTCGAGGCGGGCCGCACGCTGGCGCTCGTGGGCGAGAGTGGGTCCGGAAAATCGGTGACGAGCCTCGCGCTCATGGGCCTTCTGCCGCCGCCGCCGCAATCGCGCACCACCGGCAGCGCCCTGCTCGAGGGTCGCGACGGGGCCGATCTCCTAGGCATCCCGGAATCGCGCCGCCGCAGGCTTCGCGGCGATCGCATCGCCATGATCTTCCAAGAGCCGCTGACCTCGCTCAACCCCGTTCACAGCGTCGGCGCGCAACTCGTCGAGGCGATCCGCAGCCATAGGAGCGTCTCTCGCCGCGCCGCATGGGACCGGGCGGAGGAATTGCTCGACGAGGTGGGGATCCCCGAACCTGCCGCGCGGCTCGCGAGTTTCCCCCACGAGCTCTCGGGCGGCATGCGGCAGCGGGTGATGATCGCCATCGCCCTCGCGCTGGAGCCCGACGTGCTGATCGCCGACGAGCCCACCACCGCGCTCGACGTGACGGTGCAGGCGCAGATCCTCGACCTGCTGCGCCGGGTGCAGGAGCGGACCGGCATGGCGATGCTCTTCATCACCCACGATTTCGGGGTCGTCGCCGACATCGCCCACCGCACCGTCGTCATGTATGCGGGCCGGATGGTGGAGGCGGGGCCGACGGAGGACATCCTTCGCCGCCCTCTCATGCCCTACACGTCGGGCCTCATGGCCTCCGTCCCGCTTCTCGAGACGGCCGGGACGGGGCGGAGCGAGCTCGCCACGATCGACGGGTTCGTCCCCGACCCCGCCGCGCCGCCCGCGGGATGCGCCTTCCATCCGCGCTGCGCCCACAACCGACCCGGCCGATGCGACGTGCCACCGATCGCGGTGGAGGCGCCCGCGCCCGACCGCAGCATCAGGTGCGCGCGCTGGCGCGAGCTTGCGGAGGAGGTCCGATGAGCGAGACGCCGATGATCCGCACCGTCGATCTGGCCCAGCACTTTCCCATCCGGAAGGGGCTCCCCGGCCGTCCCGGTGCGGTGGTGCGTGCCATAGACGGCGTCTCCATCGACATCCCGCGCCGGCAGGTCGTGGGCCTCGTGGGCGAGAGCGGGTCAGGCAAATCCACCTTCGGCCGCGCCGTCATGGCGCTCGATCCGCCGACATCCGGCCGGGTGGAGTTCGACGGCACGGATCTTTCGCAGCTTTCCCGCGCGGCGCTCGCCCCCTACCGGCGGCGGATGCAGATGGTGTTCCAGGACCCTTTCTCGAGCCTCAATCCCCGCATGAGCGTCGCGGAGACCCTGGGGATGCCGCTCAGGTTTCGCGAAGGCGGCGCCGGACGGTCGGAGCGGCGGGATCGCGCGGCAGAGATGCTGGAGATGGTAGGCCTTCCCCGGTCCTATCTCGACCGCTTTCCGCACGAATTCTCCGGCGGGCAGCGCCAGCGCATCGGCATCGCCCGCGCGCTGATGACCTCGCCCGATTTCCTGATGGCCGACGAGGTCGTCTCCGCGCTCGACGTCTCGGTGCAGGCGCAGGTCCTCAATCTCTTCGCCCGGCTGCAGCGGGAGATGGAGCTGACCATGCTCTTCATCACCCACGACCTTGCCGTGGTGGGCCATGTCTCCGACATCGTCGCGGTGATGTATCTCGGCCGGATCGTGGAAATCGCGCCGACGCGCGCCCTCTTCTCCGGCCCGCGGCATCCCTATACCGAGGCGCTCCTCTCCGCGGCACCCTCTCCGGTACCGGGCGGCGCGCGCAAGCGCATCATCCTCGAAGGCGACGTGCCGAGCCCGGTAAACCCGCCCTCGGGCTGTCCGTTCCGGACGCGCTGCCCCTACGCGATCGCGGCCTGTGCGGAGGACCGCCCGGCACTCGCGGCGGTCGGGCCGGATCACCGCAGCGCCTGCATCCGCACCGATCTCGACCTGATGCCCGCGACGGGCCGCCGGACGGAAGCGGCGCTCGAAGGGAGCCCCGGATGAGCCCGCGCTTCTCCCCGTTCGAGGACACGCTCTGGTCGCGCACGGCGCGTCCCGCCACGCCGCGGCCGACGCTGACGGGCGAGACGGAGGCCGAGATCTGCATCGTCGGCGGCGGATATTGCGGCCTCAGCGCGGCGCTCTTTCTCGCAGGGGCCGGGCGCGAGGTGGTCCTCCTGGAGGCTCAGGAGATCGGCTTCGGCGGGTCAGGCCGCAACGCGGGCCATTGCACACCGACCTTTCACCATCACAGTCTCGACGGCATCCGCCGCCTTCTCGGGGCGCGGCGCGGCGAGCGTCTGATCGCGCTGCAGACCGGGGCCGCCGACCGTATCGCGGGGATCGTCGCCGACCACGGGATCGACTGCGAATGGGTGCAGGATGGCTACGTCATGGCTGCGCCCACGCAAGCGGCGCTGCCCGCGCTCCGCGCCAAGAAGGAAAGCTACAACGCCGCCGGTCAGCGGACGGAGATGATTGCTCCCGAGGAGGTCGAGGCGCGGATCGGCATGCGCCACCAATCGGGCGGCTGGCTGCATCCCGGCGGGGCGCATCTCAACCCGCTGGGCTATTCCCGGGGCCTCGCCGATGCGGCGGCCTCGAAAGGCGCACGGATCCATGTCCGGTCCCCGGTGACCGAGGCGGTTCGTGAGGACGGGCGGTGGCGCATCCGTACGCCCGGCGGCCACGTGACCGCGAGAAAGCTCATCCTCGCCACCGGTGCCTATACGGAGGGCGGCTGGCCCGGCCTCGACCGGTCGTTCCGCATCCTGCGCGTGATGGTCGCGGCGACCCGGCCCGATCCGGACCTCGCAAAGGCGGCGATCCCGCAGAACATGACGGTGCATGACGGGCGCGGCAACATCCTCGTCTACAAGCGCGACGCGGCCGGCCGGATCGTCGCCTCCATGTTCCCACGCGCCTTCGGGGGAATGGAGCGGATGCGCCGGCTTCTCACCGCGCGGCTGCGGTTCCATCATCCCGTCCTGCCCGCCGATCTCGATTGGCCCGTGACCTGGACCGGGGAGCTCGACATGCAGCCGCGCACCATTCCGCGGCTCTGGCGCCTCGGAGCGGACGCCGTCGCGGTGACCGGGCTTTCGGGGCGCGGCGTACCGACGGGCGCGGTCGTGGGACAGGTTCTCACCGACTGGGTTCAGGAGGTGGCGGAGGACGATCTCGCCCTGCCCCTCGAGCCATTGGCGGCCGCGCCGCGCCACATGTCGCTCTCGCCACGCCTCGCGCTCGCCGGCTGGGAGATCCGCGACCGCCTCCGGGAGCGTCGCGCGGGCGTCGCCCGCCGCCCCTAGCGCGGAGACGGTACGCAGGCTGCGCGCCTTCGTGGTTGAGCCCGCGGAAGTCCGCTCGATGGCTCTAGCCCACGCACTCGGTCATATCGTCGTTCGGAAAGATCCCGATCACTCGCCCGTTGTCTGAACGGGGAGAGTCACGGAAAAGGATCACGGTGCCCGGGATCGCCGTCAGTCAGGCCCGCGAAGCGCCGGCGGCTCACTCTCCGCGCGGGAAGCGCTGGGATTCCTCGACCACGTTCAGATCCATGTGGTTGCGCATGTAGCGCTCGCTGGCCTTCTGCAGCGGCTGGAAGTCCCACGGGAACCGGCCGCCTTGCGACAGCGCCTCGTAGACGATCCAGCGCTTGGCCTGGCTCTCGCGGACATCCGCGTCGAAGGCATCGAGATTCCAGCGGTGCGTTGCCTCCTCCGCGAAGGCCGCCTGCGTCTCGGCATGATCGGGATCGTCCGCGAGGTTCTGCAACTCGTCTGGATCGGCCTCCAGATCGAAGAGCTGGTCGGGATCGAGCGCGCAGCGGGTGAACTTCCAGCGCCCGCGCCGGAGCGCGACCATCGGCGCCTCGCTCGCCTCCGCCGCGTATTCCATCCGCACGGGTTCGCTCCGGCGCCCGCCCGCGGCAAGCGGCAGCAGGCTCTCGCCCTGCGTCCACGGCGCGATCTCCGCCATCGAGATGCCGGCGAGATCGCAGAGCGTCGGGCAGACGTCGATCGTCGAGACCGGATCGGCCACATGCCCGGGCGCGAGACCGGGCGCGGAGATCATCAGCGGGACCCGGCTCGACCCTTCGAGGAAGCTCATCTTGAACCACAGGCCACGCTCGCCCAGCATGTCCCCGTGATCGGAGACGAAGAGGATGATCGCCTCCTGCCGCGTGCGCTCAAGCACGTCCAGGAGTTCGCCCACCTTCGTGTCGAGATAGGTGATGTTGGCGAAATAGGCGCGCCGGGAGCGGCGCACGTCCTCCTCCGAGATGTCAAAGTCCCCACAGTTCGCGGCATCGAGGATCCGGCGCGAATGCGGGTCGTGATCGGCGTAGGCCATCGGCCCCACGCGCGGGGAAAGATGCGCGCAATCGTCGTAGAGGTCCCAGAACTTCCTTCGCGCGACATAGGGGTCGTGCGGATGCGTGAAGCTCGCGGTCAGCATCCAGGGCCTGTCGTCGTGCCCGCGCGACAGGTCGTAGAGCCGGGCGCCGGCATGGAACGCGACCTCGTCGTCGTATTCCATCTGGTTGGTGATCTCGGCGACGCCGGCGCCGGTGACCGATCCCATGTTGTGGTACCACCAGTCGATCCGTTCGCCCGGCTTGCGGTAATCGGGCGTCCAGCCGAAATCCGCGGGATAGATATCGGTCGTCAGGCGGCTCTCGAAGCCGTGGAGCTGGTCGGGGCCGACGAAATGCATCTTGCCCGACAGGAAGGTCTGGTAGCCCGCGCGCCGAAGGTGATGGGCGTAGGTGGGAATCGAGGACGGGAATTCCGCGGCGTTGTCGTAGATGCCGGTGACGGATGGAAGCTGGCCCGACATGAAGGCGCCGCGCGCGGGCGCGCAGAGCGGGCTTGCCGTGTAGGCGTTCTCGAACCGCACGGAGCGTTCGGCTAGGCGCTTGAGGTTCGGAGCATGGAGCCAGTCGGCCGGGCCATCGGGAAAGAGCGTTCCGTTGAGCTGGTCGACCATGATGATCAGGATGTTCGGTCGTCTTTCAGCCACCGCGATCTCCTTCTTTCCCGCGAACGGCACTCTGGGTGGCGGGACCTCCGCCGTCAATCGCCCTGCGCGACGCGGCATTCGCGGTTTCACCCAGCACGACGATCGGCGTAGGATCGCAACGCGGCCGGGCGGGCCGTGGCTGGGGAGGTCCGCGATGAGATTGAAGGATTGTCACAACTTCCGGGATTTTCGGCGCCTCGCGGAGCGGCGCCTGCCAGGGCCGATCTTCAACTACATCGACGGCGCCGCGGATGACGAGCGGACCTATGCCCGCAACGCGGCCTCCTTCGACGAGGTCGATCTGATCCCGAACGTCCTGCGGGGCGTGGACGAGGTCGACCTGTCCGTCGATGTCCTGGGCCAGCATATCGACCTGCCGGTCTATTGCTCGCCCACCGCGCTGCAGCGGCTCTTCCACCACGAGGGCGAGCGCGCGACGGCCGCGGCGGCGGAGGCGTTCGGCACGATGTTCGGGGTCTCCTCCCTCGGGACCGTGTCGATGGAGGAGCTTGCGCGCAAGCATTCCAACCCGCAGGTCTACCAGTTCTATTTCCACCGCGACCGTGGCCTCAATCGCGCGATGATGCAGCGGGCCAAGGAATGCGGGATCAAGGTGATGATGCTGACGGTCGACAGCATCACCGGCGGCAACCGGGAGCGCGACAAGCGCACCGGCTTCTCCATTCCGTTCCGCCTGACACCCGCCGGGATGGCGCAATTCGCCATGAAGCCCGCCTGGGGGATCAATTACCTCCGCCACGAGAAGTTCTCGCTGCCGCAGCTCGACCAGCACGTGGACATGGGCTCGGGCACCGCCTCGATCGGGGATTACTTCACCAAGATGCTCGACCCGTCGATGACGTGGGACGACGTGGCGAAGATGGTGGAGGAATGGGACGGCATCTTCTGCCTCAAGGGCGTGATGGCCGCCGAGGACGCGGTCAGGGCGGCGGAGATCGGCTGCCGGGGCGTCGTCATCTCCAACCACGGCGGACGGCAGCTCGACGGTTCGCGCGCGGCCTTCGATCAGCTCGAGGAGATCGTCCAGGCGGCGGGCGACCGGCTCGACGTGATCCTCGATGGCGGCGTGACGCGGGGCACGCATGTCCTAAAGGCTCTGTCGCTCGGCGCGAAGGCCGTGGGGCTGGGACGCTACTACCTCTTCCCGCTCGCCGCGGCGGGACAGCCCGGCGTGGAGCGCGCGCTGGGTCTCATGCGCGAGGAACTCGTCCGCGGCATGCGGCTGATGGGGCGCACGCGGATCGACCAGCTCACGACCGATAACCTCAGGTTCCGCGCACCGCGGTTCCGGCCGAACTGAGCCTCACTCCCCGTCGGCCGCGTTCCGGCCCGGCACGTGCTCACGCTTCGTGCCGGCCCGTGGCCAGGTTTCGATCGCCTCCACCGCCTCCGCGGCATTCTCCACGAAACGGAAGAGCCCGAGATCGGCCTCCGCGATCGTGCCGGCCTCGGCGAGCGCACCGAAATCGATGATCGTGTCCCAAAACCTGCGTCCGAAGAGCAGGATCGGGATACGTTCCATCCGACCGGTCTGGATCAGCGTCAGAGCCTCGAACAGCTCGTCGAGCGTGCCGAAGCCGCCGGGAAAGACGCAGACCGCATTGGCCCGCATGAGAAAATGCATCTTGCGGATCGCGAAGTAGTGGAAGTTGAAGCAGAGCTCGGGCGTCACGTATTCGTTCGGCGCCTGCTCGTGCGGCAGCACGACGTTGAGGCCGATGGATTGTCCCCCGGCATCACGCGCCCCGCGATTGCCAGCTTCCATCACGCCCGGCCCGCCGCCCGTCACGATGACGTTCTCCCCGCCACCGCTCTCGAGACTCCGGAGCGTCATCAGGCGGGAGAACTCGCGCGCCTCCTCGTAGTACTGCGAAAGATCGGCGAGCGTGCGAGTGCGCGCCGCATCCTTCGCGGCCGGCTCTGGGATCCGGGCGCCGCCGAAGAGGACGATTGTCGAAACGATACCATGCTCGGCCATCACCATCTCGGGCTTCAGAAGCTCGAGCTGGAGACGCAGCGGACGCAATTCCTCGCGGCAGAGAAAATCGTCGTCGGCGAAAGCGAGCCGGTAGGCGGGCGCCCGCGTCTGCGGCGTGTCGGGAACCGTCCGGGTGCTCTCGACATCCTCCTGCGCATCGCGAAACGGCGAATTGCGGTCGTCCTGCATCGAAGCCTCGTCGATTGCGCCTTGGAGTGGCCCGCCTTATAGCCTCGGACTGCCTGAGACCAGACACAACTTGGAGTCGCTTCATGCCCCACGCCCAGCTCGAGACCGCCATCGACACCGCCTGGGAGGAGCGCGACGCCATCACCTCCACGACCGGGGGCGAGACGCGCGAAGCGATCGAGGCGACGCTCGACCTGCTCGACCGCGGGGAGCTGCGGGTGGCGGAACCCCGGGACGGCGCCTGGCACGTGAACCAGTGGGCGAAGAAGGCGGTGCTCCTGGGCTTCCGCATCCGCGACATGGAGATGCAGCCGGGCGGTCCGCAAGGCGGCGGCTGGTGGGACAAGGTCGACTCGAAGTTCGCGGGCTGGGGCGAGAACCGCTGGCGGGACGCCGGCTTCCGCGCGGTACCGAATTGCGTCGTGCGCCGCTCGGCCCATGTCGCGAAGGGGGTCGTCCTCATGCCCTCCTTCGTCAACGTGGGCGCCTACGTGGACGAGGGCACGATGGTCGACACCTGGGCCACGGTCGGCTCCTGCGCGCAGATCGGCAAGAACGTACACCTGTCGGGCGGGGTGGGCATCGGCGGCGTGCTCGAGCCGCTGCAGGCCGACCCGACGATCATCGAAGACAATTGCTTCATCGGCGCCCGCTCGGAGGTCGTGGAGGGCTGCATCGTCCGCGAGGGCTCCGTCCTCGGCATGGGCGTCTATATCGGCAAGTCCACCCGGATCGTGGATCGGGAGACGGGCCAGTCGATGTACGGCGAGGTGCCGCCCTATTCTGTAGTCGTCTCGGGCTCGATGCCGTCGAAGAACGGCGTGAACCTCTATTGTGCGGTGATCGTGAAGCGGGTCGACGCCCAGACGCGATCGAAGACCGGCATCAACGAGCTGCTGCGCGACTAATTGCAGCAGGGGCACGGAACCGGGAAAGGGGACGTACGTTTTAACGGTGATTAACACCGCCAATACGGCCGGTGCAGCGTTATACAAGGAGTCTTCCATGGGCTGGTTAGCCGCTATCATCGTAGGAGGCATCGCCGGTTGGCTTGCCGAGCAGTTCATGAAGTCCAACATGGGCCTCCTGATGAACATCGTGCTCGGCATCATCGGTGCGATCGTCTTCAACTTCATCTTCGGTACGCTTCTGGGCCTCTACGCCGCGGGTGCGAGCTTCAGCTTCGGCTATCTGATCGCGGGCTTCATCGGAGCCTGTATCCTGATCGCCATCGCGCGGGCCGTGCGCGGACGCGCCTGACGAAACCTGAGACACGCCAAGAGGGCCGCCGGGATTTACCCGCGCGGCCCTCTTGCGTATGGGCATCCCCGTGAACACGCGACATTCCATCTATACGCTGCTCGTCGAAGTCGGACGCGCGCCTAGAGACGGCCTTCCCGACGGTGCCACGGGGGCCGCGCTCATGTGCTACGCCTCCGGTATCGACGAGGCTGAGGCAGTTCGGGAAACGGTCGCGATCCTCAAGCAGGCCGACCTCTCGCCGCTCGACGTGACGGGATACGGCACGCTCGAGGAACGGCTTGCCGATGGACACGACATCGATACGGAGGAACGGGCGCTGATGGATCGCGCACTCGCGGAGAATTCCGTGATCGTGGCTCAGTTGACGCCCTTCTTCGAGCCGCCCGGCACATGACCATCCCCCCGGCAAGCGAAAGGCATCCATGACCGTCGATCCCGTCGAACTGACCCGCGCGCTCGTCCGCTGTCCGTCCGTGACGCCGGAGGAAGGGGGCGCCATCGGGCTTCTTGCCGACTTGCTCGCCTCCGCCGGTTTTCGTTGCGAGCGCGCCGATCGTGGCGGGATCGCGAACCTCTATGCCCGTCTTGGAGACACCGGCCCGGTGCTCGGGTTCAACGGCCATACGGATGTCGTCCCGACCGGTGATCGTGCCGCGTGGACCCATGACCCGTTCGGCGCGGAGATCGTCGGTGGCACCCTCTTCGGTCGTGGCGCCTGCGACATGAAATCGGGCGTCGCGGCCTTCGTTTCAGCGGCAATCTCCCACGCGGAAAGCGGGAAGGACGGCTCCATCGCCATCCTGATCACCGGCGACGAGGAGGGTGACGGCGTCGACGGCACAACGGCGATCCTCGATCACATGACGCAGACCGGCGAGCGGATGGACGTCTGCCTCGTGGGCGAGCCCACCTGTCCCGAGCGGATGGGCGAGATGATCAAGATCGGCCGCCGCGGCTCGATGAACGTCTGGATCACGGCGCACGGGGTGCAGGGCCATTCGGCCTATCCCCACCGCGCCGCGAACCCGATCCACGGCCTGATCGACCTCCTCGCGCGCCTCGTGGAATTTCCGATCGAGGACGCTTCGGAACATTTCGATCCGACCACGCTGCAGGTCACGGGGGTCGATACCGGAAACGCCGCGAGCAACGTGATCCCCGCCACGAGCCGGGCGATGATCAACATCCGGTTCAACGACGCCCATACCTCGTCCTCTCTCATGGAGTGGATCGAGACGGAGATGACGCACGCGACCGAACGAACCGGTATCCGCTTCACGGCGGAGACCAAGGTTTCGGGCGAAAGTTTCATCACACCGCCGGGCGAACTCTCCGACCTCATTGTGCGGGCCGTGGAGGCAGAAACCGGGGCAAGACCGGTTCTGTCGACCTCCGGCGGGACGTCGGACGCGCGGTTCATCCGGTCGCATTGCCCCGTCGTGGAGGTTGGTCTCGTCGGGCGGAGCATGCACCAGATCGACGAATCGGTCGAGGTCGAGCATATCCGACAGCTCGAGCGCATCTACGCGCGGATCCTGCGGGAATATTTCGCATGAGTGTCCTCGTCGGCGTGACCGACGATCTCGAGACGTGCCTGGAGTTGCGCCGCGCCGTCTTCATCGACGAGCAGGGCGTGTCGGAGGCAGACGAGCGCGACGGGCGCGACGCGGACGCCGTCCACCTTCTCGCCCGGCGGGACGGGATCGCGGTAGGCTGCGCCCGGATCCTCGTGGGCGGGGGTACCGGGAAGATCGGCAGGGTGTGCGTCCTGCCGTCGGAGCGTGGCACCGGGCTCGGACGGGCGCTGATCCTCGGCTGTCTCGACGTCCTTGCCGCCCGCGGCGACGTGACCCGGGCGAAGCTCGGCGCGCAGATCCACGCGCTCGGGTTCTACGAACGGCTGGGTTTCGTGCCCGAGGGGGAGGAATACGATGACGCGGGCATCCTTCACCGCGACATGGTGCGCGCTGTCTGATCTGTCGCCCGGCCGTCGGGCGTGATAACGGGCGGCATGGCACAGATCCCCACAAAGCCCGAAATCCTGCGCTGGATCTCCGACAACCCGACGAAGACGGCGAAGCGGGACATCGCCCGCGCCTTCGGCATCAAGGGGGCCGCGCGGATCGACCTCAAGCGGCTCCTGAAGGAACTGGAGGACGATGGCCATCTGGAGAAGCGGCGCAAGACGTACCGCGACCCGGAAACGCTGCCGCCGGTTTCCGTCTGCGAAGTGGCGGGGCCAGATGCGGACGGCGATCTCCATGCCCGCCCCCTCGAATGGCATGGCGAAGGTCCGGAGCCGCGTATCCTCCTTGTCCTGCGCGACGCCGATCCGGCCCTCGGCAAGGGTGACCGCGTTCTGCTGCGGCTCTCTGCCGTGGAGGGCGAGGCGCATCATTACGAGGGCCGTCTCATCCGCCGGATCGGCGGCGGGGCGCGGCGCATCGTCGGCATCTTCCGCGCCCATGCCGAGGGCGGGCGGATCGTGCCCATCGACAAGGGCGAGGATCGCGAATGGATGGTCCGACCGCGGGAGACCGCCGGCGCAGAGGACGGCGAACTCGTCGAGGCGGAACAATCGGGGCCCCGTGACCGGCTCGGGCTGAAACGGGCGCGGATTCTCGAGCGGCTGGGCGATCCGTCGGCGCCTAGGGCCGTCTCGCTTATCGCGATCCACCAGCACGGCATCCCCGACCGTTTCCCGGACGAGGTGACCGCCGCGGCCGAGGCGGCCGAACCCGCGGGCCTCGACGGACGCAGGGACCTGCGCGACCTGCCGCTCGTGACGATCGACCCGTCGGACGCGCGCGACCACGACGACGCCTGCTTCGCCGCGCCCGACGACGATCCGAAGAACCCGGGCGGGCATGTCCTCTGGGTCGCGATCGCCGATGTCGCCCATTACGTCCGGCCCGGATCGCCCCTCGACCGGGAGGCACGTCTTCGCGGCAATTCCACCTACTTTCCCGATCGGGTCGTCCCGATGCTGCCCGATGCGCTTTCGGGCGAGCTCTGCTCCCTTCACGAAGGGGAGGACCGCGCCTGCATCGCCGTGCGCATGGTGCTCGACGCGTCGGGAGAGAAGATCGCGCACGACTTCCACCGCGGTCTCATGCGGTCGGCTGCCTCGCTTGCCTACGAGGAGGTGCAGGCGGCCCGTGACGGAACGCCGTCGGACCGCACGGCGCCGCTGATGGACAAGGTGATCGCGCCCCTCTACGCGGCCTACGAGGCGCTCAGATCGGCGCGGGAGCGCCGCCAGCCGCTGGAACTCGACCTGCCGGAGCGGCGAATCGTCCTCTCGCCCGAGGGCCGCGTGGCATCGGTGGATTTCCGTGACAGGCTCGACGCGCACCGGCTGATCGAGGAATTCATGGTGCTCGCGAACGTCGCCGCCGCCGAGGAACTCGGCCGCCGTAAGCAGCCCCTCCTCTACCGCGTGCACGAAGAGCCTTCTCCCGAGAAGCTCGAGGCACTGCGCGAGGTGGCGGTTGCTTCGGGCTTCGTGCTCGCCAAGGGGCAGGTGCTCCGGACGGCGCACCTGAACCGGCTCCTCGCGCAGGCCGAGGGCTCCGAGTTCGACGAACTCATGAACATGTCGACGCTGCGCGCGATGACACAGGCCTATTACGCGCCGGAAAATTTCGGGCATTTCGGGCTGGCACTGAAGCGCTATGCGCATTTCACCTCGCCCATCCGACGTTACGCCGACCTCATCGTCCACCGCGCGCTCGTCACCGCGCATGGCTGGGGCGATGACGGCCTCTCCTCCGCCGATGTCGAGGCGTTGGAGGCCACGGGCAAGGCCATCAGCGACACCGAACGGCGCTCGATGGTGGCCGAGCGCGACACGACCGACCGCTACCTCGCGGCGTTTCTCTCAGAGCGCGTGGGCGACGAGATGACGGGGCGGATCTCCGGCGTGCAGAAGTTCGGCCTCTTCGTGAAGCTCGACGGGACGGGAGCGGACGGCCTCGTCCCGGTCCGCAGCCTCGGACGCGAGTTCTTCGTCTTCGACGCCGATGCACAGACCCTTATGGGTGCCGATAGCGGGCGGACCATCGGCCTCGGTCAGCGGGTCACGGTACGGCTGGCCGAGGCGGTTCCCGTCACGGGCGGTGTGGTGCTGGATCTCCTCGAAGTCGAGGGAGACGCCCTGCCGAAGGGGCCCGGACCCATGGGGCGCCGGTCGCCGAAGCGGAAGGCGGGCAAGGCGAAGGCCAAGGCCGGTGCCGTCAAGCGGAAGGTCAAGCGGACCCGCCGCTAGGCTCCCGCGGCCCGAGATGGCGCGCGCCCCGTGCCCGGGCCAGGCGCATCTGCCGCTCCCGTTCCCGGAACCGCGCCCGCTCCTCCGGGGCCCTCGCTCCGGCGCAGAGATGGCACTGCACCCCCTCTTCGTATTCGGGCCGCATACGGTCCTCCGGGGCGATCGGATGGCGACAGGCCCGGCAAAGAACCGCGCGCCCGGGCCGGAGCCCCGCCCCGACCGTGACGCGCTCGTCGAAAACGAAGCATTCCCCGTTCCAGAGGCTCTCCGCCTCGGGCACCGCGGCGAGATAGCCGAGGATACCGCCTTCAAGATGGAAGACCTCGGAAACGCCGCGTGCCTTCAGGTACGCCGTCGACTTCTCGCACCGGATGCCGCCCGTGCAGTACATCGCGATCCGCTTGCCCGCGAAACGCTCCCTGTTCGCCTCCCACCAGGCAGGAAACTCTCCGAAGGCGGTCGTGCCGGGATCGATCGCGCCCTGAAACCGGCCCGCGCGGATCTCGAAGGCGTTGCGCGTATCGATCACCGCGACGTCGGGGGCGCTGACAAGCGCGTTCCACTCGGCGGGCGGGACATAGGTTCCGGCGTCCTCGACGGGACGCACCGGGACGCCCAGGGTGACGATCTCTTGCTTCACGCGCACCTTCATCCGACCGAAAGGCGGCGATTGCGCGACGCTTTCCCGCCAGGCGAGTTCTTCGAAGCCGGGCCAGCCGCGCAGATGGTCGATCACCGCCCCCACCGCACCTGGGGCGCCCGCGATGGTACCGTTCACGCCCTCGCCGGCCAGCAGGATCGACCCCGTGACCCCGCCCTCGCGACAAAGCTTAAGGAGCGGGCCGCGCACGGCCTCCGGGCTGTCGAGCGGGGCGAAGCGGTAGAACGCAGCGACGATATACATGGCGCCTCGCTCCTAAGGCCGGGCGGCGTGCCGTGCAAGCGCAGCGCTGGTTGACGCCGTGGCGCGCCGGGCATAACGGAGGCTGGCCGCGAGGAGGATTCCATGCGCGAGAAGACAGAAGCCCTGATCGTCATCGACATGCAGAACGATTTCTGCGCGGGAGGCGCCCTTGCGGTCGCCGGCGGGGACGGGATCGTCCCCGGCATCAATGCTCTCATGGACGAATTCCCGGCAGTGATCCTGACCCAGGACTGGCATCCTGCGGGACATTCCTCCTTCGCCTCCTCCCATCCGGGGAAGAGGCCGATGGACATGATCGAGATGTCCTACGGGCAGCAGATCCTTTGGCCAGATCATTGCGTCCAGGGCTCTCGGGGGGCGGCCTTTCACCCCGATCTCCGGACCGATGGCGATCTCGTCATCCGCAAGGGGTTCGATCCGGCCATAGATAGCTATTCCGCCTTCTTCGAGAACGATCACCAGACGCCCACGGGGCTCGAAGGGTATCTCAGGACGCGCGGAATCGAATGGCTGACGATGGTCGGCCTCGCCCTCGATTTCTGCGTAAACTTCTCCGCCGTCGATGCCGCGAAACTGGGCTTCGATGTCACCGTCAGGACCGATCTCAGCGCGGGGATCGACGCCGACGGTTCGCTCCGCGCGGCCATGAACGGGATGGCGGCCGCCGGGGTCGCGATCGTCTGAGCGTGGATCTGCGCGCGCTTCTCCTCGGGCTCGCCTTTGCGGTGATGTGGTCCTCGGCCTTCACCTCCGCAAAGATGATCGTCGCCGATGCCCCGCCCCTCACCGCGCTCGCCCTCCGTTTCGCGCTCGCGGGCATCATCGGCGTCGGAGTCGCCCGCGCGCTCGGCCAGAGCTGGCACCTGACGCGAGCGCAATGGCGCGCGACGTTCCTCTTCGGTCTGTGCCAGAACGCCCTCTATCTCGGGCTGAACTTCATCGCGATGCGGACGATCGACGCCGGCCTCGCCTCCATCATCGCGAGCACCATGCCGCTCCTCGTGGCGTTCGCGGGATGGTTCGTCCTGGGCGAACGTCTCCGCGCCGCGGGCTTGGCCGGGCTTTTCGTGGGCTTCGTGGGCGTGGCCTTGATCATGGGGAGCCGCATTTCCGGCGGCGTCGACCTGCAGGGATTGTCGCTTTGCATCGGCGGCGTTCTCGCGCTCACGCTCGCGACGCTCGCGGTGCGCGGCGCGTCCTCGGGCGGCAACCTGCTGATGGTCGTGGGGCTGCAGATGCTGGTGGGATCGGCGATCCTCGCCGTCGTCGCGCTCGTCTGGGAAAGCTGGGACGTGCGCTGGAGCCTGCGGCTCGTTCTGGCGTTTCTCTACACGACGCTGATCCCGGGCCTCGCGGCGACCTTCGCATGGTTCGTCCTCGTCGGACGGATCGGGCCGACGAAGGCCGCGACGTTCCACTTTCTCAACCCGTTCCTGGGCGTGCTGATCGCCGCCGCCATCCTGGGCGAGCGGATCGGGCCGCTCGACATCCTCGGCGTCGCGATCATCGCGGCCGGCATCTTCGCGGTCCAGACGTCGAAGCCGCCGCCGGCGCCCGAGATCAACGGATCAGGATCGCGCGAAAATCGTTGACGTTCGTTCCAGTCGGGCCGGGAACGAAGAGGTCGCCCGAAGCCTCGAACGCGCCCCAGGCATCGTTTCGTCCAAGTGCGGCGGCGGGATCGACGCCCGCCTCCCGCATCCGCGCGGCGCTGCTCCCGTCGGCGAAGGCGCCGGCATTGTCCTCAGAGCCGTCGATTCCGTCAGTATCCGCGGCGAGAGCCACGATCCCGTCCAGACCCTCGACGGCCAGGGCGAAGGACAGCAGGAATTCGGTGTTGCGCCCGCCGCGCCCCTCTTCGCCCGCGAGCGTCACCGTCGTCTCGCCACCCGACAAGAGAACGCAAGGCCGGGAGAACGGGCGGTCCCGGGACACGATCTCCCGTGCGATCGCGGCATGGACGAGGCCCACATCCCGGGCCTCTCCCTCGATCGCGTCCGACAGGATGAAGACCTGCGTACCCGCCTCCTCCGCCACCCGCGCGGCCGCTTCGAGCGACAGGCGGGCGGAGGCGATGACCCGCACCTCGTGATCCGCGAAGACCGGATCGTCCGGCATCGGTGGGGCGCCCGCATCGGAGCGGATGTGGCGCAGCACGCGCTCGGGCACGGCGATCGCCCGCGCCTCGATCATCGCGAGCGCCTCCGCGGGGCCGATGGGATCGGGCACGGTCGGGCCCGAGGCCACCTGCGCCGGATCATCGCCCGGCACGTCGGACACGACGAGGCTCACCACCTTCGCCGGCGCGGCGGCGGCGGCGAGGCGGCCGCCCTTGATCCGGCTCGCCTGCTTGCGGATCGCGTTCATCACCGAGATCGGCGCACCGGAGGCGAGAAGGGCGCGATTGAGTTCCTGCTCGTCTTCGAGCGTCAGCGCTTCGGGCGGTGCCGGCAGGAGCGAGGATCCGCCCCCGCAGATCAACGCGAGAACCAGATCCTCCCGGTCGAGCCCGCTTACCGCGTCGAGCAGCGCCTCTGACGCCTCGAGTCCGGCTTCATCCGGGACGGGATGTGCCGCCTCCATGACACGGATGCTCCTGCAGGGGACGGCATGGCCGTAGCGGGTGACGATCACGCCCTCAAGAGGTCCGTCCCACGCCGCTTCCAACGCCGCGGCCATCTGCGCCGCACCCTTTCCAGCACCGATCACGACGATGCGGCCAGACGGTCGGGCCGGTAGATGCTCCGGCAAGGCATGTGCCGGATCGGCCGCGGCGACCGCCGCCTCGAACATCCTTGTGAGCAGCGCGCGATCTTCCATCACATCTCCATGTCGCAGACGAATATCCCCTCCGGTCCACCCACCGCGTCGAGAAGCTGGGCCGCGATCGCCAAATGGTGCGGATCGGCGAGATACGTGTCGCGCGCGGAGGCGTCACGGAAATCGAGCCAGAAGACGTGATCGAATCCCCTGACCAGATCGCGCTCCGGACTGACATTCGTTCGATCCTGCATGTCGAGAATACCGTCGATATGATCGGCAAGCCCCGCCAGGGCCGTGAAAAGCTCCCGCCGATGCATCTCCGGAACCGCCTCGTCGAAGCGCAGATGGACGAAATGTCTGATCACGCCCCGCTCCTCCCTCGGCCCTGCGTTTTCAGGGTAAGCCTACAACTCCTCCGCGCGGGCGCCAACCGCCGAAGCCGGCGTCACTGCCGGGTGAAGACCACGACATAGGCAAGCGTGAAATTGACCGCGAAGGCGACCCCGATCCCTGCGATCTTCGCGGCGATGAGGGGCACGCCCATCCCGGACGCGGCGATCGTCGTCACCGCAACGTTGACACAGAGACCGATTCCCGCGGCGGCAAGAAAAAGCGGATAGGTCCGCCAAGACGGTCGGGATGCGAAGGCGAAGCGCGCGCTCAACAGATAATTCGCCACGTTCGCGATCAGGAACGACAACACGGCAGCGATAGGGACGGCGGCACCCCAAGCGGCGAGCACAGCGAACGCACCGAGATCGACCACCGCCGCCAGCCCCCCGGTCACGGCATAGCGGCGTAGTTTCGCGGCCCAGGCCGGAGCCCGCCTCACGCCCCTTCCATCTGCGGCAGGAGCGCATGGAAATCAGGAACGTGCGGTATTCCAGATGGGGCGCGGCGCCCGAGGAGGAGGAACGGCACGCCCGCCGATGCGGCGGCGGCCCCGTCGCGGCTCATCCGATCACCGATCATCAACGTTTCATCGGGGCGCGTTCCGGCAGCCCGCATCACTTCGCGCAATCCGGCCGGATCGGGTTTCAGCGCGCCGATCAAGGGATCGAGAGCGGAGGCGATGAAATCCGCCGTGAGACCAAGGGCTGCGAGTTTCTTCACGACGGGGTAATCGGACCAGACGCCCACCGCGATCCCGCGTCGCCGCAAGGCCTCGAAAAGCTCCGAGGCACCCGCAACGCGCGCGCAGCGCAGGTGCCGCAGCGGCCTGCGTTCCATCCAGTCGACGACGAGCGCGCGCAACTTTTCCTCGTCTCGTCCCGTCTCCTGCGCGAGGCGTGCGAAAAGACGGTCGTCGAAATCCCCTTGATGCTCGAACGCCATGCCCTCGCGCAGCTCACGGAACCGCCGCAGGATCGCGAGCCGGGCCAAGCGCCCGGGGTGCCCGCGATCGAGGAGCAACTCCCGCAACATCGCGCGACGTACGGGCCCCTGCCGGTAGAGCGTGCCGTCGAGATCGAAGACGACCAGCCGACAATCGGGCGGAATCGCCGCCCCGCTCATCGCTCCGCGAGGCCCCTGATCTCGATGAAGCGCTGGCTCGTGAGTGCCTCGAGGGCCGGGAAATCGAGGAAGGTGGTGAGAAGGAAGACGATTGCCGTAATCCCGGCCGACGCGATGACGGGCACGGCGCGGTAAAGCTTCTCCGGACGCCGCGCGACCGATTCCGGCGTCAGGGCGAGCGCGTAGTAAACCGCGAAGAGCAGCACCACGCTCGGGAAGATCAGGATGTACTCGATCCGGTACTTGATGAGGAAGATCGCGACGAAGAAGGCGCAGAACAGGGCGTAGACGAGGTTGGCGACCGACAGGCTGCTTTCCGTGTAGTACCGGAACGAACGGCGGTAGCGGTGCAGGGTCTCGACGCCGTCGGACACGACGATGTCACGGTATTCTGCCAGCCGCTTCGAGTTCATAAGGAACGCCCCGCCGAACCAGAAGGCCAGCATGAGGGAGGCGGGCGGAATGCTCGTCGCGTCGACCATCGCCCAGCCCATGAGAAGGCGAATCGGGTTGTTGAGCGATTCCGTGAGCACGTCGGCATAGACGCGATCCTTCGTACGGATCGGCGAGACGTTGTAGGTCACGCCGGAGATCGCGAGAAGGATCGCGGCGACCAGAAAGTCGAAATTCACGAAGGAGGCCAATCCCAGTCCCAGGATCAGGAAGACCGCGTATTCGGCGAGAACGAGTGCTCCCGAGAGTTCGGTCTGGACAGCGGCGCGTTGCGACTTCTCTGGATGGAAACGGTCGAAATCACGGTCGAGCCATTCGTTGATGACGTAGTTCGCCGATGCCACGGCGATCGCGGCGGCGAATCCGACGACGATGTTGAAGGCGATCTCCCCGGTGAGCTCGCTTCGCTCGGGCCCGCGCAGAAGGAAGGCCAGGATTATCCCGGGAACGATGAAGACGTGCTTCGTCATGTGGTCGAGGCGCGCGATCCGCAGGTAATCCCCGACGCCGGCGACCCGGCGTTCACCCTGCCGCTCGATCGGCGCGCCGATATTTTCGCTGGAATAGGTCATGTCAGGTGGGTCTCGCTTCATATCGGTGGGATGGGGCAAAGACGCGGATCGTTGAGAGAAGCGCGAGGAACGGAACGATCCAGGCGATCCGGGCCTGAAACCGGCCATAGGGAGAGGCGAGGATGCCGCAAACGGCCGCGTTCAGGATGACGCCGAGCAGACAGATGCCGACGATGAGGAGTAGAATGACGATCCGGGGATCGGCTGGCCGGTCACCTGCGCCGGCAGGAATCGCGACGAGCGACACCAGCAGGAGAAGCGCCGCCGCTGCCGTCCCGATCTGGGTGACATCCGTCGCGGTACGAAGCAGGTCTCCCTTGCCGTAGAGGAAGGAGGTTCGCGTCGCATCCCGCAGATCCGCGGGAAGGCCGGTGGCGAGGAGCCCCCCCGGCACGTCTCCTCCGGCAACGAGGACGGCGTCGTCGAGCGAAAGCTCCCTGATCTGGACGAGCCCGTCCCGCGCGAGGCCGATCGCGGTCACCCAAGGCGCATGGAGGAAGGTCTGCACCGCGAAGGTCATGTCTTCCTCGGCCATGCGGCGCTTCTCCGCATCGCTCATGATCGCGAAAACACCGGCTTCGGGATCGTCGAGGAAGAGAAAACGCGTCCAAGCGAGCGGCAGCCGGTCGACATAGGGGCAGATCGCGAGCGCGTCGGATCGTTCAGGACCCGCGCAGGCCGTTTCCGCGTAATCCTGCCCGGGACCGAGATCCACGAGATGCGCGGTCAGGTGCGGCCGGGAAATCGGCGCAGCGCCGTACACCCGTTCGACGACCTTCGAGAACATGACCTGACCGCCTATCCCGGCCAGGATGATCCCGCAAAGACCTACCGACCACCCGATCCCGACCGTTTTTCGGAACCAGGGCACACATAACTGCGCGAGGAGGAACAACGCGAGGATGCCCGTGACCAGCACGAGGTGACTGAGATGGAAAAGTACGGCGAGGATGCAGACGAAAAAGAGGATCGCCTTGAACGCCGGACCGCCCGCTTCCGCACCGACGGCGAGGGCCGCCACGGAAAGGACCATCGCGCCAACCCAGATATCGGGCATGATCATTCCGACGAAGAGGCCCAACGGGGTCGCGAAGGCCAGCAATGCCAAACTCAGGAGAGAAGCAACGGGCCAGCTTGCGCACAGCACCGCGCGGAAGAGCGAGACGGCCGGAACGGAAACGGCAAGCCCCTGCAGAAAAACAAGGGCCCAACTCGCGGTAAGCCCCTGCGAGAGGTATGCGAGAACACCGTAATAGATCGAACGGCCGCCGACGACGAGCGGCGCGGAAGGTGTCGATCCCGGAGCGCTCTCGGCGAGCTGCCCGGCGATCTCTTCTCCCTGCGGCAGGGTCGCGATGCCCATATCATGCCCGGGAAAGACGACCGAGACGGCAGCCTGCCCCTGAGCGATATAGGTCGCGGAATCGATGTAGAGGAATGGCGCGCCGTTCAGGATCGCCGGAAGCGACAGGACGAGCCCGCCGATCGCGGCAATTACCCAGAAGCGGCGTGCTTCACTCAACCCACTCGACACGAACAAAATCTCCGCAAAAGCGGCGCCTGCACCTGCAGACTTCCGACCTCGGCCGTAGTACCACAACGGCCCCCGCACGGCCTAGGGTTGAGAACAATTCATACTTAACAATTCAACGTGTGAACGGCGCGGCTTCGAGCAATTGGGCAAGTGGCCCCGAGGAACCCCGGGGCCATACGCGTCAGCGCGAGTAGACGAGAGCGGTATAGGGGCCAATCGCGAGCGTCGCGTTGAACGGTCTATTATCAAAAGGTTCTTCCACAGGCTCGAAATCCTGAGCCTGATGATTGCCGAAATCGCCGCTGTAGCCCGACCAGTCGCTGTTGAGCTGCAACCGCCAGGCGCCGCCCATCGGACAACCGATCGTCAGATCGTCCCTGGCCTCACCGCTGAAGTTGAGAACCACGAGGACACCGTCCTCCTCTCCATTCCAGCGGCGGAAGGCGAGTGTCTTGCGCGTGTCGTCGAGATGGATGACCTCGAAGCCGCTGCCGGACAATCCACGGCATTCCCCTTCCGCATCGAGCCTTAGCGCGATGAGATCGCGGTAGAGCCGGACGATGCCGCCGAAATCCTCGCTCTGCGCCCAGTCGAGCGGCACGGTGTCGTCGAACCAGTCACCGGCGAGAAATTCCTGGCCCTGGAACAGCATCGGGATGCCCGGCGCGGTGAAGACGAGCGCGGCCCCGAGGGTGGAACGCTTCTGCGCGGCCCAATGATCCTGCTCGTCGCCGCCGATCTCGTGCGGCACACGGGCCTTGCCGTTCGCGACCTCGTCGTGGCTTTCGGTATAGACCACGCGTTGGAACGGGTCGCCGTTATACGAATGGCCGAGAGCGGCGGCCACCGTTTCCATGCTGCGCTCCTCGTCGCTCTCCGCAATAAGGGTCTCCCGGATCGGGTGGACGAAAGCCGCGTCCCATTGCGCGCCGAAGCCCGCGCCGTCATTTCCCGTATCGTCCGTCAGCGCATCCTTCTCGCGCAGATCCTCGGCGATCGTGATCCGCCCCGGGAAGCGCTCGGCCATCTCCGCGTTGATCATTTGCAGAAGCGACCATCCGTCGGGCAGGGAATCCTCCTCCGTCTCGTGGCCTTCTATGTTGCGGATATAGAGGGTCATGTCGAAGCGGAGCCCGTCGACGTGATATTCCTCGAGCCAGTGCATCGCGTTGTCGCGGATGAACTGGCGTACCTGAGGCCGACCGTAATCGGGCCGCGTCTCGCCCCAGGGCGTATTGGCGCGGTGATCCTGGTAGAAGTAGACGCCGCCCTTGTCGTCCTCGCTCCAGCCGTCGAACTGCCAGAGGTCGAGGTCGGACGGTCCGAAATGGTTGTAGACGACGTCGAGGATGACGGCGAAGCCCTCGGCATGGGCCGCCTTCACGAAATCGCGGAAGGCACGCGGGCCGCCATAGGCGGTCTCGATCGCGAATACATGGGCGGGATTGTAGCCCCAACTCACGTCACCGGCGAACTCCGCCGCTGGCATGATCTGGATCGCGTTGATGCCGAGCGAGCGAAGATGGCCGAACCGCTCCTGCGCCGCCGCGAATGTCCCGACCTCGCCCTCCTCGCTGTTGAACGTTCCGATATGGAGTTCGTAGATGACGAGCCGGTTCCAGGCCGGCATCTCGAAGGCGTCGCCCTCCCAATCGTAATCCGGATCCGGGATGACCGCGTTGCCGACCGAGTTAGTGACCTCGCGGGCATAGGGGTCGATCCGTGAAATCTTGCCATTCGGCCCGTCGATCAGGAAGCGGTATTCCTGGCCGACCGAGGCGCCAGCCACGTCGGCGTACCAGTAGCCGTCCTCCTCGGCATGCATCGGCGCCGCATCTTCCGACCACTCGTTGAAATCTCCGGCGACGTGGACCGCGCCTGCATTGGGTGCCCAGACGCGAAAGGCGACGCCGCCATCATGGACGATGGCGCCCATTCCCGGATGCGCCGTTTCGGCATTCGATATCATGTTCATCGCAGAGCTTCCCGTGCGGACCTGCCCGCATGCGATCGGGCCGCTCCCGATCTGCGAGGACGCAAGGTCGATCAGGGCAGCAAAGTTCCGCGAGGAGCCGTCACAAAGCGCGCGTGTCGCATGGCTCCCCGTCCCGCGCCTGCGGAACGGGCATTCGCCTCATTCGGCGACCGCTTCGCACGTGGCGGATCAGGCGTTCGAGAGCGCCAACGGCGCGAGGTCGTTGCGCCGCGCGAAGTCCGCCATGGCCTCTACCGCCGTCGGATCGAGGGTGATCCCCTTCGTGCGTCGCCGTTCGGCCTCCGCCCATTCGCGATCTCCCGCGGCGAGTACCGTTCCGCCCGGGCGGGTCGCACTCGAGCGGATCGACTCGAGGTAACGGCGGACGATCCCGAAGAACACTTCGGCGCCCGCGAAAGCCGCGGGGTCAAGTGCGAGAACGAATGCGCCAAGGCCGCGCGGCGTCGACATGTCGTCGCTGATCATCGGGGCGATCTCGGTGCTGAGCGGCGCGTCCGACAATGCGGTCGACAGCAGCTCGGAAATGCCGGCGAGGCCCGCGCCCTTGTACCCGAACGCACCGCCGAGGGGCGCCAGCATCTCCGCCGCCATCGGATCGGTGACGTTGCGACCCTCCGCGTCCGAGGCAGTCTCCGCGGCGAGCGGGATGCCGAGGGATTGGCTGAGCTGGACCTTGTTGAACGGAATGGCGCTCGTCGCCATGTCGAGGAGCCAGGGATCGCCTTCCCCCGTCGGAGCGGCGACGGCGATGGGGTTGGTCCCGTGGAACCGCGACGCGCCGTCGTGGAGGCGGACGAACGGATCGGAGTTGCAGAAGGCGAAGCCCATCATTCCGTTCTGCGCGATATCGATCGCATAGGCACCCGCCGCGCCGAAATGGGAGGAATTCCGGATCGCCACGGCGCCGACGCCGTGCTCGCGCGCTCTCCGGACCGCCTCTTCGGTTGCCATGTAGGTCGCCCGCGACCCGTGCGCGTCGTCCCCATCGAGCACCGCCGCGCCACCTTTCTGGTGGACGAGACGGGGCGTTGGACGAGGGTTCAGCCGCCCTCCCGCGAACCCGGCGAGGTAATGCGGCAGCAGGCGGTAGCCGTGCGTGTCCACACCGTGGATCGAAGCATGGCTCAGGGCCCGGACGAGCGCCTCGGATGTTTCCGCGTCCGCATGGACGGCATCGAGGGCCTCGAAGGCGAACCGCTCCATCTCTTCGAGGGGAACGCGGGGCGGAGCGACGTGGTCGGAGGCGGGATCGGACATGTGGCAATATCTCCTTCGCGGTGACGGTATACCAGATTGCCCGAGGTTCAAGCAGGTTGGCTTAGCGATGGATTCGGCCCCGCCACGAAGCGGAGAGGCGATTCGAGAAGGGAGGCGCGTGGCGCGGCAGACCTCCGGACGGAGGCGGTCTCAAAGCGATGAGCCGCGGGATCACCGGCGCCGCAACCGCAGGCGCCGGTCTCGTTCGCATCAGCTCTCGGCGACGACTTCCTGCCGCTGGCCGCCCAGGCCTTCGACCTCGACCTCCATCACGTCGCCGGGCTTGAGGAAGCGCTGCGGCTTCATCCCCATGCCAACGCCTTCCGGCGTTCCGGTGGCGATGACGTCGCCGGGCATGAGCACCATGAATTGCGAAAGGTACGAGACGATTTCCGCCGCTCCGAAGATCATGTCGGAGGTTTCGCTCGACTGAACGGTCTCGCCGTTGAGCTTCAGCCAGAGCTTGAGCTTTTGCGGATCCGGCACCTCGTCCGCCGTCACGAGCCAGGGGCCGATCGGGCCGAAGGTACGGGCCGACTTTCCCTTCATCCACTGCCCGCCGCGCTCGATCTGGAAGGCGCGCTCGGAGACATCGTTGATCGTGCAGTAGCCCGCGACGTGATCGAGTGCGTCGGCCTCGCTGACGTAGCTCGTCCGCGCCCCGATGACGATGCCGAGTTCGACCTCCCAGTCGGACTTCTCCGATCCGCGCGGGATGGCGACGTCGTCGTTCGGCCCGGAGAGCGCGGAGGTGGCCTTCGAGAAGATGATCGGCTCCTCCGGCTCCTTGGCGTTCGTCTCCGCCGCATGCTTGGCGTAGTTCAGGCCGATGCAGAAGAAGTTCGGCACCCGTGCGAGGCACGAGCCGATCCGACCCGGATCCGGTACGAGTGGCAGCGCCTCGGGATCGAGCGCCCGAAGCTTCTCGAGCCCTACCCGGGTGATCGTCTCGCCGGTGATGTCGGAAATCTCTCCGCTGAGATCGCGCACCGCTCCGGCGGCGTCGAGCATTCCGGGCTTTTCCTGCCCCGCATCTCCGAATCTCAAAAGTTTCATGCAGTGTCCCTTGTTCTGGTCTCGGTTTCGTTCGCGGAATTATCCTCGCCGGCCATGACGGCGGTGATGTTCGTGACGAGATCGCGCAGATGCGCTCCCGTCGCGATTGCGGCCCGGTCCGGATCGCGCGCGACGAGCGCGTCGACGATGGCCCCGTGCTGCGTCAGCACCCGGTCGCGACTGCGCCGCTCGCGGGCGGAAAGGTATCGGGCCCGCCAGAGGCGCGCCAGATATGCCCCATGCGTGCGCTCCAGTGCCGCGTTGCCCGATGCCGCGGCAATGGCACGGTGGAAGGCCATGTCCATCTCGAAGAGGTCGAGCATGTCGCGATGCGCGTATTCGAGCCCGAACTGCTCGTTCAGCGACTTGATGCGTTCCACCGCATCGTCGGGAGCATGGAGACAGGCGAGCCGCACCGAAAGCACCTCGAGCTCACACATGACGACCAGTTCGTCGGTGACTTCCTTGATCGACGGATCGGCGACGATCGGGCTTCGGGCGGGACGCAGGACGACGAGCCCTTCTCGCGCCAGGATCCGAATCGCCTCGCGCATCGGCGTGCGGCTCACCCCTTCATGGGCGGCCTTGTCGCGCTCCTTGATGGCCGCGCCCGGCGCAAGATCGCCGCGCAGGATGTCCCGACGCAGACGGTCGGCGATCTGTTCCGGCAGACTGGATAGGGACATCGGCCTGTCGTTCCTCCCCCGAGCATCGGCCTCAACTGAATGCTCGCATTATTGTCGATCTGGTATACCAAAATTGTTTGCGTGTCGAGCGACCTTTGGCTAGCCTGACCGACATCATAAAGCTGCCGGCCCGGAAGCGCGGCAGCGAGATTGATCGGGAGGATCAGAATATGACGATGAAGACCCTGCTTTCGGGTGTCGCGCTCGCGACGCTCGTCGCGGTCCCCGCCACCGCGCAGAGCGTGACCCTGCGCATCCAGAACCACTATGCGCCCGACCAGACGTCGGGCAAGCTGATCCAGCAATTCGTCGAGGATGTCGAGACGATGTCGGGCGGCGACATCGACATCGAGATGTTCTTCTCCTCCTCCGTCGTCAAGACCGTGGAGACGTTCGACGCCGCGGCGTCCGGGATCCTCGATTGCGACATGACGGGCGGCGCCTATCAGACCGGCAAGAACCCCGCGTTCCAGTTCGTGGGCGACATCATGGGCGGCTACGACACGCCGTGGCAGCAATATGCCTGGCTCTACTCGGGCGGCCTCGAGCAGGCGCAGGAGCTCTACAACGAATACGGGATGCAGCTCGTCGGCTGGAACCTCTACGGCCAGGAGAGCATGGTCTCCTCGACGCCGATCGCCGGGCCAGACGACCTCAAGAACTGGAAGTTCCGCTCGCCGCCGGGAATGGAGACGGAGATCTTCGCCAATCTCGGCGCCTCGCCCATCGTCATGGACTTCACCGAGGTCTTCACCGCGCTCGAGACCGGGATCATCGAAGGCTCGGACTATTCCGGCCTCGCCAACGACGAGTCGATCGGCCTCTTCGATCTGGTCAAGCACGCGACCTATCCGGGCTTCCATTCGATGCCGGCAGACCACCTCGCCTGCAACAAGTCGGTCTGGGACGGGCTGACGGAGCAGCAGCAGCGGATCATCGAGGTCGCGCTGCAGAAGATGTCGTTCCGCATCGCGCTCACGTTCGAGGTCGAGAACACGCAAGCGGCCGAACGCCTGACCGAGGCCGGCGTCACATTGCACGACTGGTCGGCCGAGGACCGCGCGACCTTCCGCGAGGCGGCGCAGAGCGCGTGGCAGGACTGGGCCGGCAGGACGCCGGAGGCCAAGGCGCTGGTGGACAGCCACATCGCGTTTCTCACGCAGCTCGGCCTGATCTCCGAGACGAACTGATCTTCGGGTGAAGCGACGGACAGCCGCTCGGACGCGGCTGTCCGGTACCATAACGGGGGGGCTGGAATGGGCGACAACACACGTGCCTTGAAGGGGATCGGCTGGCCGATCCTGTTTGTCGCCTGCATGGCCTGGATCGTGTGGTACTTCCCACGCTTCATCCTGCTCGCGGGCTACGGGAACGACAACCTGAACTCGTCCTACCAATCGGCGGGCATCGTCGACCTCGCGATCGCGGTCCTCGCGATCGCCGCCTTCTTCATCGGCGCAAGCAAAACCTCGACAACAGCCGGAGAAGGCGAGGTCGAATCGTATTTCGATCGGGTCTCCCTCTTTCTCGCGCGCGTCTGCATGCTCCTCATCGTGATCCTCGTCTCGGTGATGTTCTTCGAGGTGGTCATGCGCTACGTCTTCGAGGCGCCGACGCTCTGGGCCAACGAGCTCAGCCTCTGGATGGCTGGCTTCATCTTTCTGCTCTCGGGGCTCTATGCCATGCAGCAGCGAAGCCATATCCGCATCTACCTGCTCTACGACATGTTCCCGCGCTGGCTGCAGCATATCGCGGACGTGATCTCCACGCTCCTCATCGCCGTCTTCGCGGGCGCGCTCGTCTGGGGCGCCTCGAAGGAGGCTTCCGACAAGTTCTTCCGATGGGAGACGTTTGGCACTGCCTTCGACCCGCCGATCCCGGCCACGCTGAAACCGATGATCCTGATCGTCATCGTCTTCATCACCATCCAGGCGATCGTCAATCTGATCGTCGACTGGAACAAGGAGGCGGAAACCCACGGGATCGTCGACGAGAGCGAATTCGAGGACATGCTCGCGCAGAGCGGTCAGCATCAACACGAAGCGGGAAGGCACGATTGATGGATATCGGCACGATCTCCTGGGTATTGCTTCTCGGCATGCTCGTCCTGCTGGCCATCGGCATGCCGCTTGGCTTCGCCTCCGCCGTGCTGTCCGTCCTCGTGCTCGGCATGCGCTTCGGGACCGAATTCCTGTTCGGCAACTTCGGTGCCGGCCCCTTGGGCATCCTCAGCCAGCGGATCTACGGTCTTCTGACGGATTACGTCCTGATCTCGATTCCGCTCTTCATCTTCATGGCGAACCTCCTAGAACGATCTGGGATCGCGGCGGAGATGTACAATTCGCTCAACGTCTGGCTCAGCCGGGCGCGCGGCGGGATCGCGATCGTCACCTCGATCATGGCCGTCATCATGGCCGCCATGTCGGGCATCATCGGCGGCGAGGTCGTTCTTCTCGGCCTCATCGCCCTGCCGCAGATGCTCCGGCTCGGCTACGATCAGAACCTTGCCATCGGGACGATCTGCGCCTCCGGCTCATTGGGAACGATGATCCCGCCCTCGATCGTGCTCATCATCTACGGCCTCATCACCGAGACCTCGATCAAGGCGCTCTTCACCGCGTCGTTCCTGCCGGGCTTCATCCTCGCATCCTTCTTCATCATCTACATCGTGGTCCGCACCCAGCTCAATCCGAAGCTCGCCCCCCTGCCCCCGCGCGAGGAGGGAGAGCCAGAGGGCCGGGAAAAGTGGATGCTCTTCTTCGCCTTCCTCGCCGTCTTGATCGGCGGGGCGTCCACCCTGCTCTTCGTGCGCGCGCTGTTCTTCACCGTCACCGGGCAGAATGCCGTGGTGGAAGGGGTCGACGCGATCGCGTTCGGCACGCCGACCTATGCCGTGATCTTCGCCGTAGTCGCCGTCGTGGCGGCCCTCCTGGCCTTCTTTGTCTTCGGCCGCGAGCGTACGGCACGGGGCTGGGGCATGGGCAAGGGTCTCGTCGGACCGATCGTCGTGATCGGCGTGGTCCTCGGCTCCATCTACGGCGGCATCACGGGCATCACGGAAGCCGCAGGGATGGGCGTGATCGCCGTCGCCGTCATCGCGACCTTCCGGGGCGAGATGAGCGTCCACCTCCTGTGGGAGGCATTGAAGCGCACGATCAAGGCCACTGGCACGATCATCTGGGTCACGATCGGCGCCACGGCCCTTGCAGGCGCCTACACGATCGCCGGCGGCCCGACCTTCATCGCCTCCTCGATCGTGGGGTCGGAACTGCCGACGATGGGCATCATCCTCATCATGATGGTGATCTTCCTCGTCCTCGGGGCCTTCATGGACTGGGTCGGGATCGTGCTTCTCGTCATCCCGGTCTTCCTGCCGATCATCGTGCAGCTTCCGATCGAGGAGATCGGCATATTCGGCGCGCTCGATCCCAGCCATGTCGCGATCTGGTTCGGCGTGGTCTTCTGCATGAACATGCAGGTCAGCTTCCTGTCGCCCCCGTTCGGGCCGGCCGCGTTCTACCTCAAGTCGGTGGCGCCGCCGCACATCGCGCTGACCGACATCTTCAAGGGTTTCCTTCCGTTCATCGCGATCCAGCTTCTCGCGCTGTCGCTCCTGTTGATCTATCCACCCCTCGTCTCGGTGTTCCTGTGACGGCGGCGCTTGTATACGGGGCGGAAACCAGACCGGGCGTTCCGCCCGAGGCGGCTCCGCACCGGCGGACCGTCCGCCCAGACTGACCGACCAGGGGCCGCCGTCCGGTGCCCGGCCCGCAAACGAGGTTAAGATGAAGACCGTCCGGCTTTCCGACGACGACAATGTCGTCACAGCAATCACGCCTCTTGCCGTGGGCGACGAGGGCGCGACGACCCTCGTGCCGCGCGGCCACAAGATGGCCACGACCGACATCCCCGCGGGCGAGCCCGTGGTGAAGTACGGACAGATCATCGGGTGGGCATCCGAGGACATCGCCAAAGGTGCCCACGTCCATACCCAGAACCTCGAGTTCCGGAACCTCGACCACGAGCACGAATTCGGAAGCAACCTGAAGCCCACGGAGAACCCCGAGCGCGTCGACACATTCATGGGCTACCGCCGGGAGTCCGGCCGGGTCGGAACCCGCAACTTCATCGCCATCATCACGTCGGTGAATTGCTCGGCCACCGCGGCGCGGATGATCGCCGATCACTTCACCCCGGAGCGTCTCGCCGAGTATCCCAACGTCGATGGGGTCGCCGCCTTCGTGCATGGAACGGGCTGCGGCATGGGAGGCGACGGCGAGGGTTTCGAGGCCCTCCAGCGTGTCATGTGGGGCTTTGCCCGCAACCCCAATGTCGGCGGCGTGCTGATGGCCGGGCTCGGCTGCGAGGTGAACCAGATCGACTGGATCGTCGAGGCCTACGGTCTCAAGGTCGGACCGCTCTTCCAGCAGATGAACATCCAGGACGTGGGCGGCATCCGCAAGACGGTCGAGCTCGGCATCAAGAAGATCGAGAGGATGCTTCCCCTCGTCAACGAGACCGAGCGCGAGGAATGCCCCGCGTCCGAACTCATGCTGGCCTTGCAATGCGGTGGATCGGACGCCTGGTCGGGGATCACGGCGAACCCGGCGCTCGGATATGCCTGCGACCTGCTCGTGGCCCAGGGCGGTACCGGTGTCCTGGCCGAAACGCCCGAGATCTACGGCGCCGAACATCTCCTCATGCGCCGCGCGGTCGACGCGGAGGTCGGCGAGAAACTCGCGGGCCTCATCGACTGGTGGCAGGACTACACCGCCCGCAACAAGGGTTCGATGGACAACAACCCCTCGCCGGGAAACAAGCGGGGCGGCCTCACCACCATCCTCGAGAAGTCGCTCGGCGCGGCGGCCAAGGGGGGCACCACGCCTCTGACGGGGGTCTACAAGTACGCGGAGCCGATCACGAAACCGGGTTTCGCCTTCATGGACAGCCCCGGATACGATCCGGCAAGCGTCACGGGGCAGATCGCCTCGGGCTGCAATCTCGTCTGCTTCACGACGGGTCGCGGATCGGCTGCCGGTTACAAGCCCGCGCCATCGCTCAAGGTATCCAGCAATTCGGAGACCTTCCGCAGGATGCCGGAGGACATGGATATCGATGCCGGCCGCATCGTGTCCGGCGAGGCAAGCGTCGAGGAGGTCGGACGCGAGATCTACGAGGCCCTCCTGCGCATGGCGTCCGGGGAGAAGAGCAAATCCGAATTGCTCGGCCTCGGCGACTACGAATTCGTCCCCTGGCAGATCGGGGCGGTGATGTAGGGGCGGAACGGTCCCTCGATCCGCGCGCCGACCCGGCCGAACGACAAAAGCCTGAAAGGATATTTGATGGCGGAGAAAATCGGTTTCATCGGTCTGGGCCTCATGGGCTCCGCCATGGTGGGACGGCTGCAGGACAAGGGGCATGCGCTCACCGTCGTGGCGAACCGCAGCCGAAAGGGCGTCGATGCCGCCGTGGAGCGCGGCGCGACGGAGGTCGACAGCGCCCGGAAGGTGGCGGAGGCGAGCGACATCGTCATGCTCTGCATGGACACGTCCGACAATGTCGAGGCGCGAATGTTCGGCGACGATGGCGTGATCGCCGGGGCGAAGGAAGGTCTCGTGGTCGTCGATTTCGGCACCTCGCTGCCCACGTCGACGAAGAAGATCGGCGAGGCGCTGACCGAGAAGGGCGCGACCTATCTCGACGCGCCGCTTGGCCGAACGCCGGCTCACGCCAAGGACGGGGCGCTCAACATCATGTGCTCGGGCGACGAGGCGGCCTACGATCGCGTGAAGCCCGTCCTTGAGGAATTGGGGGAGAACGTCTTCCACCTAGGCCCGCTCGGAACCGGGCACACGATCAAGCTCATCAACAATTTCTTCGCCATGACGACCGCCATGGCCATGTCGGAAGCTTTTGCCATGGCGGACGCGACCGGCGTGCCGCGGCAGAAACTCTACGACGTCATGTCGGCGGGGCCTCTCAAATCCGGCATGATGGATTTCATCAAGAACTTCGCCACCGATGGGCAGATCGACCTTGCCTTCTCGATGGCGAACGGATCGAAGGATGTGGGCTACTATCGCCAGATGGCGGAGAATTTCGGGGCCAATTCGCGCATGTCCGCCTGCGCCGACGCCACGCTCAACGAGGCGAAGGAAAATGGCTGGGGCGACCGGATGATCCCGGAAATGGTCGATTACCTAAGCGAAAGGCTGAAGAAATGAGACTGTCTGGCAAGAAGGCGTTCATCACCGCGGCGGGACAGGGCATCGGCCGCGCGATCGCGGAGGCCTTCGTCACGGAAGGCGCGATCGTCACCGCCACCGATCTGAACGCGGATCTGATGGATGGGCTGAAGGCCACCACCTCCGCACTCGACGTGCTCGACAAGGCGGCTCTGCAGGATGCGGTCCGTTCCGCAGAGCCCGACATCCTCGTCAATTGCGCGGGCATCGTTCACAACGGCACGATCCTCGATGCGACGGACGACGAATTCGACTTCGCGGTCAATCTGAACGTGAAGTCGCAGTTCCACGCGATGCAGGCCGCCATTCCCGGCATGATCGATCGCGGGACCGGGTCGATCGTCAACATCTCCTCCGTTGCCTCGTCGCTCATCGGCGCGCCCAACCGTCTGGTCTATTCGATGTCGAAGGCCGGCGTGATCGCGATGACGAAATGTACCGCGATCGACTTCGTCAAGACCGGGCTCAGGGTGAACTGCATTTGCCCCGGCACCGTGGACAGCCCGTCGCTGCACGAGCGCCTGAAGGCGACCGGAGATTACGAGGCGGCGTACAAGGCCTTCACCGAGCGCCAGCCGATGGGCCGGATCGGGCGGGCGGAGGAGATCGCGGCGCTCGCCGTCTATCTCGGCTCCGACGAATCTTCCTTCACCACCGGCCAGGCGCATGTGATCGACGGCGGTTGGTCGGTCGCGTGATCCGCGACGCCAAACGATGAGCCAGTCCCTTCCCCGCGAGGATCGAAGCCTCGTGGGGCTTCTCATCATGTGCGCCGCGGTCACCTTGTTCACCGCGATCGACACATCGGCGAAATGGCTCATCCTGGCGGGATTGCCGCCGCTGCAGGTCGTGTTCCTGCGCTATGCGGGCCATTTCGTCTTCTCCCTGGTCGTCTTCGTCCCCCGCGAGGGGGCCGAAGCGTTCCTCTCGGTCGATCCGCTGAAACAGGCGCTGCGCTCGAGCATGCTGCTCGGCAGCACCATTCTCAACTTCTCCGCGCTGATGTTCCTGCCGATCACGGTCACGACCGCGATCATGTTCGCGGGTCCGATCGCCGTGACGCTCCTGTCGATCCCCATCCTGGGCGAGCAGGTCGGCATCCGACGCCTGACGGCCGTTCTCGTCGGGTTCGCCGGCGTGCTCATCGTGGTGCAGCCCTGGAGCGCCTCGTTCCACCCGGCCATGTTTTTCTCGCTCGGCGCGATGCTGTGCGCGTCGCTCTACTTCGTCCTGACCCGCTTCCTCGCGGGGCGTGAAACCAACGCGACCTCTCAGATCTGGTCGAGCGGCCTTGCGACGATCCTGATGGTACCGGTCGTCTTCTTCGAATGGGCCTGGCCAAAAACGCCGAGCGAGGTCGCGATCTGTATCCTCATCGGGCTCTTCGGCGCACTTGGCCATACGTCCGCCACGGCGGCGCACCGCTTCGCCGATGCCTCGCTCCTGGCCCCGGTCGTCTATCTGCAGCTGATCTTCGCCACGATCGCCGGTATCGCGGTCTTTTCCCAGTGGCCGACGATCTGGACCCTGGTGGGCGCGCTCGTGATCATCGGCTCCGGCATCTATATCTGGCACCGGGAGACGCGCGGCGCCCCCCCGGTGCGCCGTTGAGGCTCAGCCCCGCCCGATGAAGGGCATCGCGCTCGCCATCACCGTGAGGAACTGCACGTTCGCTTCCAGCGGCAACTCGGCCATGTGGAGGACGGACGAGGCGACATGGGCGGCGTCCATGACCGGCTCCACCTTCTCCGATCCGTCGGCCTGCGGGACGCCGCGGGTCATCCGTTCCGCCATCTCGGTCAGCGCGTTGCCCACGTCGACCTGTCCGCAGGCGATGTTGAAGGGCCGACCGTCGAGACTGAGCGTGCGCGTGAGACCCGTTACCGCGTGCTTCGACATCGTGTAGGGCGCGGAGCCCGGCCGCGGCACATGCGCGGAGATGGAGCCGTTGTTGATGATCCTCCCGCCCATTGGATCCTGACGCCGCATCAGGCCGAAGGCCGCCCGCGCGCAGAGGAACATGCCGGTGATGTTGGTGTCGCTGAGCGCCTGCCAGTCGGCCACGGCGATCTCGTCGATCAGCCCGCCACTGACGTTCATCCCGGCGTTGTTGAAAAGCGCGTCGAGACGCCCCCATTCCTCCGCGATGGTGACGACGCTTTGCGTCACCTGCCCCTCGTCGGTGACGTCCATCGGCAGGACGAGCGCGTTCTCGTTGCCGTCGGCTGTCTCCTCGAGTGGGTCGCGGCGACGGCCCGAAAGCGCCACGCGCCATCCCTTCTCGAGAAACAGTCGGGCGGTCACCTTGCCGATGCCGCTGCCCGCTCCCGTGATCCAAATCGTCCGTGACATCCGGCCCTCCCCCTCTGCCGCGTGGCGGCTAGTGATTGTCTCTCGGCAATTGTTCGCGGATACGCTGATACGCCGTTGCAAGCTCCAGGCAACCGCCTTGGGCGAGTTGACCAACAGTGCTGCGGTAGATCTCCTCCCAGGGCGTCTGGTTCACGATGTCGGGCGGCGTCCAGGCAGCCTTCCGGCTTTCCCACTCCTCCTCGGAAACGAGCGCGTTGAGCGTGCATTCGTTGAGGTCGAGCCGCACCATGTCCCCGGTTTGGAGATAGGCGAGGCCGCCCCCAACGACCGATTCCGGCGAGGCGTTCAGGATCGACGGACTTTCCGACGTTCCCGATTGCCGACCGTCGCCGACCGTCGGCAGGTGGTCGATCCCCTTCTTGATGATCCGGTCGGGCGGCTGCATGTTGACCACCTCCGCGGAACCGGGATAGCCGACGCATCCCACGCCGCGGATGAAGAGGATGGTGCGCTCGTCTACCTCGAGCGCGACCTCGTTGATCCGGTCGTGGTAATCCTCCGGCCCGTCGAAAACGACCGCGCGGGCTTCGAACGTGCCCTCCTTGCCCTTCTCCGACAGGAAGCGGCTGCGGAAATCGTCCGAGACCACGCTCGTCTTCATCAGGGCGGAATCGAAGAGATTTCCGGACATGACGAGGAACCCCGCCTTGGTTCGGAGCGGCGCATCATAGGTCGTGATGACGTCGTGGTCGTGGCTCTCCCGTCCCTCGAGGTTCTCGCCGATCGTGCGGCCGGTCACCGTCATGCAGCCCTCGTGGATCCGCCCCGCCTTGCGGAGTTCCGCCATGACCGCCGCGACCCCGCCCGCGCGATGGAAGGATTCCCCGAGATAGATTCCCGCCGGCTGCATGTTGACCATGAGCGGCACGTCGAAGCCGATCTTCTGCCAGTCGAACACGTCGAGTTCCACGCCCGCATGGCGCGCGACCGCCTGCAGGTGCGGCGGCGCGTTGGTCGAGCCGCCGATTGCGGAGTTGACCACGATCGCGTTCTCGAACGCCTCCCGCGTCAGGATGTCCGAGGGCTTCAGATCCTCGTAGGCCATCTCGACGATCCGCTTGCCCGTGAGATACGCCATCTCCATCCGCTCGCGGAAGGGCGCGGGGATCGCTGCACATCCCGGAAGCGACATGCCGAGCGCCTCGGCCATCGCGTTCATCGTCGAGGCCGTGCCCATCGTGTTGCAATGTCCGAGCGACGGCGCGGAGGCACAGGTCCGCTCCATGAACTCCTCGTAGTCGATCTTGCCTTCCGCGAGGAGGCGGCGCCCCTCCCAGATGATCGTGCCGGAGCCCGCGCGCTTGCCCTTCCACCAGCCGTCGAGCATCGGCCCGCCCGAAAGCACGAGCGAGGGAATGTCCATCGTCGCCGCCCCCATCAGCATGGCGGGCGTGGTCTTGTCGCATCCCGTGGTCAGCACCACCGCATCGATCGGATAGCCGTGAAGCACCTCCACGAGGCCCAGATACGTCAGGTTGCGGTCGAGCGCGGCGGTCGGCCGCTTGCCGGTCTCCTGGATCGGGTGGACGGGAAACTCCATCGGGATGCCGCCGGCATCGCGGATCCCGGCCTTCACCCTGTCCATGAGGAAGACATGGATCTTGTTGCACGGCGCGAGGTCGCTGCCCGTCTGGGCAATCCCGATCACGGGCTTTTCGCTCTGCAGCTCCTCGCGGGAGAAGGCTTGGTTCTGATAGCGCTCGAGATAGAGCGCGGTCATGCCCGGATTGTTGGGGTTGTCGAACCATTCCTGGGACCGGAACCGCCGGTTCGCCCTCGTATCGGCCATGGTTTCCTCCTCCAAATCACTGAACTCGGCGGCAGGAAACCCGATTTGGTATACCAAAGGCAAGGGTATTCTCCGGCAAGCCGTTCAACAGGGGGTCGCATCGCCCGTCATCCCCGCGATCGCCGCTTGGGGCCGATGGTCCGTGAATGCGCCGATAGAGCGCGATCGGGTCGGCTCTTCACCGCCTATACGCAGGATATGCGCCACGATCCGCTTGAGTTGTCCGCAGGCTGGCGCCACCCCCGCCCCGGGGACACGCAGTGAGGAATGAAACATGGCGACGGCAAGCGACCTCGAGACCTACATGCTGGAGCTCGTGAACGAGACGCGATCGGAGAACGGGCTCGATCCGCTCTCGATCGACCCGACGTTGAACGATGCGGCGGAGTACCACGCGGAATGGATGCTCGAAACCGACACCTTCGCCCACGAAGGCGCCGACGGTTCGACATCCACGGATCGCATTCGCGATGCCGGCTACGCGCTCGAGGGAGACTGGTCGACCGGCGAGAACGTGGCCTGGCAGAGCGAGCGCGGCGAACCGGGCCTCGTCGACGATGTCGAAGCCCTGCATGCTGCATTGATGAAAAGCCCCGGTCATCGCGCCAATATCCTCTCCGACACTTTCGACGAGATCGGCATCGGGATCGAGACCGGCGATTTCACAGCGGAGACCGGGACCTACGACAGCGTGATGGTCGCGCAGAGCTTTGCGCGGAGCGATGCCTCGGATGGCGAGGAACCTGTCTCGAACGGTGCAACCGAGGCACCGAATGCGGAGGCGGATGCCGGGGCGGACGAAACGTCGACGGACCTCTCGATTCCGGATGCGCTCTCGATTGCCGACTGGATCGCCGATGTCCGGGATTACTTCGTATTTGCTTCCGAACCTGCATCGCCGTCCGACAAGGAGATAGCACCTCCCGCCAGCGCCGATCCGGAACTCGTAGATAATGTCCCCGGGGAGTCCGAGAACTCCGCGACGGAGAGTCCCGTCGCGGATCTTTCCCTGACCGACATGATCGGCGGCGATATCTTCGATTTCATCTGAGCCGCGACCCCGGCCGGTAACCCGTCCGGGCCTCCTCAGATAATGGCGAGCTCGTGAGGGCCGAGCGCTCCCTTGCCGTAGCATTCCTGCATCCGGACCTTGTGTTCGAGATCCTCGAGGATCGCGCCGGAGAAATCGACCTCCGTCAGGTCCTCGATCATGCAGAGCCCGCCGGGCGTGTCGACGTTGATCTCCATCATCTTGTCGCCGACGATGTCGAGGCCGCACATGTACATGCCGTCGCGGATCATCTTGGGCCCCGCCATCTCCGCCACGCGCAGCGCATCGGCATCGGGCTCGACGACCTCGACCTTGCCGCCCGCGGAGATGTTCGAGCGGGCGTCGTCGGTCTCGTTGTATCGGCGGATGCAGGCATAGGTATTATCGACCTTGAGCGCCCGTCCGTTCAGCGTGATGAGACGCAGGTCGCCCTCCGCTGCCTTGGGCAGGTATTCCTGCGCGATCGCGTAGCCGTCGCGAAGCGTCGCCTCGATCATCTGATTGACGTTCGACCCGAGACCTTCGGTGATGACGAAGACCCCGTGCCCGCCGGACCCCTGCAACGGCTTGATCACAGCCTTGCCGCCCTCATCCTCGATGAACTTGGTAATCACCTTTTCGTCGCGGGAGATGATGGTGCGTGGTCGGATGGCGGCCGGGTAATGTTGGAAATACGTCTTGTTCGACGCGTCGGTGAGGCGGAACGGGTCGTTGAGGACGATCACCCCCTGCTTTGCGGCGAGCTGCGCGAAAAGAAGCGAGGAGGAATGCGCCCAGGGTCGCGCCAGCATCTCGTCGGCCGGATCGGCGCGCAGCATCAGGACATCGGCCTCGCTGATGCAGACCCGATCCCGTTTGGCGTCCTCCCGCTGCAGGTCCGCGAGCATCTCCGTATCGTCCTTGCAATCGCTCCGCGACGGCATGACCCCGTCCGCCGTGATCGACCCGTCCGCCTCGTAGCTGAGATCGGCGAGCGAGACGAGCGAGACGTCATGCCCCATGGCCGCCGCCCTTCGGGTCAGGCGGATCGTGGTGTAGTTGTCTTTCTCGGTGGCGATGTCGTTGATGACGAATGTGAGCTTCATGTCAGGTCCTTCGAATAGAATTCGGTGATCGGTGTCGTGCGTGCGGCGTCGAGGCGGGCGGCGCATCCCTCCCCCGTGAGATGCGTGGGGAGGAGGGCCGGGGGCAGCAGGAATCCCTCCTCGGTCAGCTTGGAGATCGTAGGAAGCTGCGACAGGGCGAACTTTCCGGCATAGAGCGGTGCGATGTCGTGACCCTCGCCGAGCCAGGCGAGAAGGTCGACGAGACCTTCGAGATAGACGGCGTCCTTTGTGAGCCCGCCGCCCCGAAGCGCCCGGACGGCGGTGTCGAAGGCCGCGTGGCGGGTGATCGAATGGGTCTCGTGGAGGCAGGTGAAAACCTCTTCGAGGCTCCTGCCGGCGATCGCCATGTCGGCGGCCACGACCCGCGCGGCGAGGACGCGGAGCCGTTGTGGGGGCAGGCATCCCGCCAGCCACTCGGCAAGCGTCGCGAGGCCCTCCTGCAGCGGATCGTAGTCGGGAAGTCCCGTTTCCATCTGTTTCAGCGGCTGCCGCCGGCCATTTTGTCGCGTCACCACATGGGTTCCGACCTCATGCGCGATCAGCGCGCCCACGCGGTCGCGCGGGACTTTCGTGTCCGCATCGATCCAGAGCGTGCCGTGATTGACCATCAACGCCGAATTGATGTCGGCTTCGACGAACACCCCGAAATCGAAATCGGGATCGGCCTTTTTGTAGACGTCCCGCGCCGCGAGCGCCGCCACCGCGATCTCGCCCGCCCCGACCGGGTCGGACGGATCGGCCACCACCGGCACGTTCTCCAGGATCTCACGGGCCTGGCGAAGAAGGACGGCATCGGGCGCGCCGAAAAGCGCGACGCTCGCCTGTATGAAGCCGTCCTTTCCGCGCAGCGCGACGAGGTCGATCTGCCGCTGCAACTCGCTACGCTTCTCGCGCAGGAGAAGCTCGATCAGGGGATGTTCGATGTCATCGAGGGGCAGTTCCGTCAGGCGCCCGCGCAGCGCATCGAAATCGGTCGCATGGGGGGCGTAGGTGAGGGCCGGTGCGGCACGGTATTCCGAGCCGACGAAGGCCGTCCACCGATCATGGTTGCCGGTGGGCGAGACGGCGCTCAGCCAGTCGATCTCCGTCTCGATCGCGAAGAGCGCCGCATCGGCCTCCTGCGCGGCGGGGTCGAGAGCATGGCTCACAGGGCGCGCCTTGCGGCCTGGGTGGCCCGGACGAGGCCCGCGCGCAGATCCTCGACCATCGCGATATCCGCTTGGCCCGTCCATTCGTCCATGAAGAACTTCTTGTACTCGACCGTGACGGTGCAGACGTTCGCGCCGTATTCGGCGAAGACCCATTCGGGCCAGTTTCCGCCATCCACGAACCGCACGTTGCGCCTGACGTCGAGCTTGCGGCCCGCCGCTTCCCCCTGCAATCCCTCCTCGAACGCGTCGAGGACAGAGCCGAATTTCTGCCGGTCCGCAGTCGTGACGCCGAGGTCGAGATCGGGATTGCCCTCCGGATCGGACGGCGCGGCGTCGGCCCCGTCGCGGCGGTGGTTGAAGGAATGGATGTCGAGGACGAGAAGGCTGCCGTGCCGGGCGATACCCTCCTCGATCCAGCCCCGCATCATCGCGTAGTACTCCTCGCGGGCGGCGAGGGAGCGGCGGACCATGTCCTCGGTCGGCTTCTCGTTCCAGATCGTGAGACCCCAAGCGTCCGACGGCTCCATGTAGACCGCTTCGTCCTCCGGACGGTTGAGATCGATCTCGAACCGCGACGTGCGGGCGCGGAAGGTCTGGTCCCCTGCCCCGACGAACATGTCGGTAAGCGGATCCTCTTCCCGAAGCCGCGCGGGTCCGTCGAGTGCGATGCGCTCGAGAAGCTCCGGGCGGATCGCGTGACCCGAATGAACCGCGGTTGCGATGACGGGGCCGTCGCCTCTCGATATTTCCCAATCGGGCATGTGATGTCTCCTGTTCCGGGGGCAAACGGCTTTCTGCGCGACAAGTTGCACGATCCGCGTCCCGATCCGTCCCCCAACGCTCTCTCATGCGCCTTTCCCGGGCGGATTAGGGGGCCATCCACTGGCCCTCGCGGCGTCGCGGGGCTAGCTTTCCACCGAAACGAATGGGGATTGGCATGACGGACATGAACGGAAAGGTGGCGCTCGTCACCGGGGCGAGCCGTGGCATCGGCGCGGCGACCGCACGCGCCTTCGCGGAGGCGGGCGCGAAGGTGGCGCTCGTCGCACGCAGCGGCGACGCCATCGCGGAGATCGCCGGGGAAATCGGGCCCGACGCCGCCATCGCGATCCCCTGCGACATCAGCCGCTATTGGGAAGTGCGGGCCGCCATCGATGCCTGCGTCAAGACATTCGGCGGGCTTGACGTGCTGGTGAACAACGCGGGCGTGATCGAGCCGATCTCGCATCTCGCCACCTCCGATCCGGACGGCTGGGGGCAGGCGATCGACATCAACCTCAAGGGCGTGTTCCACGGCATGCGCGCCGCGATCCCGGTGATGCGGGAGACGGGCGGCGGAACGATCCTCACGATCTCGTCCGGGGCCGCGCATCGGCCGATCGAGGCCTGGTCGCATTACTGCGCGTCGAAGGCCGGGGTGGCGATGCTGACCCGCTGCGCGGACGAAGAGGAGCGGGGCAACGGCCTGCGCGTCATGGGGCTTTCGCCCGGCACCGTCGCCACGGAGATGCAGCGCGAGATCAAGGCCTCCGGCGTCAATCCGGTCAGCGAACTCGACTGGTCCGACCACATTCCCCCGGAATGGCCAGCCCGCGCGCTTCTCTGGCTCTGCGGTCCCGACGGGGACGCCTATCTGGGCGAGGAGATCTCGCTTCGCGACGAGGAGATCCGCCGCCGCATAGGCCTTTCTCAGTAAGGGGCGTCGGGATCAGGGGGCGTCGGGCGGATTGAGCTTGGCGGGTGCGAGGGCCGCGTAATAGGCCGCCAGCGCATCGATCTCCGCATCGTCGAGATCGCGCGCGGCCTGGTACATAAGCTCGGCCACCTCGCCGCCACCACGACGCCCCGCGCGCCAGAGCCTCAATTGCGCCGCGAGATACGGGGCGTACTGGCCCGACAGCGACGGGAATGCCTCGCTCAACGGCTCCGACCAGGGACCGTGGCACGCCACGCAGGCCGGCACGTCACTGCCCGAGCCCATCGTCGCAAGCTGCGCTCCCGCACTCTCGATCCGGTCGGTGAGCGCCGCCTCCCCTTCCGGGCGCGCCTCAGCGAAGCGGCGGGCGAACTCCGACAACTTCTCCGGCGCGACCTCGGAGGACGCGTGCTGCATGATGCCGCTGTCGCGGTCGCTTTCGCGGTAGGATGCGAGCGAGCGGGTCATGTACTCCTCGGACAGGATGTCGAGACGCGGGATCTGCTGGTTTCCGGACACGCCGTTCGCACCGTGGCAGCTTGCGCAGTACTCGAACGTCTCCGGATCGGCACCGATACCGCCCGTCAGCTCGTCGTAGCGCTCGGGCGCCATGCTCCCGACCTCCTCCAGGAAGGCCACGACGGCCCAGACGTCGTCCTCCCGTTCGGCGGGCCAGGCCGGCATTCCGGACATCTTGACGCCTTCGTGGACGATCCAGTGCAGCTCCGGCGCCGTCCAGTGACCGACGGCATCGGTAATATGGGGCGGCTGCGGCAACATCGAGAGCATTGTCGCGGTACGGCCATGGCCGGGCGCGGAATGACAGACGCGGCAGGCCGCGTTGAAATGCTTGGCGCCGAGGCCGATGAGGTCGGGATCGGAGAGGTTCGGGGCCTCCGAGACGGGTGGCGCGCGCAGATCGACGGAATTGCGGAACGTCGTATGGAGGACCCAGCTCACCCCCGGCAGGTGCCCCTTCTTCGCCGAGACGTTGAAGAGACCGAGAAACACCACCGCCGCCGCACCGATCAGGCCGAGAACGGCAAGGGCTGCGAGGGTCGCTGCGACGCTGCGCGGATCGATCTTCATGGGCGGGCTCCCTGCGGCATACCGAGCGCGCGTCCGGCCAGCCACAGGCCGCCGGCAAGATAGATGGGCGTGCCGATCGCCAGCATCAGGATGCCGCCCAATTGCTGGCTTTCGAGCGTCGGCGTGCAGAAGGCGTAGAGCGGCCGCGGCGCGAGGACGAGGAGCGCCCCCAGAAGCGTCATGTGCATCGCGGTGAGCAGCAATCCCCCCGCGCCCGCCAGTGGCTCCCGTGCGGCAAGCGATCCGCTCCAGACGAGGATCCCGGCGGCGAGGAAACTTCCCTGCTCGAGAACGAGGCCGACGCCGTCGCTCCGGGCATAGATCAGCGCGCCGGGAAGATGCCAGCCCCAGACGAGCGCGAATTCGACGGCGGCCGCGACGAGGACGAGGCCCGTCGGCAGTTCCGGCCAGACGGGCCAGGCCAGAACGATGAGCGGCGGCACGACCGCGACGAGTGCCATGTGCCGGATCATGCCCGCCGGAAAGAGATCGCCGAGGAGCGGGCTCCAGACGAACGCGAGGATCGCCAGCGCCGCCAGCGCGGGCACGGGGCGAAGCCGCGTCATATGCAGCTCCCGATGATCAGGAACGGCATCGCGACGTAGAGCACCGCCACGAAGCTTAGGCAGGCGAGCATGAAGCCGGTATGGCCCAGGAACTCCCGCCGGTCCTCGTCCGTCTCCCCGCCGTGGATGTAGTCGCGATCGTGAAAATAGTCCCATCGCTGCCAGGCGCGGAACCCGAAGAAGGAGATGATCGCGAGCGCCACGATCGTGATCGCGACGAGCACGACCCTGAGCGTCGCGATGTCGCCGCCGATCTTGGCGCACCAGATCGCCTGAACTGCATAGCAGACCGCGAAATGTACCGCCCAGACCGTCGGTGCGAAGATCATGTGCCAGAGGCTGCGATCCTCCGGTCCGTCTTCGACGCCGGGCCGTGCCATCAGAGAAGCCCCGGCAGGAGACCCATCACCGCGCAGGTGACGAGCCCGGTGATGAGCAGGAAATGCCAGAAGAGCGTAGTGTTCCACAGATCCGCGTCGTATCGGGGCGTGAGCTTGCCGAACATGCTGCCCGCGAGACAGTAGAGCTGCATGATCACCCCCACGCCCATATGCGCCCCCGTCCAGATGGCGAGACCCCAGAGGATTGCCGGATAGACGTGGCTCGCCGGCGCGAGCCCCGGCATCCAGACCGACATGAAGAGCACGCCCACGCCGACGATCGCGAGGATTGCCGCCGACCCGAGGCACAGGCGGGCCGTCACCACGTCGTGACGGCGGTTCTGCGTCCGCGCGAAGAGCGTCGCGCCCCAGGCGGCGAGAAAGCAGAGCGCCGCCAGACCGACGAAGAGCGGAACTGCATGCGGCGATCCGGGCGGCGGAAAGTCGGGCCGGGACGTCCAGTAGAAGAAGACACCGAAGACGAGGCTCGCGAAGGCCGTCATGTCGCCCAGCATGGTGATGAAGACCCCCCACCACCCGGGCGCCGACGGCCCCGAGACATAGGTCGGCAGCCTGAGGCCCAGCCCCGCATCCTTCATCGGTTTCTCGGGTACGAGCGCAGTGGACGTCCAGAGCCAGTAGATCACGGCGCCGACCGCCGCCGCACCCGACAGGCCCGCGAGGAGGTAGAACTTGAAGACCGGCAGGATGAACGCGCCCCCGGTGAAGATGGCGGCCCAGATCGTGCACCAGGCCGGCCCGGTGATCCGCGCGATGTGCTGCGGACGGGCGTCGATGGCGGAGGTCACGATGGTCTCGCGAAGCCCCTCCTCCGCGTCGGGGATGTAGTAGCGCCCGGCATCGATCCGCTCTAGCAGCTTCGGCTGGTCCCAGAGCGGATAGCGGGAAGTGATGTAGGGCACCGAGCGGATGCCCCAGCCGGGATCGGGGATGTCGTGCGACCAAAGTAGCGAACCCGCGCCCCAGGGGTTGCGCTCCGTATAGCCCTGCTTCGGCTTCGGACGGACCAGGTCCCAGGCGAAGACGAGGATGCCTGCTGCGATGACGAAGCTGCCCACCGTGGAGATCATGTTGGGCCAGTCCCAGCCGATATCGCCCGGATAGGTGTAGACGCGGCGCGGCATCCCCAGGAGCCCCGTAAGGTGCATCGGCAGGAAGCAGATGTTGAACCCCACGAAGGTGAGCCAGAAGCTGACCCGCCCGAGACGGTCGGACATCTTCTTCTTGGTGATGAACGGATAGAAGAAGTAGATGCCGCCGATGATCGGGAAGATCATGCCGCCGAAGAGCGTGTAATGCAGATGTGCCACGATGAAATAGGTGTCGTGGACCTGCCAATCGAAGGGTGCGAGCGCGATCATCACGCCGGTGAGCCCGCCCGCCGTGAAGATCGCGAGCGCCCCCGCGATCCAGAGCATCGGCAGGATCATCCGCACCTTGCCCGCCATCAGGGTCGCGACGAAGGCGAAGAGCTGCACCCCCGTGGGGATCACCACCGCTTCCGACGCCGCGGAAAAGAAGCCGAGAGACATCGCCGGCAGGCCCGTCGTGAACATGTGGTGGACCCAGAGCCCGAAGGACAGGAACCCGGTTCCGACAGCGGAGAGGACGATCCAGTGATAGCCCAGCATCGGCCGCCGCGCGGCGGCGGGCACGATCATCGCCGCGACCGCGATCGAGGGCAGGAAGATGATGTAGACCTCCGGATGGCCGAAGATCCAGAACAGGTGCTGCCAGAGGACCGGATCGCCGCCGCGTTCGGGGTCGAAGAATGGCCAGTCGAAGCTGCGCTGCAATTCGAAGAGGAAATCGCCCGCGATGAGCGGTGGGAAGGCGAAGAGGATCATCGCGCCCACGACCAGCACGTACCACGCGTAGAGCGGCATGAGGTTGATCCGCATCCCCGGCGGGCGGCACTTGATCGTGCCCACGATGAGCTCGACCGCCGCCGCGATGGAGGCCACCTCGATGAAGCTGAGACCCAGGAGCCAGATATCGCTGCCCACGCCCTCGTCGATGATGGCGAGCGGCGGATACATGAACCAGCCCGAACTCGGCGCCGCGTCGAAGAGGAGCGAGCCCATGACGAAGATTCCGCCGATGAGAAACGCCCAGTAGCCATAGGCCGAAAGCCGCGGGAACGGCATGTCCCGCGCGCCCAGGAAGGCCGGCAGCAGGAGGATCGAGATCGCCTCGAACATCGGCACGGCGAAGAGGAACATCATCGCCGAGCCGTGCATCGTGAAGAACTGGTTGAAGCGGTCGGCGCTCAGGAACTCGTTGTCGGGCACGGCGAGCTGCACCCGCATGAGGAGCGCGAGCACCCCCGCGATCAGCATGAAGCCGAAAGCGGTCAGGGAGTACCAGACGCCGACCTCCGAATTGTTCACGGCCGACCAGTAGCGCCAGCCGGGCGGTTCGTCCCAGACGGCCTTCAACCGCTCCTCCTGGGCCTTCCTGAGCTCCGGATCCACGGGTTCGGCGAGCATCTCCTCGGTGGGGGGATAGATGCCCTGCGGGGTCAGCACGTCCTCGGCGCTCTGGTCGCGCCGCCGCCGCGCGCCGCCGATGCGGGAGATGTCGGTCATTCGAGACCCTCCAGATAGGCGGCCATCGCGGCGATCCGTTCGGGCGGCAGATGGTCATAGCCCGGCATCAGCGCCCCGGGCTTCACGCTTTCGGGCGCCGTGATCCAGCGTGCGAGCGCCTCGCCCGTCATCGGCAGCGTGCCGGCCGCGAGCGTCGCGCGGCTCGCGAGATGGGTGAGGTCGGGGCCCACCCGGCCGTGAGCGGGCGTGCCGCGGATCGCGTGACAGGCGCCGCAACCCTCGGCGAAAAAGGCCGCGCGCCCCTCCCGGGCAAGCGCCGTGTCGGGCGGGACAGCGGGACCCGCTTCCGCGTCGAGCCAGGCCGCGAAATCCTCCGGCGTGAGGACCTCCGCCGTGAAGGCCATCTTGGCATGGCTCTCCCCGCAATATTCGGCGCATTGCCCGCGGTAGAGGCCCGGCACGGTCGGGGCGAGGGACATGCGGTTGGTCCGGCCCGGGATCATGTCGCTCTTGCCACCGAGAGACGGCACCCAGAAGGAGTGGATGACCTTGTCGGCTTCGAGCGTGATCTCGCTCCGCGATCCAGCCGGCAGCCGGACCTCGTTGGCGGAGATGATCGGCTCGTCCGCTCCCTCGGGCCAGTAGGCCACGCGCCACCACCATTGCTCCCCGGTCACCTCGACGCGAAGCCCGCCATCGCCCTCCGCCCGCTGCTCCGGCATGATCGAGAGCGCATAGAAAAGAAGCCCGGCGAGAACCACGGTGGGAAACGCGATCCCGCCCCAGAGGATCAGCGCCTGCGCGCCGCGTTCGGAAAGTTCGCGGGGATTGATCCGGGTGACGTAGAACATCAGCCCGTTCATCGCGCACCAGAGCACGACCGCGCCGGCGAGCAGGAACCAGAAGAGGTTCGCCAGGACGAAGGCATCTTCGCCGCCCGGTGCGAGAACGGATTGGGGGCCGTCGCAGCCCGCGAGGACGAGGATCGCGCAGATCAGGACCGGGCCGCCCGGCCACATGCGAGGCGACCTCATGCGAGATCGACCATCGCACCCCGCCGCGCGATCACCCGCGCGGCCAGTTCCGCGCCGCGTGCGACGGCCGCGCCCAAATCCGCCCCCGTGAGATGCGCTGCGAGGAACCCGGCGTTGAAGCTGTCCCCGGCGGCCGTCGTATCCACGATCTTCTCCGCCGGAACGGACGGATATCGGGTCACGGCGTCCCCCTCCCTCACGACGATTTCGGCCTCCCCGTTCTTCACCACCACGAGGGACGCGCCCGCATCGGCGTAGCGGCCGGCCGTGGCCTCGGGGTCCGCGTCACCGAAGAACCGCGCCTCGTCGTCGAAGGACGGCAGGACGATGTCGGAATGTCCCGCCGCCGCGCTCACCGCAGCGCACATCGCTTCCGCATCCGGCCAGAGCGCGGGACGCAGGTTGGAATCGAAGACGATGCGGGCGCCGTTCGAACGGGCCTCGTCGGCACAGTCGAGGAGCGTCGCGCGCGAGGACGCATCCAGGATGCCGAGCGTGATGCCGGAGAAATAGACGATATCGGCGCCCGCGAGCGCATCCATCAGCGCCTGTCGATCCTCGGCGAGAGTCCGGGCGGCGGAACTGGAGCGCCAGTAGGCGAAGCTCCGTTCTCCGTCCTGAAGCTCGATGAGGTAGAGGCCGAGCGTCCGGTCGTCGCGCCGCATGATCGAGGAGGTGCCGATCCCGCAGCCGTCGAGGAAATCGCGCAGACCGTTCGAGAGCCGGTCGCATCCGATCGCCGTGACGTAGTCGACGTCCCAGTCGTTCGGCAGAAGCTGGCGGAGATAGAAGGCGGTGTTGCAGGTATCCCCGGCGAACCCCATCCGAAAAGTCCCGTCCATCTCCGCAGGGGCCATCTCCACCATGCACTCGCCGATCGAGACAAACCGCGCCGCCATCCGGACCCTCACACCTTCATCACACCCTTGTTAAGGCGAAGATCGCGCAGGCAAAAGCCCCATAAACCTGCGACAAGTCGACAGAGCGTTTCCTAGCACCCGTCGAAGCAGGACCGGCCGAGAATCGCCGCCCGTCTCGTTCTGACCTGCGACCAGCATCCCGGCGCTCGGCATCGTCGTTGAATCAGCCACGATCGCGGAAGCACTCGAACGTCCACCGATCTCCCTCCAATCCGACTATTACGCAAGGAGGGAACCCGGGCAAAGCAGGCTCGGCAGGACCCTGGTTCGGCAGCCTTCCGGAGACGAAGAAACAGCAGTTTCAGGGCAAGGTCGCGCCCACCGAGTCGAACTTCACGAAACTGGCGAAAGTAGAGACGGGCGATCTACTACCCGGATCGCGCGCCCAGCGCGGCGCTCATCTCGTTCAGCAGGAACGTCATCCGCACGGGCTTCGCGACGAGTGGCGCCACCGGCAATTGCCGGGAAATATAATCCCAGCCATAGCCGGATACATAGACGAAGGGGATACCCTTTGACCGAAGGGCCTCCGCGATCCGGCGCGGCGTCTCTCCCCGGAGGTTCGCATCGAGGATGGCGATGTCGGGATCGTTCGTCTCGAGGAACTCCAGCGCTCCGTCGACGGAGGAGCAAGGCTCGTAGCATTCGAAGCCCTCGTCCTCGAGCTGCATCACGAGGTCGAGCGCAACGAAGGTCTCGTCCTCCACGACGAGGACCTTGACGGCATCCGCTCCGGCTCCGGTCATGAGAGCGTAGCTCCACGAGAGTGCGACGCGGCGTGGTCTGGATGCGCGGAAGCACGGGTCATCGTCACCGAAACTCCCAGAGGCTTTGTCGTCGATCCGTCCATACCGATCCAACCGACGACCTCCCTAGCAGTTCCTATGTCGAAGATTGTTCTTTCGGCGGCGATATGGATTTGCCACTATGTCGCCGGTCCGGTCCCTGAGGCGGCATGATTGACGTCGACGAGAATGACGCAGCCGGCACTCCGGCGCCCAGCTGTCCCGTCGTGGCGATCCTCGCCGCGGCGGAGGAGACCGCAGCGCTCGGCGACGTGCTCGGGGCACTCGGGCATGGCTGGGGTGCGTGCTATGTCGTTGTTCAGCATTCCGGATCGCGGACGAATGATGCGTCCGATGCGTTCCCCGACGGCCGGACCACGCTCGATGTCGTGCAAGCCACGGACGGGGTGGAGATCGCGGAGGACCGGATCCTCGTCGTACCGGAATCGCGTGTCGCCCGTATCGCATCCGGAAACCTGCGCCTCGCACGGCCCGGGCCGGAGAATGCCGAACATCTTTCCATCGACATCTTTCTCAGCTCGCTCGCGGCGGAGATCGGCGACCGTGCGGCCGTGATCGTGCTCTCCCTTCCGGGCCGCGACGGCATCGAAGGCCTTGCCCGGCTGAAGGCGGCGGGGGGTTGCATGATCGTGGGCGAGACGCGCGACGGCGCGACGGCGCGAAGCATCGCGGCGGCAGGACCGGCTGAATCCATCTTGCCGCCCGCCGAGATCGCAGAGGCCGTGCGTGACTGTCTCGCCGGGATGCGTCGCGAACCTGCGCCCTCCTCGGACAAAGCCCGGCGCGGGGACGAGGGAACCGACATCCCGGGAGCTTCGCCCGAGGAGCGGTGCCAGGCGCTGATGGAGGAGCTGGAACGAACGCGGGAAGATCTCGCGGAAGCCCGCGGTGCGCTGCAGAGCGAGAGCCGGGCGAGGATCGCGATCGAGGACGAGCTCGTCGAGACCGCCGCGCAGCACGACATGGCGCAGGCCGATCTTGCCAACACGCTCGCGAGCACCGGGATCGCCGCCCTCTTTCTGGACCGGGAGGCCCGACTGCGCCGCATCACTCCCGCGGCGCAACTCCTGCTCGGTCTCGATGCGGAAAATATCGGCCGGTCCGTGAATTCGGCCGCCACCCGACTGATCGAGGCGGATCTCGACGCCGAGGCCCGGCGCGTGGTCGCGAGCTTCGAGCATGTCGAGCGGGAGATAGCGGTGAGCGGCGGCGGCATCGTGTTGATGCGGATCCTGCCCTATCTCGATGCCGAGGATCGCGCCGACGGGGTCGTTGTGACCTTTGCCGACATCTCGGCATCACGCGCGGCCCGCGACCGGATCGACGGCCTGAACCAGCGTCTGCAGGCGAAGATAAACGACCTGTCCGCAATCCTCGATCTGGCACCGATCGGCATCGCGTTCCTCGACGATCCCGCAGGCCGAGACATCATCCTCAACGCCGATGCCCGCCGCATGACCGGGCGGGAGACGGGCGATCTTGCGGAAACAGGGCGGGAGATCGACTATCAGGTCCTGATCGACGACACCCCTATCGCCGCACGCGACCTGCCGCTGCGCCAGGTGTGGCGCACCGGCGAGCCCGTCACGAACGTCGAGGCGCGGTTCGTCCACGCCGACGGTCGCGCCCACGACGTGATGATCGCCGCGGCCCCGGTCTTCGACGACGCGGGAAAGATGCGGCGCGCGGTGAGCGTCTTCAGCGACATCACCCCGATCGTGCACGCCCGCAGGGTCGCCGAACGTGTCGCCGGGCAATACGCGTATCTCGCGCGGCTTGGGCGCAGGGGGCTCGAGGGTTTGCCGGTCGATGTGATGATCGCGGAAATCCCCCTCCGGCTTACCGAACTCATGAACGTGGACGCGGCGCAGATCCTGCTCTGCCGGCGTGGACAGGGAACGCTCGAGCTCGCTTCGGCCCACGGCATCGAGATGCCGGACGACCGGATCGTGGAGAACGGACCCGAGAGCGTCCTCGCGCAGGCGATGTCCCAAGGCAAGAGCGTCGATTTTCTCACGGCCGCGGGTGGATCGCAGGCCCCCCGGATGCCGGATTTCCTGGCGGAGGCCGGGTTCGCGGCCGGCCTTGCCGTTTCGATCGGAGAGAAGGCCGACCCGCTCGGCCTCATCTGTATCGAGACGCGCGGGCCGCGAGCGTTCAGCCGGGACGACCGGATATTCCTGCACACCGTGGCCAACGTCGTGGGAGCGTCGCTGCGCCGCGCCTCGTCAGACAACCAGAAACAGCTTCTCCTCGACGAATTGCGCCACCGGGTGAAGAACATGCTCGCGACCGTCCAGTCCGTGAGCTCGCTCTCTCTGCGCAACAGTGGCGTCGATCCGGCGATCCGTGCCCGCCTCATGGATCGGATCCGCGTTCTGGCGCTCGCGCACGATCTCAACTTCCGCAGTGGCGAAGCCCTCATCGACGTGGGCGAGCTCGTGCATATCCAGGTCGATCCCTTCGATCCGGGTGGAGATCGCCTCGAGGTCAAGGGAGAGAGCCGGGTGCGGCTCGACACGAGCACGGCCATCGACATGTCGATGATCATCCATGAACTGACCACGAATGCAGTCAAGCACGGCGCGCTCGCGGACGAGGACGGGCGGGTCTCGATCACCATCGGCTCGCATCGCCGTAACGGGTTCGACGTGGTGCGGATCCTCTGGATGGAGGAAAGCGGCCGCGCGCTCGCCTCGCCCCCAGTAACGGGCGGGGGATCGAAACTGCTGCATGCGGTCGGCCGCCAGCCGCAATTCGACATCACGTGGGAGATGCGTCCGAGCGGACTGCGCTGCGAGATCTCCGTCACGACCTGAATTCCGCGATCCGGGCTTTTCTTCGGGACCCGGTTTCGCTATGCGCGACCATCCGCGAACCATGCGGACCCCAAGGGCCTGTGCTGGACGACATCCCGGCCTGCGCCGTCACCGAACCACCCGAAAGGAGTCCCCGATGTCGATCACTGCCGAGAAGAAGCAGGAGCTGATGAAGGAATTCGCCACGAAGGACGGCGATACCGGAAGCCCCGAAGTGCAGGTCGCGATCCTGACGAGCCGGATCACCACGCTGACCGAGCACTTCAAGACCCACAAGAAGGACAACCATTCGCGCCGCGGCCTTTTGAAGCTCGTGGCCCAGCGCCGGAAACTCCTCGACTATACCAAGGCGCGCGACGAGGCCCGCTACCAGGACCTGATCAAGCGTCTCGGCATCCGCCGCTGAACGCACGTGCGGTCCCGCCTTCCACGGGCCCGTGCCTTTCCGAATCGACGTGATGACTGCTCCACCCCGGCGACAATGTCTCGCCGGGGCAAGAATCGTTCTCGCGCGACGACTGGCCTGCCGCTCGGTTTTGCTGTAAGGCCGCTCAATCTGAGACGTGACGTCCCGACCCCGGCGTCGTGCAGAAGGAATGGGGTCGGCGGCAATGGGGCCGCCATTCAAACGGCGCGCCGGCAGGGGCCGGTCCGCGTCAGACAGGATACGATATGTTCAACGTGACGAAAAAAGAGATGCAATGGGGCGAGGAAACCCTGACGCTCGAGACCGGCAAGGTCGCGCGCCAGGCCGACGGCTCCGTTATCGCGACGCTGGGAGAAACCAGCGTGATGGCCAATGTCACCTTCGCCAAGACCCAGAAGCCCGGCCAGGACTTCTTCCCGCTGACGGTGCATTACAACGAGAAATACTACGCCGCGGGCAAGATCCCCGGCGGCTTCTTCAAGCGCGAGGCGCGGCCCACGGAGAAGGAGACGCTGACCTCGCGTCTCATCGACCGGCCGATCCGCCCGCTCTTCGTTCCGGGCTTCAAGAACGAGGTGCTGGTGATCTGCACGGTCCTCAGCCATGACCTCGTCAACGATCCCGACGTGGTGGCGATGATCGCGGCGTCGGCGGCGCTCACGCTCTCCGGCGCGCCCTTCATGGGGCCGATCGCCGGCTGCCGCGTGGGCTTCGAGGGCGGCGAGTACGTCCTCAATCCCGAGATCGACGACATGCACGATCTCAAGAACAAGCCCGACCAGCGGCTCGACCTCGTCGTCGCGGGGACCAAGGACGCCGTGATGATGGTCGAGTCCGAGGCCTACGAGCTTTCCGAGGAAGAGATGCTGGGCGCCGTGACCTTTGCGCACGAGCAAATCCAGCCGGTGATCGACCTGATCATCGATCTTGCCGAGGATGCCGCGAAGGAGCCCTTCGACTTCCAGCCCGCCGATTACTCCGCGCTCTACGACGCGGTGAAGTCGGCCGGCGAGGAGAAGATGCGCGCGGCCTTCGCGATCACCGACAAGCAGGAGCGGACCACCGCGATCTCGGACGCCCGTGCCGCGATCATGGAGAGCCTCTCAGACGAGCAGAAGGTCGACGAGAACCTCGGTTCCGCCTTCAAGAAGCTCGAGAGCGCGGTCCTGCGGGGCGACGTGGTCAAGTCCGGCAAGCGGATCGACGGGCGCCGTACCGACGAAGTGCGCCCGATCGTGGCGGAAACGGGCTTCCTGCCCCGTACCCACGGTTCCGCGCTCTTCACCCGCGGCGAGACCCAGGGCCTCGTGGTCACCACGCTCGGCACTGGCGACGACGAGCAGATGATTGACGCGCTGCAGGGCACGTACAAGTCGAACTTCCTGCTGCACTACAACTTTCCGCCCTATTCGGTGGGCGAGGTCGGCCGCTTCGGTCCTCCGGGCCGCCGCGAAATCGGCCACGGCAAGCTCGCCTGGCGCGCGCTTCAGGCCGTGCTGCCGGCCGCGACCGACTTCCCCTACACGATCCGCGTTGTGTCTGAGATCACGGAGTCGAATGGCTCCTCCTCGATGGCGTCGGTCTGTGGCGGCTCGCTGTCGATGATGGACGCGGGCGTGCCGCTGAAGGCGCCGGTCGCGGGCGTGGCCATGGGCCTCATCCTTGAGGATGACGGCGACTACGCGATCCTGACCGACATCCTTGGTGACGAAGATCATCTCGGCGACATGGACTTCAAGGTCGCGGGCACCGAGAACGGCATCACCTCGCTGCAGATGGACATCAAGGTGGCGGGCATCACGCCTGAAATCATGTCCAAGGCGCTCGAGCAGGCCAAGGCCGGCCGGATGCACATCCTGGGCGAGATGAACAAGGCGCTCAGCTCGGCCGCCGAGTTCTCCGAACACGCGCCGAGGATCGAGACGATGCAGATCCCCACCGACAAGATCCGGGAAGTCATCGGTTCGGGCGGCAAGGTAATCCGCGAGATCGTGGAAGTCTCGGGCGCCAAGGTCGACATCAACGACGACGGCGTCATCAAGATCGCGTCCGCGAACGGCGAGGCCATTCAGAAGGCCTACGACATGATCCACTCGATCGTGGCCGAGCCGGAAGAGGGCAAGGTCTACAAGGGCACGGTGGTCAAGATCGTCGATTTCGGCGCCTTTGTGAACTTCTTCGGCAAGCGCGACGGCCTCGTCCACGTGAGCCAGATCAAGAAGGAGCGGCTGAACCACCCCTCCGACGTTCTGAAGGAAGGTCAGGAGGTCTTCGTGAAGCTCCTGGGCTTCGACGACCGCGGCAAGGTGCGCCTCGCCATGAAGATGGTCGACCAGGAAACTGGCCTCGAAGAGGCAAAGGAGGACGCGGAGTAATCCGCGCCCACATGCCCCGGCCTCGCGCCGGGGCCCCTTCCGCCTCGGGCCGGACACGTTCTATCGGTGGCGCGGCGGACATGCCGTTGCGCCGCGGCGCAGGCCTGATCGTTCTCCGAAGACCCATCGCATGACCCCATCGCATCGCTGTGGCCGAGAAGGACCGGGAAACCGGATCTGCCTTGGTGAGACCCGTCGGGATCAGGAAGCAGGTTCGGTGAACGTCCGTGGCTGACAGCTCGCCCCTCGACCGCCTGGGTGGCACGCTTCTCGTCGCGACGATGGTGCTTTTCGTGAGCTTGGAGTTCACCGGTGCGGCGGTCTTTTCCTATGCCTCCGGCCTGACGGCGCTTCTCGGGCTCGCGGCGTTCACGCCGCGCGTCGCGTGGACGCGCCGCATTTTCGTGATCATCGGGCTCGTCCTCGTGGTGCTTTCCGCCGCGTTGCAACCCGACTGGGCGGCGACGACGCTCTCGGCGCTCGAGCGAGCAGCCTTCATCGGCGCATTCTTCACCGCGCTGACGGCGATCCGCTTCGCCGCGATCGGCGATCCGGGAATCATTGATTGCGGGCGGTTCCTCGCCGGACAGCCGCCGGGACGACGCTATCTTGCCCTGACCCTCGGCGGACACCTGTTCGGTCTGATCCTCATGTATGGCTCGATCTCCCTCCTGGGCGCCCTCGCGACGGACAGTTCCGCCGCCGAGCCCAACGAGGAAGTCCGCGCGCATCGAAGGCGCCGGATGCTCGTGGCGATCCAGCGGGGTTTCATCTCCACCCTAACCTGGTCGCCGCTCGCCTTCGCGGCCGCCATCACGCTGACCATCATTCCCGGCGCGCAATGGTCTGCCGCCCTACCCTTCACCCTGACGAGCGCCCTGATCCTCGCGGCAACCGGGTGGCTGCTCGACACGATCTTCAAGCCGAGGCTTTCCGGTCCGCGCCCGCCGATCGGTCCCGCCGAAGGGCAATGGTTCGCGCATCTCAGGCCGCTCTTCGTGCTCCTCGGAATCATGGTCGTCTCTGTCGGTATCATCCATTTCCTGACGGGCGTCCGGATCATCGGCGCGGTCATGGCGCTCGTCCCGGCCATCGCGCTCGTCTGGATCGCCTTTCAGCCCGACGCACGGGACGGCCGCCTGCGCCACGCGGGAAACAAGGCGCGCCGTTTCGCCTTCGAGGAACTTCCGACGCTCGAGGGCGAACTCGTCCTCCTGATGATGGCGGGGTTCATCGGCACGATGGGGTCGCATCTCCTGGCGCCCGCGGTCGCGGCCTCGGGCCTCGACCTCACCGCGATCCCGACGCCGATCCTTCTCGTGGGTCTCTTCTGGATGATTCCGATCACCGGACAACTCGGGATGAACCCGATCCTGTCGGTCTCCCTGCTCGCGCCCCTCCTGCCCACGCCGGAGGCCCTCGGCGTCTCGCCCGCGATCGTCGTCTGCGCGATCACCAGTGGCTGGGCGCTGAGCGGCGCGACGTCGCCGTTCACCGCATCTGTCCTGCTCGTGGGCGCCTACGGCAAGGTCACGGCATCGCATGTGGGGGTGCGATGGAACGGTCTCTACGCGGGCGCCGCGGGGGTCGTGATCTCCGCATGGATCACCGTCCTGACCCTCCTGGCGGGCTGACCCATCCAATTGCGAAGATCGCCAGATTTTTAGCTGGCCAATTGACCCCCCGCTTGCATCGGGGGAGTGCAACCAGCCGCTGCCCCCTTGTGGGTCACGACTTCATTCGTGAAACGGCGCGACGATGCGACGCTCGCCAAGCATGAAGGCATCCGCGACGTGAACGAAGGGGGAGGTATCGACATCGCTCTGCCCCGCCTCGATCAATTCGGCAAACCGGCGGTAAAGGCCGGGATATTCGCCCGGACCCTCCACCTTCTGCTCCTCCCCGTCGAGAAAGAGCCGCGCGCCCCCTTCGCGCAGGCTCAGGGCACTGTCTGCAGTCTCCACGTCGATGGTCCAGCTCTGCGGCCCCTCCTGCCGCCAGTCGAACTCGGCTTCCACGACCATCCCGCTCGCGCTGGTGAACGAGAGATCGGCGGCGATGGGTGTGTCGCGGTTCTCCGGAAAGCTCAGTACGGCCTTCGTGAGATGCACGGGGCCGGGGAGGATCCCGGTAAGGATCGACAGGGCGTTGATACCGGGATCGAAGACGCCGAGCCCGCCCGGCTCCCAGATCCAGGCCTGCCCGGGGTGCCAGTGCCGCACGTCTTCCTTCCAGGCGATCCGAACGCTGCGGATCGACCTGTCCGAGAGCCATGCCCGCGCTGGCGCGACGCCCGCGGCGTACCGCGAATGCCAGGTCGCGAAGAGCGAGACGCCCTTTGCCCGCGCGAGACGCTCTAGCGTGCCGACTTCGGCCACGCTCGCGCCGGGCGGCTTTTCCAGCATAACGTGGCGCCCCGCGGCAAGCGCCCGTGTTGCCGCCTCGAACCGAGGCACCGGCGGCATGCACAACGAGACGGCCGCGATGTCCGAACGCGCGTCCAGCAGCGACATGAGGTCCGCGTGGTTCTCCACCCCATCGAGTCCGCCGGACCGGCTTACCGTTGCGGCAAGCTCGAACGCGGGTTCTCCGGCGATGGCGGGGACATGCTGGTCGCGGGCGATCTTGCCCACGCCGACGATCGCGACTTGCAGGGGTGGGCTAGTGGCTGTCACGCGGCACCTCGTGCCCGCGGCACCCGCGCAGGAAGTCGAAATCCGCCCCGGTATCCGCTCCTTCCACGTGGTCGTGGAAAAGCTTCGCATAGCCCGAGGCAGGACCGTCGCCCGCGGGGCGCCACGCCTCCAGCCGCTCTGCGAGCTCGTCGCCTGAGATATCGAGATGGAGAAGGCGCTCTTCCACGTCGATCTCGATCATGTCGCCCGTCCGGACCGTCGCGAGGGGACCGCCCACCGCCGCTTCCGGTGCGGTGTGCAGGATCACCGTGCCGTAGGCCGTCCCCGACATCCGCGCGTCCGATATCCGCACCATGTCGGTGATCCCCTTCTTCAGCACTTTCGGAGGAAGGCCCATATTCCCCACCTCGGACATCCCCGGATATCCTTTCGGTCCGCAATTCTTCAGCACCATCACGCAGGTCTCGTCGATATCGAGCGCGTCGTCGCCGATGCGAGCCTTGTAATCGTCGATATCCTCGAAGACCACGGCCCGCCCGCGATGCCGCATGAGGTGCGGGCTCGCCGCCGACGGCTTCAGGACGGCACCTTCCGGCGCGAGATTGCCGCGCAGCACCGCGATCCCTCCGCTCGCGGTCAGCGCCCGCTTGACCGGAAGGATCACGTCCTCGTTCCAGTTGCGGGCATCCGCGACCTCGTCCCAGATTGAACCGCCGGAGACGGTCAGCGCATCCTTGTGCAGCATCCCCGCCTCGCCGAGGCGACGCAGCACCACCGGCAGGCCGCCCGCATAGAAGAACTCCTCCATCAGGTACTTGCCCGAAGGCATCAGGTTCACGATCGTCGGCACGTCGCGTCCAAGCCTGTCCCAGTCGTCGAGCGTGAGATCGACACCCACACGGCCCGCCAACGCGAGGAGATGGATGACGGCGTTCGTCGACCCGCCGATGGCGCCATTCGTCCGGATCGCGTTCTCGAACGCGGCCTTCGTCATCACGTCGGACGGCTTCAGGTCGTCCTTGACCATCTGCACGATGCGCCGCCCGGTCAGCTGCGCCATGACGCGCCGCCGCGCATCGACGCCCGGGATGGCCGCGTTGCCCGAGAGCGCCATGCCCAGCGCCTCTGCCATCGACGCCATCGTGGAGGCGGTGCCCATCGTGTTGCAGGTCCCCGACGAGCGCGACATCGCCTGCTCGGCTTCGAGGAAATCCTCCTGGCTCATCTTGCCGGCCTTGATGTCCTCGCTCATCTGCCAGAGCGCGGTACCCGAGCCCACCCGTTCGCCGCGGAACCAGCCGTTGAGCATCGGCCCGCCGGTGACCACGATCGACGGCAGGTCGGTCGACGCGGCGCCCATCATCAGCGACGGCGTGGTCTTGTCGCAGCCGACGAGCAGCACCGCACCATCGATGGGCTGCGCGCGCATCACCTCTTCCACCGCCATCGCGGCGAGGTTGCGGTACATCATCGCCGTCGGGCGGAACGTGTTCTCCGACGCGGAGAAGACCGGCACCTCGAGCGGAAAGCCCCCCGCCTCCCAGACGCCCGCCTTCACCTTCTCCGCGAGCTCGCGCAGATGCCCGTTGCAGGGGGTGAGCTCGCCCCAGGTGTTGAGGATGCCGATCACGGGCCGGCCGTCGAAGAGGTCGTGCGGATAGCCTTGGTTCTTCAGCCAGCCACGATGGTAGATGTTGTCGCGCGAGGTGCCGCCGTACCATTCCTGCGAGCGGAGCCTCCGGGGCCACTCGGCCGGGGTGAACTTGGCCATTCTAGCCCTTCTTCTTGTTCATGACGTCGAAGATCACGGCGGCGAGCAGGACGAGGCCCTTGATGCATTGCTGCCAGTCGATGCCGATGCCGAGGATCGACATCCCGTTGTTCATCACGCCCATGATGAAGGCGCCGATCACCGCGCCCACCACCGTGCCGACGCCGCCAGCCATCGAGGCGCCGCCGATGAAGACCGCCGCGATCACGTCGAGTTCGAAGCTGACGCCGGCCTTCGGCGTCGCGGTGTTGAGCCGCGCGGCGAAGACGAGGCCCGCGAGCGCGGCCAGCATCCCCATGTTGGCGAAGGTGAGAAAGACAAGGCGCTGCGAGTTGATGCCCGAGAGCGTCGCCGCCTTCTCGTTGCCGCCGATCGCATAGATGCGCCGCCCGATGGTCGTCCGGCTGGTCACGAAGGAGTAGATGGCGATCAGGAGCGCCATGACGATGAAGACGTTCGGCAGCCCTCGGAAACCGGCCATCAGCCAGCTCATGTAGACGAGCGCCACGAAGATTAGCCCGTGTTTCGCCGCGAAGAATGCGAAGGGCTCCGTGGGCGCGCCGGTCTTGGCTTGGCTCATCCGGGTGCGGATCGCGAAGGCGAGGATCGCGGTCGCCACGACGAGGCCGATCACGAGCGAGAAGAGGTTCAGCCCCTCTGCGCCGAAGATGTCGGGAATGAAGCCCGAGGCGATGAGCTGGAACTGCGCGGGAAAGGGACCTACCGACTGACCTGCGAGAAGCCAGAGCGTCAGCCCCTTGAAGACGAGCATTCCGGCAAGCGTCACGATGAAGGACGGGATCCGGAAATAGGCGACCCAGAATCCCTGCGCCATGCCGATCAGGGCGCCCGCCGCGAGGCAGAGAACGGCGGCGAGCAGATAGGGCAGATCCCATTGCACGATCATCACGGCGGCGAGTGCCCCGACGAAGCCCAGTACCGAGCCGACGGAAAGGTCGATATGTCCCGACACGATCACGAGCAGCATCCCGATCGCCATGATGACGATGTAGCTGTTCTGTAGGACGAGGTTCGTCAGGTTGATTGGCTTGAGCAGGATCCCGTCCGTCGCGATCTGGAAGAAGACCATGATCGCGATCAGCGCGAAGAGGATGCCGTATTCGCGCAGATGCCCGCGCAGGAAGGACCAGCTCGCCTTGGCCTGGCTTGCCGTGAACCCGTCGCTCCCCGGATTGGTGCTCGCCTGGGTCATGCCGCTTCCTCCCCCGATTTGATGATCGCCGTCATGATCCGCTCCTGGCTTGCCTCTTCCGTCGCCATCTCCGCCACGAACCGCCCCTCGTTCATCACGTAGAGCCGGTCGGTCACGCCGAGGAGCTCCGGCATCTCCGAGGAGATCACGATGATTGCCTTCCCGGATGCGGCGAGGTCGCGGATCACGGTGTAGATCTCGAATTTCGCGCCCACGTCGATGCCCCGCGTCGGCTCATCGAGGATGAGGATGTCGGGGTCGGCGAAGAGCCATTTCGACAGGACGACCTTCTGCTGATTGCCGCCCGACAGGTTCACCGCCTCCTGTTCGATGGAGGAGGACTTGATGTTGAGACGCTTGCGGTAGCGCTCGGCCACCTCCGCCTCGCGATTGCGGTTGACGACGAGCCCGTCTGCCACGGCTTCGAGCTTGGCGAGCGGGACGTTGCGCCGGATCGTGTCGTCGAGGACAAGGCCGTAGGTCTTGCGATCCTCCGTGACATAGGCGAGCCCCGCATCGATGGCGCGCCGCACCGTCGAGAGATCCGCGCGGGCGCCGCCGATCCACGCTTCCCCCTCGATGCCGGCGCCCCAGGAACGGCCGAAGAGGCTCATCGCGAGTTCCGTGCGGCCCGCCCCCATCAGCCCCGCGATGCCGAGCACCTCGCCCCGCTTCACGTGAAAGCTCACGTCGTCCACGACTCGGCGTTCGGAATGGATCGGATGGCGCACGGTCCAGTTGCGGACCTCGAGCGCCGTCTCCTCTCGCGCATGCGCCACGCGCTCCGGAAAGCGGTTGTCGAGCGATCGGCCGACCATGTCGCGGATGATGCGCCCCTCGCTGATCCCCTCCGCGCAATCGAGCCGGGAGACGGCGGCGCCGTCGCGGATCACGGTGATCGTGTCGGCCACGCGGGAAATCTCGTTCAGCTTGTGAGAGATGAGGATCGAGGTCATCCCCTTCGCCTTGAACTCGAGCAGCAGGTCGAGAAGCTTGCGACTGTCGGTCTCGTTCAGCGACGAGGTCGGCTCGTCGAGGATCATGAGCCGCACGTCCTTCGACAGCGCCTTCGCGATCTCCACGAGCTGCTGCTTGCCGAGACCGAGATCGTCCACGAGCGTCTTCGGGCTCTCCCTGAGCCCCACCTGCTCGAGGAGTTCGGCGGCGCGCGCCTCGGTCCGCCGCCAATCGATGATCCCGCCTCGGGCGCGCTCGTTGCCGAGGAAGATGTTCTCCGCGATCGACAGGAGCGGGATGAGAGCGAGTTCCTGGTGGATGATGATGATCCCGTCCGCCTCGCTGTCGCGGATCCCGCGATAGGCGCGCACCTCGCCGTCGAACACGATGTCGCCGGAGTAGCTCCCGTGCGGGTAGACGCCCGAGAGAACCTTCATGAGGGTGGATTTGCCCGCGCCGTTCTCGCCCACGAGGGCGTGGATCTCGCCCTCCTCGACCGAGAGGCTCACGTTGTTGAGTGCCTTGACGCCGGGGAATTCCTTAGTGATTCCGCGCATTTCCAGAATGGTGGGCATGAGGACGTCTCCTTCCCTCTTGGACCTTCGGGCGCCCCACCGCAGACGCCCCGGGCTCGACCCGGGGCCTCCTCGCAGGTCGCCGTTCAGCGCGGCCCCGGCTCTGCGGCCGGGGCGCCGTGGCGCCTACTCGATCTGGTCCTTCGAGAAGTAACCGCTGCCCACCAGGACGTCCTCCCAGTTCTCCGCCGTCACCGGCACCGGCTCGAGCAGGTAGGAGGGCACGACCTTGACGCCGTTGTCGTAGGTCTCCGTGTCGTTGATCTCGGGCTCGCCGCCTTGCAGAAGCGCGTCGACCATGCCGACGGTCACGCCCGCGAGCTCCCGCGTGTCCTTGAAGATCGTCGAATACTGGTCGCTCCGCAGGATCGCCTTCACCGACGGCACCTCCGCGTCCTGTCCCGTGACGATCGGCATCGCCATGTCGCCCGAGCCGTAGCCCACGCCCTTCAGCGAGGAGATGATCCCGATCGAGAGTCCGTCATAGGGCGACAGGACCCCGTTCAGCGTCTGTCCGGTGTAGTTCGCGGAGAGAAGGTTATCCATCCGCGCCTGCGCGACCGATCCGTCCCAGCGCAGCGTGCCGACGGTGTCCATCCCCATCTGACCCGACGGGATGGTGATAGAGCCGTCATCGATCAGAGGCTGCAGCACCGACATCGCGCCATCATAGAAGAAGTAGGCGTTGTTATCGTCGGGCGAGCCGCCGAAGAGTTCCACGTTCCACGTCTCGGCATCCGGGAAACGCTCCTCGAGCCCCGCGACCAGCGTCTCGGCCTGTTGCACGCCGACCTGGAAATTGTCGAAGGTCGCATAATAGTCGACGTTCTCGCTGTCCCGGATCAATCGGTCATAGGCCACGACGGGGATGTCCATCGCCGCGGCGTTGGCGAGCGCGTTCGTGAGCGTGGTGCCGTCGATCGCCGCGATGACGAGCGCATCGACACCCACGGTGATCATGTTCTCGATCTGCGCGAGCTGGTTCGGGATATCGTCCTCGGCATATTGCAGATCGGTGGCGTAACCCGCCTCCTGGAACTGCTTAACCATGTTGTTGCCGTCGTCGATCCATCGGGCCGAGGATTTCGTCGGCATCGCGATGCCCACCGTGCCCTTGTCCTGCGCCAGCGCGGGCATGGCCACGGACGCGGCCAGCGTCGCGACGATCAGCGACCGTCTCGAAAATCTCATGTTGTCCTCCCATGATGCGGCGTGCGGAGCGAACCGTACGCCGTGGTTCGTCGGCCGCCTCCCTGGATCGGCCGACAAAATCGTTGCCGAACGTGACGGGTTCGATACCACTGGTCAAATAAGGATTGTTCATCTGGATATACCGATCCCATCATGTCGGACGACCGGAACCTATCGCGCGGCGGTGGCGATGCCCTGGTCCGCCGCGGCCTCAAGTTTTCGCAACTCCGTCTGATGGCGGCCCTTCTCGAGACCGGACGGATCGGGGCGGCCGCTGCGCAGTCGGGCATGACGCAGCCCGCGGCATCGCGGCTTCTCTCGCAGCTCGAGAATCTGCTCGGTACCCGGCTCTATGCCCGGCATCCGCGCGGCATCGTCCTGACCGAAGCCGGCCGCATCCTCGCGGAACAGGCCGTGGCCACCCTGGCGGGCCTCGACCAGTCCCACGACCGGATCATCCAGACGGTTCAGGGCGAGCGCGGGCTCGTTCGGCTGGGCTCGGTGACCGGGCCGTCGCTGGAACTCGTCCTGCCGGTCATCCAGCGCCTGCGCACGACCCACCCGGAGATCGAGCTTTCCGTGCAGGTGGAAACCTCCGACAAGCTCGCCGACGCCCTCCTGGCCGAGGATATAGATTTCTACGTCGGCAGGATCCCGCAATCGACCGATGCCCGCCACTTCCGGTTCGACCCGATCGGGTCGGAGCCCCTGACCATCGTGGCCCGCAAGGACCATCCGCTCGCCGCGGAACCGGAGCCCACGCTGCGCGACTGCCTCGCCTTCGAATGGGTCCTTCAACCTCCCGGCGGCTTGATGCGCAGGACGGTGGAGACCTACTTGCTGGCACGAAAGCTGCCCTTGCCCGGAAAGATCACCGCCACCACTTCGATGCTCTTCACCCTCGCCCTCGTCGATCGGACGGATGCCGTTGCCCCCATGGCCGTCGCCGTCGCCGACTTCCTCGCCGGGCGGGTCGCGATGGACGGCCGGCTGATCCGGCTTCCCGTCGCCGGGGATCTAGATGTCGAGACCTACGGGATCGTCCGGGGCGCGAAGACCGCAGCCGCGCCGACGGTCGATCGCGTCATTCGCGGCCTGACCCGGCAGGGGCGCGATCTCGGCCGCTGAGCGATGCACGGGTCACGTGCCTGTGCGCAGACGTTTCCCAATGCCGCCATTGGCGATATAAGCCCATCAACTGACCGGGGATCTAAGCTATGGACAGACGCAACTTCCTGATGACGGGCCTCGCGGCCTTCGGATTGACGGCGACCGGGGCCAGCGCGCAAGCCGCGCTCGTTCCCCCGCCCACGATCGTGCCCCTGCGCGCGCCGCTGCCGCCGAACCAGATCCACGTCTTTCCGGACCATTTCCGCCTCTACCACACCCGGCCGGACTCCACCGCCGTGCGCTATGCCTGCCGGGTCGGGCGCGCCGGCCTCTACGAGCCGGGTCAGTTCTACGTCGGTGCGAAGAAGGAATGGCCGTCCTGGCGGCCCACGCCAGACATGGTGGAGCGGGAGCCGGAACTCTACGCGCAATACGAGGAGGACGGGATGCCCGGCGGCCCCGGCAATCCGCTCGGCGCGCGCGCTCTCTATCTCTTCCAGCCCGGTCGCGGCGACACGTTCCTGCGGATCCATGGCACCAACCAGCCCGGCACGATCGGGCGGGCCGTCTCCAATGGCTGCGCCGGGCTTCTCAACGATCACATCATGATTCTCTATCCCGAAGTACCGATGGACACGAGCGTCGTTCTCTATCCGAAGATGATTGCAGCCTGACCGACGGATTGTCGATCGACGCCGTCATCACCTGGGTCGACGGCGCGGATCCGGCGCATGCGGAGAAGCGTGCCCGCCTTGCCGGAACTTCCGGACATTCAGGCGGGGCCGCGCCGACGCGGTTCACCGACTCGGGTGAGATCTATCTCTGCATCGCGTCGCTTCTGAAGTTCGCGCCCTTCCTGCGGCGCATCCACGTTCTGACGGATGCGCAGAAGCCCGACCTGCTCGATGACTTTGCGACCGTGGGCCTCTGCGCGCCGGACCGGATCGTGCTGGCCGATCACCGCGATGCGTTCGCCGGGCTGTCGGACGCGCTGCCGACGTTCAGCAGCCGCAGCATCGAGTCGACCATGCATCGGCTGCCTGGGCTTGCGGAACGGTTCGTCTATCTCAACGACGACATGCTCCTGACCGCGCCCGCGACCCCTGACGACTTTTTCCGCGAGGGACGTCCGGTGCTGCGCGGGATCATGCGGAAACCCGCCGCGCGGCGCGGGATCGGACGTCTCACGGCAACCCTGCGCGCGCTTGCCCGGCGGCCGAACAGGCGTGCCGGACATGAATACTCGCAGGAAATGGCCGCGGCGATGGTCGGGTTCACCGATGCCTTTCTTCGGGTGCCGCATTGTCCGCATCCCCTGCGCGTCTCGGTCATCGAGACGGCCCTTGCGGATCGGCCGGGATGTCTCGAACGGCAGGTTTCCCACAGGTTCCGCGCGCGAGAGCAGTACTCCCCGATAGCCTTCGCCAATCATGTGGAGCTCTCGCTCGGAACGCCGCATCACCGGCCACCCGAAATGGCCTATATTCGCGGCCCCGAAGACCTGCCGTCCGGGCTTGAGCGAATCAGGTCCGGCGCCGTAAGCGTTGCCTGTCTGCAAAGCCTCGACGCCTATCCCGAGGCGGCGCGGCGCTCGGCCCTGCGCTATCTGGCAGAGGTCCTCTCCTCGCATCTCCCGCCACGGATCGCCGCCCGGCTGACAGGTGCCGCGGCCTGATCCCCTCGGACAATTTGGCGCTTACGACATCATTGGCTCCGCGAGCGCACCGGCATACTCTGACCGGGCCCCCTACTCCCGGAGACCGCCATGGACCTTACCTTCGGCCAAGAGGCCCTGATCCTCGCCCGGATCCAGTTCGGGTTCACCGTCGCGTTCCATTTCCTGTTCCCGGCCTTCTCGATCGGGCTCGCGAGCTACCTCGCGGTCCTGAACGGCATGTTCCTCTGGACGAAGGACGAGGCGTATCTCCGCCTCTTCAAGTACTGGCTCAAGATCTTCGCGATCAGTTTCGCGATGGGCGTCGTCTCGGGCATCGTCATGTCCTACCAGTTCGGCACGAACTGGTCGGTCTTCTCCGACCGCGCGGGGCCCGTGATCGGACCGCTCATGGCCTACGAGGTCCTGACGGCGTTCTTCCTCGAGGCGGGCTTTCTCGGCATCATGCTTTTCGGGCGGGAGAGGGTTGGACCGGGGCTGCACATGACGGCCTGCCTGATGGTCGCCATCGGCACCGCGATCTCGGCCACCTGGATCCTGTCGGTCAACAGCTGGATGCAGACGCCGCAGGGCTTCGAGTTGAGCGACAACGGGCAATACCTGCCTGCGGATTGGTGGGCGATCATCTTCAGCCCCTCCTTCCTGCCGCGCCTCTTCCACACCCTGACCGCAGCCTACCTCACCACCGCGTTCATCGTCGGCGGGGTCGGTGCCTGGCACCTTCTCAAGAACCGCTCGCGCAATCCGGGCGTGCGCACGATGTTCTCGATGGCGATGTGGATGGCCGCGCTCGTCGCGCCGCTGCAGATCTTCTTCGGCCACGAACAGGGCCTCAACACCTACGAACACCAGCCTACCAAGGTGCTCGCCATGGAGGGGCATTTCGAGACCTACGAGGACGGCATCCCGCTCATTCTCTTCGGTATCCCGGATCAGGAGGCGGGCGAGATGCGTTATGCGCTCTCCATCCCCAAGATCGGCGGCCCGATCCTCGGCAAGGGCTGGAACGCCTCGCTCGACGGGCTTGATACCATCCCGAACGAACTCGAGCCTCCCGTCGCGATCGTCTTCTGGACGTTCCGGGTCATGGTGGGCATCGGCCTCCTGATGCTGGGCGTGGGCCTCTGGTCGCTCTGGTCGCGCTGGCGGGGCGAACTCTATCACGACGTCTGGCTGCACCGTGCCTGCCTCCTCATGGGGCCATCGGGGCTCGTCGCGGTCATCGCCGGCTGGATGACGACGGAGGTGGGTCGCCAGCCCTACGTCATCTACGGCGAAATGATGACGGCAGACGCCGTCTCCCCCCTCGGGGCGCAGGCGGTGGCGGCCTCGCTGGTGGCCTTCGTCCTCATCTATTTCGCGGTGTTCGGCGCGGGCTTCCTCTATCTCCTAAAGCTCATGTCCGATCCGCCGGCGCTCGGACAACGCGGGCCGGAGGAGGAATCGGGGCCGATCCGGACCGCGGGCATCACCCCCGGCAACGTCGAATTTCCCGACAGCAGCAGGCAACCGGCGGAGTAGCGCGACATGGAAATCAGTTTCGACCTGACGATCGCATGGGCCCTCGTGCTGGCCTTCGCCGTCTATGTCTACGTCGTCCTCGACGGGTTCGACCTCGGCATCGGCATCCTCTATCCGTTCTTTCCCGAAAAGGAAGACCGCGATCTGATGATGAACACGGTCGCGCCGGTCTGGGACGGCAACGAGACCTGGCTGATCCTGGGCGGCGGCGGGCTCTTCGCGGCCTTTCCGCTCGCCTACGCGATCATCATGCCGGCGGTCTATCCGCTGATCATCGCGATGCTTCTCGGGCTCGTCTTTCGCGGCGTCGCCTTCGAGTTCCGCTGGCGCGCGGATGGCGGTTTCTCCACCTGGTTCTGGGACGGGGCCTTCATCGGCGGCTCGACCGTCGCGGCACTGACGCAGGGCATGATCCTCGGGACGCTCCTGCAGGGGATCGAGGTCGATGGCCGCGCCTATGGCGGCGGGTGGCTCGACTGGCTGACGCCCTTCACGGTTCTCTGCGGCGTGGCGGTCGTCTGCGGGTATGCCCTGATGGGCGCGTGCTGGCTCAACTGGAAGATCGAGGGGAGGCTGCAGCACCGCATCCGCGTCCTCGCACGGACCTTCGGCTTCGCCACGGTGGGGTTCATCGGCGCGGTGAGCCTCGCCACGCCCTTCCTCGAACAGGCCTACTTCGAGCGCTGGTACAGCTTCCCGCAGATGCTCGAGGTCGCGCCGGTGCCGATCGTCGTCGTGGGCCTCGTCCTCTGGCTCGCCAAGGAGCTCTTCGACGAGCGCAACGACTGGATGCCCTTCGCGATCACGCTCGCGCTCTTCCTGCTCTGCTTCATCGGCCTCGGGGTCAGCATGTGGCCCTACGTCATCCCGCCCGAGATCACGCTTTGGGAGGCGGCGAGCCCGTTCAGCTCGCAGCTCTTCATGTTCGTGGGTGCGATCATCCTGATGCCGATCATCCTGGCCTATACCGGCTATGCCTACTGGGTGTTCCGCGGCAAGATGAAGCCCGGAGAAGGGTATCACTGAATGATCCGGCGCCTCGCCTGGTTCGTCGTCATCTGGGCGGCCAGCGTCGCGACACTCGGGATCGTGGCCTATGCGATCCGCCTCGTGATCCTCTGACCTCCGGCCGTTGACACAGGAGCGCGCCTTCGCAGACTGCGACCCCATGCGCATCGCCCGGAGGTTCCCGATGATCCGTCTCCTCGCTTTCCTCACCCTGCTGCCCGGCCTTGCCCTCGCGCAGGAGGATACGCCCGCCACGAGCCAGCCGGCGCTCGCGGGCCCGCTCGAGGAGGAGATGCCGGGAGAGTTGATCATCGCGACGCGCGAGGCGCCGCCCTTCGCCTTTCGCGGACCCGACGGCGCGTGGACGGGCATCTCCATCGACCTTCTCCGCGTCATGGCCGACGAGCTCGACTTCACCTATGCGCTGGAGGAGGCCGAGCTCGCGGAGATGATCGCGGGAGTGGGCGACGGGCGTTACGACGCCTCCATCGCCGCGCTCTCGATCACGCCCGAGCGGGAGGAAGTCGTGGACTTCACCCATCCCTTCTATTCCACGGGATTGGGCATCGCGGTCGACACGGGCTCGTCCGGCGGCTGGTTCCGCGTCCTGCGCAACATCTTTACATGGCAGTTCGGTGCAGTCCTCGCGGGTCTTTCCGCCGTGCTCCTTCTCGCCGGCGCGGCGATCTGGGCCTTCGAGCGGCGCGGCAACAACGAGGAGTTCCGGCGCGAGCCCGTGCGGGGCCTGGGCGACGGGTTCTGGTGGGCGGCGGTGACAATGACGACGGTGGGCTACGGCGACAAGTCGCCCCGCACGCTCGGCGGGCGGATCGTCGGGCTCATATGGATGTTCACCGCGATGATCATCGTCGCGAGCTTCACCGCCGCCATCGCAGCCGCGCTCACCGTCGGCCAGTTGGGCGGCCGCGTCGCCGACGCCTCCGACCTCGCCTCGAGCCGGGTCGGCGTCGTCGAAGGGTCGTCGGGGGCGGAAGAGATGCAGGTGCGCCGCATCTCCACCCGCCCCTATCCTTCGACCGGGGACGGGCTCGCCGCGCTGGCGAACGGCGAACTCGACGCCTTCGTCCACGACCGCCCGCTTCTGCAATTCCTGATGGAAGAGGACTTCCAGGGCCGCGTCCGCGTCCTGCCGGAACCGATCGGCCGGCAGGATTACGGCATCGCGCTCCCCGAAGGATCTGAGCTCAGGGAGCCGATGAACCGCGCGCTTCTCGCCTATGTCCGGTCCGAGGATTGGGGCGACGTGGTCGCCCGCTACATCGGTTCCGACCCGCGCTGACCGATCAGCCGGGCTGCCGCGTCGTGCGGATATAGGGCAGCCCGCTCTCGAAGCCGCCGAACCGTTCGCGCGCCTCGTCGTCGCTGACCGCGGGGGTGATGATGACGTCGCCGCCCTGCACCCAGCCCGCAGGCGTCGCCACCTTGTGCTCCGCGGTGAGCCGGATCGAGTCGAGCGCGCGCAGGATCTCGTCGAAGTTCCGCCCCGTCGTCATCGGGTAGGTCATCGAGAGCTTCACCTTCTTGTCGGGCCCGATGATGAACACCGTCCGCACCGTCTGGTTGTCGGCGGGTGTACGCTTCGACGGATCGCCCGAGGCTTCGGCCGGAAGCATGTCATAGAGCTTGGCGACCTCCATTTCCGGATCGCCGATCATGGGATAGGCGACCTCGTGGCCGGAATAGGACGCGATGTCCGATTTCCAGCGGTGGTGGTCGTCCACCGGATCGACGGAAACGCCGATGATCTTCGCGTTACGCTTGGAGAACTCCTCCGCCATGCCCGCCATCATCCCGAGTTCGGTGGTGCAAACGGGCGTGAAATCCTTGGGGTGGCTGAACAGGATGGCGTAGCCGTCGCCCATCCAATCGTGAAAACGGATCTCGCCTTCGGTGCTGTCGGCCGTGAAGTCGGGGGCGGTGTCGCCGAGCCGGAGTGCCATCTGCAATATCCTCCTGTCATTGTGGTTAACCGAGATATAGGGGCGCGCCGCCGTCGCGGAAACGGCCTGGCGCAACTCGGGCCCGATCTTCACGCATCGGACCATGGCACGAACATGCGTTCGCCGAGCCTTCAGGGGCGATGACGATTGTTCGCGCCGCGGAGCGAAACATGTCCGACGAGGGCGGATGCGCGTGTAGTTGGAGCCGGAATTTCGGCTGCCGCGCCGCCATACTTAGCTGCGCGCCCGGATCGAACGCCGCGTTCCCTTCGGGCTAGAACGGACAGGGCGACACGAAACCGATCCGGGCCCCACCGTTCGGGTGGCGCAAATCGAGCGCCGTGGCGTGCAGCATCATCCGGGGATGAGCATCCACCGTTTCCTCGGCATAAAGGGTATCACCCAGGATCGGATGACCGAGCGCGAGAAGATGCACGCGTATCTGGTGCGACCGACCGGTTTCGGGACGGAGCGACACGCGTGTCTCGCCCGGTGACCGGCCGACGACGTTCCAGAAGGTCCGCGCCGTCCGTCCCTCGGGATGCACCATCTGTCGCGGGCGATTGGGCCAATCGGCCTTCAGGGGAAGATCGACGCACCCCTCCTCCGGCCAGAGATCGCCCGCGACCCGCGCCTCGTATCTCTTGGAGAGATGGCGGCGCTCGAACTGGAGGCCGAGATGACGCTGTGCCTCGCGGCTTCGGGCGAAGACCATCACGCCCGACGTGTCGCGGTCGAGCCGATGGACGAGCCGCACGCGCGCATCCTGTTCCTCGAGCCGCGAGAGCAGGCAATCGGCCAGCGCGGTCGCCTTCCCCGGAACGGTCAGCAGCCCCGCCGGCTTCGCGACGAGAAGCAACGCCTCGTCGCGATGCAGGATCTCTATCGGCCCGTGGGGCGGGGTGTAATCCGGCATGTCCGAACCCTCCGGCCGCTCATCGAACGGCGCTTGGTGGGCGAATTCTTCCTTGCGGGCAAGCGCCGAAAATCCATTCCGTCATGTCGAATTATCTTTTGGATATTAAGAATGCATTCAACCTGTGGGGGTACCGATATGTCAGGACGACGAGAGGGCCACCAAATGCTTATAGAAACATTCCGCTCCGAAGAAGCGACCCTGGTCCATGTCCTCGAAGAGCGGATCGACGCGGCCGTTGCGGTGCAGTTCAAGGATGCGATGCGCGACCTTGCCTCCGAGGGCAATCGCCGGGTCATCCTCGATCTCAGCTGTGTCCAGTTCCTCGACAGCAGCGGCCTCGGCGCGGTCATCGGCGCGATGAAGCAGATGCCGCCCGACGCGAAGATGGAACTCGCCGCGATGACGCCCGCGGTGGCCAAGGTGTTCCGCCTGACCCGCATGGACAGCATCTTCACGATCCACGAGACGGTGCCGCCCTCCGTTCTCGGTTCCCCGGACACGGCCCATGCCTAGGATCCAGATCGACATCGCGAAACCGTCCCGTCGCGAGGAGGCCCGACGAATCACGGGCCACAACGAGTTGCGGGTGATCTTTCCGAACACGCCGCTTGCCGTGCGCGACGCGCTGCGCACGACGATGGGCGGTCTGCAGCATCTTCAACTGACCGAGGACGAGGCCGGCACCGTCGAACTCGTCCTTGCGGAGGTGATGAACAACATCGTCGAGCACGCCCTGGCCGGTCGCGAGGACGGCATGGTGGAGCTTCAGATCAGCCACGGCCCCTCCGGCCTTCGGTGCTGCGCCTACGACGACGGAATCGCGATGCCCGGCAACAGGTATCCGGTCACGTCCCCGCCTCAGCCCGACGTGCCGCTGCTCGATCAGGCGGAGGGCGGCTTCGGCTGGTTCCTGATCCGCACGCTCGCCGAGGATCTCGAATACATACGGGAGAACGGGCGCAACTGCCTGAAATTCCGCCTCGCCGTCGGACGGAACCTCCGCGCGAGCTGACACGCATCCTGCCCGCCCATCGGTTATCGGCGCGCCCGGAAGGCATAGTGAACGCACCACCTCGGGCGCCGCGCGCAAAACGCGGGCGCCCGCAGGCCTTCGTAGCGATTGCCAGCCGGCACGAACGCCGTTGTCCCCTTCGCCGATCGTCGGGAGGGAAACGCCGACCCGGCGAACAGCGCCGCCTTCTCTCCACTTCCCCCAAATCATCCGCAAAACCGAAGTGCTCCCAGGTCGGACGTGTCGCGATCCGGCCCGAGATCGCCGCTTCGATCCCGGCGGCGAGGATCGTCACGCTCGGTGCGATGAAGATCAACGCGCGCAGCATGGACCCGATGCGGCAGACGCCATCCCTGCGCGCCGGCGAGAGTTTTCCCGCCGGGCCATGACGCGCCCATATGCCGGACAATCGGATTGGCATTGCCGGGCGATCCACCTACCGTCGCCCGCAGGTAACAGACGAGAACGAAATGCGCGACTTTCAACTGCCCGGACGATCCGAGGTCATCGCCGCGAACGGCCTCTGCGCGACGTCGCATCCGCTCGCTGCGAAGGTCGCGATCCAGACCCTCGAGGCGGGCGGCAACGCCGTCGACGCGGCGCTGGCGGGCGCCGTCCTCCTCGGCATCTGCGAGCCGCAGATGACCGGGATCGGCGGTGACCTCTTCGCGCTGATTTCGCCGGCCGACGGTGCGGAGATCGTGTCGCTCAACGGCTCGGGCCGCGCCCCTCGCGCCACGGATGCGAACGCCTTGCGCTCCGCTGGCCATTCCGTGATGCCGCTGCGCGCCGCCCATGCCGTCACCGTGCCGGGCGCAATCGACGCGATCTGCCGTCTCTCCGCCGATCACGGCCGGATCGGTCTCGCCGCGACGCTCGCACCGGCGATCCATTATGCCGAAGCCGGCGTGCCCGTCGCCGCACGGGTGGCCTTCGATTGGGGGAACGACGCGGAGACGCTGCAGGGCGCCGCGCGGCAGCATTATCTCTTCGACGGAAAGGCGCCGCGGCCGGGGCAGGTCTTCCGTGCGCCCGGCCAGGCGGAAGTCCTCCGCCGCGTCGCGTCGGAGGGCCGCGCGGGCTTCTACGAGGGCGAGGTCGCCGACGACATGATCGCCGCGCTCAACGCGCTGGAGGGCGTCCACCACGCCGACGATTTCGCGGCCGTGGAGGCCACTTACGGGGCACCTGTCTCCGGCCCCTATCGCGGCGTCGAGCTAGTGGAGCATCCGCCGAACGGCCAGGGGGCGACCGCGATCCTGATGGCGGGCATCCTCGCACAGTTCGACCTCGCCTCTCTCGACCCGTTCGGCGCGGAGCGGGCCCATATCGAGGCGGAGGCGGCGAAGCTTGCCTACGACGCGCGCAACCGCTTCCTCGCCGATCCCGACCATGCGCCCCGTGCGGCTCACCTCCTCGACCCGGAAACGGCGAAGAAGCTTGCCGCGCTCATCGATCCGGACCGGGCGATGGCCTCCCCTACGGAGATCTCCGAAGCCGTCCACCGCGACACCGTCTACATCACCGTGGTCGACCGCGACCGGATGGCGGTTTCGCTCATCTATTCGATCTTCCACGGCTTCGGCTCCGGCATCGCGTCTGAGAAATTCGGAATATTGCTGCAGAACCGCGGGGCGGGCTTCTCCCTCGAGGAGGGGCATCCGAACGAGGCGGGACCGGGCAAGCGACCGATGCACACGATCATTCCCGGCATGATCCGACGCGACGGCCAGCTCGAGATGCCCTTCGGCGTCATGGGCGGCGCCTATCAGCCGAACGGACATGCGCGGTTCCTGTCGAACCTCGTCGATTACGAGATGGATCCGCAGGCGGCGATCGACGCGCCGCGATCCTTCGCGGACAAGGGCGAGCTGGCCGTCGAACGCGGATATTCCGACGCGGTGCGCGCCGCACTCGAGGAGAAGGGCCACAAGGTCGTGATCCCGCGGACGGCGATCGGCGGTGCCCAGGCGATCCGCATCGACCGCGGGAACGGCGTGCTCGTTGGAGCATCCGACCCGCGCAAAGATGGCTGCGCGCTCGGTTACTGAGGAGAATACGATGCCTAGAATTCCCGTCGCTGATCTCGTCGCGTCTGCCAAGGCGGAAATCCGCACGATCCCGCTCGGCCGTGCCCGCGAGATGGCCGAAGCCGGCGAGGCGCAGCTCGTCGACATCCGCGACATCCGCGAGCTGAAGAAGACCGGCCGCATCCCGGGCGCGGTGCACGCGCCGCGCGGGATGCTTGAATTCTGGATCGATCCCGAAAGCCCCTATCACCGCGAGGAACTCGCGACGGACCGTACGCTGGTCCTTTTCTGCGCGGGCGCGCAACGCTCCGCGCTCGCCGTGAAGACGCTGAACGACATGGGGTTCGACAACGTCGTGGAGATGGAGGGCGGCTTCACCGCCTGGGAGCAGACGGGCATGCCGGTCGAGAAGGACTGAGATCAGTTCAGCTGGAAATGCAGCGGATACGTGCCGTCCTCGATCTCGCCGAAGATGTCGCCCAGATCGGGGTGATCGACCGGAACGCCCGAATAATCGGCAATCAGGTTCTGCTCGGAAACATAAGCGACGTAATAGGTCTGATCGTTCTCCGCGAGGAGGTGGTAGAACGGCTGGTCCTTCGAGGGACGCGCCTCCTCCGGGATCGATTCGTACCATTCCTCGGAATTGGCGAAGATCGGATCGACGTCGAAAATCACCCCCCGGAACGGATGTTTCCGGTGGCGAACGATCTGTCCGAGATGGAATCGGGCGCTGCTTCTCAGCATCGAAATCTCCTTGCCCGCGCAGCCTAGTCCCTCGCGGCGGCGAGTGTCCATCGCCGAGGTCCGGTCGGGAGGAAACACAGTGTGAGCATCGTTCAGACAGTCGCCGAGATCGTGGCCCCGGTCTTCCTGCTCGCGGCGACGGGCTTTGTCTGGGTGCGCGCGGGCTTCGACTATCCCACCGTCTTCGTCACCCGGCTCGCGATGAGCCTAGCCACGCCCTGCCTCGTCTTCGCCGCGCTGATGACGTCGGAGATCGATCCCGCCGCCCTGGGCGACATGGCGCTGGCCGCGCTGGTGGCGTATGCCGGCATGACGGTCGCGATGACGCTCCTCGTCCGGGTCTGCCGCCTCGACCAGCGCACCTATCTCGCCCCGCTCATCTTCGGCAATACCGGCAATCTGGGCCTTCCCCTCGCGCTCTTCGCCTTCGGTGATGCCGGGCTCGGCTACGCGGTCGCGGTCTTCGCGGTCACCTCCGTCGCCTCCTTCACCTTCGGCATCTGGCTCGTCTCGGGTGGCGCCTCGATGACGAGCTTCCTGCGCGAGCCGCTGGTCGGCGCGACGCTTCTGGGCGCGCTCTTTCTCTGGCAGGGCTGGCAGACGCCGACCTTTCTCACGAACGCCATCGAGCTTGTCGGGCAATTGGCGATCCCACTCATGCTGATCACGCTCGGCGTCGCGATGGCGGGGCTCAGCCCGCGGAGCCTCCGCCGCCCCACGGGCCTCGCCCTGGCGAAGGTCGGAGCCGCGGCCGCGATCGCCGGCCTCACGGGCCTCGCGCTCGGCCTGCCGGCCACGGCCTTCGCGGTTCTCGTCTTGCAGGTCTCCACGCCCGTCGCGGTGACGAGCTACATGCTGGCGCGCAAGTACGGCGCGGATGCCGATGCGGTGGCCGGGCTCGTGGTCGTCTCGACCCTGCTCAGCGTGATCGCGCTTCCCGTCCTGCTCGCCTTTTTGATCTGAGCCACGGCCAAATCGTTTGGCGCGCGGTGCGGGATCCGGTAGAGTACGGCAAAACAAAAGAAAATCGGGCAGGCAGATGAGCAGAAAAATCCGCGCCCTCGTTCTCATGCTGTTCGTCGCCGGGTGCGGCAGCAGTGAACGCACGGCGCCTACCAACCTCGAGAATGCATGCGAGATCGTCAGCGAACGGCCGCATTACCTCTCCGCCATGCGGCGGACGGAACGGCGCTGGGGTATCCCGATCGCCGTGCAGATGGCGACGATCCACCAGGAATCGAAATTCATCGGCAATGCGCGGACACCGCACCGCTTCGCGCTCGGGATCATCCCGATGGGGCGACAGAGCTCGGCCTACGGCTATTCCCAGGCGCTCGACGGGACCTGGGACGAGTACGTGGCGGAGACCGGCAACCGCCGTGCCAAGCGCGACCGGATCCGCGACGCCACTGACTTCATGGGCTGGTACATGGACGCGTCAACGCGTCGTCTCGGCATCCCGCGCACGGATGCCCGCAACCAGTACCTTGCCTATCACGAGGGGCGGACGGGTTTTGCCCGCGGCAGCCACGCGGCGAAACCCTGGCTCATGACGGTGTCGAACAACGTGGCGTCGCGCGCCGTGCTCTACGACGCGCAACTGCGCTCCTGCCGCAAGATCTGAACGCGGCATCTAGCCGCGGCGGGCGATCTCCGACTGGATGGAGAAGTAGCGCGACGGGAACGACCCGCCCGTCTTCAGATCACCGAGGACCACGGTCGTCCGGCTGCCCGAGCCGTCCGTGATCACCCATTGCCGAAGCTCGATCGGGTTCGCGGTGAAGACGAGCTCGATCTGTCCGTATTGAGGATTGGCCGGATCCTGTGCGGTGACAACCGTCTTCACACCGTTCTGGCGGTGACCCACCACCATGTTGCGCTGTCCGAGATTCACGTTGCGCTCGAGGATGATGCTGAGCGGCGTCCTCGACAGGGGGTATTGCTCGGGCCGCGACGTGTTCGATTTCGCGTCGAACACGGCCACCTGCCCGCCGCCCGCCATGACGAGCGTCCTGTCGGGCGCGGCGTAGTCGAACCGGATCCGCCCCGGCCGCTGGATGTAGATCTTGCCGGTCGAGATCGTCCCGTCGGGATTGATCTGCGTGAAGTCCGCTTCCGCGGTCTGCATGGCATTGAGATACGAGGACAGCGCATCGAGCGAGATCGGCGCCGCGTGCGCCGGCGCGCCGGAGAGGAACGCCGCGGCGGCGGCTCCGGCGAGGAGGGTTCTGCGGGTCGGCATGCGTGATGATCCTTCGGCTGCTTCGGGGCCCATATAGGGACACCGAACCCGAATTCCCATCGTCAGGCGATAACGGCCCTCTGCTAGGCGATGGAACCCTACGCGGCGCGCATGGTTTCAGGGACGCAACGAGGTCGAAAGGCCTCGCAGAGTTTCCAAGGAGATTTTCATGTCCGAAGTAGAACCTTTCGTCGCCGGCCTGAACGACAATACCCGCCACAAGGTCGTCGACCTTCTCAACGATCGCCTTGCCGACACGATTTCGCTGACCCTCGCGGTCAAGCAGGCGCACTGGAATCTGAAGGGTCCGGGCTTCATCGGCGTGCACGAACTGCTCGACGACGTGGCCGACAGGCTTCGCGAAAGCTCCGACCTGATCGCCGAACGCGCCGCGATCCTCGGTGGCTTCGCGCGCGGAACGACGGAAGTCGTTGCGCAGAAGACGACGATGGCCGCCTACCCAGTCGAGGAGCACGACATCCAGGTCCATATCGAGGCGCTGCGCGAGCGCTTCGTCGATGTGGGTCAAAAGATCCGCGCCGCGATCGAGGAAGCGGGCGAGGCCGGCGACGACGACACGGAGGACCTCTTCACCGAGGTGAGCCGGCAGATCGACAAGGACGCCTGGTTCATCGCCGCCAATGCGCCCCTCAAGGGCAACGCCCAGACCGCCTGAGGGCGTTGCGGCCCGGCGCCCGCGTCGGAGCCGCGCCTCGGCAAATCCGAACCAATCGAGGCCCGCCGCGATCCCCCGCGGCGGGCTTTCGCGTCATTGCGGCTCGGGAACCAGCACTTCGCGCTTGCCCACGTGGTTGGCCGAAGAGACCACGCCCTGATCCTCCATCTGCTCCACGAGCCGCGCGGCCTTGTTGTAGCCGATGGCGAGCTTCCTCTGGATGTAGGAGGTGGAGCACTTGCGGTCCCTGATGGCGATCGCGACCGCCTGGTCGTAGAGCGCATCCTCCCCGTCGCTCCCGGAATTGCCAAGGCCGAGGACCGCGTCGATATCCGATCCCTTCTCCTCGTCCGGCCCCTCGACCACGCCCGAAAGGTATTCGGGCGGCCCGAAGGACTTCAGGTGGCGCACCACGTCCTCGACCTCTTCGTCGGAGCAGAAGGGTCCGTGGACACGGGTGATCTTCGAGCCGCCCGCCATGTAGAGCATGTCGCCCATCCCGAGAAGCTGCTCCGCCCCCTGCTCGCCCAGGATGGTCCGGCTGTCGATCTTCGACGTGACCGCAAAGCTGATCCGCGTGGGGAAGTTGGCCTTGATCGTGCCGGTGATGACGTCGACCGAAGGCCGCTGCGTCGCCATGATGAGGTGGATTCCGCTCGCCCGCGCCATCTGCGCAAGCCGTTGGATGCAGGCCTCGATCTCCTTGCCCGCTACCATCATCAGGTCGGCCATCTCGTCCACGACGACGACGATGAAGGGCAGCAGCTCGGGCTGCATCTCCTCGGTCTCGAAGATCGGATCGCCGGTCTCGTCGTCGAAGCCGGTCTGCACCGTCCGCTCGAACATCTCGTTCTTCGACAGCGCGTCGCGGACGCGGGAATTGTAGCCCTCGATGTTCCGCACGCCCATCTTCGACATCTTGCGGTAGCGGTCCTCCATCTCGCCCACGACCCACTTAAGCGCGACGACCGCCTTCTTCGGATCGGTCACAACGGGCGACAGGAGATGCGGGATGCCGTCGTAGACGCTGAGTTCCAGCATCTTCGGATCGATCATGATGAGCCGGCATTCCTCCGGCGTCAGGCGATAGAGGAGCGACAGGATCATCGTGTTGATCGCCACCGACTTGCCCGACCCGGTCGTTCCCGCGATCAGCAGGTGGGGCATCTTCGCGAGGTTCGCGACAACCGGATCGCCGCCGATATCCTTGCCGAGCGCGAGCGGCAGCTGCAGCTTCGCGTCGCCATAGGAGCGCGCAGTGAGGATCTCGCGCAGCACGCACATCTCGCGGTTATCATTGGGCAGCTCGATCCCGATGACGCTGCGCCCCGGCACGGTGGAGACGCGCGCGGATAGCGCCGACATCGACCGCGCGATGTCGTCGGCAAGCCCGATCACCCGGCTGGCTTTCAGACCCGGCGCGGGCTCGAGTTCGTACATGGTGACGACGGGGCCGGGGCGGACGGAGACGATCTCCCCCTTCACGCCGTAATCCTCGAGCACGCTTTCGAGCGTGCGGGCATTCTCCTCGAGCGCTTCGTCGCCGAGATGGTAGCGGGTCACCGTGTCGGGGCTCGCGAGGAGGTCGAGCGGCGGGTAATCGTAGGCGCCTTCCGACGCGCCGGTCTTGCGCGGGGCCGCCTCGCGCTGCGGCGCGGGACGGGCAGCCACGGGCTTGCGCTCCTTCTGGGCGGCGAAGTTGGGCGTGGCCCGCGGCGTCGGCGCCGCGATATCCGGATCGGGCGACGCGGCCTCGGGCTCTTCGAGGAACGGCTCGGCCTCGTCCACGAGCATCTCCTCCTCCGGTTCCGGGAACAGTCGCGCCTGGTGCTCCGCCTCGATCTCGGCGGGGCGCGTGCGTCGCAGCGGCGGTTCGGTGCGGGCCACAAGCGGCTGGGGCGTGGCCCCGCCGGCGCGCATCCGCGACTTCACCGCGTCCGCGATCCGCGTTGCGATCCGCGCGTCGTCATCCTCGAAGACCGGATCGAGATCGGCCAGGGGCTCGGGCTCCGCCCCGCGACGGGCGAAGAGCCGCGGCAAGCCGACACGGGGAGCGCGCCCCGCTACCGGGTCCTCGATCTCGGCCCCGGAGACGCCCGCGATCTCTTCCTGCCGCGCGGCACGGTCGCGGTAGCTCGAGGCCGCCATCGACACGCCGCGCCCGACCCCCTGCCGGCCCCGCGCGGCCGCCCCGAGGAGCCCCGCATAGCACCGCACCGTCCCGCGCAGCATCCAGAGCCCGAGCGCCTTCAATTCGGCCTGCGAGAAGCCGAGGACGAAGAGCCACATCGCCACAGTGGCCGCCATCAGCGCGAGCGCGGTGAGCTTCATGCCCACGGGCCCCGTCACCGAAAGGATGCCGAGGATCGCGCCCAGCGCCGTGTCGCCGAAATTGCCCCCCATTCCGAAGCTCTGCGTCCAGGTCGCGGTGGGCAGATGCGTGGAGGCGTAGGTGGACAGGAGCGCAATCGCGATCGGCACGAAGATGACGCGACGCGTCATCCGGTCCGCGCCCTGGTGGAGCACGAAGCGCATCCCCAGCGCGGCGAAGGCCACCGGAACGCCCCATGCACCCCATCCCACGATGAAGAAGAGCGGCGAGGCGAGCGAGGCGCCGAGGCGGCCCAGCGCGTTCTGGGCCGGGCGCGAGGTGGCGTTGAGCCAGCTCGGATCGTCGGGCGTGTAGGTCGCGAGCATCAGCGCGGCGGCGAACCCGATCCCCAGGAGCACCAATCCCAGCAATTCCTTGCTGCGCCGTTCGAGCGCGGCCTGCGTCTTGCTGTCGAAAAGCGGATCGCGGGTCCGGGATTGATACGATGCCATGCTGTCCTCTTTCTCACCTGTAGATGCAGTCGCGGACTTGCTCGAGTCCGCGCCGCATTTCTTCTTCGTCCGCCACCAGCGCGAGGCGGATATACCCGTGCCCCGGATTCGTCCCGTCCACCTCCCGCGAGAGATACGCGCCGGGCAGCACCCGCACTCCCGTTTCGCGCCAGAGCCTGAGCGCCGCCGCCTCCCCGTCCTCGACCGGCAACCAGAGAAAGAACCCGGCCTCCGGCGCGGTGCAGCCGGGAACGTCCGCGAAGACGTCGTCCACGATGTCGAACTTCGCGGCGTAGCGGACCCGGCTCGCCTCCACATGCGCCTCCTCGCGCCAGGCGCGCTCCGACACCGCCTGCAGCGGCAGCGGCAGCGGCGCCCCGGAATAGGCGCGAAGCTGCTTGATCCGCGCGATGCTCCGCGGCCCGCCCGCGACGAAGCCCGACCGCAGCCCCGGCAGGTTCGAGCGTTTAGACAGCGAGTGGAACACGAGGACCCGCTCCGGATCGGCCCCGACCTCCTGCGCCACCTCGAGCGCGCCCACGGGCGGCATCCGGCGATAGATCTCGGAATAGCATTCGTCGGCGAAGATGCGGAAATCGTGCCGCTCCGCGAGGTTCAGGAGATCGCGCCAGTACGCCCGATCCGCCACGGCGCCCTGCGGGTTCGAGGGTGAGCAGATATAGGCGATGGACGTACGGTCGAGCACCTCGCCGGGCAGCGACCCGTAATCGGGGAGGAACCCCGTCGCCTCGGTCGCGGGGACGTAGACGGGCCGCGCCGCCATGGCGAGAGCCGCCACGGCATAGACCTGGTAGAACGGATTGGGCGTCAGCACGTTCGGCCCGCCCTCGGGGCAGAGCGCGACGGCGGCGTTGAAGAGCCCCTCCCGCGTGCCGTTGAGCGTCGAGAGCTGCGTTCCGGGGTCGATCTCCGCGCCATAGCGGCGCCCGAGCCAGCCCGCGATCGCCTCCTTCAGCCCCTCGGTGCCGTCATTCGGGGGGTAGCGTCCGAAATCGGCCGCGTTCTCCGCGATCACGTCGGCGACCCAGGACGGCGGCGCATGGCGCGGCTCGCCGATCGTCATGTGGATCGTCTCGCCCCCGGGGGCATGCGCGTCGAGAAGGCTCCGCAGACGCGGAAACGCATAGGCCGGGAGGCTCTGGAACCGCTCGGGATACTGCATCATGTGCCTCGAAGCAGGGGTCTTTCGCCCCGTTTGTGAGAGAGGCTAGCGCGGGGGCCGCCCCCGCGTCCAGCCATTCCGCGCCCGGACGGGGTCACGCGCCCCGCCCTGTTGCGCTCAGGCCAAGGCCCGTTCCGCCGCCCGGCCGAGCCGCAGGAGCCGCGCCTCGCTTCCCGCCGGCGTCTGCAGCAGGCATCCGACCGACGGCGTGCCCGTGGGCAAGGTCAGCCCGGTAAGCCCCAGGTAGTTTCCGATCCGGGTATTTCTCAGCGTCATCAGGTTCCTGGAGACGAAGTAATCCTCCTCCGTCTCGAGCCGGTGCCGGTTCGGCGGCAGGATGGGGCAGGTTGGCAGGATCACGGCGTCGAAGCCCGCGGCGGCCGCATGATAGGCCTCGCGGCATTCGTCGATCACCCGCCAGGCGGCAAGGTAGTCGGGGGCGCTCACGTCGCGCCCTCCGCGAAAGCGCTCGCGGACCGGCGGGTACATGACCTCTGGCCGCGCCTCGATCGTGTCGCGCCAGACCGCATAGGCCTCCGCCGCGAAGACGATCGAGCTCTGCGCCACGGCCCGGGCGACCGCCGGGATCTCGCGCCATTCGATCACCGCCCCCGCACCGCGAAGTCGCTCGACGGCGGCGCGGTAACCCTGATCGACGGCCGGATCGAGATCTTCCATCGCCACCGTCTCGAGGGCGAGGAAACGCCTGCCCTCGATTGACGCGCCCTCGAGGTCCGGCGCCGTCCGGCCCGCCATCGCGGCCCAGAAGAGGCTCGCATCCTCCACGTTCCGCGCGAGGGGGCCGAGCGTGTCGAAACGTGGGCAGAGCGGCACCACGCCCTCCATCGGCAGCGCCCCCGGCCCGGTCTTGAGACCGACGAGGTCGTTCCACGCGGCCGGCGCCCGTATCGACCCCCCGGTATCCGATCCCGTCGCCGCCGCCGCGAGACCGAAGCCCACCGAGGTCGCGGCGCCGGAGGACGACCCGCCCGAAACCGCCTCTTCGTCGTTCACGCATGGCGGCGAACCCGTCATGGGGTTGAGCCCGATGCCGGAGAAGGCGAGCTCCGTCATGTGCGTCTTGCCGAGACAGACGAGCCCCGCTTCCGTCGCGTTCCTGAGAACCGTCGCGTCGTGTGCGGGCACGCGGCCCTCGAGAAGACGGCTCCCCGCCTCCGTCGCCACGCCCGCGCTGTCGAAGAGGTCCTTCCAGGAGACCGGCACGCCATCGAGCGGAGAGCGCCGCCGCCCCGCTTTCGCGCGCCCGGCCGCGGCCCGCGCCTCGGCCCGTGCGCGTTCGGGCGTGGTGCGGGCATAGATTCGCGGCGAAAGCGCGTGCGCCTCGATCGCGTCGAGAAAGGTCTCGGTCAGCGCGACCGGGTCGATCTCCCCCGATCCGATCCCGCGGCTGAGATCGCCCGCGCTCATCCACCGCCAGTCTTCCATGCCAAGCCCCCGTGCCAGTTCCATCCGTCCTAGACGCAGGCCCGCGCATGGACAATGCCCGCCCGCGCGCCATACTCCGCCCCATGGATCATGACGTCATCATCGCCGGCGGCGGGCTCAACGGATCGACCATGGCGCTCGCCCTCGCGGGCGCGGGCCTCGACGTGGCGCTCGTCGACCCCGCCCCCGTGGCCATCCGCGCGGCGCCGGGTTTCGACGGGCGCAGCTATGCCCTCTCCGTGGGGTCGCGGAACCTCCTGCGCGCGCTCGGTCTTTGGGACACGCTCGCGCCCGACGCCCAGCCGATCCTCGAGATCAAGGTGAGCGACGGGCGCGCGGGCGAGGGCCCCTCCCCGTTCGTGCTCGAATTCGACCATGCGGAGATCGAGGAAGGCCCGATGGGCCACATGGTCGAGGACCGCCACCTGCGCCCCGCCCTCCTCAATGCGCTGGAGGCCGCTCCCCGCGTCACCGCGATCGCCGGGCGCCGCGTGACCGCGCAGGATGCCGGGCCCGCCGGGATCGAGGTCACGCTCGACGATGGCACGGCGCTCACGGCCCGGCTTCTCGTCGGCTGCGACGGCCGCGGGTCTCAGACCGGACGCCGCGCGGGGATCCGGCGCACGGGATGGGAATACGGGCAGAACGCGCTCGTCGCGGCCATCGCGCACGAAAAGCCCCATCGCGGCGTCGCGCATCAGTTCTTCATGCCCGAGGGACCGCTCGCCATCCTGCCCCTGAGAGAGAACCGCGCCTCCATCGTCTGGACGGAGCGGACAGCCCGCGCGGCCGCCCTCACCGCCCTGCCGGAGGCCGCCTATCTCGACATCCTGCGGCCGCGCTTCGGCGACTTCCTGGGCGACATCTCGCTCGCGGGCGCGCGCTACACCTATCCGCTGGCGCTGAGCCTCGCCAACCGCTTCGCCGCGCCGCGCGTGGCGCTGGCGGGCGACGCAGCGCATGCCGTCCACCCGATCGCGGGGCAGGGTCTCAACGCAGGTCTCAAGGACGTCGCGAGCCTCGCGGAGGTGGTGGCGGACGCGCAGAGGCGGGGAGAGGATATCGGGCGGATCGACGTGCTCGAACGCTACGATCGCTGGCGGCGGTTCGATGCGACCGCGCTTGCGATGGCGACCGACGGGTTCAACCGGCTCTTCTCGAACGACAATCCGCTCCTACGCGCGGGGCGCGACCTCGGGCTCGGTCTCGTCAACCGGCTGCCGCGCCTGCGCCGCAGCTTCGTGCGGGAAGCGGCGGGCCTGACCGGGGACCGGCCGCGTCTCCTGCGCGGCCTGCCGCTCTGATCACTCGATCTTGCGTGCCTCGTCGACGAGCATCACCGGGATGCCGCCGCGGATAGGGAAGGCCAGATGCGCAGCCTTCGAGATGAGTTCCTGCCGCTCCGCATCGTAGGTCAGGACGGCATGGGTCTCTGGGCAGACGAGCGCCTCAAGCATCTTGCGGTCGAATTCCGCGCCACTCATTGCATCCGCTCCTCGCCTTGCTGGCCGCCACGAAGCGCGAACTCGATAAGCGTGACGAGCGTCTCGCGCCGCGTCGACAGCGTCGGCGCCTCGAGAAGCGCCTGCTTGTCCTCGAGATCGAACGGGCAGAGCATCGACAGCGCGTTGATGAGAAGCTCGTCCTCCGCCTCGCCGAGCGCATCCCAGTCGGTCTTGAGTTCCTCCGCGTCGAAGTAGCGCGTCAGCAGCTTCATAAAATAGTCCCGGTCGAGCCCGTCATCCTTCTCGGCGGCACCGAGGTCGCGCTCGAATCCGTCCCAGGAGACATCGCATTTCACGTACGGGCAGAACCCCTCGACCTGTCGCGAGACGCGGAACCGCGATACGCCCGAAAGCGTGATCATGTAGCGCCCGTCCTCGGTCTCGGAAAATTGCGAGAGCCGCCCGGCGCAGCCGATCGAATGAAGCCGCGCCTCCGCGCCCTCGGGCACCTCGCGCGGCTGGATCATTCCCATCAGTCGATGCGAGGTCTTCATGCAATCCTCGATCATCGCGAGATAGCGCGGCTCGAAGATATGCAGGGGCAACCGTCCCCGCGGCAACAAGAGGGCCCGCGGCAGCGGGAAGACGGGGATCGTGCTTGGTAGATCGGCAGGTGAAAACATGGCCCTAAGGTAGGCCGGTACCGAGGTCAGGCAAATATCATCGACGACAGGCGCCGCCGGCCCTTGAGCGCCACCGGATCCTGCGGCGGCAGCGCGTCGAAGATGGTCAGAAGTTGCGCACGCGCCGCGCCCTCGTTCCATTCCCGGTCCCGCCGGAAGAGCTCCAGAAGCTCGTCCACCGCCGCCTCCGTCTGCTGATGGGCCTGCAGCGATTGCGCAAGCTCGAACCGCGCCGCGTGGTCGTTCGGGTCGGCCTCGACCTTGGCGCGCAACTCGTCCACCGGCCCCGCATTGGCCGCCTGCTTCGCGAGTTCGAGCTGCGCATGCGCCGCCTCGAGCTCGGGGGCGTGGGAGATCGCGGCATCGGCACCGTTCAGGATCGCCTCGGCCTGATCCAGATCGCCCGCGGCGATATGGGCGCGGACGAGCCCGCCATAGGCCGACGCGTTGTCCGGTGCCTCCCCGAGGATCGCGGAGAAGACCTGCGCGGCATCGGCGGCTGCGCCCTGCTCCAGCATCTCCTCGGCCGCGGCGAGCGCATCGGCGAGCCCGTCGCCTCCCGCGGCGCCCCCGTCCGACTGCGCGACGAGCCGGTCGACGAAGGCCGTGATCTCGGATTGCGGCACCGCGCCCTGGAAGCCGTCCACCGGCTGACCCTTGTAGAAGGCATAGACGGTCGGGATCGACTGGATGCGAAGCTGCTGCGCGATCGCCTGCGCCTCGTCCACGTTGATCTTGACCATCTTCACCGCGCCCTTGGCGGCGGTCACGGCCTGCTCCAGCATCGGCCCGAGCGTCTTGCACGGCCCACACCAGGGCGCCCAGAAATCGACGATGACCGGAACGCTCTGGCTCGCCTCGACGACATCGGCCATGAAGGTGGCCTCGCTGCCATCCTTGACGAGATCGCCCGCAGGCGCCGTGGTCTTCTGTCCCAGTTCCAGCATGTGCCTCTCCGCGTTCCCGGTTTCGCCCCGTTAGATGGAGCACGGCCCCGTGAGTTGCAAGGTCGCGGGCGTCTCAGAGATCGAAGGTCGCCATCACCGGCGCATGATCCGACGGCCCCTCCCACCCGCGCACCTCGCGCAGGATCCGGCTCGAATGCGCCGCCCCCGCGATGTCGGGCGTGGCCCAGACATGGTCGAGCCGCCGGCCCTTGTCGGCCGCGTCCCAGTCAGGCGAGCGGTAGGACCACCAGGAATAGAGCTGTCCCTCGGGTATGTCGGCCCGCGTCACGTCGACCCAGCCCCCCGCCTCCTGCGTCTCGGCGAGATGCGCGACCTCGACGGGCGTGTGCGACACGACCTTCAGGAGCTGCTTGTGCGACCAGACGTCGTCCTCGCGCGGCGCGATGTTGAGATCGCCGACGAGGATCGCCCGCTCGGGACGCTCCGCGTGGAAGGCATCGCGCATCGCGGTGAGGTAGTCGAGCTTCTGCCCGAACTTCACGTTCACCTCCCGGTCCGGTTTGTCGCCGCCCGCGGGCACGTAGTAATTGTGGATCACCACCCCGTTCTCGAGCCGCCCGGCGATGTGGCGCGCGTGGCCGAGATCCACGTGATCGTTCGCCCCCACCTCCGCGATCGGGCGCTTCGACAGGATCGCCACGCCGTTATAGCCCTTCTGCCCCCGCGCGATCATGTGCGGGTAGCCCAGCGCCGCGAAGCCCTCGCGCGGGATCTTCTCGACCGGCGACTTGCATTCCTGCAGGCACAGGATGTCCGGGCCTTCCGCCTCGAGAAAGCGCAGGACCAGCGCCTCGCGCAGGCGGACGGAATTGATGTTCCATGTGGCGAGGGTGAAGGGCATCCGGTCTCCTTTCGCTAGGGGGCCCTCATACCGCCCCGCGCGGAAAAGAAAAGTCGCGCGGCGGAACGCGCTCCCCCAACCCTTCGCATTTCCCGAGATGGAGCCGCCGGGAAAGTCAGATCCCGAGACATGTCACCGACCTCGCCACAGGCCTCACGCCCGCGGTCGTGCTCGCGCGAGACACCAGTCGACGAGTCGATGTCGTGATCCACGCGGCGCCGGAAAGCGGCACCGCGCTCGACGTGACGTTCCAGGCGACGCTCGACCGTCTGGACCGAGCGTTCAGACGGCGAGCCGGTAGCCGCCCGATTCCGTCACGAGAAGCCGCGCGTGGGAGGGATCGGGTTCGATCTTCTGGCGCAGCCGGTAGATGTGGGTCTCGAGCGTGTGGGTCGTGACGCCCGCATTGTAGCCCCAGACCTCGTGCAGCAGCACGTCGCGCGCCACCACGTTCTCGGAGGCGCGGTAGAGGAACTTGAGGATGTTCGTCTCCTTCTCCGTGAGCCGGATCTTCTTCTCGCTCTGATCGATCAGCATCTTCTGCGACGGCCGGAACGTGTAGGGCCCGAGGTGGAAGATCGCGTCCTCCGACTGCTCGTGCTGCCGCAGCTGCGCCCGGATCCGGGCGAGCAGGACCGGGAACTTGAAGGGCTTCGTGACGTAATCGTTGGCGCCCGCATCGAGGCCCAGGATCGTGTCGCTGTCGCTGTCATGGCCGGTCAGCATCACGACGGGGCATTTCACCCCCTGCTTGCGCATCAGCCGGCAGAGCTCCCGTCCGTCCATGTCGGGCAGGCCCACGTCGAGGATGACCAGATCGAAGAGGCTCCCCTTCGCCTTCTCGAGCGCATGGTTGCCCGTATCGGCCTCCAGCACGTCGAAATCCTCGGTCATCACGAGTTGCTCGCTCAGCGCCTCGCGAAGATCGTCGTCGTCGTCGACAAGCAGGATCGTCTTCAGGGAACTCATCACATCCTCCGTTTCTCGTTACCACGGGAAGATGTGACCGGCCGGGCGGAGCGGCAAGGAATGCTGCAATCCCTCACGCGCACGTGTCGGATCGGGTGGAATTGTTTCACTTCCCTACAGGCGGGGATTATGGGGAGGTATGAAATCCGACCCCCTTCCGCCCGCTCCGGACGAACTCGGCGCCCGCGCGCGCGCCGACCTCGGCGTGGGGCTGCCCGTGGCGATCACGGACGAAAACGAAGCCTGTCTCGCCGCCGCGGCGGAGCGGATCTCTCCCGCCCGGCTCGCGGCCCTGACAGCGGACGGCACGGCACAGCTCGTGCTCACGGCCCGCCGGGCGGAGACGCTTAAGATCCGCGTCTACGATAACGATCTCGTCCGCCTGCCGCTGCCACGCGATCCCGATCCGCACTGGCTCGCCGCGATGATCGACCCGGCTCGCGACCTCACGCACCCGATGAAGGGGCCCTTCGCGCCTGTCCGCGGAGGCGATCCGCGGATCCCGCGCGCCGCCCTCGCGCTCGCCCGGTCGGCCCGGATCCTGCCCGCCGGCATCGTCGCCCCCGCCGAAGCGGTGCCCGACGGGATCACCCGCATCGACGCGGCCACCCTGCTCGCGACGCCGGAGATCCATCTCGACCGGGTCGTCGCCGCCCGCCTGCCCATCGCCGCCACGACCGAGGCGAGGCTCCACGTCTTCCGGCCGCATGACGGGCGGGAGGAGCATTACGCGGTGGAGATCGGCCGCCCCGACCGCACGGCACCGGTCCTGACCCGCCTCCATTCGGCCTGCTATACCGGCGACGTTCTGGGCTCGCTCAAATGCGATTGCGGGCCGCAGCTTCACGCGGCGCTGCACCGGATGGCGGAAGCCGGCGGCGGCATCCTGCTCTATCTCAACCAGGAAGGGCGCGGGATCGGGCTGTCGAACAAGATGCGGGCCTACGCGCTGCAGGACCAGGGGTTCGATACGGTGGAGGCCAACCACCGTCTCGGCTTCGACGACGACGAACGCGACTTCCGCCTGGGCGCGGAGATCCTGCGTCTCATGAATGTCACACGGGTGCGTCTTCTGACCAACAACCCGCGCAAGATGCGGATGCTCGAAGGCAGCGGCATCGAGATCGTGGAACGCCTGCCGATCTGGGTGGGCGAGACGCCACAGAACGCCGCCTACCTTCGCATCAAGGCCACGAAATCGGGCCATATCGAGTGAGGCCCGGCCGGGCGGTCCTCACGCCCAGCGGGCTCTTGGTCGCGGGGCGATGCCTGCCCTGCACGATCGGGCGCGGAGGCGTGACCCTCCACAAACGCGAAGGCGACGGAGCGACTCCTGCAGGGCGCCTCACGGTGACGGACCTGCTCTACCGCCCCGACCGCATGGCACGCCCCGCGCCATGGGCGCGGCCGATCGGGCCCCGCGATCTCTGGTGCGACGAAAGCGATCACGCCGATTACAACCGCCCCGTCCGGGCGCCGTTCGCGGCCTCGCACGAACGGCTGCGCCGGGCCGATCCGCTCTACGACCTGGTGATCGTCACCGACTGGAACGCGGCGCCGGTCCGGGCCGGGCGCGGCTCCGCCATCTTCGTGCATCGCTGGCGACGGCGCGGCGCACCGACGGAAGGCTGCATCGCGCTTTCGGCCCCCGATCTGCGCTGGCTCGCGCGACGCTTCCCGCCGGGCACGCCGCTCGTCGTCCCGCCGCGCGGCTAGCTCGCCACGCGCTCCCCGAAGAGGGCGGAGCCGACGCGGACATGGGTGGCACCGTGGGCGATCGCCGCCTCGAAATCCGCGCTCATCCCCATCGAAAGGCCGGAAAGACCGTTCCGCTCCGCCATCTCCGCGAGCATGGTGAAATGCGACTCCGGCGGGGCGTCGATCGGCGGGATGCACATCAACCCCTGCACGGGCAGGTCGAGCCCGCGGCATTCCGCGACGAACCCGTCCACCTCGTCCGGGGCGATACCGGCCTTCTGGTCCTCCGCGCCGGTATTGACCTGCACGAAGAGCTGCGGACAGCGACCGATCTCCTGCGCGAGGCGGGCGAACGTGCGCGCGAGCTTCGGCCGGTCGAGCGTCTCGATCACGTCGAAGAGCTCCATCGCGGCCCGCGCCTTGTTCGATTGCAACGGGCCCACGAGATGCAGGCGAACCCCGTCGTACCGCTCCCGGAACGCGGGCCACTTGCCCTGCGCCTCCTGCACGCGGTTCTCGCCGAAGACCCGGTGACCGTCCTCGAGCACCGCCTCCACGCGGGGCAGCGGCTGCACCTTGCTGATGGCGACGAGCGCGACGGCGCCCGGCTCGCGGCCTGCGGCGGTCTCGGCCGCGGCGATCCTCTCGCGGATGGATTGAAGCGACATGATCGGCCCTCCTCGGGCACCAGATGAACGAGGGGCGCGCAAAAGAAAAGGGCGGGTCCGAAGACCCGCCCCCTGGAACTGGGATCCCGTGGGGATCAGAAGGACATCGCGATGCCGAAGGAGAAGCGATCGTAGTCCTCGCCGCTTTCCGGCTTGTTCTGGGCGTAGCCGCCCTGCAGCTGCGCGCCGCCGCCGAGGTCGTAGTTGGCGGTCAGGGCGTAGCCCGAGTTGTCGCCACCGTCCTCGAGTTCGAACTTGCCGTAGTTCAGAGCGACGAGAAGCGCACCGAACTCGTAGCCCGCGGCGAGGCCGAGGTGGTTGTCGAGGCCGGCGAGGTTGTCGTACTCGGAGTAGTCGAGCACACCCTGGAAGCCGTTCTCCATGGAGAAGTCGACGCTGAAGCCGTAGGCTTCGACCGCTTCGTTCTCGAACTCGACGTCGGTGATCGCGTCACCGGCCTCGTTAGTGGTGATGCTGACGATCTGGTCGTTGCCCGCACGCTGGTAGCCGACACCGACGCCGAAATCGGCGGCGCCGAAGGTACCCTGGTAACGGCCACCGACCGAGAGGACGGTGTCGTTGTCGATTTCAGCGGCCTGGGTCTCGAGGAAGGAGCCGATCTCGTTGGTGGTGAAGCCCTGGCCGTCGAAGTTGTCGAAGTCGATGAGCCCGGAGTCGGGCGCGTCGTCGATCTCGGCGGAGACGGCGACGGTGAACGCGCCGAAGGTATAGTCGTAACGAACGATCTGGCCGTCGTAGAGGCCGTCCATCTCGTTGTTGCCGGAATAGCCCAGGTGCTCGTTGTCGTCGCGCAGCGTGGCGCCGATGATCGATTCGGACAGCGCGAAGTCGTAGGCGCCGTCGGTGTCGCCCATCGTCAGCGTGCCGAGCGAGCCGGAGACGAACATCGTCGCGCCGCCATCGTCGCTGTCGTCACGGGTCGCACCGGATTCACCCAGCCCGTCATCCGCGTTGTTGTCGCCGATCTGCTCGTCAAGATCGACCGAGGCACCGAAGGTCAGACCGTTGTCGGTCTCGCCCGACATCGAGAACGTGGCGTCGATATCGGTGTGGAACTGGGTGTCGATCTCGGAACCGTCGGTGTTTTCACCACCGAAGATACCCATTTCGGCGAAACCAGAGATGTCGACATCGGCCATCGCGAAGCTCGTGGACGCGACGAGCGCCGTGGTCGCAAAAAGAATCTGTTTCATGCTTTCCCTCATGATCTTATCCCAGCCCCAGGAGTTAACGCCCCGTGGGTACAGGCTTGGAGTGCTCCGATCACGGCATCGTTTCAAGCATTGCCGCCGGACCGTCGGGTTTGGTCCGACGGATGGTGCCTTCGTGCCACAGTGAAACCTGCCGCCCGTCAGCGGGTCATGAGGGTGTCGGGAAAAGAGAAGGGCCGCCCATCGGGACGGCCCTTGCATGTCTCGTGGATGGGCCCGGCCGCGCCGGACCCTCATCGATCGATCAATCGCCGATCGCGATCGCCTCGATTTTCAGGCACTTCTGCGACTGGTCTTCGGACGACGCGGCGATCGTGATGCCCGCGACCTGCGCCATCGTCAGGGAATCGATGTCGTTCGCATCGAGGTCGCAGTCGCGCAGCGCCCGGTAGACCTTGCCGTTGAGCATGGTCATTTCCGGATCCTGCTGAGCGAAGGCGGCAGGGGCGGTGGCACTCGCGAGCATGGCGGCGGCGGCGGTAGCAGTGATGAATCGTTTCATGTCATTTCCTCTCGTCGTTCGTGTTCCGTCGGAGTGATACAACTTTAGGTGTATCAATCAACATCCGATAAGCGCCGAAGTAACGTTACGTCCAAGCGATGGGTTTCACCCCATTCGCGCACAGGAATGCACGAATCCGTGCACACCGCGTGATCTTGAAACCCGCCCGGTCCGGCCGATGGCGGGTCCGCGATGCGATGTTGCCGCGTTCCGCGCGACGCGATAGGGGTGTGGCGGATATTCCGGGGTGAAGCGGCGGAGGACATGATGCGACGATTTCCGGGCTTCCGCCTCGCCGGACCGATGCTGCTGATCGCCCTGACGAGCGCCTGCAGCTCCGGCGCGCCGTCGTCCTCCGCGGGGCCGAGCGACGCGGTCCTGCGCCAGCGGGCCAACACGCCGCTCGGCGTGCAGGACGAGCGCAGCACGATCTGGGATCTCTTCGGCGGCGCGGAGGATCAAAATCGCACCGTCGCGGTCAACAAGTACATCTGGGCCGCCGCGCAGGACGTACTCGACTTCATGCCGATCAAGACGGCCGATCCGTTCTCGGGCGTCATCGTCTACGGCTACGGCCGTCCGCCCGGCGGCGGGCAAGCCTACCGCGCCACCGTCTACGTGCAGGATCCCGCGCTCGACGCCCGGTCGCTTAATGTCGCGCTCGCGACCGCCGCGGGGCCCGTGGGCACCGACACGGCCCGCGCCATCGAGGATGCGATCCTGACCCGCGCGCGGCAGCTTCGACTGGCCGACGCCCGGCTCTAGCCCCGCGCCAGCGCCTCGATCCACGCCATCTGCCGCGGCAGGCAGACCCGCGCGAGGTCGTAATCCCGCACGATTCGCGCCCGCGCCGCGGCCCCGAGCCGGGCGCGCGCCGCCCCGTCGTCGAGAAGCTTCGACACCGCCTCCACGAGCGCTCCCGCGTCGAAGAAATCGACGAGCCGTCCGGTCTCCCCGTCCGTGATCGCTTCCCGGACCGGCCCCGTATCGCTCGCGACGATCGCCACGCCCACGCTCATCGCCTCGAGCAGGCTCCAGCTCAGGACGAACGGATAGGTCAGATAGAGATGCACGCGGGAGACCTGCAGCAGGCGGGTGAAATCGTCCCGCCCGATCCGTCCCGCGAAATGCACCCGCGCCCAGTCCGCATCGGGGATCCGCCCGCGCACCTCCCGCGTCATCACCTCCCGCCAGGTGCCGCCGCCCTCGGGCGCCGTGCCGTAGCTCACCCCGTCCTCGCCCACCACGATCACCCGCGCCAGCGGTCGGCGCGCGAGGAGCGCGGGCAGCGCGCGCATGAAGACGTGGAAGCCGCGATAGGGCTCGAGGTTGCGGTTGACGAAGGTGATCACCTCGTCGGAGCGGTCGAGCGGATCGAGACCGGCAAGCTCCAGCGACGCGGCGGGGTCGGGCGCGATCGCGTCGGTGTCGATCCCGTCATGGATCACCGTGAGCTTGCCGCGCAGATCGGGCGGATGCGCATCGGCCTGCCACCGCGTGGGCGTGATCCCCTGGTCGGCCTCCTCGAGCTGCATCCGGATCGCCATGTTCTTGAACCGCATCCGGTGGACCCGCCCGATCTCTCCCGCGCGCTGGAACTCCGGATCGAAATCCACATCCGCGCCCTCCGCCGCGTAGTAGAATTCCGAGAAGACCCCCATCCGCGCCCGGGGCCAGACCTCCCGCAGGAACAGCGCCTCCCCCCAGCCGGAATGGGCGAGGATGCAATCGGGCGCGAAGCCCCGCTCCCTCAGCGCGAGGGCCGCGCGGTAGGTGGCGGCCCCCCGGTCCACCGCCCGGTTGAGCGTCGTCATCCAGGGATGGAGTCGCGTGTCCTGCGGCACGGCGTAGCGGTAGGGCAGCACCTCCACCCCCCGCCAGACCTGCGCCTCCGCCACGCGAGAGGTGAGCGCCACGACCCGGTGCCCGGCGGCCGCGAGCGCAGGGGCGAGATGGGCGAACTGCCCCGGAAAATTCTGGTGGAGGAACAGGAACTGCATTGTCGACTCCCGGCTTTTACTCTCCCATAGCGCGAAACCGGATCGGGCTTCGAGCGGCTCCGCGTCAAAGGCGCTGGACCCCTTGGCGCGCTCTGCCTATCACGGGCCCCGATCCCAGACCGAAGGCACCTCCCATGTCCCGCTACGAGCCCCGCGAAATCGAGCCCAAATGGCAGGAGGCCTGGACCGAGGCGGGCACGTTCACCGCCACCCGCGATCCCGACCGGCCGAAATACTACGTGCTCGAGATGTTCCCCTATCCCTCGGGCAATCTCCATATCGGCCATGTCCGCAACTACGCGATGGGCGACGTCGTCGCGCGCTACAAGCGCGCCACGGGCCATTCGGTGCTGCACCCGATGGGCTGGGACGCGTTCGGTCTTCCGGCGGAGAACGCGGCGCAGGAACGCCGCGTGCATCCCGGCGACTGGACCTACGCCAACATCGCGCAGATGAAGGGGCAGTTCGCACGGCTCGGCCTCTCGCTCGACTGGTCGCGCGAATTCGCCACCTGCGATCCCGCCTATTACGGCCAGCAGCAGGCGCTCTTCATCGACTTCCTCGAAAAGGGCCTCGTCTACCGCAAGAACGCGGTGGTGAACTGGGACCCGGTGGACATGACCGTCCTCGCCAACGAGCAGGTGGAGGACGGGCGCGGCTGGCGCTCCGGCGCGCTCGTCGAGCGGCGCGAACTGACGCAGTGGTTCTTCCGCATCTCCGACTATTCCGAAGAGCTTCTCTCGGCCTTGGACGGGCTCGACGCCTGGCCCGAGAAGGTCAAGACGATGCAGAGGAACTGGATCGGCCGCTCGCAGGGCCTCCATTTCTCGTTCGGGCTGAAGGGCGCGCCCGCGGGCTTCGACACGCTTCCGGTCTACACCACCCGCCCCGACACGATGCGCGGCCCCACCTTCGCCGCCATCGCGCCAGAGCATCCGCTGGCCCGCGCGCTCGCGGCGGAAAACCCCGAGATCGCCGAGTTCTGCGCCGAATGCCGGCGCGGCGGCACGTCGGAGGAGGCGCTGGAGACGGCGGAGAAGCTGGGCTTTGACACCGGCCTCAAGGCGACCCACCCCGCCGATCCCGCCTGGGAGCTGCCGCTCTACATCGCCAATTTCGTGCTGATGGATTACGGCACCGGCGCGGTGATCGGCTGCCCCGCCCATGACCAGCGCGACCTCGACTTCGCGCGGAAATACGGCCTGCCCGTGATCGACGTGTTCGAGCCGGTGGAGGGTCCCGCGCGCCCCGAGGACCGCGCCTTCGTGCCGCCCAAGACGGAGACGGTCCGCTACGTCTGCTGGTTCGGGGAGACCGGCACCGTGCAGACCTGCCAGCAGGCGATGGACGCGACCCTCGCGCTCTTCGAGGAGCGGGGCTGGGGCGAGGCGCGGACGCAGTACCGCCTGCGCGACTGGGGCCTCAGCCGCCAGCGCTACTGGGGCTGCCCGATCCCGGTCGTCCATTGCGAGGCCTGCGGCGTGGTTCCGGAGAAGAAGGAGAACCTGCCGGTCATCCTTCCCAAGGACGTCTCCTTCGACCAGCCGGGCAACCCGCTTGACCGCCATCCGACGTGGCGCGACGTGCCCTGCCCCGCCTGCGGCGCGCCCGCGAAGCGGGAGACGGACACGATGGACACCTTCGTCGATTCCTCGTGGTACTTCGCCCGCTTCACCTCGCCCGGCGCCGACACGCCCACGCGGGCGCGCGACACCGAGTACTGGATGAACGTGGACCAGTATATCGGCGGCGTCGAGCATGCGATCCTGCACCTGCTCTACTCCCGCTTCTTCGCCCGCGCGATGGTCGCCTGTGGCCACCTGCCAGAAACCGCCGCGGAGCCGATCGACGCGCTCTTCACGCAAGGCATGGTCACGCACGAGATCTACCAGACCACCGACGCGGACGGGCGGCGCGTCTACCACCTGCCCTCCGACGTGACCGACGGCCGCCTCGCTGACGGCACGGAGGTGGAGATCATACCGTCGGCCAAGATGTCGAAGTCGAAGAAGAACGTCGTCGACCCGGTGGAGATCATCGACGCCTACGGCGCCGACACCGCGCGCTGGTTCGTGCTCTCCGACAGCCCGCCCGAACGCGACGTGGAATGGACCGCGGCGGGCGCGGAGGCGGCGGCCAAGCACCTCGGCCGCGTCTGGCGCATCGCGTCGGAGGCCTCAGACGCGCCGGAGACGGGCCGCGACGACGACGCGCTCGAGCGCGAGACGGCCCGCGCCATCCACGACGTGACGATGGGGATCGAGAGCTTCGGCTTCAACACGTCGGTCGCGCGCCTCTACGCCTTCGCCTCGGCGCTCTCGAAGTCGAAGGCGGGCCGCAAGACCCGCGTGCGCGCCGCCCGCACGCTGGCGCAGCTCATGTCGCCCATGACCCCGCATCTCGCGGAGGAGATCTGGCAGATGCTCGGCGGCGAGGGGCTGATCGCGGACGCCCCTTGGCCCCGCGCCGACGAAAGCCTCCTCGTCGACGAAAGCGTCACCCTGCCCATCCAGATCAACGGCAAGCGCCGGGCGGAGATCACCGTCCCGCGCGAGATGGCCAAGGCCGAGGTGGAGGCGCAGGCGCTCGCCACCGACGCCGTGCAAAAGGCACTCGCGGGCGGCGCGCCGAAGAAGGTGATCGTCGTCCCGGGCCGGATCGTCAATGTCGTGGTCTAGGCTCGCCCCCCTTCTCCTCCTCGCCGCCTGCGGTTTCAGCCCCGTCTACGGGCCCGGCGGCGCGGCGGAGGGGCTCTACGGGCAGATCGCCGTGGCCCCGCCCCGCGACGAGCCCGGCTATCTCTTCGTGCGCCACCTCGAGGAGCGGCTGGGCCTGCCCGACGCCCCCCTCTACCGCCTCGACGCGGAGATCGCGCTCGACGAGACGGGCCTCGGCGTCACCCCCGACCAGGAGATCACCCGGATCCAGATCGCGGGCGAGGCCACCTACACCCTCACCGACCTCGCCACCGGCGCGGTGCTGCAATCGGGCGAGGCGCGGAGCTTCACCTCCTACTCCGCCCCGGTCTTTTCCGAGCAGCGCAATTCCATCGCCGGCAACGCCGTCACCGTCCGCGCGGCCGAGAGCGACGCCGTGGAGCGGTTGATGACCATCCTGGGCGACCAGATCGTCTCCCGCCTCCTCGCCACGGCGCCGGACTGGCGGTGAAGCTCAATTCCCGCGACGCCGCCGCCTGGATCGGCAAGCCCCCGCCCGACCGCCCCGGCACCCTCCTCCACGGCACCGACGCGATGCGCGTGGCGCTGAAGCGGCAGGATCTCGTCACCGCCCTCATCGGCCCCGACGGAGAGACCGACCTCCGCCTCGTCCGCCTCTCGCCCGCCGATCTGCGCCGAGAGCGGACGATCGTGTCCGACGAGATGAAGGCGCGCGGCTTCTTCCCCGGCCCCCGCGCCCTGCTGATCGAGGAGGCGACGGCGCAGCACGCCGACCCGATCCTCGCCGCGCTGAAGGACTGGGCGCCGGGCGACGCGCATCTCGTCGTGACCGCCGGTAGCCTCAAGCCCGCCTCCGCGCTCAGGAAGGGGTTCGAGGGGCACCGCTCCGCCGCCGCCATCGCGATCTACGACGACCCCCCGGACCGTGCCGAGATCGAGGCGGCGCTGGCCCGCGCGGGCCTGACGCAGATCGCGCCCGACGCGATGCAGGCGCTGACGGCCCTGGCCCATACCGTCGATCCCGGGGATTTCCGGCAGGTGCTGGAGAAGGTCGCGCTCTACAAGCACGGCGATCCCGCGCCGCTCGAGGCAGCCGACATCGCCGCCTGCGCGCCCGTTTCCACCGATGCGAGCCTCGACGAGATTCTCGGCGTCGTGACCGACGGGAAGGCCGACCGCATCGGCCCCCTGCTCTCCCGCCTCGTGGCGCAGGGCGTCACCCCGGTCTCGCTCTGCATCGGCGCGATGCGCCACTTCCGCACCCTGCACACCGCCGCCGCCGATCCGGGCGGCGCGGGGTCCGGCATCGGCCGCCTCCGCCCCCCGGTCTACGGCCCCCGCCGCGACGCGCTTCTCCGCCAGGCCCAATCCTGGGGCGCGGAACGCCTCGGTCAGGCCCTGAGCCTCCTCGTCGAAACCGACCTAACCCTCCGCTCCTCCACCCGCGCCCCGCAGATGGCGCTGATGGAGCGGACGTTGATTAGGTTGGCGATGATGGGGCGGCGGTGAGGGGGAGGAGAGCTGTTTTTCGCCGCGGTGACAATCCAATCACCTAATAAAGTTGGAAGCCGACATATGGAGCGCGCCAATATCGGAGTTAGTTCTGCATCGCCGCATGTCCGCTTTGAGCCCTACCTCCCGGATGCTGCAATACGCGTGAATGTCCGGTATAGCCGCAATTCAATTCTGGCGTCAGGTTTCTGGCGAAAGTCTTGTGAGCCAGTCTTGCAGCATGGCTTTGAACAGAGCCGGTCGTTCCCAACTCAATGAATGCCCCGCAGTGTCGAGTAGTCCGTAGGTGGCTCGCGGATAGCACTCTAGCATCGCCATCGTGTCAGCATAGCCGGAGATCGAGTCCTGCCTGCCCGAAAGAATTAGCGAAGGCTTGTCGAACCGCGATGCCAACATTTCGTCGTGGTATGAGAACAAGAATTTTTCTGTCACTCGCGCTTCGAGATCGGCATCGTGGAGAGCAGCGGCGGGAACCTTCGTTTGGCGGATTTTCTCGATGATTTCAGGGGTCTGGATCACCAGTCTCTCCGCTCTACCTGCTACTGAAAAGGGCTGACCTTTAAGCAAGTCTGGTCGCGCAACAATGGGTAGCGCTTCGGGTTTTGGCGGTGGCGGGTTTGTTGGAAATCCTCCGGGAACAATGAGACACAGGCCTGCAATCAGTTCCGGATCGGAATGAGCTAGGCCTTGGGCGATATAGCTGCCACGCGACTCACCAATCACGGCAATGCCGTCATTGCCGGAAATAGAACGCGCGAAATCAAGGACGCAACCTGCAACATCATCTTGTGACTGCACATCCTCAAATCCGTTTGACTGCCCACACCCCGGCAAGTCCAAATAGATTCTGCGCCAGCCATCCAAACCTGCAAAACTTGGTTCGACCGCATCAAGCATGTGTCGGTGGTCCAACTTGCCTCCGTGAAGGACAAGCATCGGAAAACCGGAACCGAATTCAACAAAGTTTAAGTTGGTCACCGCAAACCTCCTGTCGGTTCAAAGTTAGACTCAGGACAATTTGATGTCACGTCGTCAGTCCCAGAGCCGAAATGGCTGCGAGGTAAATTCGGGTATGGCGTATGCAATGTCTTTCTAAGAACGAGTGGTCGGTTGGAAAGCAGACCTTGGCGCAGTCGCAGCGAAAAAGTAATTTGTCCGCATGGTGTGAGTTCGAGCCTGCTTCGAACTTGCGTCTGCAGAAAACGGCCGGTTCGGCGGGCCGCGCTGCAGCATTACGAGTGCTGGTGAACGCAAGCACTGGGCCGATCGCGGTTGCATCGCAGCCACTATAAGTCGCCGCCCTAACAGCACTACGCGGGCATCAGACCCACGTCCACCGCCTCTACATTCGCCCGCTGCACACAAGCTGCGCCTCGTGTGTACGATGTCTGCTCGCGGGATGTACGGGCGATGTACGCCTGCTACACATCCGGTGTACAGCCTGTGTACGTCCCGTGTATGCCGCGCCGGCCCCGATCATGGACGATGCGACGCAGAGAGTGGACACGCCGACGCTCAAGATGTCATGCCACCATCGGAGGCCGAAGCCGCGAGATCCGACACCGAGGTCCGGCACGATCTGCCCGGACCTCGCGCGATGCGGTCTCGCTTATCTCAGAGCTTGTCGGCGGGCTCGGCAGTCTCCGCCGGGGACGATGTGACGGCCTCCTCCGACTTTCCGGCAGTCTGGAACTTGATCCCCCGGCGTCGCGCGGCGCGGGCCTTGGCTGCAGCCGCGGGGGCCGGTGCTGCGAGGAATTCGGCCAGGTCGAATTTCGGCTTCATGGAAAACATGGTCATCAAGCGGCGCCTTTCTATTGCGGTATATGAGACACCGCTCGACTACATATGGGTCTCATTTGCGAATTTGAAAGCTGCAAGGCGCGGGGACCACGATCCCGGCCGGGCCATCGCACCCTCGCGCCGTCGAAAACACCCCGGATCGGGTGTCCCGCTCTCGCGTACATACGCCCGCTGCACGTCCCGTGTACGCTGTCCGCACGCGGCATGTACGTCCGCTGCACACGTGCCGCACGTCCGGTGTACGGCCCGTGCACGCGCTGTGTACGTCCTGTGTACGCTCCCATGAACGATGCGGGGCAGAAAGTGGCATTGATGCCCCAGCGCGTTTAATCCTCCTTTACGCCTTCCCCCTATGGTCCGCCTTCGACGACAGATCCGGCCCGCCCGGAAAAAATCATTGAGAGGCAAGGCGATGGACAGATTGACGGAGATGGAGGCCTTCGCGACGGTCGTCGACCAGGGCGGCTTCACGGATGCCGCGCGGAAGATGGGCATCTCCAAATCCGCCGTCTCCAAACACGTCTCCGCCCTCGAGGCCCGCCTGGGCGCCCGCCTCCTCAACCGAACCACCCGCCGCGTCAGCCCCACCGAGATCGGCCTCGCCTATTACGACCGGGCACGGCGCGTGCTCACCGACGCGGGGGAGGCCGACAGCCTCGTCACCTCGATGCAGGCAGCCCCCTCCGGGCTTCTCCGGATCAGCGTGGCGACCGATTTCGGGGTCAACCATCTCTCTCCCATACTCGGAGATTTCCTGCAGGAATATCCGGACATTACTGTCAACATGGTGCTCAACAACCGGTTCGTGGAACTGATCTCCGAGGGCTTCGACATGGCCGTCCGGATCGGCGAGCTCGAGGACAGCACGCTGCGCGCACGCAAGATCGCGGAGACGACGCGCCGGATGATCGGCTCCCCCGCCTATTTCGAGAAGTTCGGCCAGCCGCGGAAGATCGACGACCTGAACGCGCACAAGCTCCTGCACTACACGAGCCAGGCAAACGGCGCCGTCTGGAAGCTCACCGCGCCCTCGGGCGAGAAACGTCAGGTCCGCACCACCGGCTGGCTCAGCGTGAATGACGGGCAATCCCTGCTCAACGCGGCGATCTCGGGGCTCGGGATCGCATATCTGCCGTCCTTCCTCTACGCCGACGCGGCGGCGAAGGGCCTGGTCGTGGAGGCGATCCCGGACCTGCCCGTGGAGCCGCAGGGGATCTACGCGGTCTATCCGCCCGGCCGATTCACCCAGCCCAAGGTGCGCGCCTTTATCGACTTCCTCGCCCATGCTTTCGCCGACAAGGGCCCCGATCGCTGGTAGCCGCCCGGCTCAGTCGGAGAGCACCGCCTCGACCCGCCGATTGGCCCGGCGCCCCTCCTCGGTCGCGTTGGATCGGCGCGGCGCAAGGAAGGCGATCCCATCCGCGGTAAGTTGCCCAGGCGACACGCCGTAGCGCTCGACGAGCGTCTGGCGGACCGAGGCGGCGCGGCGGCGGGAAAGCGCGAGATTGGCATCGAGCCCCCCCTGCGCATCGGTATGGCCCACGAGCACGACGCGGAGTCCGGGGTCGGATTTGAGGATTCCGGCCAATGCGGCGAGGGAAGGGGAGTCATTATCGCCAAGCGTCGCCGCGCCCGCGCGGAACGTCAGCCCGTCGAGCACGACATGACCCTCGGCCATCAGGGTCGCGCGCAAATCCTCCGCCGTCGCACGTCCCTCGGTGTCCTGCGGTGAAACGAGGGGGATGTCGGTCTCCCCGCGTGAAAGTACCTCCGTCAACTGGACGAAGCCCGCGCCCGGTGCCCGGCTGACCATGAGGGACAGGGGGTGCGTTCCATCGGGCCGCTCAGCGAGGAGATAGCGGAAGTCTCCCAGGTCAACATACATCTCCGGCGCGCCGAGCACGTTGGCCGCGAAGCGAAAATCGTAACCGCCACAAGTCGCGTCGGCGCATTCGAACGCGATTTCGTACCCCGCAGCGACGATCTGACGGCGCAGCGCTTCGAGGATCTGCAACGTGGTGAGATTGCGATCCGTCAGGCGCCAGGCACGGCGCAGGATCGTCCCCTCCGCCCTTCGGACCGGCGGCCCCCCGATCTGCCAGGGCCCTGCGGGCAATGCGATGTCGCTCTCCGCCGCGCGGTCGGACACCGTTTCCCGTGCTGCGGCAGGAAAGTCGAGGGAGAGGGGTGTGGCCGCGGCCGGCGAAGCCGTGACGAGAGGCATGGCGAGTGCCTGGACCAGGATCCAAGCCCACCGGGTCACGGGACGCGGATCGGATGGGTCGATGGATGAAAGGGCGGGGTCATGGCCGGATACGGTAATGATAGCAAGGACACGCCGTGAATCCGAGGCCGGCATAGAGGGCGTTGGCCCCGGCATTGGCCTCCACGACGAGCGCAGTGAAGAGGCGCGCGCCCGCTTCCGCGGACCAGGCGGCGGCACGGCGGACAAGCGCGGCGGCGGCGCCCTGCCGCCGGAGATCCCGGCGCACCTCGAGCGCATGGAGCATTGCCACATTCTCATGGAGCGCCACGAAGGCGGTCGCGGCGGGCTGATTGCCGACACGGCCGAGAAAGGTGGATCTGGGGCCGCCCACCCGTTCCAACACCGCAATCCGTTCCGCACCGACACCTCCGGCGCGCCAGAGATCCAGCTGGATCTGAAGAGGCGGCCAGACCGCGACGCCGCCTGGGGCCGGGGCGGTGTCGAGGAGCCGTTCGACCGGACATTGTAGAAGTCTCGTCGGGTCGAGCCTGGAATAGCCGCGTTCCTCGAGGAGGCGGTCGAGATCGTCCTGATGCGCACCGACGGAGAAGAGAACCGCCTGCCCGCCGCGTTGCATCGCGCGTTCGGCTGCGGCAATGTCCTCCGCCCCGACTTCGCCTTCGGTCGTCGCCGCCGAGACCCGCTTGCCGCCCCCCGCCCCGTCGCGCAGGGTCCAGGGACCGAGCGTGGACATCGCCGCGGGCGGCCAGGTGGCGTCGATCAGGGGCCGGCACCGGGAAGGGTCGAGGCTCACGAAGCGGGCTCGTCCAGCAGATCGCGCACCTTCTTCTCCGCCTCGTCGAGCATGCCGACCTCGTCGCCACGGAGCAGGATGCGGACGAGAGGTTGGCCGTCCCGCGACGTGGGGTAGCTGCCGATGGCGATGGAGGGATAGGTCTCGGCCACGGAGGAGAGCGCCTCCGCGATGTCGCCCTCCCCGCGCACGATTTCAACCTGCCGGACCTGTCGTGCGGCGCCGTGGGCAAGCGAGGGGAGGAGCGCGTCGAGCATCGCCTCGAAGATCTTCGGCACGCCCGCCATGACATGGGCATTGCCAAGGCTGAAGCCCGGCGCCGCGGATACGGCGTTCTCGATCAGGCTGGCGCCGTCGGGGATCCGGGCCATCCTGAGCCGCGCCGCGTTGAGTTCGATCCCCCTCGCATCGTAATGCGCCGCAAGGATCGCGCGGGCATCCTCCCGCACGGAGATAGGCGCGTCGAACGCCGCGGCCACGCTTTCGGCGGTGATGTCGTCATGTGTCGGGCCGATGCCGCCAGAGGTGAAGAGTTGGTCGTAGGCGGCGGATAGCGCCCGAACCGCGTCGACGATCGCGTCCCTGTCGTCCGCCACGACCCGCACCTCGCGCAAGTCGATCCCGTAGGCGTCTAGCCGGCCGGCGAGGTGGTGCGCATTCGAATCGCGCGTGCGCCCCGAGAGGATTTCATCGCCGATGACCAGCATCGCGGCGGTCGGATTTGTCATCTGCGGCTCCCCGGTCGTCCTTCGTTTCCGGTATAGACCCGGGACCGGGGCTTTCAATGGCCGAGAAGCCCGCCATCGAGCCGCGCCACGGCCTCGGCCTCTCCCTCCATCGCGCGGGCGAGGCGTTCCGCGGTGGCGGGACCGAGTGTGAAGCCGTGATGACCATGCCCGAAATGGAGCCAGAGCCCCGGATGTCGCGGCGCCTCGCGCACGAGGGGCAGCATTCCGGGCAGACACGGCCGCGTGCCGGACCAAGCTGCGGGCTCCACCGCCTCGCCGATGGGCAGGAGTTCCCGCGCCGTCACCTCGCCCCGGCGGAGCTGCCGCGGCAGCGCGGCGGGTGCGGACGTGGAGAAGGCCGCACCCGTCGCGACCCGGAGACCCTGTCGCATCGGCGCAAGAACCGTGCTGTTCTCCGCATCAACGAGCGCCCGGCGCAAACCGTGGGTGCCGGCGAAATGCAGGTGATGACCGCGCTTCCGGACCATGGGCACGCGGTATCCGAAACGCGCCAGAAGCTCCGGCGACCACGGCCCGAGCGCGACCACGGCCCGTTCCGCCTCCTGCCCCGCAGCCCGCCAGCCCTTGCCCACCTGTTCGAGGGACATTGCATCGCCCGTCGCGATCGTTCCGCCGCGCGCGACGAAGAGGCGGGCATAGGCGGCAACGAGCTCGCCCGGCGCGCTGCACCGCCATGTCTCGCTCCAGAGGATCGCCCCGGCGAGGCGCCGTTCGAGCGCCGGCTCCGCGCGGCCGAGCGCATCGCCGTCATGGGGCGTGAAGGCGCAATCGTGGCGCTCCCGCATCCGCTCCGCCTCCTGCAAGGCAGCGTCGAACGCCCCGGGCGTGCGGTAGGCGTCCCAGTAGCCGTCGCGATGGATGATGTTGTCGGCCCCGGCCTCTGCGATCAGCGGCGCGTGGGTCGGCACCGCCTCCGCGATCAGCCGCGCATAGGTACGGGAGATCCGCGCGTGAGAGGCGGGGCGCGACTGCCACCAGTAGCGCAGGAGTGCCCCCGCCTGCCCCGGCAGCGCCCGTGGATCGAGGGCCACGGCGTTCCGGTAACCCACGGCCATCCGCGCGAGATCCCAGACCCGCCATGGAAGCGCATAGGGCTCCGCCGCCTCCGCCTGGATGAGGCCCGCATTGCCGTAGCTCGTCTCCTCCCCCGGCGCACGACGATCGAGGAGGAGACAATCGTGGCCGCGGGCCTGCAGCGCCAGGGCCGTCGCGACGCCGACCATGCCGCCGCCGAGGACAAGTACGTCGCTCACGGCCGGACCCGGGATGTCGTATGGTCACCGGGCACGCGCATGATCGTCAGAGATCGAGGAAGCCGGGCATCTCCGAGATCGGCCGCGCCGTCGCGAGTGCCGCGATGTCGGGCGGCGGCGTGCGCAGGTCCGGATCACCCGCGATTATCGTCTCGATCGACGCGGCCGCCGCGAGAAGCGCGCGATCGTCGCCCCGCCGTCCGATGAGCTGCAAGCCGAAAGGCATGCCCGCTTCATCGAGGCCGCAGGGCAGGCTCAGGCAGGGATGACCGGCGATCGTCGTGGCATAGGCGCAGGCCAGCCAGTGAAAATAGCTCTCGGTCCGCTGCCCGTCGATCTCGGTCGGATAGAGCTCGTGCCAATCGCGCGGACTGATCGTGATCGCCGGCGCGAGGAGCAGGTCGTACTCGTCGAAGAAAGCCTGCCAACGGCGGTAATAGGCACTTTGGTCGGTGAGCGCACGCGCGACGTCGAGCGCGGAATAGCCCAGGCCCTCGGCCACGTTCTCGTGGACGTTCGGACCGACCTTGTCGGGATAGTCGCGAGTGTAATCGAGATGGCCGCCAAGGAATGACACGGCACGCAGGACGGAGAAGATCCGGTCTGCGCCCGAGCAATCGGGTGTTTCTTCGGCATGCCCGAGCGACAACTTGGCGAGCGCGGCACGGAAGGCACGACGGACGATCCCCTCGACGGGTGCGAAGCCGAAATCCTCGGTCGCGGCGATGCGGAGCGTGGAAGGATCGACCTCGCCCGGATGCGCGAGATCGCCCCAATCGGGCCGCGCGGGCGAGAACGGATCGCCTCGGTCGGGGCGCGCCATGACATCGAGCATGAGCGCCGCGTCGTCCACGTTGCGCGCCATCGGCCCCGAACTCGAAAGCCAGAGCGTCGCGAGACCACGCGTCTCGCCCGGAACGACGCCCGGCGACGGACGCATGCCGACGACGCCGCAGAAGGACGCGGGATTGCGCAACGACCCGCCCATGTCGGAGCCCGTGGCGAGCGGCGCCATCCCGCAGGCGAGCGCCACGGCGGAGCCGCCGGAGGAGCCGGCCGAGCTCCGCGTCGGGTCGTAGGGATTGCCCGTCGCGCCGTAGACGCGGTTGCGCGTGTTCGCCCCCGCCGACCATTCGGGGCAGTTCGTCTTGCCGAGGATCACCGCCCCGGCGCCGCGCATCTCCCTGACGATGGGATCGTCGCCCTGGGCCACGTTGTCTGCATAAATCTCCGAACCGAAAGTCGTGGGCAGGTCGGCGACGTCGATCATGTCCTTGACCGCGACCGGCAATCCGGTCAGCCGCCCGAGCGCGCCGCGCATCACCGCCGCCTCCGCGCGCTCGGCCTCGGCGAGGCAGGTCTCGGGCGACCAGGCGACGATGGCGTTTACGGCCGGGTTCACCGCTTCGGTCCGTGCGATGCAGGCGCGGGCGAGCTCCACCGGCGAGAGGGTGCGCCGCCGGATCGCTTCGAGTGCGTCGCGTGCGGTCAGATCGGCCGGATCGCTCATGCCAGCACCCCAGCCGGAAGCGTCCCTGTCCGAACCGTCATCTCGTCCCTTACACCACGATCGCCCAACTGCATTCTCCTGTCCGTATCAAGGCCGCAGGATCGCGCCGTGAGCCGGGAGGTCAAGCACTTCCGTCCTCCCGACCGGACCTGCCGACGACCACGCGGACGTCCTGCGGGCCACCCCTGACAGGGCAGGACGACGCGGCACTGGAACGCGGACCCCGTTCGCCCTATATTCGGGGCGCATCGAATCTGGAGCGTCGCCGTGGACGGAACGAACCGCAATCGCCTCACCAAGGAGGGTATCCGCATTCATCCCGCCGAGGATTTCGACGGCATGATGACGGCTGGCGCCCTTGCCGCACGTATCCTCGACGACATCGCCGACCATGTGGAGCCCGGCCGGACAACCGGCGAGCTCGACGAACTCATCACCGGATGGGTCGAAGACGCGGGCGCGACCTCCGCCACGATCGGCTACAAGGGATATCAGCACGCGAGCTGCATCTCCCTCAACCACGTGGTCTGCCACGGCATTCCCGGCGACAAGAAGCTCAAGGACGGCGACATCCTCAACATCGACGTCACGGTGATCGTCGATGGGTGGTACGGCGACACGAGCCGGATGTACGTCGCGGGCAAGCTGCCGCGGAAGGCGGAGCGGCTGATCGAGGTGACGCACGACGCGCTCATGCGCGGGATCGAGATGGTGCGTCCGGGCCGGACCTTCGGCGATATCGGCCACGCGATCCAGTCCTATGTCGAGGCCGAACGGATGTCGGTCGTGCGCGATTTCTGCGGCCACGGGCTCGGGCGGGTCTTCCACGCGCCGCCGAACGTCCTTCATTACGGTCGTCCCGGAACCGGTCCCGTCCTTGAGGAGGGGATGTTCTTCACCATCGAGCCGATGGTCAATCTCGGCCGTCCGGAGACCAAGGTGCTGTCCGACGACTGGACCGCCGTGACCCGCGACAAGTCGCTGTCCGCGCAATTCGAGCATTCGATCGGCGTGACGGCGGACGGCGCCGCGATCTTCACCTTGTCGCCCACGGGCCGCTTCCACCCGACGCGAGCCTGACGCCCCTACTCCAGGTATCTCGCTAAGGTGATTGTGGTATCGCCGTAGCGCCGGCGATCAAGCAACACGAGTTCTTGCGGCAGGATCGGCGCCGTGGCTTCCTCCCAGACGATCAGCGCCCCCGGAGCGATCCAGCCGCCCGCGATCGCGGCAGACATCGCCCTTTCACCGAGCCCCGCGCCATAGGGCGGGTCGAGAAAGACGAGATCGGAGGCGATCTCCGATCGGCCGAGGCGCGTCGCATCGGCGCGGAGCAGCGTCGCGCGATCGCCGAGGCCCAGCGCCGCGAGATTCTTCGCGACGAGCGCCTGTCCCTTGCGCCCGTTCTCCACGAACCGCGCCGAGGCGGCCCCGCGCGACAAGGCTTCGATCCCGAGCGCGCCCGTACCCGCGAAGAGATCAAGCACCGCCGCGCCGTCCAGCGGATCGCCGAACGCCCCACCCGCGAGCACGTTGAAAAGGCTTTCGCGCACCCGGTCCGTCGTGGGACGGAGATGCGCCGCGGCATCACCCTTCCCGAGCGCGGCGAGAGAACGTCCGCCGAGACTGCCCGCGACGATCCTCACCCTGCGAGAAGGGATTTGAGATCGGCTTCGGGATCGGCGACCTTCGCGGGATCGGGCGAACGCCCCCCCTCTATCAGGCGCTTGCCGACCATGTAGGCACGCGCGTCATTCATCGCGTCGACGGCGAGCAGACGGTCTCCGGCGTAATACCAATGCGACCGCGAGCGCGCCCTCTCCCCGTCGCGCACGACCACGCGGTCATAGCCGGTATTCAGCCCCGCGATCTGCAGCTTCACGTCGTACTGATCCGACCAGAACCACGGCTTCGGAACGTAGGCCGTTTCAGCGCCAAGCATGTTCCGCGCCACCTGCTCCGCCATCTCGATGGCGTTCTGAACCGATTCGAGGCGAAGACGGCCACCGTCATGGGGCAAGACGGCGCAATCGCCTGCCGCCCAGACCGCCGGATCGGAGGTGCGACCGAACGCATCGACCAGAACGCCGCCCGCGACCTCGAGACCTGCCGTTTCCGCGAGAGGCGCGCTCGGCATGAGCCCGATCCCGACCACAACCAGATCGGCAGGGATCTCGGCTCCGTCAGAGAGACGGGCGCCCTTGACGCGCCCCTCTCCCAGAAGCCGCTCGAGGCCCGCATGCTCGAGGATCTCCACCCCCTCCTCCGCATGGAGCGCGCGGAAATATCCCGACGTCTCTTCCGCCGCGACCCGGCCGAGCACGCGCAGCCCCGCTTCGACGAGGGTCACGCTGAGGCCGAGCTTCCGGGCCGCCGCCGCGGCCTCGAGCCCGATATACCCGCCACCGACCACGAGCAGGCGGGACGCGGCGCGGAGCGCGGGTTCGAGGCGGTCGATATCCTCCAGCGTCCGGATCGAGTACACCCCGTCGAGCTCTCCCCCGATGTCGGCCGGCAACTTGCGGGGGGCCAGCCCCGTCGCGAGCGCGAGTTGATCATAGGCAAGCTCCTCACCGCCGACACGCACTGTCTTCGCGGCAAGGTCGAGATCCGTCGCTGGCCCGCCGAGGCGCAGGGTGATGGCGTTCTCCTGCCACCAGTCGGGCGCGCGAAGAAACAGCCGCTCCCGCGCCATCTCGCCCAGAAGATAGGCCTTGGAAAGCGGCGGACGCTGGTAGGGCGGGACCGGCTCCGCACCGACGAGGGTGATCTCGCCCTCGAACCCTTCGGTCCGGAGGGTGGAGACCAGCGAGCTTCCCGCCTGGCCCGCGCCGATCACGACGATATGCGACATCGGCCTGCCTCCGTCTGGCGAACTCTGCCGGGCGACCCTATAACCGCTCGCAGAGCCAGCGCAACAAACCCGAAAGGTCACGACATGAGCATTTCCGAAGGCGACGCCCTCCCCGATGCGACGCTCGTCCGAATCGGCGCGGAGGGGCCCGAAAGCGTATCCCTCGCCGCGATCCTCGGTTCCGGCAAGGCGGTGATCTTCGGCGTTCCGGGCGCCTTTACCGGCACCTGCACCACCGCCCACGTGCCAAGCTTCATCCGCACGAAAGACGGATTCAGCGAGAAGGGCGTCGAGAAGATCGTCTGCGTTGCCGTGAACGATCCCTTCGTCGTCAAGGCCTGGTCGGAGCAGACGGGCGCCGGCGATGCCGGCATCGAGATGCTGGGCGATCCGGGTGCGGAGTTCACGAAGGCGATCGGGATGAACTTCACCGCGCCGCCCGTGGGTTTCTACGACCGCTCGCGGCGCTATGCGATGGTCGTCGAGGACGGCCGGGTCGTGGCGCTGCACGCGGAGGAGAGCCCCGGCGTCTGCGAGACTTCGGGTGGCGAGGCGCTTCTCGCCACGCTCTGATCCCGAGGGGGCCGGACCGTCAGGTCTGGCTCTCGTCTTCCCGGACGATATCCTCCGAGGTCGCGCCGGACGGGCCGTGATTGGGCGAGGCCGATCCGCCTTCCATGACAAGCGTGCGGGTGGGGAAGGGGATCGGGATGCCCTTCGCGTCGAGCGCTTCCTTCACCCTGCGGGTCATGTCGGTCTGGTAGGCGAAGTAATCGGCGGAGGCGACCCAGACCCGCACGAGGAAATCGACGGAGCTGTCGTTGAGGTTGTTGACCTGAATGAAGGGAGCGGGCTCCTTCATCGAACGTTCGTCACCCATGATCGTATCGATGATGACCCGTTCCGCCTCCGCGAGATTCGCCCCGTACCCGACGCCGAACGTCCATTCCGCGCGCCGCGTCGGATAGCCCGAATAATTGATGATCGTGTTTCCCCAGACCTGGGAGTTCGGGATGACGATCTGCACGTTGCCGATATTGGCGAGCTCGGTGAAGTTGAGCGAAATGTCCTTCACCGTCCCCATCTGTCCGTTCACCTCCACGAAATCGCCGGTCTTGATCGGACGGAAGAAGATGATCATCACCCCCGCCGCGACGTTCGACAGCGTCCCCTGCAGCGCTAGGCCGATGGCGAGGCCCGCTGCACCGATGACGGCGACAACGCTCGTGGTCTGAATCCCGAACGTGTTGAGCACAATCAGGATCGAGAAACCGATAATGATGTAGCGGGCGATATTGCCGAGGAAGTTGAAGAGCGTCTCGTCGAGATGCGCATGGCGCCCGCCGATGCTGCGGATGCGGCGCATCACCCATCCCGCGACGACGAATCCCACGACCAGGATCGCGATCGCGGCTAGGACGTCGCCCAGGATCGCCACCAGGAACTGGAGCGAAAGGATGTCACCGAGCGAGGTGCCACCCATGATTTCGGTATTCAGTATCGAGTCGATCATTCCGCGAGAGCATCCATGCGTTTGGCCAGCCTGATATCGAGCGGCGACAGACCATCCACGTCATGCGTCGTCAAGGTCACCTCCACCGTACGGTAAACGTTGCGCCATTCGGGGTGATGATCGAGCTTCTCCGCATGGAGCGCCACACGCGCCATGAACCCGAACGCCTCCACGAAATTCCTGAACCTGAAGGTCTTCTCGATGGCGTCGCGGCCCTCGACCTCGCTCCAGCCGCGCTCGCCCAACTCGGCCAGGGCCGCGCGCCGCTCGTCCGCCGGAAGCTTCTGCGTCATTCGCTTTCTCCCTTCACCTTGCGGAAGGGCCCGAAGCTCGTCAGCACCTCGATCTCCTCGTCGACCGCTTCCCGCTCCGCCACGAGAAATTGCCGCACGGCCCGGGCAAATCCCTCGTCCGCGATCCAGTGCAGCGAATGGGTCGGGACCGGGAGATATCCGCGCGCCAGCTTGTGCTCCCCCTGCGCTCCCGCTTCCACGCGCGTCAGGCCGTTCGCCAATGCCCAATCGATCGCCTGATAGTAGCAAAGCTCGAAATGCAGCGCATTATGATCCTCGATGCATCCCCAGTATCGTCCATAGAGCGTGTCCCGCCCGATGAAGTTCAAGGCACCCGCCACGGCCTGTCCGTCCCGCTCCGCGAGGATCAGGAGGACATCGTCGCGCATCGTCTCGTGCACGCGGTCGAAGAAGCTCCGGGTGAGATAGGGGGTGCCCCATTTTCGGGCCCCGGTATCCTGATAGAAGCGCCAGAACGCGTCCCAGTGATGCGGCTGGATCTCCTCCCCCGTGAGCGTCACGATGCGCCCGCCGAAACCCTGAGCCGCCTCCCGCTCCTTGCGGATGTTCTTGCGCTTGCGGCTCGAGAGGGACGCGAGGAATCCGTCGAAATCGTCGTAATCCCGATCCAGCCAGTGAAACTGCTGGCCGGTCCGGTGCAGCAGGCCCGCTTCCTCGCCGGACGCGGCTTCCTCACCGGTGCAGAAGGTCGCGTGAAGCGAGGAGAGTCCGTTCTGCGCCGCGATCTGCACGGCACCCTGGATCAGCGCCGCCCGGCCGGTCTCCTCGAACCCCTCCCGGGTCAGGAAACGTCGCCCGGTGGCCGGCGTGAAGGGCACCGCGATCTGCAGCTTGGGATAGTAGCGGCCACCCGCTCGCTCGTAGGCATGGGCCCAGTTGTAGTCGAAGATGTACTCGCCCTGGCTGTGGCCCTTGGCGTAGAGCGGCGCGCAGGCGATCGCCTCGCCGTCGATACGCGCGACGAGGTATTGCGGTTGCCAGCCCGTACCCGGGCCGACGGAACCGCTTTCCTCGAGCGCCGAGAGGAAACGGTACGTGGTGAACGGGTCGCGCGGACGTCCCGTCACCGCTTCCGGGCAGGCGCAGCTATCCCACTCCGCAGGGTCGATCTCGGAAAGGTCGGGATGGGCGCCAACCTCGATCTGGGTCTCTCGTGTTTCGGTCATGACGCAGAAACTGGCGTGCCGCTGCAGCGATTCAAGCGGGCCGGTACCCTTCGAACGTGATGTTGTCCGCCACGCGGCGCGCTTCGGATTCTTCCGCCGTATCGCGGACGGTCCAGCAGAGGACATCCGCCCCGGCCCGCGCGAGTTCCGAAACGCGGGGCATGTCGAGCGACCGGTGATCGTGGCTGACGAAGACGGCGCCTACGGCATCGTAGGCCTCGATCCGACGCAAGCGGTCGCGCGCGGCCTCCGTTCCGGGCCAGTCATCCGTGTCGAAGGCACAGGTCGTGAGGCCCCGAATCACATCCGGGGCGCGTCGTGCCATCATGGAGATCATGTTTGGATTGAACGACATCACCGCCGCCGGACCGTCATAGTCCGACAGCGCACGTGCCACGGCATCTTCGAGGCGGCCATCCGTCTCCCCCAGATGCCCGGTGGGATCCTTCAACTCCACGAGGAGAGGTACGCGACCGGCGACACGGGCGAGCGTCCGATCCAGCGTCTCGATCCGATCCCTGGGCCCGATTGCGATCCGGCCCAGGGTTTCGGCGTCGCGTTCCGCAACCTCGCCGCTCTCGGCGGTGAGCCGGTCGAGCGTCGCGTCGTGGAAGACCATTGCCTGTCCGTCACGGCTGATCCGAACGTCGAGCTCGATCCCGTAGCCCGAGGCGATCGCCGCCTCGAAGGCCCGCGCGCTGTTCTCAGGTATGCCGGCTGCCGCGTCGTGCAGCCCGCGATGCGCGATGGGCCGTTCGAGAAAGCCCCGCGGGAGCCTCATCCGATCTGGAAGATGCCCTCGATCTCGACCTGGACACCAAGGGGAAGCGAGGCCGCGCTCACCGCCGAACGGGTATGACGGCCGGCATCTCCAAGGATCTCCACGAGAAGGTCGGAGGCACCGTTGACGACTTTCGGCTGGTCGGTGAAATCGGGGGTCGAGTTCACGAAGCCTGTCAGTTTCACGACCCGGACGAGCCGGTCGAGATCGCCATCGCAGGCGGCCTTGACCTGCGCGAGGAGGCTGAGCGCGCAAGCCCGTGCCGCCTCGACCCCCTCATCAAGGGAGACCTCCGCGCCGAGCTTGCCGCGGAGCGGACCGCTTGTATCCTGGCTGATCTGACCCGAAACGAACACGAGATCGCCGATGACGACCCAAGGGACGTAATTGGCGGCCGGCGCCGGCGCGTCCGGCAGGTTCAGTCCAAGTTCCGACAGCTTCGTCGCGATCTTTCCACTCATCGTCGTACCCCGTTCGATCTTTCGCGGCACCCTGTCACGTGCCTTTCGGGGATTCTAGCTCTCCCGGAAGGCGCGGGTGAAATAATCCGCGAGCGGTTTCACGAGGTAGGCAATAGGCGTGCGATCCTCCGTCCGGAGGAAGGCATCGACCGGCATGCCCGGGATCAGGCTCAGATTGGGCGGCAGCCGCTCGAACTCTCCGGGCCGCAGGACGATCTCCGCGCGATAGAAGGCCGTCCGGTCGCGTTCGTCGGTGAAGCTGTCCGCGGAGATCTGCACGACCTCGCCGTAGAGTTCGGGCGTGGTGCGCGCATCGAATGTCGAGAAGCGCAACAGCACCTCCTGGCCGACATGGACCTGATCGATATGGATCGGCTCCACCTCCACGGCGATCACCAGCGGCCGGTCCTGCGGCACGATGTAGAGCACCGGATCGGCCGGGCGGATCACGGAGCGTTCCGCGAAGACCTCCATGCCGTAGACGATCCCCGATACAGGCGCGGTGATCTCCATCCGGCTGAGCTGCTCGGAGAGCGAAGACACCCGCTCCCTGTACTCGATCTCGTTGAACTGCAGGTCCCTGAGCTCCGTGATCGCCTCCTCCCGGCGCTCCACGGTCAGCGACAGAATCTGGCCGTCCGTCTCCGTGATCCGCTCGGCGGATTCGGCGGCGTTGGCGAGGAGCTCGCCCACCTGCCCCTCGAGCCGTGCCGCCTCGCGGCGGAGCGACAGGACGGTGCTCGCCTGGGCAAGACCACGGTCGAGCAGCGATTGCTGCGATGCGAGCTCCTCGCGGATGAGGTCGAGCTGCGACTCCAGCGCGGTCTGCTGCGAGGTGATACCCTCGATCTGACGCGAGATCTGCGACTTGCGGCCGGTGAGCTGGGCGATCGACTGGCGTACCGTGTCGTTGCGCGCCTGGAAGAGCCTGCGCTGGCCGTCGATCAACTCTGCCACCGCCGTGTCGCTGTCGGCGTAGCGTAGAAGGCTGTCGGGGAACGTGATCTCCTCTGCCTCGTCGCGCTCCGCCTCGAGCCGGGCCTTGCGCGCCTCGAGCTCGTTGAGCTGGCCGCGCGCGACGGACAGTTCGGCGCGTAGCAGGGTCGGATCGAGCTGGATCAGAACGTCGCCGGCCTCGACCTGATCCCCTTCGTCGACGAGGATCTCCTCCACGACGCCGCCGTCGGGATGCTGCACGACCTGACGGTTGCGCTCCACCTCGATCCGGCCGGAAGCGATGATCGCCCCCGAGATCTCCGTCATCGCGGCCCAGCTGCCGAAGCCTCCGACGAGCGTCAGCAAGGCCACGAGGCCCAGAAGCAGCGGCGCACGTGCCGACCATGTCCGCCGGGCGTCCTTGCGCTCGGCCGTGGCCTCGCCCTTCGGCACCGCGACCTGCGTCGGCGCGACGCGCCCGATTTCCCGACCCTTGCTCATGCGATGCCTCCTGCAGACCCCGGTTGCGACGTGATCTCCTTGTGGTTCGCTACCATGTCGCGCAACACCTCGTCCTTCGGACCGAAGGCCCGGCGCATCCCCATGTCGAGGACCACCAGCTTTTCGCACAGCTGGATCGCCGACGGGCGGTGCGCCATGATGATGACGCTGCCGCCATCGGCCTTGATGGACTGCATCGCGACGTTGAGCGCGAGGCTGCCTTCGTTGTCGAGGTTGGAATTGGGCTCGTCGAGGACGAGCAGTACCGGGTTCCCGTACATCGCACGGGCCAGTCCGATCCGCTGGACCTGTCCCCCCGAAAGCCTGCCGCCGGCGCTGCTGACCTGGGTGTCGTAGCCGTCGGGCAGTTTTAGGATCATGTCGTGCGCGGCGGCCTTCTTCGCGGCCGAGACGATGTCGGCGTCGTCCGCGTCGTCCCTGAGCCGCGCGATGTTCTGCGCGATCGTGCCCTCGAAGAGCTGGACCCGCTGCGGCAGGTAGCCGATGTGCTGCCCGAGGACGTCGGGCTCGTACTGATCGAGCGCCGCGCCGCCCAGCCGGATCTTGCCTCCCGAAACGCGCCAGACACCCACGATCGCGCGAGCGAGCGTCGACTTGCCCGAGCCCGACGGACCGATGATCCCCACCGCCTCGCCGGGCTGTACGTCGAAGGACACCATGCGCACGGAGGCCTGCTGTTGACCGGGCGGGATGATGGTGACCTGCTGCACGCTGAGATTGGCGGTCGGACGCGGCAGGGCCGTGCGTGGCGGCTCTTCCCCGACGGTGCCGAGCAGGGTCGTGAGGCCGGACCAGCCTTGCGCCGCGCGCTGGACGATCTGCCACTGGCCGAGCGCGAGATCGATCGGTGCGAGCGCGCGCCCGAGCAGGATGGAGCCCGCGATGATGCCGCCGGGCGTCATCTCTCCCTGCAGCACGAGGTAGGCGCCGAGGCCCAGCATCGCGGATTGCAGGAACAGGCGGAACGTCTTGGAGGTCGTGGTGAAGCCGCCGCCGAGGTCGCTCGCGCGGATCGTGTCGCGAAGCGAGGCGCCGCGCAGCTCCTGCCAGCGTGCGAAGGTCGCGTGCTGCATCCCGAGGGAGCGCACCATCTCCGCCTCCTGCCGGATCTGCTCGGACATCCGCTCCGCCCGGACGGTGGCGACGTTGGCGGCGCTGAGCGGGACGCGGGTGGCGATCTGGTTGAAGACCGCGACCCCGATCAGGAGCGCGCCGCCAGCGACCGCGAGGATGCCCAGCCAGGGGTGGAAGATGAAGATCACGAAGATGAAGATCGGCGTCCAAGGAATGTCGAAGAATGCCGTCAGCACGGGTGAAGACAAAAGCCGCTGTACCGCCTCGAGGTCGCGCAGGTGATTCTGTCCGGGATCGAGATCGGGGGCCACGGCGGCCTTCCGGACCATGGCCGCGAAAACCCGCCGGTCGAGTCGCGATTGGAAACGGGCACCGATTCGCGCCAGCACGCGGCCCCGCGCGAAATCGAGAACCCCCATCATCAGGAACAGGAACGCCATCAGGATGGTTAGCGCAACAAGCGTCGCCTCGGACCGCGATCCGAGCACACGGTCATAGACCTGCAGCATGTAGAGCGGCCCGGTCAGCATCAGGAGATTGACGAAAAGGCTGAAGAGGCCCACCGCCCAGAATAGCGATCGGCTCTCCGCGCGGGTGCGGCGGAGCTCTTCCGATCCACGGCTCGTGTCGGGGGATTTCTTCATGAAGGAACCTTGTGCGAACGCGTCCGGCAATACCGGTCCAGAACAATTTTACTCAAATAACGACGTGCCTGTTGAGCTTTCGTTAAGCGCAGTCAATCTAACGGAACGCCCGGGAGGTGGGAAGATGAGGACTTGGCGGAAGATGGCCGGTCGCGCTTTCGTGCCTATCCTAGCTTCGGCGGTCACGGTGGCGGGCTGAGCTGTGGCGCAGGACAGCCCCTTCGACGGTATCTGGCGCGCGAACCCGACGGCACGATGCGACTATACCGGAGAGGACGGCGGCGCGCTGAAGATCGAGGAGGACGTCCTTTTCGGCGTGGAGAACCAATGCCGGATGATCGAACCGGTGGACGTCCGGGGCATGGACGCCATTCTCTACGACATGGTGTGCGAGGGGCCCGACCCGGAATGGGCCGTCCGGGCGATGTTGATGCCGGCGGCGGACGGGGGGCTGATCCTCGTCTGGAACGGCTATGCCTACAAGTACGAGGCCTGCAGCGGAACGGCGATGCAGGGCATCGTCACGACCGCCGACGAGATCGGGGTCGCGAACTGATCAGCGACCCTTCAGGAGCGCCGTGAACTCCACAGGCGCGACCCGGCCTTCGAGCCGTGCGCGGTAGACGGGAAGCGATTCGGCCACGCGCATGACGTAATTGCGGGTTTCGTCGAACGGGATGTGCTCGATCCAGTCGATCACGTCGACCTCCGCCGATCTCGGATCCCCGTTCTCCTCGATCCATGCGATGGGCCGTCCGGGACCGGCATTGTAGCCCGCGGAGACGAGGATCGGATTGTCGCCGAACCGCGCGATCAGTCCCGCGAGATAGGCGCTGCCGAGCGTGGCATTGTAGCTCGGGTCCGAAAACAGGCGCGCGGCGGAAAAGGGCAAGTCGAGCGTCCGGGCCACGTCCCGCGCGGTGGCGGGCATGAGTTGCATGAGGCCACGCGCGCCGACGCCGGAAGCCACGCCCGGATCGAATTCGCTTTCGCGACGGGCAATGGTCAGCGCAAGCGCGGGATCGACCGGCATGTTGACGACGCCCATGCTCACGACCGGGTAGTAGGCGCGCGGCAGGGTGATGCCCCGCTGCGCCGCCTGCTTTGCGATGAGGAGCGCCAGATGCGGCTCGCCCAGCGCGAGCGCCACGTCCCCGAGCGTGCCGAGGTCCGCCTCGTCGAGCCTGTCGGCCAACGCGCGGAAGAACGTCTCCGCCAGATCCCGCTCACCCGCCGCCTGCAGGAGGAGCGCCGCCTCGAACACGCTCGACCCGGCAAATCCGCTTTCGTCGAGGGGCGGATACACCTGCTGTCCGGTGAGGCCGGGATCGAGCGGAACCCCGATCCGTTCCGCGGCCAGCAATCCATAGAAACTCGTCTGATAGGCCGCCCCCATCGCGAAGGCGTCCCGCGCCGCATCGTCGTCGCCCGCGGCCTCGTAGGCCCGCCCGAGCCAGTATCCCGCACGGCCAAGCGAGATGGGCGTCGCAACCGCATCGCGGAACCGCTGGAAATGAGTGACCGCCGCCTCCGGCCGGTCGAGGAACCGCAGCGCGAGATAGCCCGACAGCCATTCCAGCTCGGCGTAATCCGATCCCTCCACGAGCCAGTGGGACGCGGCGACGGCATAGGCGTTCTCCCGCTCTTCCCCACGCATCAGCCGGCGCGCCAGCGCGATCCGCTCATCGGCCCAGGCGTCCGGATCGCCCAGCATCTCGGCCGAGGCGCTCCGGGCGCGCATCAGGGCCACGGCATCGTCGAGGCGCTGATCCCGCAGGTGTTGTCCGAACCGGATATGGGCGAGCCCCGCATCCTGCCGCAGCGGCGCGGGCAGGTCCTCGAGAAGGACGTCGGTGACGCCACGTACGCGCGCGGCGAGCCTGGCACGACCCCGCGCGGCGAGGTCGCCTTCGCTTCGCGCGACGGAGCGGCGCAGCGCGGCTTCCGCCCCGCTCCAGAACATCCGGTCCATGCGCATGGATTCGAGCGGCGCGAGAAGGTCGGCATAATCGTGCAGGAGGAACGCCTCCGCCCCTTCGGTCATCGAGAGCGTGATCCAGGCCTCCGCGGCCTGCGCCTCCGCATCGCCGTCGCGGCCGAGAAACCGGTAGGCCTCCACGAGCGACGCGACGCCGTGTCCCGTGGCGGGCTCCGACCCCGAGAAGAAATCGAGCACCGCCTTCGCGGCCTCCGCATCACGGAAGCCGAGCGGCAGAAATTTCTCGGTTCGACGCCGCAGAAGCGGCACGTCCGGCCAGTCGCCGTTCCGCGCGAGGAAATCGCGCACGGTCGGCCAGTCTCCCAGTCCGTCGCGCAGTCGCAGCCATTCGACCACGTCGCGGCCGATCGGCCCCGCCCGGGCTCCGGCCTCGAGGGCCGAGATCCAACGACCCGCCCGCACCTCGTCGAGCGCGTCGGCGAGGCCCAGGGACATGTCGTTGCCGTCGGGCGGCGGCGTCTCCACCGCTCGGGCCGCCGCGGGAAGGATCAGGACGCCCGCGAGAAGAAGGGGAAGGAGCCGTCGGAGGATCATGCGCGATCCATATCCGATGGAACCCGTCGAAGCCAGTTCACGAACTTGGCAATGGGTGACGAGGGGTCTAGGGTCGCCGCCGAACGCGACGGGCCGGACACCCGTTCGAAAGCGCAGGGGAGACAGCATGTTCAAGGGGTCATTCGTCGCCATGGTCACGCCGTTCAAGGACGGCCGTCTCGACCTCGACACCCTGAAGGCGCTTGTCGATTGGCACGTGGCGGAGGGCACGCACGGCCTCGTGCCGGTGGGCACGACCGGCGAAAGCCCGACACTCAGTCACGAGGAGCACGAGGAGGTCGTGGCCACCGTCGTGAAGGCCGCTGCGGGCCGGATCCCGGTCGTTGCCGGAGCCGGATCGAACAACACCGCCGAAGGCATCGGGCTCGTCCGCCATGCCCAGGAGGTCGGGGCCGACGCCGCCCTCGTCGTCACGCCCTACTACAACAAGCCCACGCAGGAAGGCCTGATCGCGCATTTCACGGCGATCCACGAGGCGTCGCAGATCCCGATCATCATCTACAACATCCCCGGACGCTCCGTCGTCGACATGACACCCGCCACGATGGCGCGGCTCGCGGAACTTCCGCGGATCGTGGGCGTGAAGGACAGCACCGGCGACGTCGTTCGCGTGAGCGAGCAGCGCGCGCTCTGCGGTCCCGATTTCGTCCAGTTCTCCGGCGAGGACGCGAGCGCGTTGGGCTTCAACGCGCATGGCGGGCATGGCTGCATCAGCGTCACCGCCAATGTCGCGCCGCGTCTCTGCGCAGAGTTCCAGACCGCGACGCTGGAGGGCGACTGGACGCGCGCGCTGGAGTTGCAGGACCGGTTGCTGCCCCTCCACGAGGCGATCTTCACCGAGCCGGGACTCGTGGGGGCGAAGTACGGCCTGTCGCTTCTCGGCCGGTCGAGCACGGAGGTGCGCCTGCCGCTCGTTCCGCTCGGCGAGGCGACGCGGATGCTGCTCAAGGATGCGATGGGAGGCCTCGGGCTTCTCGGCTGACGCGCCTGCGCGCTGGACAGGCCGGGGCGCCGCCCCTATCTGGGCGGGATGGCGCAGGGCAAGGAAAATCCGAACTACAAGGTGATCGCGGAGAACCGGCGGGCACGGTACGATTACGCGATCGAGGACGATCTCGAATGCGGCATCCAGCTCACCGGCTCGGAGGTGAAGTCGCTCAGGCGCAACCAGTCGAACGTGGCCGAGAGCTACGCCGCGGTGGAGGACGGGGAGCTCTGGCTCGTCAATTCCTACATCGCGCCCTACGACCCGGCGATGTTCGGCCACGAGGACCGGCGCCGTCGCAAGCTCCTCGTCAATCGCCGGGAACTCGCGCGTCTGTGGCAGGAGACGCAGCGGAAGGGCATGACGCTCGTGCCGCTCGTCCTTTACTTCAACCACCGCGGTATCGCGAAGCTGAAGATCGGCATCGCCAAGGGCAAGAAGGCCCCGGACAAGCGGGAAACGGCAGCCAAGCGCGACTGGCAGCGGCAGAAGCAGAGGCTCCTCAAGGACCACGGATGAGGCCGGGCGTCCGGTCGGACGCTTGCCCCCATGGCGCGGCTTCATTAAGCGGATGGGGCTTGGCGGCGCTGAGGAGCTGACGGAATGCGCGACGATCCCGGAACCCTGGTTTCCACCGACTGGCTGTCTCGGCACCTGGACGATCCGGACCTGCGGATCCTCGACGCGAGCTGGTATCTGCCCGATGCCGGACGCGATCCTGCCGCCGAATACCGCGCGGCCCACATCCCCGGCGCGCGGTTCTTCGACATCGACGAGATTTCGGATTCCGCCTCGGACCTGCCGCACATGGCGCCGCAACCCGAGAAGTTCACCAGCCGGCTCCGCGCGATGGGGGTCGGCGACGGCCATCAGGTCGTGGTTTACGACGGTGCGGGGATCTTCTCCGCGGCGCGCGTCTGGTGGCTTTTCCGGCTCATGGGCAAGACCGATGTCGCCGTCCTCGATGGCGGATTGCCGAAATGGCAGGCCGAGGGGCACGCGACGGAAGACATGGCGCCGATCGTGAAGGATCGCCATCTGACGGTATCGCGGCAGAACGCACTCGTGCGCGATGTCACGCAGGTGGCCGAAGCCGCGAAGCTCGGCGACGCCGTCATCGTCGACGCGCGCTCCGCCCCGCGCTTCGAGGGCGAGGCCGCGGAGCCGCGTCAGGGCCTCCGCGCCGGCCACATCCCGGGTTCGCGGAACCTGCCCTACGCCGAGCTCCTGGCCGAAGACGGCACGATGAAGGACCCGGACGCCCTGCGCGCCGCGTTCGAGGCGGCGGGAGTCGATCTCTCGCGGCCCGTCATCACGACCTGCGGCTCGGGCGTGACGGCCGCGATCCTGTCCCTGGCACTCGCGCGGATCGGTCACGAGCGCTGGTCGCTCTATGACGGATCCTGGAGCGAATGGGGGGCGTTCGAGGACCTTCCCGTGGCCACGGGACCGGCCTGATGTTCGAGAACCTGAAACCCCAGCCTGCCGACAGCATCCTGTCGCTCATGAAGGCGTTTCGGGACGACCCCCGAACGGAGAAGCTCGACCTCGGTGTGGGCGTCTATCGCGATGCCGACGGCCGAACGCCTGTGATGCGTGCCGTGAAGGCGGCGGAGCGACGCCTCTGGGAGGAACAGGATACCAAGAGCTACACGGCGCTTGGCGGCGATCCCGCCTTCGCCGCGGCGATGGGCGATCTGATCCTGGGAGAGGGCTTGGCCACGGATCGGCGGTCCGCGATCGCGACGCCCGGCGGCACGGGCGCGGTGCGGCAGGCGATTGAGTTCATCAGGACCGCGCGGCCGGAGGCGCGGATATGGGTGCCCGACCCGACTTGGCCGAACCACCTGTCGATCCTGGCGGCGACGGGACGCGATGTCGCGCACTACCGCTATTTCGATGCGGAGACGGGCGGGGTCGACGACGCTGGCATGATCGCGGATCTGAGCGCCGTCGCGAAAGGAGACGTCGTTCTGCTCCATGCCTGCTGCCACAACCCCACGGGGGCGGATCCGGACGCGGAGACCTGGAAGAGGATCGCCGAAACGCTTGGGGAGCGTGGCGCGGTGCCGCTTCTCGACATCGCTTACCAGGGTTTCGGTGACGGTCTCGACACCGATGCCGCCGGGGTGAGGCTTCTAGTCCAGACGCTTCCGGAACTCCTGATCTGCGCGTCTTGCTCGAAGAATTTCGGTCTCTATCGGGAGCGCGTGGGCCTCTTGCTCACGATCGCACGCGATGCGGACACGGCGCGGATGGCCCAAGCCACGCTCGAACACCTGAACCGGCAGGCCTATTCCTTCCCTCCCGATCACGGGGCGCGGCTTGTCACGATAATCCTGGGCGATCCCGCCCTTCGCGCTGATTGGCAGGACGAACTCGAATCGATGCGAACGCGGATGCTCGATCTGCGCCGGCAGCTCGCCGCAGAATTGCGCCGGGAGACGAATTCAGAGCGGTTCGACGCGGTGGCCGATCATCGCGGCATGTTCACCCGGTTGCGCCTCTCGGAGGACGAGATCGCGACGCTGCGCGAGCGGCACGGCGTCTACATGGTGGGTGATGGCCGGATCAACATCGCCGGGCTCGACACGCGCACCGTCCCGATCCTCGCCCGGGCGATCGCGTCTCTCGGAGATTGAGCACGCGTCCCCGGCGCAGTAGCGTCCGCCCCATCCACCAATGGGAGCGGAAACCATGAAGATCGAAGAAACGGATCACGGGACCCTCGAACACTGGAGCCCCGACGAGGTGCAAACGGCCCTCGACGAGGGAGAGATCGTCCTCATCGACGTGCGCTCTCCGCAGGAATACGGGACCGAGCATATCGAGGGGGCGCTCCTGATGCCGATGGCCTTCTTCCGGGCCGACCGGCTGCCCACGCAGGACGGCAAGCGCGTCGTCTTCCATTGCGCGGGCGGGCTCAGATCGCAGCGGATGGCGAAGATCGCGCTCGAATCAGGCCTCGCGCCCATCGCGCACATGGCGGGTGGTTTTGGTGAATGGAAGGCTCAGAAGAAGCCCTATATCGGGACCGACTTCATGACCGGCGCGCCCAAGCGAATGCCGTAGAACAAATAAAAAATGCCCGGGCGGAGGGAGGAGCGCCCGGGCATTTCCAGCAAGATTTGGGGAGGATCAACTCTTGCTGAATTCCGGATAGGCCTCCATCCCCATCTCCGAGACGTCCAGTCCGGCGATCTCGTCTTCCTCGCTGGCGCGCAGCCCCATGATCGCATTGATGATGAACCACACGATCAGGCTGACCACGAAGACGAACACCCCGATTGAGACGACGCCGATGATCTGCGTGACGAAGCTGGTGTCGGCGTTGGAGAGCGGCACGGCCAGCGTGCCCCAGATACCCGCGACGAGGTGGACGGGGATCGCGCCGACCACGTCGTCGATCTTCATCTTGTCCAGCAGCGGCACGGTGAAGACGACGATCACACCACCGATCGCGCCGATCAGCGTCGCACCGCCAAGCGTCGGCATGAGCGGCTCGGCCGTGATCGAGACGAGGCCCGCCAGCGCGCCGTTCAGCGTCATGGTGAGGTCGGGCTTGCGGTAGAGGACCTGCGTGAGGATCAGCGCGGCGACAGCCCCGCCCGCGGCGGCCGTGTTGGTGTTGGCGAAGATGCGGGAGACATCGGCGATATCGCCCACGGTCCCAGCCGCGAGCTGCGAGCCGCCGTTGAAGCCGAACCAGCCGAGCCACAGGATGAACGTGCCGAGCGTCGCGAGGGCCAGGTTCGAGCCCGGCATCGGAACGCTGCGCCCGTCACGGTACCGCCCGATCCGCGGCCCGAGCACGAGCGCACCGGCCAACGCGGCGAAGCCACCGGTCGCATGCACGATGGTCGAGCCCGCGAAATCGGAGAAGCCCATTTCCGACAACCAGCCACCGCCCCACTGCCAGGACGCCTCGATCGGATAGATGAAGCCGGTCAGAACGACGACGAAGATCAGGAAGGGCCAGAGCTTGATCCGCTCCGCAAGCGTGCCCGACACGATCGACGCTGTGGTGGCGCAGAACATCAGCTGGAAGAAGAAGTCCGAACCGACGGAGGCATAACCGAGATCGGCGCTCGCCGCATCGAGACCGACCGGCTCGAGGGCCGTGGGCACGAACAGCGCGCCGAGATAGCCTGGGATCGTCCAGCCATCGCCCGGATACATGAGGTTGAACCCAACGATGTAGTAGAGGATCGCAGCGATGCCGAAGAGCGCGATGTTCTTCGTAAGCTGCATCGTCACGTTCTTCGACCGCACGAGGCCCGCCTCGAGCATGGCGAAGCCCGCGGCCATCCACATCACGAGGAAGCCGCCGATCAGGAACAGCAGCGTCGTCATGATGTAGGGGCCGATCTCATCGAAACCCGGAGCGGCGGGTTCGACGGCGTCCTGAGCGAACCCGATCTGCGGCAGCACGATTGTGGCCGCGATCAGGGGAATGCAACGTGTCAACTTCATACCTATAATCCCTTCGCGTACGCTCAGATGGCGTCTTCGTTGGTTTCGCCCGTCCGCACGCGTACGGCGCTTTCGACATCGAGGACGAAGATCTTGCCGTCGCCGATCTTGTCGGTCTTCGCCGTGGAGGCGATCGTGTCGACGACCTGATCGACCATTCCGGCGCTCACGACGATCTCGAGCTTGATCTTCGGGACGAAATTCACGGCGTATTCCGCGCCACGGTAGATCTCGGTATGGCCGGATTGGGAACCGAAACCTTTGATTTCCGTCACCATCATTCCGCGGACACCGATGGCCGTGAGCGCCTCGCGCACTTCCTCGAGCTTGAACGGCTTGATCGCTGCAATGATGAGTTTCACATTCGTCCCCTTGTCGCTTCACAGGCGTGCCCCTCGATGGCGGGGCCTTTGCCCGAAAAGGGCCGGAGACAGCCGTTTCATCAAGCGCACAGCGCCAGCCAAGTGACCTCAAACCCGAGAAATGCACAATTTTTGCACTTTCTGATTTGCGGGCTGAATTATTGGGCATTCAGGAATCGGTAAAATGACCGGGAACGGCATGTTCACCGGCGGCTCTCCCTGTATGGTCGCCGCAAGAGCAGCAAAGCGCATAAGGAACCGGGCATGGCAGGTACCGGCAGAGGCAGATCGCCCCTCGTCGCGCCACGGCGCGCGACCAAGGGGGAAAAGAGGAGCAAGCGAGCGGCACCCCGCCGTCGGACGACACGTCCACGGCGGCGCGGTCCGCTCGGCTGGCTCACGTCGCTCGTGCGCGGCATCCTCGGCTTTGCGCTGAGGCTGATCCTTCGTGGCGCGGTGGTGGCGGCGGTGATCCTCGGCGTCGCGACGTGGTATCTCTACACGACGTTGCCGCCGGTGAGCGATCTCCTCGACGGTCGGGCGCGCGGCTCCGTGACGCTGCTTGATCGGGATGGAGACATCTTCGCCTGGCGCGGGGAACAGTTCGGCGGCCAGATCGACGCCAGGACGATCTCGCCGCATCTGAAGAACGCGATCGTCGCGACGGAGGACCGGCGGTTCTATCAGCATCTCGGGCTGTCTCCGCGCGGGGTCGCCGGCGCGATCCGGATCAACCTCGCGGAAGGACGCGGGCCGCTTTCGGGCCATGGCGGTTCCACCATCACGCAGCAGACGGCGAAGCTCCTCTGCCTCGGCGTTCCCTACGACCCCGATGTCTGGGAGAGCGAGACCGCCTACGAGGCCGATTGCCGCGAAGGCTCGCTCTGGCGCAAGGCCAAGGAGGCCGTCTACGCGCTCGCGATGGAGGCCAAGTACTCCAAGGACGAGATCCTGACAATCTATCTGAACCGGGCCTTCCTCGGCGCCGGATCGCGCGGTTTCGAGGCGGCGGCGCAGCGCTATTTCGGCAAGTCCGCGAACGAGGTCGATCCCGCGGAAGCCGCGATGCTCGCCGGCCTTCTCGTCGCCCCGACGCGCTATGCGCCCACCGCGAACCTGCAGAGAAGCCAGGACCGCGCTGCCGTGATCATCGGCCTGATGCAGGAACAGGGCTATCTGACCGATGCGCAGGCTGCGGAGGCGCTGGCCAATCCCGCGGTGCTGTCGCAGGCCGCGGAGGCGCGGGCGGGCGGCTATTTCGCAGATTGGGTGATGAGTTCCGGCCCGGACTTCCTGACGTCGAAGACGACGGAGGACGTGATTCTGCGCACCACCTTCGACCAGCGGATCCAGCGCGCTGCGGAATCCGCTCTCGACGAGATCTTCCGCACCAAGGTCCGCGAGGGATCGGAGGCGCAGGCGGCCATTGTCGTGATGAGCGCCGACGGCGCGGTGCGCGCGATGGTGGGCGGGCGCAAGTTCAAGGGCGTCGCGGGACAGTTCAACCGCGCGATCATGGCCAAGCGGCAGACCGGATCGGCCTTCAAGCCCTTCGTCTACGCCGCGGCCCTCGATCTCGGATACGGGCCCGACGACCGGGTAGTGGACGAGCCGCTGACCATGAGCATTCCCGGGTCGGGGTCGTGGTCTCCGTCGAATTACACACGTGATTTCGCGGGCATGATGACGCTGACGACCGCGCTCAAGGACAGCCGCAACATCCCGGCGGTCAAGGTCTCCGAGGCCGTGGGCCGGGACAACGTGCGCCGGATCGCCTCCGATTTCGGCATCGATTCGGAGATCGACGAAGGTCCTGCCCTGGCGCTCGGCACCTCCGAATCGACCCTTCTGGAAATGACCGGGGCCTATGCGGGGATCCTGAACGGCGGCAGTTCCGTCATGCCCTACGGGATCGTCGATCTGCGCCTGCAGGGGAGCGACACACCGCTCATCGGTCAGGAAGGCGGCCTCGGAGAGCGGGTGATCACGGAGGAAGCGGCGCGGGAACTGATCTACATGATGAGCCGGGTGATCGAGGAGGGAACGGGCAACCGTGCCCGCCTTCCCGGTCGTCCCGCAGCAGGCAAGACCGGAACGACGCAGGCCGCACGAGATGCCTGGTTCCTGGGCTTCACCGCGGATTACGTGACGGGCGTCTGGATGGGCTACGACGACAACACGCCGCTCACCGGGGTGACGGGTGGCGGGCTGCCTGCGGAAATCTGGCAGGAAACGATGCTGCGCGTCCATGAGGGATTGCCGGTGCACGACCTACCGATGAGCCGGGGACGGCCCGGCGGCATAGGCGATCCCGCCGCGCCGCCCGCCTATGGCGGCAACGTCGCCTCCGCAGACAGCTCCTATTACGACGAACTGCCGTCGCGGGAGGCCGCTGCGCCCGGTGACCGCAAGGTCGGGCGCGTCCCCGATCCCGCGCCGCCCAACATGGCCGAGCGGATCATCAACGACGTGATGGGATCGATCTTCGGCAACTGACGCGGCTCAATCGCGCGACGAGGTGCATTTGAGCCCGCCCGTTCCCTCGTCGCAGGTCCAGGCGTCGGAACGTGTCAGGCCGGTCGCGTCGGCGAAGCGGCGACCGGGCGGCAATGTGCCACGCGGCTGGGGCGGGCCGGAGGGGGTCAGACGGGGCCGCAGGAACGACATCGGATGGGCACGAAGCGTGAGCCGCATCGCGACGTAATCCTCCACCACCTTCTCTCCCTCGGTCATCTCCGGCAGCCGGGGCGCCGGCTCCACGATTCCTTCCCCGTCGAGATCGCCCGCGAAGAGCGGCAACGGACGCGTGCCGGCGAGCGCCCGCGCGGCCCAGATCGCGTCCCGTCGCGAGAGGCCGAGCGCCGCGAACGCGTCCGCCTCCGCAAGGATACGCAGGCTACGTGGCGCGATCCCCGCGCGGCGCCAGACATCCTCCACCGCGCGGTAGCCGTTGCCGCGGGCCGCCGTGATCCACGTTCCCTCCTCCTCCTTCAGGGAGCGGATTTGCCGAAAGCCCAGCCGGATGGCGAGCCCGCCCTGCCCGTCCGGCTCCATCACGTGATCCCAGTAGCTCGACGCGATGCAGACCGGACGGACCTCCACCCCGTGCTCCCGCGCGTCGCGGACGATCTGCGCGGGGGCGTAGAAGCCCATCGGCTGCGAATTCAAGAGCGCACAGGCGAAGATGCCCGGATGATGCCGCTTCATCCATGCGGACGCATAGACGAGAAGCGCGAAACTCGCCGCGTGGCTTTCGGGGAATCCGTAGGAACCGAATCCCTCGATCTGCGCGAAGCAGCGTTCGGAGAAGTCGGCATCGTACCCGTTCTCCCGCATCCCGCGCAGGAACCGGGTGCGGAACTCACTGACATTGCCGTGTTTCTTGAACGTGGCAAGCGCGCGGCGCAGCCGGTCGGCCTCGTCGGGCGTGAAGCCCGCGCCGATGATGGCGATCTGCATCGCCTGCTCCTGGAAGAGCGGCACGCCCAGCGTCTTGCCGAGCACGCGGCCCAGCGCGTCGGAAGGGAAACTCACCTCTTCCTTGCCACCGCGCCGCCGCAGATAGGGATGCAGCATGTCGCCCTGGATCGGACCGGGGCGGATGATCGCCACCTCGATCACCAGGTCGTAGAATTCGCGCGGGCGCATCCGCGGCAGGAAGTTCATCTGCGCCCGGCTCTCGACCTGGAAGACGCCGAGGCTGTCGGCCCGGCAGAGCATCTCGTAGGTCTCCGGATCCTCCTGCGGCAGCGTGGCGAGGTCGTATTGCGTGTGATGATGCTGCGCGATCAGGTCGAACCCCTTGCGAAGGCAGGACAGCATCCCGAGCGCCAGCACGTCGACCTTCAGGATACCCAGCGCATCGATGTCGTCCTTGTCCCAACAGATCACCGTCCGGTCCGCCATGCTCGCATTCTCCACCGGCACGAGCTCGTCGAGCCGGCCCGCGGTGATGACGAAGCCCCCCACGTGCTGGGAAAGGTGGCGGGGAAAACCCTGGATCTCCTGGATCAGCTCCATCGTCCGGACGAGCCGCGTGTCGCCTGGCTCCAGGCCGATCTCCGTCATGCGGTGCGGCTCCAGCCCGTTCGTGCCGAAGAACCCCCAGAGCTGCGAGGAAAGGGCGCCAAGCGTATCCTCCGAAAGCCCCATGGCCCGGCCGACTTCGCGGATCGCGCGCTTGCCGCGGTAATGGATGACGGTCGCGCAGAGCCCGGCCTTCTCCCGTCCGTAGCGGTCGTAGATGTGCTGGATCACCTCCTCCCGCCGCTCGTGCTCGAAATCGACGTCGATGTCGGGCGGCTCGTCGCGCGCCTCCGAGACGAAGCGCTCGAAGACCATCGTGCCGATCTCCGGGCTGACGGAGGTGACGCCCAGGCAATAGCAAACTACCGAATTGGCCGCCGAGCCCCGGCCCTGACAGAGAATCCCGCGCGACCGGGCGAAGGCCACGATGTCGTTGACGGTCAGGAAATAGGGCTCGTAGCCGAGCCGCCCGATCAGGTCGAGCTCGTGATCGAGAAGGCGCAAGACGGATTCCGGCGCACCTGCGGGAAAACGCCAGGCGAGCCCCTCCCGCGCGAGGCGCTCGAGCCGTTCCGTGGCCGTCTCAAACCCCCGCACCTCGGACGGATACTCGTAGCGCAGCTCGTCGAGCGAGAAGGTGCAGCGTTGAGCAAGTGCCGCGGCCGCGGCGAGCGCGTCCTCGTGGCCTGCGAAGATCCGCGCCATCTCCGCGGGCGAGCGCAGGCGCTGTTCGGCATTGGCAAGGGCGGAGCGGCCGAGATCGTCGACCCGGGTGCCGGTACGGATCGCGGTCAGCACGTCGGCGAGTCGCCGCCGACCGCCGTGATGCAGGACCGGCCGGGCGGAGGCCACGCAGGCCATCCCCATCCGCCCGGCCCGCGCGGCGAGGCGGTCGAACCGCGCCCGGTCCTGCCCGTCGTAGCGCGGTGCGAGGAGGAGGGAGACCCGCCCGCCGAACCTATCCTTGAGAGAGGCGGCGTGGGCACGCCATGCGGGAGTTCCGCCCGGATGGACCAGAAGCTCCGACCCCTCCCCCCAGTCGAGGAGGTCCTCCAGGTGCAGCGAACACGACCCTTTCGCCGCCCGCCGCCGCCCCGTCGTCAGCAACCGGCAAAGCCGCCCCCAAGCGTCACGGTCGCGCGGGATCATCGTGGCGGAGAAGCCGTCCTCCAGAACTATCCGTGCGGCGGGGAGAAGGCGGGGAACGGTCAGGATGTCGATCCCCGGCACCCCCGCCAGCCCCTCGGGCGCAGGCGGGCCGACCGGATCGGCGGCGGCACGGAGCGCCGTCAGACATCGCAATTCCCGTGCATGGGCATGGGCGCGAACGATCCCGGCCACGGAATTCTCGTCCGCGATGGCGATCGCCCCGATGCCAAGAAGGCCCGCGCGATCGACGTATTCCTCCGGATGCGATCCACCCGTCAGGAAGGTGAAGTTGGATGTGACCGAAAGTTCGGCGCAGAGCGGCACTGGTGACATGCCACCGTTATGTTCTCATTTCGTTCTTTTTGGGAGTCAGAATTTTCAGCTTTGGACGTACATTCCCCGCAGCGATGTATTATGCCAACCGCCGGTCAGCGTCCGACGCAAGTTCGGAAAGAATCCAGAGTGGACGAAGGCCAAGCCCGAGATCGATGGCTCTGAACCCATGCCACAGGAACGGGATCCCGGGCCCCCGTCACTGCGCTGCCCTCGAAATCGAAGCGGCCACGCACTACCGAGTTGCGCTCAGCGAAGGCCGCGCGGGACTCCAAGTAACGTCGGGCTACGCGCAATCGCCGGACCGGAAACAAACGCCGCGAGCGCAACGAGGCCAGATTTCAGAGAGCGCTCCGGAACGCCGCGAAAACGGCCTCGTAGACATCGCGCTTGAAGGGCACGATCCGCTCCACCAGAACTTCCGGACGCATCCAGGCCCATTCGGAGAATTCGGGATGCGCGGTGTCGATGCCGACATCCGCATCCGTCCCCTCGAATCGCATCAGGAACCATTTCTGCATCTGGCCCCCGTACTTGCCCCCCCAGAGCCGCCCCAGCAACTCTTCGGGCAGGTCGTAGCGGATCCAGTCGTCCGTCTCCGCCTCGACACGGACGAGATCGGAGGTAATCCCCGTTTCTTCCTCGAGCTCGCGCAGCGCCGCCTGTTGCGGGCTCTCGCCCGCATCGATGCCGCCTTGTGGCATCTGCCATGCACCGGCGGCGGAATCGATCCGCTGACCGGCGAAGACGCTGCCATCTGCCCGCGCGAGGACGATCCCCGCGCAGGGACGGTAGGGAAGGCCGCCGCTCATCGCACGACCGGACCGTCGAGGCCCCTCCGCATCATTGCTCCGGTCCGAAAGCGGACAGGCCCTTGAGGATGTCGATCGCATAGGCGAGTTGGTAGTCCTCGTCACGAAGCTGCGCGGCCTCCTCCGCGGCTTCCTGCTCCTCGCGGATGATCCGCTGCTCGTCATCCGTCACCGAATCGTTCTGAAGCGATCCGCGCAGGTCAGCCTCCGACCGGCTCGGGAAGGCGCCGCCGTCCTCGTCCTCCTCCGGCTCTTCGCCGACGGGAGGCTGCTGGACGACGATGTCGGGCGAGACGCCGAGGGCCTGGATCGATCGGCCCGATGGCGTGTAGTAGCGCGCCGTCGTCAGGCGCATCGCCCCGTCGCCCCGAAGCGGCATCACGGTCTGGACGGAGCCCTTGCCGAAACTCTTGGTCCCCACGACGATGGCGCGGCGGTGATCCTGCAAGGCGCCCGCCACGATTTCCGAGGCCGAGGCGGAACCGCCGTTGATCAGCACGACGATCGGCTTGCCCTCCGCGAGATCACCTTGTTCCGCGTTGAACCGGTCGCTGTCGGCCACGTCCCGCCCGCGGGTCGAGACGATCTCGCCCTCGTTCAGGAACGCGTCCGAAACCTCGATCGCCTGATTGAGAAGGCCGCCCGGATTGTTGCGCAGATCGATGACGAAGCCGTTCACGTTCTCCATGCCGCCCGCGGCCTCGACCTGCTCGTTGAGGTTCTCGACGAGCTTCGGATAGGTCTGGTCGCTGAACGTGATGACGCGGAGCACGACGGTCTCGCCCTCAAGGCGGGAACGCACGGCGGTGAGCTCGATCGTATCGCGCACGATCGACACGTCGAAAGGCTCGTCCACCCCTTCGCGAACCACCGTCACCACGATCTCCGACCCGATCGGACCGCGCATCATGCCCACCGCGTCGTCGAGCGTCAGACCGAGGAGCGATTCTCCATCGACATGGGTGATGAAATCCCCTGCCTGCATCCCGGCTTCCGCGGCAGGCGTGCCGTCCATGGGGGAAACGACCTTCACGAAGCCTTCCTCCTGCGTCACCTCGATGCCGAGGCCGCCGAACTCACCGCGGGTCTGGGTCCGCATCTGCGCGGCGTCATCGGGAGAGAGGTAGCTCGAATGCGGGTCGAGCGAGGTCAGCATGCCATCGATCGCCGCCTCGATCAGGTCATGCTCGTCGACCTCCTCGACGTATTGCGCCCGGATCCGCTCGAAGATGTCTCCGAAGAGATCGAGCTGCTCGTAGACGCTCGCCCGGCCGTCGCCCTCCTGCGCGATCAGCGGTCCGGCGACCTGGGTCGTCAGAACCACCCCCGCGAGCGTTCCGCCCAGTGCGGCCATCACGAATTTTCTCATGGATGTCGTCCTATCTTGCTTCCGGAGCACGGGACCTCTTCGGGGCTCGGCTCGAATCACTCGCGGCCTCGCGTCATCTAAGTCGACAGGGCGGCCCCTTGGCCAGCGCCCGGGATCATCCGCCCTTGTCGGTTCGGGGAACATATCGTCATTCTCGGCTGATCAAACTGCCAGATCCGCGCAGATTCGTCCAAATCATTCACGATTGCGCGCCCGGCGCCACGATCTAGAGGCCATCGACCTAAGCCAGAAGGTTTCGTCCGGTCATCTCCTCTGGCTGCTCGAGTTCCATCAACGCCAGCAGCGTCGGCGCGAGATCGCAGAGCCGCCCGTCGGCAAGGGACGCGCCATCCGGCCCACCGGCGAGGATCACGGGGACGAGGTTCGTCGTGTGCGAGGTGTGGGGACCGCCCGTCGCCGGATCGACCATAGTCTCGCAATTGCCGTGATCGGCCGTCACGATCATCGCTCCGCCGGCGGCTTCCAACGCGTCGAGCACGCGTCCGAGACCGCGATCCACCGCCTCGCAGGCGGCCACCGCAGCATCCAGATCGCCGGTATGGCCCACCATGTCGGGATTGGCATAATTGCACACGATGAGGTCGTAGCCCGCCTCGATCGCCTCCACGAACCGGTTCGTGACCTCTACAGACGACATCTCCGGCTTCATGTCGTATGTCGCGACGTCGGGGGATTTCGGCATCGCGCGGTCCTCTCCCTCCTCCGGCTCCTCCTTGCCGCCGTTGAGAAAGAACGTCACGTGCGGGTACTTCTCCGTTTCCGCGACGCGGAACTGCCGGAGGCCGTGATGCGCCACCCATTCGCCAAGCGTGTTGACGAGCTTCCGCTTGGGAAAGACCGCTTCGAAGTACGCGTTGTGCGCGTCGGAATATTCAACCATCCCAAGCCGCGCACGAAGGTCCGGACGGGCCGAGACGTCGAATTGGGAGAAGCCCGGCTCGCCGATCGCCGCGAGGATTTCCCGCGCGCGGTCGGCCCGGAAATTGAGGCAGAAGAAACCGTCTTGCGTCTCGGCGCCGCCGTACGCGCCGATGACGGTCGCCGGAACGAATTCGTCGGTGACGCCGTCTGCATAGGCCGCTTCGATGGCAGCCGTCGCACTTGGCGCCCGGGACGTGCCCTTGCCGTCGATCATCGCGCGATAAGCGATCTCGACCCGGCCCCAGCGGTTGTCGCGATCCATCGCGTAGTAGCGCCCCGTGACCGTCCCGACCCGCACACCGTCGGGCAGATCGGCTTCGAGCCGCTCGAGGAATGGCAGGGCCGATTTCGGAGCGACATCGCGACCGTCCGTCACGGCGTGAACGATCACCGGCACACCGTCGGACGCGATCGCGCGCGCCGCGGCGATCACGTGGTCCAGATGTCCGTGCACGCCCCCGTCGGAAATCACGCCCATCAGATGCGCTGTCCCACCCGAACCCTTGAGCGTGGAAACGAACGCGCGCAACGCGCTGGCCCTGGCGAAGGAGCCATCCTCGATGGCAAGGTCGATCTGGCCCAGGTCCATCGCGACGACCCGACCGGCCCCGATATTCGTATGGCCCACCTCCGAATTGCCCATCTGGCCCTTCGGCAGCCCTACATCTGGCCCGTGCGTGACGAGATGCGCCGCGGGTCCATGCGCCCGGATCCGGTCGAAATTGGGGGTCTCGGCGATTCGCGGGGCATTGGCTTCGCGCTCTTCGCGGTCCCCCCAACCGTCGAGGATGCAAAGGCAGACGGGTCTGGGCGGGCTCATGAGGACACCTCGATCTTGCGTCGCCAAGGTCTTAACGTGCCCTGCCGGGCGCGGCTACTCCCTGTGATAGGGATGCCCGGAAAGAATCGAGACAGCGCGGTAGAGTTGTTCGGCCAGCATGACCCTCACGAGCATGTGGGGCCAGACCATTCGGCCAAGGGATATCGACGCGTCGGCACGCTCACGGATCGCGGGCGCGAGGCCATCCGCGCCGCCTATGACGAAAGCAAGGTCGGAATGACCGGCATCGCGCCACGCGACGAGCTTATCCGCGAATTTCGGCGATGTGAGCGCCGAACCGCGCTCGTCGAGGGCGCAGACCATTCCGCCCGGACCCAGATGCCGCAGAAGCGCGTCGCCCTCGGCGGCCATGCCCTGCGCGCGGCGCGGATCGACCTCGATCTCCTCCGCCGGGCCCAGCGACAAGGCCCGACCGGCCCGGTCGAAACGGGCCAGGTAATCCGTGACGAGGTCGCGTTCCGGTCCGGAACGCAGCCGGCCTACCGTGCAGAGCCGGACTCGCAAGCGCCTATAGCCGGGAAGCGGTCTGCTCGGGCGTCGACCACATCTTCTCGAGCTGATAGAAATCGCGCACTTCGGGCCGGAACACATGGACGATCACGTCGCCCGTGTCGATCAGGACCCAATCGCCGCCATCCTTGCCCTCGATCTTGCTCGAATGCGCATGATCGCGTTTGAGACGATCGACGAGCTTCTCGCAGATGGCGCCGACCTGTCGCGACGACCGGCCGGAACAGATCACCATGTAATCGGCCATCTGCGTCTTGCCGCGCAGATCGATCTGCACGACATCCACGGCCTGATCGTCATCGAGTGACTTGAGGATAAGCTGCAACAGCTCTTCGCTGGTCAGCGAGCGATCGGGCGCGGTCAACGCGGACCCCGGACCTTCTGCGACCGTGCCGGCGGTCGCGATCTGGATGAGAGACAGGACATCGTCCTCCTTCACTGAACGCCGTTCGGCCACGGCGCGGGCATGAGGTGAACATAAACCCTCCGGGTCGCGATTCCAACTCGCGAGCGCGAGAGGAACCGGGTTGATCGTTTCAGGGTTTCGCCTCGAACGACAATCGGAGGCCTGGGATGGCAAAGTATCAGATCGGCGAAAAGGTCGAGTGGAACTGGGGCAACGGCACGGGAAGCGGAAAGATCACGGAGCGCTTCACGGAGAAGGTGACCCGCACGATCAAGGGCTCGGAGATCACGAGGGATGCGTCGGACGACGAACCCGCGTATATGATCGAGCAGGATGATGGCGATTGCGTACTGAAATCCGCCTCGGAACTGAACTGACGTTCGTCGCCGACGCGGAGAGTGGGATGGGTGGGTATGTGAGACAGCAATGGAATTGGCGTCTGTGGTGGTCGGCCGCAAAGGGTGTGTTCAACGAGTCGAACACCAACAACCTCGCCCTGATCTCTGCCGGGGTCGCTTTCTACGGGATGCTCGCAATCTTCCCCACCGTCGCTGCCGTAATCGCGATCTGGGGCTTCTTCGCGAACCCCATCGAGGTTCAGGACGAGATCGAGCTTCTGCGCGGCTTCATGCCCGGTGATGCTTATGCCATCGTGGACCAGCAGGTATCCACTCTCGTGTCGGCGAATTCGAGCACGCTCGGCTGGGCGACCGCGCTGTCCCTCGCCGCGGCACTCTGGTCGTCACGCGCCGGCGTGGCTTCCCTCATAACCGGATTGAATGCCATCTATCGGGAGAAGAACCGCATCGGCGTTCGCCAGATCGCGGCGGCCTTCGGCGTAACGTTCCTCCTAATCGGCGTGGCGCTCGTAGCGCTTTGCTGCGTCGTGATCCTGCCGATCGTGCTCAATTTCCTACCACTCGGCCCGCTGACGACGCTGCTCGTGGCGAGCGTGCGATGGGTGGTGGCACTCGGCGTCCTCATCGTGGCGCTGGGGGTCGTCTACCGATTCGGACCCAACCGGCGGCGGGCGCGGACCGGATGGCTGACGCCGGGAGCACTCGTTGCCGTGATCATCTGGGGCGCGATCTCCTGGGCGTTCTCGTTCTACATCTCGAATTTCGGCAACTACAACGAGATCTACGGCACGCTCGGGGCCGTTATGGCGCTTCTGATGTGGCTCTATCTGAGCGCTTTTTCCGTCCTTCTCGGCGCGTCGCTCAACGCCGAACTGGAATTGCGCACGAAAGAGGACACGACCGTGGGTTCGGAGCGTCCGATGGGACAGCGGCGGGCGACCGTCGCCGACAGCTACGTTTCCGACAGTTGACCGACCGAATTGTCGTAGCGCGGCGTCAGCGACGTCGCCTCACGCCCCGGCCAGCATTCAACCCCCAGAGAAACGCGCTGATCAGTCCGGCAGATGTCAGCCCGGTCGGCGGAGGCGCCATGCGGGGGTCGGCCATGCGTTGCGCTGCCTCACGCGGAACGACGCGGGGCGGAATTCGCGAGAAGGCGAGGATACAGAACCCGAGCCCGCAGAAGATCACGGCAAGAACCAGTGCAGCGGCGAGAGGTCCATAGGCCCGGTCGAGCAGAATCCAGATCGCGGCCACCATGAACCCGGCTCCGATCAGGAGGCATACCCCGCCAATCGACCCGAACACGGCGCGCCGCGCGACAAGACGCGCCGTGAGGCGCGCCTGGAGCAGAGGTCCCGCGAGCATTATCTATCAGCGCCGGTTCAGCAATCCGACGAGCAGACCGATCCCGGCCGCGATTCCGAGCGCGGTCGCCGGATTGGCACGCACATATTGCTCGATCTCGTCCACCTTGCCTTCGGCCCGGTCCCGCACATAAGCCGCCTGGTCTTCCGCCTGGCTGCGAAGCTGCCGACCCTTGGCACGACCGAGATCCCCGATCGTCTCCGTAAGGCGGCTGATATCGGTCTTGAGAAGCTCGACCTGACGCGAGAGATCCTCTGTGGTCGGATCGGTCTTCATGACGGTTGCGTCGGGCTTGGCGGATTGGGCCATGGATGCCTCCTGAGCGTTCTGGTTACCCCACCAATACCCACGAAGCCCGCGAGGTTCCAGTACGCAAACGATCCCCCTCGCGACCGATCAAGGAGCTTTCTTGGAAGCAATACCGTCGGCTGCGAGGCTCGACTTCGGCGCGTTCGGATCCTGCCTGCGATTTTCCGTATGTTGCTTGCTTCGAAGGGCAAGCACCAGAACGACCAGAAGGGTGATGAGTGCGAGAAGCGGTATAAGCCAGGCGAAGTCCATGATGCATCTCCTAACGTCAAGCTAACTTGAACGTCACTCTAGCCGGTCGGTTCCGGGAACCCACATCAGCAATGCGGGTTTTCCTGCAGAGGTGCAATAATGTCCAATTCCCTGAAGGCTCTTCTCGGCGCCACAGCGCATACCGAAGAGGGCGATTTTCCGATCATCGAGCTTTTCTACCGTCCAGAAGACCGCAGGCTGCGGTATGCCGCGATCGATATTGGCGGTTGGCTCGACCACCGCGAAGTGCTGGTCTCTCTCGATCGGTTCGGTGCTCTAGACGGTGAAAGCTGGCCCGTCCATCTGGATCGCGAAGGTCTTGAGGCGGCGCCGCGATGGCTCGATGCACCGAGCGAGCCGTCGATCCTGCCGCCGATCGTCGTGGGCCCCTTCGGCAGCACTTTCTCACCGCTACTGATGGAGGCACAACTTTTGGAATCCGCCGAGGAAAGTCAGCCGCAGGAGACGAGCGCGCTCGACGGTCGGTCGCGGATCCTCGACATGGACCGCGCCAGCCCCTGGATTGGAACGGACGCCTTCGACGATACCGGGCGCCTCGGGGAGATTGCGGACGTGATGCTGTCAGACGAGCTCGTTTTCATCTCCGTGCTGCTCGACGACGAACGGGAATTGTCGCTCGACCGATTGCGGCGGCGGGCGGACCAGGGTCACCTCCTCTTCGACTGAGGCGCTCGCCGCACTCCCAGGGCGTTCAGACCATCTCATCCGGGATAATGGGCAGTGCCCGGCCGAAATCCTCCGCCGCGTCGAGGTCGTAAGGGAGCAAAAATCCCTCTCGATCCTCCGGCGATCGGGCAGCGTCCTGCCGAGCGCGCGTCCGCACCTGTTCGACGAGGGACGCGTTCATGTCGACCGGCGTTTCGGGCAGCCAGTGCGCGATGGCACGGCTGAGAACATGCTCCGCAAACCCCTCGTCGCGTGTCATGAGACCAGCTTCCGTGTCCCAGCGCAGCGACCTCCCGTTCAGGTTGGCCGACGAGACAAGTACGGCCCGGCGATCGAAGACGCAGAGCTTCGCATGGACGTAGATCAGCGGTGCGCCGTAATGCCTGTCGCGGTGGCCCTCCCGGCCCGGACCGGCCGACCGCCGCTGTGCGGGCGCGGCGAAATAGACGCGGTCCCCGAACGCGTCCTGCACCTTCCGTACGCAGTGGGCCTGCAGATACTCCCCGTATCGCGCGTCGAGCTTCTTTCGTCCTTCGAAAGCGACGACTTCCGGCGCGGCGGGCAGGATCATCAGAAGCTCGAGTTCCGGCGCACGAATAGCCGCCTCGACGAGCGCGTCCGCGACGGATTTGTCGCGGAAAAACTGGGTCTCGAGGTAAACGAAGGAGGAGGCCGCCCCGATCTGAGAATGTAGTTCCTCCCTGATCTCGGACCGGACCGGAACGGGAGAAAGGCGCAGAATCGGATTGTTCCTACAAGCCGACACCGTTGTCAGGAACGCAGGGTCCGGCTTGGGCGGGTCGCACCGTCCTTCGGTGACCTCGATGAGAGTATTGAGATGATCCTCCGCCGCTGCCGCCTCCGGGCCTGACCGGATGAGCTGGATATCATGCCATGTTTCCCGCCCCGGCCTTTCATGATCCAGAGTGTCGTACCGGCGCGGATTGAGATCGAGGCCACCGACATAGAGCGTCTCGCCATCGATCACCGCCAGCTTCTGATGATGCGTGACGGGGAAAAGATCGGGCGCGGCACGGCGGCCGATCCGCAACTTTTCGTCCTCCCCCTCCTCGAGCCAGCGACGCAGGCCGGGCTGATCGCGAAACGCGGCCCTCCTGCGCTCGGGCGACATCGCGTTCAACCCCTCGAGAACCTCCTTGAGCTCGGAATGAACCTTCGGCCAGAGAGCGATCTTCGCAAGCTTGCCCGCGCGGGTCGGGTGCATCCCGGCGATCACCCGCAATCTCGCATCGGGCCCCGCGATTTCCGCCGCGGCATAGAGCTTTCGCATGTTCGACCACGTTTGCCGATGCATGTCCGGCATGATGATCGGATCGAAATCGGTCAGGAGCAGGTCCACCGCCACACCCCGTCGCAGGACGTGAACGAGGAGGTCGAACCAGTCCGCACCGATCTTGCGACCCATCTCGGATCGGAGCTTTGTCGATGGATCGAAGATACGGAATCCAGCGACGATCCGGCGTCGCGCCGCGAGCGCCGCCTCCTCGAAAGCCGGAAAGGCCTCTTCCGCGGTCAAGAGCAGGCGAACGCTCGCGGCGCCGGGCGGACCGTCCATCAGGCAGCCTCGCCGAAATCGCTCGGCTGGAATTCCACTTCAACGACGAAGCTGTCATCTTGCGGACCGATACGGGCAACGGCATCGAGTTGAAGCACGAACGCCCCCATCAACTGGGTCCCGAGACCGGAGGACTCGCCCCTCTCGATCTCCTGCATCGGTGTCTGCGTGGAATTCACGACGCGCAGGACCACGTTGCCGCTTTCCTCGTAACGCAGCGACAGCTTGATCCAGGGAGGACCGTCGGGCGGCGTTCCGACGTACTTGATGGCATTGGTGATCGTCTCCGTCACGAGAAGCGAAAGCGGCACGGCCTGGTCGGGATAGAGGATGACGGGTTCGACGTCGACCTCGAGCTTTACGCCGCGATCCTCGAGATCGGAGGTCCGGATCACGTGTTCGATGAGATCGGCGATCAGGCGCTCGGAATCGACGCGTGACAGCACACTCGCCTGATAGAGATTGCGGTGGATTGTTGCGAGACCCATGACGCGTTCCTGCATCCGCTTGAGGATGGCCCGGGTTTCTGGCGCAGGCGACTTGCGCACCTGCATGTTGATCATCGAGGAAATGAGCTGAAGGTTGTTTTTCACCCTGTGGTGCACTTCCTTCAGCAACACGTCTTTCTCGTGAATGCTGTTCTCCAGATCCGCCTCGTCGCGGACGATCCGTTCGGTCAGCAGATGGAACGCGTCCGAAACTTCGCGAAGTTCACTGGGGATATCGCCGTCACCATCCGGTGCCAGTATCCGACGGTTCATCGTAAAGGCCCGGATCCGTTGGCGCAGAAGCCGGATATGGCGCACGACGAGCCTGTGAACCGCGAAGTAAGCGACGCCGATGCTGACGAGCCACATGAGAAGCGGGAAGAGGAGCGCCGATGCCGCGGTAAGACCACCTGTTCGGACGGCACTGGGACGCCAGATCGACATGGCGAAGATTTCGCCAGGTATCAGCGGTGCGATGGTATAGAAACGCCGCTCTCCGTCGTTCGCCCGAACTTCGAACGACGCCTGCGACGACGTCGTGAGTTCGGCGAGCGAAAGCGCGTTCGGCATAGATCCCGCGATATCGATATCCGGATCGGACGTCCATTCGGAGAGCAGATCGCCCTGATCGTTGTAGGTCAACGTGACGAGCGGAAGGGGCGAATTTTCCGTGGCGCGCTGAACTTCCAACGGCTCCTGCGGGATCGAGAACACGACATATCCCTGCCGCACGCCGTCGATGTAGACCGGTTGTGTGACGGCGACGACGTTCCGTTTCGAGATCGTTCCGGGCACGGCCACAATGAGACCCGTATCGAGCCCTGATTGCTCGATGTGGAGCTGTGCTTCGGAAAAATCCTCCCCCACGGCAGCCGAACCGCAGAGCAGGATGCCTTCCTGATCGACATATCCCCCGAACGAGACCGCATCGTTGGAATTGACGAACTGTTCCACGTGCCGCGAACATCCCGGCAGGTCGTCGAGCAGGAGAGGAACGAGCGCGGCGGTGACGCGCGCCGCGCCGCGGATCCGCAGGATATCCTCGCGTTCCGAATTGGCCGCCGAAATCGTCATACCAGCCAACGCCGCTTCGGCGTTGCTGTCCGCTTCGTCGATCACACGATAGGTCTGGACCATCGCGATGATGCCGATCGGAAGAAGCGCAAGACCTAGAAGCGCGACCAACCTTACGTCAAGTCGGTCGAGGCCATCTATTCCGCGTCCTCCCGGCAGCACGGGGCTCACCCTTGCCGAGATGTCGAGGCCGTCATCACGGAATCGTTCGTGGTATCGGAGATGACCGGGTCCTCGTTCGGGTCGAGGCCCATCAGTTCCGCCAGTTTCCTGCGGCCCCGGTTCGCCCGACTCTTGATCGTGCCGACCGCGACCCCGCACATGTCGGCCGCTTCTTCATAAGCGAAACCCGACGCACCGACGAGCATCAACGCCTCGCGCTGTTCGTCTGGCAATTTTTCGAACGCCTTGCGAAAATCGTTCATCGCGAGCCGCCCGTCATGAGCGGGCTTCTCTGATAATCCGGCCGCCATGACGCCATCTACGTCGGCAACCTCGCGCTTTGCCTTGCGACGGATCGAGTAGAACGCATTGCGCTGGATCGTGAAGAGCCAGGCCCGGAGGTTGGTGCCGGGCTGGAACTTGTCCATGTTCTTCCACGCCTTCTCGATCGTGTCCTGAACGAGATCGTCCGCGGCTGCGGAATTGCGCGTAAGCGACATCGCGAACGCTCTGAGCGCTCCAAGATGTTCGACGAGTTCCTCTCTGGGATCTCTATGCTCATTCATCCGGTTTGTCCTGGGCTTTCAGCCGGTCTAGGAGTTCCCTGAAACGGTCCGGGACCTCGTCCGGCTGATCGTCCTTATAAACGCGCCTGAGATTTTCGTCGATCTGTCGCATGACGTTCGAGCTTTTCTTTTCCTGCGACATGAGGATTGAAGCCACCTGATTGACTGTTAAATATTCCACTGAACGGGAACAAACGCCACGATGCGGTGAATGTTCCGCCATAATATCCGAGGACCGCGACCTGATGACGTCAAATACCGCATCTGCCGAACTGTCCGACACGATCGGGGGGGAACTTCCTTACCTGCGCCGGTACGCCCGCGCGCTGACGGGTTCGCAACGCACCGGCGACAATTACGCCGCTGCCACCCTCGAGGCGATTCTGCAGGAGCCCTCGATATTCGAGCGGGACATCGCGCCCCGAACGGCGCTCTTCCGCGCCTTCCACAAGATTTGGTCGACCGCTGGGGCACCCACGGCCGATACCGTCGATCCGGTCACCCGCATGGAATCGCGTGCGCTGGACCATATGTCGGGCCTGACGAACAACACGCGTGAAGCCCTGCTGCTCTCGACCATCGAAGGGTTCGACTTCGACGAGGTCGGACAGATCATGGGGAGCGACGCCGAGGAAGCGCGCAGCCTTGTCGACATCGCGATCTCCGAAATGGAAAAGTCCATGACGGGGAAGGTGATGATCATCGAGGATGAAGCGATCATCGCAATGGATATCCACTCGATCGTCTCGGAACTCGGTCACAAGATCACCGGGATCGCCAGAACGCGAACCGCCGCCGTGGAACTCGGCGCGAAGGACCGGCCCGACCTGATTCTTGCCGACATCCAGCTGGCGGACAATTCGTCCGGCGTCGATGCCGTGAACGATCTGCTTCAGCAATTCGGGGAGATTCCGGTAATTTTCATTACCGCTTTCCCGGAAAGACTGCTGACCGGGGAGCGTCCGGAACCTGCATTCCTGATCGCCAAGCCGTATTCCGAGGAGCAGGTACGCTCGGCTGTCAGCCAAGCGATGTTCTTCTCCAGCACAGAGTCGCTCAAAAGCGAAGCCTGAAGGTCTAAGCGGATCAGCCGATCAAAGGTCTCGGTTGGTCTGCACCAATTTTATGGCGGCAATAATAACGAAGGCGAGCAGGGAGATGAAGAACATGCCCTGCGCCAAGCCAGCTGTCGTGTACGCCAGACCGCCAAAGCCCAAGAGACCCGATCCGAGCGCGACGTATAGCAATATCATTGCGCAATAGTTCATGGCACGACTTGGCCTTCCACCGTTCCGTTATCCGACGATTGGGTAGCTAACGGTAGAGAGCGGGGTGAGTTCCGCGAGAATGACCACTGTATCTGGTCGACCCCATATGTGGCTCAATAATCACGCTCGAAGAAGACGCCGAGACTCGTCTCGCCGTCGTTCGACGCGCCGCCGCGCACGGTGACCGAGTCGGTGACGTCGAGGTTCAGGTTGATCTCCGCCTCTCCGTCCGAGCCGACCGTCACGTCGGTATAGACATTCTCCGAGATATATTTCCCGGCCCGGACACCGACATTCCCCTCTTCGTCGGTGGTGACGTCGAGATCGTCCAGACCGATATTCTGACGGATATTCGAGATGATGCCGTCACCACCCCGGCCGGCCAGCGTAGCGACCGCGGAGGCGAGCTGAGCGGCTTGGATCGGTGAAATCTCGTCGATCGAGCGTCCGAAGAGCAGCCGGGCCAGAACCTCGTCCTGGGGCAGTTCCGGTTCGGACCGGAAATCGATTTCGGGCGAGAGGGCAGGCCCTTCGACGATGATGAGGATCACGACGTCGCCCTGTTCCGTCCGCGCGACGAGCCGGATCACCGGTGTGAAATCGCCCTGCAGCGCGAACTCTCCCTCGGTGAGAACGATACGTTGCCCGAGCAGGTCCAGCCGACCGCGAATGAGATCGAACTGGCCCGAGGGAATGACATTTGCCGTCGTCCCTTGCAGCGTCAATTGCCCCCCGAGCTCCGCATCGAGACCGCGACCGCGAATGAAGATGCGATTTGGCGCGAGGATCGTGATATCCAGCGGGAAAGCTACACTGGCTCCACCGCCTGCTCCTCCCTCCTGGGGATCATCGAGAAGCCCGGCGCGACGAAGCGTTTGCCGGACTGCCTGCGATTCGCCCACATGCACGAGGCCGTCCGGTATCGGGCCGGTCGCACCGAGGCCCGTGGACGGTATGCGCACATCCGTCTCGTCGAGGGTGATGGTTCCCGCGATGCGGGCACCACCGGTCAGCGCGCCGGCGACCGACAGCGTGCCATCGAGTTCGGTGCGGTAGAGGCGCGGATCCTCGAAGATCACGTTGTCGAGCACGATCGCGAGATTGGCATCGTATCCTGACTGCAGTGAGATCGGTCCGGAAACCTGGATCTGGCCGCCCTCCTGCTTCTGGGCGGTTACGGAAAGCTGTACGTTGCTGTTCTGGATCCGGGCCGTTGCGTCGATGTTATCCAGAACAGCGGGAAGGGAGGGATCGACGAGGCGACCGTCGGCGACGGTGACGGTGCCCGAGAGCGAGGAAAGTGCAAGCGGCCCGTCGAGCCCGAGATCGAACTGCGCCTGACCGCTCAACGCACGCGGATCGAGGAACGGATTGGCGAGGCGCAACGGCGCCGATCCGGTGACATCGATATTCGCCGTCTCGAAACTTTCCGCCACCTGCCCCGAGATCGTGGCCGTTATGCCGGCGGGCCCCGTGACGTCCGTATCTATGGTGAAATTCTGTTCGGCCTGCCCGGCGCGTCCCGTGGCGGTAACCGGACCGTTCAACCCGTCGACGAAAATACCGAGGTCGGAGAGGCGGGCGTCGAAGGTCAGGTCGCTCTGGCCGCCAAGGAGGCGGCCGTTCGCCGTCGCGTCGAGACCGGCGGAATCGAGCGAGAACCGCTCGACCTCGATCGGGGCTTCGGGTCCCTCCCGCGAGGCTGCGGCGTCGAAGGTCGTGGTGCCGCCGAGAAGTTGATCGACCTCGGCGATACCCGTCCGCAACCCATCCGCGCTGCCCTGTGCCTCGACATCGAAGTTGCTGCCATCGGTGACAGCGTTCCCCGACGCGGAAAGATCGAGCGAGCCCGCGAGAGACTGTCCCGAGACTCGCGCGAACCGGGACAGATCCGCCGCTTGCAACGACATCTGTCCATCGACGGCCGGCGCATCTGCCGTTTCGAGCCCGGTCACGCTTGCCGACGCGTCGAGGACGATTCCCGCCCCGTCGCCATCGAGCGTGACCTGCCACGCTTCTTCCATCCGCTCCGCCAACAGATCGAGAGCGGCTGCGCCGGAGAGTTCCGGGACGACGTCGCCGAGATCGGGAAGTGCGATCCGGGCCCGGATCGCGCCATCCGGCGTGCCGTATTCCCCTTCGCCATCGATGTTGATCTGCGGGTTCGACAACGTGATGTCGGGAACGGTGATGACATCACCCGATTTCTGCGCCTGAGCGGCAAGCTCGGTAACGCCAGAAAGGAGACGGTTAAGATCCGGCTGTCCGACCGCGAGGTCGCGCAGCGTACCGTCGATCCGACCTTCCGCCTGGGAGAAGTCGAACCGGGCGCTCCCGTCCGCGGTCAGATCGATCACGCCGCCGAGTTCGCGCCGGGCAAGCTCGGAGAAGGCTGCGAGATCGGGTACATTGATCGACACCGTTCCGTCGGCCAGCGGCGATCCCGCGCCATCGAGTTCGGTCACCGTTCCATCTGCGGAGACGCTGGCATCGGCACCCGTCGCGTCGAACGCGACCGTCCAGCCCTCGGCGTTCTCAGATGCGTCGAGGGAAACCTCTGCTTCTCCCGACATGGAGGGCACGACTTCGGACAACTCGGCGATAACGATGTCCGCATCGACGAGACTGTCCTGCGGCGCGATCCTGGCATTGCCCGACGCCGTGATCTGCGGGTTCTCGATCGAGAGATCCGGGACGGTGATCCGCTCCCCGTCCTTCTCCATCGAGGCTGAAAGCGTGGTCGTTCCGGCGAGGAGCCGATCGGACTCCGGCTGGTCGAGCGCGATATCCTGCATCGTGCCGTCGATCTGCGCCGTGACGTTCGACGCATCGAGCCGCGCCCGGCCGTCCGTCGTGATATCGAGCGATCCGCCGAGTTCGCGGCCCGCGAAGACTGAGAAATTGGACAGATTCCCTGCCGCGACGCTCAGGTCGAAATCGGCCAGGGGCGATTCCGCGTCAAGTTCGGAGATCACGGCATTGCCGTCCACGTTCGCCTCCGCCCCGTCCGCCGTGAGGTTGATCGTCCAGGCATCGCCAGGATTCTCTGCGGTGAAGGCGAGCGTCGCGGGCCCGGAAAGGTCGGGAGAGATCCGGCCCAGATCATCGACCCGGACATTCGCGCGGGCGGTGCCTGTCTCCGAAGTCAGATCGGCGGTGCCGTCGAGATCGACCGCCTCGTTCTGTAGGGTCATCGTGTCGACGCGCAGACCGTTCGCATCGCGCGTCGCGTCGAGGGTGAGGTCGGTCTGCCCGGTCAGGAGCGGATCGAGCGTCTCCACACCCACACGGAGGTCCTGCGCCTGCCCGTCGAGGGTGACGTCGAAGCCGCCGTCGAGAAGCGTGGCGTTTAGGTCGAGATCGGCAGAGAGGCCCCCGGCGAGCGGTCGGCCGGCGAGCGCCGCGAAAACGGCGAGGTCGCTGGCATCGAGCCGCGCGTCGAAGGCCACGGGGAGGTTCTCCCCGTCCGGATCGACCTGTCCGTTGCCCGAAAGGTCGAACCCGGCCCCGTCCACCGTGAGCTCGGACAGGACGATCGGAGACCCGGCATCGTAGCCGATCTGCGCCCGTCCGGTGATCGAATCCCCGAGCGCCTCGGTCAGGCCCTCCGTTTCGAGATCGAGTCCGTCGGCGGCAAAATCGAGATCCGCGGTCACCTCGAGCGTATCGCCGCTCCCGGCGATGATGCCGCTGCCATCGAGCGCGATCCGTTCGATCGCGACGCCCGGCTGTTCGAAGTTCTCGAGCACGATGTCGCCGGTCCAACTTTCGCCCGCGCTCGCGTCGAACTGCACGTCGAGGCCGACGCGTCCGACGCGGATGTCGCTGCCCGCGGGCAAGAGAACGGGACCGCGGTCCGAGGCCACCTGCCCGGTCACATCGATGAGATCCGGCACGCCATCGGCGCCGATACGCACCTGCCCCTGCAATTCAAGCGATTGCGAATCGAGGTTCAGGGCCTGAAGATCAATGGCACCGTCAGCCGATCGCGACCCTTCGGCCGTAAGCTGGACATCGGTTCCGAGGAACGACCGGTATTGGGGCGTGAAGAGTTCGCTCAGGTCCCCGCCGAGATCGACGGAGAACCGGCTGGCCCCCTGATCGTCCTCCATCAGGGTCACGGTCCCGTCAAGCCGGGGCTCGCCCGCCGTGGCGAGCGCGATGGTCGCGGTGAAGTCCGACAGCGGCCCCGAGCCTTCGATGCTCGCGGAAAGCGGCGGTTCGCCCGGCAGACCCGCCAGGCTCGCGACGATCCCGCCCGCGCCCTCGTCGACGTTCAGGTTGACGGAGAGATCCGAGGTCTCGTTGTCGTAGCTGCCCGCGATGTCGAAGACGCCCTGCTCCCCGTCCACCCGCTCGGCATGGAGGTCGACCTGGCCCGCCCCGCCCGCAAGCTCCGCGGAACCTTCGAGAGAGAGCGCGACCGCCTGACCGATGACCGGCTCGCCCAACTCGACGCGATCGATCGCGAGCCGGTCGATGTTGATCGAAACGGGGAGATCGGGAAGGCTGAAGGGCTGCGCCTCCGGCGAGGGGACGTTCGTGCTGTTGTCACCCTGCGGCAGACGCGGCAGCGAGATGGAGGCGGCGGAGAGCTCCTCCACCTCCAGCCGTCCGCGCAGGAGCGCCGAGCGGTTCCAGTCCAGAACGGCATCGCGGACGGTGAGCCACGGCCCCTCGTCGTCGGATATGATGATGGCCGATACGGTCGCACGCGACGACAAAGCCCCTTCGAATCCCCGGACGTCGACATCGAAGCCCGGTCCCGAGAGACGATTCTCGATCTGGCGCTCGAGAAAGCCGCCACCGTCGTCCTCCTCCACCGGATCGGACGTGTTCTGCGCCGCCACGGGAAAGGCCGCGACGACGAGGGCGAGGAACGCGGTCCTCAAGCTGCGCTTGCGTGCGATACCACCCATCAGAATGCCTGCCCGATACCGACGTAGACTTCGACGCCACTGCTTTCATCGCCCGAGACCGGTGTCGCCACGTCGAGGCGGATAGGACCGATCGGCGTAACATAGCGCACGCCGAGGCCCGCGCCCGACTGATCGTCGGATGAGCCATCGGGAAAGCTGTCCCGGCCGACGATCCCGTAATCGTAGAAGGCCACGAGACCGATGGAATCGGTGATTCCGGCCCGCACCTCTCCGGAGACCCCCACGAAGGAGCCACCGCCCGAATCGATCCCGTTCAGCGTCACGCCGAGCGACTGGTATTGCTGTCCGCGCACGGTTCCGCCACCGCCCGAGTAGAACCGGTACTCGTTGGGAACCGCGTCCAGATCCGCCCCGATGATGGATCCGCCCTGCAGCCGGCCGGCGAGAGTGATGCGATCCGTTTCCCCGAAACTGAAATAGGTCCGCGCATCCCAGGTCGCCCGGGCTCCGTCGCCGGTCTCCTCGTTCAGGCCGAGAAACGGCGTGAAGCCAAGGGCGACATAGACACCGGTTTTCGCGTCGAGCGCCACGTCGCGGCTGTCGTAGGTCGCGTCGATGGGCAGGGTGAGCATGCTGTAATCGGTCGTGCCGTTCTCGTCCTCCACCCGGCTGAACCGGTAGGCGAGACCGTATTCCAACTCGACGTATTCGCTGACGTAGCGCGTGATTCCCGCCCCGATCGTGCCGGTGTTGGAGATGTAGTCGGGCTCGTTGAGGCGGGCGATCTGCGCCTCGGTATAGAAATCGTTGTTTGCGGAGAAGGTCGCGGGACGGTCGAACCTTATCCCGGCAGAGTAGTCGGTGCCGCCGGTCCGTCCGCCGATGCCCGAGACCGCACCTTCGATCCGCAGCCGTTCCGCACCGCCGAGCAGGTTGCGGTGCAGCCAGAAGCTCGAGAGACCGACGCCATCGACACTCGAGACCTCCGCGCCGAAACCGAACCGCCGAGGCGGCTGCGCGGAGAACTGACCGATGATGTCGAGCGTGTTGCCGGGCCCCAGCCGCTTCGCTTCCGTCAGGGCGACGGAAGAGAAGACCTGCGTCCGGCGAAGCCGGTCGACGGAGAGCTGAAGCTCCTCCGGATCGAATACCTCGCCCGTAGGCAGCCCCGCGATCGCGCGCAGCCGCTCGGGCCGCACGGCGTCGCTGCCGCGCAGGATCAGGTCGCCGAACCGGACGAGCGGTCCGGGCGCGACACCAATATCGACGGAGAGGCGATCGACGTCATGCTGCGCGACGACGCTCTGTCCGGCAATCTCCGCCTTCGCGTGCCCCGCTTCCCGCCAGCCCGTGACCGCCTGTCCTGCCGCATCCTCGATGAGCGGGGTCAGGGCAGGTGCGCCCACGGCGAATTCCTCGGGCAGTTCGGTGTCGGGCGCGAGCGGCGCGACGCGCGTTTGCGAGAAGGTGTAGACCGGTCCCGGCGCGACGCGGACCGAGATCGTGTTGATCGCCCCAAGCTGCGCGAGCGGGGAAATGTCGGCGGCCTCCCGGCCGTCGACGAGGATATTGATGACGCCGCCGAAATGCCCCTCGCTGTAGAGCGCACCGACGAGCCGCCCGTAATCCGCCCGCGCGGCAGAGAGAAGCTCCTGCGGATCGGTGACGTCATCCGCCTCCGCGGCGACGACGAGCGAGGAATTGCGAAGCTCGTCCTCGAGATCGCCGCCCCCGAGTACCTCGAACTGCAAGTTGTCGAGAGCGGATGCGGAGCCGAACGACAGACAGCCGATCACCAGCGCAGAGACACCCCAAAACCCGTCTTTCACATCGCTCCCCCGCACCGGATAGATGAAAGATTAATGGAGCGTTTCACTGGTGCAAAGCGGCCCCGCATCACATTTCCGGTTAGGGAGATTCCCGCAACACTCAAGCTCCCTTGATCTCCGCCTTCACCTGCGCCCAGACGATGAGCGTGAAGACGATCGTCCCGCCGACGACGTTTCCGAGCAGTACCGGAATGAAGAAGCGGAAGATCGCGGGGATCAGGCCGAGCTCCCCTTGCACCATGAGGAACGCCATCTCGACGGATCCTGCGATGATGTGCAGGAAGTCGCCCGCCGCGATGAGCCAGGTGAAGGTCAGGATCAGGAAGAACGGGCTGCGCGGCTGCGTGGGTAGCATCCAGACGATCCCGGCGACGAGCACGCCCGCGGGGATCGCTTTCGCGAAGCCCGTAAGCGCGGGAAATTCGGTCGAATGCCGCGAAAGATCGCCCACGGCCTTGACGACGTCGTCCTCGAACCCGCTCGAATAGGCGATGAAGAGCGCCGCGATGAAGGCGCCGACGACATTCGCGGCGAGCACGAGCCCCCAGAGCCGCGCGGTTTGCACCACGTGCTCGCGACAGGGATTGGCGAGGATCGGCAGGACCGTGGTGATCGTGTTCTCCGTGAAAAGCTGTTGGCGTCCGAGGATCACGATCATGAAACCGAGCGAATAGCCGAGATTCTCGAGCAGGAACGCGGCGGAACTGTCGACCGGCAAATACGTCCGGAAGATCGCCTCCCCGAGAATCGAGAACGACATCAGGATGCCGGCCGCGAGCCCGGAGAAGACGAGCGACGACATCGGTCGCGTCATCTCCTCCGTCCCGTCGCGCCGGATCACCTCGTAGATCAGCGGCGCCGTCAGGCGCGAGGCGCGATCGACGGACTTCTCCTCCTTGGCGCCCGAAGCCCCGTTCCCCCTGCCTTCGTACTTCTGACCGTCGTCGTCGCTCATTCATCTCTCGCTGATCATGGCGGAACCCCCCATGGGCTGCGCCGTTTCGCAAAGACTTAGCACGGAGGTTCCGGTGACCAAGAATCATGGCCCCTCGATCAAGGACGACGAGACCTATCAGGCGCTGCGCGAAGACGGCGCGTCGAAGGAAAAGGCCGCGCGGATCGCGAACGCCCAGGCCAACGACGAGATGGCCCCGTCCGAGAAGGGGGGCGAGAGCGATCGCTACGAGGATCGGACCGTCGAGGAACTCTACGAGCAGGCCCGCAAGATCGGGATCGACGGGCGGTCGAACATGACCAAGGACGAACTGATCGCGGCCCTTCGCGACCATTGATCTCGCGCGGTCAGACGCCGGCTCTGGCGATGTCCTGCCTGCGCAATTCCGCGAAGACGTCGACGAGCGTGTCCGCTCGTTCCCGCCTGGTCTCGCTCCGTGCCGCCGCCGTGACGAGAAACTGCGTCTCCGGCAGCGGGCGGGCGTAGAGGACTGCGGATCGCGGCAAGGCACAGGTCAGGCCGCTCCGCAGCAGGGCGAGACCGAGCCAGCCGACCTTTCCCGCCCCGTTCGTCCGCGCGCGCCGCGTGACACTGTCGAACCCGCTTCGCCGGATCGCCGGCCCGATCCCGGCATAGATGTGGCGCGCGGCGAAGATGCCCGGCCGTGCCGCGAGGGGAAGCGCCGCGATCCCCGCCTCCGAACGGGTATAGAGCCGGTCGGCCTGATCAAGGAGCTTGCGTACGATGGCCCTGATTTCCGGCGTGGCAGCAGGCGCGGCGCAGAGCGCCTCTGGCGTGATACCGGCAGCGTCGAGCCAGTCGAGCGGCAGATAGACCCGCCCCTCCCGCGCATCCTCTCCCACATCCCGGGCGATGTTGGTGAGTTGCATCGCCACGCCGAGATCGCAGGCCCTTGCCAGCGCATCCGCATCGCGCACGCCCATCAGGACGCACATCATCGCGCCGACGGCGGAGGCCACCCGGGCGCAATATCCATGCAGGTCCGAAAGCGTGTCGTAGCGACGGCACTCGGCATCCCACGCCAATCCCTCGAGCAAGGCCTCGGGAAGATCGCGGGGCATTCCGTGGGTCTCGACGACGGTGGCGAAGGCACGGTCTGCGGGCGCATTGCGCGGCACGCCACGATAGGCCCGGTCGAGACGGTCTCGCAGACGCAGGACCGCACCCGCCTTGTCTTGTCCCAGATCCACCGCGTCGTCGGCCAACCGGCAGAACGCGTAGAGCGCCAGTGCCGGATCGCGCACCCGTGCGGGCAGAAGGTGCGAGGCCATGTGGAAGGAGCGCGAGCCTTGCCGGATCGCCTCCCGGCAATGTTCCATGTCGTCGGAATCGATCATTCAGCCGCCATTTCGAGACGCTCCGCCGGGCGGACGGGATGCGCCGGGTCTGGAACGAGCTTGCCCAGCACCTCCGCCGAGGAGATCACTCCGGGCAGCCCGGCACCCGGATGCGTCCCGGCACCCACGAGATAGAGACCCGAGGCCTCCTCGCTCACATTGTGCGGCCGGAACCAGGCCGATTGCAGGATCCGCGGCTCGATGGAGAAGCCCGAGCCGTGCGGAGAGAGATAGCGGTCGCGGAAATCCGCGGGCGTCATCACGTGGCTTGCCGTGATGCGATCTCGAAAGCCCGGGATCACGGTCTCGAGCTGCGCCGCGACCTTCTCCTGGTAGCGCTCCGCCTCCGCCTCCCAATCCGCTGGCTTCGCATGGCCCAGATGCGGCACGGGCGAGAGGGCATAGAACGTGTCGTCCCCCTCGGGCGCCACGCTCGGGTCGGTCACGGAGGGGCGGTGGATATAGAGGCTCATGTCGTCGCCGAGCTTCCCGCGCAGGAAGATGTCGCGCAGGAGGCCCTTGTAGCGCGGGCCGTTCAGGATCGTGTGATGTCCGACATCGGACCACATTCCCGCCGTACCGCGCGTGCCGAAATACCAGACATAGAGCCCCATCGACCAGCGCCGCCGGCCAAGCTTCGCCTGCGTCCAGCGCCGCCGCGGATGGTTCCGCAACAGCCTTTCGTAGGTATGACCCGCATCCGCGTTCGACACCACGACATCGGCCCGATCGACGCTCCCGTCGACAAGCCGGACGCCCGTGGCCTTCCCGTTCTCGATCAGGATCTCGTCGACCTCCGCGCCCTGCCGGACCTCGCCGCCCTGTTCCGCCACGACCCGCGCCATCGCGCGCGCGATCGCCGCGACGCCACCGATGGCATAATGGACGCCGAACTCCTTCTCGAGATGCGAGACGAGGATATACATCGAGGTGACGTGGAACGGATCGCCGCCGATGAAGAGGGGATGGAAGCTGAACGCCATCCTGAGCCTCGGATCGCGGAACCGCCGCGCGGCATGGGACGCCACGGAGCGGTCGGCACGGAGCCGCGCGAAGGTCGGAAGTACCGTCAGAAGATCGCGGAACCTGTGCATGGAACGGCGGCCCAGATCCTCGAAGCCGAATCTGTAACGTGCGGCGCTATCCTCGAGAAACCGCTCGTAGCCGGGCAGATCCTCGGGCGAGAGGCGCGCGACCTCCGCACGCATCGCGTCCGTATCCTGCCGCGCGGTGAAGCGCGACCCATCCTGCCAGCGTATCTCGTAGAAGGGATCGAGCGCGCGCAGATCGACATCGGCGTCAAAATCCCGTCCGCATTCCGACCAGAGCTCGCGCAAAAGTTGCGGGACCGTGACGATCGTGGGGCCGAGGTCGAACCTGTGGCCGTTCCGCTCGATCGCCGATCCGCGCCCGCCCGGCGAGTCGAGCCGGTCGAAGACAGTCACGGCGTAGCCCTTTGCCCCAAGGCGCATTGCCGCCGCCAGGCCGCCCAGGCCCGCCCCGATCACGAGGGCACGGCTGGGGGTCGCGGCGGCTGGGGCGGAACTGTCCATACCACGAGACTATACATGTCCAGTTTATCTGACAATCGACTTTGAGACGTATGGCCCGGCCCTTCCCTCCCGGACGAGATCATGTCAATCTTGCGTGACACCCGCTCGGGAAAATCGACCGGAGTATCCGCGATCCAAACCGTGACCTTGTCTGTCTTCCGCTTCGACACGATCCGCGCCCGGGTATGGGCCTTTGCGCAGATGGGTTTTGCACGTCTCGATTTTCACCTGATGAAGCGGTGTTCCTTCTGGAAGCTTTGCGGATCGGGTGGTGAGCGGTTCGCCACGGCAGATCCGCGGATCTATGCGATCCTTGCCGTCTGGGACGACGCGGAAACGGCGCGCCGCACGACCGAAGACGCCCGGATCTACCGCCGTTGGCGCCGGCACGCCGTCGAGGACTACACTCTGTTCCTGCAGGCGACGCAGGTCCGCGGACACTGGTCTGGCAGAACGCCGTTCCGCGTGACCGACAAGGCGGCCCCGGGCCCGCTGGCCGCGCTGACCCGCGCCACCATCCGCCCGTCGCGGCTCGCGAAGTTCTGGCGCCGTGCGCCGGAAATCTCCGACGTGATCGGCACCAATCCCGACGTGCTCTTCAAGATCGGCATCGGCGAGGTGCCGGTCCTGCATCAGATCACCTTTTCCGTCTGGCCCGATGCAGGCAGCATGGCCCGCTTCGCCCGCCGGGACGGCCCCCATGCGCGGGCCGTCCGCGCGGTGCGCGCGGGAGACTGGTTCCGCGAAGAGCTCTATGCGCGGTTCCGCGTCACCGGTTCCCGCGGTACCTGGGCGGGATCGGATCCCCTTTCCCAATATCGGGACGCCGTATGACCCAGCCTTTCCCCTTCAGCGCCATCGTCGGCCAGGACGAGATGAAGAGCGCCATGATCCTGACCGCCATCGATTCCGGGATCGGCGGCGTTCTGGTTTTCGGCGACCGCGGCACCGGCAAGTCGACCGCCGTGCGCGCACTCGCGGCCCTCCTGCCGCCGATCCGGCAGGTCGAGGGTTGCCCGGTCAATTCCGCCCGACCCGCCGATTGCCCGGACTGGGCCGACGTTACCTCGATGCGACGCGTCTCCCGTCCCACGCCGGTCGTCGACCTACCGCTCGGCGTGTCGGAGGACCGGGTGACGGGGGCGCTCGACATCGAACGCGCGCTCACGCGCGGAGAAAAGGCGTTCGAGCCCGGCCTGCTCGCCCGTGCCAATCGCGGCTATCTCTACATCGACGAGGTGAACCTCCTCGAGGACCATATCGTCGACCTCCTGCTCGACGTGGCGCAATCGGGGGAGAACGTTGTGGAACGGGAAGGGCTCTCGATCCGCCACCCCGCGCGGTTCGTGCTCGTCGGCTCAGGAAACCCGGAGGAAGGCGAACTGCGCCCGCAGCTTCTCGACCGGTTCGGCCTCTCCGTCGACGTGGCGTCCCCGACCGATGTCGAGATGCGGGTGGAGGTGATCCGCCGGCGCATTGCCTACGACAACGATCGCGCGGCGTTCCTGCGGCACTGGCGGGCCGAGGACGCGGCACTCCGGAAACGGATCGTCGCAGCACGCAAGGCGCTGCCCGGGATAGAGACGCCGGAGGCGGCACTGCGCGACTGCGCCGAACTTTGCCTCGCGCTCGGCTCCGACGGGCTCAGGGGGGAGCTCACGCTCCTGCGCGCCGCCCGCGCGCACGCGGCATGGCAGGGCGATGCCGCCGTGGAGCGACGGCACCTGCGCGGTGTGGCGGCGATGGCGCTTCGCCACCGCCTGCGCCGCGATCCGATGGACGAGGCAGGCAGCGGTGCCCGGGTGGACCGGGTCGTGGACGAGATGTTCGGACCGCTCCGCGAAGCCGCGGAATGACGCCCGGCGAGCGGGCGCTGGTGGCCGTCCGCCTGATGCGGCTCGATCCGATGGGTCTTGGAGGTCTCTGGTTGCGCGCCCGCCCCGGCCCGGCCCGCGACGCGGTTCTCGCCTGCCTCCATATCAAGCGGGCGGCACGGATCCATCCCGGCATGGACGACGACGCGCTCTTCGGCGGCATCGACCTCGCCGCGACCCTGGGCGCGGGAGCCCTTAGACATCGCGCGGGGATCATCGGGCGAAGCGAGACGCTCTGTCTCGCGATGGCGGAACGGTGCCCGCCCGGCCTCGCGGCCCGCCTCGGGCAGGCGATCGACGCGGGGCAATGCGGCCTCGTCGCGATCGATGAAGGAGCGGAGGAAGGCGAGGCGCTCCCCGCCGCGCTCGCCGAGAGACTCGGCCTCTTCGTCTCTCTCGACGGCGTATCGCGCGCCGATATCCCGACCGGGTCGGTGATTGAGGATGGCGCGGCACGGGAGCGTCTTCCGGCGATCCGGCTCGACGACCATAAGCTCGCACGGCTCACCGTCGCGGCGGCGGAACTCGGCATCGCAAGCTTTCGCGCGCCCCTTCTCGCCGCCCGCGCCGCCCGTGGACTCGCGGCCCTCGAGGGGCGGGAGGCAGTCGGGGAGGCCGATCTCGCCCTGGCCGCCAATCTCGTCTTCGCCCACCGCGCCGGACCGCAGGAAGAACCCGATCCCGCGGAAGATCGGGAAGAGACGGAGGAGCCATCCGAGCACTCACCGCAGCGCCCGGAGGACAGCCTGCCGCCCGAGGATGTCCTCGTCGAGGCCGTGCGCGCCGCGCTTCCCGCCGACGTTCTTTCGCGGCTCGCCGCGGGCCGTGCGGTGACGGCGGCGTCGGGCGGGCGCGGCAGCGGCGCGGCACGGCGCGGCAATCGGCGCGGCCGTCCCCTGCCCGCGCGGCCCGGACGCGGCAGCGACGCGCGGATCGATATCGTTGCGACGCTCCGTGCCGCGGCCCCGTGGCAGACGATCCGGCGGCGCGACGCGGAAAGCCATCGCCTCGTCCATGTCCGGCCCGGCGACATCAGGCGAAAGCGGTTCGAGGAGACGTCCGACCGCCTCGTCATCTTCCTCGTAGACGCCTCAGGCTCCGCGGCGGCCAGCCGTCTTGCCGAGGCGAAGGGGGCGGTGGAGCTGATGCTGGCCGAAGCATATTCGCGCCGGGACCACGTCGCCCTGATCGGCTTCCGCGGAGAGAATGCGGAACTCCTCCTGCCGCCCACGCGCTCGCTTGTGCAGACGAAGCGGCGGCTGGCCGCGCTGCCGGGTGGCGGGGGTACGCCGCTTGCCGCGGCCCTGCGCGCGGGTGCCGAACTCGGGCTCCGCCAGCGCGGGCAGGGCTATGCCCCGAGCCTCGCGATCCTGACCGACGGACGCGCCAACATCACGCTCGACGGACGCGCGGATCGCCAAGCGGCAGGGGAAGAGGCGCGACAGGCGGCCGTCCTGATCGCGGCATCGGGCATCACCGGGATCGTCGTCGATACCGGCCGCCGCCCCTCCCGCGAACTTGCGGAGCTCGCGCAGGCAATGGCGGTTCCCTACCTCCCCCTGCCGCGGGCCACGGCGGAGGCGTTGAGCGGTGTCGTCTCATCTGCGCTGGCGCGTCCGTGACGGGGGCGAGATAGCCGGGATGGAATGGGATAAAGATGGCCGGGACTGGCCGAACCGGGATGCCTCGCGCTTCGTCGAAAGCCGCCCGCATCGCTGGCACGTGCAGGTGGCGGGCGAGGGCCCGACGCTTCTGCTGCTCCACGGGACGGGGGGCGCGACGCATTCCTGGCGCGATCTGTTGCCGCACCTCGCGGAGCGGTTCGAGGTCGTCGCGCTCGATCTGCCCGGACATGGCTTCACGAGGCGGGGAACGCGGCATCGCTCCGGTCTCGCACCAATGGCCGCCGACATCTGGACATTGTGCGACGCGCAGGGTTGGCGGCCCGATGCCATCGTCGGTCATTCCGCAGGCGGCGCGCTCGCCGTGGAAATGGCGGCGTCACGCGATGGCCGCGCGCTTGGCGCGGTGATCGGCCTCAATGCGGCGCTTGGTGGGTTCGAGGGTGCGGCCGGGCTCGTCTTTCCGGCCATGGCGAAGGCGCTTGCCTCGCTCCGGGTGGTGCCGCGGCTCGTCGCGCGCCTGCCGGGTGGGGAAAGGCGGATCGAAGCGATGCTCGATGCCACGGGATCGCGGATCGACGCGCGGGGACGCGCGCTCTATGCCCGCCTTCTGAGCGATCCGGAGCATATCGACGGCGCGCTCGCGATGATGGCGGCCTGGACCACGCGCGGATTGCCGACGAAGCTCGCCTCCCTCGACATCCCCGTCACGTTGATGGCCGGCACGAACGATCGAACGGTGCCTTCGCGGGTTTCCGAGGCGGCGGCGGCACGGGCGCGGCACGGCGAATTCCTGGATCTCGGCCCCCTTGGACACCTCGCGCACGAGGAACGCCCCGATCTCGTCGCGGACGAAATCGGGGCGCGTATCCGAATTTAGGGCCTGGCGCTACTGGACGATGAACTCCGCATGAAGCGCGCCGGCGGCCTTGATGCTCTTGAGGATGTCGATCATGTCGCGCGGTGCCACGCCGAGCGCGTTGAGCCCCGCCACGACGTCCGAGAGGTTGGTGCCGTCGGGCACCTCTGCAAGGCCGATGCCCGGCTCCTCCTCGATCGCGGCATTGGTCCGGGGTACGACAACCGTCTCGCCCGGGGCGAAGGGGTTCGGCTGCACGACCTGCGGCGCCTCTTCCACGCGCAAGGTCAGGTTGCCCTGGCTGACGGCGACGCGGCTGATCCGCACGTCCTCGCCCATGACGATGGTGCCGGAACGCTGGTCGACGACGACGCGGGCGCGGCGTTCGGGCTCCACGGTGATGTTCTCGATCCGGCCCATCGCATGGGCGGGCGAGCGCATCTGGGTGGAGCCGATGTCGATGAGCACCGTGCCCGCATCGAGCATCACGGCGACGGGACGGCGCATGTCGGCGTTGATCGCCTGTTCGATCCGGCCGGCGGTCGTGAAGTCGGGCGTCCGAAGCGCAAGGCGGATGCTCTCAAGCTGGGTGAAGTTGAAGTCGATCTCGCGCTCCACCCGGGCGCCGTTGGGAATGGATCCTGCCGTCGGCACGCCCTGGACAACCGTCGCGGCATCGCCTTCCGCGCTCGCACCGCCGGCGATGACGGTGCCCTGGCTTACCGCGTAGATCTGCCCGTCCGCGGCGTTGAGCGGGGTCATCACGAGCGTTCCGCCAAGAAGCGAGGACGCGTCGCCGATGGCCGAGACCGTCACGTCGATCTGGCTGCCCGTGCGGGCGAAGGGCGGCAGTTCGGCGGTCACGAGCACGGCGGCGACGTTTTGCGGCCGGAACTGTTCGCCGGTAACGTTAACGCCAAGCCGCTCGAGAATATTGGTCATGATCTCTTCGGTGAAGGGCGCGTTGCGAAGCCCGTCGCCCGTGCCGTTCAGACCCACGACGAGGCCGTAGCCCACGAGGTCGTTGCCCCGCACGCCGTCGAATTCCACGAGATCCTTGATCCGGACCGGGCTCGCCTGGACCGAGACGGCCTGGATCAGGAGGGCGAAGATTGCGAGTAGGGTGCGGACCATCAGAGGAAATTCGTCAGGTTGAGGCGCGACATCCGCGCGGTGATGGCATAGAGCGACTGGAGTTGCGTCTCGATCTGCTGGAAGCGCGTCGTCGCCTCGTAGATATCGGCGCCGATCATCGCCAGCCGCGCCTCCTCGAGGCCGAATTTCTCCGCTTCGTTGCGGGTTGTGGCGGAATCGATCTTCGCCTGCGCGACGCCGACCGTACCTCGCAGCCCGATCAGCGCGCTATCCGCCGCATGCAGCGCCGCGCGTGAACCGTCGACAAGGGCGCGCTGCCCCGCGATCGGCAAGTTGGGCGCCCCGTCCGCCAGCACCGCATTCTTCGCAAGCGCGGCCAGCGTCTCGCGCATCTCCGCATCGTCGGCGCGGACCGTCACGCTCACCTCGTCGTTGGGGGAAATCCGGAACGCGGCCCGCGACTGATCCGATCCGAGGTAATCGTTCGTCAGGAACCCGCCGGCGGGATCGTTGAAGTACGCGTCGATCTTGTCCGAGACGACGGTCGGATCGGTATCGCCCTCGACCAGCGCCTTGATATCGGCCAGGATCTCGGACCCCTGCCTCAACGCGGGCTGGTTGGTGGCCGTCCCGGCGAAGAGCGAGCGGCCCGAAACGGACGTATTGAGCGTCGAGACGACGTTCTCGAATGCGGACTTGGCGATCTGGTTTGTCGCCTTAAAACCGGTCGTGTCGCCTGAATTGAGCTGGGCACTCAGCGCGTTGCGAACCTCAGAGACCGATGATTCGATCCGGCCGAGCGCGGTCTGGACCATATCGACGGCAAGCTCCGCCTCCGTGGTCGCCGTGCGGTAGGCTTCGAGGCCGGTCAGGCTCCGCTCGAGGCTTGCGAGCGAACGGGTATCGCCGCCCATCGCGCTGGTGATATCGGCCTTGATCCCGGTCGTGATCTCCTGGCCCTGCTGCGCCATCTCTTTGTTAAGGCTGGTAATCGCGCGACGCTGGACGAAGTTCTGCGCGAGGTCACCGAAGGTGGTCGTCATCATGTTAGATCTCCATCAGCCGCCGCATCATGTCGTCGACCGCCTGTATTACCCGGGCATTGGCCCCGTAGGCCTGTTCGACGAGCAGAAGTTTCTGCATTTCCTGGTCGGTATCGACACCCTGGCTCATCTCCTCCTCCATGAGTGCCGCAGCCCGGGTTTGCGTGAACGTCTCCCGCTGCTCGGCCTGGTAGGCATCACCCGATGCCCGGGCGACGAGAGTATCGGCCAGGCTGCCTAGGCTCAGCCGCTCGGCTCCGAGGTTCGGAGAGGCGGCGGCGCGGGGGGCGCGCATGATGTCGCCCATCGCGGTGAGGAGCCGGGCATCGCCCGCATCGCCCGGCGCGGCAGCGCCGATCCCGTCCCGCAGCCGCCAAAGCTCTCCGCCCTGTGTTGGATCGACGCGCGCATTCAGGCGCAGACGGCCCGCAAGGCCGGTCTCGTCGGCCGGCGCGAAGGCCGCGCCGCGATCGGTGAAGAGACCCGGGACAGCGGCTGGCGGCGTGTCGAGCGACGGATCGGCGAAGCGTTCCACGAGGTCGCGGGCGAACCCGTCGAGACGCGCCTGCGCCGCCACGCCGGACTGGTCGCGGACCTCGAACATCGCGGCGAGCGTACCCCCCGCCATCTTGCCGTCCGGGTTGCTCATGTCGATCGCGCGCCCATCCACCGTCAGACCGGACAGGGGGTTGCCGAGCGTCGACCCCGGTCCGACGGCGTTCGCGGGCGTGAACTCGATCGTCACGGGGCGGGGATCGAGCAGGATCTGTCCGCCCGGCGTCATCAGACCGATCGTACCGTTCGGCCGCGTGATCTCGCGGATGGGCACGATCTCGGAAATCTGGTCGATGCTCGCCTGCCGCATGTCGAGAAGCGAGGTCACGTCTTCTCCCTTGCCGCGGCTCCGGGCGATCTGCGTGTTGATCTCCTCGATGCGGGCTAGGTTTTCGTTGAGCATTCCGACGGCGCGTCCAATGCCGCGATCGGCCTGGGCGCGCTGCGCCTGGATGCTGTCGGTCGCCTGCTCCAGGTGAACGGTGATGTCACGCGCGGCTTCGAGGACGTTCAACTGGCGCACCTCGGATTCCGGTGCGCTGGCCGCCTGCGTCAGCTGCGCCTCGAGCCTCGCGACCCGGCCCGCGAGGGAATTCGGATCATCCGCCGCCCCCACCGCGTCAGATATCCGGCCGAGCGCGGCGCTGCGGGTCGAGGAGAAGCCCTGCTCGGCCTCCGCACCGCGCCGTTCCGCGATCACGGCGGGATCGGCGCGCCGCGCGATGCCGTCGATCCGGACACCGCCATACCTTTCGGTCGACAGATCGACCTCCCGCCGCCCATAGCCGGGGGTGAGTGCGTTCGAGATGTTCGACGACACGACCTGGGCCGACCGGCTTGCGGCGCCGAGGCCCGAGATCGCGTTGTTCAAGGCGGCGGATAGGTTCACGGTCGGCGTCCTTCAGGTTCGGGTCTATCGCTTCAGGTTCATCGTTTCCTGCAGCATCTCGTCGACGGTCTGGATGATCTTCGCATTCGAGGAATAGGCTCGCTGCGTCTGGATTAGGTCGGTAAGTTCCTTGGCGACGTCCACGGTGCTCGCCTCGCGGGTGAAGCCTTCCGTGGTACCGACCGGACCTGCGCCGGCATCCCACAGGAAGATGGTGCCGGAATCGGGGCTCACGCGATAGGATTGTCCGTCGGTCGAGACCAGCCCGACCGGGTTCGGCACGTCGATCACGGGCACCTGGTAGATCGGCCGGATCTGTCCGGTCTCGTAGATACCGTGGACGATCCCGTTCCCGTCGATCTCGACCGATCGAAGACTCCCCGCCGCAGCACCGTTCTTGGATAGTTGCGTGGGCGCGAAATTGGAGTCGAGCTGGGTCATGCCGGACGGATCACCCAGGCCTCCGATCTTTGCCATGATCGTTCCACCACCGACCGCGAGCTCGATCGTGCCTGTCGCCGGGTCGTAGGCGCCGCCCGCGTTCGCGACGACGTTCTCCAGCATTCCGCCGCCGGCATTGGCGTCGCTGAACGACAGGGTGTAATCGCCGACGATACTGTCCGAATTGCTATCGTAGATCTGGAGCTCCCACTCGTTGATGGTCCCGGTGGGCGTAAACGTGAAATCGAGGGATTCGGTCTGCCCGAGATTGCCGAAATACTCCACGTTCAGGTTCTGCGGCTCTCCGAGATTGGCCGGATCGCTCGCGTCGGACGGAAGGTTGGCACTGACCGTCACTTCGCTCGTGGGGCTCGCCGTGTACTGGTTGTGAAAGACATTGATGGGTTCGAGGCCTCCGACACCGTCACGCGGGAAGGCCGGAAATTCGCCGTTCGGACCCGCCGGCCAGCCAAGGAGCACCTTGCCGGCGCCGTCCACTAGGATGCCCTCGTCGTTCGCGCGGAACGATCCGGTCGTGGCCAGCAGCAGATCGAGATTTCCACCTGATTCGGCGCTCTCGAGCGTCGTCACCGGCAGGAAGCCCCGGCCGTTGATTGCGATATCGGTCGAGTTGCTGGTGTTCTGAAGTTGTCCGGTTTCCTGAATCTCCCGCAACTGCGAGGTTCTGACGCCGCCGGCCGTGTAGCGCGCGCCATTCCCCTCCCCGACCACCATAGAGTGAAAATCGGTCGACATACGCTTGTACCCGTAGGTAGCCGAGTTGGCGATGTTGTCCGAGATGGTCGAAAGCCGCTGCGCGTTGGCGTTCAGGCCACTGACCCCGGCGGCGAGAGAGGAAGAGATCGACATGTTGAACACGCCCTTTCAGTGCAGAAGTTCTGTTCCGTTGGATCTGGTTTAGGCCAGAGGGCTTAACACGGGCCTAAGATCGCCCGTCGGGCCTGCTGCGCGATCAGCGCAGCAGGATTATCTCGACGCGGTTGTTGCGGACATCCATCGGATCGGGCTCCAATTGTTCACGGTCCGCGTAACCGGCGATCCGCTGGATCCGGTTCTCGGCGACATGTTCGACCGTGATGAGACCGCGCACGACCTGCGCCCGTGCCGCGGAAAGCGACCAGACCGGTGTATCGCGCAGGACGATCGGAACCGAGCGCACATGCCCGTTGATCGCGATCTCGTTCCGCGCCAAGCCGAAGATCTCGGAAACCACGCCTGCCAGTTCGACCAAGAGGGGCGTCGGCCGGTCGGTCTGCCCCTGGAAGAGCGGCGCACCGGGCAGGTCGAAGAGATCGACGATGAGGCCCTCGTCGGTCACCCGCGTGATGATGTGCTGCAGCAGTTCGTCGGAAACCATGCTTTCGCCGGAGGCCGCGGTGAGCTCGTCCTGGATTTCGGCCAGCGGCGGGGGCAGGTCGAGGGGTGTCCCGGCCTCGGCGCTTTTGTCGGGCGACGTGGCCGTTGCGCTCGCGGTCGACATCGTGTCCTTGCTGAGCGCGGTCGTGCCGTAGAGCACCTGCTCTCCACCGCCCGATGTCCGCGCCACGCTGATCGTGGGACTGAAGTAATCGGCAAGCCCGTTCTTTTGGGACTCGGTCGTCGCGTTCAGGAGCCACATGAGCAGGAAGAATGCCATCATTGCCGTGACGAAGTCCGCGTAGGCCACTTTCCACGCGCCACCATGATGGCCGCCGCCGGCGATCACCTTCTTGCGCTTGATGATGGTCGGTTTGTTGGTAAGGCTCATGGCGTCTCTCGCTTGTCTTCGAGACGGGGGTAGCAGGTCCGCGTGAACGTCGGGCTAACCTTTAAAATTGCTACGGAATTGCGGCATCCGACGCCGCGGACAGGGAAGGGCCCGATGACATGAGCGACACGCGCAACGACCTCACGATCTACGACACCCATGCCGAGCGATGGTGGACGGACGAGATCCGCTGGGTGCGCGTCCTGAAGAACATGGTGCCCGGCCGTCTGTCCTGGTTCGACCGGCTCGTCGACTGGCCGGGCAAGCGCGTGCTCGATCTCGGATGTGCCGGCGGGTTCATGGCGGAGGCACTGGCCAAGCGCGGCGCGGTCGTGACCGGCCTCGATCCCGCCGAGGACGCGATCGAGGCCGCGCGAAAGCATGCGAAGTCCGAAGGCCACGAGATCACGTACGATACCGGCGTCGGAGAGGAGCTGCCCTACGCGGATGCCTCCTTCGACGCCGTCGTCTGTGTCGACGTATTGGAGCACGTCCGCGATCTCGACGCCGTGCTGCGGGAGGTGGAGCGCGTCCTCGTTCCCGGGGGACATTTCCTCTTCGATACGATCAATCGCAATCCGATCGCGCGGTTCGCGACGATCACGGCGGCAGAGGACATCCTCGGTCTCCTGCCCAAGGGCACGCACGATCCGGAGATGTTCATCACCCCTTCGGAGCTTCGCGGGGCATTGACCCGTGCAGGTCTCGAACCCGGCCCGATGACAGGGCTCGGGCCGCGGGGGATCGACCGGCGGGGCGATCCGACCTTCGGGCGCGTTCCCGGGACGATGGTGATCTACATGGGCCATGCGGAGAAGCCCGCCGCCTGAAACCGTTCCGATCGCGTCCAACGGAAGAATGGACAATCACGCGGATCGGCGGCCAAATGCCCTTGCGTCACCTCGACGCGAGGGAGGACTACCATGACGAAGGAATTCTCGATGAGCCGGCGGCGCGCGCTCGGAGCGATCGGCGCCTCCGGCGCGGGCTTCGCGCTCGCCTCGGCCGCTGCTGCGCAGGAGGCCGGATCCGCACCCGTGCCTCCGAGCACCGTGACCGATCCGCCGCGCGATTTCGGACCCAATGGCGCGCCCAACGTCTATTTCTGGGATCCCGACGTGATCGCCGTCGATCCCGCCTTCAACGGCCTCGCGCAGCCCAATGCCCCGGTCGAGCGGCTCTGGACCGGAGCACTCTGGGCCGAGGGCCCGGCCTGGAGCGGGGTCGGCAAGTATCTCGTCTTCTCCGACATCCCGAACAATTGCCAGTACCGCTACCTCAGCGAGGACGGGCATGTCAGCGTGTTCCGGCAGCCTTCCAACAACTCGAACGGCAACAGCTTCGACTATCAGGGGCGGCAGCTCTCCTGCGAGCACCTGACGCGCCGGGTGGTCCGCTACGAGCTCGACGGGTCGGTCACGATCCTGGCCGACAATTTCGAGGGGCAGCCCTTCAATTCGCCCAACGATGTCGTGGCGCATCCCGATGGCAGCTACTGGTTCACCGATCCGCCCTATGGCGGCCAGCTCTATGAAGGTGCGCCCGACGCGCCGGGCGGACCCTCCAATCCCAACGGCTTGCTCGACGTGACCCTCGGCCAGCCACCGGAAGTGGGGTCGGCCCAACGCGAGATGCCGACCGCCGTCTATCGCATCGGCCCCGACGGCACCGTGACCCGCGTGGTCGAGGAGGAGGGTGCGCCCGATCCGAACGGCCTCGCCTTCTCGCCGGACCAGTCGCGGCTCTACGTCGCCTCGACCGGCAAGGGACCGGGCGACCAGGGGCCGGGCGGCGGAGGCAACATCTTCGTCTTCGACATCGCGAACGGACAGGCGACGAACGGCCGGCTCTTCTCCGATTGCATGGTGGACGACGTGAAATGCGGGCCCGACGGTCTGTCAGTCGACGTCTACGGCAACGTATGGTCGTCGTCGAATGCCGGGCGGAACGTCGGCTACAACGGCGTGACCTGCTGGTCGCCCGAAGGCGCGCTCTTGGGCCGGATCCGGTTGCCGGAGGTCTGCGGCAACGTCTGCTTCGGCGGGCCGAAGCGGAACCGTCTCTTCATGGCGGCGAGCCAGTCCCTCTATGCGGTCTATACCGCGACCCAGGGCTCGGGTCCGGCGTAAGGCTGATCAGTGCCGCGGCCCGGTGCCGCGGCATGTCCGCCTCTGCCGATCCTGTCACGGGGAGAGAAGAATGGTGCCGCAGAAGGGACTCGAACCCCCGACCCACGCATTACGAATGCGTTGCTCTACCATCTGAGCTACTGCGGCGCCGCGAGCGTCCCCTAGCCTCTCACGCTCTCGGGCGCAAGAAAAAGCGTTCGCTCGAACGTGGACTTTCCGACATCTTGGCCTGACCGGTCAAGGTCAGGCGAGCGCACCGTGGCAATGCTTGAATTTCCGGCCCGATCCGCAGGGACAGGAATCGTTCCGCCCCGGATTGCCCCAGGTCGCCGGATCGGCCTCCACGAAACCGGGTGCGGCTGCTTCGGCCTGCTTCTCGCCCTGGGGTGGGGAGGCCTTCGCGTTCGACTGCACCGCACTCCGTTGCGCCTCGATCTGCGCGATCATCGCCTTCTGTTCCGCCTCCGAGAGCGGGCGGATCTGGGAGAGTTTTCGGGTCACGTCGGCGCGCAGGCTGTCGAGCATCCCCTCGAAGAGCTGGAACGCCTCGTTCTTGTACTCGTTCAGCGGATCACGCTGCGCGTAGCCGCGAAAGCCAACGACTGACCGCAGGTGCTCCAGCATCAGGAGATGTTCACGCCACTTCGCGTCGATCGTCTGCAGCAGGATCTGCTTTTCGATGTTGCGCATGTTCTCGGGGCCGAACTGCGCGGCCTTTCCGGCCATGAACTCGTCGGACGCCTTGTAGAGCCGCTCGCGGATCTCCGTGTCGTCGACGCCATCCTCTTCCGTCCAGCCGATGATAGGCAGATCGAGCCCCAACTGCTCGAGCACGGCGACGTAAAGCCCCTCCCCGTCCCATTGATCGGCGTAGGAACGGGCGGGGATGTGCTGGTCGACGAGATCGTCGATAACCTGGTGCCGCATGTCCTGTGCGATCTCCGCGAGATCATCGGCCTCCATGATTTCCCGGCGCTGGCCGAAGATGACCTTTCGCTGGTCGTTCATCACGTCGTCGAACTTCAGAAGCTGCTTGCGGATGTCGAAGTTGCGTCCCTCGACCTTCGCCTGCGCCTTCTCCAGCGACTTGTTCACCCACGGATGGATGATCGCCTCGCCTTCCTTCATGCCGAGCTTCGAGAGCACGTTGTCGAGCCGCTCGGATCCGAAAATCCGCATCAGGTCGTCCTCGAGCGAGAGGAAGAAAGCCGACCGGCCCGGATCGCCCTGCCGGCCGGAGCGGCCGCGAAGCTGGTTGTCGATCCGACGGCTCTCATGACGCTCGGTCGCGAGCACGAACAGGCCGCCCGCCTCCTTGACCAGCTCCTTGTCCGACGCCGTCTCCGCCTCGATACGTGCGCGCACTTCCTCCGGATCGGCTTCCGGGGTCGCCTCGAGGGCCTGCATCACCTTCATGTCGACATTGCCGCCAAGCTGGATGTCGGTGCCGCGCCCGGCCATGTTCGTCGCGATGGTGACGGCGCCCGGCTTGCCGGCATCGGCGACGATCTGCGCCTCCTGCTCGTGCTGGCGGGCGTTCAGGACGTTGTGGGCAACGTTTTCCTTCTGGAGGAGACTCGAGAGAAATTCGGACTTCTCGATCGAGGTCGTGCCGACGAGGACCGGCTGTCCGGTCTCGTGCGCCTTCGCGATCTCCGCGACGATCGCGTCGTACTTCTCCCGCGCCGTGCGGTAGACGGCGTCGTGCTCATCGGCGCGCGCAATGGGCTTGTTCGTCGGCACTTCGACGACGCCGAGCTTGTAGATTTCCTCGAACTCGTCGGCCTCGGTCAGCGCGGTGCCGGTCATGCCCGCGAGCTTGTCGTAAAGCCGGAAATAGTTCTGGAAGGTGACGGAGGCGAGCGTGACGTTCTCGGGCTGGATGTTCACGCCCTCCTTCGCCTCGATCGCCTGGTGAAGACCGTCCGACAGGCGCCGTCCCGCCATCATCCGGCCAGTGAACTCGTCGATCAGCACCACCTCGTCGTTGCGGACGATGTAATCCTTGTCGCGCTGGTAGAGCTTGTGCGCCCGGAGCCCCTGGTTGACATGATGCACGATCGTCGTCGATTCCGGATCGTAGAGCGTCTGTCCCTCGGGCAGGATTCCCGCCTCGGCCATGTGGTTTTCGAGAAACTCGTTGCCCTCGTCGGTATAGGTGACGTTGCGGGTCTTCTCGTCGAGTTTGAAATGATCGTCCTGCAAAAGCGGGATCACCGCATCGATGGTCTTGTAGAGATCGGAGCGGTCCTGCGCGGGACCGGAGATGATGAGCGGCGTGCGCGCCTCGTCGATGAGGATCGAATCGACCTCGTCCACGATCGCGTAGTTGTGGTCGCGCTGGAACATGTCCTTGAGGTCGGACTTCATGTTGTCGCGCAGGTAGTCAAAGCCCAACTCGTTGTTCGTCGCGTAGGTCACGTCGCAGCGATAGGCGGCGCGCTTCTCCGCCTCGGGCTGCTGGGGATAGACCACGCCGCAGGTCATGCCGAGCGCGCCGTAGACCTTCGACATCCATTCCGCGTCGCGCTTGGCGAGGTAGTCGTTCACGGTGACGATGTGCACGCCCTTGCCCGTCAGCGCGTTCAGATAGGCGGGAAAGGTCGCGACGAGCGTCTTGCCCTCGCCCGTCTTCATCTCCGCGATGTTGCCCTGGTGGAGAAAGATGCCGCCCATGATCTGCACGTCGAACGCGCGGAGCCCGAGCGTGCGCCGTGCGGCCTCCCGGCAATTCGCGAAGGCCTCGGGCAGGAGCGCGTCGAGCGCCTCGCCGTTCGCGGCGCGGGCGCGCAGGTCCGCGGTCCGGACCTTAAGGTCCTCGTCGCTCAGCGGCTCGAACTCCGCTTCGAGGGCGTTGACCTTCTCGACCAGCGGCCGCGTCGCCTTCACCTTGCGATCGTTCGGAGTGCCGAAGACCTTCTTGGCAACGCTTCCCAGACCCAGCATGTTCTCTCCTGACCCAATCTGTGAGGGGGATCGGCTTGCCCGCAATGGCGTACCCGCATAGGTACGGCAGCAAGACAGGCCCCGTCAGAGGCTGGTGGCGATGTAGGCGGTGACCCTGATCGTGTCAATGTCGCCCCGCCGGGGCGGCTCGAGGAAGGATTGAGGATGTCGAAACTTTTCACGACCACCGCGGCATGCGTTCTCGCCGCCGGTCTGGCGGCACCCGTCGCGGCGCAGGACGCAAGCACCGTGGTGGCCACCGTCGACGGACGCGAGATCACGCTCGGTCACATGATCGCCCTCTATGACCGCCTGCCCGAAAATTACCGCCAGCTTCCGCCGGAACAGCTTTTCACCGGAATCCTCGATCAACTCGTGGACCAGACCGTCCTCGCGGAAGGGCAGGACCTGAGCGACGGCGCACGCCTCACCCTTGAGAACGAGGAACGCGGACTTCTCGCGAGCGCCGCCATCGCCGACATCGCCGACGAGGCCGTGAGCGACGAGGCCGTGCAGGAAGCCTATGCCGCGCGGACGGACGGCATGAGCGCGGCTCAGGAATACAACGCCTCCCACATCCTCGTGGAGACCGAAGAGGAGGCCCAGGCGCTGATCGAGGAGCTGGAGGGTGGTGCGGATTTCGCCACGCTCGCCCGGGAGAATTCCACGGGACCCTCCGGCCCGTCGGGCGGGGAGCTCGGCTGGTTCGGCCCCGGACAGATGGTGCCCGAATTCGACGGAGCCGTTCAGGGAATGGAAACGGGGGAGGTTGCAGGACCCGTCCAGACGCAGTTCGGCTGGCACGTGATCCGACTCAACGAGGTGCGCGACGCCTCGATTCCGCCCCTCGAGACGCTGCGCCCGGAGATCGAGAGCCAGATCGTGCAGGAGGCGATCCAGTCCGAGCTCGAGGCACGTCTTTCGGAGGCCGACATCACGCGCGACGTCGAAGGGATCGACCCCGCGCTTCTCACGACCCTGAGCCTGCCGGAGAACTGAGAAAAGATGCCACCCGTCTCTCCGCTCGCGCCGGAGCGGTTCCCGGACCTGCCTCCGATTTCCGGAGCGCGTTTCGCCGCCACGGCCGCGGGCGTTCGTTATCGCGACCGTACGGACGTGATGCTGGCGCTTCTCGATCCCGGCTCAACCATCGCGGGGGTTTTCACGCGCTCCGCGACGCGCTCGGCCCCGGTCCTCGATTGCCAGGAGAAGCTTGGGGGCGACGCGTCGGAAGGCGCGGCGATCCTGGTCAATTCCGGTAATTCCAACGCGTTCACCGGAGCGGCGGGCACGCAATCCGTCGCCCGGATCGCGAAAGCGCTCGCGGGCATCGCCGACATTCCGGAAGAGCGTGTTTTTACCGCGTCGACCGGCGTCATAGGAGAGCGGTTGCCGGACGACCGGATCACCGCGGTCCTCGATCGCTTGGCCGCATCGGCGAACGCCGACGGGCTTGCCGATGCCGCGCGGGCGATCATGACGACGGACACCTTCCCCAAGGGCGCCGCGCGGGAAATCGAGACGGAACACGGCCCCGTCCGCATCGCCGGCATCGCCAAGGGCTCGGGCATGATCGCGCCCGACATGGCGACGATGCTGGTCTACATCTTCACCGATGCGCGTGTCGCACAGCCCCTTCTGCAGGAGATGCTGTCGGATCTGACGGATCGCACCTTCAACTGCATCACCGTCGATAGCGACACGTCGACCTCCGACACGCTTCTTCTTGCGGCGACGGGACACGCGGCCGAGATCACGGAGCGGGGCGGTCCCTTCGAAACCGCGCTCCACGAGGTGATGCTCGACCTCGCCCATCAGGTCGTCCGCGACGGTGAGGGCGCGACGAAGTTCATCGAGATCTCGGTGACCGGTGCGACCGATGATGACGATGCGAAAAAAGCCGCGTTCGCCATTGCCAACTCCCCCCTCGTCAAGACCGCCGCGGCGGGCGAGGATCCGAATTGGGGGCGGATCGTCATGGCGGTCGGCAAATCCGGCGCACAGGCCGATCGCGACCGGCTGTCGATCGCGTTCGGCGATTTGACTGTCGCGGAGAACGGCTGGGTCTCGCCCGATTACACGGAGGCGGATGGCGCCGCCTACATGAAGAGGTCCGAGCTCAGGATCGGCGTCGATCTCGGTCTCGCACAAGGCAGCGCGACCGTCTGGACCTGCGATCTCGGCCACGGCTACGTCACGATCAATGCGGATTATCGCTCGTGATGGCGGGGTCGTGAAGATCGTCCTCGTCTCGGCCGTCGCCCTCATCGACGCCGACGGGCGCGTGCTTCTCGCGCAACGACCAGAGGGCAAGGCGATGGCGGGCCTGTGGGAATTTCCGGGCGGCAAGGTCGAACCGGGGGAAACGCCGGAAGCCGCCCTCATCCGCGAGATTCGGGAAGAACTCGGGATAGATACGTGGCAGAGCTGTCTCGCTCCGCTCAGCTTCGCATCTCACGGATACGACGATTTCCACCTCCTGATGCCGCTATTCGCCTGTCGCAAGTGGCGGGGCGCGCCGCAACCGCGGGAGGGTCAGTCCCTCGCCTGGGTCCGTCCCGGACGCCTGCGCGACTATGCCATGCCGCCCGCCGACCTGCCGCTCGTGGCGGTTTTGCGCGACTGGTTATGAACAAAGTGTTAATGACACTTTCCGCCGCAACTCTATATCATGCGACGTGATACCATGTTTGTAGTTGGGGAAACGTCATGCTGGGATATTCCATCCGCGCGATCACGGCGATCGGCTTTCTGAGCCTCTCGAGCGCCGCATTCGCTCAGGACGATAGCGCCTCGTCGGAAGCACCCGATTCGCTGAAAGTCTACTTCGAACTGGGACAATCCTCCATTGCCGCGGATCAGGCCGCGACCCTGGACCAGGCCGCACGCCTTTTTCGGGACGGCAATCCCTATGTCATGATCCTCTCAGGCGGCGCGGACACGGTCGGCCCCGCGGACCTGAACCTGGATCTCTCGCTCGCACGGGCCCGCGCGGTCGCCGACGGGCTGGAAGCGCGGGGAATTCCGGTCAATCGCCTTCAGGTGCTCGGACGCGGTAACACCGAGCTCGCGGTTGATACCGAAGACGACGTCGCCGAGGAGCGCAATCGCCTCGTCGAGATCACCTGGCGGTAGACATGCGGCGGAGCGCGCTCCTTCTCGCCCTGGCTCTCCTTGGACCTTCCGATGCGTTTGCGGAGACGGGCGCGGAAGCCTTCGCCCGCCGAGACTTCACGACCGCCCGCGCGCTCTGGCAGGAAGAGCTCTCCGAAGGGAGCCCGGAAGCGGCGCAAGGCCTCGGGGCGCTCAGCGATCTCGGCCTGGGTGTGCCGCGCGATCCCGAACGCGCATTCCGCTACTACCTCATCGCCGCGGATGCCGGCCTCGCGGAGGCTCAGTTCAACGTCGCAGTAATGCTCGACTCGGGAACCGTGCAGGTCGGCAATTCCGGGGCGGCTGCGCTCTGGTACGGACGAGCGGCCGCCAACGGTTACGCTCGTGCGGAGTACAACCTCGGAATCATGTTCGAGCAGGGCGACGGCGTCGATGCGAATGCGGATCTCGCGCGGTTCTGGATGGCGCGCGCAGGTGCATCGATCGAGGCGGCGCGAGACCGACTGGGCGGCATCGGCCCGGCGATCGCTCCTCATTTCGAGACACCCCGCATTCTCGGTGGTGTCCGTGTCGATAATAGCGACGACGCTCCCCGTGCGGAACTCGTCTGGAGCGCCCCACCTGCCGAACCCGGTTCGGCATTTCTCGTCCAGCTCATGCGGCTCGGAAGCGATCTGGGATCAGGATTAGTCGTGGAGGGAATAGAGACCGAAGCCTCCGCCCTCTCCGTCCCGTTGCCCTCCGAAGATGCCGCTTTCGCTTGGCGAGTGGCACGGCTCGACCGCGACGGACGCGCCTATGCGGCCTCGTCCTGGACCCCGCTCGATCCGATAGAGGGCGATTTTCCATCTCCTCGTGCCTTCGTCGCTTTCCAGATCGCGCCGGACGACGAAGACGCGCGGCGTCTGTCGGAAGCGCTCTCGCGCGATCTCGCGGCCAATGGGATCTGGAGCCATGTTGAGAAACGGGACGAGATGCCCGAGAGCAGCTCCGTCCTCTATACGTTCGACCGTGATCGTGACCTTGCGTCCGACATCATGGCGTTCCTGCCCGCCCTTCGCGACCAAGATGTCTTGCGGGCGGAGTTCATCGGGCCGGAACCGCGACCCGGCGAGATCGTGGTCCGCCTCGTCGGAGGCCTGTCGCTCGGCTGAATGCCCGCGGCGTCACGACCCTGCCAGCCATATTTCGATCTCCCCCGAAGCGGGTCGGGGCCGGAACGTTTCCAGATTCTGTGGCTCTGCTTCCAGAAGTCCGGCAAGCAGAGCTGCAAACTCAGCGTCTTCCTCGCGGAAATAACGCACGACATTCTTGCGGGGTGCGATGGACGTGGAGCGTCGCTCTACATCGCCCACGCCGTATCCCATCAAGGTTTCCTCAAGTTGGGAAAAGACCTCTTGGTCCCCGGAAACCAGCCGAACGCGATAGCGGTCGAGATCCGGAATCGACGCCAATCGGCTCGCGATATTCGGATCCGTCAGATCGGTTGCGCGCTGTTCCCGTCCGGCTGGAGGGGCGAGTGCAGCCGTTTCGGCCTCCTCTATCGCACGATCGATCTCCTGCGACGGCGTTACGTTGAGATCGGCGGCGGGAGCGTCACCGGTGGACCTTGCAGCGGGAATGTCGGCACCGGGCCGAGGTGGTGCACCGTCCATCTGTGCCGAGCCCTCGGGGGCCGGCCCGCGAGCCGGGCGGGGAACCGGCGGGATGCCGGGTGGCAGAGATTCTCTCAGTTCCGGCACGATGTCGTCGGGGATCGTCTGGACCGGGTCCTGCACCGGATCGGCCTCCGGGATGGTCAGGACCGATACCGCGTCGATGGACCCGTCGGCTTCGTCCACCGGGGGGGTGGACGCCGCGGTATCCTCCGCGGGGGCTTCGGATTGCCGTGTCGCGATCTCTAAGCGCGACGCCCCCAGCATCACGACAACGGAAGACACCGCGACCGCGGCAAAGAGCGACGCCAAGCCCGAGGTTTTCCGTCGTCTTATGTGTCGGGAGCGGCGATAACCCGGAACTGGATATGTGGTCACCGACGCGAGTTGCGGAGGCTCGGGCGCGGTGAGCTGGGGGGGCGATGGGGGCTGCTCTACCGGAACGTCAGGGTATGCGAACTCGTCGATCGGTTCGGACGTCGGTGCGGATTGACCCTGTGATCCCCAATCTTCCTGTCCCGGCGGTTCTGTAACCGTTCCGGGTGTACCGAAATCATCGTCATCCGGAAGTTCGGCCGGTCGATCGTTATCTTGAGCGGTATCGGCATCCTGAGAAGACACCGGTCCGAGCCCCGCGCCGCTGTCGCGTAATTCCTGCAACATCGTTGCACGCACCGCCGCACGGCGTGGATCGTCGGGGGATCGATTGGGCGCTGCGCGGCCCTCGGGAACGGGCAGACCGCCAACGATCGTCGTTCGGGGTTTGGTATTGTTGCGTGCGCGTTCCGCCAAAACCTGCGCACGGCGCTCCCGCGCCTCGGCGATCCGCTTTTCCAGATCCTGGCTTTGCAGCAGATCTTCGAGCGAAGGATCCGCCCCCGATGCCCGGGCGTCGCGGTCCTCGCTATCACTCTTTCGATTCGGCTCGGTCATGGAGCGACGGTAGTGCAGAAACGTCTATCCGCGAACCAACTGCCTGTGATGCGGGGCCGGGAAGGCCCCGCAATCACCATGTCAGGCCAACTCGCGTTCGACCTCTTCACGCTCGAAGATTTCGATCACGTCGCCCGGACGGATGTCCTCGTAGTTCTCGAAGGCCATACCACATTCCTGACCCGACTGCACCTCCGCGACTTCGTCCTTGAAGCGCTTGAGCGTCTTCAGCGTCCCCTCGTGGATCACCACGTTGTCGCGCAGAAGCCGGACACCGGCCGAACGGCGTGCCACGCCCTCGGTGACGAGACAACCGGCGACACGGCCGACATTGGATACCCGGAAGACCTCGCGGATTTCAGCATACCCGATGAAGTTTTCCCGAACCTCGTTCGAGAGAAGACCGGAGGCCGCCGCTTTCACATCGTCCACGAGGTCGTAGATCACCGAATAGTACCGGATCTCCACGCCCTTCTGGTTCGCCGTGTTCCGCGCCGACGCGTTGGCGCGGACGTTGAACCCGAAGACGGGTGCGTTCGATGCCTCGGCGAGCCCGATATCGGTCTCCGTGATGGCGCCGACACCGGAATGGAGGACACGGACACGCACTTCGTCGTTGCCGATCTTCTCCATCGCCTGCGTGATCGCCTCCGCAGAGCCCTGCACGTCCGCCTTCACGAGGATCGGCAATTCCGCCACGTTCTCGTCGGCCTTGGCGTTCGCCATGAGCTGCTCGAGTGTGGTCGCCGCGCCCGCCGCAGCGCGCTTGTCGCGGGCGGCCTTCTGACGATATTCGGCAATCTCGCGCGCCTGCGCCTCGGTCTCGACTACGTTGAGGACGTCGCCGGCTTCGGGCGTTCCATTGAGGCCGAGAACCTCGACCGGAACGGAGGGGCCGGCTTCGTTAACGCGTTCGCCCTGGTCATTCTCCATGGCGCGGACTTTGCCCCACTGCTCGCCCACGACGAAGATATCGCCGCGCTTGAGCGTGCCGTTCTGAACGAGCACCGTCGCGACCGGGCCACGACCCACGTCGAGTTGCGCCTCGATCACGGCGCCGGACGCGGCGCGGTCGGGGTTGGCCTTGAGTTCGAGAAGCTCGGACTGAAGCGAGATCGCCTCAAGCAATTCGGGCAGGCCGGTGCCATTGACTGCGCTGACCTCGACGTCCTGGACCTCGCCGGACATCTTCTCGACGATGACCTCGTGCTGAAGCAGGGACGTGCGAACCTTGTCGGCATCGGCGCCCGGGCGGTCGATCTTGTTGATCGCCACGATCATCGGCACTTTCGCCGCGCGCGCGTGATTTATCGCTTCCACCGTCTGCGGCATGACCGCGTCGTCGGCGGCGACCACGAGCACCACGATATCCGTCACCTGCGCACCGCGGGCGCGCATGGAGGTGAAGGCCGCGTGGCCCGGCGTATCGAGGAAGGTCAGGACCTGACCGTTATCGGCCGTCACCTGATACGCGCCGATATGCTGGGTGATGCCACCAGCCTCGCCCTGCACAACCCGCGTCTTGCGGATCGCGTCCAGAAGCGACGTCTTGCCGTGGTCGACATGGCCCATGACCGTGATGATCGGAGCGCGGTCCTGCAGGTCGGACGCCTTGTCCTCGTCCTGCTGGATCACCTGCTCGACGTCCGAATCACTCACGCGGACGACCTTGTGGCCGAATTCTTCGATGATCAGTTCGGCCGTGTCGGCGTCGATCGTCTGGGTCTGCGTCGCCATGATGCCGTTCTGCATCAGCGACTTCACGACGTCGGCTACCCGTTCGGCCATCCGGTTCGCGAGCTCGCTCACCACGATCGCCTCGGGAAGCTGAACGTCGCGGACGACCTTCTCCCGGTCAGGCTGCTGGCCCATAGCCTTCTTACGCGCGCGTTCCTGCTGCCGCTTCATCTGCGCCATGGAACGCTGCCGCCCGCCCTCGCCGCCGGCGAGCGCCTGATTGACCGTCAGCTTGCCGGACCGTCGCTTGTCGCCATCGCCGCCACGCGGCTTCGAGGGACGATCGCGAGTTTCGCGCTCGGGCGCTTTCGGTGCGGCCTTCTGGGGCTTGGCAGCGCGGGCTTCCGCCTCGGACGGATCGGGCACGGCCACGGGCTGCGGTGCGCGGGCCTCGGCCTCTTCGCGGAGCCGACGAGCGTCCTCTTCAGCCTTGATCTTTAAGGCTTCCTCGCGCTCGCGCTCCTCGCGCTCCTTCTCTTCAATCTCCTGCCGGCGGCGCTCGCGCTCCTCGGCGCGCTGGCGCTCATCCTCGGCCCGCTTCTCGGCCTCATCGGCTTCGCGCGCGCGGGCGGCGGCAAGCGCCTTCATCCGGCGTTCGAGTTCCGCTTCCGAGATGCCGGCGGGACGCTTGCGGGGATCTCCTCCGGCGACCGAGGGAGTTCCGACTTCGGGCTTCGCACCCGCTGGCTTCGGCATCACGACGCGCTTGCGCTTCGTCTCGACCACGACGTTTTTCGTACGGCCGTGGCTGAAGCTTTGCTTCACCTGACCGGAACGCGGTCCGCCGCCGCGAACGCCCAGGGTCTTCTTGCCGTCATTCTCACTCATCGAGTCTTATATACCTTTCCGAAGGCGCCCTCGCCCTCGATGCTTTCAGCTTCGGTTGCACGAACGCCCGAAAGCCGCACGGCGTCATCCCTGAACAAATCAGTGAGTCTGCCTGCGGCAAGCGCCGCATGTATCACATGTTCCCGGCCGAAGGACAAACCGATTTCGGTAGCCCTCAGGATGTCGAAGAACGATCCCCGTCCCTTCGGACGGTGGAGTTTCGATTTTCCCCGCTCCGAACCGTCGGATGCCTGCACGAGGATCGCGGCACGGTCGCGGTCGAGCCAATCCTTGACCTTCTCGTACCCCGCGATCGCCGCACCGGCCTTGCGCGCCATCGACAGACGGTCGATCACCCGCCTTAAGAGTGCGGCCTCCACGGCTTCGACGAGGCCATCCGGCACCTGGACCTGCCGCTTCGCCCCGCGGGAGAAGACCCGCTTGCGGATCGCCGTCTCAAGAGCGGTCCGTTCGGCCGCCACATACATGCCCCGACCGGGCAATTTCGCCGCGACGTCCGGAAAGACGCAGTCATCCGGACCCACGACGAAGCGGATGAGACCCCGCTTGGGGTTGATCTCCCCCGTTGCCAAGCAGGTTCGCTCCGGCTCCGGGGGGATGTCCTTGGCCTTGCCGCGGCTCATCCTCGTTCCTCCATCACGCGTCGGCGACAGCCTCCGTCTCCGTCTCGGCTTCCGCATCCGATTCGAGATCGTCGGGATCGACCCAGCCGAGTTGGATACGCGCCGTCATCACCATCGCCTGCGCCTCCTCGAGGCTCACGTCGAAGGGCTCGAGAACGCCGTCGTCCTTGGTCCGTTCGCCATCGACGAAAGTCCAGCCGCCGGCGAGCTCCCAGTCCGCACAGGTCGCGAAATCCTCCAGCGTCTTCACCCCATCTTCGGCGAGCGCCACCAGCATCTGGGGTGACAGCCCCTCGAATGCAATGAGGCTGTCCTCGACACCGAGGCTGCGGGCCTGCTCGAGCGCCTGACGATTCTTCTCCTCAAGGTAGTCACGGGCGCGCGCCTGCAACTCCTGGGCGGTATCGTCGTCGACCCCGTCGATCACCAGAAGTTCGTCCGCCTCAACATACGCGACTTCCTCGAGATTCGTGAACCCCTCCGAGACCAGAAGCTGAGCGAAGAACTCATCAAGGTCGAGCGTGTCCATGAAGAGCTTCGTGCGCTCCTCGAACTCGGCCTGACGACGCTGGCTCTCCTCTTCCTCGGTCATGATGTCGATGTCTAGGCCAGTGAGCTGGGAGGCCAGCCGCACGTTCTGTCCACGCCGGCCGATGGCGAGGGAGAGCTGCTCGTCGGGGACGACCACCTCGATCCGCTCCGCCTCCTCGTCGAGAACGACCTTGGAGACTTCTGCGGGCTGCAGTGCGTTGACGAGGAAGGTCGGCAGATCCTCGTTCCACGGGATGATGTCGATCTTCTCACCCTGGAGCTCGTTGACCACGGCCTGAACGCGGGAGCCGCGCATGCCGACGCAGGCGCCCACCGGGTCGATCGACCCGTCATACGAGATCACGGCAATCTTCGCGCGCGAGCCCGGATCTCGGGCGACAGCCTTGATCTCGATAATGCCTTCGTAGATTTCCGGCACCTCCATCTTGAACAGTTCGGCCATGAACCGCGGATCGGTACGGGAGAGAAAGATCTGCGGGCCGCGGGCCTCGCGACGGACATCCTTGATGTAGACGCGGATCCGGTCGTTCGGGCGGTAGCTCTCCCGGCCGATCTTCTCGTTGCGGCGCAGGACCGCCTCGCCCGCGCCGATATCGACGATGACGTTGCCGTATTCCTCGCGCTTGACGATGCCGTTGATGATCTGCCCAGCACGATCCTTGAATTCCTCGTATTGCCGGTCACGCTCCGCCTCGCGGACCTTCTGCAGGATGACCTGCTTCGCGGATTGCGCGGCGATCCGGCCCATCTCCACCGGCGGCACCTCGTCGACGATCTCGTCGCCCACGGACGGCACGGCCTGCTGGTCGACGCCGTCGGCCCCCTTGCCGCTGGTCTTGAGGAGGAATCGACGGATCCGGCTCGTCACCGGCTCGACATCGTCACCCTCCTCCGCCCCCGCGGGGAGCCGCGTCACCGTCGCTTCGACAACGCTGACCGCGGGACGCTCGGGCTTGACGACGTCGGCGGCCTGGTTGGCGGAAATCTCCGCCTGGTAATTCTCCAGCGACTGCTCCTCGACCACGGTGCGTACGCGGGTGAAGGTCGCCCGGCCCGTCTTGCGATCGATCGACACGCGGATGTCCATCTCCGCGCCGTAGCGGGACTTTGCGGCCCGCGCGAGGCTCTCCTCCATCGCCTCGACGACGAGGCCCGGATCGATCATCTTCTCGCGCGCGACGGCTTCCGCGGTCTGCAGCAGCTCGAGCTGGTTGGCGGATGTGATGGCCATTCTCTCAGTCCTTCTGATCGGGAAGACGCGCGTCGTCTTCGCTGTCGATGATGGTCTCGATCTCGTCGAATTGGGTCTCGTCGATCCGCCCGGCATCCTTGCGGGACTTCAAAACGTCGCGGATCAGGTCGTCGGTCAGGACGAGCTTCGCGTCCGACAGCCAGTCGAATTGCAGCCCGATCGTGCCCGCGTCGATCTCGATCAGCACCTCGCCGTCCAGAACACCCGCGAGGTTGCCCTTGAAGCGCCGACGGCCGTCGATCATTTCCGTCGTCTCGATCTTGGCGACGTAGCCCTGCCAGCGGTCGAAGTCCTTCAGCCGCGTGAGCGGGCGATCGATGCCGGGGGAGGAAACCTCCAGCGTGTAGGCGTCCTCGATCGGGTCCTCGACGTCGAGATGGGCCGAGATCGCGGTCGAGATCTCGCCGCATTCGTCGACCTCGATCCCGCCATCGGGGCGGTCGGCCATGATCTGCACGGTCGGCGTCTTGCCGCCTTGATAACGCACGCGCACGAGTTCGTAGCCCATCCCCTCGATCACGGGGGTGACGACTTCCGCCAGACGGCGGTCGATGCTGGCCTTGGCGATGAGATCGGACATGGATGCCTCGCGCACAAAAAAACGGGCCAGCGGCCCGTTCTGTATTTCCCGGTGGGCGACGGGTGTGGACCCCGACGCGCCGCTTTATTGCGATATACGGATTTGCCCCGCGCTTCGCAAGGCCCGATCACCTGCTATCGTCGGTTCAGCCGACATCGCTATGCAATCCGTCGCAGTACGGCTTGTTCCCGACAGACCACAGCGGCAGAGGACGTACTTCTCCATGGCCCGGCAGCGCCGCGTCGGATTTTAGGCCCTGTACCCAGTAGGAGCCGTTCTCCCGCTCCTCGATCCCGAAGGTCGTCATGTCCTCTTGCGACGCGAAAAGGGGGATAGGTGAGCGAAGGGCGTCGCCGAGCCTATCGCATCGCGTCCATGATCTGTACGAGGGCCGCACTGATCCCCGGCTCCGACAAGGCATGGCCCGCCCGGGGGACGAAATGCATCCGCGACGATGGCCAGGCCTTGTGCAGCCGGTGTGCGGAGATCGGCGGGCAGATCATGTCGTAACGGCCCTGCACGATGTGTCCGGGAATGTCCCGGATCCGGTCGACCCGGTCGAGGATATGGCTGTCGCTTTCGAGAAAGCCGCCATTCGTGAAATAATGATTCTCCAGCCGGGCGAAAGCGCGCGCGTAATCGGCTGGGGAATCCCCTCCCGGTCCGTCGCTTTCGATGCTCGCAAGCGTGTTCTCCCACGACGCCCAGATCCGCGCGTGGCGCGTCTCCGACATCATGTCGCCCGAGAAGAGCCGTCGGTGATAGGCCGCGATCAGATCGCCGCGCTCCTCTTCCGGGATGGGCGCGACGAAGCGCTGCCACATATCCGGCCAGAACCGCCCGGCGCCGCCCGCATAGAACCAGTCGAGCTCCGACTGCATCATCAGGAAAACCCCGCGCAGCACGATGGCGCGGGTCCGTTCGGGGTGTTCCTCCGCATAGACGAGCGACAGCGTCGCACCCCAGGATCCGCCGAAGACGATCCACTCATCGATGCCGAGCGTTTCCCTGATAAGCTCGATATCGGCCACGAGATGCCAGGTCGTGTTCGCCTCGACGCTCGCATGGGGCCGCGACCGCCCGCAGCCGCGCTGGTCGAAAAGCACGATCCGGTAATGCGCGGGATCGAAGTAGCGGCGCATCGAGGGCGAGCACCCGCCCCCCGGCCCGCCATGCAGCACGATGACGGGAACGCCATCGGGATTGCCGCATTGCTCCACGTAGATGCGATGCCCGTCGCCCGCCGCAAGCATCCTCTGATCGAACGGGTCGATCCGGGGATAGAGCAGCGCCGCCGCGCCGTTTTGACCTGACGCCTTATCCATGGTCGATCTATATAAGCCGCGACCGATCCCCGCCATGGGGCCACGCGCGAAAATGAGGTTTGCGATGTCCGCCACGACGATCGACCCCGCCGAGATCGACAAATTCTCCGCGATGGCCGCCGAATGGTGGGACCCGCAGGGCAAATTCAAGCCGCTGCACATGCTAAATCCGTGCCGGCTCGACTACATCGGCGCGCAAGTCGCCGCGGAATTCGGCCGCGACCTCCGGGACGACAGGCCATTCGAGGGTCTCACGATCCTCGATATCGGCTGCGGGGGCGGGCTGCTTGCCGAGCCTATGGCGCGGCGCGGCGCGGCGGTCACGGGGGCGGACGCGGCGGAGCGGAACATCCCCGTGGCGGAGATCCATGCCCGCGAGCAAGGGCTCGAGATTGACTACCGCCACACCACGGCGGAGGACCTCGCCCGTGACGGAGAGCGGTTCGACGTCGTGCTCAACATGGAAGTGGTCGAGCACGTCGCCGATCCGCAGAGCTACCTCGACGCCTGCGCGGAACTCCTGAAGCCCGGGGGTCTGATGGTCTGCTCCACGATCAACCGCACGACCAAGAGCTTCGCGCTCGCGATCTTCGGGGCGGAATGGGTGATGCGCTGGCTGCCGAAGGGAACGCATGACTGGGATCGGTTCATCACCCCCGACGAACTGTCCGCCATGATCGGGCGCACCGGTCTCGGGGTGGTGGATCGCACAGGCTTCGTCTTCAACCCGATAAGCTGGCGATGGTCGCTCTCCGAACGCGATCTTTCGGTGAACTACGTCACCACGAGCGTGAAATCAGCGGGATGAGGCCCTGAGGGGTCGCGCAAGGCGTACAGCTCGCAACTCTGGATTGAGATTGAAGCTGCGACATGCGAAAGCCGATCTCTACGAGACGTTCCAACGCAATGTTTTTCTTGTTCGTCCACGTAACAGAGGCCGATGCGCGTAGCGTCGTGCAGAATCACAAGCTGTATATGCCGCGCCGACTTGTTTTGACAACGATTGGCGGCCGTCTATGAGGTGTATCGTCTGATGACATGTCTTGCGATCGCGCCCTCAAACCGGTGCGGGGTGCGGTCGGCAGGATCGGGTCGATATGCGATCCGGGAACGCGGCAAGCCTAGGACGCGCGGGAGGTGACGCAATGAACGATATGCCGATGAAGATGATCATCGATACCGATCCCGGCGTCGACGACGCGATGGCGATCCTCTACGCGGCCCGGACGCCCGAAATCGACCTTCTCGGGCTCACCACGGTCTTCGGCAACGTGCCTATCCACATCGCAACGCGCAACGCGCTGCGTCTGGCGGAGATGGCCGGACTCGATATCCCTGTCGCCGAAGGAGCTGCGGCCCCGCTCGTCCGCGACTTCGTTCCGTCTTCACGCGTGCATGGCGCCGAAGGGTTCGGGGCCGTTCCCGCGCTAAATCCCCAGCGTGAGGCCCTTCGCGAGACGGCGGCGGATTTTCTTTGCAGGATGGCACGGGATCACCGGGGCGAGATGACGATCTGCGCGATCGGGCCGATAACGAACGTGGCGGAGGCGATCAGGCGCGATCCGGATTTCGTGCGGAACGTCCGCAAGATCGTCTTCATGGGGGGCGCCGCGCATGTGCCGGGCAACATCACACCCCATGCGGAAGCCAACATCTATCACGATCCGCATGCCCTGACGGAGGTGTTGGCCTCCGGCGCGTCGGTGACGATGGTCGGGCTCGACGTAACGATGCAGGTACTTTGCAACGCGGAAGATTTCGCAGCGCTCGCCGTGGCGGACCCAGAACACGGGGGGTTCCTTCGTGATGCGTCCGTCCACTACCTCGACTTCTACCGCGAGATCGGACAGCCGGGCTGCGGGCTGCACGATCCGGCGGCGGTCATCGCCTGCCATCGTCCCGATCTCTTCGAAACGCGTCCCATCCAGATCCATGTGGTTGAGAATGGCGTGGAGGCTGGGCGTACACGGCCCGAAGCTATGGGGACGGTGCCTGCGATCGAGGTCTGTCTCGGTGGCCAGATGGATGAGGTCAAGGCGCTGTTCCTCGCGGCCTTCGCCGCCGGCCCGGACGTGGGATGAGCGCCTCGTCCCGTCCGGTTGAAAGCGATCAACCTCCCGCGCCGCGTCAGCCGCGTGGCCGCATGAGACCTGCCGCCCAAAACCCCAGCATGAGAGCAGGCATGAAAACCAGAGTTCCCGGATCACCAAGTCCGAGAGCGGACCAGGCGGGGCCCGGGCAATAGCCGCCGATCCCCCAACCGATCCCGAAAAGCGCGGCACCCACAACGAGCGGCCGGTCGATCGAACGTGCCGTCGGGAGTTCGAACTTATCGAAGAGGACAGGCCGCGTCCGCCGCCAAGAGAAACGGTACCCGACGAAGGAGACGACGGCCGCGCCCGCCATCACGAAGGCCAGCGATGGATCCCAGTTGCCCGCCAGATCGAGGAAACTGAGGACCTTCGCCGGATCGGACATTCCCGACAGGATGAGCCCGACCCCGAAAAGCAGACCTGCGGCAAATCCCGCGGTGAGACGCAATCCTCCACCAGCTAGAGTCATGGGAGGTGCCTCAGGACGAAGACCGTAAGGATCGCCGTCGCCATGAATGTCAGCACCGCGACCAGCGATCTCGGGGAAAGCCGGGCCAGGCCGCAGACCCCGTGCCCGGAGGTACATCCTGAGCCAAGGCGCGCCCCGAAGCCGACGAGGAGACCAGCGACAATCATTCCCGGCATCGAACTCGGCACCGTCTGCTCAGGCGCGGTCCCCGTCAGCGCCAGAACGAGAAGCGGGGCGGCCAGGAGACCAAGAAGGAAGGCCGCACGCCAGCCCCGTTCCGATAGAGGACCGGTCATGGCCCCCCATGTAATCCCGGATATTCCCGCGATGCGGCCGAGGAAGAGCATGACGAGCACGGCACTCAGTCCGATCATTGCGCCGCCTGTCAAAGACAGAAATGGTGTGAAGGGCGTCGGCGGGAGATCCATCTCGTAGCTCCAAAATCACGAGTCGCCCGCCATCCTTTACATCATAACAATCTAAATTAGAAATACCTAATATGAGCGAGATCGTCTCCGAAATGCTGGAAACCAGGGCCGTGGCTGTCGCGGAGCGCCTTTCGCTCATGGCCAATCCGAAACGGCTGATGATCCTGTGCCGACTTGCGGAAGGCGAACAGAGTGTCGGTGCGCTTCACGGGAATCTCGATCTGAGCCAATCGGCGCTCAGTCAGCATCTCGCCAGACTACGCGAGGCTGGAATCGTCGCGACGCGGCGCGATGGGACGTCGATCTACTACAGCCTCTCCGACCCGGATACGAAAGCCGTGATGGCGGCGCTCTACGAGATTTTCTGCAAGGAGACATGAGCGCCGCGTCGATCTTCGACTACGACTTTCGAGCCTCGCCCGCGGCAGGGCGAACTGGGCTTGGCGCCGCAGGGCGTCCGGGCCTGTTTACCCGGTTCCCTTCCAGCGCTCGCCGAAGCCATGCGTGACGCTTTGGTCAAAGGCGCCCCGCGACGGACGACAGCGGTTCAGTCGGCGAGCATGGGATCGAGCTTGCCTTCGCGTTCCAGTGCCGCGAGATCGTCGAACCCGCCGACATGGGTACCGTCGATGAAAATCTGCGGTACCGTACGACGGCCACCTGCCCGCTCCGTCATCGCCTGCCGCAGCGCAGGATCGCGGCTCACGTCGGTTTCGGCGAAGGCCGCGCCCTTCTCGTTCAGAAGGCGTTTCGCGGCGTGGCAGAACCCGCAAAGGGGCGTGGTATAGATCTCGATCTGGGTCATCTGGCATTCCTCGTATGCGCGCGGTCTGCGCGCTGAAATCTTCGGTTCGCCTCAGAGGTAGTCACCGCGGGCGGTTCGCGCCAGTGTCAGCACGTCGATCCGTTCCGCACCGGCCGCGGCACAGGCTGCGGCCCCCGCGGCGAGCGTTGCGCCCGAGGTGAACACGTCGTCGATCAATACCACGCGGCGCCCGGCGATCACCCGCCCGTGACGGGGATGAGGCGCGAGCGCCCCGTCGAGTTCGGCGTGCCGTGCCTCCGGGCTCTTATCCTTCTGGGCCAGCGTCGCACGGGGCCGGATCAGCGCGCGGGTCGCGACATCGCAGCCTGCCTGCCGCGCGACCTCGATCGCGAGGAGAGCCGCCTGATTGTAGCGGCGGCGGAAAAGCCTGCGCCAATGGACGGGGATGGGAATGCAGAGGGTCTCCCGCTCCAGAAGATCCGCCCCTGCCCCGGTCATCCATTCCCCCGCCGCGCGGACAAGGTCCAGCCGGTCGCCGTGCTTGATCGACAGCACCATCCGACGGGCCTGATCGCGGTAGACAAGCGCCGCACGGCCGCGCCTCCAGGGGCGGGGAGACACGAGGCAATCGTCGCAGTGGATGGGCGCCTCTTCCTCGTCCCCCTCGATCGGCAGACCGCAGCTCTCGCAACAGAGGCCCTGGATGAACGGCGTGTCGCTCCAGCAGGCACCGCAAAGTCCGCCATCCCGCGCCACTTCCGTATCGCAGGTCGGACATTGCGGCGGGTAGATGATGTCGATGACGGATTGCAACATGACGGCCCCCGACTAGATGGCGGGCATGGCGCACCCACCCAAATTGACCGACCGATCCGCGCTTCGCCATCATCGCGCCCGGGCGCGCGGCGAGGCACTGTTCCTCCATGAGATCGCGGCCGATCAGCTGGAAGAAAGGCTGAACGAAGTTAACAGGAGCTTTACCGCTCCGGCGATCGTGACCGGGCAGCCCGATTTCTGGGCCGCGCGCCATCCCTCCGCCCGCATCGTCGAAGACAAAGACGTGCTCGATCTTGAGCCCGGTGCACACGACCTCGTCATTCACGCGATGGCGCTGCACTGGGCGGACGATCCGGTGGGACAACTCGTTCAGTGCCGCCATGCGCTGAAGCCTGACGGGCTCTGCCTCGTGGTCTGCTTCGGGGCACGCAGCCTTGCGGAGCTGCGCGCCGTGCTGGGTCAGGCGGAAGCCCGGATAACCGGCGGGCTTTCGCCCCGTGTCGCGCCGCTGCCCGAACTTAGGGATCTGGGCGGGCTGTTGCAGCGCGCGGGCTTCGCCCTGCCGGTGGCGGATTCGGACGTTCTCACGGTAAGTTATGCCGATGCCACGGCGCTGATGCGAGAATTACGCGCGATGGGGGAAGGCAACGCGCTCGCCGCGCGCGACCGAAGACCGCCGCCACGCGCGCTCTTCGCCGAGGCCGCGCGCCTCTATGCGGCTGAATTTCCAATGAACGGGGAACCTCGGCGGATCCGCGCGACAGCCGAACTCGTCTATCTCTCTGGCTGGGCGCCGGACGAGAGCCAGCAGAAACCGCTCCGGCCCGGCTCCGCCTCCGCGCGGCTCGCCGATGCGCTCGGGACGTCGGAAACGCCCCTGCCTACCCGCTCGGGTGATTGACCGCCAAGGTCAGATCGCTATCTCAGCGCCATCGGCGAAAGGAACGGGCAAGATCATGCTGGATGCGAAGACCGAAAGCGAGTTGCCGATATTCGAGGCGGAAGGGGCCGCACGTCCGATCCATGCGGACGCGAACCATCCGCCGGTCCCGCCCGCCCGTGTAGGCGTCCTCGTGGCCAATCTCGGTACGCCCGACGGCTACGACTACTGGTCGATGCGGCGCTATCTGGGGGAGTTCCTGAGCGACAAGCGTGTCGTCGATTACTCCGCCTGGATCTGGCAGCCTTTGCTGCAGACGGTGATCCTGACGAAGCGGCCGTTCTCTTCCGGCGCGGCTTACAAGTCGATCTGGAACGAGGAGAAGGGAGAGAGCCCGCTCCTAACAATCACCCGTGCGCAGACCGAGGGACTTCGCGCCCGTGTGGCGGAACGGTTCGGCGACGACGTGCGGGTCGATTTCTGCATGCGCTACGGCAATCCTTCGACGAAATCGAAGGTGCGGGAAATGATTGCGGCGGGTTGCCAGCGGATCCTCTTCTTCCCGCTCTATCCGCAATATGCCGGTGCAACGAGCGCCACGGCGAACGACCAGTTCTTCCGCGCACTGATGGCCGAGAAATGGCAGCCCGCGGTTAGGACCGTACCGGCCTACTTCGACCGTCCGGACTATATCGACGCCCTCGCGCGATCGGTGGAGCGGGCCTGGGGCACGCTCGACACGCCCCCCGAGAAACTCGTCTGCTCCTACCACGGCGTCCCGCAACGCTACCTGATGGAAGGCGATCCCTATCACTGCCAGTGCCAGAAGACCTCACGCCTCCTGCGCGAGCGACTCGGCTGGCCGGAGGACCGGCTCGTGACCACCTTCCAGTCCCGATTCGGGCCGGAAGAATGGCTGAAGCCCTACACCGTCGAGGAGGTCGCCCGGCTGGCCGAACAGGGAGTAAAGCGGATCGCGGTGATCGCGCCCGCCTTTTCGGCCGATTGCATCGAGACGCTCGAGGAGATCAACGAGGAAATTCGCGAGAGTTTCGAGCACGCGGGTGGCGAGCACTTCACCTATATTCCCTGCCTCAACGATGACGACATCCATCTGGAGGCGCTCACCAACGTCATCGAGGATAATCTGAAAGGGTGGATCGCACCCGAATAGGGGCGGACACGAAAAAGGCGGCTGCCACGCAGCCGCCTCGCTTCAGGCCGTTTCCGGCTCGAAGGCTTCAGTCGGTCGCTGCAACCGCGGCCACGACGGCCAGAAGCAGGAGCGGGATCACGAAGCCGCCAGAGCTGCTGGGGGATTCTTCGACCATGACCGGAGCCGGCGCGGGGGCAGGCATCGGGGCGGGAGCCATGCCACCGGCGAATGCGCCGGTAGCGGCAACCGAAAGCGCGGCGGCAAGTGCGATTTTCTTCATATCATATCTCCAAGTTAGCCTGGTGCCATAGTTCACTTGAGGCGGCAGCAGGCACCCAAGACTGTACCTCGATCCCGTTTATCCGGTATCGAGGGCGGCTTGAAAATCCTGGATGGGCGTGAACGACCGGACTCCCCGAAGAGTTGTCAAATAAGCAACACCTGCGTTCCCGGACCGGTCAACGCGTAAAGCTCCGCGATATGCTCGTTGTAAAGCCCGATACATCCGTTCGAGGAGCGGCGCCCGATCTTGCGCGTGTCCTGCGTCCCGTGGATACGGTAGTATTGCCAGGAGAGGTAAAGCGCATGGGTGCCGAGCGGATTGTCGGGACCCGGACCGATGAAGTCGGGCCATTCGGGATTGCGCTCCTTCATCGACGGTGTGGGCGCCCAGCTTGGCCCTTCCACCTTACGGATCACTTCTGTCCGGCCCGTGCGCGTCAGATCGTCGGTCTGGGGCACGGAGGTTGGGTATAGCTTGTAGACCGTCTGGTCCTCGTTCCAGAAGTGCAGCGCGCGCGACGGAATATCGACGAGGATCGCACCGTTCCGGAGGGAGTCGAAATACGGCTCCCATTCGAGAACCCGGAAGCTCGACGCGTTGCGCCGCGTGATATTCGCGCCCTGTGCAAGTGCAGGGGTGGCGAGCGCGGCGGCACCCGCGGTCGCCAGGAACAAGCGACGGGTCTGACGGGCGGACGGGGAGTGGGGCATCTGGATCGCCTCGTGCAACTGGATCTCGGGGGTCGTCCTCGTTTAGTCCCACAGACCTGTTCTGACAATTCAAAGTCGCGTCAAATTCCTTTCCGCACCACCGGAAGCATTTGAACCGCCTTGTCTATGCGCGTAACGGTCCGGTCGAACACAATTGGAGGTCGCGATGCTTGCAAAAACGGCTCTGGTCGTTGCCCTCGGGATCGGCCTCGCGGCCTGTGCCGCTCCGCCACCACCGGCTCTCGGCCCGGACGGACGCCCGCTCCCGCAGCTTTACGAGATCGGTCGGGGCGATACCGACCGGATCCAGCTCAGAATGCTCGACGGGGTGAACGCGGTTCGTGATGCTGCCGGGGCGCGCCCCGTGACGCTCAACGCCGAACTGACCGCGGCCGCGGCTACCCATTCGCGCGACATGAGCCTGCAGAACCGGCCCTGGCATTTCGGATCCGACGGATCCTCCCCGGTCGACCGGGTCAGGCGAGTAGGATACGGCGGCGCGATGCTGGGCGAGAACATCTCCGAGACCTACGAGACGGAGCTCGAGACCCTCGCAGCGTGGATGGAGGATCCTGACACACGGGAGATTCTGCTCGATCCCCGCGCGCAAGATCTGGGCTTCTCGTGGTTCCAGGAGCCGTCCGGCAAGATCTGGTGGACGCTCGTCACCGGTCGTCCGGGCGGCGATCTGGTCGCCTCCGCCTTCTAGCCGCCTCAGGGATAGATCGAGATGGGCGTCCCGTCGGATACCATGGCGTAGATGTCTTCCATCTGCCGGTCGGTGACCGCGACGCATCCGAACGTCCAATCGCGCGGCGCGCCTTTCTGGTAGCTGGGCCCGCGTCCATGGATGAAGATGTTGCCGCCCGGACGCTTGCCCATCGCGGTCGCGCGGGCAACATCCACGCGGTTCGGGTAAGAGATGCCGATCGACAGGTGGAAGCTGCTGTTCGGATTGCGCTTGTCGATGAAATAGTGGCCTTCCGGCGTGCGGCCGTCCCCTTCGAACTGCTTGTGCCCTTCCGGTGCAAAGCCGAGGCCCACGTCGTAGCTTTCGAGGATCGTGTTGCCATGCAGGAGATGCAGACGCCTGTCGTTCTTGAAGAGCAAGACCCGCGTCACCTGTGGCCCGTCATAGCCGCGAAACTTCGTTGCGCAGCCCGCGAGCGTGAGAAGCGCCAACGCGCAGAGAAGTGCCCTGAGGATCGTCATTTTGCCCGGCCTCTTTTTTTCTCCCGACATACCGCATTCGACGGCACCCGGAAACTAGAGCCTGCGTGCTTAACGGATCCCTAAGCGGTCAGCGGGTCAAAGAGGCCACGATCTCGACATGCGGGGACCAGCGGAACTGATCGACGACCCGGATTTCGTTAAGCCGGAAGCCGGCTCGAACGAGGATTTCGGTATCACGTGCGAACGTGACCGGGTTGCAGGACACCGAAGCGATTCGCTTTAGTCGAGATCCGGCGATCTCGCGCATCTGCGCCTCCGCGCCGGCGCGAGGCGGGTCGACGACCGCGGCGTCGAAGCGGTCGAGTTCTGCGGCGAGCAGCGGACGGCGGAAGAGGTCGCGCCGTTCCGTGCGGAGCGCATGGCGCCCTGCAGCGTTACGCCAGCTCTTTTCGAGCGCGACGAGGAGGGCCGCATCCCCTTCCACGGCATGGATCTCCGCATGTCTCGAAAGCGGCAGGGCGAAAGTGCCGCATCCCGCGAAGAGATCGACGATCCGGCTCGCGCCCGAGAGCGCCGCCTCGACGGCGGCGGTGAGCGCGACCTCTCCCGCTTTCGTGGCCTGGAGGAAGGCGCCGGGCGGCGGAACGATGGTTGCGTCGCCGAAGGATTGCACGGGGGGACGCGCCGCGTAGACCGGCTCTCCTTTCCAGACGAGGCGGGCGAGATCGGCGCGGAGCGCAATCTCCGTCAGACCCTCCCCGAGTGCTGCGTCCACGGGCTTGCCGTTCGTTACCGTGAGGTCGAGCCCGGCGGGACCGGCGGTCACCGCCACGGACAGCTCAGCCTTGCGTGACGCACCGAGGCGGGCGAGCGCCTCGATATGGGGAAGCGCGGCGGTGATCTCGGGCACGACCACGCGGCAATCGGGAATGGGCGTCAGCGTGTCGGAAGCGCGCGCATGGAATCCCGCGAGCGCGCCCTGCTTCGTGCGGCGTGCCGCGAGCGTGGCGCGCCGTCGGCTCCGCTCGGGAGAGGTGGCGATCCCGGCGATCGGGGCGGGCAGGCCACGCGCGGCGAGAGCGGTACGGACCACCTCCACCTTCCACTCCGCGACGAAGGCGTCATCGGCATGGAGGAGCGCGCAGCCCCCGCAGGCGGCGTAATGCGGACAGGCAGGTTTTACCCGGCGGGGTGAGGGGTCAAGGATTCGCGGGCGGTCGATACGACCATCCGTCGCCTCTCCCTCGATCTCCTCTCCGGGAAGCGCGCGGGGCACGCGCAGTGACCCGGCGATACCGTCGCCCCGATGGCCGAGCCGTTCGATCCGGACCCGTTCCATCCCGCTACTCGGCAGCGTCTCTGAAATCGAGGAAACCGCCCGATTGCCGCTGCCAGTAGCGCGCATAGACCCCGTCCGCGGCGAGAAGGTCGGCATGGGTTCCCTCTTCCACTATACGGCCCGCCTCAAGCACCACGATGCGATCCATTCTTGCGATGGTCGACAGGCGATGCGCGATCGCGAGCACCGTCTTGCCCTCCATCACCCGCTCCAGCGCGGACTGGATCGCGGCCTCGACCTCCGAATCAAGCGCGGAGGTCGCCTCGTCGAGAACGAGGATCGGCGCGTCCTTCAGGATCGCACGGGCGAGCGCGATGCGTTGACGCTGACCGCCCGAGAGCTTGACGCCCCGCTCGCCTAGATGGGCCTCGTAGCCACGGCGCCCCTTGAAATCCTGGAGCGCGAGGATGAAGTCGTGCGCCTCCGCCTTCCGTGCGGCGGCGACGATCTCCTCCTCCGACGCGCCGGGATTGCCGTAGAGGATGTTGTCGCGGGCCGAGCGGTTGAACATCGCCGTCTCCTGCGTGACCATCCCAATCTGGCGCCGCAGGCTTTCCTGCGTGATGTCGCGGATATCGCGGCCGTCAATCCTGACCGCACCCTCCTCGGTCTCGTAGAGGCGCAGAAGAAGCGCCACGAGCGTCGACTTGCCAGCGCCGGAGGCCCCGACGATGCCCAGCTTCTCACCCTCTCGGATCGTCAGGTCGATGCCGCGGATGCCGCCTTCCTCCCGCCCGTAGGTGAAGGTCACGCGGTCGAAGGCCACTGTGCCCGCCTCGGTGATCTCGGCCGCGCCCTTGCGGTCGACGAGCGTATGAGGCGGCGTGAGCGTGTGCATCCCGTCCTCCACTTCACCCATGTTGGCGTAGATGCCCATCAGCGTGAAGGAGACCCAGCCCGTCATCTGCGCGATGCGGATCGCGATGGCACCCGCCGCGGCGATGTCGCCCGCGCTCGCGGCGCCCACGGACCAGAGCCATAGCGTACCCCCGATGAGGAGAACCGGGAGCACGCCCGCGAGTGTCATCAGCGAGAACCGGAACGCGGCGGAGACGAGGCCGAAATCGATCACCCGGTCGCGGAACGTGTTGATCGCGCCGAGTGCTGCGCGATCTTCGTGGTCGGCATGGGCGAAAAGCTTCACTGTCTTGATGTTGGTGATCGTGTCGACGACCTGCCCCGAGACCATGGCGCGGGCCGCCGCGCGTCCCTGGGCTCGCACGCGGATGCGCGGCATGAACCAGCGGATGAGGGCGAGATAACACGCGAGCCAGGCGGCGAGCCCGATCGCCATCCAGCCGTTGATCGTGGTCAGGAACAGAGCCGATCCGATGAGGCTCGCGAGGGCGAAGAACACGGTGTTGATCGTCTCCGACGCGACGTCGGTGATGGCGCGGCTCGTCTGCATCTGCTTCTGCGCGATGCGGCCGGCGAAATCGTCGTCGAAGAACGTGACGGCCTGGCCGAGCGTCCAGCGGTGCAGGCGGCTCAGGACGAGGGGATTGACGTTCGGAGAGACGATGACCGAGTTCGCCGTGGCGCTGATCCCGAAAAGGAGCGGGCGCAGGATCAGGAAGAAAGCGGCCGTGCCCGCGAGCAGCCAGAGATTGTCCGCGAAATAATCGGTCACCCCGGTATCGAGAGCCGAGTCGACGACGACGCCCAGAAGGAGCGCCGTGATCACCTCGGCCGTTCCGGCGGCCGCCGAAAGCGCGGCGGAGATCGTCAGCCACTTCCACGATCCCGAAAGCGCCCAGTGGAGGAACGCGCCGATGCTCCGCGGCGGTGCGCCGTCGGCGGGGAGGAAAGCGTCGATGAGCGAGGAGAGCGATCGGATCATGCGGTCTTTTCCGTGTGGATGAACCCGCCGGATTGCCGGGCCCAGAACTGCGCGTAGAGACCGCCGCGAGCGAGCAGGGCGGCATGCGTCCCCTCCTCCACGATCCGGCCCTCGTCGATCACCACGATCCGGTCCATCCGCGCGATGGTCGACAGGCGGTGGGCAATGGCGATGACCGTCTTGCCCTCCATGACACCGTAGAGAGTGTCCTGGATCGCGGCCTCGACCTCGCTATCTAGCGCGCTCGTCGCTTCGTCCAGTACCAGGATCGGCGCGTCCTTCAGGATCACGCGAGCGAGCGTGATCCGCTGGCGCTGCCCGCCCGAAAGTTTCACCCCCCGTTCGCCCACATGCGCGTCGTAGCCCTGCCGCCCTTCCCCGTCGCGGAGCGAGAGGATGAACTCGTGCGCTTCCGCATGCCGCGCGGCGCGGATCATGTCCGCCTCCGAAGCCTCGGGGCGCCCATAGAGGATGTTGTCGCGCACGGAGCGGTGCAGGAGTGCTCCGTCCTGCGCGACCATGCCGATGGCACGCCGCAAGCTCGCCTGCGTGACGGAGCTCACGTCCTGCCCGTCGATCGTGATGCGCCCGCCTTCGGTATCGTAGAAGCGCAGGAGAAGCTTGACGAGCGTCGACTTGCCGGCGCCGGAGCGACCGATGATGCCGACCTTCTCACCCCCAGCGATGCGCAGCGTGAGGTTCTCGAGCCCCCCCTGCCCCACGCCGTAATGGTGGCGCACTCCCTCGAAGGCGACGTCACCGCGCGTCAGTCCAAGTTGCCGTGCGGCCGGGTCGTCGGTGAGCGTGACGGGCTGGGCGATCGTCTCCATGCCTTCCGAGATCACGCCCAGATTCTGGAAGAAGGACGAGAGCGCCCACATGATCCAGCCCGTCATCGCGTTCAGGCGAAGCGCGAGCGCGGTCGCTGCGGCGACGACGCCGACGGTGGCGCTGCCCCCGACCCAGAGCCAGATGCCCCAGCCGACCACGCCGACGATGAGAAGACCGTTCAGGAGATTCAGCGCCACGTCCATGATCGTGTAGAGCCGCATCTCCCGTGCGAAGGTCCTGCGCGCGGTCTCGATCGCCTCGCGCCCATATTCGAGCTCTTGGTCGTGATGCGCGAAGAGCTTGACGGCGTGAATGTTGGTGTAGCTGTCAACAACGCGGCCCGTCACCGCGCTCCGCGCGTCCGAGGACGCCTTGGAGGCCGGACCGATCCGCGTCATCGTCCAGCGCACGAGAAGACCGTAGAGCCCCGCCCAGATCAGGAGCGGCAGGACGAGGAGCGGGTCGGCATCGGCGAGGAGCACGGCGGCCCCGACGATATAGGCCAGCGCAAACGTGATCGCGTCGAAGATCTGGAACACCGCCTCCCCCGCGGCCGGGGGCGTCTGCATGATGCGGTTGGCGATCCGGCCCGCGAAATCGCCCTCGAACCAGCCCACCGATTGCCGGAGCACGTGGGAATGCGCCCGCCACCGGAAAAGCGTGCCGTAATTGGGCATGATGGCATTGTTGAGGACGAACACGTTGAGCGCCTGCACGGCAGGACGCAGGGTGAGGATCGCGATGGCGACGGCCAAAAGTTCCGCCCCGTGGCGCGACCAGACCTCTGCCGGATCGCCCTGCAGCAGGTCCACCACGCGGCCCATATAGGCGATGAGCCCGATCTCCACCGCCGCTACCGCGATCGAGGAAAGCGCGGCCAAGACGAAGACCCGGTGGAACGGCACCGAATAGGCGCGCATGAACGGCCAGAGGCGACGCGGCGGCGCGTCGTCGGCCTCATACGGTGTATAAGGATCGACCAGATTCTCGAAGAAGCGGAACATCGGGGCCTCTCGGCTTGCCACGGGCCTATAGCCGGAATGGCACGGAAGGGGAACACCCCGGACCGGAGGCATTCGGCCGCGTGGCGCGGGAGGCTCAACCCAGGAGGTCGTCGCGCCCGAGGGTGAAGCCGGAGGCGATCCAGCGGCGTTCCGCCTCCGCAAGGCCCGCACCGATCTCCGGCCCTTGCACCTTGTCCGCGAAGTCGCGCCCGGTGACGGGCAGGATTGCGCCCGCTCCGCGGTCGAGCCGCGCTTCGAGGTCCGCGGGAAGCGGGGCTTCGAAACTCGCGGCGCGTAGCAGCTCCACATCGCGGGCGGCCTCGCGCCCATGCCGCCAGGAGAGTTCCGCCGTACCGGCGGCGCTACCGATCTCCGTGCGCAGAAGGTCGAGTGCCTTCGTTTGTCGCCGCGACAGGCGCAGGCGCTTCGCGGCCTCCTCACCGCCCAGTGCCGCGAGGCGCCGGATCGGGTCCGGCGCGGCGCCCGCGAGCTCCTCCATGTGGACGAGGAGGGTAAGCGTGGCGGTTTCCGCACCGGGCAGGAGACGCGCGAGAATTCCGGCCTGTGCCATCGCACCAACCGAAGGCGCGGGATCGGGAGCGGCGAGGAGCTTCAGCATCTCCTTGCCGACGCGCTCCGCGGAGAGACGATCGAGCCCGTCCGCCCCCTCCGCACAGGCCGCAAGCGCCTCGGCGTCAAGCCCTTCCATCGGATCGCCGTACCAGGCGTGGAAGCGGAAATATCGCAGGATCCGCAAGGTATCCTCCGAAATCCGGGCGCGTGCATCTCCTACGAAACGGACCCGCCGCGCGCGGAGATCGTCGAGGCCGCCCATAGGATCGACAACCTTTCCGTCCGGCGCGGCGTAAAGGGCGTTCATGGTGAAGTCGCGCCGCGCCGCATCCTCCGCGACGTCGGTGGAGAAGGCGACTTTCGCGTGGCGCCCGTCCGTCTCCACATCGCGGCGAAAGGTCGTGACCTCGAGCGGGCCCGCCTCTGTCACGATCGTCACGGTGCCGTGCTCTAGGCCGGTCGGGACCGCGCGGAACCCGGCTTCCTCCGCAATCTCAATCACCCGCTTGGGCCGGGCATCGGTCGCGATATCGATATCGTCGACCTCGCGACCCAGAAGCGCGTTGCGGACGCAGCCCCCCACGAAGAACGCGGCATAACCGGCAGATCCGAGGGCGGAGAGCAAAGCCTGCACCGGCGCGGCCTCGCGCCAGGGGCCGGTGGCGATCACCGCGCAACGCCCGGAGGGCAAGTGCTTCGATCACGGCTCGGCGGCCCCGGTGGCGTGACGCTGGACGCCGGACGCGCACGCGGAGGTCGTCCCGGACATGACCCGGGACCTGTCAGGGCAGAGCCGGGAACACGTGGGTTCATTTCGAGAACCGGTGAGCGAGACCGCGCAGGATCCGGGCGGTGGCCCCCCAAATGTAGAAAGGCCCGTACGGCACGGCGTAGTAGCGTCGCTCAGTGCCGCGCCAGAGCCGCGTCATGACCATGTACCGCGCGGGATCGACCACGTGGTCGAACGGAACGTCGAAAATCTCCGCCACCTCGCCCGGCTCCGCGACCGGAGCGAAGGGCCTGGTGATCAGTGCGAGGACCGGGGTGATCGTATAGCCCGTGACAGTCTCGTGCGCGGGCAGCGTACCCAGCACCTCCGCCGCGTCCCGGGGCAGTCCGATTTCCTCGCCCGCTTCCCGAAGCGCCGCATCGATCGCGTCGGTATCGCCCGGATCGATCTTGCCGCCCGGAAAGGCGATCTGCCCTGGATGCTGGCTGAGCGTGGCCGCGCGCTTGGTCAGCACGATGCTGCGCCTCCGCGGGTCGACGGCGACGAGGACGCCCGCGCCGGTCAGGGCGCGTTGCGCCGGCAACAAGGCGTTCGCGTTCAGGTCGAAATCGCTCGACGGTTCGCTGTCCTGTCCGAGCGCGCGGACAAGACGGTCGCGCAGGTCATCCCCGCGCATCTGGGGCGATCTCTGCCTCGAAGCCCAGCGTGCGGGGGTCGAACTCGTAGTGAGCCCCGCAGAACTGGCAATCGGCGGTGACGACGCCGTCTTCGGTCGTCATCTTCTCGATGTCCTTGGCGGAATAGATCGACAGCGTCTGACGCACCTTGTCGGCCGAGCAGGTGCAGCCGAAATTCACCGGCTGCGGATCGAAAACCCGCGGCGCCTCCTCGTGGAAGAGCCGCACGAGCAGATCGGTCGGTTGCACATGCGGTCCGACGAGCTCCGTCTCCTCCACCGTGTCGAGAAGCAGGTTGGCACGGGTCCAGTCCTCCGCCTCGTCGCCATCGAGTATGTCGTCCGCGGCAAGCAGCCCCTGTTCGCCGGTACCGCCCTCTCCGCCCATGAGCGGCGAGGCCTTGGGCATGTGCTGCAGCATGATGCCGCCCGCGCGCCACTGCGCCTCCGTACCCGGCGCCTGCGAGCGCCCGAAGGACAGCGCGAAGCGTGTGGGAAGCTGCTCGGATTGCGCGAAATAGGTCTCCGCACAGGACGAGAGGGAACCGCCCGCGATCGGGGTGATCCCCTGATAGGGCTGCGTCCCCTCGCCCTGATCGAGCAATACGGCGAAGTAGCCCTTGCCGATCTGTGGGAACGGATCGCCCTCGGGATCGAGCTTGTCGGCGTCATAGCTCGCATAGGCGCGCACACGGGCGGGCGTGCCGTCATCGCCGGGCGCGAAATAGTCGGTAGCCACAAGCCGGCAGGGGCCATCGCCGCGGACCTGAAGCGAAAGCTTCCATCTAAGCTTGATCGTCTGGCCTATCAGCGCGGTCAGGAGCGCCGTCTCCGCGATCAACGCTTCGATCGCGGGAGGATAATCGTGCTGCGCCAGCACTTCCTCGAGCACCCCGTCGAGGCGCGCCACCCGGCCGCGGATATCCGATTTGTCGAGCTGGAACGGCAGAACGGTATCGTCCCAGGCGATTTGCGATCCGAGGCTCATGGGGTTCCTTCGTGCTGTCCGACTTGGCATACCGGGCCTATATAGAGCCGATCGCACGGGCTTGAACCCCGGGAAATGACGGAACGATGACACGAATTTACGGTCCGAACCCGGATCCGGCCCGCCGCTATACCCCGCGGCACGGCGCCTATGGCGTTCTCGAGCGCGAGGGACTGGTCCTGCTGACGCTGCAGGAGGAGCCGCAGATGGAGTTTCAGCTCCCGGGCGGCGGCATCGATCCGGGCGAATCCCCTCTTCGCGCGCTCCATCGCGAGGTCATGGAGGAAACGGGCTGGCGGATCGCCGCGCCCCGCCGGCTCGGCGCGTTCCGGCGCTTCACCTACATGCCCGAATACGATCTCTGGGCCGAGAAAATCTGCCACATCTATGCTGCCCGGCCGATCCTGCGTCATGGACCGCCATCCGAACCCGGCCACCATGCCGTCTGGATGGCGCCGGAGACGGCTTACGATCTCCTGGGAAACCGGGGCGACGCCGCCTTCCTCAAGAGTGCTCTTCGGGTGAGGTGAGATCCGGCGAGGGGGACGATCCCGCGTATTCGACGAGCAGGCCAGAAAGATCGTCGGGTAGGTCGGCATCGTTGACGAGCGCGCTCAGTTCCCATTTCAGGGCGTGCAGCAGGCGATCGCCGACCTCGTGTCGGTAGCGCCGCATGAACTCGGCGAGACCCTCCTCCTCAAGCATGACGCCGTCGTCGGTCGGGCATTCGGTAAGTCCGTCGGAATAAAGCAGCAATCGGTCCCCGGGGGCGAGATCGAACTCGAACGTCTGGAACTCGGCACTATTGATGAGGCCAATGGGCATGCCGCCTTCACCGATGAAATCGATCTCCCCGTCGGCACGCTGGATGAGCGGATGAGGATGGCCTGCCTGACACATCTGACCCCGGCCGGTCTGCAGGTCGATTTCGCCGATCGCCATCGTGAAGTAATGCACCGTATCGATCTCGGCGATGAACATGTCGTTCATCTTCTCGCAGATCTCGTGCGGCGGACGCATCGCGATCTCCGGGCCATCCCATCGCAGCGCGATATTCTGATCCGGCGTGTTTCCGGTGAGCCAGGAGGAAAGTCGGGCCGTCAGGAGCGCCGAGGCGATGCCGTGACCGGAGACGTCGAGAGAGAAGACCCCGATTCGCGACGGCCCCGTCGGGAAGCTGCCGACGAGATCGCCGCCGACATGGCCGGAGGGTTGGAGCAAGAACGAGACGGTGCCCGCCTGGTGGCGCACGGTCGTGCGCGGAACGAGCGACATCTGCAGCTTCCGCGCCTCGATCAGGTCGCGGTCGAGCGCGGCATGCAGCGCCCGCATCTTCTCGAGCGTCTCCGTGACAAGGCGATTCTTCTCCGTAAGCTGGCGCTCGACATCGAGGAGCCGTCGCCCGGCGGCGATCCGGCCCAGCAATTCCTCTGCGCTGACGGGCTTGCTGAGAAAATCGTCCGCACCCTCGCGGAGCGCATGGGCCAGTTCGCCCTTCTCCGATTTCGAAGTCAGGACGATGAAATAGACGTATTGTGCCGCGCTGAGTTCACGGACGGCGCCGCAGAGCTCGATTCCCGTCATGCCCGGCATCATCCAGTCCGAAAGCACGATATCGGGCAGCGTTTCCCGGCAGTAGGCGAGCGCTTCCTCCGCATCGCCCGCCTCGGCCAGTTCGAAGGACAGCCCCTGCAGGGACGACATCAGGATGCGACGTTGAAGACGACTGTCATCGACCACGAGAATGCGAAGCGGACGATCATCCATAGCGCCGTGACGGGCTATGCCGGTCTCCTCGCAAGCGTCGTCGTTCGTCATGTCGCCACTCATGTCCATACCACCCATTACGCTCACCTGACTTAATCAACTGTGAACGCCGCTGGTTACGGAACCTTAAGGAGCGCGGGATTAGGTAGGTGCGATGGAGGCTGCCATGCTGGATTGCACACGTATCGCGATGTTGCGGGACGATTTCGGTGAAGAGGGTTTCGCCGAGGTCATCGAAATATTCGCCGAGGAAACCCGGCCGGTGATCGCCGGGCTGCCGGGATCGACCGATCTCGCGGCCGATCTGCACTTCATCAAGGGCGGTGCGGAGAACATGGGCTTTCGCGAATTGTCGCTGCTCTGCAAGCGCGGCGAGCAGGCGGTCCGGCAGGGCGGCGATGTCCAGATCGACGCGATCGTCGAGTGCTTCGATGCGTCGCTCGTGGCTCTCAACGACAATCAGATCAGGAATTCGGAAAGCGTCGCGTCGTCGGTGATGTCGCGGTAGGCGAAGCCCGCCGCATCGAGACGTCCGAAGAGCGTGGCGAAGTTCGCAGCGTGCTCGGTCTCGATCCCGATGAGAACCGACCCGAAATTCCGTGCCGATTTCTTAAGATACTCGAACCGCGCGATGTCGTCCCCCGGGCCCAGCATCTCGAGGAAGTCACGCAACGCGCCGGGACGCTGCGGCAGGCGCAGGATGAAGTACTTCTTCACGCCCGAATAGCGTTGCGCCCGCTCCTTCACTTCCGGTAGCCGCTCGAAGTCGAAGTTCCCGCCCGAAGTCACGCAGACGACACGTCGGCCACGGATCCGCTCGGCGAGATCGGGCAATACGTCGAGGGCGAGCGCGCCCGCGGGCTCGAGCACGACCCCCTCCACGTTCAACATCTCGAGGATCGTGGTGCAGATCCGATCTTCCGGGGCGGCAAACACATTCGCGGGATCGACATCCGACAGGATCCGAAACGTCCGCTCCCCGATCCGGGCCACGGCGGCACCGTCGACGAAGCTGTCCACTTTCGGAAGCGTCACAAGCTCGCCGGCATTGAGCGACGCCGCGAGGCTCGCGCCTCCCGCGGGTTCCACGAAGACGAGTTCCGTCCCCGCACCCATTTCGTCGAAATAGCGCTTCATGCCCGAGGAAAGTCCGCCGCCGCCCACGGGCAGGATCACCATGTCGGGCGGCAAGCTCAGCTCGTCGAGCATTTCCACCCCCACCGAGGATTGCCCCTCGATCACGTGGTCGTCGTCGAAGGGCGAGAGGAAGTGCCCACCATTCTCGGCGCAGAACTGCTGAGCGGTCCTGAGCGTATCGTCGAAATAGTCGCCGGTAAGGCGCACCTCCACCGCATCGCCGCCGAAGGTCTTCGTCTTGCCGATCTTCTGCTGGGGCGTGGTTATCGGCATGAAGATGACGCCCCGCACCCCGAAATGGCGGCAATTGTAGGCCACGCCCTGCGCATGGTTGCCGGCCGATGCGCACACGAAGAGCGTCTGGTCGGGATCGGCTTCGCGTGCCTTGCGCATCGCGTTGAAAGCACCGCGGATCTTGTAGGAGCGGACGGGGGAGAGGTCCTCGCGCTTGAGCCAGATATCCGCGTCGTACTTCGCGCTGAGATAATCGTTGCGCAGGAGCGGCGTGGCCGGAAACAGCCCACGCAGGCGGGCGGTCACGGCAAGGGCGGTGTCGGCAAAGTCAGACATGCGCGTCACATGGCGCAAGCGGACGTGCGAGGCAAGCTTGCGGTCTTCGATGTGACGGCCAGAAACCGTCGCGAGGGGCGGGATGGCGATCACGACCGCCCTGCCCGGGTCGGTCCTCCGAAACAGTTGATCGGCGCGACGCCATCCCTCCCGACAACGCCCGCAAAGCTTGCCGGGACTGGTGAAAGACGGTATCGGCCCCGGCAGTCGCCGCCAGCCAGGAGAGAGAGATGTCCGCCCCGAAGAAAGTCGTCCTTGCCTATTCCGGCGGCCTCGACACGTCGATCATCCTGAAGTGGCTGCAGACCGAATACGGCTGCGAGGTGGTCACCTTCACCGCCGATCTCGGGCAAGGCGAAGAATTGGAGCCGGCGCGCAAGAAGGCGGAGATGATGGGTGCGACCTCCATCCATATTGAGGATCTGCGGGAGGAATTCGTCCGCGACTTCGTTTTCCCGATGTTCCGCGCCAACGCCCTCTATGAGGGGCTCTACCTCCTCGGCACCTCCATCGCGCGGCCGCTCATCTCCAAGCGCCTCGTGGAGATCGCCGCGCAGGAGGGGGCCGACGCCGTGGCGCATGGCGCGACCGGCAAGGGCAACGACCAGGTCCGGTTCGAGCTTGCGGCCTACGCGCTCAATCCCGACATCAAGGTGATCGCGCCCTGGCGGGAATGGGACCTGTCGAGCCGCACGAAGCTTCTCGATTTCGCGGAGAAGAACCAGATCCCGATCGCCAAGGACAAGCGCGGCGAAGCGCCGTTCTCGGTCGATGCGAATCTCCTGCATACGTCGTCCGAGGGCAAGGTTCTCGAGGATCCGGCGGAAGACGCACCCGATTACGTCTATCAGCGCACGACCGATCCCGAGAAGGCGCCCGATCAGCCGCAATACGTGGAGATCGGGTTCGAGCGCGGGGACGCAGTTTCGATCGATGGGCAGACGATGAGCCCCGCTGAGATCCTGACGAAGCTCAACGAACTCGGCGGCACGCATGGCTGCGGGCGGCTCGACCTGGTCGAGGGCCGGTTCGTGGGCATGAAGTCGCGCGGTATCTACGAGACGCCCGGCGGCACGCTGCTTCTAGAGGCGCATCGCGGCATCGAGCAGATTACGCTCGACCGCGGTCAGGCGCATCTGAAGGACGAACTGATGCCCCGTTATGCGGAGCTCATCTACAACGGTTTCTGGTTCAGCCCAGAGCGGGAGATGCTGCAGGCGGCAATCGACCACTCACAGGCGCATGTCACGGGAACGGTGCGGCTCAAGCTCTACAAGGGTTCCGCGCGGTGCGTCGGACGCTGGTCGGACCATTCGCTCTACTCCGAAGCGCATGTCACGTTCGAGGACGATGCCGGCGCTTACGACCAGAAGGACGCGGCGGGGTTCATCCAGCTTCAGGCCCTGCGGCTGAAACTCCTGGCCGCACGCGAAAGACGGCTTCGCGGATAAGACGTAGGGCCATGCAATGCATGGCCCCCGTTCGCCTACATGCCGGTATCGGGCATGAAGGCCGTGTCGATGACATGCATCGTGACGTTGCCGACCTGCAGGTCGGTATCCACCACGGTCGTCATCGGCCCGCCTTCGGGTCCCACCATCACGGTGTCGCCATCGACTTCCACCATGAGTGAACCGCCACCGAGCGTTTCGACGTTGGTCGAACCACCCGCATCCTCGGCCATCTGGATCACGTCCTCGGCCATCACGGTTCCCGATACGGCGTAACCCTGGATCACAGAGGCGAGCTGATCGGTATCCTCCATAAGGGCGTTCAGTTCTTCCTGCGGTGCCGCGGACAGCGCCTCGTTCGAGGGAACGAAGACGGTGACCTCATCGCCGTTCACGATCATGTCGGTGACGCCGGCCGTTTCCGCAGCGCCGACCGCATCGCTCACGTCCTCGGACAGATCCTGCGCCAGTGCGGGCGTCGCAAGTCCAAGGGTCAGGGCGATGAGTGAGCTCTGAGCGAACTTCATGTACATCCGGTTCTCCTCCAATGTGACGAATGCAAGTCCACCGGCATCATGCCGGTCGTGCCGCATTCCTCTCCTTTAAGGGTATTGGCCGCATGTCATTTCGACAGGGCAGGCCCCCCGTGGCGCATCGTCACGAACGAGCCGTTCACGGCGGGGTGTCTTGCATGAGCACCGCGAACACCCGACCATGGCGGGCAAAGGGAGACTCACGCATGACATTCGGAAGAATATCGATCGCCGCCCTGTTCGCATTGGGACTTCTCGCAGGCGCGGCGAATGCCCAGAACGCTGAAAGCAAGACCGCGATTTTCGCTGGGGGCTGCTTCTGGTGCGTCGAGGCCGATTTCGAGAAGGTCAAAGGTGTGGGCGACGTGATCTCCGGCTTCACGGGAGGCACCACGCCCGATCCCGTCTACCGCGCGTCCGGCGATCACATTGAGTCGGCCGAGATCCCCTACGATCCGTCTGTGGTGAGCTACAGCCAGCTTCTCAACCTCTACTTCCGCTCCGTCGATCCCACCGATGCGGGCGGGCAGTTCTGCGACCGCGGGCACGAATACACGACCGCAATCTTCGTCCAGAACGAGGAGGAACGCGCTCAGGCGGAAGCGGCCAAGGCCGAGGCCGAAGCGCAGCTCGGTCAGGAGATCGTCACGCCGATCCTGGATGCGGGTGAGTTCTATCCCGTCGACGCCTATCACCAAGATTACTACAAGAGCGACGAGCGCATCGGGTTCAGTTCCGTCGGTCTCGCCGTTCCGAAGAGCATCGCCTACAAGCGCTACCGCGAAGGCTGCGGCCGCGACCAGCGGGTCCGTCAACTCTGGGGAGACGCGGCGCCCTTCACTGGCTAGTCGGCAGACGGGTGTCGTTCAACCGATGACGACGCCCTGCCGTTTGGACTTGTGCTCGGGCTCGATATGGATCGTCACTTGGGCATCGGTCAGTTCACGCTCCATCTGGCTCTCAATCCGGTCGCAGATCTCGTGCGCATCGTAGACGCTCATGTCGCCGGGCACGATCAAGTGGAAATCGATAAAGGTGGTGGATCCCGCATGTCGTGTCCTGAGGTCATGGGCCTCAAACGCGCCTTGGGCATTGTGGGCAATCAGATCGCGGATTTGCTCTAGCCGCTCTTCGGGAACAGCCTCGTCCATGAGCCCGCTGAGCGATTCCTTGACCACCTTGCCGCCTGACCAGAGGATGTGGAGCGCGACCAGCGCCGCGATAATCGGGTCGAGAATTGCTAAGCCGGTCGCGACGGCAAGGGTTACGCCTGCCACCACGCCGAGAGACGTGATCACGTCGGTCAAGAGATGCCGTCCATCGGCCACGAGCGCGGGCGATTCTTCCGCGTGCCCGCGCTGGATCAGGAGACGCGACCAGAACGCGTTGATGACGGTCGCGCCGAGGCTTACGGCAAGGCCCGCCGCGGGCATGTCGAGCCCTGCCGGTTCGCGGATCCCGTGATAGGCCTCGCGCAGGATGAATAGCGCGGCGAGCATGATCAGCAAGCCCTCGAGCACCGCGCTCAGGAACTCCGCCTTGCTGTGCCCGTAGGGATGGGTGGTGTCCGCAGGTTGCGAGGCGACGTGGATCGCCGCCAGTGCCGCCAGCGCCGCGGCGACGTTCACGATGCTCTCAAGCGCGTCCGACAGGAGCGCGACGGATCCGGTGAGCCAGTAGGCGCCCATCTTGATCGCGAGCACGACCAGTCCGACGAGTACGCTCAGAAGCCCGATCCTGAACTTGACGGTCATTGGGGCTTCTCCATGCAGACGGCGAGGGACACGATACTACGCGCCCTCGCACCACCGGGAAACCTCCGATTCCCGGCGGTGCGGGCCGTCCTTATCCGATGTCGACCGCGGCGATGGCGGCCATATTCAGAATATCGCTCACCGCGGAATTGGTGGAGCAGATCTGGACCGGCTTGCGGATACCCGTGAGGATCGGGCCGATGATCGTCGCCCCACCCATCTCCTGCAGGAGTTTGACGGAGATCGAGGCCGAATGGCGGGCAGGCACGACGAGCACGTTCGCAGGGCCCGTCAGGCGGCAGAACGGATAGGCGGCCATCGCGCGGGGGTTCAGCGCCACGTCCACCGTCATCTCGCCGTCATACTCGAAATCGACGCCACGCTTGTCGAGGACGCCGGGTGCGCCGTGCATCTTCGCCGAACGCTCGCTTACCGGATAACCGAATGTCGAGAAACTGACGAAGGCCACGCGCGGTTCGAGCCCCATGCCCCGAGCGAGTTCGGCGCCGCGCTCCGCGATGTTGGCGAGATCGTTCTCGTTCGGCCATTCGTGGACCAGCGTATCGGCAACGAGCACCACCCGGCCGTTTAGCAGGATCGCGGTGATGCCCACCGCCCCGTCTTCGGCCCGCGCATCGAAGACGCGATTGACGAGGTCGAGCGCCTGCGCCGACTTGCGCGTGGCGCCGGTCACCATGCCGTCGCCATGCCCGTGGGCAAGCATCAGCGCGGCGAAGACGTGCCGGTCGCGCGCGGCCATGCGATGCACATCCGTCTGGTCGTATCCCTGCCGTTGCAGGCGCGAATAGAGGAAGTCCTTGTACTCTCCCAGATGCTCGGTCGTGGCGGCATTCACGATCTCGAGCTGGTCGGTCGCGGCCTCGAGGCCTTCCTTGGCCAGCATCGTGCGGATATCGGGCTCGCGGCCGACGACGATGGAATGACCAAGACCCTCCCGCTGGTACGAGATCGCCGCACGCAGGACGCGGATGTCGTCGCCTTCGGCGAAGATCATGCGTGATTGTGCACGGCGGGCACGGACATAAATGCCTTGCAGGATCGACGCGGTCGGGTCCATCCGCGCCTTCAGGGCGTGCTCATAGCCCTCCATGTCGACGATCGGACGGCGCGCCGCGCCCGTGTCCATTCCAGCGCGCGCGACGGCGGGCGGGATGCGCCAGATCAGGCGCGGATCGAAGGGGGTCGGAATGATGTAGTCGCGCCCAAAGCTCAGGTTGCGGCCGTAGGCCACCGCGACCTCCTCGGGCACCGGCTCCCGCGCGAGTTCCGCCAGGGCCTCCGCGCAGGCGATCTTCATCGCATCGTTGATTGCACGGGCATGGATATCGAGGGCGCCCCGGAACAGGTAGGGAAAGCCCAGGACATTGTTGACCTGGTTGGGATAGTCGGATCGGCCGGTAGCGACGATCACATCCTCGCGCACTTCGTGGACCTCTTCCGGCGTGATCTCGGGATCGGGATTGGCCATCGCGAAGATCACCGCATCGCGGGCCATCGACTTCACCATCGCCTGCGTAACCGCACCCTTCGCCGAGACGCCGAGAAACACGTCCGCTCCATCCAGGGCCTCGGCCAGCGTCCTGGCGTCGGTCCGGGCAGCGTGGGCCGACTTCCACTGGTTCATCCCCTCGGTCCGGCCCTGATAGATGACGCCCTTGGTGTCGCACATGATGCAATTGTCATGCCGCGCACCCATCGACTTCAGCAATTCGAGACAGGCGATCCCCGCCGCGCCGGCACCGTTGAGCACGATGCGGACATCCTCGATCCGCTTGCCGGAAATGTGCAGCGCGTTGATGAGCCCCGCGGCGCAGATCACCGCCGTTCCGTGCTGGTCATCGTGGAAGACGGGTATGTTCATCTCTTCTTTTAGGCGGCTTTCGATGATGAAGCATTCGGGTGCCTTGATGTCCTCCAGATTGATGCCGCCGAAGGTCGGCTCCATGAGCTTCACCGCCGCGCAGAAGGCATCCGCGTCCTCCGTGGCGAGCTCGATGTCGATGGAGTTCACGTCGGCGAAGCGCTTGAAGAGCACCGCCTTGCCCTCCATCACCGGCTTAGAGGCCAGCGCGCCGAGATTGCCGAGACCGAGAACGGCGGTACCGTTCGAGATCACCGCGACGAGATTGCCCTTGTTGGTGTAATCGTAGGCCTGTCCGGGCTCCGCGGCGATGCGCTCGCAGGGCACGGCCACGCCGGGCGAATAGGCAAGGCTCAGGTCGCGCTGCGTCGACATCGGCACCGAGGCCGCAATATCGAACTTGCCTGGACGCGGATGCATGTGAAACGCCAGCGCCTCGTCGTCGGTCAATCTCTTCCTGGCCATGTCGCCTCCCCTCTTCACGTCGGACGTTCGTGGCACAGCCCCCCTCCTCGTACCAGTGTCAAAAGAAGCGGGTTTCGGGCTTTCGCAGCGACCCCCGACACCGATAGGATCGCACCGTCAGACGAGGGAGCGCGGAATGAACGTGGCCAGCGCGGCCGTCACGCCGATGATGACGCAGTATCTCGAGATAAAAGCCGATCACCCCGGCGCGCTTCTCTTCTACCGGATGGGGGATTTCTACGAGCTCTTCTTCGACGACGCAGAGGCCGCGGCGAGCGCCCTCGACATCGCACTGACGAAACGGGGCAAGCATCAGGGGGACGACATCCCGATGTGCGGCGTGCCGGTCCACGCGGCCGAGGGGTATCTTCTCACGCTCATCCGCAAGGGCTTCCGCGTCGCCGTCTGCGAGCAGATGGAGGACCCGGCGGAGGCAAAGAAGCGCGGCTCCAAATCCGTCGTCAAGCGCGCTGTCGTCCGGCTCGTCACGCCCGGCACACTGACCGAGGAGAACCTTCTGCAGGCACGGCAGAACAATTTCCTTGCCGCTTTCGCGGAGATCCGCGGCACGGGGGCCGTGGCCTGGGTCGACATTTCGACGGGCGAGCTTCGCGTGACCCCCTGCCCTCCCGTCCGGCTCGGCCCGGAACTCGCGCGGATCTCGCCGCGCGAGGTGCTTTTGAGCGAGGCCGCGGAGAGGGCAATGACGGACATCGTCGAGGAGGCGGGCGCATCCCTTACCTCGCTCGCACGATCCTCCTTCGACAGCACCGGCGGGGAGGCACGGCTCTGCCGGACGTTCGGAGTGGGCTCGCTCGACGCCTTCGGGAGCTTCGCCCGACCGGAGATCGCGGCGCTCGCGGCGCTCGTCGATTACCTGGAGATCACGCAGAAGGGCAAGCTGCCCCTCCTCCGGCCCCCCGTGCGGGAGGAGGCGGGAACGGTCCTGCAGATCGACGCGGCGACACGGCGGAACCTCGAACTCACACGCGCACTCGCGGGAGGACGCGAGGGATCGCTTATCGATGCGATCGATCGCACCGTGACGGCGGGCGGCGGGCGGCTCCTCGAACGCCGGCTCGTCTCGCCCGCCCGCGAACTCGCGGTCATCCAGGCGCGCCAGGCAGGTGTCACGGCGCTTGTGGACGATCAGGTGCTCGGCGAATGGCTCCGGGAGGGGTTGCGGCGCGTGCCCGACATGGACCGCGCGCTCTCCCGGCTGGCGCTCGAGCGGGGCGGGCCGCGCGACCTCGCCGCGATCCGCGACGGGTTGATCGGGGCCGAGGCACTCTCCCGTCTCCTCGGCACCGACCTGCCCGGCATCCTTACGAAGGCCGCGAAGGCCCTCGCGGGTCACGATGCGCTCACGGACCGGCTCGACATCGCGCTGGTGGCCGAGCCACCGCATCTCGTTCGAGATGGCGGCCTTGTCGCGCCGGGCTTCGACGAGGCGCTCGACGAGGCGCGGACGCTCCGGGATGAGGGCCGTGGCGTGATCGCACGCATGCAGGCCGAATATGCGGAGGCAACCGGCGTCGCCGCCCTCAAGATAAAGCACAACAACGTGCTCGGCTATTTCATCGAGACCACGGCCACCCACGCGCAGAAGATGCTGTCCCCTCCGCTTTCGGAGACCTTCATCCACCGCCAGACGACGGCCGGAGCGGTGCGGTTCACGACCCTCGAACTCTCCGAACTCGAAACGAAGATCCTGAACGCCGGAGGCCGCGCGCTGGAGATCGAGAAGCGGATCTTCGCGGAACTCGCGGCGGAAATCGTGGAGCGGGCGGCGGAGATCGGCAGTGCGGCCCGCGCCCTTTCGGAGATCGATCTCGCCGCCTCTCTCGCCGATCTCGCAGTGAGCGAGGAATGGTGCCGCCCCGAGGTGGAAGCGGGCCGGGCCTTCGAAATCACGGGCGGTCGCCATCCCGTGGTCGAAAAGGCCCTCCGCGCGCAGGGGACCGGTCCCTTCGTGGCCAACGATTGCCATCTCTCGACGGGCGGCGACGAACCGGCGCTCTGGCTTCTCACCGGGCCCAACATGGCGGGCAAGTCCACCTTCCTGCGCCAGAACGCGGTGATCGCGATCCTTGCGCAGATGGGGGCCTTCGTTCCGGCGGAACGCGCCCGGATCGGGATCGTGAGTCAGCTCTTCAGCCGCGTGGGCGCGGCCGACGACCTCGCGCGTGGGCGCTCCACCTTCATGGTAGAGATGGTGGAGACCGCGGCAATCCTGAACCAGGCGGATCCAAATGCACTGGTCATCCTCGACGAGATCGGGCGCGGGACGGCCACTTATGACGGCCTCTCCATCGCCTGGGCGACGCTTGAGCACCTGCATGGGGAGAACCGCTGCCGCGCGCTCTTCGCCACGCATTACCACGAGCTCACGCGTCTCGCCGAGAAGCTCGAGGGCGTGGAGAACGCGACGATGGCGGTCAAGGAATGGGATGGAGAGGTCATCTTCCTGCACGAGGTCCGGCGCGGCGCGGCCGATCGCTCCTACGGCGTGCAGGTGGCGAAACTCGCGGGTCTGCCCCCTTCCGTCGTCGCGCGTGCCAAGGTCGTGCTGGCCGCGCTGGAAAAAGGTGAGGCGGAAGGCCGCAAGACGGCGCTTGTGGACGATCTGCCGCTGTTCTCCGCCGCAGCGCCCGCTCCGGTGAGGACCGAGCCGGCGAGGAGTGCCGTCGCGGAGCGTCTCTCGGAGATACATCCCGACGAACTCACTCCGCTCGACGCGCTGCGGCTCGTCTACGATCTGAAGTCCCTTGCCTGACTGGGTGGGATCAGACGTCGGCGAACCGGGTCATTTAAACGGGTCGAATAGCGGATCCGCAGCGAAAGGTCTGGCCATCCTGAACATTGGACGCCCTACCCCGTCCTGAAACCTGACCCTCCGCCTCGGACATGAACCCCCGCGTGACCGAGGCATATGGGCAATGAACCCCACCTACATCACCTTGGAGCCGCGGAGCTACGGCCGCAACATAGGCGGATGAAGCCCTCGGAACCCGGCCATTGCGTGCACACGGCCTTCTAGAGCCCCCAACGTCCCCCGCATCATACCAGTTCGCATGGATGGCGCGGCAATCGGGACGCAGGCTGCGATCGACGCCTGAATCCGAGGATACCGCGGGACATCCCGTGCGCGATCAGGCGCCCTTGGGGGTGGAACTGACGCCGACTTGGGCTGCACGCAGCAATCGGTCGTGGAGCATGAACCCCTCGCCCATTACCTGGATGATGTCGCCGGCCTTCGTCTCGGGGACGGGCGCCTCGAACATCGCCTCATGGATCTTCGGGTCGAAGCGGTCCCCGATCTCGGGTTTGATCACGGTGATCCCATGACGCGAGAAGACGTTAAGAAGCTCCCTCATCGTCAGCTCGATCCCCTCGATCAATGCCGCGTTCGCCTCACGCTGTTCGTCGGAGATCGATTCGACGGCGCGCTTGAGGTTGTCGTAGACGGGCAGCATGTCGCGGCTGAGCTTGGAGCCGCCGTAATTCTCCGCTTCCCGCCGGTCCCGGTCGGAACGCTTGCGCGAATTCTCGGCATCGGCCAGCGCACGGACAAACCGGTCGCGCAATTCGTCGCGCTCGGCGCGAAGCGCCTCCATCTCGGCCGCAATACCGTCGTCGTGCTCGACGACCGGCGGTTCGGCCCCGGCCTCCGTGTCGCCTTCGGCCGTATCGTCGTAATCGGGCCCGGGCGCGTCGAGGTCGATCTCTCCCTCCGGTGCCACACGCGGCTTGCGTTTTACCTTGTCGGCCTCCGACGGCTCGTTCTTGAGCATCTCTTCGATTGCGGCCTCGATGTCGCTCTCGTCGTCTTTTGCCATGTCTCTTCCGTTACTCGCGGTCCGACAGCAATCTGCCGACCAGTTGCGCCGTGTAGTCGACGATCGGAACGATCCGCCCGTAATTCAATCGGGTCGGACCGATGACCCCGACCGCTCCGATGATCTTACGGTCAGCGTTCATATATGGAGACACCACCAAAGAGGAACCCGAAAGTGAGAAAAGCTTGTTCTCGGAACCGATGAAAATGCGTACCCCCTGCCCGCCTTCCGTGAGCTCGAGGAATTCCACGATGTCCCGCTTTCGCTCGAGGTCGTCGAAGAGCTGACGGACGCGCTCGAGATCCTCGGCCTGCGTCGCATCGCCAAGGAGGTTCGCACGCCCTCGCACGATCAAGCGCGCATGCGCCTCGCCCTCCGCCGCCCAGGTTGCCAGTCCGCTTTCCACGAGCTGGCTGGCGAGGTCGTCGAGCTCGCGGCGATGTATCGCAATCTCCCGCGCGATCCCGTCGCGCAGCTCCGTCAGTGTCTTGCCCGCGGCGATGGCGTTGAGAAAGTTCGCGGCCTCCCGCATCGACGACGGCGTCTGCCCCATCGGCGGAGCGAAGACACGGTTCTCGACATGACCGTCCGCGAAGACGAGGACCACGAGAGCCCGGTCAGGTCCGAGCGCCACGAAATCGATATGCCGGATCGGCGCCTCGTGCTTCGGCGCGAGAACGAGGCTCGCTCCGGAAGTTGCCCCCGACAAGGCCGACCCCACGCGATCGAGGAGAGAACCGACGTCGTTTTCCTTGGTGCCCAGCGTTCCCTCGATCTTCGCCCGGTCATCGGCCGTCAGGTCACCCATCTCAAGCAGACCGTCGACGAACATCCGCAGCCCGAGCTGGGTCGGAATGCGGCCGGCCGAGACATGCGGCGAATTGAGAAGGCCGAGATATTCCAGATCCTGCATGACGTTGCGGATCGTGGCCGCCGAAACCTTCTCCGTCATTGATCGGGTCAGTGTCCGCGAACCCACGGGATCGCCGCTTTCGAGATAGGATTCGACGACCCGTCGGAAGACTTCCCGCGTACGGTCGTTCATTTCCGCCATCAGCGTCTGGCGCTGTCTTACGTCTGGAGTATCTGCCATCGCTCAAGATGTATCGGGTTGCGCGCGTTCGGCCGATGCGTATCACGTGGCGCGACCGAGGAAAGGATCATCCATGCGCCCGTCCGGAAGAAAACTAGACGAAATGCGCCCCATTTCAATCGAGACCGACGTGACGCGGCATGCGGAGGGGTCATGCCTCATTCGCTGCGGCGATACGCACGTGATCTGCACCGCGACACTCGAGGAGCGGGTCCCGCCCTGGCTGCGCAACAAGGGCCAGGGTTGGGTGACGGCGGAGTACGGGATGCTGCCGCGGGCCACCCATACGCGAATGCAGCGCGAAGCCAAACGTGGGCAATCGGGTCGTACGCAGGAGATCCAGCGCCTGATCGGGCGCTCACTGCGTGCCTGTGTCGATCGAAATGCCCTTGGCGAGCGGCAGATCAGCGTCGACTGCGACGTGATCCAGGCCGATGGCGGCACGCGCTGCGCATCGATCACCGGTGGATGGGTCGCGCTCCGTCTTGCCATCGACAAGCTGATGAAGGCCGGCGACATCGTCACCGATCCGCTGACCGACCATGTCGCGGCGGTGAGTTGCGGGCTCTATGCCGGACAGCAGGTCCTCGACCTCGACTATCCGGAGGACAGCGAAGCGGGGGTCGATGGGAATTTTGTTCTGACCGGATCCGGACGGATGATCGAGGTTCAGATGTCGGCCGAAGGCGCGACCTTCGACCGGGATCAGCTCACCGGGCTCCTTGATCTCGCGAGCAAGGGCGTAAGCGAACTGGTCGTCGCTCAGAAGGCCGCCACGGGCCGATGAGGCGGTTCGCGGGCGATCATCTGGTTATCGCGACTCACAATCGAGGCAAGCTCGAGGAGATCTCGGACCTCCTTTCACCCTACGGAATCACGCTGTCCTCTGCCGCCGATCACGATCTGCCGGAGCCGGTGGAATCGGGGACGAGCTTCGTGGAGAATGCCCGGATCAAAGCTCACTCGGCCGCCTCTGCCACCCGGTTGCCCGCCCTCGCAGACGATTCCGGCCTGGAGATAGATGCGCTCGGCGGGGCCCCCGGTGTCTATACCGCCGATTGGGCGGAGACGTCGGAAGGTCGGGATTTCGGCATGGCCATGCGCCGTGCTCACAACGAGATCGTCGCGAGCGGAGCCGAGGAACCGTGGACGGCACGTTTCTGTTGCACGCTTGTTCTGGCTTGGCCCGATGGGCACGACGAGGTCTTCCCGGGGATCATGGCTGGCCGGATCGTGTGGCCGATGCGGGGCGAAGAGGGTCATGGCTACGACCCCGTCTTTCAGCCAGATGGACACACAAAGACGTTCGGGGAAATGGATCGCTGGACCAAGAACAGGATATCGCATCGTGCGGATGCCTTCGGAAAACTCGTTGCAGGCTGTTTCGCCTGATCCTTTTGTACCGTTCGGCATCTATGTACATTGGCCGTTCTGCCAGGCGAAATGCCCCTACTGCGACTTCAATTCCCATGTCGCCGCATCGGTAGACCATTCCGCGTGGCGCACGGCGTTTCTCGGAGAAGTCGCACGCGCGGCCGAGGAGATTCCGGATCGGATCGTCGGATCGGTGTATTTCGGCGGCGGCACGCCAAGCCTTATGGATCCGCGGACGGTCGGCGCAGTGATCGACGCGATCCGTCGGCACTGGCGGACGGTCAACGACGTGGAAATCACACTGGAGGCAAATCCGACTTCCGTGGAAGCTAACCGCCTCCGGGCCTACAAGGACGCAGGTGTAAATCGAATTTCCATGGGTATTCAGGCCCTGAACGATACGGACTTGAAAAGGTTGGGGCGCCTGCACAGCGCGACGGAGGCCCGGACCGCCTTCGGAATCGCCAGGCAAACTTTCGACCGGGTCAGCTTCGATCTTATCTATGCAAGACAGGATCAAAGCTTCGAAGACTGGAAGACAGAACTCGATCAGGCGCTCGACATGGCGGCCGATCATCTTTCGCTCTACCAGTTGACGATCGAAGACGAAACGGCCTTCGGCGAGCGTTTCCGCCGCGGCGGCCTCCACGGTCTTCCCAATGAGGACCTTTCCGCCGATCTCTTCGAGTTGACGCAAGAGATGACAGAGGCCGCCGGAATACCGGCTTACGAGATCTCGAACCATTCCGTACCGGGGGCACAATCCCGGCACAACATGGTCTATTGGACTGGGGGAGATTGTCTCGGAATTGGCCCTGGAGCTCACGGTCGATTGACGTTGAACGGGCGGCGCCATGCGACGGAGGAGATCAGCAGTCCTACCGCATGGCTCGCGGCTGCACGCGAGGGCCAAACGAGTGCGAGAACCGTATTAAGTCAGAAGGACGCTCAGGAAGAGCTGTTGCTCATGGGACTGCGGATTCGGGAGGGCGTCGCCCTTACCGCCCTCGATCAGATTGAGGGTCTACAACAGAAGGTTGCGAACCTCCGGGATATAGACTTGGTGGACGTCACAGACGGCCGTTTGAGTACGACCAAACGAGGTCGGCCTCTTCTGAACGGAATTCTTCGGGAAATACTGGCTTAGGCGTTTTGGCTTTCTGACAAGATCCGGCAGAGGTCGTCGAGTTCGGTTAGATTGCGGTAGGTAATCACAACCTTCCCCGATTCACGTCCCGGCTTGTGCTCGATGGACACTCCCATGCCGAGGTTCGCCTTCAAATCGCTTTCCAACGCCCGCGTGTCGGCATCCTTTTCGCGGACCTCGCCGCCATCCGAAGAGCGCGGCCGGGTTTTTGGTTTTCGCGTCAGCGTTTCGACATCCCGCACCGAAAGGTTTTTCGCCACAATCTGGCGAGCAAGTTCCGACGCGTTCTCAAGGGGAACGAGCGCTCTCGCATGGCCAGCGCTGAGCTTTCCCTGCGCAAGAAGGGCAAGAACGTCCGCCGGAAGATTAAGTAATCTCAATGCATTAGCGATGTGACTACGGCTTTTCCCCAATGCCGTTGCCATTTGCTCCTGAGTATGTCCGAATCGCTCCATCAGCTGACGGTATCCGGATGCTTCGTCGACGGGATTGAGATCCGATCTCTGGATATTCTCGATGATCGCGACTTCAAGCACCTCGGTATCGTCCAGCTCACGAACGATCACGGGGACATCATGTTTCTGCGCGATCTGTGCGGCACGCCACCGCCGCTCCCCGGCGACGATCTGATAGCGGTCCCCACCTTCCGGATGGCGGCGAACGATTAGCGGCTGGATGATCCCCCGCTGGGAAATCGACGCCGCCAGCTCTTCGAGGCTTTCGGATTCGAAGCTACGTCTCGGCTGGTCCGAATTCGGCTCAATCTGCTCTATCGGAATGTGCATCTCGGGAACTCGGCGACGTTCCTGTTCTCCGTCGTTGTAATCGACGTCGGCCATTAACGCCGTCAAACCACGACCCAACCCTCTGCGTTCTCGTTTTTCCATCATCCAGGCTCCCAGGTTATGCCGCAGTCGCTTTAGTGCGTGACGTCAATTCGAGCGCCAGATCCCGGTATGCGAGACTACCTTTCGAACCTGTGTCGTATTGCAAGACAGGAAGAGCGTGCGAAGGTGCTTCACTCACCCGTACATTTCGCGGAATGATCGTCTTGAACACGAGTTCACCGAGAGTTTCTCGCGCATCAACAAGTACTTGCTGGGCCAGCCGATTACGGCCGTCAAACATGGTCAAGACCACCCCCTCGATACGTAAGTCCGGGTTTGCGCTCTGCCGAACCTCGCGAACAGTAAGCATTAATTGTGATAAACCTTCCAGTGCAAAGAACTCGCTCTGTAGGGGAACCAGAACAGAATGCGCAGACACCATCGCATTCACTGTCAAGAGGCTGAGCGACGGAGGACAGTCTATAAGAATAAAGTCTAAATTCAGCTCATCGACATCCGAAGAACGAAGAGCATCGCGTAATAAGAACGAACGATTCTTACTCTTGTACATTTCGATATCTGCAGAACTCAAATCTGCAGTAGCCGGTACGATGAATAGGCCGTCAATATTTGTCTTGTGTAAAACAGCGGCTAATGACCTGCCCTCTAAAATAAGATCGTAGGTCGTCAATTCACGATCATTACTCTCAAGGCCTAACCCAGTCGATGCATTTCCCTGGGGGTCAAGATCGATGATAGCAACGCGGTGGCCGACCTCAGCTAACGCAGCACCAAGGTTGATTGCAGTGGTCGTCTTCCCAACACCACCCTTCTGGTTGACGATTGCGATGACCTTTCGGTACCCCGAATCACGATCAGGCATGACGGACATTCCCTAATTCCAGGATCATCGAACCCGCGCCATTCTTACTCTCATGTTTGATTAGTGAGAAGTCCCATTCCGCCCTCGCGTGCTCGATTTCGTAATCGGCATTCTTACCCTTAAGGAAAAGGTATTTTGATGAGGGTTTCGCATGCTGGATACCGAGAGCAAATAGCCTATGTAGCGGCGCAAGAGCGCGAGCGATCACAATGTCCGCTTGGATTGGCGCTACATCCTCAATTCGTGCGTTTAAAACAGTCGCAGAAATTCCGACGTCTTGGCATACTGTGCTCAAAAAAACTGCCTTTCTCCGATCAGATTCGATCATGTTCACATGTAGATCTGGGCGGGATAAAGCAACGACAACTCCCGGGAGTCCCCCGCCAGAACCCATATCACAAATACTGTAAGGCTCTGCCGGTATATACGAGCATAAGCGGTGGCAGTCCGCGATATGTCGACACCAAATAACGCGCTCATCCGTTTTAGAGATGAGGTTGATTGTCGAATTCCACTTCAGGAGTAGCTCGACATACCGGTTTAGCTTCTCCCTTGTTTCACGTGAAACATATAACATCAGGCGGGAATATTTGCATTTCGAACAGCAAAAATTAAGGCATTCAAGGCGACCGGGGTCATACCTTCAATCCTTGACGCCTGCCCGATACTCTCAGGCTGAACTCGCAGAAGTCTTTCCGTGATTTCGTGAGAAAGCCCCGCGACTTCGCTGAAGTTGAAGAACTTCGGCACTTTCAGGTCTTCGAAACGCTTCAGACGCAAGATGTCGCTCGATTGCCGGTCTATATAATTCGAATACAGTGCCTCCACGCGAAGTTGGTTCCAAATACCGGTCTCGATCTCCGCGAGGACAGGTCGAATACTTTTGAGGCTCTGATGAGCTATGTTGGCGCTCGAGAGAAGCGAATACACGCTTCTGCGCTTACCGCTTTTTGATGACGGGCCACCGATTTTCTGGACTTCCCCGTTAGAAAGCGTTTCACCGTCTGTGATATCCTTGGCCCTGTTCAACAATCGCAATTTCTCTTCAAATTGGGAAAATCGGTTTTTACTGACCAGGCCAAGTACCTCGGCCGCGGGAGTAAGGCGCTGATCCGCGTTATCGGGTCTAAGGGTCAATCTGTACTCGGCGCGAGACGTGAACATCCTATAAGGCTCTGAAACGCCTTTAGTTACTAGGTCATCGATAAGAACTCCAATGTATGATGACGTGCGCGAAAATCTGAATTGGTCCAGACCTCGAGCGACTAGTACGGCATCTATAGCTGCCGCCAAACCCTGCGCAGCAGCCTCCTCGTAGCCCGTCGTCCCATTGATTTGGCCTGCAAGCCACAAACCTGGGAGCGCGGTTACCTGGAGACCAGTATCTAGAGACCGAGGGTCAACATAGTCGTACTCGATGGCGTACCCGGGCTGGGCGATCTCCGCACGGGCTAAACCCTCAATCGCGCGAACGAACTCACGCTGGATATCTAACGGCAGGGACGTTGAGATACCGTTGGGATATACTAGCGGCGAATTCAATCCTTCAGGTTCAAGAAAGATCTGGTGTGAACTCTTTTCGGCGAAGCGAGAAATTTTGTCTTCAACAGAGGGGCAGTAGCGAGGGCCTTTCCCGGTAATTGCACCACTATGCATTGCGGAGAAAGCGAGATTACTTGCAATGATTTCGTGTACGGCGGAATTCGTCGCGGTGATCCCGCAACTTAGAATCGGATTCTGTGGTGCTTTGCTTTGAAAGGAGAGCATCGTAGGGTCGGGGTCACTATTCTGAAACTGAAGCGACGCCCAGTCAATTGACGAAGAAACGATGCGAGGGGGGGTTCCGGTCTTTAGACGACCCAATTCGGTGCCCGCATCTTTCAGCCGGTCACTAAGCCGATTCGATGCCCTATCTCCAATCCTGCCCCCGGAGCGAGTTTCCCGCCCCATATGTATCACGCCATTCAGAAAAGTTCCGGTGGTAAGGATGACTGCATTGCACCTTACCTCCGTGCGATCTTCGAGTTTTACACCGCAAACACGGCCCGCTACTGTCAGAACATCTTCAACGGTTCCAGCAATGATGGAAATGTTCTGTTGCGACCTCAAGGTTTCCTGGACTGCGCAGCGATATAGCTCGCGGTCGACCTGAGCTCGTGGCCCGTGAACCGCTGGTCCTTTACTCCGGTTGAGAAGGCGATAGTGGATTGCAGCTTTATCGGCGCATAGGGCCATCAGTCCACCCATCGCATCGATCTCTCGAACAAGATGTCCTTTTCCCACGCCGCCAATAGCAGGGTTACAGGACATTACACCGATGGTTTCGGGCTTCTGTGTGATCAAGACGACGTTGGCACCCATACGGGCGGCTGCGTATGCCGCTTCGACGCCAGCGTGCCCCCCACCAACGACGGCGATCGTTTCGACCTCTTGTTTCACGTGAAACACCTATTTGCCGATACAGAAGGATGTGAAGATGTCTCCCAATACATCTTCTACGTCGATTCTGCCAGTGATACCGTCCAGGATAGCGATAACGGTCCTGAGCTTTTCCGCGCCAAACTCGTACTGTAACGGATTACCGGCCAAGTCATCGAAACCAATGAGCGCAATTACAGCATCTTTTAGTGCCACGAGATGTCGTTTTCGGGTGAAAACGCTTTCAATCGGGACGACCTCCACAAGCCGATCCGCTATGGTGGAGAGCAGTTCTGCGATGCCTTTGCCGGTCAATCCCGAGACTTTGATCACGGGAAAACTGGGGTCCAGCTCATGTGTAGATAGATCAGCTTTAGCGTGCAAAACAATATCGCGAGTATCGAATGGCTGTGCTCTGGCTGGTTCATCGGTTAGATAAATCCGAAGGTCGGCTTTCTTGGAACGATCCCGCGCAAGCGCAATTCCCGCGCGCTCGAGATCATCCTGTGAGTCCCGCAATCCAGCAGTGTCGAGGAATGTCACCGGTAAACCGCGTATGTCAGTACGCAGTTCGATCACGTCTCGCGTAGTCCCGGCAATCTCGGAAGTCAGAGCCACCGGTCGCTTGGCGATGGCATTCAGGAGTGTCGACTTACCGACATTCGGTGGACCGATGATGGCAACCTCAAACCCGTCGCGAACACGTTCGGCCGATGAAAATCTGAAAATCTGCATCTCAAGATCAGACTTCAGTGATGCCACCCCCTTCATGACATCCGACCAGACGTCCTCCGGGATATCTTCGTCGGAAAAGTCTAAGCTGGCCTCAAGCAGTCCGGACATGGCAATCAACTGATCACGCCAAGACTGAACTAGGTCCGACAGTTCTCCGGAGAACACCCTTTGTGCTTGCTGGCGCTGAGCTTCGGTTTCCGCATCGATCAGATCGGCAAGGCCTTCCACCTGAACGAGATCGAGACGGTTGTTCATAAGTGCACGGCGCGTAAACTCTCCCGCATCCGCCATTCGGAAGTCGGGCAAAGCTTGGAGTTCAGATAAGAGCGCGCCGACGACTGCTATGCTCCCATGAACCTGGAATTCCACGGAGTCCTCACCCGTGAAACTTGCAGGATTCTGAAAAGTAACGATTAATCCGACGTCTAGTACAGATCCATCGGCTCGACGAACTGTTCGTAGGGCAGCTCGATTGGGCTCCGGCAATGAGCCGATCAGACGTGCGCAACCATGGAGCGCGGATGGGCCCGAGACACGAACGATCGCCACACCCGACTTCCCGGGTACTGTCGCCTGGGCAAATATCGTATCCATGCGAACATCAGCCGATCAGGTGTTCATCGAGTCGAAAAACTCTGAATTGTTCTTCGTCTGCTTGAGCTTGGACAGCAGGAACTCGATCGCGTCGGTCGTGCCCATCGGATTGAGGATACGACGCAGGACGTAGGTCTTCTGAAGGTCCACCTTCTCGACCAGCAATTCCTCTTTCCGCGTCCCGGACTTGAGGATGTCCATCGCGGGATAGACGCGCTTGTCCGCGACCTTGCGATCCAGGACGATCTCGGAGTTGCCGGTCCCCTTGAACTCCTCGAAGATCACCTCGTCCATCCGGCTGCCAGTATCGATCAGCGCCGTCGCGATGATCGTCAAGGAACCGCCTTCCTCGATATTCCGGGCTGCACCGAAGAACCGCTTCGGCCGTTGCAGAGCATTCGCATCCACACCGCCGGTCAGGACCTTACCGGAGCTCGGTACGACCGTGTTGAACGCGCGTCCAAGACGCGTGATGGAGTCGAGAAGAATGACAACGTCCCGCTTGTGTTCGACGAGTCGCTTGGCCTTCTCGATCACCATCTCGGAGACGGCGACATGCCGCGTGGCCGGCTCGTCGAAGGTCGAGGAAACGACTTCGCCCTTTACCGAGCGCTGCATATCGGTCACCTCTTCGGGCCGCTCGTCGATCAGCAGGACGATGAGATAGCACTCGGGGTGATTGGCCTCGATGGAATGGGCGATGTTCTGGAGAAGCACCGTCTTGCCGGTCCGGGGAGGGGCAACGATGAGCGAGCGCTGGCCCTTTCCGATCGGAGCGACCAGGTCGATGATCCGCGCCGACTTGTCCTTGCGCGTCGGGTCGTCGATTTCCATGTTCAGGCGCTCGTCGGGATAGAGCGGCGTCAGGTTATCGAAGGCGACCTTGTGACGGGCCCGCTGCGGATCCTCGAAGTTGATGGCCTCCACATCAATGAGTGCGAAATAGCGCTCCGACTCGTCCGGCCCCCGGATCACGCCGGAAATGCTGTCTCCCGTCCGCAAAGCGTATTTGCGGATCATGTCCGGCGAGACATAGATGTCATCCGGACCGGGCAGGTAGTTCGCCTCCGGCGAGCGCAGGAAGCCGAAACCGTCCTGTAGCACTTCGAGGACGCCGTCACCGCCGATCACCCATTCCTCGTCGGCCCGCTCCTTAAGAATGGAGAACATCATCTCGCCCTTGCGCATGGTCGAGGCGTTCTCGATCTCGAGATCCTCGGCGAGGGACAGCAGATCCTTCGGGCTCTGCGCCTTAAGGTCGGCGAGATTGAGGCGATCTTGGGTCATCTGAAATCCAGACCTGGCGTGAGGCCAGCTTACGTATCGTTTGGGGAAAATGCGGCCGGACGGCTGCGGGACGGGGCATACCCCGGTTTCTGCGGTTCTGTCAATCGCGCTTAGAACGGCCGGACAATGACCGAGATCACGATGACGACGAGAAGAAGCGTGGGTACCTCGTTCATCGCCCGATAGTACCGACCGCTGCGATACGCGGGATTCTCGGCCAGATGGCGCCTTTGCGCCGCACACCACATATGAAAGCCGGTCATCGCAAGCACGGCAGCGGCTTTCGTCCACGGCCAAATCGCTGACCAGTCGATCAATCCCGGCAACAGAACCATGGTGAGCCCGAATACCCACGTGGCAATCATGGCCGGATTCATGATCGCCTTGAGGAGGCGCGTTTCCATCGTTCGGAACAACGCTTCCCGATCCGCTTCGCCGGACGCCGCCTCCACGTGGTAGACGAAAAGGCGGGGTAGATAGAACAACCCGGCCATCCAAGCGACAACGGCGATCACGTGGAGCGCCTTGATCCAAGGATAGTATGGATAGAGCCAAGCCATGAAGCCCTCTTCCATAGAATCAGAAGTAAAGAAAAGGATGATGATGTGTTTGTAGCCGGGATAAGCAGGGCATCTCGGTTCTCCTGATGTGATCCACAAGGGTGTCGCGATGTTCCAGGCCGACCAGAGTGTCTCCTCTAAATTTGTGGATAAACCGAAAAGTTATTCTTCATAAGGTACTTACGAGATTGAACCCTGTGCAGAAATAGTCCGGGACTGGGGACTTCTCGTGCCTCGTACAACCTGCGACCACGAGGCGGGACAAAGGCTGTCCACGGGGATAAACGATGCCGAAAGTCGGCCCGGATCCGGGGTTGTCCTCAGACGTATTCGATGCGGAGATCTGTCACCGCAATCCGCGCCGAGTTATCCACGGAGTCATCATGCCTTTGGTCCTTGCTTCCACGTCTTCGACGCGCCTCGCGCTCTTGCGGGCGGCGGGCCTCGATGTCGAAGCCGTTGCGCCGCGCGTTGATGAGGAGTCGATCAAGGGGGCCTTGGTGGCGGAAGGCGCCACGCCACGCGACATCGCCGATGCCTTGGCCGAAGCAAAATCGCGCAAGGTGGCCGCGAGATATCCGGACGGCATCGTCTTGGGATGCGACCAGACCCTCGAGCATCGCGGCCGCCTGATGTCGAAATTCGGCGACGAAACCGATGCGCGCGAAGGGCTGCGCATGCTTGCAGGTCAGACGCATCATCTCCATTCCGCGATCGTTGCGTACGAGGATACGCGTCCGGTCTGGCGCCATGTCGGGACCGCCCGGCTCGAAATGCGAGACCTGTCCGGCTCATTCATCGATGACTACGTTTCTCGCAACTGGACGGAAATCCGCGATTGCGTTGGCGGCTACCGCCTCGAAGGGGAGGGGATCCGCCTCTTCCGTGCCGTCGAAGGGAATTACTTCGACGTTCTCGGCCTGCCGATGATCCCGCTCTTGTCGTGGCTAACCGACCGGGGCTATCTGGCATCATGAGACCGGATCATGTGCCCCTGGCGGGCGTCATCGGAACCTCGGTGGCACAGAGCGCTTCGCCGAAACTTCATCGCTTTTGGCTCGATCGATTGGGGATTGCAGGCCATTACGTGCCGCTGCAGATCGAAAGCCAGGATTTGGAGCGGATCGTATCGCTTCTCCCGCGCATGGGTTTCGTCGGGGCCAATGTGACAATCCCCTACAAGGAACAGGTCCTCGAGCTTGCCGACAGCGTCTCCGATCGTACACGGCGGATTGGCGCAGCGAATACGTTGCGCTTTCTCGACGACGGCGCGCTTCACGCAGACAACACGGATGGCGAGGGGTTCATCGAAAATCTCCGTCAGGGTGCGCCCGGATGGACGGCCTCCGATGGACCTGCCGCGGTATTTGGCGCGGGCGGCGCGGCGCGGGCGGTGATCGTCTCCCTTCTCGATGCAGGTGCCCCCGAGATTCGATTGAGCAATCGCACGCGCGATCGGAGCGAGGCATTGAGAAAGGAATTCGGCCCCGCAATCATGGTGCAGGATTGGCCTTCAGCGGAAGACATGCTTCCGGAAGTCGCTCTCGTAGTGAATACCACCTCGCTCGGCATGACGGGCAAGGCCCCGTTTCCCTTCGAACTCAGGAACCTGCCGGAGACGGCGCTGGCCTGCGATATCGTCTACACCCCCCTCGACACGCCGTTTCTCCAGGCCGCGCGGCGGCGGGGTTGTCGCGGTGTCGACGGGCTCGGGATGCTGCTCCACCAGGCGGTGGCGGGGTTCGAGGCATGGTTCGGAACGCGTCCTGTCGTGGACGCCGCGGCCCGGAACGCGATCCTGTCGTCATGAGGCGGCCCTTTCTCATTGGACTGACTGGATCGATCGGAATGGGAAAGTCGACCGCGGCGAGGATGTTCCAGGAGGCGGGCGTGCCGGTCTGGGATGCGGACGCGGCGGTTCGCGATCTTTACTCGCCCGGCGGGGCAGGGGTCGCGGCGATCGAGCAGATCAGGCCAGAGGCCGTCGTGGACGGCGCGGTGGACCGTGCGGCTCTCAAGGCCTGGATCGCGGAGGATGCCACGGCCCTTCGTCAAGTGGAGCGGATCGTTCATCCGCTGGTGGCACAGGATCGCGCGGCCTTCGTCGCCGGAACGGAGGAGCGGATGGTCTGCCTCGACATCCCCCTTCTTTTCGAGGGAGGTATGGAGGATCAGGTCGATATCGTCGTAGTCATCTCCGCTCCACCCGAAGTTCAGAAGGAGCGCGTCCTTTCCCGGCCCGGCATGACGGAGGCCCAGTTCGACGCCCTTCTCGCGCTACAGGTGCCGGATGCGGAAAAGCGGGCGCGGGCGGACGTCGTCATCCCCTCGGTCGATCGAGAGGAGACGCGGCGGCATATCAATGAACTGGTGCAGAAATTGACGAGGGAACTGCCGGATGCGTGAGATCGTCCTCGATACCGAAACGACAGGCTTCGAGCCGGAAACGGGCGACCGGATCGTCGAGATCGGCGCGGTGGAGTTGAACGGTCACGTCCCGACGGGCCGGACATTTCACGTCTACATCAATCCCGAACGCTCCATGCCGAATGACGCGTTCGAGGTTCACGGTCTTGGCGACGACTTCCTGCGGGACAAACCCGTATTCCGCGACGTGGCGAAAGATTTCCTCGACTTCGCGGGAGATGCGAAGCTCGTGATCCATAACGCCGCTTTCGACATGAAATTCCTCAATGCCGAGCTCGGATGGGTCGGGGCGCCGACCCTCGCGCCCGATCGGGCGCTCGATACGCTCGCGATCGCGCGGCGCCGCTTTCCGGGATCGCCGGCCTCGCTCGACGCACTCTGCCGTCGTTTCGGCATCGACAATTCCTCGCGTACGCTGCACGGGGCGCTGCTCGACGCGGAGATCCTGGCGGAGGTCTACCTTGAACTCATCGGTGGTAGACAGCCCGACTTCAGCCTGTCGGCCGGACAGGACAGATCCGGCGGAGGCACGGTCGCCGAATGGCGGCCGCAGCCGCGTCCCGGACCGCTCCCATCTCGCATCACGGACGACGAGCGTGCCGCACATGCCGAGTTCGTCGCGCGGCTCGGGGACGGCTCCGTGTGGACCCGCCCCTGAGGAAAGTCAGGCCGAGGGCGTCTCTTCGGATTTCTGCGCGGCGGCCTGACGCTGCGCGATACCCTGCCGGTAGAGGGAAACGAAGTCGATCGGCTCGAGATTGAGCGCCGGGAAGCCACCGTCATGCGTGACGTCGGCGACGATACGGCGGATGAACGGAAACATCTGCCGCGGCCCCTCGATCAGCAGGAACGGGTGCAGCTGTTCGTTAGGCACGTTGGACGTGGCGAAAACCCCGCCATATTCGAGCTCCATCACGAAGAGCGTGTCGTCGCTCTCCTTGTTCTTCGACGTGATGGTGAACTTGCCGATGATCTCGTATTGATCGTTATCGCCGCGCTTCTTCGCATCGAGGCTCACCTGAACCGACACGTCGGGCTTGACCTCTCCGCTGATCGGTTTGCGCGCGACGATATTCTCGAAGGACAGATCGCGGATGTATTGCCCGAGCGGGCGCAATTGCGGGGTCGGCGGCACGCTGCCGTTCGGCGTGGCGGCGGTCTTCGTTTCACTATCGGCCATCGGAAACTCCGGTATGAATTCGGCTGGCGTCGGACCTATCAGGTTCTGCGCTGCGTCTCAATGCCGCCTCACCGGCGGGTCCAGCCCGACGGGCGGCGGTTTGGGTCGGGTTCGGGGATGTCGACCTCGTCGTATTCGCCCTCGATCACATCGCCGTCACCGGTCGTGCGCGAATGCGGTCGCGAGCCCTGTGCACGTGTGGGGCCGGCGCCCGGACCGAAGGACTGAACTTTCACGCGGGTGCGCAGGAACTCGAAGGCCGCACGTCGGACGGCCGGAACCAGAAGGGCAAAACCCAACGCATCGGTGAAAAATCCCGGTGTCAGCAGGAGGACGCCCGCGACGAGGATCATCGCCCCATGCGCCAGCGGCTCGGACGGATCACGCATGTCGTTGAGAGAACGGCGTAATTCCGCAAGCGCCAAGGCTCCCTGCGAGCGGACGAGGGTGGTTCCGATGATGGCCGTCACGAGCACGATCGCCAGCGTCGGCCACAGGCCGAGGAGACCGCCTACCTGGATGAACAGGGCGATCTCGATGAGGGGGATCGCGATAAAGGCGGCGAGCAGCTTCACGTGGGTTCTCCTTCCAGACGGGCCGGGAGGTGGACTCAACCCCGGCTCGGTCCTACATAGGAACCCACAACGATCGTTAGCAACGGGTTCGCCCAGATCCGAGGTACGAATGAGTTCTGCCGTCATCCAATTGCTGGTGCTTGCGGGTATCGCGATCTTCCTGATCGTGCGCCTGCGCGGTGTGCTCGGCACCCGTGACGGTTTCGAGAAGCCCCCCGTGAGCGGGCCGACCGACGGCGCCCGGTCGCGGACGAACCGCCCCGAATTCGAAGTGATCGAAGGCGGGCCCGATCGCGACATCACCGATCATGTCGAGGACGGATCGGAATCGGCGAAGGCCCTCGCTAGCATGAAGATGGCGGAGCCGGGCTTCGATGTCGGAGAGTTCCTGAGCGGGGCGCGGGGTGCCTACGAGATGATCCTGTCGGCTTTCGAGAAAGGTGACATCTCGGGCGTTCGTGAACTTCTCGATCCGGACGTCGCCGAGGCTTTCGATGCCGTCATCGCCGACCGCGAGGAGAAAGGCCTGACCGTGCAGTCCGAGATCGTCGGTGTGCGCGACGTCGAACTTTACCGCGCCTCTTACGGTCGCGACACGCATCTGGCGGAGATCACGGTCCGCTTCCTCGCGGAACTGACGGCGGTGGTCAGAAATGCCGAAGGCGAGATCGTCGAGGGCGATCCGAACGAGATCAAGCGCCAGCGCGACACGTGGACCTTCGCGCGCAAGATGGGTGTCGACGATCCGAACTGGCAGCTGGTCGCGACGGGGGAATAATGCGGGCGCTGCTCCTGGCCTTGTCATGCCTGGCGTTCGCGCCCGCGGCATCGATGGGGCAGGAGACGCGTCACGAGATTGTCAACTTCGCCTCGCTTGAGGGCTGGGCGGAGGACGATCATCGCGCGGCGCTCGATGTCTTTCTTTCAACCTGCCGCGACATGCGCGATCCCGACTGGCTGACGCTCTGCGCGCTCGGAGCAGAGCAGCGCGATAATGCGCGGCAGTTCTTCGAATTGTTCTTCCGACCTGTCCTGATCGGGAACGACGATACGATGCTCTTCACCGGCTATTTCGAGCCGGAACTGAACGGATCGCGTTATCGTGGAGGCAAGTATCAGTATCCGCTCTACGCCTTGCCGGAGGAAGCGGAGGATGGATCGTGGCTCGCCCGCGCGCAGATCGAGACGGAAGGTCTTCTCGACGGGCGCGGACTGGAAATTGCCTGGATCGACGATCCGGTCGATGTCTTCTTCCTGCAGATACAGGGTTCGGGCCGCGTGCGGCTCGATGACGGCACCTCGCTCCGCGTGGGCTATGCCGGCAAGAACGGTCACGATTACCGTTCCATCGGTCTCGAGCTCGTCCGGCGTGGAGAATACGATGAGCACGAGGTCTCGGCCGATAACATCCGCAACTGGGTCAAGCGGAACGGGGAGGAGGGCCGGGCGCTCCTGAACCACAACCCGTCCTACACCTTCTTTCGCGAAGTGAGCCAGGTTCCTGCGGAGAAGGGTCCGCTCGGCGCGATGAACCGCTCGATCACGGCATTGCGGTCGATTGCCATCGATCCCACCATTATCCGCCTCGGGACCCCCGTCTGGATCGAGAAGGAGGGGGTCGAACCGATGCACCGTCTGATGGTGGCGCAGGATACCGGCTCCGCGATCAAGGGTGCGCAACGGGCCGACATCTTCTTCGGCACTGGTGAGGATGCGGGTCGGCGCGCCGGTTACGTGCGCGACGGGGGTCGGATCGTGACGCTGATGCCGATCCAGCGGGCCTACGCGCTCGGCACCGGATTCTGAGCGAATGGCACGGCGTCGGGAGCCGCGCGGCCTCAGGCCCGACGAACTAGAATTGTGGCGTCAGGTCAAGCGGACCGCGACACCCCTGCGGGAAGAGCCGGCCTCACCCCCGCCCGCGCGTCTTGCGCCGTCCCCGGTCCGGCAGAACCCGCAACGCCCGGCGTTCGAGATCGAACCGTTCCGCGTCGGCGAACGCACGAACTCCTCCCGCGGCCCGGATCCGGCGCCCTCGGTCCTGCCGCCCGTCCGCATGGACGCCAAGGCATTCGGACGGATGCGACGCGGCAAGCTCCGGGTCGAGGGACGGATCGATCTGCACGGGCTCCGGCTCGACGAAGCGCATCCGCTGCTCCTGCGGTTCGTGAGGGAGTCGCAATCCGCCGGCAAGCGCTTGGTCCTTGTGATCACCGGCAAGGGACAGGGGGGCGGAGAGGCCCCGTTTCCGGCAACCCGTGGCGTGCTGCGCCGTCAGGTGCCGATCTGGCTTGCCTCGGCCCCCGTCGCCGCTCTTGTCCTGCAAGTTACAGAGGCGCACCGGACCCATGGCGGTGGAGGGGCATATTACGTCTATCTACGCCGCGGCGGACTGTAGGACACGTGATCTGGCGATGCCTACCGCGACCAACGCGGACGTAAGGACGAAATAGACAGCAATCCCCGCGAACTGATCCTCAAGGATCACACCGGCGTCGATCAGCAATCCGGTCAGCGCGGGTCCCAAGGCGGTTCCGAACACCATGATCGCCGCCGCGAGCGACCGGATCGCGCCCATGTGCCGGGTCCCGTAGAATTCCGCCCAGAAAGCGTTCGGCACGACCGCGTTCATGCCTTGCGTCATTCCCATGAGGCCGATGCAGATCGCCGCCAGCGGCAGGGTATCCGCAAAGGCAAGTCCGACGAACCCCAGGGCCATCGGCATCTGATAGAGCGGCATGAGACGCGCGGTTCCGACACGATCGACGATCGGGCCCGAAGCGAAGACCGTGACCATCGCGGCGGCGGTGAAGACGGGAAAAAGCGCAACGAGTTCGAGATGGGTGAACCCCTTCGTTTCCGCCAGGTGGACCTGGTGGAAGAAGAACGCTGTCCCGAATGCGGCGGGGGCAAGGATTGCAGGGGCAATGAACCAGAAGAGGGGGTGGCGCAGCATCTCGCCCCGCTGCCAGTGTCGACTACCCATGCCCGCGCTCTGCGGATCCTCGGAGATGGATTGCGGTGTCCGCTCGAGCCTCAGGAGCGGCCAGAGGAGCGGGACGACGGCGAGGACGATGCAGGCCGCGACGATCCAAAGTTCACGCCAGCCCGTAAGCGGCATCGCCGATACGAACGCCAGCGGCAACAGGGCGGATCCGGCCTCGACGCCCACGGCCGAGATCGAAAGCGCCAGCCCCCGCCGCGCAACGAACCAGCGCGCCATCGCGACCGCGGCTACGAGGACGCACATCCCCTGTCCGCAGAGCCGGAGCGCAGAGATCGCCATTCCGAGGATCACCGGCCCCGGCGCCATCGCCATCACGACACAGGCCATCGCGAGAAGCCCGAGGACGATCGGACCGATCACGCGGACGCGGAACCTGTCCGTGGCGGCGCCCGCGAACACCATCACGATCGCCGAAGCGGTCGTGGCGATGGAATAGAGAATCCCCCAACCACCGTTCGAGAGCGCGAACTCCTCCCGGATCACTCCGCCGAAGACGGAGATGAAGAATGTCTGTCCGAAACTCGAGCAGAACGTCAGGAGCACGCCGACGAGCAGGAACGGCGCGTTGGAACGAAGGAAGGTGAGAAAGGGCATGGCCCCTTTGACGCCCGTTTCGCGGGAAACGGAAGTCCGAAAGGCCGTTTCCCGCGACGTCAGAGAACGTAGCGGCTCATGTCCGTGGAGCGGCTGAGTTCGCCCAGGTGCTTCTCGACGAAATCGGCATCCACCGTGATCTTCTCGCCCGAACGATCGGGCGCCTCGAACGAGAGTTCCTCGAAGACGCGCTCCATCACGGTATAGAGCCGCCGCGCGCCGATATTCTCCACGGCGGTGTTCACCTCCGCTGCGATACGGGCGAGCGCGGCGATACCGTCGTCGGTGAACACGACCTCGACCTCCTCCGTGCCGAGAAGTGCGGTATATTGCCGGGTCAGCGCGTTGTCCGTCTCCGTCAGAATCCGGACGAAATCCGCCTCGGTGAGAGCGCGGAGTTCGACGCGGATGGGCAGACGGCCCTGAAGTTCGGGCAGCAAATCCGAGGGCTTGGCGACGTGAAAGGCGCCGGAAGCGATGAAGAGGATGTGGTCGGTCCGGACCTGGCCATGCTTCGTCGCGACGACCGTACCCTCGATCAGCGGCAGCAGATCGCGCTGCACGCCCTCGCGACTGACCTCGCCGCCACGGGCATCCTGCCGCGCACAGACCTTGTCGATCTCGTCGAGGAAGACGATACCGTTCTCCTGCACCGCCTCGAGCGCGGACTTGGTCACGCTCTCGTCGTCGAGAAGCTTGTCGGCCTCCTCGCCCAGGAGCACCTCGTAGCTGTCCGCGACACTCAGGCGCTTGCGCACCTTGCGGCCTTGGAACGCCTTGCCGAAGAGATCGCCGATATTCAGGCCGCCCTGTCCGGGGGGCATGCCGGGGATCTCCATGTTCCCCATCGGGTTCGACGTGTCGGCGACCTCGAGTTCGATCATCGTGGCGTCGAGTTCGCCGGCGTGGAGCTTCTTGCGGAACATCTCCCGCGTGCCCTCGCGGGCGTTCTCACCCGCGATGGCGTCGATCACGCGCTCCTCGGCATTGGCTTCCGCCTTCGTCTTCACGTCCTCGCGCATGTGATCGCGGGTCATGGTGATCGCCTGCTCGACCAGATCGCGGATGATCTGCTCCACGTCGCGGCCGACATAGCCCACCTCGGTGAACTTCGTCGCCTCGACCTTCAGGAACGGGGCGCGGGCGAGCTTGGCGAGGCGGCGCGAGATTTCCGTCTTGCCGACGCCGGTGGGTCCGATCATCAGGATGTTCTTGGGATAGACCTCGTCCTGCAACTCCGCGCTGAGCTGCTTGCGCCGCCAGCGATTCCTGAGCGCCACGGCCACGGCGCGCTTGGCGTCCTTCTGGCCGATGATGAAGCGGTCGAGTTCGCTGACGATCTCGCGAGGGGTCAGGTCGGTCATGGCGGGCCTTCGGTCTGGTTTGAGGCGGCAGAGCTAATCATTCGGGCCCGTCTCGCAAGCGGGCAGGGCAGGCTCACGTGCCCTCGAGCGTCTCCACGGTCAGGTTTCCGTTGGTGTAGACGCAGATATCGGCCGCGATCTTCATCGCGCGGCGGGCGATCGCCTCCGCGTCTAGATCGGTCTCGATCAGCGCCCGGCCCGCGGCGAGGGCGTAGTTCCCACCCGATCCGATCGCGGCAATGTCGTGTTCCGGCTCGAGCACGTCGCCCGCGCCGGTGACGACGTAGAGTTCGCTGCCGTCCGACACGATCAGCATCGCCTCGAGCTTCTGGAGATACTTGTCGGTGCGCCAGTCTTTGGCCAGCTCGACCGCCGCGCGCTGGAGCTGCCCGGGCGTCGCCTCGAGCTTCTTCTCCAGCCGCTCGAGGAGCGTGAACGCATCTGCGGTAGAGCCCGCGAAGCCCGCTATGATCTCCGCCCCGCCGGGGTTCAGTCTGCGCACCTTGCGCGCCGTGCCCTTGATGACGGTCTGGCCGAGCGTAACCTGTCCGTCACCGGCGATGACCACCTTTCCGCCCTTCCGCACGCCGACGATGGTCGTTCCGTGCCAACCCGGAAAATCCTGTTCCGCCATGATCCCTCACGCCTTGGGTCAAAGAAAGAGGGCGCCCGGAGGCGCCCTGAATGGAGGTCTGCACGCAGCTCAGATCTCGCTGTCGATCCAGCTCGTGAGCGCCGCCTTGGGCTTGGCGCCGATCTGGTTGGACACGATCTCTCCGTCCTTGAAGAGAAAGAGCGCCGGGATGCCGCGGACGCCGAGCTTCGCAGGCGAATCCGGGTTCTCGTCGACATTTACCTTCACGATCTTCACCTTTCCCGCGTATTCTTCGCTGATTTCCTCGAGGGCGGGGCCGATTTGCTTGCACGGACCGCACCATTCCGCCCAGAAATCGACGACCACGGGAAGGTCGGCGTTCCGGACCTCGGCATCGAAGGTCGCATCGGTGACGGCTGTGGTGGCCATGACGTATCTCCTGATGAGGGTTGAAGCGCTACGTAGGGACGGCCCCGGAACCCGTCAAGCGCAGACACCTGCGCGGAACGCAGCGAGCACCCTGTCCGTCGGCAGCCGCATCAGCGTCGCGTTCGCGGTCCAGAGGAGCGCGGTCTCGATCCGCGCATGGGGATAGAGCGCGCCGAGCGCGGTGGCGTAGGCCCCCATCTGTCGCAGGAGTCCCTCGGGCACGTCCGCCGCGCTTTCGGGAATCGTCCGGTTCGACTTGTAGTCGATGGCGAGGACATGGGTCTCCGTCACGATCAGCCGGTCGATCGTACCAAATATCGCCCGTCCCCCGGGCCCCGGCGCGGTGATGTCGACCTCGACGAGGGCGGGCTGCCGCAGCACCTCCCGCAGGTCCGGTTCCGTCAGCACGCGCCGCGCCTCCGCGAGATACGTGTCGATCTCCTGCGACGAGAGGCCCTCGCGTGCGAAAAGCCGCGTCGCCGTCGCGTCCCAGCCCTCCGGGTGGTCCGGTACGAGGGTTTCGAGCAGGAGGTGGAGGTATCGCCCGCGCCGCAGCACCGCCTCCTCGTCGGTTTCCACGATCTCTCCGGGCAGCGCCTTCGCGCCGCCGAGGTTCGAGGGCGCGAGGAGACCTGGCGCCGGGTCCGGTACCGGAAGGTGGGCGTCGATCCAGTCGGGTGGAACCAGCTCGCTCGGGGTCGGTCTGACGAGTGCGTTGACCGGGCCGGCGTTCCAGTCATGCGCCTCGTGGCGTCGGATCGGCCCCCAGGGCGTCTCGACCTCCGCGGGATCGAGGCGGTCGAGACCGTCCGCGATGTCGCCGTACCATGTCCCCTCGGTCTTGTCGGGATCGCCCGCGCCGCAGACGATCAGCCAACGCTCCGCCCGGGTCATCGCGACATAGAGGAGCCGCGCGCGTTCGGCGGCGTCGGCGACCTTGATCCGGTCGAGCGCCGCCTCCATCGCGAGTGGCCGTTCGCCGGCCGATTGCCTCCAGAGCATGAGGCCCCCGTCCGCGGGCAGGATCTGCTGGCGAACGTCCTCCCGCGCGGACATCGTGTCGGGCAGGATCACGATGGGCGCCTCGAGCCCCTTGGCGCCGTGGATCGACATGACGCGGAGCTCTCTGCCCGACCCGTCCGATTGTCGCTTGATCTCCACGTCGTCCACATCGAGCCATGCAAGGAACCCCATCAGGCTCGGGATCTCGATCCCCTCGAACCGCAGTGCCTCGTCGAGGAGCCGGTCGATCGGATCCTGCGCCTCCGGACCCAGGCGCCCGAGCAGCTTCTCCCGGCCGCGGTGACGCACGAGGAGCCGCTCGATCAGGTCGTAGGGCCGCACGTAATCGGCCGCGTCGCGCAGGTCGTCGAGCACGGCGAGGGTCTCGGGGAACTCCTCGCGCCGGGCGCGCAACGTTTGCCAGAGATAGGCTTTTCCGCGACCGTGGGCGAGGCGGTAGAGCGCATCCTCCGACCAGCCGAAGAGCGGGGAGCGCAAGGCCGTGGCGAGCGACAGGTCGTCCTCCGGCGTCACGAGGAAGGCCAGCACCGCGCGGATGTCGCGGACCGCGAGGTTGCGCCCGAGTTTCAGGCGATCCGCCCCCGCGATGGCGAGCCCTGCCGCCTTGCAGGCCCGGACAATCTCGTGAAAGAGCGGCCCACGGCTTCGCAGGAGGATCAGGACGTCTCCTTCCGTGATCAACCGCCGTCCCTCACCCTCGGGGATCGTCTCGCCGGCGTCGATCATCGTGCGGATCGCCCCGGCAATCCGACCGGCGAGCCGGACACGCGCATCGCTCGGCGTGACGATATCGACGGGATCGTGGAATTCGGGCTCGTCATCGCCCGCTTCGTCCGGTTCGACAGGCCAGAGATCGACGCGACCCGGCAACGTTTCGTGGAAGGCCAGATGGGACACTTCCGGGCCGAGGGCGCTCGTCCCGGCGGCGAAGACGGCATCCACTGCCTCGAGGATCGCGGACGAGGAGCGGAAGGAATGGCGCATGTCCCGGCGCCGCAGCCAGTCGTCGTCCCGCGTCGCCGAGAAGCGGTCGTGCATCCCGTCGAACCCCTCGGGATCGGCGCCCTGGAAGGAATAGATCGACTGCTTCTTGTCGCCCACGACGAAGAGGGTCCGGATCGTGCCCTCCCGTGCCCCCTCGCCTGAGACGAGCTCGCGGGCGAGCGCCTCGATCACCTGCCATTGCGGCGGCGAGGTGTCTTGCGCCTCGTCGACGAGGATGTGATCGATCCCGCCATCGAGCCGGTAAAGCACCCAATCCGCGACATCGCGCACCGTCAGCAGATCGCGTGCCTTCAGGATCAGGTCGTCGAAATCGAGCCAGTTGCGCGCGGCCTTCCGCGCGGCGTAGCGCGGCAGGAAGGCATGGGCGAAGCGGTAGAGCGCCCGCGTCCGCTCGAACGTGGCGAGCGCTTTCAGCCCCTCCTGCGCCTCCGCCACGCGGTCCATGAAGTCGTGGAGCTCGTCGGCGACAGGGGCCAGCGCCTCGACCGCCTTCTTGTGGTTTCTCTGTGGAAAGTTGGAGGATTTCGACTGCCCGGCCCGGTCCCCCGAGGCGTAGAGGAACATGCCCGCCAAAGTCTTGAACGTGTCGCGGTCGGGCGACCGGAGGTCAAGCGCGAGAAGGTCGGCCGCGAATTGCCGGTAGCTCGGGCTCTGGTCCGACAGGCATTCCGAGACCGCGACGACGAGGTCCGTCTCGTCACCCCGGAACGCGCGGGCCCGGATCGCGTCGGCATCTTCGCCGACCTCCAGACCGAGCAGATCCCGAAGGACGGTCTCGTCGAGCGGGCCGGACAGGGCGTCCCGCCGACCTGCGATCTCCGACACGAGCGCGTCCATCTCGATCCCGCTCTGGTGGAAGGCGAGATCCGCCATCGCGCCCGGATCGTCGAGCGCGACATCCTCAAGGCATTCGGCCCGGATCCGTGCCGCGTTGCGATCGTCCATCTCCTGGAATTGCGGAGACACGCCCGCTTCCAGCGGAAAGCGACGGAGCAACGACGCGCAGAAGGAATGGATCGTCTGGATCCGCAGGCCCCCCGGCGTCTCGATCGCGCGGGCAAAAAGCCGCCGCGCATTGGGCAGATCCGCCGTTCCGGCGGCACCGAGCTCGGCAAGCTGGCCGGTCAGTTTTGCATCCGGAAGCATTGCCCATTCGCCCAACCGTCGGAAGAGCCGGTTCTGCATCTCCGACGCCGCCGCTTTGGTATAGGTCAAGCAGAGGATGTTCTGCGGCGGCGTTTGTCCGAGAAGGAGCCGCGCGACCCGGTCGGTGAGGACCCGCGTCTTGCCCGATCCCGCATTGGCCGAAAGCCAGGTCGAGCTTTGGGGATGGGCCGCATCGACCTGGAGACGTGTCGCTTCGTTCATCCGACCCGCTCCGGATGCGGCTCGTCGCTCTCGCCCCATTCCCCGTGCCGCGCAAGATGGTCGAAATCGTAGCTGTGACCCATCCGCTGCATCAGCCGCCGGGAGGTATACCCCTTCTCCGGGCTCGCATAGGCTTGAAGGAGCGCAGTCAGGTCGGCGAGCGTCGCGTCGGGGTCGAACGAGTGTTTCGCGTCCGGATCCCTCAAGTCATGCGGCGTATCCGACGGGCTGGTGCCGAGGGAGATGTGGCAGATTGCGCCGACCCGGCCCGCCTCGACACCCTCGAACCCGCCCGCCTCCGCGATGATCGCCTCGAGGAGAAGCTGCCGGTCGAAAAGCTGCATTTCCTTGGGCGTCGGTGCCTTGCCAGTCTTGTAGTCGTAGAGGACGAGGGTGCCGTCCACGCGCCGATCGATCCGGTCGGCCTTGCCGTGGAGCGTGACGCCGGTGCCCGGCACGGGGTACGTCGCGCGCCGTTCGAGTGCCACGGGTGCCGCATCCATGCGCCGTCGCCGCTCGCCTTCCACCATCCAGTTGGCGAGCCGGGCGAGCCGCGCGCGGAAGAGCGCCCGGGTGCTCGGCCAGGGCACCTCGGCCGCGAGGACCGCGTCGGCGTGGTGCAGGAAGCGCTTTGCCGCGTCGGGGTCGTCGGGCGCATGGTCCGGTCCGAAGGCGTGTTCGAGGATCTCGTGAAACACGATCCCGCGAAGCCGCGCATCGGGTTCCGGCCGCAAAGGATCGAGCGCGGCGAGCCCCAGAACATGGCGCGCGTAGATCGCGTAGGGATCGCGGACGAGCGTCTGGACCTCCGTGATCGACAAACGATCGGGCCGGGCCGCGACGGGTGGGCAGGGCGATGGACGACGTGCTCGCGGCGCGGGAATCGTCGCCCCGTCGAGATGCGCGGCGAGGTCGAGCCAGCGTCGGCCCCGCGCCCGCATCCCGGCCAGCGCCTCCGGTCCCCGTGTGAGGGGCAGGCCGTTCAGGAGGTTCGTAAGCCGGTTCAACCAGCGCGAGGCAACGCTCTCGGCCTCCGCGTCGCGGAGCGCGCGGGTGATCACCACTTCAGGCGCGGCCACCGCCTGCTGGAAATCGTGCGCAGCAAGCCCGATCCGACGGTCGGGCAGCAGGAGTCCCGCCTCATGCCGCATCTTTCGGTTGAGCCAGGGATCGGGTGCCGGCCGCTCGGGCCATGTGCCCTCGCTGAGCCCGCCGAGGATCACGAGGTCCGCGCCCTGTACGCGCGCCTCGAGCGTACCCCAGATCATGATGTCGGGATGTGTTCGTGCCGCTTCCCTGACAGGCTCCGCACCGTTCATCACACTGTCGAAGAGCCGGGCGTAGTCGCGCGGGGTCATGTCGCCGCCCGCGTCCGCATCGATATCGATCGCGTCCATCACCGCACGGGCCTTCGGTCCCGCCTCCGCCTCCCAGAGCGCACCGCTGCCGTGACCCGTGGGGCCACGGGCGAGCGCCTCCGCGAGGCTTCGGTGACGGGCGACAAGGGTGGCGAGGGCGGCCGTGTCGATAGCGTCGAGGGCGAAGACGGTCGTCTCGAGCCAGCTGATCCAGTCGGTGACTCCCGGATCCTCGCGTTTGTCGGCCCACTCCTTCAGGGACGCAATGTCGGGGAACGGCGCGCCCGTTCTCCGCAGCCACAGCTCCAGGTCGCGCGTCCGCCGCAGGTGATCGCCGCGCCCGGCCTCCCCGGTATGGACGAGGGGGTGCTTGAGCAGACCAAGGAGCGCTTCCGGCGTCATCCGCTGACCCATTTCGTGCGCGATCTGACGCAGGAGCCGGCCCGGGGCGGAGAGGGCGAGCGGGCGCCCGGCGCTGTCGTCGGGCACGATGCGCCAGCGGTCGAGCGCGGCCGTGACCTGCCGGCTTAGCATCCGGTCGGGCGTGATGAGCGCGGCCGTGACCCCGCGCTCCGCCGCGTCGCGCAGGACGAGCGCTATGGAGAGCGCTTCGGCCCGGGTGTCCGGCGCCTCGATCAGGCTCATGTGCTCCGTGGCCGCGACGAGATCGCCGAGGGAGGGTCCGTCGCGCATCCACTGGTCGGTGACGGGCGCCGGGCGCAGCGCCATGGAAACGAGGCGGTTCCGCGCGGGTACCGGGTCGGCGCCGTGCCAGCATTCCACGTCCTGAGGCGAAAGGCCCAGATCCGCGACAAGGCGGGCGAAGCGGTATTGCGGATGGTCCTCGCTCGCCATCGGATCGCCGAGCGCTTCCCAGATGTCGCCGGGCAGCGTGAAGTCGAAGCCGGGCAGGATCACCGCGCCCTGCGGCAGCCGCGCCACCGCCCGCATGAGGAGCGCCGTTGCGCCACGCGACCCGGTGGAGCCCGCGAGGATCACGGGGTGGTCGGGCGGATCCGTCTCCCACCGTGCGGCGAGGCGTTCGACGGCGCGCCGCTGCCGGGCTTCCGGGTCGAGCGGGGCCTCGCCCTCGAAATAGCGACCCACGATGTCGATGAAGGCCAGGGCGCGCTGCCAGTGCCCCGAAAGATCGGACACGTCGAGGGCGCGCAGCTTTTCCGGTGGAACGCCCTCTCCCTGCATCTCGTCGAGAAGGACGGCGAGACTGTCGGCAAGATCGAAGACCGCGCCCTCGGGGGCGAGCCGCGGATCGCGCTCGATGAGCGCGCCGACGAGGCGTGCCAGTTCCAGGCGGCGGCGAAGCGCGCTCGCGGACTGTGGCAGGTCGTCGAGCGCGGGGTCGGCGGCAAGGTCGGTGACAAGCCGGATCCGCGGCAGGAGCCGGGCGGGGCCGGCGGCGAAGATCTCGACGAGACGGCGTTGCATCCGCCGCGTATTGACGAAGAGGCGGCACCGCGCCCAATCCTGCGGAGGGCGATGCCCGAGCCGATCCTCGAGGCCCGAGACGAGACCGGCCGGGAAGTCGGCTCCGGGCGGCAGACCGAAGAGCCGCGGACGGGTATCCGTTTCAAACATCGAGACGAAGCGCCTCGGCCGCCGCGATCCCGCCGGGATGGCCCGCATCGACCCAATGCCCCGGATGGACGATGCCGAAGAGGCGCCCGTTTGCGGCGAACTCGTCCCAGAGCCGCGCGACGGAGAAGACGCGTTCGGATACGGCATGGATCGCCGAGGCATCGATGATTTGCGCGCCGGTATAGACGAGATCGCCCCCGCGCGTGAGCCGCCCGTCCGCCGCGCGAGCGAAATCGCCCGGACCGTCGCGGCCGTGGATCCGGCCGGGTTCGGCCAGCATCATCAGGGCGCCCATCCCCGGCCTCCAATGGCGCGCCAGGGCTGCGAGCGGGTTCGGCCCGGTCCAGACGATGTCGGAATTGAGCGTATAAACCGTCTCGGCGCCCAGAAGGGGCAGCGCCTGCCGCAATCCACCGCCGGTATCGAGGATCTCCGGCTCCTCGCGGGAGATCATCACGCCGCGATCCGCAAGATGGCGTTCGAGCGGTTCGGGCCGGTAATGCGTGTTGACCACGATCCGCGCGATCCCCGCCCCGTTCGCCAGGGCGAGCGCATGGTCAATGAGCGGACGGCCCGCAACGTCCACCATGGGCTTGGGCCGGTCCCGCGTGAGCGCTCCCATGCGGCTGCCGAACCCCGCGGCGAAGATCATCAGGGGAAGATCGCCCGCCATCATGCCGATCTCGCATGACGGGTGGCGTAGGGGGCGGGAAGAACCCGGTGGACCTGCGCCTTCAGATCTCCAAGCGCCGGATGGTCGAGGTCGCGCAGGAGGTATCCCCAGACCCGCGGCAAGAGCTCCAGATAGCCGGTCTTTCCCTGTTCCGCCGCGAGCTTCGCGAAAATGCCGAGAAGCCGAAGCTGCCGCTGCGCGCCCTGCACTGCATAGGCGCGGGCGAACGGCTCCGGATCACGCCCCGTGCGTGCCGCGAAGCGCCGGATCATTTCCCGCTCCACCGCCTGCGGCACGTCGCGACGCGCATCCTGCAGGAGGGAGACGAGGTCATAGGCGGGATGACCCGCGAGCGCGTCCTGGAAGTCGAGCATGCCCACTCGCGCGATACCCTCTCGTTCAGGCAGCCAGACAAGGTTCTGCACGTGATAATCGCGATGGAGGAGCACGATGGAGTCGTCCGCGGCCGCCGCGAGATCTGCCTCGAGCACAAGTTCGAGGGCAGTCCAATCAGTTTCGGACACGCGAAGTCCGGCCAGATACCAGTCCCGCGCGAGCCGGATCGCCGCGGCCATCGCCGGCGCGTCGTAGCTTTTGGCCCAATGCGGCGGAGCGTCCCGCTGCAGATGAGCGAGCGCGTCGGTCGCCGCGGCATAGAGGTCCGTCTCCATGTGCGGATCACGATCGAGAAGCGTGACGAAAAGCCCGTCGCCCAGATCCTCCATGAGGAGGAACCCGTGCTCCGGATCGGCCGCGATCTCCGCGGGCACGCTGATCCCCACGCCCGAGAGGTGATCGCGAACCCGGCGAAAAGGTGCGATATCCTCTCCATTCGCGGGATCGGCGTCCATCAGGATCGCCGTCTCCGGACCGCGGGCCAGTCGGAGATAGCGCCGTCGGGACGCATCCCCGGCGAGCGGATGTCGCCGCGTGGCGCCCCATCCGGCCTGGGCGAGGAACGTATCGAGGGCGGCCGCGCGGTCAGGCATGTGCCGCGTCCTCGAGACCGAGCCGTCCCGCCCAGTGGCGTTCATCGCCTGCAAGACGCGCGCGCCGTCCCGTCCCGGCCATCTCAAGCGTGAGGCGCAGCGCCGTGGCGGGCCTGTGCCGGCCCATCCGCTCGGGCCATTCGACGAGGGTCAGTGCGGTCTCCAGCGTGTCGAGGATCCCCAGCTCCTCGATCTCGTCGGGATCGCCGAGGCGGTAGAGATCGGCATGAACGATATCGAGCGTTCCGGCGGCATAGTTCTGGACGAGCGTATAGGTCGGGGACGGCACGTCCTCCACCCGTCCGAAGGGCGTCTGCAGCCTCTGGATGATGGCGCGGGCGAGGTGACTCTTGCCGGCGCCCATCTCGCCCGAAAGAAGCACGCAATCGCCGGCCCCGAGCACACCGGAGAGCGCGCGGGCGAAATCGTCCGTCGCCGCGATATCGGGAAGATCGAGCGTTCGGGTCAACTCCGGCATGGCCGCACCTTGCCGCCGCCCGATCCGCGCCGCAAGCGGATTAGGCCTTGATGCGATGCACGGATTCGCGACGCTCGCCGAGTGGGATCAGCTTGCCGGACGCGCCTTGCTCGAAGCGGACGAGCGTGCCCGCATCGGGCAGCGGCGCCAGCGTGACGCGGATCGGCCGGCCCGAGCGCATCTGCACCTCGCCCGACCATTCCGACCGCTCGCGCCCCGTCGACAGGAAGACCCGCGCATCGCCCCAGATCGGCGTGGGCTCCGTCATATGGGTCCAGGTGCGCAACGCATCGGCGGCGCTGATTTCTGCAAAACCGCCCATCGGCTCGATCTCCCACATCGCGTCATAGGCCTCGTTCGACATGACGAGGGTTCCGCCGCTGTCGAAGACCGCGATCGCTTCCTCGAGCGCGTCGAGCACCGCGTGGCCCGTCTCGATCTGCGCGCGGAACTGTTTCGTCAGGCGCAGCTCGGCGCTGATGTCCTCGAAGAGGAAGGCCACGGCGCCGCCGGGCTGCGGCCGCCCGCTTACGCGGTAGGTGCGACCGCCGGAAAGGTGCCACATTTCCGCATAGGTGCCGTTCGCCGCGGAATGCTCGATGTCCTGCACCGTCTCGCGCCAGTTCGCGGCCTCTTTCGGCTCCGGCATGACCCGGCGCACGCGCAGCGCGTCGAGAAAGGAGTCGAGCGAGGGCCGGGAGATCAGCAGGTCCGAGGGGAGTGAGGTCAACTCGCCCAGTGCCGGATTCGTCAGGATGAGCTGGCGGCGCCGGTCGAAGACGGCAAGTCCGATATCGAGGTGGGCGAAGGTGTTCGAGAAGCTCTGGACGAAGCTGCGGAGCGATTCCTCCGCCGCGACGAGCGCATCTGCAGGCGTGGCCGACAGGACCATGTCGCCGTCGAGCGCCACGGCATGGCAATCGTACCACCCCCGCTCTCCTCCACCCGCGATCTGCAGGCGCACGGGGCCCCGCGTGCGCCCCTCGATGCGCCGGAAGAGCGGGGGCGGCGGCCAGGTGCCGGTATCGCCGAGCTTCTCCGCCTCGACGATCTGAAGGTAGGCGCGGTTGACCCAGGTGATCCGTCCCTCCGCATCCTCGCGCCAGATCGGATAGGGCAGGCTTTCCCCGATTGCCCTTAGGCCCTCGAGCTCGCGTTCGATCGCCGCGTGCAATCCGCGGTCGAGGGTCACCGCGTCGCGCTCCGCATCCTCGAGCGTGAGGCGCAGCCGCGGCCCCTCCACGCCGATCGCGAGGCTTCGCACGCCATCGCGCGAGACTACATGCGCGATGCGCCGCCGTTCGGCCGACCGAAGTGTCGCGGGCAGATCGGGAAATTCTTCCCCGAGGACGGCCATCAGCCGGGCATGGGCCGAGCCGTCGGAGCCGAGGCTGTCGAGGTAATCCTGTGCAGGCCCGGAGAGATCGACGAGCGTCTCCCCTTCGAAGAGGAAGACCGTCCGAGCGTCCCTCGCGTCTGCGGCACCGAGCTGCATCTTGCGCCGCGATTGCCGCCAGAGAACGAAACCCGCGCCCGCGCTCGCGGAAAGCGCGCCGACGAGGCCCATGAGAAGGATCGTATGAACGTAGGCCTCGACCAAGACGCGATTCCCCGGTTGAACGCTTTCACCGGGACCCTGCAATCTTAACGTTAACCGAGGCTTAAATCCCGCAAGCGCGGCTCATTCCGCGATGGGGGCGTTCTCCTCGAACCCGTTTCGCTCCGCAGCCGGTACGTCGATATCCTCCCGCTGCCATGTCGTCGTGACGAGCGCTCCCACTCTTGCTCCGGCCGATGCACCTATGTTGAGGAGCGGATGGCCGTTCGCGAAGGTCAGTTCCGCACCAGACCGCTCGAGCAAGGTCTTTGCGATGAAGAGCCCGAGGCCCATGCCCTCGTAGCGTTCGCGCCGTTCCCCGGCCTGTTCGGTTCCGCGCCGCTTGCGCAGGAACGGATCGCCCAGGAAAGGCAGCAGGTCCGTGGGATAACCCGGCCCGTCATCGGCGATCCGGAGCATGATCTCGGTATCGCTCCAGCGGATGTCGATCCAGACCGTCGTCTTGGCGAAGTCGACGGCGTTCTGCACGAGATTGCGGATCCCGTGGACGATCTCGGGACGGCGCAGCACGACGGGCTGGTGCGGCTCGGCCGCTGGCTCCGCGATAATGTCAAAGAGGATGGCGATCCCGCGATTCTGATGCGGCTCGGCCGCCTCCTCCACCACGGTGCTGATCGGAAGCCGCGTGATCAGCTCGTCGCGCTTGCCCGATTGCCCCATGGAACGCAGGATCACCCGGCAGCGCTCCGCCTGCTCGCGGATGAGGCGCGCATCGGCGCGCTGTTCGCCGTCGAGATGCGGGTCGTCCATCATTTCGCCCGAGACGACGGCGATCGTGGCGAGCGGCGTGCCGAGTTCGTGCGCGGCGGCCGCGACGACACCGCCCAGATCGGTAAGCTTCTGCTCGCGCGCCAGCGCCATCTGCGTGGCCGAGAGCGCGTCCGCCATCGCCGTGATCTCGCGCGTGACCCGTCGCGCATAGGCGGCCTGGAAGATGATCCCCACGACGATCGCCGACCAGAACCCGAACAGGAAGATGGCGGGCAGGCGAAGCACCTGGCCGTCATGCGTGGCGAGCGGCATGTTCATCCAGTCGATCAGGGTGACGAGCACGACCGCGACGACGCCCAGCACGACCGTGGCCCGCCCCCTCAGGGTCGTGGCGGCGATCGCGATCTGCGCGAGGATCAGGACGCTGAAGGGATTGTGCAGACCGCCCGTCAAGGCGAGCAGACTCGTGAGCTGCACCATGTCGAAGGCCAGAACACCCGCCAGCTCCCGCTCGCTCAGCCGTTTCGTCTCGGGAAAAAGGAAGATGGCGACGAGATTGGTGATGATTGCCGCGCCGATCGCGAGATAGATCAACCCGATCTGCGGCCTCAGATCGAAGATCTGAACGCCCACGACCACGGCGAGGAGCTGCCCCGCGATCGCGATCCAGCGCAGCAGGACGAGCGTACGCAGCCGGACCCAGTTCGACCGGCGCGCGGCGGCGAAGACGGGATCGACCGTATCGGAAGATGAGAGGAGACGGGAATAGGGCATCCCCGTACAGCTTATCGCCCCGTCCTGCAGGTTCAATGGCGCGTGACCCCGGCATGCCGGGGCACGATGCCGCTCCGCCCGATTTGACGGTCCTCCCGCCAGACTTAGATAGCTTCTAAAGAAGCGATGGGTCGGTTCGAGGAGCGCTGGATATGGCAGAAGCGGCAGAGGACCGGATGGGCGAGGACAAGACGCTGCTCCTCGTCGACGACGACGAACCGTTCGTCAAGCGGCTCGCCCGCGCGATGGAGAAGCGCGGCTTCGAGGTGGAGACGGCAGAGACCGTGGCCGAGGGCCGGAACATGGCCAAGGCCCGCCCGCCCGCCTATGCCGTGGTCGATCTCAGGCTCGGCGACGGCAACGGGCTCGATGTGGTGGAGGCGATCCGGGAGAAGCGCGAGGACAGCCGGATCGTCGTGCTGACGGGCTACGGGGCGATCGCGACCGCGGTCGCGGCGGTCAAGATCGGCGCCACCGACTATCTCTCGAAGCCGGCCGACGCCAACCAGATCACCGCCGCGCTTCTGTCCGACGGCGAGGACCTGCCGCCGCCGCCAGAGAACCCGATGTCGGCCGACCGCGTCCGCTGGGAGCATATCCAGCGCATCTACGAGCAATGCGACCGTAATGTGAGCGAGACGGCGCGCAGGCTCAACATGCACCGACGTACGCTGCAACGCATCCTCGCCAAGCGCTCGCCGCGCTGAGCCTCAGGCCTTCGCCTCCCGCCGAAGCCAAGACATCAATGTCCTGAGCGGTCCGGTCGCGCGGTCCGCGCGGGTCAGCATGTGGTAGGCCAGATCGGTGTTTGTCTCCTCGTAGACGATTTCCAGATCGCCGCGCGCGATATCGGCATCGGCGATGACGCGCGGCACGATGCCGAGGCCGAACCCCGCGCGCACCGCCTCAAGCGCCATGGAGATGGTCGGAAAGCTTCTTACGGACACCCGATCGATCTCCAGCCCGTTCTGCTCCGCCCAGAGCAGGTCCTCCGCATTGTTGGCTTCGGTCAGGAGGTCGTACCCGGCGAGATCGGACAGCGTCGTGATCGGTCGGGCGATCAGACCTGGCGTCGCGACGACCGCGTGCGCCGCGTCGAGGATTCGTTCGGACACCACGCCGGTCCAAGGCCCTCGCCCGTACCTCAATGCCATGTCGTAGTTCTGCGCGCGCAGATCGACGACGTCGGGAGAGGGAATGAGTTCGAGCTCCAGTCCGGGATGTTCCGCCCAGAGCTTGCCGATCCGGGGCATCAGCCAGTTCGCCGCGAGAGACGGCGTGAGGGCGATCCGGAGCGGTCGGTCCTCGTGACGCCGCAGCAGCGCGGTCGCCGCCGCGCCGACGATCCCGAACCCCTCCGCGAGCGCATCGGCGAGGGCCCGTCCCTCCGGGCTCACCTGCATGCCTGCGCCTTCCCGCATCATGAGGGCGCAGCCGAAATGTGCCTCGAGCCGCCGCACGTGCTGCGCGATCGCGGCATGGGTGACGTTGAGTTCCCGCGCCGCTGCGGAGAGGGAGCCATGACGCGCCGCCGCCTCGAACCCGCGTAGCGCCTGCAGAGATGGGACGTCGCGCCAATCCATTATAAGTTCAGCTTACAACCCGGAATACTTCCTGACTCGCCCGATCTGCGAAAGTCCCTCATCATTTAAAGTATGGAAAGTGGAAGGAAGCAAGATCATGTTAGACTTCATGACAAGGTGGCGGTCGATCCTCAAGCCCCGGACGACGGGGCAGAAGCGCGGAATATCGCTCTGGGCACAGCGCCCTGACGGGTCCGACAGGCGATAGGGGGCGATCATGCTGACCATTCTGGCCGACAGCTTCACCATCGCCGCGCGGCAAGGCGGATGGGCCAGGGGATACGCGCCCTCCGTCCCCGAACCCCGGAAAGGGTGGAAAACCGAAAGAGACGTCGCGCATCTTCGCCGCGAACGGGAGGAAGAGGACGTGACGCGCTAGAGCTGCGCCATCAACTCCGCGTGCCGCCCGGCGAAGGCGGCGCGCACGTCCCGCGGGGGCCTCAGGACGATGTCGAGCCCGTCCGTCAATTCGCGGTTCGGGCGGCCGAAGAAGCGATTGGCCTCGGCCTCCGAGAAACCCGCGATCTGCACTGCCTCGAGCCAGGCGGAGATCCGGTCCGCGGCCTTGATCTGCCGCTTGACGCCCGGCGGAATCGTCGCGGGCAGGCTGAAACGGATATGGATCGCCCCGGCGAGCCGCGCGTCGAGCGCGCCGTAATCCGGGCCGACCGCCGCCTTCACCGGAGAGATCATGTCGCCGATCACGTATTCGGGCGCGTCATGGAGCAGTGCTGCCAACTGCCAGCGCGGCTCCGGCCTCGTGAATTTGCGGGAATAGATCGCCTCCACGAGCAGCGAATGCTCGGCCACGGAATAGGGGTAGTCGCCCTTTGTCTGTCCGTTCCAGCGCGCTACGAAGGCGAGGCCGTGGGCGATGTCGCCCACTTCGATGTCGAGGGGCGAGGGATCGAGGAGGTCGAGCCGTCGGCCCGACAGCATCCTTTGCCAAGCGCGGGTCGGTTTCATGGGGATCGTTCCAGGAGGCGTGCGTCCGTCCCCGTTTCCCGGTTTCGGGCCCGCGCGTCAATCGGCGCACGGCGCGCGATTGCCCCTTCGTCCGGGCGGTGGTAACCGAGCCGCCAACCGCATGGATGCGAGGAGAGGGCACATGGCCAAGGATTACATCGTCAGGGATACCGGCCTCGCGGGCTATGGCCGCAAGGAAATCGATATCGCGGAGACGGAGATGCCGGGGCTGATGGCGCTCCGCGCGGAATACGGAGCCGATAAGCCGCTTTCGGGCGCCCGCATCGCCGGCTCGCTCCACATGACGATCCAGACCGCCGTCCTGATCGAGACGCTGGTGGCCCTGGGCGCGGAGGTTCGCTGGGCCTCGTGCAACATCTTCTCCACGCAGGATCACGCCGCGGCCGCGATCGCCGAAGCCGGCGTGCCGGTCTTCGCGATCAAGGGCGAGACGCTTGAGGAATACTGGGCCTATGCCGACCGAATCTTCGATTTCGGCGACGAGCCCGCGAACCTGATCCTCGACGATGGCGGCGACGCGACGCTCTATATCCTCCTCGGGGCCCGCGTCGAGGCTGGCGAGGAGGACCTCATCGCCGTTCCGAAATCGGAGGAGGAGACGGCCCTCTTCGCGCAGATCCGCAAGCGTATGAAGGAAAGCCCCGGCTGGTTCGCCCGCCAGCGCGAGGCGATCCGCGGTGTCTCCGAGGAGACGACGACCGGCGTGCATCGCCTCTACGAGCTGAAGAAGCAGGGCGGGCTGCCCTTCCCGGCGATCAACGTCAACGACAGCGTCACCAAGTCGAAGTTCGACAACAAGTACGGCTGCCGCGAGAGCCTCGTCGACGGCATCCGCCGCGCCACCGACACGATGATGGCCGGCAAGGTCGCGGTCGTCTGCGGCTACGGCGACGTGGGCAAGGGCTCGGCCGCCTCGCTCCGCGGCGCGGGCGCGCGGGTGAAGGTGACGGAGGTCGATCCGATCTGCGCGCTCCAGGCGGCGATGGACGGGTTCGAGGTGGTGCTCCTCGAGGAGAACCTCGACGCAGACATCTTCGTCACGACCACGGGCAACAAGGACGTCATCCGCATCGAGCATATGCGCGAGATGAAGGACATGGCGATCGTCGGCAATATCGGCCATTTCGACAACGAGATTCAGGTGGCGAACCTGAAGAACCACAAGTGGACCAACATCAAGGACCAGGTGGACATGATCGAGATGCCGTCGGGCAATCGGATCATCCTCCTGTCCGAGGGGCGGCTCCTCAATCTCGGCAACGCCACCGGCCACCCGTCCTTCGTGATGTCGGCCTCCTTCACCAATCAGGTCCTGGCGCAGATCGAGCTCTGGAAGAATGGCGGACAGTACGAGAACGACGTCTACATCCTGCCGAAGCATCTCGACGAGAAGGTCGCGCGTCTCCATCTCGACCGGATCGGGGTCAAGCTCACCACCCTCGACGCGGAGCAGGCGGCCTATATCGGCGTCACGCCCGAAGGCCCGTTCAAGCCGGAGCACTACCGCTACTGATGGAACGGATCGCGGATATCGCGGAACTGGATGCGATCTACGGCGATCCGGTGCCGCGCTCCGTCACCAAGGTCCGGCACCGCATCACCCCGCTCTACGCCCGATGGATCGCCGCGTCCCGCTTCGCCGTGCTCTCCACGGTGGGGCCCGAGGGGACCGATGCGTCACCGCGCGGCGAGGATGGGGCGGTGGCGCATGTCGCCGATGAACGGACGCTGTGGCTGCCTGACTGGTCCGGTAACAACCGGGTCGATTCGCTCAGGAATATCGTGCGCGACCCTCGGGCGAGCCTGATGTTCCTGATCCCCGGCAACGAGAACGTCGTCCGTGCGAACGGCCGGGCTGCGGTGACCGCCGAGCCCCGGCTGACAGAAACCTTCGCACGGGACGGGAAACTGCCGCGGACGGTCATCGTGCTCGACGTGCAGGAGATCTATTTCCAGTGCGCGAAGGCGGTCATGCGCTCCGGCCTCTGGACGCGCGAGCCGGATGGCGCCGACGTTCCCAGTGCCGGTGACCTGCTCCGCGAGGTCGATCCGGATTTCGATGCCGAGGCCTACGATACCGGCTACGAGGCCTTTGCCCGCCCGCGCCTGTGGTAGAGGATGGGCGCGCAAGGCAAGCGAATGGAGGACCAGATGCCCGACCGCGACAAGATCATGGGAAGTGCGATTTCCGACCTGAAGGAGATCGAGGACAATCCCGACATGACCCTTCTCGACCGGATCGTCGCGGATCTCATGCCGGAGATCGAGGATCGGGGCGAGCGGCTCGTCTCCGATTCGGATCGTGACGAATTGCTCCGCATCCGGGAGGAGTTCCTGATCGGACGGCTCGGCCTCAAGGACGACGAGAGCCTGATGGGCGGTATCCAGAAGGCGATCCGGCTCTATCCCCGGGCGGAGCCGGAAAAGCAGCGGGCCGTGGTCTATTACCTCCTCGTCAAGCATTTCGGCAAGGAAGACGCCTACGCCTGACTGCCCCGGGCTGGCCGCGTGATCCCGCGCGGGCTAGATGCCACGGGGACGGAAGACGGGGATGGTCGGGATGATCGAGAAGGCGAAGGCGTTGATCGCCACGAATGGCGCGCCGATGCCATGGGCGACCGTCGCGATCACCTGCGCGGCGATCGCGGTGCCGCCGCTCGTCGCAATCCTGACGATGGGCCGCGTCGGTGCCGTGGCTTTCCTCGCCTCACTCCCCGCCCATCTGGCCGCAAAGGACGAGGGCGTACCGCTCGGTGCGCTCGTTACCCTCTTCATCGGAATGGCCGGCATTCTCAGCCTCGGCGATCCGGAGATGGCGCTGATCGTCGCGCCGCTTCTCGGGATGATGGCGGGGATCTGCGGCCATTTCGGCTTCGCACGCCCGGCGATCCGCGGGCTCATCACCTGGACGGTCTTCACCGCGCCGATTATCTCTCCCGACGACAAGCCGCTCCTCCTTCTTCTCTACATCGCCGCGATGGCCTGGAGCCTCGCCGTCACGCGCATCTTCGGCCAGACCCACACCACGGGCGAGGAGGAGCCGGAGCGCGACGAATACGCGCTCGTCTTCGGGACCGTCATGGCCGTGGGGCTGTTCCTGTCCGTCTTCGTTGGCGGGCGCTTCTTCGGGGAGCACGGCTTCTGGTTCCCGCTCACCTTCGTGGTCCTGTGCCTGCCGCCGCATGGCGAGCTGTTCTCGCGCACGATGAAGCGGACGATCGGGACCGTGCTCGGAACCGCCGTGGCCTTCGGCATCGCCCTGATCTCGCATGCGCCGTGGCTGGTCTTGACGGTCGGGGCGCTGTCCCTGCCGCTGGCCTTCCGGTTCCTGCCGTCGAACTACACGATCTTCACCGCGCTCCTGACCGTGTCGGTGCTCGAACTCCTCGCGCTCGCCTCCGAGTTCAACCAACTCGCGATGGAGCGGCTGACGACCATGGGCGCCGCGGCCGTCATGACGCTCGCCCTTGGCGCGTTGGGCGCGGGGTGCCTGTGGCTCTGGAAGCCCGACACGATCCGCGCCCTGCAGAATCCGGCCGATTGATCCCGGCCGCGCGAGGCCGTCTCAGGCGAGGAGGGCCGGTCTTTCGAGCGCGAAATGCTCCGACACCTCGTCGACGAAGCGGTCCGTCTCGATATAGTCGCGCGCCTTCGCGAAGGCCGTCTCCGCGATGCGGCGACACCTCTCGGGATCGTCGAGCGCGGCGCGGACCACATCCTCCAGATCGGAGAAATCCCACTTGACCGGAAGGTAGGTCTCGCCCGGCACGTAGAGGTCGGGACATGTCTCGAGATGGCCCATGTCTGGCTTGACCAGCACGGCCCCCGTCATGAAGGCTTCGAGATCGCGCCAGCAAAGCTCGCCATAGCCGAACGGGCTCCAGCACAGGCGCGCCTGACGCATCTCGGCGAGGAAAGCCTTCCGGGGGATGCGACCGTCGGGCGTCTGGCGGATTCCGTCGATCCCGCGCGCCGCCTCCTCCGCATGGAGCCGCATCGCCTGGTACCAAGGCGAGCCCCGCGTCGCGAGCCGACAATGAAGGTCGATCGGACGATCCCCGCCCACCGGCGATTCGCCAAGGAACCCCGCCGCGAGCGTCGGATCGAGCAGGAAGTTCGGAGCCAGAGCGAGCCGGTCGAGAAGGTCGGCGGGCGCCTCCCAGTCCACGACCGGCGCCTCGAGGCCATGGAGCGCGGAATAGTAGTCGACGAGGTTCGTATCGCCGCGGAACGGCTGCGTGAACGCGCTGCGATCCTTGAAGAGCGCCTTGCGCTGGTAGAGATCGATATGGGGCGCGACGAACCGCCCGAGCCGGAGATCGCAATGCGCGGACGGATCGAGGAACACGATCCGCGCGGACCGGTTCGTCGAGCGGCAATCCGCCAGCGCGCGTTCGAGCGTCGCCGGATCGACGGTGAACCAGGGCTGCACCACGATGACGTCCGCCGAATGGTCCGCGTCGCCGGCGAGGAATTCGTCCACGGGCCGCAGGCTCAGCGCGACGCCGTATCGCTCCTTCAACGTCTCTTCGTATTTCACGTACGGATAGATCAGCGACCAGCTGATAACGTTCGGATGGTAGTAGATCGCGACCCTGGTTCGCGCGTCCGGCGGAAAGGTCCGTCCGAAAAGCGAATTGGAAAATTGGCTGACAGGTCTCTGAAACCGGCGCGCGCCGGCTGCCCGTTTCAGGGCGAAGATTGGATTCATGGGAGAACTCCCGGACTCACTCGATACAGGAAAACAACAGGTTAACTATGGCTAGAATGGCCCAGACGGGTTCGCCCCGTAAAGGTTAACCAGAGGACATCATGCAGATTTCCGGAAAATTTCGCCCCTAGCGCGAATCGATCCCACCCAACCCGCAGACGATCTCCCACTGGTCGTCCGTGACCGGCTGGACGGAGAGGCGCGAATTCCGCACCAGCACCATGTCGGCGAGTCGCTCGTCGGCCTTCACCGCATCGAGCGTGACGGGACGCGGCAGAGGTGCGACCGCCTTTATGTCGACGCATTCCCAGCGTTCGTCGTCGGTCGTACTGTCAGGATGCGCGGCGGCGATCACCTCGACGATGCCCACGATCTCCCGGCTCGTCTGCGAGTGATAGAAGAAGCCCCGGTCGCCGACCTCCATCTCGCGCATGAAGTTGCGCGCCTGGTAATTGCGCACCCCGTCCCATTCCTCGCCCGCATCGCCCTTCGCGACCTGCTGGTCCCAGCTCCAGGTGGAGGGTTCGGATTTGAACAGCCAGTATCTCATGCCTTTGCTCCCTTCTTGCCGCTGCCGAGGATCGGCGCCGCCTCGGCGTCGAGCGGCCAGCGCGGTCGTGCGACGAGGTCCGTATCGCCCCTGTGCCCGGCACGGTACCGCTCGATTCCCGCCCAGGCGATCATCGCGGCATTGTCGGTGCAGAGTGCGAGCGGTGGCGCGACGAAGGCCGTGCCGTGCCGCCGCGCGACCTCCGCGAGCGCGCCGCGGACGGTGCCGTTCGCCGCGACGCCGCCCGCCACGGCGAAGGCCGCGGGACGAAATCCGCAGGCGGCGAGCGCCCGGTCGGACTTCTCGGCCAGCACGTCCGCGATGGCGGCCTGGAAGCTCGCGCAGAGATCGGCCTGCGCGCCCATGGGCAGGGCGCCATCCTTCAGCTCGGCGTCGCGCGCGCGGATCATTGCGGTCTTCAGGCCGGAAAAGGACATGTCACATCCCGCCCGGTCGAGAAGCGGGCGCGGCAGCGCGATGCGCGGCGTCCCCGACCGCGCGGCCGCCTCCACCGCCGGGCCGCCCGGCTGGCCGAGGCCCAGCAGGCGCGCGACCTTGTCGAACGCCTCCCCCGGCGCATCGTCGATCGTGCCGCCGAGCCGTTCGAATCGCTCCGGACCGTGCACGGCGAGAAACTGGCAATGACCGCCAGAGACGAGAAGAACGAGATAGGGGAAGTCCACCCCGTCGGTGAGCCGGGGGGTCAGCGCATGGCCCGCGAGATGGTTGATCCCCAGGAGCGGCTTGTCCGCCGCCGCCGCGAGCCCGCGCGCGAACATCGTACCCGCGAGCACGCCGCCGATGAGCCCGGGCCCCGCCGTCACCGCGACCGCGTCCACCTCCGCGAGCGTCACGCCCGCGACCGCCAACGCCTCCTCGGTACACAGGTCGAGCTTCTCGACATGGGCGCGCGCCGCGATCTCCGGCACGACGCCGCCATAGGCCGCATGCAGCGCCGCCTGTCCCGCGACCACGTTCGAGAGGATCTCCGGCTGCCGCCCGGGGGCGTGCCGGACCAGGGCCGCGGCGGTATCGTCGCAGCTCGATTCGATGCCGAGGATCGTCAGGGGGGCGGTCATGGGGAGCCTGTTGCGCGGAAGGTGCGCGGGGCGTAGCACTGGGCGCATCCTAATGCCATGCCCCCGAGGCTTCGCCTGACCGCTCCGCCCCTGATCCTGTCCCGCCCGGAGGCGCAGTCCCGCCGCTTCGCGCTCGAGGCGCGGCGCGCGGGGATCGACGGCGCAATTCTCATTTCTCCGGTCCTGCAGGTCCATCTCGATCCACCGGCGGCGCTGCCTCCGGGCGATCTCGTCCTGTCCTCCGTTCACGGGGTCGCCGCGGCGCGCGATCTTTCCGGGCGGCGCGTCTGGGCCGTCGGTGCCGCGACGGCCCGCGCCGCCCTGGCGGCGGGCGCGGATCTGCAGCAGACCGCTCCCGACATCGCGGCCCTTGCAACGTTGCTCCTCGCCGCGCGGCCGGAGCGGGTCGTCCATCTCCGCGGCACGCATGTCGCCGGATCGCTGATCGAGGACCTCTCGGCGGCGGGTATACGGGCCGAGGGGATCACCGTCTACGACCAGGCGGCGCGGAGGATCAGCGATGCCGCGCGCCGCGCGATCGCGGCCGGCCCGGTGCTCCTGCCGCTCTTCTCGCCCCGTTCCGCCGCCTTGCTGGGGGCGGAGGTCGATGGTCCGCCCGTCGCGGCACGGGTTCTCGCGATCAGCGCGGCGGCCGCGCGGGCCTGGCCCTGGCCCGGCGAGGTGCGGATCGCCGCGCGGCCCGACGGGCGTGCGATGCTCGACGGATTGCGCGGGCTTGTTGACCGCGAGGGGGACCGTTAAGCTACCCGAGGTCTTCGAGACCGACGGGCCCCGGGGCCCAGGTAAGAAAGGATCGTGCCCAGTGGCGAAACCCGACGTTCCCCCTTCCGACAGCTCATCCTCCGACAGCCGGGATCCCGACGCGACCGAATCCCGGGAGGACATCGTGGAACCGGGGACGTCCGAGAGCGAGCCCGCCGCGCCGGGCGAGACTTCCGCCATGACGACCGACGTCGTCACCGATTCGTCCGAGCCCGAAGACCGGTCCGATCGCGAGACGATCGTGGCACGCGATCCCGAACCGCGCCGCTCGGGCAGCGGCGGTGCCTTCGCGGCGGCGCTCCTCGGCGGGTTTCTCGCCGGGGCCATCGGCTATCTCGCCGCCTATTACACCGAGTTCGGCCTCTTCGACGGGGGCACCGACGACATCGCCGCGTCGATCGAGGCGCAATCGGCGCGGATCGGCCAGATCGAGGAGACGCTCGGCGCACCCGACGAGAACGCGGCGCGCCTGACGGCTTCCGAAGACGCCCTTACCCAGACGGGTGGCCGGATCGATACGCTCGAGGGGCGCATCTCCGAACAGCAATCGCGGATCGACAGCCTCGAGGAGGCCCTGGGCGGCCTCGGCGATGGCGGAGAGGGCAGCGACGCCCTGGCCGCGCTCGACGCCGCCTCGCAGGAACGCGTCGCCGATCTCACAAGCCGGATCGACGAGTTGCAGCAAACGGTCTCGACCCTCTCCGACGAGGTCTCCACCGAGGACGGGCCGTCGGATGCGGTCACCGCGCTGCAGCAGCAGGTCGAGACGCTCTCGACGCAAGTGTCCGATCAGGCAGCGCGGATCGAGGATCAGGCGAGCCAGATCACGGCCGCGCGCGATGCCGCCACCGAGGAGACGCGGCGGATCTCGTCCGAGGCCGCGATCGCGGAAATCGGGGCGGCGGTCGAGAACGGCACGCCCTTCGCCGAATCCGTCGCGGCCTTCCAGACGGCGAGCGACATCCCCGTCCCCTCCGCCTTCGTGGAGAATGGCGGGACCGGCGTCGCCACGCTCGGTGCGTTGCAGCGCGATTTCTCCGACGCCGCGAGAGACGCCCTTTCCGCGTCGATCTCCGAGACGGCGGGCGATGGCGCGATCGACCGGATCGGCGCGTTCCTGCGTGCGCAGACCGGCGCCCGGTCGCTCGGCGAGCGGGAGGGGAGCGGCGCGGACGCGATCCTGTCGCGCGCCGAGGCCCGGCTTCAGGACGGCGAATTGCAGGCCACGCTCGACGAGCTCGGGGCATTGCCCGAGGCGGGTCGAAATGCCATGTCGGACTGGATTTCGCGGGCAGAGGCCCGTCTCCAGACCAGCGAAGCCGTCGCGCAGGTGTCGCAATCCCTAAACGGTAATTGAGGACGAACGCGATGCTCTGGTCCCTTCTCAAGATCGTCCTCTTCTTCTTTGTCGTCGCGGCGCTCGCGCTCGGCGCGGAATGGCTGATGGAGGCCGAAGGCACGCTGCGCCTGGCCTTTGCCGGCACGGAATTCACGCTCGGCCCGCTTCAGACGGTGATCGCGGTCCTGCTCCTCGTCCTCGCGGTCTGGATCGTTCTCAAACTTCTCGGCCTCCTCGTCGCTTTTCTGCGGTTCGTGAACGGGGACGAGACGGCGGTGACGCGCTACTTCTCCCGCAATCGGGAGAAGAAGGGCCTGAACGCCCTCGCCGACGCCCTCCTCGCGCTCGCCTCTGGCGAGGGGAAGGAGGCACAGGCCAAGGCGCAGCGGGCGGAGCGCTATCTCGACCGTCCCGACCTCACCAAGCTCCTCCTCGCCCAAAGCCACGAGATGACGGGCGAGACGGGAAAGGCGGAGGCCGTCTACAAGCAACTCCTCGAGAACGACCGGACCCGCTTCGTCGGCGTGCGTGGCCTGATGAAGCAGAAGCTCGACGCGGGCGACACCGCGACCGCCCTGGCCCTCGCCGAGCGGGCCTTCGCGCTGAAGCCCAAGCACGTTGAGACGCAGGACACGCTCCTGCGCCTGCAGGCGGCCAAGCACGATTGGTCGGGCGCCCGGAATACGCTCGGGGCAAAGCTCAAGCATGGCAGCCTGCCGCGCGACGTCCACCGCCGCCGCGACGCGGTCTTGGCGTTGAGCGAGGCGCGCGATCTCGTGGCCGACAATACGACGATCGAGGCGCGGGAAGCCGCGATCGAGGCGAATCGCCTGTCGCCGGACCTGATCCCCGCGGCCGCAATGGCCGCCCGCGGCTATATCGCGCGCGGACAGAACCGCTACGCCACGCGGGTGTTGAAGAAGGCATGGGACGCGCAGCCGCATCCCGACCTCGCGGCCGCCTTCGCCGAGATCGCACCCGAGGAGACGCCGGAGCAGCGCATCCGCCGCTTCAACACGCTGACGAAGCTGAAGCCCGACCATCCCGAGACGCGGATGCTGCTCGCCGAGCTTCACATCGCCAACGAGGATTTCCCGGCGGCCCGACGGGCGTTGGGCGACCTCGCCACCGCCTCTCCGACGGCGCGGTCGGTGACGATCATGGCCGCGATCGAGCGTGGCGAGGGGGCGGACGACGCGATCGTTCGCGGATGGCTCACCAAGGCGGTCAATGTCCCCCGCGGCCCGCAATGGGTCTGCGGAAATTGCCACGCGGTCCATTCGAGCTGGGATCCGATCTGCGGCAATTGCGGGGCCTTCGACACGCTTGCCTGGACGGAACCGCGCGAGGGGGTCGTCGCGATGCCGTCGCAGACCGAGATGCTGCCGCTCATCGTCGGTCAGGTCACGAAAGGGCCCGGCCCGGTTGTGGACGAGGAACCGACGGCGTCCGCAGCGCCCGACACGCATTCGGCCGAGGCAGGCGTACCGCCCGTTGATACCGCGCCGCCCGCGTCGAAATCCGACGAGGCCCGACACGCCACCGACGAACCGCTCCAGACGTCCGAGACCGGCAAGCCGGACGTGCCCGAGGCGGAGATCGTCGGTCCCGAACGCAGCGGCGCCGAGAAGAGCCGCGACGCCTGACGGTACCGCTCTGCACGGCTAGGACGACACATGGCCGGGCGCATCCCGCTTGAGGCGATTTGTGCAGTTGAACAATCGCCCGGGCCCCCTGAAACTTCGCGAAGGTTCGGGAGGGGAAGAGGCGGCACATGAGTATTCGTCGGATGGTCTGGGGCGCGGCGCTCGCCGTCGCCGCGCCGTTCGGACCTGCCCTCGCGCAGGACGTCACCCTGACCTCGCGGGAGGGCGGTCTGGTCGTCTCGGGCGAATTGCTCGGCTATGACGGGACCTTTCTCCGCCTCCTGACCGAACATGGCGAGGTGAGCGTCGATGCCTCCGGCGTGACCTGCGACGGCGCGGCCTGCCCGGATCCCGAGCGCTTCGTCACGTATCTGTCCATTTCCGGCGCGGCCTCCGCAGGCCAGGCGCTCTTGCCTCCCCTGATCGAGACGTTCGCGGCGCGAAACGGCTTCGACCTCGCGCGCGAGGAACGCGGAGCGGGCCTGCGCTACACGATGACGGGCCGTGGATCGCGCGGGGTCGTGGCCGTCTTCGATCTGACCCTTTCGACGAGCGCGGAGGGATTCGCCGATCTCCTTGCCGGGGACGCGGATATGAACCTGTCGGACCGGGAGATCCTGCCCCGCGAAGCGGCGCTGGCGCGCGTTGCGGGCCTCGGCGATCTGACCGCTCCGGGGCGAAGCCGAATCGTCGCGCTCGACGCGCTGGTCCCGGTCGTCGCCGTCGGCAATCCCCTGAAGGAGATCTCCCTCACCGACCTGCGCGATGTGGTGGGCGGTGCTCTGCAGGACTGGTCGGATCTCGGCGGGGCCGAGGCGCCCGTTGCCCTCCATCTCGGACCGTCGGGCTCGGGGCAGGATGTGACGCTGTTCCGGCAGCTCTTCGGTGGCGACGCGCCCGCCACCATCGCGACGACGCGACACGAGACTGGCGCGGATCTCTCGGCGGCGGTGGCCGAAGACCCGCTCGCCCTCGGGATCGTGCCCTTCTCCGCGCTCGGCAACGCCCAGGTCGTGGCGCTTCGTGGGCCCTGCGGCATCGCGTCCGAGGCCGAGATCCGCACGCTGAAGAGCGAGGATTATCCTCTCACGACCCCGATCTTCCTCTACAGCCCCGCGCGGCGTTTGGCGCCGATCGCCCAGTCCTTCCTCGACTACGCCGTCTCGCCCGCCGCGCAGGCGGTGGTGCGGCGGACGGGATTCGTGGACCAGTTTCCCGAATCGGTGCCGATCGCGGAGCAGGGCGACCGGTTCCTCGGCGCGATTCTCTCCGCGGGCGACGGGGTTTCCCTCGACGATCTGAAGGACATGGTCGAGGCGATCGCGGGCCGGTCCCGGCTATCGATCTCGTTCCGCTTCGAGGATGGATCGAGCCGGCTCGACGCTCAATCGCGCTCGAACGTCGCGCTCCTGGCGCAGGCCGCGTCTCGGGGGGTGTTCGACGGCCGCAGCCTTCTCTTCGCGGGGTTCAGCGATGCGCAGGGCCCGGCCTCGACGAACCGGCGTCTCGCGGGGCGGCGGGCCGAAGCGGTGCGCGCCGCGGTCGTCGCGGCAGCCGACCTCACCGGTCCGCTATCGCCGTCCTTCGAGACCGCCGCCTTCGGGGAGGCGATGCCGATGGCCTGCGACGACGCGGCCTGGGGGCGCCGGGTCAATCGCCGTGTCGAGGTCTGGCTCGACTGAACCGCGCCGGGCGGTTCAGCCCTTCATCCCGTCCCAGAACGTCTTCACCTTGCGGAAAAAGCCGGAGCTTTCGGGATTGTTGTGCTCGCTCAGGTCGTCGAACTCGCGCAGGAGCTCGCGCTGACGGCTGGTGAGGTTCACCGGCGTCTCAACGGCAAGCTCGATATACATGTCCCCCGCGCCGGCGCCGCGCAGCCGCGGCATCCCCTTGCCGCGCAGGCGCATCTGCTTGCCCGACTGGCTGCCTGCCGGGATCTTTACACGCGACCGTCCGCCGTCGATCGTGGGAACCTCGATGTCGCCGCCAAGCGCCGCGGAGGCCATGGAGACCGGCACGTGGCAGAAGAGATTCTCTCCCTCGCGGGTGAAGAGCGGATGCGCCTCGACCTCGATGAAGATGTAGAGATCGCCCGACGGCCCGCCGCGCAGGCCCGCTTCCCCCTCGCCGCCGAGGCGGATCCGGGTGCCGGTCTCGACACCCGCGGGGATGTTGACGCTGAGCGCGCGATCCTTCTCGACGCGTCCGGCGCCGCCACAGACGTTGCAGGGATTCTTGACGATCTGACCCGCGCCCGAACAGGTGGGGCAGATCCGCTCGACCGTGAAGAAGCCCTGCTGCGCGCGTACCTTGCCCATGCCCGAACAGGTGGGGCAGGTCGCGGGCTCCGCGCCGCCTTCGGCGCCGGTCCCGTGGCAGGTGTCGCATTGCACCGCCGTCGGTACGGTGATCGTCTTCTGCAGTCCGCGATGGGCCTCCTCGAGGCTGACGCGCAAGTTGTAGCGCAGATCCGCGCCCCGCGTGGCCCGCTGTCCGCCGCCACGGCGCTGCCCGCCCATGATGTCGCCGAAAAGATCGTCGAACACGTCGGAGAAGGCCGAGGCGAAATCGCCCTGACCGCCATAGCCGCCGCCCGGGCGCCGCTGACCGCCACCGCCCATGCCGCCCTCGAAGGCCGCGTGGCCGAACCGGTCGTAGGCCGCCTTCTTCTCGGCATCCTTCAGGACGTCGTAGGCCTCGGCCGCTTCCTTGAACTGCGCCTCGGCCTTGGGGTTGTCGGCATTCCGGTCGGGGTGAAGCTCCTTGGCCTTCTGGCGATAGGCCTTCTTGATCTCGTCCGCAGAGGCACCCTTCGACACGCCCAGAACGTCGTAGAAATCGCGTTTTGCCATGAATCTATCCGTCCTTTCCAAACAGGAAGACCGGCCCGAACATCATCGGACCGGCCTCCCCTGTCGGTGAACACGTCTCAGGACGCGCGCTTGTCGTCGTCGAGATCCTCGAAATCGGCATCGACGATGTCGTCGTCGGAACCGCCGCGCTCCGCGTCGGCATCCTCGGCGTCGCCCTTGTCGGCCTTGGCCTGCTCCGACTTGTAGATCGCCTCGCCGAGCTTCATGGCGCTCTCCGTGACGTTCTGGATGCCGGAGCGGATCTTGCCCGCGTCATCCGTCTCGAGCTGCTCCTGCAGGTTCGAGATGGCGAGCTCGATCGCCTCGACGGTCGTCGGATCGACCTTGTCCTTGTGCTCCTCGAGCGATTTCTCGGTCGAGTGGATGAGGCTCTCGGCCTGGTTCTTCGCCTCGACGAGGTCGCGCCGGCCCTTGTCGGCCTCGGCGTTCTCCTCGGCATCCTTGACCATCTTCTCGATCTCGTCGTCGGAAAGACCGCCCGACGCCTGGATCGTGATGTTCTGCTCCTTGCCGGTGCCCTTGTCCTTGGCGGAGACCGAGACGATGCCGTTCGCGTCGATGTCGAACGTCACCTCGATCTGCGGCAGGCCGCGCGGCGCGGGCGGGATGTCCTCGAGGTTGAACTGGCCGAGCATCTTGTTGTCGGCCGCCATCTCGCGCTCGCCCTGGAAGACCCGGATCGTCACCGCGTTCTGGTTGTCCTCGGCGGTGGAGAAGATCTGCGACTTCTTCGTCGGGATCGTGGTGTTGCGGTCGATGAGACGCGTGAACACGCCCCCGAGCGTCTCGATGCCGAGCGACAGCGGCGTCACGTCGAGCAGGACCACGTCCTTCACGTCACCCTGCAGCACGCCCGCTTGGATGGCGGCGCCGAGGGCCACGACCTCGTCGGGGTTGACGCCCTTGTGCGGCTCCTTGCCGAAGAACTTCGTCACTTCCTCGACGACCTTCGGCATCCGGGTCATGCCGCCGACCATGACGACCTCGTCGATGTCGCCGACGGAGATGCCCGCATCCTTGATCGCGGCCTTGCAGGGATTGATGGAGTTCTTGATGAGATCGCCCACGAGGCTCTCGAGCTTCGCACGGGTCAGCTTCATCACCATATGGAGCGGCTGCCCGTTCGAGCCCATGGAAATGAACGGCTGGTTGATCTCGGTCTGGGATGAGGACGACAGCTCGATCTTGGCCTTCTCGGCGGCCTCCTTCAGACGCTGCAGCGCCATCTTGTCCTTGGTCAGGTCGGCGCCGTGCTCTTTCTTGAACTCGTCGGCGAGGTAGTTGACGATCCGCATGTCGAAATCCTCACCGCCGAGGAACGTGTCCCCGTTGGTGGACTTCACCTCGAAGAGGCCGTCGTCGATCTCGAGGATCGTGATGTCGAACGTGCCGCCGCCGAGGTCGTAGACCGCGATCGTCTTCGTCTCTTTCTTGTCGAGACCGTAGGCCAGCGCCGCCGCGGTGGGCTCGTTGATGATGCGCAGCACCTCGAGGCCCGCGATCTTGCCCGCGTCCTTCGTCGCCTGCCGCTGCTGGTCGTTGAAATAAGCGGGAACCGTGATGACGGCCTGCGTCACCTCCTCGCCGAGATAGGACTCGGCGGTCTCCTTCATCTTCTGCAGGATGAAGGCGGAGATCTGGGAGGGGGAATACTTGTCGCCGCGCGCCTCGACCCATGCATCGCCGTTGCCGCCGTCGATGATGTCGTAGGGGAGGTTCTTGCGGTCCTTCGCGACTTCCTCGTCGTCGGTCCGGCGCCCGATCAGGCGCTTGACGGCGAAGATGGTGTTGTCGGCGTTCGTCACGGCCTGACGCTTCGCGGATTGGCCGACGAGCCGCTCGTCCTCGGTGAAGGCGACGATCGACGGGGTGGTGCGGGCGCCCTCGGCGTTCTCGATAACGCGGGGCTGGCTGCCGTCCATGATGGCGACGCAGCTGTTGGTCGTTCCAAGGTCGATGCCGATGACTTTGGCCATGTTTCGTGTTCCTCTTCTTAAGGCGATGTTCCTGCGGGCCGGCCCATCCTTCGGCACCGGTCCGGCGATCCCGGTCTTCTCTATTGTCGTTTTGCCGGATTTTCCGCCCCCGGCTGCGGCGTCTGCGGTATATAGGAGGCGCATTTCTGGCCTGCAAGCGCCGCTCAGGGGCGTTTTTCGGCCCCGCTGCAAGGTTTGGGGGAGGGAACATGGCGGCTCATGACCTGCGTGGCGTGACGCTTCTCAAGGGCGCTCTCGACGCCGCCGGACAGGCCGCGCTCGTGGCCGAGCTGCGCGCCGTCGCCGCAGCCGCGCCGCTCTTTCACCCCGAGACGGCGCGGGGGCGGAAGATGTCGGTGCGCATGACCTCGGCCGGCCGGCTGGGCTGGGTGTCGGACCGGCGCGGCTACCGCTACGAACCCGCCCATCCGCAGGGCATGGCCTGGCCCGAGATCCCGCCGCGGCTCCTGACGCTCTGGGACGCGGTCTCGGGAAGCGCCGTGCCGCCCGATACCTGCCTTCTCAACTATTACGGCGAGGGCGCGCGGATGGGGCTGCATCAGGACCGCGACGAGGCGGAGCTGCACCATCCGGTCGTCTCCCTCTCGCTCGGCGACGAGGCGCTCTTCCGGGTGGGCAATGTCGAACGCGGCGGCAAGACGGAGAGCGTCTGGCTCGCCTCGGGCGATGTCGCGGTCCTTTCGGGCGCCGCGCGGCTCGTCCATCACGGGATCGACCGGATCCGGTTCGGCTCCTCGCGGCTCCTGCCGCAGGGCGGGCGGATCAACGTCACGTTGCGCGTCGCGGGTGCAACCGGCACAGACTCGCCCTGAGCGGACGGCCTCGCGGCACTCCCAGCTTGCCGTTTCGGGTCGGTTTGACCATAAGTGCGGCCGAATGGGGCGTAATTGCAACGACGGAGAATACTTCTTGGACCATCAGAAACTCCAGAACGTCATGCGGCGTCTCGCGCTCGAAGCGGGCGACGCGATCATGGAGATCTACGGATCGGAGGATTTCGACGTCCGCGAGAAGGACGATTCGAGCCCCGTGACCGCCGCGGACGAAGCCGCCGACCGGCTGATCGCCACAGGCCTGCGGCAGGCCTTCCCTGAGGTCGCGCTGGTGACCGAGGAGCAGTCCGCCTCCCACGGGCAGAACGTCTCCACCTTCTTCATCGTCGATCCCCTCGACGGGACCAAGGAGTTCGTGCAGCGTCGCGGCGACTTCACCGTCAACATCGCCTATGTCGAGGAAGGACAGCCGATCCGCGGCGTCGTCTATGCCCCGGCGCGGGAGCGGCTTTTCTACACCGACCCGGTCGGCCATTCGGTCGAGGAGACGGGACCCTTCGACAAGGACATGCCGGGCGAGACGAAGCCCCTGCGCGTGTCGGAGCCCGACAATTCCGCCCTGATGGTCGTGGCCTCCAAGTCGCACCGCGACGCGGAGACGGACGCCTATATCGCCCGATACGCCGTCCGCGACATGACGAGCGCGGGCTCCTCGCTCAAGTTCTGCCTCGTCGCGACCGGGGAGGCGGACCTCTATCCGCGCCTCGGCCGGACGATGGAATGGGACACGGCCGCGGGCCATGCGGTGCTCGCGGGCGCGGGCGGGGCCGTCGTGCGGTTCGAGGATCACCGGCCGCTCGACTACGGCAAGGACGGGTTCGCCAATCCGTTTTTCATCGCGTATGCCCCGGGCGTCCGGCTGTATCCGGCCTGAGGAACGATTCACGGCGCCATCCGCTTTCGACATGGCAAAACAATGCGAAAAACCTAAAGGGACGAGAAATGGCTCAAGCGGTAACGAAGGCGGTCTTTCCGGTCGCGGGTCTCGGAACACGGTTCCTGCCGGCGACGAAGTCGATCCCGAAGGAGATCATGACCCTCGTGGATCGACCGCTCATCCAGTACGCGATCGACGAGGCGCGCGCGGCCGGCATCACCGACTTCATCTTCGTCACCTCGCGCGGCAAGTCCGCGCTCGAGGATTACTTCGATTCCGCCCCGGAACTCGAGGCCGCGCTGAAGCAGAAGGGCAAGACCGAGCTGATGGAGGTGCTGGAGCACACCAACATGCCCTCGGGCGCCATCTCCTACGTGCGCCAGAAGGAGGCGCTCGGCCTCGGCCACGCCGTCTGGTGCGCGCGGCGGCTCATCGGCGACGAGCCCTTCGCCGTGATCCTGCCCGACGACGTCATCAAGGGTGAGACCTCCTGCCTCAAGCAGATGGTCGATGCCCATGCCGAGACGGGCGGCTGCATGATCGCCGCGATGGAAGTGGAGCCCGACAAGGCGTCCGCCTACGGCATCCTCGACGTGGAGGAGCGCAACGGCAACGTCCTGAAGGTCAAGGGCATGGTGGAGAAGCCCGCGGCCGAGGACGCGCCGTCGAACATCGCCGTCATCGGCCGCTACATCCTCACGCCGTCCGTTCTCGACCGGATCGACAAGCTCGACCGCGGCGCGGGCGGCGAGATCCAGCTTACCGACGCGATCGCGGCGGAGATCGGCAACGATCCCGGCGTCAGCGGTCTCGTCTTCGAGGGCGACCGCTACGATTGCGGCAACAAGGGCGGTTTCCTGCAGGCCACGGTGGCCTTCGGTCTCGACCGGCCCGAGTTCCACGACGAGTTCGCGGCCTTCCTGCGCGACCTTCCCTCCTCCAAGCTCGCCTGAACGGAGCCGCCGATGACCACGATCTTCGTCACCGGCGGCGCCGGCTATATCGGGTCGCATGCCTGCAAGATGCTGGCACAGGCGGGCTATACCCCCGTGGCGGTCGACAACCTCTCGCTCGGCTGGCGCGACGCGGTGAAGTTCGGCCCGCTGGTGGAGGTCGACCTCCTCGACCGCCCGGCCCTCGACCGCGCCTTCGCGGAGCATCGTCCGGCGGCGATCATGCATTTCGCCGCGCTCTCCGACGTGGGCCGGTCGATGAAGGAGCCCGGTGAGTACTGGCGCGTCAACGTCGGCGGCTCGCTCAACCTCATCGAGGCCGCGCTCGACGCGGGCTGCGACCGTTTCGTCTTCTCCTCCACCTGCGCGACCTACGGCGATCAGGACGGCGTCGTCCTCGACGAGGAGACGGTGCAGAAGCCCATCAACGCCTATGGCGCCTCGAAACGCGCGGTCGAGGAGATGCTCGCGAATTTCGGCGCCACCCACGGGCTCCGCTCGGTGATCTTCCGCTACTTCAACGTCGCGGGCGCCTCGCCGGAGGGCGACGTGGGCGAGCATCACCGCCCCGAATCGCACCTGATCCCGCTCATGCTCGACGCGATCGACGGCAAGCGGCCCGCGCTCACCGTCTACGGGAGCGACTATCCCACGCCCGACGGCACCTGCATCCGCGACTACGTCCACGTCATGGACCTCATCGACGCGCATGTCCGCGGCCTCAAGTGGCTGGAGGACGGGGGAGAGAGCCGCGCCTTCAATCTCGGCACGGGCTCCGGCTTCTCCGTGCGGGAGGTGATACGGCGCTCCGCCGCGGTCACGAACCGGGAAGTGCCCATCGTCGAGGGGGAGCGGCGTCCGGGCGACGCCACGGCGCTCGTCTCCGGCTCCTCTCGCGCCCGCTCGGAACTCGGCTGGACGCCCGCGCGCTCCGATCTCGACACGATGATCGCCGATGCCTGGCGGTGGCACCAGAACGGGCATTACGACCAGTGATCGCCCGGGCCTGATCATGGGCGACGTCACCAGCTTCATCCTGATCGCGGCGATGCGAACGGGATCGAACTTTCTCGAGGCGAACCTGCGCCAGATCCCCGGCCTCACCTGCTGGGGAGAGGCCTTCAATCCCCATTTCGTCGGCAGCGCCGGCCGCAAGCAACTCGCCGGCGTCACGCTCGCGGAGCGGGAGGCCGATCCCGCCCGCCTCCTCGACGCGCTCGCGGGGGCGAGTGACGGCATTCCGGGCTTCCGGTTCTTCCCCGGCCACGATCCGCGCGTGCTCGACCGCTGCCTCGCCGACCGCTCCTGCGCCAAGATCATCCTTACCCGCAACCCGCTCGACAGCTTCGTGAGCCTCGAGATCGCCCGCGCCACGCGGCAATGGCGCCTCAAGGAAGGCGCGGAGAAACGCAGCGCCCGCGTGGCCTTCGACCCCGACGCCTTCGCCGCCTATCTCGACCGCCACGCGGAGTTCCGGTCCGGGATCGATCGTGCGCTCAAGGAAAGCGGCCAGGCCGCCTTCCGCCTCTCCTACGAGGAGGCGGGCGATCCGGCCGTCTTGAACGGCATCGCGCGCTTCCTCGGGCTCGAGGCCCGGGTGGAGCGGTTCGAGACCCGCAGCCGGGTGCAGAACCCCGAGGCCCTCTCCGAGCGCGTGACGAATTACGAGGAGATGCTCGCGGCCCTCGGCCGTCTCGACCGCTTCGGCCTGGAGCGGATGGCGGAAACGCCCCGCCCGCGCCCCGAGGCGCCGGTCCGCTTCGTCGCGCCCCCGCGCACGCCCCTCGTCTATCTGCCCGTGGCGGGTGGCCCGTCGGGCCGGATCCGCGCCTGGCTCGCCGCGCTCGACGGCATCCGGCCCAAGGACCTCGAGACCGGAGAGGATCGCACCGCGCTCGGGGAGTGGACGGCGGCCCGTCCCGGCCATCTCGCCTTCACCGTGCTGCGGTCCCCCGCGCGGCGCGTCCACTCCGTCTTCTGCCACCATCTCCTTAACCCGGAGGGCGGGCGGTTCCGCGAGATCCTGCGCGAAAGCTTCGGCGTCCCGCTGCCCGATGGCCCGCCCGGTCCCGACTGGGACCTCGCGGCGCACCGGCAGGCCTTCGCGGCCTTCCTCGATGTGGCGGAGGCCAATCTCGCCGGGCGGACCAGCATGGGCGTCGATCCCGCCCTCGCGGAGCAGTCGGAGCGGCTCCGCGCGATCTCCGACCGCCGCGCGCCCGACCTCGTCCTGAGGGAGGAGGAGCTCGAGACGGCGCTGCCCGCCCTCGCCGCGCGGATGGGGCGGGAGGCCCGCTACGAACCCGCGCCCCCCGAGCGGCCCTTTCCGCTCTCGGACGTGCTCGACGAAGCGCTGTCGGCCCGGATCGCGGCGATCTACGCCCGCGACATCGCGCTCTACGGCCTCTCCTGAACGCCGCTCAGACCACGACCTCCAGCCGCTCCTGCGCGCCGACGCCGAAGACCCGCTTGTAGCGTTCGACCTCCGCCGCGGGCCCCATCGCCTTCTCGGGATTGTCGCTGAGCTTCACCGTCGGGTGCCCGTCGGCGGCGACGGCCTTGCAGACGAGGGAGAAGGGCGCGAGCCGGTCGCCCGCCACGAGGCCACGGAAATCGTTCGTCAGAAGGGTGCCCCAGCCGAAGGAGACCCGGACCCGCCCCGCGAATTGCGCGTGCAGCTCCCCGATCTTCTCCACGTCGAGCCCGTCGGAGAAAATCACCAGCTTCTCGCGCGGATCCTCGCCCCGCGCCTTCCACCACGCGATCGCCCGCTCCGCACCCTTGGCCGGGTCGCCCGAATCGATGCGGATCCCGGTCCAGCCCGCGAGCCAGTCGGGCGCCCCTTCGAGAAACCCCTCCGTGCCGTAGGTGTCGGGCAGGATGATGCGCAGGTTGCCCTCGTGCTCCTCATGCCAGTCCGACAGCACGTCGTAGGGCGCGCGGCGCAGGCTCTCGTCGTCGCGGGCGAGCGCGGAATAGACCATCGGCAATTCGTGCGCGTTCGTCCCGATCGCCTCCATGTCGCGATTCTTGGCGATGAGGCAGTTCGACGTGCCGGTGAAGGCGGAGCCGAGCCCCTCCTGCATCGCCTGCACGCACCAATCCTGCCACAGGAACGAATGCCGCCGTCGGGTCCCGAAATCCGCGATGCGGAGCCCGTCGATCCCGCGCAGGACCTCCACCTTCTCCCAGAGCTTCGTCATCGCGCGCGCATAGAGGATCTGCAGCTCGAAGCGGTCCATCGTATCGAGCACGGCGCGCCCGCGCAGCTCCATCAGCACGGCGAGCGCGGGGATCTCCCACAGCATCACCTCCGGCCACGACCCCTCGAAGGTCAGCTCGTACTGGTCGCCCTTGCGCTCGAGTTCGTAGGGCGGTAGGCGCAGCGCCTCGAACCAGTCCATGAATCCGGGCGTGAACATCTGCCGCTTGCCATAGAACGTATTGCCGCGCATCCAGGTGCTTTCGCCGCGGCTGAGACTGAGAGACCGGATATGGTCGAGCTGCTCGCGCAATTCACCTTCGTCAATCAGCCGGGCCAGCGGTATGGACGTGGTGCGGTTGATGAGGGAAAAGGTGACCTGCGCTTCTGGCTTCCGGCGAAAGACCGACTGACACATGAGAAGCTTGTAGAAATCCGTATCGATCAGCGATCTGACGATCGGGTCGATCTTCCAACGGTGATTCCAGACGCGTGTGGCGATGTCGACCATGATCCCCTCCGTTTGCCCCGTGACTTCTGCATGGCCTTGAGTACGCCTACAAGCCGGTCGTGCGACGCTTTGGCGCCCTGCACCGCCTGTGATAGACTGAAAGAACCGGACCTGATCGCTTTCGAGAACGAATTGTTTAGATACCCATGAACCTCGACGAAACGGAATTCTTCGACCAGGACATCCAGCGGATCCAGTTCATGGAGCAGGTGCCGCTGATCCTGGACGTCTGTGCGCAGGCGACCGGCATGGGGTTCACCGCTATCGCCCGCGTCACGGAGGATCGCTGGATCACCTGCGCGTCGCGCGACGACATCGAATTCGGCCTGCGGCCGGGCGACGAGCTCGACGTGGAATCGACGATCTGCAAGGAAGTGCGAACCGCCGAGCGGCTCGTCGTGATCCAGGACGTAGAGACCGACGCGGTCTATTGCGATCATCCGACGCCGAAGCGTTACGGGTTCCGGAGCTACATCTCGGTGCCGATCGTCCGCGCTTCCGGAGAGTTCTTCGGGACACTCTGCGCGATCGGTCTGCAGCCGATTAAGGACGATCCGGCCCGTGTGGTGGGATTGTTCAAGCTCTGCGCACAACTCGTCGGCGCCCAGATCGACACGTCCGAGATGCTCGAACAGAGCAATGACGCCCTTTCCTTCGAACGCGAGACGGCAAAACTCCGGGAGGAGTTCATCGCGATCGTCGGGCATGACCTGCGCAACCCGATCGCGGCGCTCGGGGCCGGTCTGCGGCTGATGGAGCGGCAGATGCCCGAGGGTCCGGCCCACGACATGCTGCCGGAGATGAAGCGCACGGTCCTCAGGGCCAACAAGATCATCGACAACCTGCTCGATTTCGCCCGTGGCCGGATGGGCGAGGGGATCGTCGCGGTCCGGCGCCGGGACGTGAATCTCTCCGAGGTGATCGAGGATGTCGCCTCGGAGATCCGCGCGGTCTCCCCCCATGAGGTGGAGGTCGATCTCGATCTCGACCGGCGCATTGATTGCGATCCGCAGCGGGTCGGCCAGCTCGTCTCGAACCTTTTGAGCAACGCGGTCACCCACGGGACGCTGGAAACCCCGATCCTGGTCCGCGGCCGTACCGACGAGGCCGCGCTCCACATCTCGGTGGAGAATTCCGGCGATCCGGTGACGCCCGAGATGCTGACCTCCCTGTTCCAGCCCTTCGTGCGCGGCGATCGGTCGAGCCAGAACGGTCTGGGCCTCGGTCTCTATATCAGCTCGCAGATCGCACGTGCCCATGGCGGCGAACTGATCGCCGAATCCGACGGCGGGAAAACGACCTTCACCTTCGTCATGCCGCTCGAGCCGGCGGGCTAGGCGTCCCGGCTGCCGGGATCGACGCGCCCCCGCATCGCCTTGACCTCGCCGCGGACCTTCTTCTCCTTCAGCCGCCGCTTCTTGGAGCCGAGCGTGGGGCGCGTCGCGATGCGCCGCTTCGGCCGCTCCGCCGCCGCGCGGACCAGCTCGGCAAGCCGGTCACGCGCGATTTCCCGGTTGCGCGCCTGGCTGCGGGTCTCCGCCACCTGAAGCACCAGAGCGCCGTCCCGCGTCCAGCGCCGTCCCGCGAGCCGGCGAAGCCGCATCTTGACCGGCTGCGGCAGGTTCGGGGACCGCTCCGCCTCGAAGCGCAGCTCCACGGCTGTCGCGACCTTGTTCACGTTCTGCCCGCCCGGTCCTCCGGACGTGCCGAACTGCTCGACGATCTCCCAATCCTCGATCGTGATCGCCGGGGTGATCTTCAATGCCATGCCTTCTCCCCCGGATCCGGATCGCGCGATGTGCGTATGCCGGTTTGCATACGTTCGGTGTACGCGCGGCATACGATGTATGTCCGTCCGGTGCACGCGAGCCGTACGTCCGACGCACGCGCGCTGCACCGATGCTGCACGCGCCGTGTACGTCCGGTGTACGTCCGGTGTACGGGTCACGCCCCTCCCTGAACGCGAAAAGGGCTGCCGGAAACCGACAGCCCTTCGAATGTTTTGGAGATGGGCCCGGTTAGAGCGGCGCCCAATCAGGGTTCTGTCACCTCAGGGTTTGCCCTCAGGCGATGGCCCCCATGACTGTTCCGACCTCATACTCCACCATCATTCTAGACACTGGACCACCTCCTTTCATTTGATTTCCGATAGGTAGAAGTTCGCACAGATTTTGCGTTTGTCAAAAGAAATTACGCTATCCGTGGGCCCGCTCTTCTCACGATGACGCGAAATGGTACAAGCGCGATCAAGGCGAGGGCGAACTTCACCATCCAGTCCGCCGCCGCGAGGCTGACCCAGAGCGGAACGGCCGGTCCGACCCCCAGAAGCGGCAGCGTCTCGTTCGCCCACGACACGTCGTTGCCCGGCTCGACGAAGCTGAGCGCTGCGCTGAACGCGATGGAAAAGAACAGCGCCGTATCGAGCGCCGATCCAAGCAATGACGAGACGAACGGCGCCCGCCACCATTCCCCGCCCCTGAGGCGGTCGAAGACAGAGATATCAAGAAGTTGTGCCATCAGGAACGCGGTTCCCGAACCGATCGCGACCCGCCAGGTGACGAGCGGGCCGAACGCGCCGTCGATCTGCGTGCCGACGAGGGAGCAGGCGATGCCGACGACAAAACCCGCGAAGACGACGCGCCGCGCGGCCTGCGGCCCGTAGAGGCGGTTCATGACGTCGGTCACGAGGAAGGCGAATGGATAGGTGAGCGCCCCCCAGGTGAGCCATTGCCCGATGAGGACCTGAACGAGGATGTTGGAGGCCACGACGATGATCGCCATGGCGAGGATGCCGGGAAGAAGACGGGTCATGCGAGGGTCCGTTTTGACAAGGTGGCCGGAGACTTGGCCCATGCGGGCAGCGTCCGCGCTCCTACGCCCGCAGGCGGCGCGGGACAAGCCCCCGACGGCTCAATCGGGCACGCTGTACTCGACGAATTCGGTCCTCTGGAAGAAACGGAAGTTGTCGTCGGAGATCATGGTGACGCGCAGCCCCCCGTCGCCGTCACGCCAGACCGAGACCCCTTCGAGGTTATCGTGCTGCCCCGTCCGCGATTCGAGGAGCGTCTCCTCCGTTTCGATCCCCTCCGAACCGAGTGTGAACCGCCGCACCCGGCTCGCGAAGCCCAGGCCGGAAAAGTACCGCTCAAGGATGTAGAGCCGCCCGCGATCGTCGAAATCCGCGCCGACGGGACGAAAGGAATCGCGCTTCGGCACCATGTAGGGCCGCGTCCAGCGCCCGTTTCGGAACCGCCAGATCGGGAACTCGGCCTCGCGGTCGCGCCAGACCTCCGGCATCGTGTAGAGCGCGCCGTCCGCGTCGATCGCGAGCGCCTCCAGGGAGGAGTTGGACCCCAGCCCGTTGAAGTCTCGCGGCCTCGGCAGGGGCGAGGGCTTCCCGCCCGGCGTCTCGTACGACCAGACCCGCGCACGATGTTCGAAGGAGACGTAGATGCGCCCATCCGGCGTGACCGCGAGCCCTTCCGAATCCCCGAACGCCGTCGTCATCGGCGTCCCGTCGGTATTCAGGAGTGGCAGGATCGGACCGATCTTGGCTCCCACGATGTGGCCGTCTTCGCGAAGCAGGCGTCCCGAAACGATGCTCGAGCGATCCGAGATGGCCGTGAAGTCGATCCCGTTCGCGGCGATGTCGAGGCCAGAGAAACCACCGAAATTCGGATCTTCCAGGCGCCACGTATAGTCCCCAACGAATTCGGCGCCCCTTGCGGGAGCACCGAGAATGAGGAGGCAGGCGAGGATCAGCGCGCGAGGACGGCTTGGCATGCGAGCGGCAGGTCGGCCATGCGAAGATCGCGTTTCGGCGGTGCGGGGGCGGCGTTGGGATCTGGCGGCGGCGGGTTGAGGATATTGTTCACCCAGGCCTGCGCATCCGCGCATCCGTCACCGGGCGGCGGCGGTTCCTGGTTCTCGCAGCCCTGCGCCCCGCGCGGGCAGGTCAGGCGTACATGCATATGGTAGTGATGCCCCCACCAGGGCCGGACCTTCCGGAGATAGCTTCGATCGCCGGTCTCGTCGGCGCACATCCGGACCTTGGCGCCCGGGAAGAGGAAGATACGGGAAACGCGGGGGTCCTCCGCCGCCGCCTTGACGAGTGCGTGCTGGAACGGACCCCATTGGGAATTGACGTAGGCGCCGGAGCTGCGCTGCATCGACACGGCTGAGAGGTTCTCCCGCTCCGGCCGGCTGAGGCCGAGCGTGGCGGGCATCAGCCAGATATCCGCGTCGAGCCCGCTCTGGTGGCTCGCATGGCCGGTCAGCATCGGTCCGCCCCGGGGCTGGCTCATGTCGCCCACGTAGATGCCGTTCGCTTCCGGTCGGGCGGCCATCAGGCGGGAGAGATCCTGCACCATGTCGACCGTCTCGGGATGCGCCCAGTTGCGATTGCGGCTGAGCCGCATCGCCTGCCAGGTGGGCCCGGTCTCGGGGAGTTGTATCCCGCCTGCGAGGCACCCTCTGGAATAGCCACCATAGGGGGACGAGGGGAGCGCCGCGGCGTAGGACTTCGAGCCGAAGAGTTCCTTCGCGACGCCGCTCTGCGTGACCTCGACGAGGGGCATGGGGATCGGGTCGGATGCGTCGTCGCCGCAGGCGGCGAGCGTGAGGAGCAGGCCCAGGGCTGCAATGGATCGCGCGAGAATCATGCCGGCTGATCTCCATCGGTTTCAACCCAGGGTAGCAGAAGCAGACCCAGGCCGAACAGTCCGATCAACGGAGAAATCCCCCATTGTTGCGATCCGGTCAAGCTCGTCGCGATCCCAATGGAGAGAGGTGCCAGGAAGGACGTGGCTTTGCCCGCAAGGGCGTAAAGACCGAAGGCCTCGGTCATCCGCTCTGGATCGGCCTGGTGGACCATCATCGTGCGACTCGCGGCCTGCAATGCACCGCCTGCCGCGCCGATCGCCGCGCCGATCACCATGAAGGTGGTGTCGGGCAGGGTCGCCCCCACCGATTGCGCGATCCCGAAGACCGCGTCGCGCGAGACGAACATCGCCGCGAGGACGCTTGCGAGAAGGACGAGGATCGCCGCGACGATGACGGGCTTCGGTCCGAAGCGCCGGTCCGCCCGGCCGCCGAGCCAGGCGAAGATCGCGCCGGTGACGACGGCGATGATCCCGAACGTCCCGGTCTGGACTACCGACCAGTCGAGTACGCCCGCCGCGAAGATCGCGCCGAGCGCATAGGTTCCGTTGAGCCCGTCGCGGTAGAGCATCGACGCCGCGAGGAAGGCGGTGCGGCTCGGTGTCTCGGGCAGGCGGCGCAGCGTTCGCCCGAGGCCGCGAAGCGCGCCGGGGATGTCCGTGGGCACGGCGCGGCCGGTGGTCGCGGGATCGCGCACCCAGAGAAAGAACGGCAGGATGAAGACAGCATACCAGAGCGCGGTCAGCGGGCCGACGAACCGTGTCCCCTCGCGCGTATCCGGGTCGAGACCGAACAGGGGGTCTGTTCCGAGGAGCGTCTTGCCCGTCGCCGCATCCTCGGCAAAGAAGAGGAGCACGATCACCAGGGCCACCAGCCCGCCCACGTAACCGAACGCCCAGCCGCTTCCAGAAACATGCCCGAGGTCCTCGCGTGCGGCGAGGCCGGGCAGCATCGCGTTGGTGAAGATCGTGGCGAACTCCATTCCAACCAGCCCGATTGCGAAGCCCGCCATGACGAGCCACAGGTTCAGCGAGCCGGGCGCCGCCCACCAGAGCGAGGCCGCGCCCGCGACGTAGAGCAGCGAGAAGAGGCCGATCCAGCACATCCTTTGCCCGGACTGGTCCGCGATCGCCCCGAGGATTGGCGCGAGGAGCGCGATGACGATCCCCGCCGCGGCGATGCCATAGCCCCAGATCGCCTGCGCCCGGGTCCCGTCCCCGATCAGCGACTGGATATAGGGCCCGAAGATGAAGGTGATGAGCAGCGTGTTGTAGGGCTGGCTCGCCCAATCGAAGAAGAACCAGCCCCAGATCCGCCGCTTCCCGGACGTCATGCAGGTGCCGGCATCGGCGGCCAGGGCCGCTCCGCCTCTGCCGCGATCCAGGCCGCGATCCAGGCAGGCAGGGGTGGGCTCTTGGCGTCGAACGCCGCCTCGACCTCCGCCATGGTCACGAGTCCCGCCCTCGAGGTGATCGCGCTGCGCAGGAGGACCTGCGAGGTGCAGGTCTCGCCCTTCCACATGCTCTGATCGACATAGAGGAATCGCGCGTCCCATCCGGCGATCCGGCTGCGCATCTCGATCCGGTCGAACATCCGCACCCTGCGGCGATACCGGATGGACGAACCGGCGACGGTGCCGCCCCAACCGCGGGCCCGCATGACCTCGCGCGCCCCGATTCGCTGGAAGAGCACGATCCGCCCGAGATCGTAGAGCGTGAGCGTCCGCCCGTTGTTAAGCTCTACCCAGAGGTCGATGTCCTGCGGCCAGCAGACATGGTGGCTCACATGCGTGTCGAAGAGGCCTAGGCGGGGCGCGTTTCGGTGAATGGCGATTTCCTTCGCCATGCGGATCACGGGATACATCGGCCAAACTCCTTCGCGCCACGGGGTGCCGCGCCCCGACCCGGCGGTCAAGTCTTGCCCGCACGTCCGGCCCCCATTAGATAGCGGGCATCCCATGACGAGAAAGGCTCGCCGATGACGTCGCTCTTCCAGATCCTGCTTCTGATCCTCGACGTCGTCTGGTTCATCATGATCGCGCATATCGTGATGTCGTGGCTCATCAACTTCCAGGTCCTGAACCTGCGGCAGCCGCTCGTGTCGCAGATCTGGTTCGGCCTGACGCGACTGCTCGAACCGATCTACGGACCGATCCGCAGCGTGCTACCCTCGACGGGCGGGCTCGACCTCGCGCCCCTGGTCGCGTTGATCGGCGTCTATGCGCTCCGGATCATCCTGATGAACAACGCCCCCGCCTTCTACTGAGCGCGCGAACCTTGCCGTCTGCGCCCCGTCCCATCTCGACCCGGTAGGCCGTATGGACCAGGCGCACGCGCTCCTTTCGCGCATCTTCGGCTATGCCGCCTTTCGCCCCGGCCAGGAGGAGATCGTCGCGGCGGTGTCGTCCGGTCGCGACACGCTCGCCATCATGCCGACGGGCGGGGGAAAGTCGCTCTGCTACCAGCTCCCGGCCCTCATGCGACCCGGTGTCACGGTCGTCATCTCGCCCCTCATCGCGCTCATGCGCGACCAGGTGCGCGGGCTGCAGGAGGCGGGCGTGGCCGCCGGTGCGCTGACCTCGGGCAATACCGAGGGCGAGACGGAGGCCGTCTGGACCGCGCTTCATGCGGGCGAGCTGAAGCTTCTCTACATGGCACCGGAACGTCTCGCCTCGGGCGGCATGGAACGGATGCTCGCGGACGCGCATGTGGGGCTTCTCGCGGTCGACGAGGCGCATTGCGTGAGCCAGTGGGGGCACGATTTCCGGCCCGACTATCTCAGGATCGGGGCGTTGAGGCAGGCGCTCGACGTGCCCCTCGCGGCCTTCACCGCCACCGCCGACGCGGAGACGCGGGCCGAGATCGTCGCGCGGCTCTTCGGCGGGTCGGAGCCCGAGATGTTCCTCCAGGGCTTCGACCGGCCGAACATCCACCTCGCCTTCCAGCCGAAGAACCAGCCGCGCGGGCAGATCCTGCGCTTCGCCGCTGCGCGGAAAGGCCAGTCGGGCATCGTCTATTGCGGCACGCGCGCCAAGACTGAAAGCCTATCTCAAGGCTTGGGCGAGGCCGGACACAGCGCCTGTTTTTATCACGGTGGGATGGAGGCGGAGGCGCGGCGCGACGTGGAGTCGCGGTTCGCGCGGGAGGACGGGCTCGTCGTCTGCGCGACGGTCGCCTTCGGCATGGGCGTGGACAAGCCGGACATTCGCTGGGTCGCGCACGCCGATCTCCCGAAAAGCATCGAGAGCTATTATCAGGAGATCGGCCGCGCCGGCCGCGACGGGGCGCCGGCGGAGACGCTGACCCTTTACGGCATGGACGACATCCGCCTGCGCCGCAGCCAGATCGACGAGGGGCTCGCGCCGCCCGAGCGCAAGGATGCCGATCACGGGAGGCTGAACGCGCTCCTGGGCCTTGCCGAGGCGATGGGGTGCCGCCGCCGGCAGCTCCTCGCCTATTTCGGCGAGGCATCGGAGCCCTGCGGCAATTGCGACCTCTGCGCCCGGCCGCCCGAGACGTTCGACGGGACCGAAGCGGTACGAATGGCACTTTCCGCGATGCTCAGGACCGGGGAATATTTCGGCACCGGACACCTCGTCGACGTGCTGACGGGCCGGGTCACCGACAAGGTCCGGGAACGCGGCCACGACAAGCTGCCGACCTTCGGCGTCGGGCGGGAGCACGACAAGCGGCACTGGCAGGCGATCTTTCGACAGATGATGGGGCGCGACCTCGTGCGGCCCGATCCCACCCGCCACGGCGCCCTCCGCATGACCCATGCCGCGCGTCCGATCCTGCGCGGCGAAGAGAGGATCGAGCTTCGCCTGGATCTGGCCAGGACGCCGGAGGGCCCGGCCGTGAAGGCGCTCGTGAGCGACGAGGACGCACCGCTCCTGTCGGCGCTCAAGGCCAAGCGCCGCGCGCTCGCGGAGGCGCAGAAGGTGCCGGCTTACGTCATCTTCGCCGACCGCACGCTGATCGAGATGGCGGAGACGAAGCCCGCCACGCTCGACGAGATGGCACGGATCGGCGGCGTGGGGGCGACCAAGCTCGAGCGCTACGGCGCGACCTTCCTCGAAGTTCTCACCGGCGGAGCCGAGCGGATGCATCCCGCACGTCGCAAGCTCGCCGGACGGCCGGAAGGCGCGCTCCTCGACCGGTTGCAGGCGGCGCAGGCCGAGCTTCTGCGCGGCCCGCAAGGTACCGACAAGCCGATGAGTTGCGCCACGCCGACGCTTCGATGGATCGCGGAGCGGCGGCCTGCATCGATCGAGGATCTCGCTCGTGGGCCGGGTCTCTCGGACGCGAAGGTGGAGCGGTTCGGCCCGACCTTCCTGCGGCTCGTGGCCGAGGATTAGCGCCTCTCAGGGTTGGTAGAGCGGTACGGTGGACATCGACATCTTCGCCGAACCTTCGGTGAGCTCCGCGGCATGGGCGAGATAGATGAGCGTCCGGTTCGTCTCGTCGTAAATGCGCTTGATCCGGAGCGTCTTGAGGATGATCGAGCGGCGGGTGTTGAACACGTCCTCCCCGCCCTTGCTGCGGTCGATATCCTCGAGATCGGCCTCGTCGATCGGCCCGGTCTGACGGCAGGCGATGGAGGCGTTCGACGGGTCCTCGAACCAGTTGCCCTGGCTCAGACGGTCGATCACGGAGCGGTCGAAATAGGCGATGTGGCAGGTGACGCCGGGAATGTCGGGATCGGCGATGGCCTCGATGACGATGTCGTTGCCGATCCAGTCGACGCCGACATCGCCGACCTCCTCCGCACCGGCGGGCAGGGCAAGGAGAACGGCCAGGGCCGCGGCAAGCGGACGTCGGATCATGGGTCTTTCTCCTTACTCGAGGGCCGCACGGAACGCCGGAGGTCCGAGATCGTTCCTTACGGGACAACCTAGCATGTCATTCCGAAGTCCCAAACGGAGTCCATCATGTCGGACGCCTTTCTCGCCCATCTGACCGCGACGCTCGAGGAGATCGAGGCCGATGGCCTCCTCAAACACGAACGCGAGATCGAGGGTGCGCAAGGCGGGCATATCGACGTCGGCGGGCGTGACATGCTCAACCTCTGCGCCAACAACTACCTCGGTCTCGCCGACGATCCCCGCCTCGTGGACGCGGCCACGCGGGCGATGCAGGAAAACGGGTTCGGCATGGCAAGTGTGCGCTTCATATGCGGCACGCAGGATTTGCACCGCCAGCTCGAGCGGCGTCTGGCCGGGTGGTTCGGCCACGACGATGCGATCCTCTTCGCCGCCTGCTTCGACGCGAATGGCGGGCTCTTCGAGCCGCTTCTGGGTCCCGACGACGCGATCGTGTCCGACGCGCTCAACCACGCCTCCATCATCGACGGGATCAGGCTCTGCAAGGCACGCCGGTTCCGCTACGCCAATTCCGACATGGAGGATCTGGAGGCCAAGCTCGTCGAGGCGCGCGAGGGCGGGGCGCGGCACGTGATGATCGCGACGGACGGCGTGTTCTCCATGGACGGTTATCTGGCGAAACTCGGGGAGATCCGGGCGCTCGCGGATCGCTACGACGCGATGCTGATGGTCGACGATTGCCACGCGACGGGCTTCATGGGGCCCTCGGGTCGCGGCACGCCCGCGCATTGCGGGGTGTCAGCCGACATCCTGACGGGCACGCTCGGCAAGGCGCTCGGGGGGGCCGTCGGCGGATATGTCTCCGGACCGCAGCCGGTGATCGACGTGCTCAGGCAACGCGCACGTCCCTATCTCTTTTCGAACGCCCTTCCGCCCGCGATCACGGCGGCGGGCCTCGCGGCGATCGACATCGTGGAGGCGGGCGATGACCTGCGCGAACGGCTGTTCGAGAATACACGGCACTGGCGCGAGGGGCTCACGGGGCACGGTTTCGACCTCCTGCCGGGGGAGCATCCGATCGTGCCGGTAATGACAGGCGACGCGAAACTCGCGCAGAAGATGGCCGAAGGGCTCGACGCGGCGGGCGTCTATGTCTCGGCTTTCTTCTATCCGGTCGTCCCGAAGGGAAAGGCGCGGATCCGCACGCAGATGAACGCGGCCCTTACCCGAGACGACCTCGATGCGGGCCTCGATGCGTTCGCGCGGGTCGGGCACGATGTCGGGCTCATCGGAGGCTGATCATGGGCGAGAACGAGATGATGGTGCTCGCGAAGTCACGGCCCGAGGAGGGGCTCTGGCGCGAGACGCGGCCGGTGCCGGAGATTGGCCCCGACGACGTGCTTATCCGCGTCAACAAGACCGGCATCTGCGGCACCGACATCCACATCTGGAACTGGGACGAATGGGCGCGGCGGACGGTCCCGGTGCCGCTCGTCACCGGGCATGAATTCGCAGGCGAGATCGTCGAGTTGGGGCGCGACGTCGAGGGCCTGTCGCTCGGCCAGCGCGTCTCCGGCGAGGGGCACCTGATCGGCCGCACCTCGCGGCAGAGCCGGGCGGGAAAATTCCACCTCGATCCGGAGACCCGCGGGATCGGCGTGAACGAACCCGGCGCGTTCGCGGAGTACCTGCGCCTGCCCGCCTTCAACGCGGTGCCGCTGCCCGACGGCATCGACGACGAAATCGGCGCGATCCTCGACCCACTCGGCAACGCGGTCCATACCGCCCTCTCCTTCGACCTGATCGGCGAGGACGTGCTCGTCACCGGAGCGGGGCCGATCGGGATCATGGCGGCCGCCGTCGCGCGCCATGTGGGCGCTCGCCATGTCGTCGTCACCGACATCAACCCCGACCGTCTGGCGCTTGCCGAGAGCGTCGCGGACGTGGTCGCGGTGAATGTCGCGGAGACCGACCTGCGCGGCGTCACGGAACGGCTCGGCATGAAGCAGGGCTTCGACGTGGGCCTCGAGATGTCGGGAAGCCAGGCCGCGCTCGATCAGATGGTCGAGGCGATGACGATGGGCGGGCGCATCGCGCTTCTCGGAATTCCGCCGGGCAAGTCGCCCGTCGACTGGAGCCGGATCGTCTTCAAGGCCATCACGCTCAAGGGTGTCTATGGTCGCGAGATCTTCGAGACGTGGTACAAGATGATCGCCATGCTCGAGAACGGGCTCGATGTGCGCCGGGTCATCACCCACCGTTTTTCCGCCCGAGATTTCGAGCAAGGATTCGCGGCGATGCGATCGGGGCGGACTGGCAAGGTGGTGCTCGACTGGCGCTGAGCCAAAGCGGTCCCGACCCAACGGCCATTTTACTTCAAACGCGGCATTCGCTCTTCTAGGTTGCACATGACACGGGTGCTGCCATCGAAGAGACGGGACACGCATGAGAAGGTTCGCAGCGATCGGAGTGGCCGTCTGGGCCACGGTTCAGGCCACTACGAGCCCCGCGCAGGAGGGCATTCGACCGGTCGCGCGGGCCTCCGTCGGTGCGACGATCGCCCCGCTCCGGGAGCCGATCGACAACATTCGGCCCCGGCCCCGCCCCGCGGCCCAAGAGGCGCCCCGCGCCGCTCAGCCCGGTCATCCCCGTGCTTCCGCCTTTCAGGACTGGATCAACCGGTTCCGCGGTCGCGCCCTGACGCAGGGCGTCGCGCCCGAGGTATTCGATCGGGCCTTTTCCGGGGTGAGCTACGATCCCGCGGTGATCGAGCGGGATCGCAACCAGTCGGAATTCACCAAGACGCTTTGGGAGTATCTCGACAGCGCCGCGTCGGATAGCCGGGTCGCGAACGGCCGGGCGGCGCTGGAGGAGAACCGGGCGATCCTCGAGGCCGTCGAGGCGCGCTACGGCGTCGAGAAAGAGGTCGTCGCGGCGATCTGGGGGCTCGAATCAGCCTATGGCGCGCATCGCGGCTCGACCCGCATCGTCGAGGCGCTGGCGACGCTCGCTTTCGACGGGCGGCGTGGGCGGTTCTTCGAGGCACAGCTCGTCGCGGCCCTCATGATCCTGCAAAGCGGCGATGTGACGGCCGAGGACATGACCGGGAGTTGGGCCGGCGCGATGGGCCATACCCAGTTCATCCCGACATCTTATCTCACCTATGCGGTCGATTTCGACGGGGACGGGCATCGCAACATCTGGTCGGAGGATCCAACCGACGCCCTCGCCTCCACCGCGGCCTATCTGAACCGGTTCGGTTGGAAGACGGGGGTCCCTTGGGGGGTGGAGATCACCCTTCCCGACACGTTCGACTTCTCCCTCGCCCGACGCAACGACCGGCGGATGCCGTCCGAATGGGTGGCCCTTGGCGTTCGCGGAACCGATGGGGCGGCGGTGCCGGATTACGGCGAAGCCTCGATCTTGCTACCGGCGGGCGCGGATGGGGCGGCCTTCATGATCTTTTCGAATTTCGAGGTTCTCGAGCGGTACAACACCGCCGATGCCTACGTGATCGGCGTGGGGCACCTGAGCGATCGGATCGCCGGTGGTCCGCCGATCCGGGCCGATTGGCCCCGCGGCGACCGTGCGCTCACCTTCGACGAGCGGCTCGAAATGCAACGCAGGCTGACAAGCCAGGGCTTCGACACCAAGGGGGTCGATGGACGGATCGGGCCTCTCACAATATCGGCCGTCCGCTCCTTCCAGCGCGCGCAGGGTCTGATCCCCGATGGCTACCCGTCCCTCCGGCTGCTCCAGACATTGCGCTGACCGTCTGGCCAAGCGACCGGCAGGTGAATCGTGGCGACGAGCCCCTCATGTCTCCAGTCGAGCGCGATGCGTCCACCCGCCCCCGCGATGACGGAATTGATGATCCGTGCCCCGATCCCGGTGCCGCGCACCGCAGGTTTTCCGGAAAGTGTCGGGCCGCCTGACTCCGTCCAGGTAACGATTATTTCATGGCCGGACCGCTGCCATGTCAGGTGCACTTGTCCCTGATCCCGCGACAGCGCCCCATATTTGAGTGCGTTCGTTGCAAGTTCGTGGATCGCCATGCCGAGCGGCGTGATGATTCGAGGGGGCAGAACCATCGGCGCCGCCTCGATGACGATGGCGTCGTAGTCGCCGCGGACGTAGGGCGCGAGCGTGATCTGTGCGAGGCGCAGGAGATTGTCGCTACCGTCGGTTTGCCCCCCCGTCATCGTCGTGGAATGCGCGTTGCGAAGGGCTTCGATACGGTCGAGGATTTTCCCGATCGAGGATTGCTCGATGTTCTCGTCGCGGGCGGTGAGACGAATGATGGCGTTGATCACCGAGAAGAGATTGGCGGTGCGGTGCTGCAGTTCTTCAGCGACGGAGGCCTGCACCGCGATCCGCTCGCGCTCTTCCACGATGTCGGTCACGTCCCATTGCGAACCGTAGAAATGGGACAGCCGGCCCTCGTCGTCGTAGATTGGTCCGATATGGAGCGAGTTCCAGAAGGGCGTGCCGTCCTTCTTGTAGTTCAGCAGCTCGAAGACCCGGACCTCCTCCTTGCGGATCGCCTCACGGATCCGGTCGATCTGGGCGGGGTCGGTTCCGTCGCCTTGCAGGAACCGGCAATTGCGACCGATGATCTCCTCGCGTGAGTAGCCGGTCAGATCCGCGAAAGCTTGGTTGATCGAGATGATGGGGCAATCCTCCTGAGAGGGATCGCTGATACAGATCGCCATCCGCGCCTGTTCCATCGCATGGATCATGAGATGTTCGGTATCGACTGCCGAATCCTGTGATCGATCCATGTGCGGGCCGCGTTCGGTATGCGGATGGTCCGCTGCCCCGGCCTCGGCGGTCCGCGAAGCCCGGGACGTCTCAGAAAATTCCTTCATGGCCTTGGAAATACTTCACTCTTTCCAACTAGGGAAGTTTGAACTTTCACCCGATCCGACCGCGCGGTCCTTCCCCGACCTGCGCACGGTGGAGAAGCAGATGGTCGAGCATCACGGCAGCGGCCATGGCCTCCGCGACCGGGACGGCACGGATGCCGACGCACGGGTCGTGCCGGCCCTTGGTCACGACTTCCGTCGGCTCGCCGGATCGGGTGATCGACCGCCGCGGGGTTAGGATGGAGGAGGTCGGCTTCACGGCGAAGCGGACCACGATATCCTGGCCGGTGGAGATGCCGCCAAGGATGCCGCCGGCATGGTTCGATGCATAGACGGGTCCGTCAGGCCCCATGTCGATTTCGTCCGCGTTTTCCGTGCCCGTGAGACCGGCGGCCGACATCCCCTCGCCGATCTCCACGCCCTTGACGGCGTTGATGCTCATCATCGCGGCGGCGAGTTCGGTGTCGAGTTTGGCGTAGACCGGCGCGCCGAGGCCCGGCGGGGCGCCCGCGATCCGCACCTCGATCATCGCGCCCACGGACTGGCCGTCCTTGCGCAGCGAATCGAGATACGTGCCCCATTCCTCCGCGGCCGCGGCATCCGGGACCCAGAACGGGTTGCGTTCGATCTCGGCCATGTCGATCCGCGCCGGATCGATCCGCCGCGAGCCCATCTGCACCATGTAACCCGTGACCGAAAGCTCCGGGGCTAGGGCCGCGAGGGCGGCCCGCGCCACACCGCCGGCCGCCACGCGCGCCGCCGTCTCACGCGCCGAGGACCGCCCGCCGCCACGAGGATCGCGGATGCCGTATTTCTGCCAGTAGGTGATGTCGGCATGGCCGGGGCGGAACGTCTCCGCGATCTCCGAGTAATCCTTGGAGCGTTGATCGGTATTGCGGATCATGAGCTGGATCGGCGTACCCGTCGTCTTTCCCTCGTAGGTACCCGACAGGATCTCCACTGCGTCCGGTTCGCGTCGTTGGGTGGTATAGCGGCTTTGCCCCGGCCTGCGGCGATCGAGCCAGACCTGGATATCGGCCTCCGAAAGCGCGATCCCCGGCGGGCAGCCATCGACGGTCGCCCCGAGCGCTGGGCCGTGGCTCTCGCCCCAGGTCGTGACCCGGAAAATGTGGCCGTAGGTATTGAAGCTCATCGACATTCTCCCTGACCCGGGGGTGTTAGTGCGCGGTCGCGAACGTCTCAAGAGGTTTCGCCTTGCCGCGCCTTGCGCCGCAAACTAGGCTTCTCGCACCTCGGGGCGCCCAAGGGCTGAGACGCGGATCGCGGACCCGTAGAACCTGAACCGGTTAGCACCGGCGGAGGGAAGGTCGATCATCCGAGGCCGCCCGTCCGTCATGGAGATGTGATGCTGCACTCGATCCTCCCCCTTCTCGGTCTTCTTGCGGTCCCGGCGGCCGCACAGGACGCTCCGGTTCTCGAGGTCTACACGTACGACAGTTTCGTCAGCGACTGGGGGCCCGGCCCGGCCCTCGAAACGGCATTCGAGGAAAGCTGCGCCTGCGATCTGCGCTTCACCGCCGCGGGCGACGGCGCTGAACTCCTGGCGCGGCTTAGGCTTGAAGGGGCCCGGACGGAGGCGGATGTGGTCGTCGGCCTCGATACCAGCCTTATCGCGATGGCGGCCGAGACCGGTCTTTTCGCGCAGCACGGGTTCGAAGGCAGGGCCTGGGACTTGCCGATCGCCTGGCAGGACGACCTCTTCGTTCCGTTCGACTGGGGGTACTTCGCTTTCATCCATGACCGTTCGCTCGAAACGCCCCCTGCGAGCTTCGAGGAGCTCGCGGAGAGCGACGTCTCGATCCTCATTCAGGATCCGCGCTCTTCGACGCCGGGGCTTGGGCTCCTCCTGTGGGTTAAGGCGGCCTATGGCGACGGGGCCGAGGCGATCTGGGAAGGGTTGTCGGACAATATCGTCACGATCACCAAGGGTTGGTCGGAAGCCTACGGCCTCTTTCTGGACGGCGAGGCGGACATGGTTCTGAGCTATACCACGTCGCCCGCTTATCACATCATCGCGGAGAACGACGACAGCAAGATGGCCGCGCCTTTCGAGGAGGGGCATTATCTCCAGATCGAGGTAGCCGGGGCGATCGCGTCGTCGGATGAACTCGACCTCGCGATGGAGTTTCTCGACTTCCTGACGAGCGACCGGGCGCAATCGGTCCTTCCCACGACGAACTGGATGTATCCCGCCAGGCTGCCGGAAGCCGGTCTTCCCGAAGGGTTCGAGACGCTGATCGCGCCCGAAACGGCGCTCATCTTTCCCGCGGGCGAGCTGCCGGAGATCCGGTCCATGGCGCTCGACGAATGGCTTACGGCGCTCAGCCGCTGATCCGGCTTGGACAGATAGCGGCGGGTCTCGTTGTCCTGCTCATCGCGGGCACGATCCTCGCGGTAGCCTGGAGGGCGGAGGCAAGTGCGCGTCTCGGGGCCGCCGACTGGGCGGCGATCCGCTTCACTCTCTGGCAGGCCGCGTGGTCGGCGATCCTGAGCGTCGCGCTGGCCATCCCGCTCGCCCGTGCATTGGCGAGGCGCCGCTTTCCAGGGCGCAGCGCGGTCGTGACCATCCTGGGAGCGCCTTTCATCCTGCCGGTGATCGTTGCGGTGCTGGGTCTTCTCGCGATCTTCGGACGGAACGGATTGCTGAACGCGGGCCTCGGTGCGCTCGGATTGCCGGAGGTGACGATCTACGGCGCCTGGGGCGTGGTTCTTGCGCATGTCTTCTTCAACCTGCCCCTTGCCACGCGATTTCTGCTGCAGGCTTGGCTCTCCGTTCCGTCGGAGCGGTTCCGTCTCGCGGCAAGCCTGGGTTTCGGGCCCGCCGCGACGTTCCGAATCATCGAATGGCCCCTCCTGCGGGCGACGGTGCCGGGGGCGGCGCTCGTCATCTTTCTCATCTGCACGACGAGCTTCGCGGTCGCGCTCACCCTCGGGGGCGGACCGTCCGCCACGACGATCGAACTCGCGATCTATCAGGCATTCCGTTTCGACTTCGATCTCGGCCGGGCCGCGCTTCTGGCGCTCGTCCAGCTTGGCGTGACGACGGTGGCGGGTCTTCTCGTGCTTGGCGTGGCCGTGCCGGACGCGATGGGCGGCGGGCTCGACCGCGAGGTCGCGTACCGGCCGGCTCGGGGCCGTTTCCTAGATGGTCTGATGATCTTGCTCGCCACGGTTTTCCTCGTCACGCCGATCGGGGCGCTCGCCGTCTCGGGCGTCGCTGCCCTTCCCGGATTGCCGGCGGAGGTCTGGTGGGCCGCGATGCGATCGATCGCCACGGCGCTCGGATCCGCGCTGCTCTGTTTGGTCCTGTCGCTGTCGATCGCACTTGCCGTCGTACGGGCGCGGCGCGGCGTAGCGCGTCTTCTCGATCTGGCCGGTCTTCTCGGGATCGCCGCCTCGCCACTCGTGATCGGGACGGGGCTATTCATCCTGACCTTTCCCTGGATCGCACCGTCGCGCCTCGCCCTGCCGCTCACGGGCCTCGTCAACGCGATCATGGCGATGCCTTTCGCACTGCGCGCGCTCATCCCGGCCGTCGCGCGCGTCGAGGCCGATTACGGGAAACTCGCCGACAATCTGGGTCTCAGGGGCGGCGCACGGTTGCGGATCCTGATCCTGCCCCGGCTTCGGCGGCCGATCGGGTTCTCCGCGGGGCTCGCTGCCGCGCTCTCGATGGGCGATCTGGGCGTCGTGGCGCTCTTCGCCGATGCCGGTTCCGCGACGCTTCCGCTGCAACTCTACCGCCTCATGGGTGCCTACCGGATGGAGGCGGCATCGGGCGCGGCCCTTCTATTGCTCGGTTTGAGCCTGTGCATCTTCTGGGTCTTCGATCGCGGGGGGCGTGTCGATGCTGACGCTTGACGCGGTCGAGATTGCGCGGGGCGCGTTCTGCCTTCGGGCGGATTTCGTCATCCCCGGCGGAGCGCTCGTTGCCCTGATCGGTGCGTCCGGGGCGGGAAAATCGACCTTACTCGAGGCGATCGGAGGTTTCGTGCCGATATCCGGCGGATCGATCTACTGGTCCGGCGCCGACATCACCCGCGAACCACCCGATCGCAGGCCGGTGGCAACCCTCTTTCAGGACAACAACCTTTTCCCGCATCTGACGGTGTCGGCCAACATGGCGCTCGGCCTGACATTGCGACGCCGGCCATCGGCGGCCGATCGGAAGCAGGTTACCGAGATGCTGGAGCGGGTGGGTCTCGACGGGCTCGGTGATCGCAAGCCCGGGGCGCTATCGGGCGGACAGCGGAGCCGGGTGGCGCTCGCCCGCGCCGTGCTGCAGAATCGGCCGCTCCTCTTGCTCGACGAACCCTTCGCCGCCCTCGGTCCTGCGCTGAAGGCTGAAATGATCGGGCTCGTCGTTGGACTTGCACGCGAACGGGGCAAGACCCTTATGATGATCACCCATGATCCGCAGGATGCCCACCTGTTGGGTGACCAGACGATCTTGATCGCCGATGGTCGCGCCGAAGAGCCTGCGGACACGAAGCGGCTTTTTTCCGCCCCGCCGCCGTCCCTCGCAAGCTACCTCGGAACGTAAAAGGCCCGGCCGATCGGGCCAGGCCTTCGATCACTCGGAGCGCCGCTCGTCATTCCGCCGGCATTTTCTCCGCCTTGCGCTTGTAAGGCGCCCAGATCCGCTTGTTCGTAAGATAGAGGAGCGCCGCGAGCACGGCGAGCATCAGGAACCCGACGAATCCCGCGGATTTGCGGGCGGCGAGATGCGGTTCCGCCGTCCACATCAGGAAGGCCGCGACGTCCTGCGCGATATCGACCTGTCCGGTCGGGGAGCCGTCCTCGAAGCTGACGTCGTCACCGTAGAGCGGCGGCGCCATGGCGATCCAGCCGCTCGGGAACGCCGTGTTCTCGTAAAGGACCGCGCCCGCCTCTTCACGCTGCTCTCCGGTATAGCCGTTGAGCAAGCTCACGATGTATTCCGGGCCACCCATGCCGCGGACGAACTGATTGATCCCAAGGCCATAGGGGCCGTGGAACCCGGCCCGCGCCTTGGCCATGAGGCTCAGGTCGGGCGCGTTCGACAGCGACGATTCGGGGAAGTGGTCGGTCGGCGTTGCCGGACGGTAGTCGCCTTCCCCGTCGAGCAGCGACTCGTCGAACACCTCGTAGAAGGCGGCGTAGGCCCGCACCTGGTCGTCGGGAAGGTCAGGCCCACCCGACTGCCCGAGGGAGCGGTAGGCCACGTAGCGCAGGCCGTGGCAGGCCGAGCAGATCTCGGTGAAGACCTGCAGGCCACGCTGGAGCTGCATCTGGTCGTAGCTGCCAAACGGCCCCTCGAAGGAGAACGAGTAATCGGTGATATGCGATTCTTCATGTCCACCACCGCCTTCTCCCTCCTGCGCGGCGAGGGCAGCCCCCGGCGCGAACAGGAGACAGACGAGGCCCGCGCGCAGAATCTTCTGAAACGTCATGCCTGGTCCTCTTACTCGGCGGGATTGACGACGGTCGTGGTGCCGCCGGTATTGGGCGCGTAATGCGTCGCGTAATCGTCTTCAATCGTCTTGGGCTGCGCGAGCGGCTTCTCGATCACGCCAAGGAGCGGCAGGATGATCAGGAAATACGCGAACCAGTAGGCCGAGGCGATCAGCGAGATCGAGGCATAGGGCTCTTCGGCGGGCATGGCTCCAACCCACATCAGCACGAAGAAATCGACGACGAGCAGGGCGAACCACCACTTGAACATCGGCCGGTAACGGCCGGAGCGCACCGACGACGTATCGAGCCAGGGTGCCAGCGCCATGACGATGATCGCGCCGAACATCGCGAGCACGCCGAAGAACTTTGCATCGACGATACCGCCCGTGATCCAGCTCGCCGCGATCACCACCCAGACGTCGCCGGTGAAGGCGCGCAGAATTGCGTAGAACGGCAGGAAGTACCATTCCGGAACGATATGGGCAGGCGTCGCGAGCGGGTTCGCCTCGATGTAGTTGTCGGGGTGGCCGAGGTAATTGGGCATGAAGCCCACGACGGCGAAGAACACCGCGAGGATCACCGCAAGGGCGAAGAGATCCTTGATCACGAAGTAGGGCCAGAAGGGCAGGGTATCGCGTTCGGCCACTTCCTTGGACGTCCGGCGCACCTCCACCCCGGTGGGGTTGTTGTTGCCCGTCGTGTGGAAAGCCCAGATATGGACGATGGTCAGGCCCGCGAGGATCATCGGCATCAGGTAGTGAAGCGAGAAGAACCGCGTCAGGGTGTACTCGCCCACGGCCGGCCCGCCGAGGAGCCAGGTCTGGAGGCTCTCGCCCACGAAGGGAATCGCGCCGAAGAGGCCGGTGATCACGGTCGCGCCCCAGAACGACATCTGCCCCCAAGGCAGGACGTAGCCCATGAAGGCGGTACCCATCATCAGCAGGTACATCAGGATGCCGATGATCCAGGTGATCTCGCGCGGTTCCTTGTAGGAGCCGTAGTAGAGATTGCGGAAGATATGGGCATAGACCGCGACGAAGAAGAGCGACGCCCCGTTGGCGTGGAGATAGCGCAGCATGTAGCCGCCGTTCACATCGCGCATGATGTGCTCGACGCTTGCGAAGGCCGTCTCCGTCGAAGGGATGTAGTGCATGACGAGCACGATCCCGGTGACGATCTGCAGGACCAGCGTGAAGGTCAGAACGATGCCCCAGATCCACATCCAGTTAAGGTTCTTCGGGGTCGGGATCATGATCGTGTCGTAGAGCAGCCCGATGACGGGCAGCCGCTTGTGGACCCAGCGCTCACCGCTCGTCTGCGGCTTGTAGTGATCGTGCGGAATTCCGGCCATGTCGGCTCTCCCTATCCGAGAACGATGGTGGATTCGTCGGCGAATTCGGCGATCGGAACCGGAAGATTCTCGGGCGCCGGGCCACGGCGGATGCGTCCGGCCGTATCGTAGTGCGATCCGTGGCAAGGGCAGAACCAACCGCCGAAATCACCGGCGCTGCCGAGCGGCACGCAGCCCAGATGGGTGCAGACGCCCATCATCACCAGCCATTCCTCCGTGTTCGCGTCGCCCGGCTGGACGAGTGCGCGATTGGGATCGGTCGCGGGCGCCGTGTCATCGATATTGGCATTGCGCGCGAGCGGATCGGGCAGGGAGTTCACGTCGACCTCGTTCGCCTCCGTGATCTCTTCCTCGGTGCGGCGGCGGATGAAGACCGGCTTGCCGAGCCACATGACGGTCAACTGCGTCCCGGGCTGCACGCCACCCACATCGACGCGGATGGAGGACAGCGCCTGCACGTCGGCGGTCGGGTTCATCTGGTTGACCAGCGGCCAGATTGCGGCTCCGGCGACGACGGTTCCGGCGCCCGCGGTGGCGTAGTAGAGGAAGTCGCGGCGGGTGCCGACGTGGTCGTCTGCCTGGGACACGAAATTTCTCCGTTCTGCTGTGCCGGACTCGCACGGACCCGAAACCGGTATTCCACCGGAGCGGGGCGCGGTCCTACGGCTCCTGTCGCGTGTCTAGCGCCACTTTCCCGTTCGGTCCAGCGGACAAACCAACGCAGACCACCGTGAGATGAGCCTGTGTTACAGTTCTGCGCGGGTCGCCGTCATCGAGGCGCGTTCCGCGAACCGCTTCTCCCATGCGGCGAGCCCGTCGCGTCCGGCGCGCCAGTTCCGCTCGCCGTGGCGCAGGTCGAGATAGCCGAGCGCGCAGGCGGTCGCGATCTGTCCCATGTCGAGCCTGCCGGAAAGATGGCTCATCCAGCGGCCCTCGAGCGCGTCGAGCGCGCGGGTGATCTTCGCCCATTGGCCGTCGAGCCAGCCGTCGAACACCTTCTCCGACGGCCGCACGCGATGCTCGTAGACCATGAGGACGGCGGCATCCATGATCCCGTCAGCCGTCGCCTCGAGCGTCAGCGTCTCCCACAGCCGCGCTTCGGGATAGAGCTTGCCGCCCCCGCGGTGGTCGAGATAGCGGCAGATCACCCGGCTGTCGTAGAGCGCGGGTCCGTCGGGTCGGGTCAAAGTCGGGATCTTGCCCAGCGGATTGTGCGCAGTGTTCCCCGCATCGGGGCTGACCGGCGTCTGCGATGCCGGCACGATCTTCACGGCGTCGAGCTGACCCGTCTCGTGCAGGGTCACCATGACCTTCCGCACGAAGGGCGAGGCGGCTGCGTGAAAAAGCTCCATCATGATCCGGTATCCTCCCTCATCGCGCGGCACGCTACGCGGACGGCCGGGGAGTGTCCATCACGCGGCGGCCTCGTCGTTAAGGGCCTCCGCGCGGAGCGTACCGGTATCGGCTGCGAGGATGCGGGCGCCCACGATGCGTCCCGTGGGCTGGTCGGCTGCGAAACGGACCTCCGCGAATTGCTCAGTGCGGCCCATGCGGGGGTTTTCCATCAGGACGTGACGCGTTCGGCCCACCTGGGCGGAGAGATGGGCCTCCGTCCTGCAGGCGCCCGCCGTGCGGAGCCGGGCCGCGCGCTCGCGGATTTCGCCACCGTCCACCTGCGGCATTCGCGCGGCGGGTGTTCCGGGCCGGGGGGAGTAGGGAAAGACGTGCAGCCAGGTCAAATCGCATTCCTCCACAAGGGAGAGCGAGTCCGCGAAATGCGCCTCCGTTTCGGTCGGGAAGCCTGCGATGATGTCGGCGCCGAAGGTCATCTCCGGGCGCAGGCGCCGCGCCGCCTCGCAGAAGGCGATAGCGTCGTCACGGAGATGACGGCGCTTCATCCTCTTCAGGATCAGGTCGGATCCGTGCTGCAGGCTCAGGTGGAGATGCGGCATCAGCCGCTCCTCCTCCGCGATCGCCTGCATCAGCGCCGGATCGACCTCGATCGAATCGATTGAGCTGATCCGAAGCCGCGGCAGGTTTGGCACGAGCCGCAGGATCCGCGCGACGAGATCGCCCAGCCGTGGCCGCCCCGGCAGGTCGGACCCCCAGGACGTCAGATCGACGCCGGTAAGAACGACTTCGTTGTAGCCCTGCGCCGCGAGCCGCCGGATCTGCTCGACCACGATCCCTGCCGGAACGCTGCGGGAATTGCCGCGGCCGTACGGGATGATGCAGAAGGTGCAGCGGTGGTCGCACCCGTTCTGCACCTGAACGTAGGCACGGGAGCGGGTGCCGAACCCGTCGATCAGATGGCCGGCCGTCTCCTTGACGGACATGATGTCGTCGACCTGCACCCGCTCCGTCTTCCCGGTGAAATCCGGCGCGAGCGCGGCCCAGGTCCCGGGCTCCATCTTTTCCGCATTACCGATCACGCGATCGACCTCGGGCATCGCGGCGAAGCTCTCGGGATCGGTCTGCGCGGCGCAGCCGGTCACGACGATCCGCGCGTCCGGGTTTTCGCGGCGCAGGCGACGGATGTCCTTCCGGGCCTTTCGGACCGCTTCCGCCGTTACCGCGCAGGTATTCACGACGACCGCGTCCTCGAGCCCCGCCTCGCGTGCCAGCGCCTTCATCGCCTCCGTCTCGTAGGCGTTGAGCCGGCAGCCGTGGTTGGAGAAGACGGGCGGCTTCACGTCAGTGCCGCGAGGAAGGACGCGGTGAGGTGACCGTCGAAGATATGCATCGTCGGCCCGGTCATCCACACCCCGTCGTCGCGCCAGTCGACATGGAGCGTTCCACCGTCGAGATCGATGCGAACCCTGCGCCCCGCGAGCCCGCGCCGATGCGCCGCGACCGCGGCCGCGCAGGAGGACGAGCCGGAGGCGAGCGTCAGCCCTGCACCGCGTTCCCAGACCCGCATCCTCAGATGATCGGGCCCCGCGACATGGACGACCTGCACGTTGGTGCGCTCGGGAAAGAGGGGGTGGTTCTCGTGCGCCGTGCCGAAATCCGCGAGGTCGATAGCCTCCGCATCGTCGACGAAAAACGTGCAATGCGGATTGCCCATCCCGGTCGCGACCGGTTCTCCGGGGATCGGCAGGCGATCGGTCGGGACGTCGCGGGCGAGCGGGATCTCGCGCCAATCCGTCATCGGCGCGCCCATGTTGACGGAGATGAGGCCATCGCCCGCATCGACAGCCTCGAGAGTTCCACGTTCCGTGGCGAGGACGACACGCCCCGGACCGTCGCCGATCAGATGACGCGCGATGCAGCGCGTGGCGTTGCCGCAGGCTGCCGAAAGGGAGCCGTCGCTGTTCCAGAACGTGAGCCGCGCATCTGCCCTTGCATCACTGTCGATCGTCGCGAGCTGATCGAAGCCCACGCCGCGATGCCGGTCCCCGAGCGCGCGGGCAAGCGCGGCCGTCACCGGCACGTCGCGCGTCCGGCGATCGATCACGACGAAATCGTTGCCCAATCCATGCATCTTCAGGAATGGCACATCTGCGGAACTCTGATCCATGCGCGCGCATATACGCCCGGCATCCGGTACTGCAAACCCTGTGGGACGAATCGAGCCGTTTCCGCTTGACGCATTTTTGAGGCGCGGCTAGTCACCGCCCGAGTGAGCCGGTAGCTCAGTTGGTAGAGCAACTGACTTTTAATCAGTAGGTCCAGGGTTCGAGCCCCTGCCGGCTCACCATTCTTCCCGCATAGATCGATCGACCGGCGGCACGGAAACGGGGTGCGGGCCGATCTGCTTGACCCGCCTTTGCGGTTCCTTACGCTCTGAACAGCCGTAAGGGACTGCCGACCGCACCGGTCGGTGTCGGGGCGGCGATAGGAGGGGACACCTTGAGCGACGAAAGAACCATCGCCGTCATCGGGCTCGGCTCGATGGGGTACGGGATTGCGGCATCTCTCCTGAAAGCGGGACATTCCGTCTACGGGATCGACCTCGACGAGGCGGCAGCGACCCGGTTCCGGGACGCAGGCGGCGCGGCCGGTTCGGCGATCGAGAAGGCGGCGGAGATCGACATCCTGGTTCTCGTCGTCCTGAACGCCGCGCAGACCGAAGCGGTGCTGTTCGGCGATGACGGGTGGGCCGGAAGGCTCTCGTCCGGCACGACGATCGTTTCCTGCGCGACCGTCCCGCCCGCCTTCGCCCGCGACATGGCGACCCGCGCGGAGGCCAGGGGCCTGGCCTATCTCGACGCGCCGATCTCGGGCGGTGCGGCCAAGGCGGCGGCGGGCAAGCTTTCCATCATGGCGTCCGGCTCGCAGGCGGCATTCGAGGGCGCGCGCCCGATGCTCGATGCCTGCGCGGAGACGGTCTTCGAGCTTGGCGCGGACCCGGGGCAGGGCAGCGCGATGAAGGCGATCAACCAGATGCTCGCCGGCATCCACATCGCCGCGATGGCCGAGGCGCTGACCTTCGGGATGACGCAGGATGTGGATCCCGCCAAGGTGATGGAAGTGATCCCCAAATGCGCGGGCACGTCCTGGATGTTCGAGAATCGCGGTCCGCATGTGGTCGACGGCGACTATTCCCCGAAATCGTCGATCGACATCTGGCCCAAGGATCTCGGCATCGTGCTCGACATCGCGAAGGGCGCGAAGTTCGGGGCGCCGGTGACCGCTGCCGCCTTGCAGCAATTCCTGGCAGCTTCCGGGTCGGGTCTCGGTGCGGAAGACGACGCGGCCGTGGCGAAGGTCTATGCGCGCAACGCCGGATTGACCCTGCCGGGAGGCGCCTCATGAAGCTCGGCTGCATCGGCGACGATTTCACCGGCTCGTCGGATCTCGCGAACATGCTCGCCAAGGGGGGCATGCGGGTCGTGCAGTACACCGGCATCCCCTCCGGGCCCGCCGAGGACGGGGTGGAGGCGGGGGTCGTGTCACTGAAGTCCCGCACCATCGCGCCCGACAAGGCCGTCGAACTCTCCCTGAAGGCCCTCGACTGGCTCGAGGCGCAGGGCTGCACGCAATTCTTCTTTAAGTACTGCTCCACCTTCGATTCGACGAAGGAGGGCAATATCGGGCCCGTCATCGACGCGCTGCTGGAGCGGCTCGGAACGGATCGCTGCATCGTCTGCCCGGCCTTTCCGGCGACGGGGCGGAGCCTCTACCAGGGCCATCTCTTCGTGAACGACACGCTCCTGTCGCAATCGGGAATGGAGGATCACCCGCTGACGCCGATGACCGATCCGGACATCCGTCGCTGGGTCGGGTACCAGACGCAGCACGAGGTAGGGCATGTCGCGGCGCCCACGGTTTTCGACGGGTCGGACGCGATCGAGGCCGCGATCCGCACGGAAGCGGAAGCGGGACGCTCCGTCATCGTCGTCGATGCGATCCGTGACGCCGATCTCCACGAGATCGGCCGCGCGGCGCTCGACCTGAAGCTTGTCACCGGCGGCTCCGGCGTGGCCCTCGGCCTGCCCGCGAACTTCCTCGGCGAGGGAGAGCGGAAGGCACCTGCGGATACCTGGCGAGGCGATGACGGGCCCGCGGCGATCATCGCCGGGTCTGCCTCGCGCATGACGCGCGCGCAGGTGGCCCGGTATGCGCAGGATCATCCCGCGATGGAGATCACCGCGGACGCCGTGATGGCCGGCGAGGTGACGCCGGAGGAAGCGGCGCGTTTCGCGCTGGAGGCCGACGGCATCGCGCTCCTGTATTCCTCTGCCGATCCCGACACGGTGCGCGCCGCGCAGGAACGCTACGGGCGGGAAGAGGTCGCCGGACGTCTCGAGGGCTTCTTTGCCGAGACGGCACGGAAACTGACCGAGGGCGGCGTCACGCGTCTCGTCACCGCGGGCGGCGAGACTTCGGGCGCCGTGGTCGAAGGGCTGGGCCTCACCGCGCTCGAGATCGGACCGGAGATCGCCCCGGGTGTCCCGGCGCTGCGTGCAGAAGGGCGCGACCCTGTGCTCGCCCTCAAATCCGGAAATTTCGGTGACGAGGATTTCTTCGCCAAAGCGCTCGACATCCTCGGAGGACGCACATGAGCGAAATGTCCGACCTTCGCGAGTGCATCTGCATGTTCGCCCGCACGATGCACGGGCGGGGCCTGACCCACGGATCGACCGGCAACATCTCGGCCCGGACGCCGGATGGGGGTCTTCTCGTCACGCCGACGGGATCGTCCTTCCTCACCCTCGATCCCGCGCGCCTCAGTCATTTCGACGCCGAGCTGAACCTGATCGACGGGGACAAGCCGACCAAGGAGATGCCGCTCCATAGGGCGTTCTACGACACGCGGGGAACGACGGGGGCGATCGTCCATCTGCACTCCGCGCATTCCGTCGCGCTGTCGATGATGCCCGACGTGGACGAGGACGATTTCCTGCCGCACCTCACGCCCTATCCGATCATGAAGCTCGGACGGGTGAAGCTCCTGCCGTACATGCTTCCCGGCGATGCGGCGATCGGGGAGGCGATCCGCGGGCTCGCGGGCAAACGCTCCGCGGTGATGCTCGCCAATCACGGGCCTGTCGTCGCGGGCAAGGATCTCGAGGCCGCGGTCTATGCGATCGAGGAGCTCGAAGCCTCCGCGCAGCTCGCGATGATGACCCGGGGGCAGAACCCGCGGCTTCTGTCCGACGACGAGGTCGCCCGCCTCGTCGAGACCTTCGATGTGGAGTGGGACGCATGATACCGCTTTCGGCCAATCTGGGATTTCTCTGGACCGACCTCTCCCTTCCCGACGCGATCCGTGCCGCGAAGGCGGCGGGCTTCGACGCCGTCGAATGCCATTGGCCATATGAGGAGGACGCCGACGCCGTGCGTGCCGCGCTCGACGAGACGGATTTCCGTATGATCGGGCTCAACACGGTAAAGGGGCCGCGGGACGGTGACAGCGGCCTCGCGGCGCAGCCGGGGCGCGAGGACGAGGCGCGGAGCGCCATCGACCAGGCCTTCGACTATGGTGCGAAGATCGGCGCGGGTGGCGTCCATGTCATGGCTGGAACGCTTGGCGGTCAGGATCCGGAGGCCTGCGCGGCGACCTTCGCCGAGAACCTCGTCCATGCCTGCGACCGGGCGGCGGAGAACGGCATGATGGTCCTGATCGAGCCGCTCAACCCGTACGACAATCCGGACTACTTCCTGATCGGCCTCGACATGGCGAAGGGCGTGATCTCGCGGGTGAACCGCGAGGAGCTCAGGATCATGTTTGACTGCTACCATCTGCAGATCACCGGCGGCGATCTTCTCCGGCGGTTCCGCGACACGCGGGACCTGATCGGCCATGTCCAGTTCGCGGGCGTGCCCGATCGTGGCGAGCCCGACCGTGGCGAGGTGGCGTTCGACCGTCTCCTTCCCGCCATCGCGGAGGCGGGGTTCGCGGGGCCGTTCGGGGCGGAGTACCGTCCCGCCGGGGCGACCGGCGAGACGCTTCACTGGATGCGGTCCTTCCGCTGATCCGTCAGAGAATCAGCGACAGGATCCAGATCGTGGCGATGCCGACGATGCCGGTGACCGCTGTCGCGACGGTGTAGAGCTTGTAGCCCTGCGCCACGCTCATTCCGGAAAACTGCGTCACCACCCAGAAGTAGCTGTCGTTGGCATGGGACACCATGACCGATCCGGCCCCGATGGCGAGCGTGGTCAGCGCCAGATCCGTCCCGCTCTCAAGCCCCAGCGAGCCGGTCAGTGGCGCGATGATCGCTGCCGTGGTCACGATGGCCACGGTCGAGGAGCCCTGTGCCGTCTTCAACGCCGCCGCGAGGAGGAACGGGAGGAACATGCCGAGCGAGGTGAGCGCGAGGTTGTCGCCGAGAAACGAGGTGATCGGCGTCTCCCTTAGCACACCGCCGAGCGCACCGCCGGCACCGGTGATGAGGATGATCGGGCCGGCCACGCGAAGTGCTCGGGTTACCGCGTCATGGGTGATGGATTCTCCCGCGTGATCCGCGGTGACGAAGAACGCGATGAAGACCCCGATGATGAGCGCGGTGTTGGGATTGCCGAGGAAGGTCAGGACGGAGGCGATAATCCCGTCGCCGAAGGGCCGGGCGTCGAGTTCCGCGACCGAATTAAGCGCGATGAGCAGGATCGGCAGGCCGATCGGCAGGAACGCCGCGAAGGTGGAGGGGCGGCGGCCTTTCTGCTTCTCCACGGGCGTCTCGTCCTGACCCTGGTCGATCGAGACCGTCTCGGGGTCGATGTAGACCCGGTTGCCCTGGAAGAGGGCGTAGAAGTACGTCGCGATCAAAACCGGGATCGACACGACGATCCCGAGGATGATGACGAGCCCGACATCCGCGCCGAGTTCCTGCGCGCCCGCGATCGGCCCCGGCGTAGGTGGCACGAAGACGTGCGTGGTGACGAGGCCGGTCGCGAGCGCCAGCGCGTAGGTCGCCATGGAGGCGTTCGAGCGTGCCGCTAGCGAACGGGCGAGCGGCGACAGGATCACGTAGCCCGAATCGCAGAAGACCGGGATCGAGACGACCGCACCGGTTGCGCTCATCGCCATTGCGGAGCGCCCCTTTCCGATGAGGCCGATGATCGCCTCGGCCATCACTTGCGCGCCGCCGGAGCGTTCGAGCACGACGCCGATCACCGTTCCCGCCGCGATGATGATCCCGATGCCACCGAGCGTTCCGCCGAACCCGTCGACGATGGCCATCACCGTCTCCTCCGCGCCAAGCCCGGCTAGCAGACCGAGACCATAGGCCGTTACAAGCAGGATGAGGAACGGATGGACCTTCCAGCGCGCGGTTCCCAGGACGATGAACGCGATGGCAAGAACCAGCAAGACGATGAGTAGCCAGCCGGACATGATACTTTCCCCCCTAGTGTCGTTCGGGCCTCAGCGACCCTGCAGACCGATCCTGTCCGAACGGCTCGAAGGTTGTAACCCCCTAACTGGCCTCGCGGATCTCTGCGGCGGAATGGCATCGCCCGACGGTCCGGAGTACCGGGATTCGGACGGTTTGCCCGCGGATCAGGTGCCCTGGCCGTCTCTCTCCGGCGGGGCGAGGAAGCTGCGTTGTGCCGCCTCGATCGTCGTATCCTCCGTAGAGCGATCCTTGAGCGCGACCCCCGATGCGCCGATCGCGTGCGCCTCCCGCATCAGGTAGACGGCGCGTTTGGCCGCGCGGTCCGGCGAGAGGCCCCCGGGGCGGACGTTCGAGATGCAGTTGCGCCGGGCGTCGCTGAGACCCGTCTCGGGCGCCCAGGTGAAATAGAGCCCGAGGCTGTCGGGAGAGCTCAGACCCGGCCGCTCCCCGATCAGCACGAGAACGGCCTTCGCACCGAGCAGAGCCCCCACATCGTCGCCGATCGCGACGCGGCCCTGCGCCACCAGAACCGGCGCGGCGGGACGGTCGAGCCCTTCGCTTTCCATCGCGGCGAGAAGTGCGTCGAGGAACGGCACGGCGTTCTGCTGCACCGCGAGAGAGGAGAGGCCGTCGGCCACCACGAGGGCCAGGTCCGGCGCCTCGGCATGTCCGTCGAGCTCTTTCGCGCTTTCCGGATGAAGCTTTTCGCCCATTCCGGGATTACGGAGATAGGTGTCGCGGTCGCTTGCCTTCGTCCGCGCGCGGCCCGGTTTCCCGAGCGCGGCGATCGCGTCCGAGGCGGCGAGATCCGCCTCCAGCCGGTCGAAGTCGAGGGGCAGGTGGACGGCGTCGCGGGCCTGTGCGTGGGCGAGTTGGAAGGCCAGCAATTCGCGCGTGGGCAAGCTCACCCCCACGCGGCCGAGACCGATCCGGGCGTCGGTGAAGCGCGTGAGGATGCGCCATGGGTTTTCGACGAGGATCTCCGGATCAGGCATCGGCGGGCAACCTCCCCAGGCTCGCGGCAAAACCTTCGGGTACTCCGCCCGAAAGGCGGTATCCGTCGGGATCGAGGATCGCCATCCGTTCGAGCCATGCGCGGAACTCGGGCGCGGGGCTCAGATCGAGCGCGCGGCGCAGGTAGAGAGCGTCGTGGAAGGACGTCGTCTGATAGTTCAGCATGATGTCGTCGGCACCGGGAATGCCCATGATGAAGTTGACCCCCGCCACGCCCAGGAGCGTCATCAGCGTATCCATGTCGTCCTGGTCCGCCTCCGCGTGGTTGGTATAGCAGACATCGCAGCCCATCGGCACGCCGAGGAGCTTGCCGCAGAAATGGTCCTCGAGCCCCGCGCGCAGGATTTCCTTCCCGTCGTAGAGGTATTCCGGCCCGATGAAGCCCACGACGGTATTCGTGAGCAGCGGATCGAAGGCGCGGGCCACGCCGTAGGCGCGCGCTTCGCAGGTCTGCTGGTCGAGCCCGTGATGCGCCTCCGCCGAGAGCGACGAGCCCTGACCCGTCTCGAAATACATGACGTTCTGGCCCACCGTTCCGCGCTTGAGCGACAGCGCCGCGTCCCGCGCCTCCGCGAGATCCTTGAGCGCGAAGCCGAAGGAGGCGTTCGTGGCCTCGGTCCCACCGATCGACTGGAAGACGAGATCGACGGGCGCGCCTGCCTCGATGCATTCGAGCGTGTTCGTCACATGGGTGAGGATGCAGGATTGCGTGGGGATCGCGTAGCCCTCGATGATGTCGGACACGAGCTGGCTCAGCCGGATCGCCTGCGCCACGTTGTCCGTCGCGGGGTTGATGCCGATCACCGCGTCGCCCGAGCCGTACATCAGACCGTCGAGGATCGAGGCCGCGATACCGTTCACGTCGTCGGTCGGGTGATTGGGCTGCAACCGCGTTGCGAGGTGGCCGGGCAGGCCGATCGTGGAGCGGAAGGCGGTGACGACACGGGTCTTCTTCGCCACCAGGATCAGATCCTGATTGCGCATGATCTTGGAGACCGCGGCAACCATCTCCGGCATCAGTCCCGGCCGGAGCGCCTCCAGCGCCTCGGGTGTCGCGTGGTCGCTGAGAAGCCAGTCGCGGAAATCGCCGACGCTGAGATGGGAGACGGGGGCGAACGCCTCCGTATCGTGGCTGTCGAGGATCAGCCTAGTGACCTCGTCCGTCTCGTAGGGCACGAGCGCGTCCGTCAGAAAGCGCTTCAAGGGAAGCTCAGCGAGGCACATCTGCGCCACCGCCCGTTCCTCCGCCGTCTCGGCCGCGACGCCGGCGAGGCGGTCGCCGGAGCGTTCCGGCGTGGCCTTGGCCATCAACTCTGCCAGGTCGCCGAAGCGGTAGGTCCGCTGTCCGACCGTATGCGTGAATCCATCCGCCATCGCGATTGCCCCCGACCCTGTGCGGGCGACTGCCCGCCATCCGATGCCTGATCCTCGATAACGGCAATCCGCGCTTTGGGGAGAGTTTTCTGTGCCCCAAATGAACGCCTGCCTCGAAATTGGTCGCCTGAAACCGGCGAAGGGCAATAGGGAGCCGCATGTGAACCTTTCCGGGTCCGGTGGCATACCGGCGCCCGCCGCCGTGAACGGAGGCGATTAACCGCCGATTAACCATGCGGGCGGCAGGATGAATGAGTTCATGGAAAGATGGATTCGATGCAGTTCTTCGGACGCAGACACGTGGACGGTCCTTCGGACGACCAGGGGACACCCGCCGAGAAGTATCGCCTCGCGCAGCGATACGTGATGCCCGAGGGGCAGGCCACGCCGCCGGGCTTTTCGGAGGACGCCCTGCAGGGTCTTGCCGATCTCGATGCCCGGACGCCGCCGCCCGATGCCGAGGTGCGGCCGGCCTTCGAGCCCGTCTACCGCCGGACCGAGCGATTGTCCCACACCGCGTCCGCCGGCGGCGGGATGGTGGAGCAGGCGGACGGAACGCGGCGCCCGCATTACTGGGGCCACCGAGAGCGGCTGCGCCAGCGATTTCTTAAGGGCGGCCACAAGGCGATGCCGGAATACGAGCTGCTGGAGCTTCTGCTCTTCGACGCGATCCCGCGCATCGACGTGAAACCGCTCGCTAAGCGTCTTCTCGCGGCCTTCGGCGACCTCAACGGCGTCGTCGCGGCCTCCGAACATCGGCTTCTGAAGGTCGAGGGTGCGACGCCGAAGGTGTACTACCACCTCCGCCTGGCCGAGGCTTTCGCGCAGCGGATGGGGCAGGCGAAACTCCTCCGCCGCGACGTGCTCACGTCCTGGGCCGATCTCATCGACTATTGCCGCACGACGATGGCGCATCGCGAGAACGAACAGTTCCGCATCCTCTTCCTCGACCGCAAGAACTCGATCATTGCCGACGAGGAGCAGGCCGCGGGCACGATCGACCATGTGCCGGTCTATCCCCGCGAGGTGGCGAAGCGGGCGCTCGAGCTGAACGCGAGCGCGCTCATCCTCGTGCACAACCACCCTTCGGGCGATCCGACCCCATCGCCGCAGGATATCGATATGACCCGCCGGGTCATGGCCTCGTGCCAGGCGATCGAGGTGACGATCCACGACCACGTCATCATCGGCAAGGACACGGAAACCTCGTTTCGCGCCAGGGGTCTGCTCGACGGCCCCCTCTGAGGGTGTCCATCGCTCGACGCCGACGCCCCGGCATGCGACCTTGCCCCCATAGGGACGGACCGCGCGCGCGGTTCCTCCGGTGAAACGAGGGAAGGGACGTGGAATGAACGGAGCCGAAAGCGTGGTGCGCAGCCTGCACGCGGCGGGGGTAGAGGTCTGTTTCGCCAATCCCGGCACGTCGGAGATGCAGTTCGTCGATGCGCTCGACCGGACCCGGCTCCTGCGCTGCGTGCTCGGGCTTTTCGAAGGCGTGGTGACGGGGGCAGCGGACGGCTATGCACGCATGGCAGGCAAGCCCGGCGTGTCGCTCCTCCATCTTGCGCCCGGTCTCGCCAATGCCGGGGCGAACCTGCACAATGCACGCAAGGCGCGGACGCCGATGATCACCCTCGTGGGCGATCACGCCGTGCGCCATCGCGGCTACGACGCGCCGCTCACCGCGGACGTGGCGGGCGCCGCGGCTCCCTTCGCCGACTGGGTGGATACCGCGCGTTCCTCCGAGAGCTTCGCGGCGCAGGCGATGGAAGCCTATGCGGCGGCCACGGGTCATCCGGGACAGGGCGCGGTCCTCATCGCGCCCGCCGATCTCGGCTGGGACGAGGGCGGGGTGGAGGCAGGCGCCCCGGCCGCGACGGGTCCGGCGGCGGTCGACACCGATGCGGTGGAGCGAGCGCGAGCGGCCCTCGCCGGCGGGGAGCGGACGGTGATCCTCGCCGGTGGCTCTGCGCTCGAGGATCACCAGACGCTTGCGCGCCTGCAGGGGATCGCGGCTGCGACGGGCGCGGTGATCATGGCGCCCACCTCCAACCGGCGGATCGAGCGCGGCGGCGGGCGGGCCGATATCCGGCGGCTGCCTTATCCGATCGACCTGGCGCTCGAGACGCTCGCGCCCTTCACCCGTGCGATCCTCGTGGAGACGCAACCGCCCGTGGCCTTCTTCGCCTATCCGGGCAAGCCGAGCCTGCTCCTGCCCGAAGCGTGCGAGATCGTGACGCTCGCGGGGATCGACGGCGACGGACCGGGAGCGATCGCGGCGCTTGCAGATATAGTCGGCGCCGCGCCGCGGACCGAGACGCGCGTTTCGCGGCCGGAGATGCCCGGAGCGGGGCCGATCACGCCGGAGGCGCTGGCGGCCGCGCTCGCCCATGCGCTGCCCGAAGGCGCGATCGTCGTCGACGAGAGCATCACCGCGGGGCGTGCACTCTACGACGCGACGTCGGACGCGGCGGAGACGAGCTGGCTCGCCATCACCGGCGGCGCGATCGGGATCGGACCGCCGCTCGCGACCGGCGCGGCCGTGGCCTGCCCCGACCGGCCCGTGATCGCGATGCAAGCCGACGGCTCGGCCATGTACACGATCCAGGCGCTCTGGACCCAGGCGCGCGAAGGGCTGAACGTCACCACCGTGATCCTGTCGAACCGCGCCTACGAGATACTGAAGGGCGAGTTGCGCGCGGTCGGCAGCAATCCCGGCCCCGATGCGCTCGCCATGCTGAACCTCGATCGGCCGGAGCTCGACTTCGTCTCGCTCGCACGCGGCATGGGCGTGCCGGGGCGCCGTGTGGAGGATGCGCGGGAGTTGATGGAGGCGATCCGCACGGCGGCGTCGGAGCCCGGACCGTTCCTCATCGAGGCGGCAATCGCGGGCTGAGGAACGGAGCGCCCCGCCGCCGGGGCGCATCCACCCGGATCAGGCGCAACCGTCGTCCTTCAACGGATCATGGCCCCAGTTCATCAGGGAATAGCGCCAGGTGCTGTCCTCGATGTCCTTGTCGGGCTTCTGCGCGCAGTGGCGATTGATGTAGCCCACGGTCTTGTTCATCCAGTCCCACTGGTCGTCGGACAGGTCGTCCTTCTTGGTGCGTTTGATCTCGACGATCTTGCGGCCGCTCTTGTGGCCGGTGCTCTCGCCGTCGTCGCTGTCGCCGACCGACTTGCTCTCCTCCGTCTCCAGAAACTCCTCGAGCTCCTTCGGGGCCATGTTCACCTTGTCGCCCCATTCGTCCCAGATCTCGTCGCGTGACTTGGCCATCGCCGTCTCCTTTTCGTGCTCGCTTCAAACACGCGAGCCACGGGGCGGATCCCGCGCGCAATCGACGCAGGCGGGAGGCCCCGGATCGGGTCCGGGGCGTCGAGGTCAGGACGTTCCGCTCTCCGCCCAGTCCCACCGGCTGGGGAAGGAATCGAGAAGTCTGCGAAGTGCTTCCTCGTCCACGGATCCGGTGCGGCGGATGCGGGCGACGAGACCGTGGGTCTTGTCCTCTTTCACCTCCTCCACCTCCGCGGCGAGCCCCGCCTCGGCAAAGGCCGCATCGTAGACGCGACGGATCGCCAGGCGCCTCAGGTCGGGCTTGAAGACCTTGCCCACCGCGGTCTTCGGCAGCTCGTCGAGGATCTCCAGATGCTTGGGCCAGGCGGCGCGTTCCGGGATCCGCTCCTTGGCATGGGCCATCAACTCGTCGACGTTCACGTCACGGCCTGAAACCAGCTCGACATAGGCGCAGGGCAACTCCCCGGAATGCGCGTCGGGCTGACCGACCGCGCCCGCCATCGCGACGGCTTCGTGGCCCGCCAGCGCCTCCTCGATCATCGCGGGGTCGATGTTGTGCCCGCCCCGGATGATAAGGTCCTTCGACCGACCGGTGATCCAGAGATAGCCGTCCGCGTCGATCCGGCCGAGATCGCCGGTCCGCACGAAGCGGTCGGCGAAGTAGAGATCCTCGTTTTTCTGCGGATCGGAATAGGTATGGCCGACATTGACCCCGGGGCTCGAGACGCAGATCTCGCCGACCTCGTCGGGCGCGCATTCCCTCGGACCGTCCTCCGTCGCCGTGAAGATGCGTACCTCGGTATGGGGGAAGGGCAGGCCAACGGAACCCACCTTTTTCTTTCCGTCAGGCGGGACGATTGAGACGAGGCAGGTCGCCTCCGTCAGCCCGTATCCTTCGCAGATCGTCACGCCCGCGGCCTTCTCGAACCGGTTGTAGAGTTCGAGCGGCAGGGGGGCCGATCCGCAGAAGGCGAGCTGCAACGAGGAAATATCGGCATCGACCTTGCGCTGCATCAGCATCGACATGGCCGTGGGTACCGCGATCATGAACGACACGCGGTAACGTTCGCAAAGCTTCCAGAAATTGTCGAACACCCCTTCCCCGCGATAGCCTTGCGGCGTGGGAAAGACGACATGCGCGCCCGAGGCGATACTCGAGCCCATCACCACGACGGCGGCGAAGACGTGGAACATCGGCAGCGGGCAGATCATCGTGTCGCGCTCGTTGAAGAGCAGGCGCTGCCCGATCCAACCGTTGTAGACGATACCGCTGTAGAGATGCTGCGCCACCTTCGGCATTCCCGTCGTGCCGCCGGTATGGAAGTTCGTGCAGACCCGATCGCTTGCCGCATCCTCGAAATCGAGCGTGCGCGACTGTCCCTCGATCGCCTTGGAGAAGGTATGGACCCTAGCGTCGTGCGTGATCTCGAGTTTCGGGCGCAGGAAGGGCACCGCGAGCTTCTTCACGCCGGTGAGGTAGCGGCGGAGATCGACTTCCACGACATGGCGGATATCGGGGGCCATCGCGACCGCGGCATGAGCCTTCTGCGCCACGTCGCTCTTCGGAAACGAGCGCAGCGTCACGAGTACCTTGGCCTTCGTCTGCCGCAGGATGGCGGCGATCTGCTCGGCCTCGAGCATCGGATTGACCGGGCAGACCACGCCCGCAACCATGCCGCCGAGATAGGTGATGACCGCTTCGTTGCAATTGGGCAGGAGATACGCGACGCCGTCGCCCTCCTCCACGCCGAGCTCGCGCAGGAAGTTCGCGCATTGCGCCACGCGTCCACGCAATTCATCCCAGCTCAGCGTCTCCGCGTGGTCCTTCGGGCCGGAGAGGATTTGGTAGGTTACGGCTGGGCGGTCTCCGTACGCATCGGCGGTCCGGTTCAGAAGCTGCCAGACGGTTCGTGGTTCGTCACGTTCGGTCCAGGTGCATTCTGCCCCGATCTCGGAGAAGCTCTTTTGAGCCAGGCTGGTCATCGGCGATCCTCCCTCCCGCCATGCGGGACCCGCGTGTTGGGCTGTGATTTCGTACGATGCCCCGCCCGCAAGTCTGACGCGGTGCCCGGAACGTGCCAAGCGGTTTCTCTGGCAGCTTTCGACCCTATTCGGCCGCCATCCCGGCGGTGAATTGCAGGCTCGCGAGCCGGGCGTAGAGCCCGCCCTCGGCGACGAGTGCGTCGTGGGTTCCGGTGGCGACGATCCGTCCCGCCTCGAAGACCATGATCCGGTCGGCCTTCTTCACCGTGGCGAGCCGATGCGCGACGATGAGCGTCGTGCGCCCCTGCGCCAGCCGGTCGACGGCCTGCTGCACGAGTTGTTCGCTCTCCGCGTCGAGCGCGCTCGTGGCCTCGTCGAGTAGGAGGACCGGCGCGTCGCGCAGGATCGCGCGGGCAATCGCGATACGCTGCTTCTGCCCGCCAGAAAGCATCACGCCGCGCTCGCCCAGATAGGTGTCGTAGCCCTCGGGGAGCTCGCCCAGGAACGTGTGGGCGGCCGCGGCGCGGGCGGCGGCCTCGACCTCAGCGTCCGAGGCGTCGGGCCGGCCGAAGCGGATGTTCTCCCGCGCGGAGGCCGCGAAGATCACCGGGTCCTGCGGCACGAGCGCAATATGGCGCCGGAACTCCGCGCGCGACATCGCGGCGAGGTCGGTCCCGTCAAGGCGGATCGTGCCGCTCTGGGGATCGTAGAAGCGCAGGAGGAGCTGGATGATGGTCGATTTGCCCGCGCCGGAGGGTCCGACGAGCGCAACGGTCTCGCCGGGCGTGACGCGGAACGTGACGCCGTCGAGAGCGGGGGTGAGCGGCCGCGCGGGATAGGCGAAGCGCACGTCCTCGAAGGCGATGGCCCCCCGCACGGGCTGGAGCGCTTCTGTCGCGTCGTCCGGATCGGTCACGCTGTCGGTCACGGTGAGAAGCTCCACGAGCCGTTCCGTGGCGCCTGCGGCGCGTTGAAGCTCGCCCCAGATCTCCGAGAGCGCGGCGACGCTGCCCGCGACCATCACCGCGTAGATCACGAACTGCACGAGTTCGCCCACGCTCATCAGGTCGGCTCGGACGTCGCGCGCGCCGATCCAGAGGACGCCGACGATGCCGGTGAAGACGAGGAGGATCACGATCACCGTCATCGCGGCGCGGACCCCGATGCGGGTGCGGGCGGCGCGGAAGGAGCGTTCCGTCACCTCGGCGAAGGCGGCGCGGGAGCGGGCCTCGTGGGTGTAGGATTGCACGGTCTGCACCGCGGAGAGGGCCTCGGACGCGTTGCCGGAGGAGGCGGCGATCCAGTCCTGGTTCTCCCGGCTCAGGCGCCGGAGCCGTCGGCCGAGCACGATGATCGGCACGATCACGACCGGCACGATCAGCAGCACGAGCGCGCTGAGCTTTGCCGAGGTGAAGAAGAGGAGGACCAGTCCGCCTGTCAAAATCAACAGGTTACGAAGCGCGATCGAGACCGAGGAGCCGATCACCGACAGGATCAGCGTGGTGTCCGTCGTGATCCGGCTCAGCACCTCGCCCGTCATGATGCGTTCGTAGAAGGCGGGGGAGAGGGCGATGACGCGGTCGAAGACGGATTTGCGGATGTCGGCAACGACGCGTTCGCCGAGGCGGGTGACGAGGTAGTAGCGCAGGCCCGTGCCGACGGCCATCAGGGCGGCGATGAGGAGGGCCGCGAGGAAATATTCGTCGAGGAGCGCCTCGGCCGAGGTCTCGAATCCGTCTACGACGCGGCGCACCGCGATGGGCAGGACGAGCGAGACGCAGGCCGTGAGCACGAGGGCCAGGATGGCCGCGACGAGGAGCGGGCGATAGGGGCGGACGAACGGCCAGAGCGCGACCAAAGCCCCGATCTTGCGGGACTTTTCACGTTCCTCCGTCGAAGTCTTAGCGGCCAAGTGGCTCTCCCACGCCTGTTGCTGAGCCGTCTAGGCCGGGCTGGACGCGCGGACAACCGGCCAAAGGTCGCGGGGGTCCGGGATGTGGAGCGGGTAGCGGGAATCGAACCCGCACCTTAAGCTTGGAAGGCTCTTATGATACCATTTCACCATACCCGCAGTGATCGCCTACGTAACGCGGGCCGGGCCGGGGTTCAATCCCGGAACGGCCCTGTGTGCGTACACGCGACGTACACGGGGCGTACACCGCGCGTGCATCCCCCCCCGTACACCGGGCGTGCGGCAGGCGTGCGGCAGCCGTAGGGCGGGCGTACACAGAACGTGCGGACATCGTGCATCGAACGTACCGACGATCCCGCGCAACGCTCGCCGGGCGTGGCGCGTCCGCAACGGGGGCGGAAGATTTTCCCGCACCGCGCGCCTGACGTTAAGATGCGTTTCACGCAGATGGGCGATTGGGACGCATCGCAACCCGCTCGCCCGGACCCGACCGCCATGATCCGCTACGCCCCGCTCAACGCCGTCCTGACCCTCCTCCTGCTCGCCGCGATCGGCGCGGCGGCGCTCAGCGGTCTGTGGCAGGTCGCGGCGGTGGCCTTCGGGATCGACGTGGCGCTGCGCACCGGCCTCGCGCTCCTCGACCGGGGACTGCGGGCCTTCGCGGGGCTGCCGCTCGTCGATTACGGCACCGGCCTGCGGCGCCCGGCCGGACCGGCGGGGGTTTGACCGCTTCCGAACAAAAAAAGAGCCAAGCATGACGCGCGGGGATGCGCGGGAGAAATCCGGCTTTCTGAACGGGAGAGGCTCGGCGTTCCGTGCAGGCGGGGAGTCCGTCGAGACCATTTGGCGCAGCTTGTCGCAGATGCGGCGATCGGACGGCGAGAACTCCATCTAGACGACCGGTCATTGCTCCAACCGCACCTTCTCTGAGGAGAAGATGTCCCAGACCCACCTCTGAAACATCAACCCGCCCGCCTCGAACAAGCGCAACCTGTGGCCGGTGGTCCAGCAGGACGTTTGGTGCAGCCACTTCGAGAAGGTAGCCGCCTGAGGAAAAGGCCGGGCCGGGTGGCCCGGCCCTTTTTCGTTTGGGGGTGGTTACCTTGTTTAGCTCGTTTACAGTCGTTCACACCCGCTGACGGTTCATAGGCCAATGATATGAAGGGGATGCGTCAAAGGACGTGATGGCTCCAGAAAATTGTAGGATTCAATCAACGAATGGTCCAAGCTTCATGACAGTCATTGGTATTTCATGAGAAAACATTGGAACAAACAGTCTTGTCCCTCATCAGGCTGAACGATGCCGAGCGTAGTGAAATCTGCAAGTTCTTCAACGATGATCGACCGTTCGGCCCAAGCCAGGCAAACGGATTCCGAAAAGCTAAGCGAATTCAGGAGCTAGTATTTAGCACCGAAAATGAGATTTGGAAAGAATACAAGAGGAATCCACGCGTAATAGTTGGACGGAAAGGTTCAGGAAAGACTTCGGTTTTGTCTCAGACTGAACACCTTGGTAAGTTTGGAGTGGTGTTCAAACCCTCGCTTTCAAAAATTATCAGACAAGTTGGCGAGCAGCTTTTCGAACACGCGCATGATTTACGCCGGATTGATGCAGAGATTTCGGCTGATGTGTGGAAGAGAATTGTAAATGTATCATTGATGGGTGAGGTTTTAAAAAAGTTCCCTGATCGAGAGTTCCCCAAGATAGAGAAGTATTTCTTTTATATTGGAAAAAAAGCGGAAGGCAGGGAGCATCGCGGAAACATCTTAGAGAAGTCTGAAGCGTATGTAAGAGGATTAATAACGTCTTTGCGGTCGATCAATCGTGGTTCGACGGAGTCCCACATAGGATATTTAGTCTCATTGGCGCTGGATTTTGCGGCGTCGAGTGAAATCGACTTTGAGGAAGCATTAGATGAGCTAGATCAGTTCCTCGAAGAGAGTGATATTCACGCAATCGTGATACTCGACTCTAAGGAAGAATATGACGTAAACGACTTTCAATCGGAAGCAATCCTAAAAGGAATGCTTCGGTTTGTTGGGGCCTATGGGGAGGATTATCGACACGTAAGAATGGCTATTCCGGCTGAGGGCTTCTTCGATTTGCGTGGAATATCTTCGAATCCATCAAAGGACTTTGAGGACGCAATGGTACTCCATTGGTCTCCAATAGAGTTACTTCGTATGGTGGCATGGCGATATTTGATCTTTTTGGCAGGAAACGATCCTGTGAAATTGAAGAAGTTTAGAGACCTTAGCTTGTCTAGCCGTGATGACGTTCATCAAATCCTTTCAGATTTTTTAAGCAATGAGATACTTAATCGAGGAGGGAGTAAGGAGTATACCATTGCTTATTTGCTCCGCCACTCGCAGTTGCTTCCGAGGCAGATCATAAAAATTTTGAATCTTGCTTTTTCAGGTATCAGGCCGTCCGTACCACGGGAAGAAGCGGAAATTCGTGATTCTATCGTTCAGGCGATAAGGGAAAGCGAGGGCAACATTTGTACGGAGGTATTCATTTCGTACAGAATGAAGTATCCATTCATAGAAAGGCTCTGTGAGGAGGTTTTGCCAAACTTGCCGAGATTCTTTTCCGAAGCAGAACTTAAGAACGCCTATCGAGATCGAGGTAAAGCCGTTCTTCAGGACTCTGGGCATTTGATAATTAATTCCTTCACCGATTTTAAACGATGCTTGCTCGAAATTGGCTGTATCGGAAGGGTTTCGGTTAAAGAGAAGACGTCGCAGTATGCGGACGCTGAATTTGAGTATGCAATTCCAGGAAAATTGTCCATCTCCGAAGATGATGAATTATGCATCCATCCAATTTTTTCTGGTGCATTCGAGACAGCAAAGAATCGTAAGTCTGAGCATTATGTTTATCCACACATGAGTCTCTATAACTTTCCTGCAAAAAGAGTGATCAAACTCAAAAGAGTTTAGACATCCAGCTCCTCCACGAACTGCGCGTTCTGCTGGATGTACTCGAACCTGAGCTCCGGCTTCTTGCCCATGAGACGTTCCACCAGATCGCCGGTCTCGCCCGGCATCTCGTCCACGATGGTCACGCGGATGAGCTTGCGGGTGAGGGGGTCCATCGTGGTGTCCTTCAGGTCCTTCGCGTCCATCTCTCCCAGGCCCTTGAAGCGGGAGACGTCGATCTTGCCCTTGCCGCCGAGGCCCATCTGGAGAATCCGGTCCTTCTCCGCCTCGTCGAGGCAGTAGACGCGGCGCGCGCCCTGCGTCAGGCGGAAGAGCGGCGGGCAGGCGAGGTAGAGGTGGCCGTGGTCGATCAGCGGCCGCATCTGCGTGTAGAAGAAGGTCATCAGGAGCGAGGCGATATGGGCGCCGTCCACGTCCGCGTCGGTCATGATGATGACCTTGTCGTAGCGCAGATCCTCGATGTTGAACTTGGTGCCCATGCCGACGCCAAGGGCCTGGCAGAGATCGGAGATCTCCGCGTTCGAGCCGAGCTTGGAGCTCGCGGCGCCGAGGACGTTGAGGATCTTGCCCCTGAGCGGCAGGAGGGCCTGGGTCTTTCTCTCCCGCGCCATCTTGGCGGAGCCGCCGGCCGAATCGCCCTCCACGATGAAGAGCTCCGTGCCGTCGCGGGTCGTGGTGGAGCAATCGACGAGCTTGCCGGGCAGGCGCAGCTTCTTGGTGGCGGATTTCCTCTGCGTCTCCTTCTCCTGGCGGCGGCGCAGGCGCTCCTCCGCCCTGAGGACGAGGAAGTCGAGGATGGCGCCCGCGGCCTTGGTGTCGGAGGCGAGCCAGTTGTCGAAATGGTCGCGCACGGCGTTCTCGACGAGGCGCGCTGCTGCCGCGGTGGCGAGCCGGTCCTTGGTCTGGCCCACGAATTCCGGCTCCGCGATGAAGCAGGAGACGAGCGCCGCGCCGCCGGCCGTCAGGTCCTCCCGCGTGATCTGGGAGGCCTTCCTGACGTTCGACCGCTCCCCGTGGGCCTTGATGCCCTTGAGGATCGCGGCCCAGAACCCGGCCTCGTGCGTGCCGCCCTCGGGCGTGGGGACGGTGTTGCAGTAGCTTTGCAGGAAGCCGTCGCGCGAGGGCGTCCAGTTGATCGCCCACTCCACCTTGCCGGGCGCGTCGCGGAACTCCACCGAGCCCGCGAAGGGCCGCTCGGCGTAGGTGGCGGCGGTCCCGAGCGTCTCCGCGAGGTAGTCCTTGAGGCCGCCGGGGAAGTGGAACGTGGCCTCCTTCGGCGTCTCCCCGTCGTCGATGGCGGTCTTCCAGCGGATCTCCACGCCCGAGAAGAGATAGGCCTTGGAACGGACCATCCTCAGGAGCCGCGCGGGCTTCAGGCTCAGCGCGCCGAAGATCTCCGCGTCGGGGTGGAAGGTGACGGAGGTGCCCTTGCGGTTCGGCGCGGCGCCCACGGGGGCGACCGGGCCTTGCGGGATGCCGCGGGAGAATTCCTGTGCCACGAGCTTGCGGTCGCGGGCGACCTCCACCCGGACGTGGTCCGACAGCGCGTTGACGACTGAGATGCCGACGCCGTGCAGGCCGCCGGAAGTCTGGTAGGCCTTGCCGGAGAACTTGCCGCCCGCGTGGAGCGTGCAGAGGATCACCTCGAGCGCGGACTTGCCGGGGAATTTCGGGTGCGGATCGGTGGGGATGCCGCGGCCGTTGTCGCGCACGGTGCAGGAGCCGTCGGCATGGAGCTCCACCTCGATCCGCGTGGCGTGGCCCGCGACGGCCTCGTCCATCGAGTTGTCGAGCACCTCTGCCACGAGATGGTGCAGCGCCCGCTCGTCGGTGCCGCCGATATACATGCCGGGCCGCTTGCGGACGGGCTCGAGCCCCTCCAGCACCTCGATGGAGGAGGCGTCGTAGCCCTGCGGCTCGTCCGCGCCCGAGAGGAGGTCTTCGGCCATGTGAGCGGGGTCCCTTTCGTTGGTGGTGGCGGAGTCTCGCAGGAAAGCGGGGGGCGGGCAAGTTTGCACGCCAAGGTTGATCTGCGTCAGCGCAGGCTTCCCGCGAGCGCCGTGATGAGGAGGGCGAGGACGCCCACGAGCGCGAAGCCCGCTTGCAGCGAGGTTGCGGACGCGACCCAGCCGATGAGCGGCGGGCCGAGGAGCATGCCGCCGTATCCCAGGGTCGCCACGGCGGCGATGGCGCGGCCCGCGGGCAGGTCCGGGTCGCGCGCGGCGCGGGAGAAAGCGAGCGGGAAGATCACCGCGTAGCCGAGGCCGAGGAGCGCGAAGCCCGCGAGCGCCGGGCCGAGGCTCGGGGCGGCCACGACGAGCGCTACGCCCAGGGCCGCGACGAGGCCCGCCATGCGCGCCGCGAGAACCGGCCCCGTCCGCGCCACCACCCGGTCGCCCGCGAGCCGCATCGCCACCATCGCCGCGGAGAAGACCGCGTAGCCGAGTGCGGCCTGCGCCTCCGTCGTGCCGGTGGCCGCGACGAGGAAGAGCGCCGACCAGTCGGCCATCGCGCCCTCCCCCATCGAGGAGGCGAAGGCGACGATGCCCACCAGCGCCAGCGCGCCGCGGGGCAGCGCGAAGGCCGGCCCGTCATCGGACGTCCGCGAGGTCCAGGGCGCGCGCGCGAGCCACATCGTCAGGGCCGAGGCGGGCAGGACGACCAGCGCGAAATGGATCGCGGGCGGCAGGTCCACCGCCACCGCCGCCCAGCCCGTCGCGGCGCCGAGCCCCGCGCCCAGCGAATACATCGCGTGGAAGAAGGACATGATCGGGCGTCCGGCCGCCTGCTCCACCTCCGCGCCCCAGGCGTTCATGGCGACGTCGAGCGCACCGTATCCCGCGCCGAGCAATGCCAGCGCGACGGCGAGGAGCGCGACGTTCGGGGCGAGGGCCACGAGGATCACGGCTATGGCGTAGAGGGGCAGGAGCAGCCGCGTCAGACGGGCCGCGCCGATCCGGTCGGCGAGGCGCCCGGTGAGCGGGAAGGACACGATCGCGCCCCCGGCGATGCAGAGAAGCAGGAGGCCGAGCGCGTCGGGCCCGAGCGCGAAACGCTCGACGAAGGCGGGGATCCGCGCGGCCCAGATGGCGAAGAGCGCGCCGTTCAGGGCGAAGACCGCGATGACCGCGCGACGGGCGGCGGAGACTTCGCTCATGTGGAGGGACCGGCGGAGAGGGCGTCCGATCGCGCGGTGAAAGGTCTTGTCTGCAGGCCCAAAGGTTCCGAGTCCCTGTGATTAAGTCGTGGGGTCCGAAGATCTCCCGGCATCGCGACCGCGGCAGGTGCCGCCCGATCAGACGGGTCGTGGCAGGTCGGGCCCCGAGGAGCAAGATCCGCCACTCGCGAGGCGCGCTGCGACGGTCCCTCCATGCCCGGTGCGCCCGAGGCCGCACCGGGGTCAGGTCGCGCCCGGAAGACCCGTGCACCCCTTACTCGCTGGCGCCGAGCGGAATCGCGGGATGCCCCGAAAAGCGCCGCTTTGAGCGCAAAGGCGGCATTCCGGCGAAGAAGACTGCCGGATTTTGCGCCAATCCGGTGCCCGATGCGATTTTGTTTCGCGTAACGCGAGATTCACGATAACGTGGGGAGTCATCACATGGGCGGAAAATGGGGTGTATCAGATGGACGAGAGCTCAACGGCAGATAGAAGTTCGAATACATCTCTGACGACGAAGATCATGATCGGCATGGGCGCCGGTCTCGCGGTCGGGATCGTGCTCAACCTGATCCAGTCGTCGTTCCTCGAGACGTATCTCGTGGACGGTCTCTTCACGATGATCGGAACGGCCTTCGTGAACGCGCTCAAGATGCTCGTCGTGCCGCTCGTCGTGTTCTCGCTGATCTGCGGCGTGCTGGGGATCGGCGATATCCGCATCCTCGGCCGGGTCGGCGGCAAGTCCTTCGGGCTCTACATGCTGACCACGACCGTCGCCATCGCCGTGGCGATCGCGGTCGCGACGATCATCGCGCCCGGCGCCGGCTTCAACATGGAGGGCGTGGACACCAGCGGCGTCACCGCGGCCGAGGCGCCGAGCGTCTGGGAGGTCTTCGCCAACATCGTGCCGACGAACCCGGTCGCGGCGCTCGCCAACGGCGAGATGCTGCAGATCATCTTCTACGTCATCATCGTGGGCGTCGCCGCGCTGATGCTGGGCGAGGCCTCGGCGCCGTTCGCACGTGCCTGCGAATACATGAACGACCTCATGATGAAGATCGTCGGCATCGTGATGGCGGCCGCGCCCTACGGCGTGTTCTGCCTGATCGCCAAGGTCTTCGCGCAGCAGGGGGTCGAGCTCTTCGTGCCGGTGCTGGCCTATGTGGGCACGCTCACGGGCGTCCTGTTCCTGCATCTCTTCGTGACGCTGATGCTGATGCTGAAGCTCTTCTCGGGACTCGACCCGTTCACCTTCATGGCCAAGATCCGGCCCGCGCAGATCTTCGCCTTCTCCACGGCGAGCTCGAACGCGACGATCCCGGTGACGCTGCGCAGCGTGACCGAACGGATGGGCGTCGACAATTCGGTGGCCTCCTTCACCGTTCCCTTCGGCGCGACGATCAACATGGACGGCACCGCGATCATGCAGGGCGTGGCGACGGTGTTCCTCGCCAACGTCTACGGCATCGACCTTGGGATTTCGGGCTACCTGACCGTGATCGCGATGGCGGTGCTCGCCTCCATCGGCACGGCGGGCGTGCCGGGCGTGGGCCTCGTGATGCTCACGATGGTGCTCACCCAGGTCGGGCTGCCGATCGAGGGTATCGCGCTGATCCTCGGCGTCGACCGGCTCATGGACATGATCCGCACGGCCGTGAACATCACCGGGGACGCCGTGGTCACGACCATCGTCGCGCGGAGCGAGGGCAAGGTGGACCTCGCCGTCTACGGCGATCCCAATGCGGGTGTCGTCGGCGACGACCTGTCCATCGATCCCGAGGACGAGGACCGTCTCGCGGGCGTCACCCGTGGAGCGCAGCCGGCCGAGTAGGCCTGTCCCCTACCGGGCGGCACCCTCCCGCGCCCGGGACATCCCCGACCTCGCCGGGCCCGTGCGTTTGCCACGCGGGCCCGTTCGCCTATGTCGCGGACCCTGACCAAGGAGGGACGACGACATGCGGATCCTATTTACCGGCGGCAGCGGCAAGGCAGGCAAGTACGCCGTGGACCATCTCGCGCGGCAGGGCCATTGGGTGACGAACCTCGATCTGGAGCCGTCGGGCGTCGAGGGGGTGCACGACCTGAAATGCGACCTCACCGACGGGGCGCAGGTCTGGGCGGCGCTGACCCAGCCCGCGGACTGGGGCGATCTCGCGGAGGCCGGGCGCGGCGTGCCGGCCTACGACGCGGTGGTCCATTTCGCGGCGATCCCGCGGCCTATGCTTCTCACCGACAACGAGACGTTCCACACCAACATCATGGCGCAGTACAACGTCATGGAGGCGGCGACGGGCCTCGGCATCCGCAAGGTGATCTTCGCCTCGTCGGAGACGACCTACGGCATCTGCTTCGCGCCGGGGGAGCGGAAACCGGAATACATCCCCGTGGACGAGGCGCATCCAACGGTGCCGGGCGACAGCTACGCCATGTCGAAGGTCGCGGGGGAGGCGATGGCGTCGTGCTTCCAGATGCGCTCGGGCGCCGACATCTACGGGCTCCGGATCAACAACGTGATCGAGCCGCACGAATACGCGGAGATGTTCCCCGATTTCGTGAAGGACCCCTCGCTCAGGCGGCGCAACATCTTCGCCTATATCGACACGCGCGACCTGGCGCGGATGGTCGTGAACTGCCTCGAGACGGACGGGCTCGGCTTCGAGGTCTTCAACGTCGCCAACGCCAACCCGTCTGTGGACCTGACCTCCGACGAGATCGCCGAGCGGTTCTATCCGGGCGTGGAGCGCAAGGGGGAGATGGGGCCGGACGAGACGTTCTACTCCATCGAGAAGGCCCGGCGGCTCGTGGGCTACGCGCCCGTCCATGACTGGCGCGAGGAACTCGGGCGGGGCTGAGCCCGCCGCACGCGCAGCGACTTGGGGATACGGGCTCGCGGCGCCGCACGCGCCACGAGGGGCGTGCGGAGGCCCGCAAGGGTCCCGCTCCGCCGGATCATGAGGGCCGCTTGCCCCGGCGCAGCGCCGGGCGTAGGGGCGACGGCATGGACAGTGCCACCCACCTCAAGCGCATCCTCACCCTCGGCGTGCCGCTCGTCGGCAGCCATCTCGCGCAGTTCTCGATCCAGCTCACCGACACGGTGATGCTGGGCTGGTACGACGTGGAGGTGCTGGCGGGGCAGGTCCTCGGGCAGACGCTCTTCTTCCTGATCTTCATCGTGGGCTCGGGCTTCGCCTGGGCGGTCATGCCGCTCATCGCCGAGGCCGAGGCCGCGGGCGATCACACGCAGCTCAGGCGCGCCATGCGGATGGCGCTCTGGCTCACCGGGGGGTTCGCGGTGCTCTGCCTGCCGGCCTTCCTCGGGGCGCGGCAGATCTTCGACGCGATCGGGCAGGAGGCGGCGCTGTCCGAGCTCGCCGGGCGATATCTCTGGATCCAGGGCTGGTCGATCTTTCCCGCGCTGGGCGTGATGGTGCTGAAGAGCACGCTCGCCGCGCTGGAGCGGACGCAGGTCGTCTTCTGGGTGACGCTCGCCACGGTGGTCGTGAACGCGGTGTGCAACTATTCGCTCATCTTCGGGCATTGGGGCGCGCCGGAGATGGGGGTCGAGGGCGCGGCCTGGGCGTCGCTCGCCTCGACCCTCGCGGGTCTCGTGGGCCTCGTCGTCTATATCAGGGCGACCCTGCCCGGCGAGGCGCTCTTCGCGCGGCTCTGGCGCGTCGATGCGGGCGCGCTCCTGCGCGTGTTCCGGCTTGGCTGGCCGATCGGTCTCACCTCGCTCGCGGAGGCGGGGCTCTTTTCCGCCTCCACGGTGATGATGGGCTGGATCGGCGCGGTGCCGCTCGCCGCGCACGGGATCGCGCTCCAGATCATCTCCGTCATGTTCATGATCCATATCGGGCTGTCCAACGTGGCCACGATCCGGGCGGGCGCCGCGCTCGGGCGGCGCGACGGGGTGGAGCTTCGCCGCGGCGGGGCGATCGTTCTCGCCGTCTCGGGCGCGGTCGCGATCGTCACCGTGGCGCTTCTGCTCGTCGCGCCGCAGCGGCTGATGGGCCTCTTCCTCGACCCCGCCGACCCGGCGCGCGACGCGGTGCTCGCGATCGGCGTGGGGCTGCTCGCCGCCGCCGCGCTCTTCCAGTTCGTCGATGCCGCGCAGGTGATGGCGCTGGGACTTCTCCGGGGGGTGCAGGACACGCGGGTGCCGATGGTCTTCGCCGCGCTGAGCTACTGGGTCGTGGGAGTGCCGCTCGCCTGGGTGTTCGCGTTCCGGATGGGGTTCGGCGGGATCGGGCTCTGGCTCGGGATGGCGGTGGGGCTGGGGCTCGCCGCGGTGCTGATGATGACCCGGTTCTGGAAGCGCGGCGCCTATGCGGTGGAGAACGGGTCGGGGTCGTAGCCGACCTCCACGAGGAACAGCCCATCGGGCGGCGCGACGGGACCGCAGGCGGCGCGGTCGCGCGCGGCCAGGGCATCCGCGACCTGCTCCGGCGTCCACGCGCCGGCGCCGACCCGCTCGAGCGTGCCCACGAAGGAGCGGACCTGGTTGTGCAGGAACGACCGGGCGAAGGCCTCGATCCGGAGCTCCATGCCTCCCGGCAGGGCGAAAGCCTCGACGGACAGCCGGTCGAGCGTCTTCACGGGCGAGGCCGCCTGGCACATCGTCGAGCGGAAGGTGGTGAAGTCGTGATGGCCCACGAGGCGCCCGGCCGCCTGCCGCATCGCTTCCGCATCCAGCGCGTGCTTCACGTGCCAGGCCCGGCCGCGCTCGTGGACGAGCGGCGCGCGGCGGCTGACGATCCGGTAGAGATAGCGCCGCGACGTGGCCGAGAAGCGGGCGTGCCAGCCTTCGGGTGCGCGGGCGCAGGCGGTAATGGCGACGGGCGCGGGCTTCAGATGGTAGTTCAACGCCTCCGACAGGCGGAACGGATCCCAGTCGCGGGCCATGTCGGCCTGCGCGACCTGTCCCGACGCATGGACGCCCGAATCGGTGCGCCCGGCGGCGGCGGTGGAGGGCAGATCCGGCTCGAGCCTTGCCAGCGCCGCCTCGAGCGCGCCCTGCACGGTGGGCAGGTCGCGCTGGCGCTGATAGCCCGCGAACGGCGCGCCGTCGTATTCGATGCGGAGGGCATAGCGGGGCATGGCCGGGCGATAGCGCCGTGCGCGAGCCGGGGCAAGCGGACTGGAACGGCGGGGCCGGGCGGCCTATGTGGGGACAAACGGGGAGAGCGACTTGGTTATCGGAGCGATTGCGGACGGGGTGACGCGCGGCGTCGAGGCGGTGAGCGGCACCGTGACGGGCGCGTTCTCCGACGAGGTGATCCGCCTGGGCGTCACCGGGCTCAGCCGGGCGGGCAAGACGGTTTTCATCACCTCGCTCGTCGCCAACCTGATGAACCGGGGGCGGATGGGACAGCTGCGCGCCGCCGCGAACGGGTCGATCCGCACCGCCTACCTGCAGCCGCAGCCCGACGACACCGTGCCGCGTTTCGACTACGAGACGCATCTCGACGCGCTGACGGGCCCGGCGCCGCACTGGCCCGAGAGCACGCGCGCGATCTCCGAGCTTCGGCTGTCGTTCCGGGTGCAGCAGGCGGGGCTTCTGGCCGGGCTGCGCGGGGTCAGGACCGTCCATCTCGATATCGTGGATTATCCGGGCGAATGGCTGCTCGATCTCGCGCTCATCGAGAAGGATTACGCGGAATGGTCCGCAGACACGTTCGCGCGGATGGAGGTGCGACCGCATTCGGAAGCGTTCCGCGCCGCGCTCGAGACCGCTGATCCGGCGGCGAAACTCGAGGAGCCGGAGGCCAAGCGCCTTGCCGCGGCGTTCACGGAGTATCTCAAGGCCACGCGGGAGGAGGGCTATTCCGACTGCACGCCGGGCCGTTTCCTGCTTCCGGGCGAGATGGAGGGATCGCCGGTCCTGACCTTCGCGCCGCTGCCGCCCGGGGAGAGCCCCCGCGGCTCGCTCGCCCGCGAGTTCGCGCGCCGCTACGACGCCTACAAGCGGGAGGTGGTGAAGCCCTTCTTCCGCGAGCATTTCGCCCGCATCGACCGGCAGATCGTGCTCGTCGACGCGCTGGGCGCGATCCATGCCGGGCCGCGCGCGGTCGAGGACCTGCGCCGTACGCTCGCTGAAATCCTGACGGCGTTCCGTCCGGGGGCGAATTCCTTCCTCAGCCGCATCTTCGGCGGCAAGCGGGTGGAGCGGATCCTCTTCGCCGCGACCAAGGCCGACCACCTCCACCACGCGCAGCATCCGCAACTCACCGCGATCATGGAGGCGCTCGTCTCCGATGCGCGGCGGCGCGCGGATTTCGCGGGCGCGCGGACGCAGGCGATGTCGATCGCGGCGCTTCGCGCCACGACGGAGGACCGGGTGAGCCACGGCGAGGAGACGCTCGACGTCGTGCGCGGCGTGCTTCTCGATTCGGGCAAGCGCGCGGCGTTCCATCCCGGCGCGCTGCCCGCCGATCCGTCGCACCTGCTCGTCCCCGCGCGGCAGGGCGCGGAGGCGTGGCTCGACGAGGATTACGCGATCATGCGCTTCGCGCCGCAGCCCATCGCGCTGAAACCCGGGGAGGGGCCGCCGCATATCCGCCTCGACCGGGCGGCGGAATTCCTGATCGGAGACCGGCTGTGAGCGGGCGGCGCGGGCCGATCCTGATCGAGGAGGAGATCGAGGGCGTCCACGCCTCGCCCGCCGATGCGCCGCCGGTGCCCGACACGGCGATGGACGCGCCCACGGGGCAGGCGATGAAGACGATGGCCGCGCTCGCCTCCCGCCGCTCCTCCGCGCTCGGGCGCTGGTTCCGACGGGTGGCGGTGGCGCTCCTGGGCTTCGCGATCTCGGTCGCCGCATGGTCCTGGCTCGAATCGCTGATCCGCAGGAACGAGATCCTGGGCCTCGCCGCGCTGATCCTCGTCGCGGCGTTCCTCATCCTGCTTTTCGCGCTCTGCGTGCGGGAGGTCGCGGCGCTCTGGCGGCTGCAGAAGGTGGGGCAGCTCCATCTCGATGCCGAAGCGGCGATGGCCTCTCCCGACATGGTGCCCGCACGCGCGGTCGCGGACCGGCTCGTGGCGCTCTATGCGGGCCGCGCCGCGCTCGACTGGCAACGCGCGCGGTTCGAGGAGCGGCGGGGCGAGGTGCTCGATCCCGACGCGCTCTTCCGGCTGGCGGAGCGCGAGCTTCTCGCGCCGCTCGATGCCGCCGCGCGGGTGGAGATCGAGGCGGCGGCGCGGCAGGTCGCGACGGTGACGGCGGTGGTGCCGCTCGCGCTCGCCGATGTGGCGACGGCGCTCGCGAGCAACCTGCGCATGATCCGGCGGATCGCGGAGATCTATGGCGGGCGCGCGGGAACGGTCGGGGCGTGGCGGCTGACGAAGGCCGTGATGACGCATCTGGTGGCCACCGGCGCGGTGGCGGTGGGCGACGACCTCATCGGGTCGGTCGCGGGGGGATCGGTGCTGACGCGGGTGAGCCGGCGGTTCGGCGAGGGGATCGTGAACGGCGCGCTCACCGCGCGGGTGGGAATCGCGGCGATGGAGGTCTGCCGCCCGCTGCCCTTCGCGGGCGAGCCGCGCCCGCAGGTTCATCGCCTAATCGGTCGGGCCCTGAGCGGATTGTTTCCGGGAAGCGAAGGTCGGGATGGCTAGGCGTTCCGCGCCCGGGTTTGACGTTCGGTCATATTTCGTGATCGCGGGCGTTTCGGGCAGGATGGCGCCTTCCGAAGCCACTGTACCGTCCATTTCCTGGATGCCGTGAAGGGTCTGCCCGTGCGTGATACCGCCCCCCTCGCCCCCGTCGATCCTCAAAGGGATGTCGAGGCGGATTTTCGCGAAACGCAACTGACGGAGCTGCGCCGGATCCGGTTCGGGGTCACGATGCTCGTCCTGCTCGCCGCGGCGATGGCGTGCTATTTCGCACGCGACATGGTGCTGCCGCTGATCCTGGGCGTGATGCTCGCCCTGACGCTCAGCCCGGTCGTCCGCGTGCTGCAACGTCGCGGCATCCCCTCTCCGATCTCCGCCGTGGTGCTGATCCTCTCGCTCGGCATCGGCACCGGCGTCGCCAGTTACGCGATGAGCGGTCCGGTGAGCGAATGGCTGACCTCTCTTCCGCAGATGAGGCAGCAGATCGAAGGCAAGCTCGATACGATCTTCGAATCGGTCGAGAAGGTCCAGGAAGCCTCGAAACAGGTCGAGGAAATCACCGATTCCTCGGGCGAGGCGATGCGCGTGCAGATCGAGCAGCCGGGTTTCCTCAATTCGGCGCTGTCGAACGCCGCCACCGTCGGGGCCACGATCGCAGTCGCGCTCGTCATGGCGCTCTTCGTGCTGGCCGCGGGGGACATGTTCACGGTGAAGATCATCGAGTCGTTTCCGAAAATGAGCGACAAGAAGCGAGCGCTGAAGATTGTCTACGGAGTCGAGCGGGCGATTTCGCGCTATCTGTTGACAATCACGCTCATCAACGCGGCGCTCGGCGGGGTGATCTTCCTGATGATGTGGGCGATCGGCCTTCCTTATGCCTATATCTGGGGCGTCGTCGCCTTCGCGTTCAATTTCCTGCCCTTCATCGGGGCGGTCGCCGGCATCTTTCTCGTCGGGGCGTTCGCGCTCTTGTCGTTCGACACGCTGAGCTATGCGCTGCTCGCTCCGGCCCTCTACATGGCGGCGACGAGTCTCGAGGGGCAGATCATCACGCCCGCGATCGTCGGCCGGCGCCTCGAACTCAATACCGTGTCGGTCTTCGTCACCGTCGTCTTCTGGGGCTGGCTCTGGGGGATCGCGGGGGCGCTCATGGCGGTGCCGTTCCTCGTCATCGTCAAGGTCATCTGCGACCACATCCCGGCGATGCAGACGCTCGGCAACTTCCTCGGCTCCTCCACGATCAAGGTGGAGGTGGAGCCCGAGCCGAAGTCCGACGAAGCCGTCGCCTGAGGCGGCTTGCCGGGCGGGGCACGGCTCCCTATAACGCGGTCCTGATGGGCCCGGTCGTAACCATACGAATTACCGGCCCGGCGCGCTGATCCTCGGCCGCCGGGACAAGGCGCCCGACCCCGTCGCGCCGCCCTCTCCTCCTTTCCCCGCCTGACATTGGGATGTGCTCCGATGTGTGCCGACACGACGACCGACCTCACCGATTACAAGGACACCCTGGCGCTGCCGCGCACGGATTTTCCGATGCGCGCGGGCCTGCCGAAGCGCGAGCCCGACTGGCTCGCCCGGTGGGAGCGGATCGGGATCTACGACCGCCTGCGGGAGCGGGCCGAGGGGCGGACGCCCTTCACGCTCCATGACGGGCCGCCCTACGCCAACGGGCATCTCCATATCGGGCACGCGCTGAATAAGACGATCAAGGACATGATCGTGCGCAGCCAGCAGATGCTCGGCCGCGACGCGCGCTACATCCCCGGCTGGGATTGCCACGGCCTGCCCATCGAGTGGAAGATCGAGGAACAGTACCGCGCCAAGGGCCGCGACAAGGACGCGGTTCCGGTGATCGAGTTCCGCCAGGAATGCCGCGATTTCGCCGCCTCCTGGATCGACATCCAGCGCGACGAGTTCAAGCGCCTCGGCGTGACCGGCACCTGGGACGATCCGTATCTCACGATGGATTTCCACGCGGAGCGGGTGATCGCGGAGGAATTCCAGAAGTTCCTGATGAACGGCACGCTCTACCAAGGCTCGAAGCCGGTCCTCTGGTCGCCGGTGGAGAAGACCGCGCTCGCCGAGGCGGAGGTCGAGTACCACGACAAGGACAGCTTCACGATCTGGGTCAAGTTCGAGGTCGCCGAGCTCGAGCTGCCCGACATGGAGGTCGCCGACGAGGAGGCCTCCGACGGGGAGCGCGAGGCGATGGAGGCCGCGCGGGAAGCGGCGGTCGACCGGCTCACCGGCGCCAAGGTAGTGATCTGGACCACGACCCCCTGGACCATCCCGTCGAACAAGGCCGTCGTCTACGGCGCGGATTTCTCCTATGGGCTCTACGAGGTCGTCGAGACGCCCGGGGAATGCTGGGTCGCGCCCGGCGAGCGTTTCATCCTGGCCGACAAGCTGGCCGCGCAGACCTTTTCGCGCGCGCGGCTCGAGGACGGGCAGTGGCGCCGCGTGGGAGACGTGAACCAGGCGCAGCTTGCGGGCATGCGGCTTGCCCATCCGCTCCGGGGGGCCGAGGGGTCCGGGGGCGAGTGGGACGGCTTGCGCGATTTCCGCGCCGCGCCCTTCGTCACCGACGAGGAGGGGACGGGCTTCGTCCATTGTGCGCCCAGCCACGGAATGGAGGAGTTCGACCTCTATCGCGGGCTCGGGATGCTTGCCGACGTCATCACCTACAACGTGATGGAGGACGGCAGCTTCCGCGCGGATCTGCCCTTCTTCGGAGGCACGCGGATCCTGAAGCCGAACGGCAAGGAAGGCGACGCGAACAAGGCCGTCATCGACAAGCTCGTCGAGGTGGGCGGGCTCATGGCGCGGGGCAAGATCACCCATTCCTACCCGCATTCCTGGCGGTCGAAGGCGCCGCTCATCTACCGCAACACGCCGCAATGGTTCGCCGCCATCGACCGTCCCGTGGGCGACGGACAGGACACCTATGGCGAGACGATCCGCGAACGCGCGCTGACCTCGATCGACGAGCTCGTCTCCTGGACGCCGAAGCGGGGGCGCAACCGGCTGCACGCGATGATCACCGACCGGCCCGACTGGGTGCTGTCGCGCCAGCGCGCCTGGGGCGTGCCGATGACGTGCTTCGTGAAGGCGGGCGCGAAGCCCACGGACGAGGATTTCCTGCTGCGCGACGCGGCCGTCAACGCCCGGATCCTCGAGGCGTTCGAGGCGGAAGGCGCGGATGCCTGGTACGCCGAGGGCGCCAAGGCGCGGTTCCTCGGGGGCGATCACGATCCCGACGCCTACGAGCAGGTCTTCGACATCCTCGACGTGTGGTTCGATTCAGGGAGCACCCACGCCTTCGTGCTGCGCGACCGCGCGGACGGAAGCGAGGACGGGATCGCCGACGTCTACATGGAAGGGACGGACCAGCATCGTGGCTGGTTCCATTCCTCGCTCCTGCAGGCCTGCGGCACGATCGGCCGGGCCCCCTATCGCGGCGTGGTGACCCACGGGTTCACGCTCGACGAGAAGGGCAACAAGATGTCCAAGTCCCTGGGCAACGTGATCCAGCCGCAGAAGGTCATCGACCAGTACGGCGCCGACATCCTGCGTCTCTGGGTGGCGCAGACCGATTACACGGGCGACCAGCGGATCGGCGACGAGATCCTGAAGGGGACGGCCGACAGCTATCGCCGCCTCAGGAACACGCTGCGGTACATCCTCGGCAACGTGGCGCATTTCGAGCCGTCGATGGCCGTGGACGCGGAGGAGATGCCGGAGCTCGAGCGGCTGATCCTGCACAGGCTCGCCGTGCTCGACGGGGTGGTGCGCGAGGGCTACGCCGCCTACGATTTCCAGCGGGTGTTCCAGGAGGTCTTCACCTTCGCCACGGTGGACCTCTCGTCGTTCTACTTCGACATCCGCAAGGACGCGCTCTATTGCGATCCCGAGGACAGCGTCGTCCGGCGGTCCGCGCTGACCGTGCTCGACCACCTCTTCCACCGGCTCGTGACCTGGCTCGCGCCGATCCTCGTCTTCACGATGGAGGAAACCTGGCTCGAACGGTTCCCCGGCGAAGATTCTTCCGTCCACCTGAACGATTTCCCGGACACGCCCGCGGGGTGGCGCGACGATGCGCTCGCCTCCCGGATCGAGCGGGAGCGCGCGGTGCGGCGCGTGGTGACGGGGGCGCTGGAGCTGAAGCGGCGGGAGAAGGCGATCGGCGCCTCGCTCGAGGCCGCGCCGATCGTGCACCTGTCGCCCGAACTGGCGGAGATCGTCATCGATCGGGACAGCTTCGCGACGCTCTGCATCACTTCCGACATCCGCCTGACCTCGGACCCGGCACCCGCGGACGCGTTCCGCCTGCCGGAGGTCGAGGGCGTGGCGGTGGTCTTCGCCGAGGCGGAGGGGGAGAAATGCCAGCGCTGCTGGAAGGTCCTGCCGGACGTGGGTACCCACGCGCATCCGGGCGTCTGCGGGCGCTGCGACGCGGCGCTCTGAGGACGGGGTGGGCGTTCCGGACGGGCGAATCGCCGCGGAACTGATGCGGCTCGCGCGGGAGCGGGGGCCGGAGAAGACCTTCTGCCCGTCGGAGGCGGCGCGCGCGCTCGCGGATGAATGGCGTCCCTTGATGGACGACGTGCGGCGGGTGGCGATGGGTCTGCCCCTCATTGCGACGCAGAAGGGTGAGCGGGTCGATCCGGTCGCGGCGGGCGGACCGATCCGCCTCTCCCTCGATCCGAAGGGGGGCGAGACCCCCGAGCGCTAGCCGTCGGGTCCGTGGATCGCCTGCTGCGCGATGCCCGCGAGCGAGAGGTAGAGGGAGGCCGCGACGAGGCCCCATCCCGCCCAGCTCATCGGGTCGAATGTGTTCCAGGCCGACCATCCGGCGAGCGCCACCCAGATCGCCGAGACCGGCAGCGTCACCGCGCGCCAGCGTTCCGTCCGAACGGGGTGGACGAACTTCAGCGGCAGGAACATCGCCACGGAGAGCAGCACGACGAGGGCGAGGATGATGTAGTAGTTCGGCTGCACCGCGAAGAAGACGAGCACCACCATGTTGAAGCAGCCCGGAAAGCCCGAGAACGAGTAATCCGTGGTCTTCATCCGCGTATCGGCGAAATAGACGACGCCGAAGAAGGTGATGACGATGATCGCGATCCACCCGGTCCAGCCCGGCAGCAGGTCCGACTTGAAGAGCGCGTAGGCCGGGATGAACACGTAGGTGAGATAGTCGATGATGAGGTCCATGAGGACGCCATCGTATTCCGGCGCGTTCGTATGCACGTCGTAGCGGCGGGCGAGCGGACCATCGACCCCGTCCACCGCGAAGGCGATGACCAGCCAGAGCCACATCATGTCCCATTGCTCCTGCACGGCCGCCAGCATGGCGAGCATGGCGAAGACGGCGCCAGTCGCGGTCAGGAAATGGACGGACAGGGCCTTGAGACGCAAGGACATGAAGACTTGATGACGGATCCGCTGCCCGAGCGCAATGCGGAGCTTCACCGGTTGGTGACGGATGTACGATCGAGCTTCCGGGCAAATTCCCCGAGACGGGACCCGAGCATCCTCTCGAGACGGCCGCGACCCGGCAGCAGGGAGCCGAGCAATAGCCGCGACGCGAGCGTCCGGGCGCGGATCTCGACCGTCGCGGCGATGAGGGTGGCGTCGGGTGCCGTGCGCGCGATATCGGCGACCACGACGGCCTCGACCCCGCCGCTGCGCGCGTCGAGCGCGATCCGGGAGGGGGGCAGGGCTTCGGTGACCGTGATCTCGACGTCGCGCGGATGGCCGCGGAGATTCAGCCGCAGGTCGAACCGCGCGCCCGCGAGACCGTCTCCGCCGTCGCGCCGGTTCAGGATCATGCCCTGCCGCGCGGCGCCACTCTCGATCGCGCGCACATCGCTCAGCGCGGCATAGACCGCCTCGGGAGACGCACCCGTTCGCGCAACCGCCTCGAACCTCACGCCAGATCGTCCCGGAGCCAGGCCTTGAGCAGGAAATGGGCAATGGCGCCCTGCCTCGCGCCGTCGATCCGGGGGTGGCGGCCCGCGAAGACCTCCATCATGTCCTCGCGCGTGACCCATTCGGCCGCCTCGATCTCTTCCGTATCGAGGCGGAGGCGGGAGCTGATCGCATGGCCGTAGCAGCCCAGCATGAGCGAGGCGGGGAAGGGCCAGGGCTGGCTCGCGAGATAGCCGACCTCGCCCACGCGCACGCCCGTCTCCTCGAAGGTCTCCCGGCGGACGGCGGCCTCCACCGTCTCTCCCGGCTCCACGAAGCCCGCGAGCAGCGAGTACATCCGCGGCGGCCAGGCCGGCGAACGGCCGATCAGGACGGAATTGCCCCGTGTGACGAGCATGATGACGACGGGATCTGTCCGGGGGAAATGATGCGCGCCGCAGGCGGGGCAGAGTCTCTGCCACCCAGCCTGCGCGATTTCGGAGAGCGCTCCACACCGTGCGCAATGGGGATGGGTCCGGTGCCATTCGAGCAGGCCGCGCGCGGTCGCGGCCAGTTCCGCATCGCGCGGGGAGAGCGCCGTCATGACCGATCGCAGCTCCACGAAGGCCGCGCCGTCATTGAGCATCGGATGCTCTTGGCGGGACGGATCGGCGAAGGCGCCGAGCGTCTCCGGCATCTCGCCCGGATCCCAGTGCGAGAGGTCGATTGCGAACCGCGTCCCGGCGCCCTCGCGCCCGAGAAAGAACGCGGGCGGGGCGCCATCGAGCGCGGGGTGATCGGCGGCGGTCCAGGCGAGCCGCACGCCGCCGTCCTCGAGCGTGCGGACGAGCGGCTTGCCGCGCCAGACGGGCAGGACACCGCATCCCGGCGCGCGCAGCAGCGCGCCGAGCGCGTTCGGCGCGCCGCGCAGATGAGCGGCCCGGTCGAGGCCGGATCCGCCGAACGTGACCTCTTCCGCGCGCTTCATGAAGGATCCTCGAATATTTGCATGCGACCGCTGTAGGAGGGGTTGCGTAGCGAATGCAAGCGCGACAATTTCGTGGTATTCAACCTTAGGTAGTAACGTATTTCATGGTGATCGACATGCCCCCACGTGTGCCCGACCGGTTCGACGAGCAAAGGACGACGTGAGGCAGCCGCCTCCAACCGAGCCGGCTCCACCGGTCACGGGCACGTTACGGCTGCTTGCGACGACCGATCTGCACGCACGCCTCAGGGGCTACAACTATCCCGCCGGCGAGGAGGACGTCGAGGTCGGCCTTTCGCGCGCGGCCAGCGTGATCGCCCGGCTTCGCGCTTCCGTGCAGGGTGGTCTGCTCCTCGACAACGGCGATTTTCTCACCGGCGACATGCTCGGCGACCAGGCGTTCGACGCGGCACGACGAGACGACCCCAATCCCGTGATCGCCGCGATGAACGCCCTGCGCTACGACGCGGCCGCGCTCGGCAACCACGATTTCAACCCGGGCCTGCCCGCGCTCACTGCTGCGATGGCGCAGGCACGTTTCCCGATCCTGTCGTCGAATGTCCTGACGCGGCTGGGTCGATCGCCCGTGGAGGACAGCACGCTCGCGGTGCCCTGGACGATGATCGAGCGTCTGGCGCAGGACGGGCGCGGCGTGCTGCGGCCGCTCCGGATCGGGGTGATCGGCTTCACCCCGCCGCAGATCATGCAATGGGACCGTCATAACCTCGAGGGGCGCGTGATCGTGCGCGGGATCCTCGAGGCAGCGGCGGCCTGGATTCCCGCGATCCGGGCGGCCGGTGCCGATCTCGTCGTGGCGCTTTGCCATTCCGGGATCGCTCCGGCCGATCCGGCTGTCCCGGGCAGCGAGGATGTCGGCCTCGCCGTCGCGCGGGCGGGGGGGATCGACGCGCTCGTCCTGGGTCACCGGCACCGCGTCTTCCCCGGACGCGACTACGCCGCGGCGGAGGGGGTCGATCCGGTCGCGGGAACCCTCGCGGGCGTGCCCACGATCATGCCGGGATGCTGGGGGCGGCACGTGGGGCGGATCGATCTCGCGCTCGACTGGGACGGGGTCCGGTGGCGTATGACACGGAGCGTCTCGGCCTGTCACAAGATCGCCGATCGACGCGCCGATGGAGCGATCCGGTCGCTCGCGCACCACAATCCCGATATCCTCCGGGCGACGGATCGCGCGCACCGGCGCAGCATCCGGGAGACGGCCCGGCCCGTGGGCTCCGTAGATATGCCGCTCACCTCCTATTTTGCACAACTCGGGCGGAGCCGGGCGATCGAACTCGTGGCCCGTGCGCAGCGGATCTGCGTCGAGCGGCTGCTGCGCGGCACGCCGGACGCGAAGCTGCCGGTGATCGGGATCGCGGCGCCGGTGCGCTGCGGCGGACGTGGCGGGCCCGAGAACTACGTCGACATCCCGTCGGGCGAGGTGACACTCGGCCAGCTTCTGACCCTCTATCCCTATACCAACCGGATCGCGGCGCTGAAGGCGAGCGGAGGCCTGCTGCGCGAGTGGCTCGAGCGCAGCGTCAGCGCCTTTCACAGGATCGCGCCCGGCGCGACGAACGCCCTCCTGATCGATCCGCGCTTTCCGAGCTTCGATCTCGACCTCGCGGACCGGGTGGGCTTCGAGATCGATCTCTCGCGGCCACCACGCTACGGGCCGCAGGGACAATTGCTCGACGCCCGCGCCTGGCGCGTCCGCGACCTGCGGTTTCTCGGCAAGAAAGTTCGAGAGGACGACATTTTTGTCCTGGCGCTGAGCGAGTTTCGCGCACAGGGCGGGGGCGGCTTTCCCGTCGGTGCCACCCGCCGGCTCGAGTTGCACTCGAGCGTCGAGGTTCACGACGCGATCCGCGATCTGCTCGGGACCGGCCAAGCGATTCGTTTCGAAAAACAGGCATTTACCTTCACGCCGATGCCGCACACCTCCGTCAACCTGCTCACCGGGCCCGGTTCGATTGCGCATCTCCGCGATCTCGCGGGGTTGTCTATCGGCGCGCCGGAACAGCTTCCGACCGGATTCGTGCGGCTGCGCGTCGATCTTGCCTCCGATGCCCTTGAAACGGCGGATACGGGACGATAGATTTCTCGGCGAGGGGTTGGCGCGGGCAGGCGCCTCGCCAACCCGGTCAGGTCCGGAAGGAAGCAGCCGTAACGAGCCCCGCTTGGGTCGTTGTCCAGCCTCTCACCACATGCGCCGCCCTTCGGGGCGGCGCTGTCGTTTCACCGCCCCCGATGTCGATGGCCCCCTGCACTGGCTGCCCGGAGGCGTGCGGGCTAGGGTCTGGCGGTGCGACGAATCCCCCGAGAGGTGACATGACCGACGCCCCCGCCGCCTATCAGGTGCTGGCCCGCAAGTACCGCCCCGCGACCTTCGCCGACCTGATCGGGCAGGACGCAATGGTCCGCACGCTGAAAAATGCGTTCGAGGCCGACCGGATCGCCCAGGCCTTCCTGCTCACGGGCATCCGCGGCACCGGCAAGACGACGACCGCGCGGATCATCGCCAAGGGCATGAACTGCATCGGTCCCGACGGTACGGGCGGACCGACCACGCAGCCCTGCGGCGTCTGCGAGCCCTGCCGGGCGATCGCCGAGAGCCGCCATGTCGACGTGCTGGAGATGGACGGGGCGAGCCAGACCGGGGTGGGCGACATCCGCGAGAACGTCCTCAACTCCGTGCAATACGCGCCGTCCTCAGCGCGCTACAAGATCTACATCATCGACGAGGTCCACATGCTGTCGACGAGCGCGTTCAACGCGCTCCTGAAGACGCTGGAGGAGCCGCCGGCGCATGTGAAGTTCATCTTCGCCACGACCGAGATCCGGAAGGTCCCCGTCACCGTGCTCTCGCGCTGCCAGCGCTTCGATCTGCGCCGGATCGAGCCGGAAACTATGATCGCGCATCTCAAGGGCATCGCCGGGCGGGAAGGCGCCGTCGTCGCGGACGATGCCCTGGCGATCCTGACGCGTGCCGCGGAAGGCTCCGTCCGGGACGCGTTGAGCCTGATGGACCAGGCCATCGCGCATGGTGCGGGCGGGGAGACGGGCGCGGAGGAAGTGCGCGCCATGCTGGGCCTCGCCGATCGCGGCCGGGTGCTCGACCTCATGGACCTGGTGATGCAGGGCGACGCGAAGAGCGCGCTGAGCGAGATCGGGGCGCAATATGCGGACGGCGCCGACCCCCTCGCCGTGCTGCGCGAGCTCGCCGAGATCACCCACTGGATCAGCGTCATCAAGATCTCGCCCGACGCGGCCGACGACCCGACCGCGGGCCCCGACGAACGCGCCCGGGGCCGCGACATGGCCGACCGGCTCGCCATGCGCAGTCTCACGCGGATGTGGCAGATGCTCCTCAAGGCGCTCGAGGAGGTCGCCGTAGCTCCGAACGCGATGATGGCCGCCGAGATGGCGATCATCCGGCTGACCCACGTGGCCGACCTGCCGCCGCCTGAAGAATTGGTGCGGCGGCTTTCCGACGCGCCGCCCGCGCCCCCCGCCCCGTCGGGAACGTCTGGCGCGACCCCGTCGCCGTCTCCGGGGGGCGGGTCCATGCAGGCGCGTCCGGTACCGGGTGGGCGCACGGGCGGCGCGGCGCCGGCCGTCGCCGCGGCCTCGGAAACGGCGCTGGCGCGGTTTCACGCTTTCGATCAGGTCGTCGAACTCATCCGGGCCAATCGCGACGCGAAACTCCTCATCGACGTGGAGACCGGACTGAGGCTCGTGCGCTACGTTCCCGGGCGGATCGAGTTCCAGCCCGCCGAGAGCGCGCCGCGCGACCTCGCCGCGCGGCTCGCGCAGCGGCTTCAGACTTGGACCGGTGTGCGCTGGGCGGTGAGCATCGCCGGGGAAGGCGGCGGGGCGACCATCGCGGAGACCCGCGACGCGGAGAGCGACGCGCTTAGGCAGGCGGCGGAGGCCCATCCGATGATGCAGGCGGTCCGCAACGCCTTCCCGAAGGCCCGGATCCTCGGCATCCGGACGCATGACGAGGTTGCCGCGGAGGCCGCCGCGGAGGCGCTGCCCGAGGTCGACGAGGAATGGGATCCCTTCGCCGAGGAGTGACCGCCTTGCGGAGAGCCGGTGTCGACCGTATCTCAGGGGCAGGGATCAGAGGCCGGGAGAACGCAATGTTCAAGGGAATGGGCGGCTTGGGCGACATGTCCAAGATGATGAAGGCCGCGCAGGAGATGCAGGGCAAGATGGAGAGCCTGCAGGAGGATCTGGCGCGGATCACCGTGGAAGGCGAATCGGGGGCCGGGCTCGTGAAGGCGACCTCGACCGCCAAGGGCGAGTTGGTGGGCCTCGATATCGATCCGTCGATCTTCAATCCCGACGAGAAGGAAGTCGTGGAGGACCTGATCCTCGCCGCGATCAAGGACGCGCAGCAGCGCGCCTCCGAGAAGAGCCGCGAGGAGATGCAGAAGCTGACCGAGGGGCTCGGCCTGCCGCCGGGCATGAAGCTGCCATTCTGACGGGGTCGAATCCTCCGTCGTCCGCGCCGGGGACCCGGTGAGCGGAGATACTCGCGACATCCAGGCGCTGATCGACCTGATGGCGCGGCTGCCGGGGCTCGGGCCCCGTTCGGCGCGCCGTGCCGTCCTCCACCTGATCCGCAAGCGTGCGCAATTGATGACGCCGCTGGCCGACGCCTTGCGCGACGTGGCCGCGGGGGTGCGGGACTGCCTCAATTGCGGCAATGTCTCGACCACGGAAGTCTGCGCAATCTGTACCTCGGAAAAGCGCGAGACCGGGGAAATATGCGTCGTGGAGGACGTGGCCGATCTCTGGGCGATGGAACGGTCGGGCGTCTTTCGCGGACGCTACCACGTTCTCGGCGGCACGCTTTCAGCGCTCGACGCGGTGGGACCCGATGAACTCGGCATCCCGCGTCTTCTGGACCGGCTGGATCGTGAAGGGGTGCAGGAGGTGATCCTCGCGCTCGCCGTGACCGTCGAAGGCCAGACGACGGCGCATTACATCGCCGATCAGATGACCGGTCGTGACATTGCCGTTACGTCGCTCGCCCAGGGTGTGCCCGTAGGAGGCGAACTCGACTATCTCGACGATGGCACGATCGGCGCCGCGCTCCGCGCGCGCAAATCGTTCTGATCGCTCGGACGGCTCCCCATATCTGGCGAGGAGGCGGGAGTAATCCACAACTTACGGGGTCGGAGCCCAAGGAAAGGCTTTACACACCGAATCGCATCCCACACCATATGTGAATGGGAACGGACAGGAAGAACGTCCGACCCGGAGCAGGCACCGAGCCCCGGGCATCCGCCCGCAGGCCGCAACTCATGAGGCCGCGCATGTCGCTGACCGAGCAATTTATGCATATCGACGACATCGACCCAATCGACATCGTCGAACACCTCGCAGAGCATCACGAATGGGATTTCGACCGGATCGCGGAAGACCGGATCGCGATGGTTGTCGACGGGCAGTGGCGCACCTACTCGATCTCGCTCTCCTGGGCGCCGCGGGAGGAATGTCTGCGGCTTGTCTCCACCTTCGAGCTCGCTCCACCGGAGGAGCGTCTGCCGGAGCTCTACGAGGTGCTGAATGCGGCCAACGACGCCTGCTGGGCCGGGGCGTTCACCTATTGGGACGAGCCGAAGCTGATGGTCTATCGCTACGGCCTCGTCCTCGCAGGGGGCTATGTCGCGGGACCGGAGCAGATCGACCGGATGATCGCCTCCGCCGTCGCGGCAGCGGAGCGGTTCTATCCCGCGTTCCAGCTCGTCTGCTGGGGCGGCCGGACGCCCGCTGACGCGATGCAGGTGGCAATCGCCGAGGCCTACGGCACCGCCTGATCGACGCCGCCGCTGAACGGGCGCGAAAGGCCGCGCGTGGCGACGGGCACCGCGACGGCCGTGAGAAGCAGCCATAGCGCGGCGGGCAGGGGAATGGCCGGCGGGATCGGTGGCGGGCCATTCGGATCGCCGCCGGGACGCTCGGGTTCCACGAATCCCCAATGGGCGATCGGGTCGGCGGGATCGCCGTCATCATGGCGCCCGACAATCGACTGACCGCCCGTCAGGACCGGCGACGGACCGGCGACGCCGCGCGGCGTCGCGCCGGGCAGGACCGCCGCCACGAGCGTTCCCGCGACATCCGCAGGCGGAACGAGGCCCGACCAGAATTCGCCCGGCGCGGGTGCCTCCTCGTCGAAAGGCGTGACCTCGGCGCGGCAATGCTCCGCGTAACGGGCGTAGTACTCGTCCCATTCGGAATCGCTCGTCGGCCGGCCGATGACGAAATCCCCAAGCTCGCCGCGGGTCAGGACGTCGCAGGGCGCGGGAAGGCAGGTGCGGGGCAGCCGGACGCCCTTGCCGGTCGCGGCGAAGGCGATCTCCAGTTCATCCTGCCGGATGCATTCGTAACCCAGGGCATCGACGCGAAGGATCTGCGCCAGGGGGACGGGGCTCGCGATGGCGGGAGCGCAGTGAAGCGAGGCAGCGAACCCCGCCGCCATCACCGCACTGCCATACATCCGACGCATCCGTTTCATGGGTTACGACGTTACGCATGCCTAGATTAAGGAGCCGTTCGCGCCGCGCGCGGTCCCGGGCCATTCTCAGTATTCCACGCCGATCTGCGCCTTGATCCCGCTTCGGAAGGGATGCTTGACGAGCTCCATCTCGGTTACGAGGTCGGCCGCCTCGATCACGTCGGGATGCGCGTTGCGCCCGGTGAGCACGACATGGGTCATCGGTGGCTTCTCCTCCGCGAGGAAGGCGATCACGTCGGCCACGTCGATATACTCGTAGCGCAGCGCGATGTTGATCTCGTCGAGGAGCACCATGCGATTCTCCTGATCGCGGATCAGCTCCTTGGCCTTTTCCCAGGCGGCCGCGGCCATCTCCGTGTCGCGGGAACGGTCCTGCGTCTCCCAGGTGAAGCCCTCGCCCATCGTGTGGAAGGCGCAGATGTCGGAGAAGCGTCCGAGGATCAGGTCGCGCTCGCCCGTCGACATGCCGCCCTTGATGAACTGAACGACGGCCGAGCGCATGTCGTGGGCGATGCAGCGGAAGATCATGCCGAAGGCGGCCGAGGACTTGCCCTTGCCTTTGCCGGTATGGACGATGACGAGACCCTTCTCGTCCGTCTTCGTGGCCATGATCTTGTCGCGCGCGGCCTTCTTCTTGGCCATCTTCGCGGCGTGGCGGTCGTCGTCGCTCATCTCTCGGTTTCCAATCTTTCTGGCATGTCTCGGACCCGGCTCACAGGATGAGCCGAACGATCAGGGGCGCGACGAGCGCGGTCAGGACGGCGTTGAGCCCCATTCCGATGCCGGAGAAGGTGCCTGCCGTCTCGTTTACCTGGAAGGCCCGTGCCGTGCCGATCCCGTGCGCCGCGACCCCGGCGGAGAAGCCCCGCGCGCGCCAATCCGTCAGCCGCGCGAGATTCAGGAGCGGCGTGACCATGATCGCGCCCGCGATGCCGGTGAGGATGACGAGGATCGCTGTCAGCGTCGGCGCGCCGCCGAGCTCTTCGGTGATGCCGATGGCCACGGGGGCCGTCACCGATTTCGACGCGAGCGAGATGAGGGAGATGCGGTCGAGCCCGATCGCCATCCCCATCGCCACGGCAGACAGGAGCGCGACCATCGAGCCCACGACGAGCGCCGCGGCCATGGGCAGGAGCACGCGGCCCACGCGCTTGCGGTTCACCCAGAGTGGCACGGCAAGCGATACCGTCGCGGGGCCGAGCATGAAGTGGACGAATTGCGCGCCTTCGAAATAGGTCGCGTAGCTCGTGCCGCTCAGGATCAGGGTCGCGCCAAGCAGGATGATCGCGACGAGGACGGGATTGACGAGCGGGGAGCGGCCCGAGAGCTCGAAAAGCCGCGTGCCGCAGAGGTAGGCCACGAGCGTGGCCGAGAGCCAGAGAAGCTCTTCCTGTCGGAGGTAGGACCAGATCTCGATCATTGCGCCTCGTCCTCCGGCGCGGTGCGGGCGAGGAGCGCGAAGGTCCAGGCCCCGGCGACGATGGCGAGCGCGGTCGAGACGAGGATGATCCCGATCAGCGCCAGCCCGCTCTCGCGGAGCGTCCCGAAATGCCCCACGATCCCGACGCCGGCAGGCACGAAGAGGAGCGAGAGATTGCCGAGAAGCGTGCGCGTCACCGGCCTGAGCATCTCCTCCAGCTTCGGACGGGCGAAGAGCGCGATCAGCAGGAAGATCAGGCCAACGACCGGGCCGGGCACCGGCAGGCCGAGGGCGCGGACCAGGACTTCGCCTGCGAGCTGCAGGATGAGGAGAAGCGCGATCGGGACGATCATGCGAATTCCTCGAGCATCGCGCGGGCCGAGTTGGAGCGCGGTTGCCAGAGGCCGCGCTCGACGGCCTCCGAGAGCCGGGCCGCGATCTCGCGCAGTGCCGGGGCGTTGTGTTCCTCGATGAAGTCGCGGGTTTCCTCATCCTCGAGGAACGCCGCGTGGACGAGGTCGAAATGGTGCGATTTCACCGCGCCGGTCGTGGCCGCGAAGGCGAACATGTAATCCACCGTCGCCGCGATCTCGAACGCGCCCTTGTAGCCGTGCCGCTTCACGCCCTCGATCCATTTGGGATTGACCACCCGTGATCGTACGACGCGGCCGACCTCCTCCTCAAGCGTCCGAATTACCGGGCGTTCGGGGCGGGAATGGTCGTTGTGATAGATCGGTCGCGCGCGGCCCTGCAGCGATTCCACCGCAGCCGCCGCGCCGCCTTCGAACTGGTAGTAATCGTCGCTGTCGAGGAGGTCGTGCTCTCGGTTGTCCTGGTTCTGCACGATCGCCTCCGCCTGTCCCAGCCGCGCCTCGAGTCCGGGGCGGTCGGCGTGTCCCTCGCCGTCCGCGCCATAGGCATAGCCGCCCCAGCCGAGATAGGCGTCGGCGAGGTCGGCCTTCGCGCGCCAGAGCCGCTCGTCGATCATCGCCTGCAGTCCCGCGCCGTAGGCACCGGGCTTCGAGCCGAACACCCGCGCCTGCCCCTCGCCCGCACGGGCCCGCGCGGCGGCGGGATTCATGTCGTCGGGTTCGTCGAGGGCCTGGATCGCGCGCGCGGCACTGTCGACGAGGGCGATGAGCTGCGGGAAGGCGTCCCGGAAGAAGCCGGAGATTCGAAGCGTCACGTCCACACGGGGGCGGGCCAAAACGTCGAGGGGCAGGATCTCGAAGCCGGTGACGCGGCGGTTGGCGGCGTCCCATGTGGGCTTCGCGCCCATCAGGGCGAGGGCCTGCGCGATGTCGTCGCCGCCGGTGCGCATGTTCGCCGTCCCCCAGGCGGTCAGAAGCAGGCTCCGCGGCCAGTCGCCCTGGTCCTGCAGGTGCCGCTCGACAAGGAGGGAGGCGGATTTCCAGCCGAGCGCCCAGGCGGTGGGGGTGGGGACGGCGCGGCTGTCGACGGAATAGAAGTTCCGCCCCGTCGGCAGTGTGTCGAGCCGCCCGCGCGTGGGCGCGCCCGACGGGCCGGGCGGGATCGCGCGGCCCGAGAGCGCGGTCAGCAGGCCCGCCATCTCCGCCGGGCCGGATTCTTCGACCGCTGGGGCGATCCGCGTGGCGATCTCGTCGAGCACGGCCGTCGTGGCGGGGCCGGGGGACGACGCTCGCGGCTTCGCCGCATCGCCCCGCCCACCGTCCCAGAGCCGTTGCGCGAGCATCTCCAGCCGCTCCACCGTGTCGCCGTGGCTGCGCCAGGCGCCGTCTCCCGCAAGGCATTCGGGCCTCGGCCCCGTCCAGGCCGCCGCCATGTCGCAATCGAGGGGATCGAAGCCGAGCTCCAGATCCGCGGCCATGGCTCTCAGGAGTGACGCGTCCCCATTCTTGCCCGTCCCGCGCGGGATCCGTGCCAGCGCGATCACCAGATCGCGCGCGAGACGCCCTTCCGGCGCCCGACCGAAGATATGGAGCCCGTCGCGGATCTGCGCCTCCTTCAACTCGCACAGATAGGCGTCGAGCTTGGCGAGATCCGTCTCCGCATCGCCGCTCATGCCGATGTCGCGATCGAGGCCGGTCGACTGGCTCAAGCTGAGGATCTCGCCCCTGAGATGGGCGATCCGGCGCGGATCGACGCCCGCCGCCTCGTAGTATTCGTCGACGAGCGCCTCGAGGTCGCGCAGGGGGCCGTAGGTCTCCGCCCGCGTCAGCGGCGGGGTCAGGTGATCGACGATGACGGCCTGCGCCCGCCGCTTGGCCTGCGTTCCCTCGCCCGGATCGTTGATGATGAAGGGGTAGACGTGTGGCATCGGCCCCAGGACCGCCTCCGGCAGGCAGGTGTCCGACAGGGCCACCGACTTGCCGGGCAGCCATTCCAGATTGCCGTGCTTGCCCATGTGGACGATCGCCTGCGCGCCGTGGACGTGCCGAAGCCAGAAATAGAACGCGAGGTAGTTATGCGGCGGCACGAGGTCCGGCGCATGGTAGGTTTCCGTCGGGTCGATGTTGTAGCCGCGCGCAGGCTGCAGCCCGACGACCACGTTCCCGTAATCGAGCACGGCCAGCTTGAAGCCGTCCTGCGTGACGAACGGATCGTCCTCGGGCGGGCCCCAGCGGCTCTCGATCCCGCTCCGGACGTCCCAGGGAAGGGCGCGGTAATGCTCGAGATAGGTCGCCATCGGCAGCGCCACGCCGCCCGCCCGCTCCGCGCGGTCGGTGAGCCAGTTCGTGGGGCCGGCCATCAGCGCCGCCATCAGCGCGTCGGAATGCGCCGGCGCCTCCGCCACGCCGTAGCCCGCCCCGGCGAGGGCCGCGAGGACGTCGACGGTCGCGGCGGGCGTGTCGAGCCCCACGCCGTTGGCGAGCCGCCCGTCCTTGTTAGGATAGTTCGCGAGCACCAGCGCGACCTTGCGGTCCTCCTCGGGGGTATGCCGCAGCGCGGACCAGTTCGCGGCGAGCGCTGCCACGAAGGCGATGCGGTCGCCCTGGGGGCGGTAGGTGGCGATCGCGCATTCCGTCGCCTCGTCGAAGAAGGCCGTGTCCTTGAAGCTGATCGCGCGGGAGAGGAGGCGTCCATCCACCTCCGGCAGCGCCACGTTCATCGCGATGTCGCGCGCCGAGAGGCCTGCCAGACCCTCCGACCAGGCTTCCTCCGTCGATCCCGCGAGCACGGCCTGGAGGACCGGCGCGGCGTTCGCCCAGGGCGCGGCGAGCGGGTTCTCCGACCCCTCGCCCGCATGGGGGGAGCCGGTGGCGAAGCTCGTGAGGTTCACGATCACAGCCGGAGGTGCTTCGGTAAAGAGATGCTCCAGCGTCGCGGCGGAGACGGGGTCCTTCAGCGACGCCACAAAAACCGGCAGCGGGTTCAGTCCCGCCCGGAGGAGCGCCTTGACCATCCGGTTGACCGGTGCGAGCCCCGCGCCCTGCACGAGGGCGCGGTAGAAGACGATGGGGGCCACCGGCGCGCCCTCCACCCAATTCCCGCGCAAGGAGGCGAGGTCGGTCTGCCCCGTCCCGGGCCAGTAGAGCCCGGCTCGTAGCAGGGGGCGGGCGGGGCCGGGCCGCTCTTCTCCGTCGAGCATCGCGCGTGCATGGGCGAGGAGCGTCGCGGCATTGTCGGGTCCCCCTTCCACGAAGCAGGACCAGAGGGCGTCGTAATCCTCGTCCGAGACGGTGGAGAGCGCGCGCAGCTCCGCGTCCGGCTTGTCGTCTCCGGGCAGGAGCACCAGCGGCACGCCCGCCGCATGGAGCCGCGCGGAATATTGCGCCACGCCGTAGCGCCAGTAGCCGACGCCGCCCAGAAGCCGGACGATCACCATTCGCGATTTCGCCGCGCAATTCGCCAGATGCAGGTCGACCGACATCGGGTGGCGCAGATGGGCAAGATTGACGAGACGAAGCGAAGGCGGCGCCGTCATCTCGGACCGCGCGAGGGAAAGCACGGCGAGATCGGTATCGGCGGCCGAAAGGATCACCAGGTCGGCGGGGCTCTGTCCCGGATCGACGGCTTCGGTACCGTCGTCAATGGCCCCGGGCGTGGCGGCGAGAAGGTGCATGATGGCGTCTCCGGGCCCGGATCGGGCCTCAAGTCTCCAGGGATTTTTCCATGAAGATGCTGCTTGCATTGGCGGTGTATTCGCCGAACGGCTCCCGCTCCCGGAAACCGTGCCGTGCGTAGAAGGTTCGTGCCGCGCGAAGCGCGTCGCCGGTCTCGAGACGAAGCACTTCGAGCCCTTCTTCGCGGGCGCGATCCTCCACCTGGCGCAGCAGGGCGTCGGCCGCTCCGGTGCCGCGCGCGAGGTCGGCCACGAACATCGACTTCACTTCGCCCCAGCCGTCGCGGATGGCGAGCGCGATGGTCCCCACCACGTCCGCGCCCTGCCGTGCGGCGAAGAAGCGCATGTGTGGCGCGCGCAGGGCCTCGATATCGAGGAAATGGTTCTCTTCGGGCGGAAACAGGCTCTCCATGAGCTCGTGGCTCATCCTGAGGAGCGCGGCGGCGCCCGGTGCGCCGGGATCGGCTTCTTCGACGATCAGGGGCATGCGACTTGCCGGGCCCCGGGCACGGCGCCATATGATGGGGCAAAGAGCGACACCATGGATGACGACGAGATGAAAACCGCGCCGGACCACGAGGTGGATCGATCCGAGGCGAGCGACAAGCCCGCGAAGAACGAGGATGACCCGAAGGGCAAGACCAAGTTCGACAAGCCGGCGACGGGCGAGGAGAGCCTTGCCATCGACGAGGAGGGCAAGAATATCCGCGGTCCGGAAGGTCATGCCAAGGACGGGCACGACGACGAGACCTGATCTCACGCCGACAGCGCCGCGGTGATCGCGGCGCGGTCGAGCCCGGCTTCGCCGATGACGACGAGCCGCGTCTCCCGTTCCGATCCGCCGAGCGGCCGGTCGTAGTAGCTGTCGACGCGCGGACCCACCGCCTGGATGGTCAGGCGCATGGGCTTGCCCGTCACCGCCGCGAACCCCTTCAGACGCAAGATATCGTGGCTGCGGATCGTTTGCGCCACAAGATCGGCGAAAGCTTTCGGATCGGCAATTTCGGGGCGGGTCACGACGAAGCTCTCGAACTCGTCGTGATCGTGGTCATGCTCCCCGTCCTCTCCGTGATGGTGGTGGGGAGCGTCGCGGGCGTCGAGATCGGTCTCCGCCGCCGCGGACCGGCCGAGGAGGACGTCGGCGGGCAGGACGCCCATCGAGGTCGAGACGACCTGGACGCCGGGGCGGGATTCTGTGCGCAGGCGGTCGGAAAGGCTTTTGGCCTCAATGGGTTCCAGGAGGTCTGACTTGTTGACGACGATGAGGTCGGCGCAGGCGATCTGATCCTCGAACAGCTCGGAGAGCGGGGTCTCGTGGTCGAGGTTGTCGTCGGCCGCGCGCTGAGCGTCTACCGCGTTGATATCGTGGGCGAAACGGCCCTCCGCCACGGCCTTGCCATCGACGAGGGTGACGACGCCGTCTACGGTGACGCGGGTGGAGATCTCGGGCCAGTTGAAGGCCTGGACGAGCGGCTGCGGCAGGGCGAGACCGGAGGTCTCGATCACGATGTGATCCGGCAAGTCTTTGCGTGACAACAGTTTTTCTAGGGTCGGCACGAAATCCTCGGCGACGGTGCAGCAGATGCAGCCGTTCGAGAGCTCCATCACGTCGTCGTCGGTGCAGGTGGCGTCGCCGCAGCCCTTGAGGATGTCGCCATCGACGCCGAGATCACCGAACTCGTTGATGATCAAGGCAATCTTCCGCCCTTCCGCATTGTTCAGGAGGTGACGGATCAGCGTCGTCTTGCCCGATCCGAGGAAGCCGGTGACGATTGTGGCGGGGATCTTGGCGGGCATCTGGGAGCCTCTCAGCGGGTGAAACGGCGTACACGGAACGTACACGGGGCGTACACGGAATGTCGGATCCGCGTGCAGCGGGCGTCAGGCGCCCGTGCATACGGGGTATGGCGGGTGTGCAGCGGGCGTACACAGGTCGTGCGTACGCCCGACATCGAGGGCTCAGCCCCAGCCGAGCGCGCCGAAGATGGCGCCTTCGGCCGTCTCGAGCGTGAGGAAGAGCCCCACCCCCGCGACGACGGCACCGGCGAGGCGCGGCTCGAGCGCGGTCGCGGCCGCGGCGGACGCGAGACGGCGCAGGGCGAGGCCGGCGCCTACGGCGATCGCGTATTGCACGGCGAGGAGCCCGAGCAGGTAGCCCGGAAGGACGGCGCCCATCGCGCCCGCCTCGGCCGAGGCCATCGCGCCGCCGAAGGCGGCGCCGTGGAAGAGGCCGAAGCCCGCGAAGAGCGCCATCGCGACCGGCGCGGAGGGCGCGCGGCCCGACAGCGCCACGGCGCCCAGGCCGAGCAGCGAAACGGCGATCACCGCCTCGGTCAGCGGCAGGGCGGGGCCGAAGGTGGTCAGCAGCACGCCGGCGAGCATCGCGGCCAGATAGGCGAGCGGCCCGGTGAAGGCCCGGCCCGCGAACGCCGCGACGATCCCCACCAGGGCGACGAAGAAGAGATGGTCGAAGCCCAGCACCGGATGGCCGACGCCCGAAAGCAGCCCGTGGGCGAACGTGGTCATCTCCGTCCCGCCGAGCGGGTGGTGGGCGAGTGCGGGCGTGGCGGCGAGCGCGGCCCCGGCGGTCGTAAGAAGTCGTTTCATGTCTGTCCCCTTCCGGTCACTTCTTGAAAGGGGGAGTTCGTCGAGGGGGGATTGCGACGCCGCCGCATTCTGACCCATCACCGGAACACCCCGTCCGTTCGTCAGGCCGGACGATGTCGCGTCCGGTGCGTGGCTGGTCTCCTGGCTTGCGGGTCACGGCGAACCTCGGCCTTCCCGGGCAGGCGCCCAGTGGCATCTTCGAGGTCCGCTCGCCGCGTACAGTCGCGGGGGCGGCTGCGGTCTGCCGGGTTCCTGATCGGATCCCCCGGTCCCGCATTCCCATTTCAGCCCCCGCGGCTTGGCCGCGTCGTGAGGGGCACCATGCGGGACCAGCATTGCGATGCCGGGCGCGCCGCGTCAATGGGGGGCGGAAAGATGGTCGCGCGCCGGGGTGGCCATTCAGCGCACGGCGACCACGACGAGTACCGACAGGGTGATGAGCGTCATTCCCACCGCCTCGCGCCGGGTGATCCGTTCGCCGAAGACCAGCGTCGCGGCGAAGATGGAGAAGATCACCTCGACCTGTCCCACCGCGAACACCATCGCGGCGTTCTGCAGCGTGAAGGCGGTGAACCAGCACAGGCTTCCGGCCATCCCGCTCAGGCCGATCCAGACAGCCCCGCGCCACGCGGCGGCGACCCGCGCCACCTGCCCCTTTTCCCGAAAGGCGAGCCATGCGGAGAGGGACAGGGTCTGCAGGACGGTGATGATCGCGAGGGAGAGGCCCGCCCGGAGGAGCGGGTCGGGGCTTTCCACGGCGAGGGTGGCGCCGCGATAGCCGACCGCGGAAATGGCGAAGAACGCGCCCGAGCACAGGCCGAGGATCGTGGCGCGGCTTCGCAGGCCGTCCCGGAGGCGGCCGCCCAGCGTGGCCGTCTCCGACAAGGCGAGCACGCCGATCAGGCCCATGAGGATCGCGCCCATGCCGATCGCGGAGACCCGATCGCCCAGGACCACGAAGCCCGCGAGCGCCGTCTGCATGACCTCCGTCTTCTTGAAGGTGATCCCGACCGCGAAATTGCGCTGCGCGAAGAGCGCGACCACGCACCAGGTCGCGAGGATCTGGCTGGCACCGCCCGCCAGGGCATAGGGCCAGAAGTGCGGCGCGACCTGTGGCACGGGCAGGTCGCGGGCCAGCAGATACGCGGCGAGAAGGGCGGTGACGAAGGGCACGGAATACCAGAACCGCGCGAGCGTCGCGCCCCCGGCGCTGAGAGTGCCCATGCTGAGCTTTTTCTGGAGCATGAAGCGGAGCGTCTGGAACGCGGCCGCGGCGATGGCGAGGATGACCCAGAGCTCCATCGCGACCGCTTAGCGCCGCGGCTGCGGGGCGACAAGGTGTGCGCGCGGACCGCGACGGGGCCTGTCGCGCGGCGGCCGCTGCGTTATCCTGCGCCGATGACACGCCCCCTGCTTCAGAACCGGACGGCCCGACGCCTCTTTCTCGACCGTCACCTCCTCCTGCGTCCCGGATCGGGGCCGGGCCGGGGGACCGACCTCGATGACGTCCTGGGGCGGCTGGGCTTCGTGCAGATCGACAGCGTCAACACGCTCGCGCGCGCCCACGACCTCATCCTGTGGTCGCGGCGCGGACGGTACCGCCCGCGCGCGCTCGAGGCGCTCGTCGCGCGGCGGCGGACGGCCTTCGAGCACTGGACCCACGACGCGGCCGCGATCCCGATGGCCTTCTATCCGATGTGGCGGCTGAAATTCGCCCGCGACGAAGCCCGGATGCGCCGGCGCTGGCCTGCCTGGCAGCGCGGCGGCTGGCAGGGCGAGCTCGACACCGTGCTGCGCCACGTCTCCGATCGCGGGCCGGTCAGCGCGCGCGAGCTCGGCGGCGACGGGGGCGGCGGCTCGTCGGGCTGGTGGAACTGGCATCCGTCGAAGACGGCGCTTGAATTCCTCTGGCGCTCCGGACGGCTCGCGATCTGTCATCGCCGCGGGTTTCAGAAGCTCTACGATCTGCCCGAACGGGTCATCCCGCCCGAGGTCCGCGCCGCGCGGCCCGACGATGCCGAGATCGTGGACTGGGCGATGTCGGAGGCGCTGGAGCGGGTGGGGTTCGCCACGAGCGGCGAGCTCGCGGCCTTCTTCGAGATCGCGACCCGCGATGAGGCGCGGGAATGGTGCGCCGAAGCGCTCGCCCGCGGGCGGATCGTGGAGGTCGATGTCGAATGCACGGGCGGTGCGCGGCGCCGCGGCTTCACCACGGAGGGGCTGCTCGACCGGGCCGCGACGCTGCCCGCGCCCTCGTCGCGCGTGCGGATCCTGAGCCCGTTCGACCCTGCCCTGCGCGACCGGGCGCGGGCCGAGCGCCTCTTCGGGTTTCGTTACCGCATCGAGATCTTCGTGCCGGAGGCGAAGCGGCGCTATGGCTACTACGTCTTTCCGGTGATGCAGGGCGACCGCGTGATCGGCCGGATCGACGCGCGGCGCGACGGGTCCGAGATCGCCGTGCGCGCCTTCTGGCCCGAGCCGGGCGAGAAGATGGGGAAGGGGCGCCTCGCGGGGCTGGAGGCGGAGCTTTCCCGTCTGCATCCGTTCCTCGGCACGACGTCCGTCACGTTCGCGGCGGACTGGTTGCGGGCGTGACGATATCTTGTGGATATCGCGTCTGCCTGCGGCAGATGCGGGGCGGGTTCGTTGACACGCCCGGGTTGTTCGCGAAGACTCGCCGCCGCGGTTCAAGGAGGCGCGGCGCATGCAGTTCACCCGGCTGAGGCTCACGGGCTTCAAGTCCTTCGTCGATCCGACGGATCTCGTGATCCAGGACGGGCTGACGGGCGTCGTGGGGCCGAATGGCTGCGGCAAGTCGAACCTGCTCGAGGCGCTCCGCTGGGTGATGGGGGAGAGCCGGCCGACCGCGATGCGCGGCGGCGGGATGGAGGACGTGATCTTCGCGGGCACGACCCGGCGGCCGGCACGGAACTTCGCGGAGGTGGCGCTCCATATCGACAATGCCGAGCGGCTGGCGCCGGCGGCCTTCAACTCCCACGACGCGATCGAGATCGTGCGGCGGATCACCCGCGACGCAGGCAGCGCCTACAAGGCGCAGGGCCGCGACGTGCGGGCGCGCGATGTCCAGATGCTCTTCGCCGACGCCTCCACCGGCGCGCAATCGCCCGCGCTCGTCCGCCAAGGCCAGATCGCGGAGCTCATCAACGCGCGGCCCACGCAGAGGCGGCGCATCCTGGAAGAGGCGGCGGGGATCTCCGGCCTCTACCAGCGGCGCCACGAGGCGGAGCTGAAGCTGAAGGCGGCGGAGGCGAATCTCACCCGCGTCGACAGCGTGGTCGAGAGCCTCGCGGCGCAGCTCGCACAGCTCGCGCGGCAGGCGCGGCAAGCGGCGCGCTACCGCGAGATCGGCGCGGCGCTCAGGCGGGCGGAGGGGCTTTTGCTCTACCGCCGCTGGCGCGAGGCTGACCGGGCGCGGTCGGACGCAGAGGCCGCGCGAGCGCTGAAGGGCACGGAGGCCACGCGGGCGGAACGGACGGCGGTCGCGGCCACGCGGGCGCGGGAAGAGGCGGAGGCCGCGCTGCCGCCCCTGCGCGAGGAGGCGGCGATCGCCGGCGCGCTGCTCCAACGGCTCGAGGTGGAGCAGGGCGGGCTTGCGGAGCGGGAGGGGCAGGCGGCGGAGAAGATCGCGCAGCTCGAGGCCCGGCTGGCCCAGATCGGGCGCGACGCGGAGCGGGAGGCGGGGCTCAACGCCGACGCGGACGGCACGATCACCCGGCTCGAGGCGGAGGGGCGCGAGCTGACCCAAGCGGAGGCGGGGTTCGACGAGGCGCTCGCCGCCGCCGCCGCCGCCGCGCGGGAGGCCGGTGGCGTGCTCGCGGCCCGCGAGGGCGCGCTGGCCGAGATCACCGAGGAAGTGGCCCGGCTCGCCGCGCGGCACCAATCCGCGGACCGGGAGGTGGCGGAGGCCGAAGGTGCCCGGTCGCGCGCCGCGGCGGCGGTCGCGAAGGCCCGTGAGGCGCTCCGCGCGGCGGAGGCGGCGCGCGCGGGCGTCGAGGGCGAGGTCGACGCGGCGGAGGCCGAGGAGGCCGCGGCGAGCGCCGCGGCGGAGCGCGCGGAAGCCGAGATGGGCCGGGCGGAGGCCGCGCGCGACGCGGCGCAGGGCGCGGAGGCGGAGACGCGCGCGCGGCTTTCGGAAGCCGAGGGTGAGCGGGGCGCGCTCGCCGCCGAAGCGGGCGCGCTCGAGAAGATCGTCGCGCGCGGGGCGGGCGGGGGCACGGAGGTGCTCGACCGGGTCCGCGTCGCGGCGGGTTTCGAGAAGGCGCTGGGCGCAGCACTCGGCGACGATCTGCGCGCGCCGGAAGTCGAGGGCGGGACCGGCTGGACGCGGCTGCCGGATTACGACGCGGCCGAGCCCCTGCCGGACGGCGCGGCGCCGCTCGGCCTCCATGTCGAGGCGCCTGAGGTGCTCGGGCGGCGGATCGCGCAGGTGGGTCTCGTCTCCGCCGAGGCGGGCCCGGGCCTGCAATCCGCGCTCCGCCCCGGGCAACGGCTCGTCAGCCGGGCGGGCGATCTCTGGCGCTGGGACGGGTACGGCGCCGCGGCCGCCGATGCGCCGTCGGCCGCGGCGCTCCGGCTCGAGCAGCTGAACCGGCTTTCGACGCTGCGCGAAGCGCTCGCCGCACTCGAGGCGCGGGCGGCGGAGGCGCGGAGCGCCCACGACGAGGCGGCGCGCCTGCTGCGCGAGGCGGGGGAGGCCGACGGCGCGGCGCGGCGGGCCCGGCGCGAGGCCGATACGCGCCTCGCGGAGGCGAGCCGGGCGCTGTCGCGCGCGGATGCCGCGCGCAGCCTCGCCGATGGCCGCCGGGTGCAGGCGGAGGCGGCCCTGCAGCGCCACGACGAGGAGGCGAACGCGGCGGCGGAGCGGTCGGAGGCCGCGCGGGCGGCGCGGGACGCGCTCGACGATCTGGACGCGCTGCGCGCCCGCGTGGCGACGCGGCGCGAGGAGGTCGAGGCGGCGCGGCTCGCGACGCTCGCGCGGCGCGCGGCGCATGACGAGCGCGCGCGGGAGGGGGCCGCGCGGGAGAAACGGCAGGCGGCGATCGCCAAGGAGCTCTCCACGTGGCGCGGGCGCCTCGCCTCCGCCGGCGGGCGGCTCGCCGATCTCGAGGCGCGGCGGACGCGCGGCGAGGACGAGCTTGCCCGGGCCCGCGCGGTGCCCGAGACGCTCGCGGCGGACCGGGCGCGGCTCGACGCGGGGATCGCGGAGGCGCGCGCGCGCGACGCGGCCTCCCGCGAGGCGCTCGCCTCGGGCGAGGACCGGCTCGCCGCCGCCGCGCAGGCCGAGCGTGCCGCCGAACGCGAGGCGGGTGCCGCGCGGGAGGCACGGGCGGGCGCGGAGGCGCAGGCCGAGGCCGCGCGGGCGGGCGTGGCGGAGGCCGCGGCGCGGATCGAGGAGGCGCAGGGCACGACGCCCGACGGCCTTCTCGAGACGCTCGAGGCCGATTTCGAGACCATCCCGGGCACGGACGAGATCGAGGCGGATGTCGGGCGCCTGCGCCGCCAGCGCGACGGGATGGGCGCGGTGAACCTGCGCGCGGAGGCCGATGCGCAGGAGGTGGAGGCCGAGCACGAAGAGCTCGTTCGCGAGAAGGCCGATCTGGAGGCCGCGATCGCCACGCTGCGCTCCGGGATCGCGGGGCTGAACCGCGAGGGGCGCGAACGGCTCCTCGCCGCGTTCGAGGAGGTGAACGCGAATTTCGGAACCCTCTTCGCCGCGCTTTTCGGCGGCGGGGAAGCGCGGCTCGAACTCGTTGAATCGGACGATCCGCTCGATGCTGGGCTGGAGATTCTCTGCCAGCCGCCGGGCAAGCGGCTCTCGACGCTGTCGCTTCTGTCGGGCGGCGAGCAGACGCTGACCGCGATGGCGCTGATCTTCGCGGTGTTTCTCGCCAATCCCGCGCCGATCTGCGTGCTCGACGAGGTAGACGCGCCGCTCGACGACGCGAACGTCACGCGGTTCTGCGACATGCTCGACGAGATGACGCGGCGGACGCGGACGCGGTTTCTCGTCATCACCCACCATGCCGTGACGATGGCGCGGATGGACCGGCTCTTCGGGGTGACGATGGGCGAGCAGGGGGTGAGCCAGCTCGTCTCCGTCGATCTGTCGCGCGCGGAAGCGATGGTGGCGTGACCCGAGGGGCCCCCGCGTGACGCCGTCCCGGGCTCGACCCGGGACCTTGCGGGGCTCAGAGCGTGCGGGAGCGGGCGGGCAGGACCGGGCCGTCGGGCAGGTGGAGGAGCCGCCGGACCTCCGCCGTCTCCGCCGCCGTCACGGGATTGGCGGCGATGTAGCGCAGCTTGTCGTTCTCCCGCCCCGAACGGCTTTCCTGGTTTTCCCCGTGGGCCACGAGATAGGCCGCGGCGGGGAAGGGGATCGGGCGGAGGTGCTGTCCGTGCAGGGGCGCGGTTTCCGGCAGTTCGAAATGGCGCACCATCATCTGCCGCGTGGCCTTGAGATCTCCCGCCACGCGCCGGACCGCGCCCGCGGTGCCGCAGACGCGGTAGAAGGGCGCGCGCTTGGGGTGGTCCGCGGAGGGCGCGCCGTGGCGCCCGATCCGGCCCGTCCGCGCGTCGATGGACCAGCCGTCGGTGAGCAGCCAGCCATCGGCGGCCTCGCTGCGCATGTGGGCGACGAGATCGGGCACGACCAGGTCGTCCGCGTCGAGGGCGAAGAGTAGCGTGTCGTCCTCGGGCTCCGCGCGCAGGATGGCGGTGATCTTGGCCCATTTGTCGTCGCCGTCGAGCGGGCGGTCGAGGGGGAGGCCGGTAACGCGCGGATCGGGGGGGAGCGGCGGGACATCCTGCCCGCAGACGACCGCGCGCCAGTTCGGGTCGGTCTGGCGCAGGAGCGTGCCGAGCGTGAGCTCGAGGCAGCGGGTGACGACGGACCAGTCGCGCACCATCGCGCGGGCGATGAGCGGGATGCAGAAGAGAACGCGCGGGGGCATCGTCGGCAGATGGATCGCGGTGCGTCGGGGTCAAGCGGCGGGACGGACGGAACGGCGCTCGCGGCTACGCCGCATCGCCCCGCCCGCCGTCCCGCAGGCTTTCGTCACTGCTGCGCGGGGGCGTCCGGGGTCTGCAGGTGGGCGCGGATCTGCCACATCTGGTGGTCGATCAGATCGGTCACGGAGATCAGGAGGTCCTGCGTGACGAGGTCGTCCTCCGTCGCGTCGATGCGGTCGTAGAGCGCGTCCGAGACCTGGCTCCAGTTCCCGGCGAGCGCGTCGAGCGTCGTGTCCGCGTCGCGTTCCGCGGGGTCGGGCTCCGTCGCGGAGGCGTTCTCGGCGACCGCGGAGGGCCGTCCGTCGGCGGGGGCGCCCAGGGCGCGGAGACGTTCGGCCACCTCGTCGATCACGGGGAAGATGGCGCTGTAGAGCTCCTCGTAGAACTCGTGCAGCTGGTAGTAGTCGGACCCGACCACGTTCCAATGCTCCTGGTGGGCGTCGTGCTGGAGCGCGGTAAGGTCGTAGAGCGTGGCCTGCAGAGCCTCGATCGCCGGGCCGCGGGCCTCTTCGGTCGATGGCAGTGGCGGGGTCGGTCCCTCAGTCACAGAGGTGGAGGTGGTCGTGGCGTCCTGCGCCGCGAGGGGTGTCGCGGCCGCGAGGGCCAGTGCGAGGATGGTGGAGGTCAATGCGCGCATGATGGCCCGCTCCCTTGGTGTCGTTGTGCGTGGGCAGCCAAGGAGCGGGCGGGAGGGGTTGTTCCGGGGGTGCGACATCGCGGTCGCCCCCCGGTCGGACGATCAGAGCCGCGCGAGCAGGTCGCGCGTGGGCCAGCCATCGGCGGGAAGGCCGAGCCGCGCCTGTTCGGCGCGCACGGCGCTCCGGGTTCCGGCCCCGAGGATGCCGTCGATCTCGCCCACGTCGTGGCCCATCGCGTTGAGGCGGGTCTGGAGCGACCGCATCTCTGCGTCGGACAGCGCCGGGGACGGATTGCCGGGGGCGAAGACGGGCGCGCCTTCGAGGCGGGTGGCGAAGTAGGCGGCGGTCAGAACGTAGGTGAAGCTCTGGTTCCACTCGAAGAAGACGTCGAAATTCGGGTAGCCGACGAAGGCCGGGCCGTCCTTGCCCTGCGGCAGGACGAGGCTCGAGGGGAGTTCGGCGGCCCAGGCACCGGAGCGGGGCGCGACGCCCATCGCCGCCCATTCGGCGGGCGAATGGCGATTCTCGAGATGCGCGCGGGACCAGTCCATGTTGGCGGGTACGACGACCTCCTGCAGCCACGGCTCGTTCGGCCGCCAGCCGAGCGCGGAGAGCATCGAGCCGCCCGACATCAGCGCGTCGGGTGCGGAGGTCTTGAGACGGACATGGCCGTCGCCGTCGCCGTCGATGCCGTTCTCGAGGATGTCGCGGGGCAGCATCTGGACCTGTCCGATCTCGCCCGCCCAAGCGCCGGTCGTGGCGCGCGGGTCGAGATCGCCCATCGCCGCGAGTTCGAGCGCGGCGAAGACCTGCGGGCGGAAGAGGTCGGGGCGGCGGCAATCATGCGCGAGCGTCATCAGGGCGTCCACGGTGTTGAAATCGCCCTGCACCGCGCCGTAATCGGTCTCGAAGGCCCAGAACGCCAGGAGAACGCCGCGGGGCACGCCGAATTCCGCCTGGATCCGCTCGAAGGTGGCGTCGTATTCGCGCGACATGGCCTGTCCGCGATCGACGCGGTTCTGGGAGATGAGGCGGCGGGCGAAATCGGTGAAGGGCAGGGTGAAGACCCCCTGCCGTCTGTCGGCGGCGAGGACGTCCTGGTTTTGCCGCGTCCCCGCGAAGAACGACCGCGCGAGGGCCGGATCGGCGCCGCGGGAGACGGCCTCGGCCTCCATCGTGTCGCGGAAGGCAGCAAAGTCGCCGCCGCAGGGGACCTGTGCCGCGGCGGGGGCGGCGAGGGCTATGGCGGCGAGGATGGACAGGGATCGCATAACGGGCCTCCGGTTTTCGTTCCGGGGGATAGCAGAGAGCCCGGCTCAGGCAAGGAGCAGCACGATCACGATGACGACGAGCGCCGTCCATGCGCGCCAGAGCGCCCGGACCGAGGCCTCGATCTCGTCCGCGCCGATCTCCCGCCGGCCCTCGGGATGGACGTAGGGAAAATCGCGCATCTCGCCGTCATAGGCGCGGGGACCGGAGAGCGCGATGCCGAGGACGAAGGCCATCGCCGCCTCGGGCCAGCCCGCGTTGGGCGAGCGGTGGAGCGGCCCGTCGCGCAGGATCACGCGCCAGGCATCGGGCCGCGCGTGCGAAAGGGCGAGAAGCGCCGCGGTGAGCCGGGCGGGCACCCAGTTCAGCACGTCGTCGAGCCGCGCGGCGGCCCAGCCGAACTGCTCGTGGCGCGGCGTGCGGTAGCCCACCATCGAATCGGCCGTGTTGACGAGCTTGTAGACGAGCAGCCCCGGCAGCCCTGCCACGAGGAACCAGAAGGCCGGGGCCACGACGGCGTCCGAGAGGTTCTCCGCGGCCGATTCGATGGCGCCGCGGGCGATGGCGGTGGCGTCCATCGCCGCGGTGTCGCGCCCGACGATGCGGGCGACGGCCTCGCGCCCCTCGGGAAGCGAGCGGCGCAGCGCGGTGGCGACGTCCGCCACGTGATCGGCGAGGCTGCGTTGCGCAAGGAGGATCGCGCCGAGGAGGACGGAGACGAGGCCGCCGCCCGGCAGCGCCTCGATCCAGAGGCCGAGGAACGCCGCGCCCGCGACGAGAGCCGCCGTGATGAGCACGCCGTTGCGGCGCGCGGGCGCGCGGTTAAAGCGGCGGTCGGCGGCGGCGACGAGGCGGCCCATGAGGATCGCGGGATGCGGGGCGCGCGACCAGATCGCGCGCGGCTCGCCGAAGGCCGCGTCGAGAAGAAGGGCCGCGAGGAGGATCACGGGGACGCCGGACGACGCTCGGCTGCGCCATCGCCCCGCCCGCCGTCCCGCGCGGCGCTCATTCCTCGGGCAGCGGCGTGTGGCGGGTGACGAAATGGCCCTTGATCGGTTCGGGCCAGGCGCGATAGGGCACCTGCCCCGTGCGGCTTTCGGCGTGAAGGCGGGCGTAGTCGACGATGGCGCGCGCCGCCTCCCGGTCGGGGGTGAACTCGCCCAGCGTGTAGGCAAGCTTGCCCTGCGATTGCAGCGCCACGTTGCAGGCCCGCGAACAGCCCATCAGGCAGGAGAACCGCCGCGTGCGCAGGTCGCTGCCTTCCGCCTCCGCCTCGATCAGCGCGGCGAGGCGTTCGCCGTCGGTGTCGCCGCCCGACCAGTCGTCGCGCTTGCAGGTGTCACAGATGGTGATCCAGGTGGTCATGAGCTCTCCTCCGGGCGCGGGACTTGAACCGGATCCGGGCGGTCGGCGCAAGGGGGTGCGGAGGCCGGCCCTCGGCGATTCACGCGATCTCAACCGATCCGTGGAAAGCTTTCCTGGACCGACATGCAGAGGAAGACGTCGATGTCGAGCGAGATGCGCTCCTATCCCATCCCCGTCAACGACACGTCGCGCGGCCTTGTCATCGAGGCGATGGACCTCACCAGACGGCAGGGCGATCCGTTCTTCGGCTACGTGACCGAGGCCGCGAAGCGGATCTTCGGCGCGCCAGTGGCGTTCCTGTCGCTGATCAAGGGCGACACGCAGTGCCTGCTGCATTGCGACGGGGTGGACGTTCCCGAGACGCCGCGCCAGATGTCGCTTTGCGCCTTCACCGTCGCGGCCAAGAAGACCATCGTGCTGCACGACACGCTCCTCGATCCGCGCAGCGCCGGCCATCCGATCGTCACCGGGGGGTTCCGCCTGCGCTTCTCCGCCTCCGCGCCGGTCATCCTGTCGTCGGGATATTGCGTCGGCACCCTCTGCGCCGTCGATTTCGTGCCCCACGACGCGCCGGAGCCGCATCAGGTGGAGATGCTCGAGAGCCTCGCGGCGATGACCGCGCGCTTCTACGAGGTTCCGGCCGAGCCCGATCCCGTCCGCGCGGCCGAGCTGCGGCGGATCGTGGACGATGCGCAGGACGAGTTCCTGTCGCTCGTCAGCCACGAGCTGCGCACGCCCCTGAACGGGATCTACGGCATGGCGCAGCTCCTCGACCTGCCCGACGGGGAGAACGCGGCCCTGGTCCGGGCGATCACCGATTCGGCGGAACTCCTCAACGGCATCGTCGAGAGCATCCTGAGCTTCACGCAGATGAAATCGGGCGACATCGTGCTCGACGAGGAGACGTTCGACGTGGGCGCGCTGATCGGGGCGGTGGCGCAGACGCAAGCGGGCCTGATGCGGGCGGATGGCAAAACCTGCGACGCGTCGGGCCTGCCGGTCGGGCTCAGCATCACGGCCGACCGGGCGAAGATCGAGCTCGCGCTGTCCTGCCTGATGATGAACTTCGTCGCGCATGGCGGGCAGATGGCCCGCGTGGGGGCCCATCGCGGCGCGGACGGCACGCTGGTCGTGACCCTTTCGGACGATGGCGAGGGCATCTCGCCCGACCGCGAATCCCGTATCTGGGAGGCGTTCGGCACCGGCAAGTCGGTGCGGCGGCGCGATGCCGACGGGATCGGCCTCGGCCTGCCGCTGACGCGCAGGATCGTCGAACTCCACGGCGGGGAGTTCGACCTGATCCAGTCGCATCCCGGCATGAGCGCGGTGATCCGGTTGCCGGCCTGGCGCGTGTGCGCGCCCGACTAAACCCAGGCCCGGCCTAGCCGCGTCCGTGCGGCGCCTCCCAGTCGAGGATCGGATTGATCGGGATGATCCGGTTCGGGTTCACCGTCGGATGGCTGTAGTGGTAGTGCTGCACGATGTGGTCGAAGTTCACCGTGTCGGCGATGCGACCGCCATCGGGCGTCTGCCACTGGTAGAGTTCGCGGGTATAGGCCCAGAGGTTCGGGTAATCGATGATCCGCCGCCGGTTGCACTTGAAATGCAGGTGGTAGACGAGGTCGAACCGCACCAGCGTGGAGAAGAGGCGCCAGTCGGCTTCGGTGATCCGGTCGCCCATGAGGTAGCGGTTCTCGGCGAGGATGCCCTCGATCCAGTCGAGGCTTTCGAAGAGCGGATGGACGGCCTTGTCGTAGGCGCCCTGCGAGGTCGCGAAGCCTGCCTTGTAGACGCCGTTGTTGACGGTGTCGTAGATGCGCGCGTTGACGGGCTCGATCGCGTCGCGCAGATCCTCGGGCCAGTAATCGTCGGTGTTGCCCGTGATCCCGTCGAAGGCGGAGTTGAACATGCGGATGATCTCCGCGCTCTCGTTCGAGACGATCGTCTCGCGCTCGAGATCCCAGAGGATCGGGACGGTGACGCGGCCCGACGCCTTGGGCTCCGCGCGGAGATAGATGTCGCGCGCGAAAGGAAGGCCGTAGACCTTGTCGCCCGTCGCCCCCTCCCAATCGGTGCGGAATTCCCAGCCTTGCGACAGCATGTGGGGGTGGACGACCGAGACGTCGATGAGGGGTTCGAGCGCCTTGAGCTTGCGAAAGAAGAGCGCGCGGTTGGCCCAGGGACAGGCCAGCGAGACGTAGAGGTGGTAGCGGTTCGGCGCGGCCTCGAACCCGCCTTCGCCCGACGGGCCGGGGCTTCCGTCGGCGGTGATCCAGTTGCGGAAATCGGAGGTGTCGCGTTTGAATTCGCCCCCTGTGCTTTCCGTATCGTACCATTCGTCGCGCCAGACGCCGTCGACCAGCTTGCCCATGATGTCGCTCCATTGCTTATGACGTCGATTTAAGTCCTCTGCGGCACCTGCCCAACGGACGGGCCGCGCAGCAGGGTCCGCATTCGCGCACATGAGCGTCGCTTATGCCTTTGCAGGCGCCGTCGCGGTTCTGTATACGAACCGCGACGACGTCCCACGGGGGCCGGAAAGGTGATCGCGGCGGTCCGACCCGTATCGGGGGGCCAGACGCGGTATCGTCAGGGCACGGTCCCGGCACGCCAGATGGCCCCGATACCGGAAGGTTCCGCCATGCCCCGTTTCTTGCTTCCCGTCGCTTTCGTGCTGCTGCCGGTCCCGGCCCTGGCGCATACCGGCCATCTGGGCGCGCTTTCGGGCCACGATCACTGGATCGCGGGGGCCGCGCTCGGGGTCGCCGCGGGGATCGCCATCTGGAAGGCCGCGAAGGGCCGGGCATCCCGCCCCGAGGATCAGGCGGTCCCCGAGGCCGCTGCGGAAGAAGACGCGGAAGGACGTCCGGCATGAAGACGGGCGTGATGATCTGCGGGCACGGGTCGCGCAGCCAGGCGGCGGTGGACGAGTTCGCCGTCCTTGCAAAGAAACTGCCGCCGCTCCTGCCCGCCGACTGGGAAGTCGATTACGGGTATCTCGAATTCGCCAACCCGGTGATCCGCGACGGGCTCGATAGGCTGCGCGACGCGGGCTGCGAACGGATCCTCGCTGTGCCGGGAATGCTCTTCGCCGCGATGCACGCGAAGAACGACATCCCGACGGTGCTGATGACCTATGCCGCCAAGCACGGGATCGAGGTGAGCTATGGCCGCGAGCTCGGCGTCGATCCGAAGATGATCGCGGCCGCCGGCGCGCGGGTGCGAGAGGCCATCGCGCGGGCCGATGCGGAGGAGGGGGAGGTGGCCCTCCACGAGACCTGCCTCGTCGTGATCGGACGCGGCGCCAGCGACCCGGATGCCAACGGCAACGTCGCCAAGGTCGCGCGGATGCTGCACGAGGGGATCGGCTTCGGCTGGCACGAGGTCGGTTTTTCCGGCGTGACCTTCCCGCTCGTCGAGCCCTGCCTCGAACATGTGGCGAAGCTCGGCTACCGCCGCGTGGTCGTGTTTCCCTATTTCCTCTTTACGGGCGTGCTGATCGACCGGATTTACGGTTTCACCGACCGGGTGGCCGCGGCCAATCCGGGGATCTCCTTCGTAAAGGCGGGCTATCTCGGCGATCACCCTGCCGTCCTCGAGACCTTTGCGGAGCGCGCGACGGAGCAGGTGGGGGAAGTGCCGCCGCCCAATTGCGCGATGTGCAAGTACCGCACGCAGGTCCTGGGCTTCGAGGCGGAGATGGGCGCGGTGCAGGAGAGCCACCATCATCACGTGGAAGGGCAGGGGGCGAGCGCGCCGGGCTCCAACGTGGCAGATTGCGCCCTCTGCGACACGTTCTGCACGGGTGAATGCCGGCTGGAGATGACCGGGCACGGGCATCATCACCATCACGACGCTCCCGGTCATGCCCACGGTCATGCCCACGGCCATGACCACGCGCACGATCACGATCACGATCACCACCACCACGCACCCTATCCGCATGCGGACCATCCGCACGGGCCGCTCTCGGCGCGGAAGGCGCGGAAATGAGAGGGAGCGGGCCGACCGTCCTCCCCGCCGCGGGCCCGCATTCCCGCGGCGCGGCCTGAGGACCGCCATGCGCCCCTACGAGAAGGACCCGGCCGCGATCTACGCACAGAGCTTCGCCACCGTGCAGGCGGAGGCGCGGCTCGAGCGGTTCTCGCCCGACATGGCGGTCCTCGCCACGCGGCTGATCCATGCCTGCGGCATGGTGGAGATCGCCGACCGTCTCGCGTTCTCGCCGCGCGCGGCCGAGGCCGGGCGCGCGGCGCTGTCGGCGGGGGCGCCGATCTTCTGCGATTGCGAGATGGTGGCCGCGGGGATCATCCGCCGCCGTCTGCCTGCGGAGAACGAGGTCGTCGTCACGCTCAACGATCCCGACGTACCCGCCCGGGCGCGGGAGATCGGCAATACCCGCTCCGCCGCGGCGGTGGAGTTCTGGGGCGAGCGGCTGGGCGGCGCGGTGGTCGCCGTGGGCAACGCGCCGACGGCGCTCTTCCATCTCCTCGAGCTTCTCGACGCGGGCGCGCCTCCGCCGGCGATCATCCTGGGCTTCCCGGTGGGCTTTGTCGGCGCGGCGGAGTCGAAGGCGGAGCTTGCCCGCGATCCGCGCGGCGCGGCCTTCGTGGCGCTGAAGGGGCGGCGCGGCGGGTCGGCGATGGCCGCGGCCGCGGTCAACGCGTTGGCCGCCGGGCTCGGGACCGACGCATGAGCGACGCGCCCTGGCTTCATGTCGTCGGGATCGGGGAGGACGGGATGGCGGGGCTTCGTCCCGCCACGCGCGCGGTGGTCGAGGCCGCGGAGGTGATCGTTGGCGGCGACCGCCACCACCGTCTCTCGGACGCGGTGCACGCGGAGCGGATCGCCTGGCCCTCCCCGTTCGACGCGCTGATCGCGCTTCTGCGCGCGCAGCGGGGGCGGCGGGTCGTCGTCCTCGCCACCGGCGACCCGCTCTGGTACTCCGTCGGCGCGCGGATCGGCCGGGCGATCCCGCCGTCGCAGATCGTCTTCCACCCGCAGCTCTCCGCCTTCCAGCTTGCCGCCGCCCGGATGGGCTGGAGTCTTCCGGACGTGGAGACGCTGACCGTGCACGGCCGTCCGGTGGAGCAAATGATCCCCTTCATCGTGCCCGGCGCGCGGCTCCTGATCCTGACCACGGGGGCGGAGACGCCCGCCCGCATCGCGGCGTTCCTCACCGAGCGGGGCTTCGGCGGCTCCGAGATGTCGGTGCTCGCCAACATGGACGGGCCGGCGGAGGCGCGCTTCGACGGCGTGGCGGAAAGCTGGGATCACGAGGTGCCGGCCTTCAACACGCTCGCCGTGGAATGCGTGGCCGCGGCGGATGCGGCGCTCCTTCCCCGCGTACCGGGGCTTGAGGACGGGCTCTTCCGTCACGACGGGAACATGACGAAGCGGGAGGTGCGAGCGGTCACGCTTGCCAAGCTCATGCCGATGCGCGACGCGCTTCTCTGGGATGTGGGCTGCGGCTGCGGATCGGTCGCGGTCGAATGGATGCGCGCGGCTCCCTCGGCGCGCGCGATCGGGATCGAGCCGCGCGCCGACCGCCGCGCGCTCGCGGCCGAGAACGCGCTCGCACTGGGCGCGCCCGGGCTCGACCTCGTGGAGGGGCAGGCGCCCGGGGCGCTCGACGGTCTGCCGCCGCCCGATGCAGTGTTTCTCGGCGGTGGCTTGTCGGAGGCGGTCTTCGACGCCGCCTGGTCCGCGCTTCGTCCCTTGGGCCGTCTCGTGGCCAATGCGGTGACGCTGGAGAGCGAGGCGGTGCTGACCACGCTTCACGCGCGCAGGGGCGGAGATCTCGCCCGGATCTCCATCGAGCGGGCGGAACCCGTGGGCGGCTATCACGGCTGGCGGCCGATGCGGCCCGTCACGCAATGGAGCCTCGTGAAGCGATGAGGACGGGCGTTCTCTGGGGCGTGGGCGTCGGGCCCGGCGATCCCGATCTCATCACCCGCGGTGCGGCGCGCGCGATCGCGGGGGCGCGCGTGGTGGCCTATCCCACGCTCGCGGGCGGCTCGAGCTTCGCACGCGCGATCGCCGCCGACCTGATTGCGGACGGTGCGCGCGAGATCGCCATCGACGTGCCGATGAGCCGCGAGCGCGCGCCGGCGCAGGCGGCCTACGACGACGGCGCGGCGCGGATCGCGGCGGCGCTCGACGAAGGGGAGGACGTCGTCTGCCTCTGCGAGGGCGATCCGTTCTTCTATGGCTCCTTCATGTATCTCCATGCGCGTCTGAAGGCGCGGTTCGAGATCCGCGTGATCCCCGGCGTCACCTCCGTCTCCGCCGCCTCGGCGCGCGTGGCCCGCCCGCTCGCGGCCCGCAACGAGCGGGTGACGATCCTGCCGGGCCCGCTCGACGAGGCGGAACTCGCGACGCGGATCGCGGAGGCCGAGGCCGTGGTGGTGATGAAGCTTGGCCGGCACATGGCCAAGGTCCGGGGCGTGATCGAACGGTTGCACCTGACGGAGCGGGCGATCTACGTGGAGCGCGCGACGCTCCCCGAGGAGCGGATCCACCCGCTCTCCGAGGCGCCGGAGGTGGCGCCCTATTTCTCCATGATCCTCATCGCGAAGGGAGGCGATCCATGGCTCTAGACCCGGTGGTCCTGGCGCTGTCGCGCTCCGGCGAGGCGGTGGCGCACCGTGTCGCGGCGGCCCTGGGCTGCGCCGTGCACGGGCGTACGGGACGGGTGGAGCGCGCCGACGCGATGTTCGACAACGCCCTCGACCATGCGCGCGATCTCTTCGCCGCGGGGGTGCCGGTCGTGGGCGTCTGCGCGAGCGGGATCCTGATCCGTGCGGTGGCGCCGCTCCTGTCGGACAAACGCGCGGAGCCGCCGGTGATCTCCGTGAGCGACGACGGCTCCGTCGTCGTGCCGCTCCTTGGCGGGCATCGCGGCGCCAACCGGCTCTCCGCGCGGATCGCCGAGGCGCTGGGCGGCCGGGCGGCGGTTACAACGGCGGGCGACGTGGCGCTGGGCGTCGCGCTCGACGAGCCGCCGGCGGGCTGGGTGCTGGAGACCCCCGAGGTCGCGAAGGACGTGATGGCCCGGCTCCTCTCCGGGGCGGGCGCGCGGGTGGAGGGCGACGCGCCCTGGCTCGAGACGTTGCCGCGCGGCGAGGGCGTGACGATCGCCTGCTCACCGGCTCCGGAGGCCACGGGCGATCTGGTCTTCCGGCCGCTCGTGGCATCGCTCGGCGTCGGCTGCTCCCGCGACTGCCCGGCGGACGAACTCGCGGCGCTGGTGGACGAGGTGCTGACTGCGGGGGGGATCGCGGCGGGCAGCGTTGCGGCGGTCCACAGCGTCGATCTGAAGGCCGACGAGGGCGCGATGCTGGCCCTCGCGCGACGGCTCGACCTTCCGTTCCGGCTTTTCACCCCCGCAGAGCTCGAGATGGAGACGCCGCGCTGCGCGACGCGGTCGGACGTGGTGATGGCCGAGATCGGCTGTCACGGCGTCGCGGAGAACGCGGCGCTCGCCGGTGCGGGGCCGGACGGGTGGCTCCTCGTGGAGAAGCGCAAGACGGCGCACGCGACGGCGGCCCTCGCCCTCGCCCCCGCGCCGATCGAGACGCTTGCGGGACGCGCCCGCGGGCGGCTCTCCATCGTCGGGATCGGGCCGGGGCAGGCGAGCTGGCGGACGCCCGAATGCTCCCGCCTCGTGGCCGAGGCGGAGGTGTTGGTGGGCTACGGGCTCTATATCGACCTTCTCGGACCGCTCGCGCACGGCAAGGCGCGGCACGACTTCCCGCTCGGCGGCGAGGAGGATCGCTGCCGCCACGCACTAGAGCTCGCGGGGGAGGGGCAGAACGTCGCGCTCGTCTGCTCCGGCGATGCGGGGATCTACGCGATGGGAGCGCTGGTCTACGAGCTTCTGGGCCGGGACGAGAAGGGCGTGTCGGAGGCGGCGCGGCGGGTCGAGGTCATCTCCGCACCCGGCATCTCCGCGCTGCAGGCGGCCGCCGCGCGGGCGGGCGCACCGCTGGGCCACGATTTCTGCGCGATCTCTCTCTCCGATCTGCTGACCCCGCGAGAGGACATCGTCTCGCGCCTCCACGCGGCTGCGGCCGGCGATTTCGTCATTGCCTTCTACAACCCCGTCTCGAAGCGGAGGCGCACGCTTCTGGCCGAGGCGCGGGACATCCTGCTCGCGCAGCGGGGGCCGGAGACGCCGGTCCTCCTCGCCGCATCGCTCGGGCGGCCGGAGGAGAATGTGGTCTTCCGCAGGCTCGCCGATCTGGAGGTGGACGAGGTCGACATGCTGACCGTGGTGATCGTGGGATCGTCGCAATCGCGCATGGTCGCGCGGGGCGAGGGGCCGCGGATGTACACACCGCGCGGTTACGCGCGCAAGGTCGGGCTGGCGTGATCGGGCGGAGCGGGCTCTGCCCGCACGACATCGTTTTCGCCCGGCTTCGCCGTCGGGAAGGGAGGGACGGATGAAGGTTTGGTTCATCGGGGCGGGTCCGGGGGATCCGGAACTCCTTACTCTGAAGGCGCAGCGGCTCATCCGCGCCTGCCCGGTCTGCCTCTATGCCGGATCGCTCGTGCCCGCGGCGGTGGTGGCCGAGGCGCCGGACGGGGCACGGGTGATGGACACGGCGTCCATGACGCTCGACGAGACCCATGCCGAGATCGTCGCGGCGCGGGATCGGGGCGATGACGTGGCGCGGGTCCATTCCGGCGACCCCTCGCTCTACGGCGCGATCGCGGAGCAGATCCGACGGCTTCGCGCGGAGGGGATCGACTACGAGATCGTGCCGGGCGTGCCGGCCTATGCCGCCGCCGCCGCCGCGCTGGGCCAAGAGCTGACCGTGCCGGAAGTGGCGCAGTCGATCGTGCTGACGCGGGTGGCGATGAAATCGACCGGCATGCCGCCGGGAGAGACGCTCGAGAACTTCGCGCGAACCGGCGCAACGCTCGCCATCCATCTCGGGATTCGGGCGTTGCGCGAGATCGAACGGGTGCTGATCCCGCATTACGGTGCCGATTGTCCCGTGATCGTGGCCTATCGCGCCTCCTGGCCGGATCAGATGATCCTGCGCGGCACGCTTTCCGATATCCGCGAGAAGGTGCGGGCGGCGAAGATCACGCGCACCGCGCTGATCCTCGTGGGGCCCGCGTTGCAGGCGGATCTCGACTTCCGGGAATCGGCTCTCTACGACCCGGCGATCCCGCATGTCCTCAGGCCGCGCGCCGCACGCTGATCGGTTCGACCGGCTCACCGAATTGCGACCGCCGCCAGCTTGACGGACGGGGGCGAATGCGCCTCCATGGGGACGAACTGCGGGAGGATGCGATGGCGGCCGATCTTACCGACGACGTGCGGATGGCCTGCATTGCGGTCGGACCCGGACGTGCGGACCCGTCGGTCACGCTGCGCTCCGGCGGCCGGGACTTCCCCGTGCTCAGGATGTGGCCCGACGGCTTTTCGGTCGATGCAGGGGATGCGGTCGCGCTCCGCGGCCGGGTCGAGGTATTTTCGGGCGCGGAGTTCATCGGCCGCGGCCTTGCCGTCGCGACGGAGGCGACGGCGGGCGAGCAACGCTTCACTTTCAAGGAATTTAGCCTTGCCCGCAGCCTTCCGCCGCGTGACTTCGTCGTGGACGACGACCTGCCGCCTCCGAATCCGACCGCGCGTTCGCGGCCGGTACTCTAGGCTTAAAGTGGCGCGCGTTCAGGCGGCCTTCTTGACGCGGCCCCCGGACCGCCGGCGCTGCGGCCGGCGCCGGGCCCCGGGCTTGCCCTTGCCGGGCTTCGCGCTCGACGGCGCAGCCTCCGCCCAGGGCGCGCCGGAGCCGACCTCGAGCTTCGATTTCAGCACCTTCTCGATGTCGCGCAGATAGGCCATCTCGTCGGGAGCGCAGAAGGCGAGCGCGCGGCCGGAGCGTCCGGCGCGCGCAGTACGGCCGATGCGGTGCACGTAGTTCTCCGCAACGTTCGGCAGGTCGTAATTGTAGACGAATTCGACCTCCGGGATGTCGATTCCGCGCGCGGCGACATCGGTCGCGACGAGCGTTTTGATGGCGCCTGACTTGAAGCCCTCGATGGCGCGGTCGCGCTGGCCCTGGCTCTTGTTGCCATGGATCGAGGCGGTGTCGAAGCCCGCCCGGTCGAGCTGCTTCATCAGCCGCTCCGCCCCGTGCTTCGTCCGTGCGAAGACGAGGGCGCGATCCGCCTTGTGGGAGGAGAGATGCTCGATCAGGAGCTCCTGCTTGCCCTCCTTGGCGACGAAATGGACCTCCTGCGCGACGTTGTCGGCGGCCTTGCCAGGGCGCGAGACCTCCACGCGGACCGGATCGGTGAGATAGCTTGCCGCGATCTCGGCCATGAGCTTCGGCATGGTGGCCGAGAAGAGCATCGTCTGCCGCTCGGGCGCGAGAAGGGGCGCGATCCGGCGCAGCGCGTGGATGAAGCCCATGTCGAGCATCTGGTCGGCCTCGTCGAGGACGAGGAAGCGGGTTTCGTCGAGCCTGACGGCGCGCCGCTCGATGAGGTCGATGAGGCGGCCCGGCGTGGCCACCAGCAAATCGACGCCGCGCTCGAGGCGGCCGATCTGGCGGTTGATCGAGACGCCGCCCACGACGATCGCGACCGACAGGTGCGAGCCGCCGACATAGGAGCGCAGGTTCTCCGCGATCTGGTTGGCGAGTTCACGCGTGGGGGCGAGGATCAGGCCGCGCGCGGTTTTCGGCGCGGGCTTCGTTCCCTCGGTGACGAGCGCGTGGATGAGGGGCAGGCCGAAGGCCGCGGTCTTGCCGGTGCCGGTCTGGGCGAGGCCCATGACGTCGCGGCCGTTCATCGCGTGCGGGATCGCCTGCGTCTGGATGGGTGTGGGATCGGTGATGCCCTGTTCCTTGAGGCGGGCCACGATCTTGGGCGCGAGGCCCAGCATGTCGAAATCCATGAAATGTCCTTGAATCGGATCGGCCGGCACGCATCGGGCGCGCCGGAACGGTGTCGGGGCGCACAATGCCTGACCGGGGGCCACATTGCCCGTCGGCCGTCAAGGCGCTGGCCTCCCCGCGTGATCTGGGAAACTTTCGCGCCGATCTCTCGGGGCCCTCAGGCCCATCTGCTCACGCGGCAGGGATCGACGTCTCTAGGGCCATATCGGGCTTCGCGGCCCGTGTGTCAAGCGACGACGGGGCGGCGGAACGTGACGCTCGTGGGCCGGGTGTAGCCCGGATGTGTCGTCTCCTCGAACCGCTCGAAGCCCATGGCGCGGAAGCGGTCGTGGTTCTCCGTAAGCTCGATCCGCGTCTGGAGCTCAATCATGTCGAGGCCGTGGTCGCGGGCGATCCTGTCGGCCCGGTCGAGAACGAGGCGCAGCATGCCGCGGCCGCGGCAATCCGGCGCGACCGCGATCTTGCTGAGATAGAGGATGGGTGGTCGTGGCGCACAGAAGGCGCAGACCACGGGCCGTCCGCCATCGCGCCCGAGAAGAAGGATCTCGGATCGGGCCTTCTGCGCGAGCGAGGTGGGCGTCAGGCGGTTCAGCGAGGAGGGCGGATCGATGCGGCCCTCCATGTAGGAGAAGGCCCCCGTAAGGAGCTTGTGGAGTCCCGTCCAATCATCGAAATCGGGCGGTGCGGGGGCGATCCGGACCGTCATTGCAGGTCTGCGAAGGCCCGCTGCATGCGCTCGACCGCCTCTTCCACGCGTGCGCGCTGGGTTGCGATGTTGAACCGCAGGAAGGTCTCGCCGCCCTTGCCGAACGTGGGGCCGTGATTGACGGCGATCTTCGCCTCCTGCTCGACACGGTGGGTGAATTCCGGTCGCTCCATGCCGGTGCCGGAGAAATCGACCCAGCTCAGATACGTGGCCTCGAGCGGCATCGAGCGCAGCCCCGGGATCGCGTTCACGCCCGCGTCGAAGACCGCCCGGTTCCCCTCGAGATAGGTCATGAGGTCGTCCACCCAGTCTGCGCCCTCGGGCGAGTAGGCAGCGGTCGCCATGTGGAGGCCGAAGGAATTGGGCGAAAGACCGAGCGCCGCCATCCGCGTCGCGAAGCGCTTGTGCAACTCGGGGTCGGAAATGACCACATTGCCGATATGGCTCCCGGCGATGTTGAACGTCTTGGTGGTGGCGGTCATCATCACCAGGCGGTCTTCTATCCCCTCGATATTGGCCATCGGGACATGCGTGCCGCCCGGGAAGACGAGGTCGTGGTGGATCTCGTCGGAGACCAGGATGAGATCGTGGCGCCGGGCGAAATCGGCGACCGCCTCGAGTTCCGCCCGCGTCCAGACGCGGCCGCCGGGATTGTGCGGGGAACAGAGCACGAGCATCTTTTCCGACCCGGTCATCTGCGCGTCCCACGCCTCCAGATCGAGCGCGTAGCGGCCGTCGACGACGGGCATCTCGCACTCGACCACCTGCCTGTCCGCGGCTTTTATGACGCGGGCGAAGGCGTGGTAGACCGGCGTGAAGAGCACGATCCCGTCGCCCGGCTCGGTGAAGGCGTCGACGCACATCGCGGTGCCGTTGACGAGGCCGTGGGTGGTGAAGATATGGGCGGGGTTGACGGTCCAGCCGTGGCGCGTCTCCATCCAGGAGACGATCGCCGACTTGTAGGCGCCGTCATCCCCGAAATAGCCGTAGATGCCGTGATCGGCCATGTCACGGACGGCGCGCTGCACGCAATCGGGCGCGGGGAAATCCATGTCGGCGACCCACATGGCGAGGCCATCCTCGGCCGGAACCTTGTAGATCGGCTCCATCATGTCCCATTTCACGCAATGGGTGCCGCGGCGATCGATGATCTCGTCAAAACTCATGGGGGACTCCTGTGGATTGCGCGGAAGAGTGTCAGAACGAGGATCGAGCTCAAGCGAAAAGCGGTACCCCGGATCGCGTGCCTGTCCGCTCCTCTCCCTTGCCCGAATTGACCTTCACGTTTATCTGGGCCCGCATGACCATCCGACCGATCCTCATCCATCCCGATCCGCGGTTGAAAACCGTCGCCGCACCGGTGGGCGAGATCACCGAGGAGATCCGCACGCTCGCCGAGGACATGCTGCAGACGATGTACGACGCGCCCGGGATCGGCCTCGCCGCGCCGCAGATCGGCCGCTCGATCCGCCTCCTCGTCATGGATTGCGTGAAGGAGGAGGGCGCCACGCCCCGGCCCCTGGTGCTCGTCGATCCCGAGATCACCTGGTCCTCCGAGGAAGCCGCGACCTACGAGGAGGGGTGCCTGTCGATCCCCGATCAATATGCGGACGTGACCCGCCCCGCGGAGGTGGAGGTTACCTGGACCGACCTCGAGGGCAAGCCGCAGACGGAACGGTTCACGGGCCTCTGGGCCACCTGCGTCCAGCACGAGATCGACCATCTCGATGGCAAGCTCTTCATCGATTATCTCAAGCCGCTGAAGCGTCAGATGATCACCCGCAAGATGGCGAAGCTGAAGCGGGAGCGGGCGCGGGCGTGAACCGGATGACGCAATCCCCCGGTCCCGTCTACGCGCCGCGATTGCGGCGGGTCCTCGCGCCCTGGCGGGTGGGTTCCTTGGGACTGCGAGTTCATTGGATCGACGCACGGGAAAACGAGACGCCACCCCGGCCGCTCCTCGACGCGGCGCGCGATCATGCCGCCTCCGTGCTGCCCGAGACCGTGGAAGAGGAGGGGGGTGCTGTGGGCGTGGGCTTCGTCGTACTCCATCGCGGGGAGGCGGGAACCTGGCTTCTCATGGATTGGTGGGCGCATGGCGACATCCTCTGCCAGCGCCTGTCGCGCTCCGATCCCGATGCGACCGATTTCGTGTCGATGGACGATCGCCCGCTCAGCGCCTGCGTCTGGGAGCTCGAGCCGATCGCGGAGGAGCGGGCCCGGTTCGTGGCGACGATGATGAACGGCGCGCCGGACGCGGCCGCGTATCTTGGCTCGTGAGCCGCCTCGAGATCCTCCGTTGGCCCGATCCGCGCCTGACGCAGGTCTGCGTTCCGGTAGGTCAGGTCACCGACGACGTGAGAGAGCTCGCGTCCGACATGCTCGAGACGATGTACGCGGCGCCGGGCCGCGGTCTCGCCGCGCCTCAGGTGGGCCGCTTGATCCGGCTCTTCGTGATGGACGCCGGCTGGAAGGAGGGGCGGCCGGAACCTCGGATCTGCGTCGATCCCGTGTTTCTGTCGGTCTCCGACGCGCAGGAAGAGGGAGAGGAGGGGTGCCTCTCGATCCCCGGCGTCACCGCGCGGATCGTCCGGCCGAACGCCGTCCGGATGGGCTGGACGGACGAGAATGGCGTCGCGCGGCAGGCCGATCTCGACGGAGCCGCCGCCCGGATCGCGCAGCACGAGATGGACCATCTCGACGGGATCGTAACCTTCGACCGGGTCGAGGATCGCGCGGCGCTCGAGGCGGCCTATGACGGCTAGAACCGTCCTTCCCTGGCCCGACCGGCGGCTTCGGACCGCAACCGCGCCGGTGGAGGCCGTCACCGACGAGATCCGGTCCATCTGGGACGACATGATCGATACGATGGAGGCGATGCCGGGAGTGGGGCTCGCCGGGCCGCAGATCGGGGTGATGCTGCGCCTTGCCGTCGTCGATGCGTCGGAGGCGCGCGGGCAGGCGATCCGCATGGCGAACCCGGAGATCCTGCACGCCAGCGTCGAGCCGCGGGTTCATGAGGAGGCATCCCCGAACCTGCCCGGCGTTTCCGCCCGCATCGAGCGTCCACGCGCCGTGACGGTGCGGTTCCTCGATGCGGAAGGGACACCGCAGGAGCGGGATTTCGTCCATCTCTGGGCCACGAGCGTGCAGCACCAGATCGACCACCTGAACGGCAAAATGTATTTCGACCGGCTGAGCCGGGTGAAGCGCGACATGCTCCTGCGCCGCGCGCGGCGCCTTTCGGAGGTCTGAGGGATGCGCGTGGTCTTCATGGGTACGCCCGACTTCTCCGTTCCGGCGCTCGATGCGCTTGCCTCGGCGGGGCACGAGGTCGCGGCCGTCTATACCCAGCCGCCGCGTCCGGCAGGCCGGGGCAAGCGCGACCGGCCCTCCCCCGTGCAGATCCGGGCGGAGGCGATGGGGATCCCCGTGCGCCATCCGGTTTCTCTGAAGGGCGCGGAGGAGCAGGAGGCCTTCGCCTCCCTCGGGGCGGAGATCGCCGTCGTCGTGGCCTATGGCCTCATCCTGCCGCGGGCGGTGCTCGACGCGCCCGATCACGGATGTCTCAACATCCACGCCTCGCTGCTGCCGCGCTGGCGCGGGGCCGCGCCCATCCACCGGGCGGTGATGGCGGGGGATGCGGAAACGGGCGTCTGCATCATGCGGATGGAGGCGGGGCTCGATACCGGTCCGGTGCTGTTGCGCGCGGAAGAGCCGATCGAGGCGGAGACGACGACCGGGGACCTGCATGACCGTCTCGCAGCCCTCGGCGCCCGGCTCGTCGTCTCCGCGCTCGACCGGCTGGGTCTCGTCCCGGAGATGGCGCAGCCGGAAACGGGCGCAACCTACGCCGCGAAGATCGACAAGGCGGAGGCGCGGATCGACTGGTCCCGCCCGGCCGAGGAGATCGACAGGCAAATCCGCGGCCTCTCCCCCTTTCCGGGCGCGTGGTGCGAGATCGCGGGCGAGCGGGTGAAGCTCCTGCGCTCCCGAATGGCGGAGGGGGCGGGTGAACCGGGGGCGGTCCTCGACGGGTTTCGCATCGCCTGTGGCACGGGCGCCGTCGAGATTACGGAAGTGCAGCGGTCGGGCAAGCGGCCCGCCGCGGCCAGGGACGCTCTTCTGGGCTTCCGGATGCCCGCGCGTCTCGACTGACCTCTCGGCTCAGGCCTTCTCGCGGCCCTGCTTGAACGGCGCCATGCCCTCGCGGGCGAGTTCGTCCGCGCGTTCGTTCTCCGGATGGCCGGCATGGCCCTTCACCCAGGACCACGTGACGTCGTGGCGGGACTGCGCCGCGTCGAGGCGTTTCCAGAGATCCTCGTTCTTCACCGGCTTCTTGGCGGAGGTCTTCCAGCCGTTCCGCTTCCAGCCGTGGATCCAGCTCTCAACCCCGTTCTTCACGTACTGGCTGTCGGTGACGATGGTGATGGCGCTGGCCCGGGCAAGGCTCTCGAGAGCGGTGATCGCAGCCAGGAGCTCCATGCGGTTGTTGGTCGTGAGCGCCTCGCCGCCCGAGAGGTCACGGCTCTTCACCACGCGCTCGCCCTCGCGGGCGACGAGGAGCGCGCCCCAGCCGCCAGGGCCGGGATTGCCGGAGCAGGCGCCGTCGGTATAGGCGAAGAGATCAGGCATCGGGCTTGCGCGACATATGGATGACGCACCTGTCGGTCTGCCCGGTGAAACCGGTATCGTGATACTCCGAGGCGAACATCTTCTCCAAACCTGTTTTTGAGGTGATCCTGTCGAGATCCGCGATTTCCCAATACGAGAAGAAGCGTCCCAGCGTGTCCCTGCCTTCGCCGCTACCGGCCTTGCTCGTCATGTAGAAGATGCCTCCGGGAACGAGGACCGAATGTGCCAGCGCGACCAGGCCCGAAATTGCGTCGCGGGGCGCATGACAGAGCGAGATATGGGACCAAATGCCGCGGAATCGCTCGCCCGGCTCGAGCGCCTCGAAGGGTTCGATACGGACGGTGATGCCGAGTTCCCGCGCCACGTCGGCCATTTCGCGGCTCGCATCGGTCGCTTCCACCCGTACGCCCAACCCTTCGAGTAGCGAGGCGGATTGGCCCATTCCGGCACCCCAGTCGAGCACGGCACCGGTCCCTTCGGGAAGCGCGCGGACGAAACGGTCCAGTTCCGGGCTGGGTCCGGCCCGCCTTATCGCGATCTTCTCGACGTAATCGTCGATCAGTGCAGCGTAGACATCGAGTGTCCGCTGATCGATCGTCATTCCTACCTCCCAAGTCTCTCGCTGCCGCCTTGTCGGGTAAGCGGTTCTCGTTGCTCATACCGTGCGTAAATGCGGTGCGTGAATCCAAATCGACCGTGGCGTATGAGCGCAATTCGTGGGTCAGTACAGGATCGCGGGCCTTTTCGCGAGAGCGGGATTTGACGAGGTGCACCGACCGGCGACGACCTCCCGGGAAATCTGAGACCGCGAGGACGGCAATCTGTCCGAGGGTCAGACGATAATCGGAAGGAGGCAGGCCACGACCACGACCGTGAGCAGGATACGCAACTGCATCCACCAGGCGGGTGCCAAACCCTGCCGCCAGAACATCCAGTCGAGGCCGAGGATGCCGACGAATCCCGCCGCGAGATATATCGCCGCCGAGACCGGTCCCCCGCCGACGAAGAAGAAGGCCCAGAGGGCGGGCAGCACGGAGAGGGCGTAGCCGCTCGCCGCGACCGCGCCCTCCGCCCGCGTGGCGAAGCCCCAAAGCGCACCGGACATGAAGGACAGGATGACCGTCCCGTAGGCGAGCTGGATATAGGGTCCGACGAAGCGCGGGCCGAGCAGATCGGCACCGGCGGCGCCCGCGGCCGGCACGAGGAGTGTCACGGCGCCCCAGACGAACGGGATCAGTCCGCCGAGCCCGAGCAGGAGCGCCGCACGCGGTATGGTGGTCGCCGCACCGGCGCGTCCGTCGGTCACGCCGGCACGCGCAGGACGCGCGGTACCTTGAACTCCACTGTTTCGCGCGCCGTCTCCACCGTCTCGACGGTGACCGAATAGCGGTCGTGGAACGCGTTCACAACTTCCTCGATCAGGATGTCGGGCGCAGACGCGCCGGCCGTGACGCCCACCGACCGGATGCCGTCGAGCGCGCGCCAGTCGATGTCGTCTGCACGCTGCACGAGCTGCGCATAGCTGCATCCGGCCTTCCGCCCGACTTCGACGAGGCGCTTCGAATTGGAGGAGTTCGGCGCGCCCACGACCAGAAGCGCCTCGACATGAGGGGCGATCGCCTTCACCGCTTCCTGGCGGTTCGTCGTGGCGTAGCAGATGTCTTCCTTGTGCGGCCCGACGATGCCCGGAAAGCGGGCCTTGAGGGCAGCCACGATGTCGACCGTGTCATCGACGCTCAGCGTCGTCTGGGTCACGAAGGCGAGCCGGTCGGGATCGCGCACCGCGATCCGTTCGACATCTGCCGTCTCTTCGACGAGGATCACTTCCCCCTCGGGGAGCTGGCCCATCGTGCCTTCCGTTTCCGGATGGCCGGAATGGCCGATCATGACGATCTGCAATCCGTTTTCGTGGTGACGTTCCGCCTCGATATGAACTTTGGAGACGAGCGGGCAGGTCGCGTCTACATAGACCATCTCGCGCGCCCTGGCCGCCGCCGGCACGGATTTGGGAACGCCGTGGGCGGAGAAGATCACCGGGCGGTCGTCCGGCGCCTCGTCGAGCGTCTCGACGAAGACGGCGCCCTTCTCGCGCAGACCGTCCACGACGTAGCGGTTATGCACGATCTCGTGACGAACGTAGACGGGCGCGCCCCATTTCTCGATCGCCATCTCGACGATCTTGATCGCCCGATCGACACCCGCGCAGAATCCGCGCGGTGCGGCGAGATAGAGTTTCAGGGAAGGGTTCCAGTCATCGCGTTCCATGCGGCAAACCTAGTGTCGGCAGGGCGTCGCGTAAACCCGAGGCTCAGTCGTTCACGGCGCGTGCATGATCGTCGCGAGGTGCCCGGCCGATCACGTCGCGAAGCTCGTCGAGCTCGATGAAGTTGTCGGCCTGACGGCGCAGCTCGTCCGCGATCATGGGGGGCTGGCTGCGGATCGTCGAGACGACGGAAACCCGGACGCCGGCACGTTGAAGCGCCTCCACCAGGGGGCGGAAATCGCCGTCTCCGGAGAACAGCACGATATGGTCCACCCGCGGTGCGAGCTCCATGGCGTCGACCGTAAGCTCGATGTCCATGTTGCCCTTCACCTTGCGACGCCCCTGGCTGTCGGTGAATTCCTTGGCCGGCTTCGTGACCATCGTGAAGCCATTGTAATGCAGCCAGTCGATCAGCGGCCGAATTGGCGAATATTCGTCGTTGTCGAGAAGCGCGGTGTAGTAGAAGGCCCGCAGAAGCTTGCCCCGGCGCAGGAATTCCTGCCGCAGGAGCTTGTAATCGATATCGAACCCGAGAGCCTTGGCAGCCGCGTAAAGATTGGCGCCGTCTATGAACAGGGCCAGCCGCTCGTCGCGATAAAACATGTCCCAAAATCCTTTTGTGCCGGCTCAATAAGCCCATTCGCAGATTGGCGGTGTCTCGTGGGGGTGCGAATGAACGTGGGGAATATAGGTAAGAACGGCCGACGCAATAGGGGGGAAGGGGTAGTGACGCTGCGAAACGCGATCATTTGTCTGGGATCCAATTTGCCGGAAGACAACGAGATATTGCGGTGCGCCACGCTGGACCGCGCTCTCACCCTTCTTTCGGGGTCCGATCTGCAACTGGTCGCGCGGAGCCGGTACTTCCGGACGCCCGCCTTTCCCCTCGGGTCGGGTCCCGATTTCGCCAACGCCGCCGCCGTGTTTCGCAGCGCGCTCGATCCGGAAAGCCTCCTCGAGCGATGCCACTCGGTCGAGGAACGGCTCGGGCGGGTCAGGCAGGAACGATGGGGCGCCCGGCGGATCGACATCGATCTCGTCGCGGTCGACGGGATCGTGCTGCCCGACATAGCGGTCCAACGCAACTGGATGACCCTCTCACCACGGGACCAGATGCACCACGCCCCGCAAGAGTTGATCCTGCCGCATCCACGTCTGCAGGATCGCGGTTTCGTGCTCGCGCCGCTTTGCGACGTCGCGCCAGATTGGGTGCATCCGGTGACGCAGAGAAGCGCACGGCAGATGCACGATGCACTGGATGCCGCGGCTTTCGCCGGGATCGAACCGATCACGGAGCGCGGATCAAGATGAAACGCGCTTGTCAATGCCAATCAACTGCCCTAAGACGCCACTTCCCGTGACATCTCGGAGCCGGCCCCTCCCGGTCCGAGTTCCCAGACCCGGAGGTTGTCCATGGCCCGCGTGACAGTCGAAGATTGCGTCGACAAGGTTCCCAATCGGTTCGAGCTCGTCATGCTCGCCGCGCATCGCGCCCGCGAGATCACCGCAGGATCGACGCCGACCGTGGACCGGGACAACGACAAGAACCCGGTCGTCAGCCTGCGCGAGATCGCTGAAGAAACGCAGCAGGCCGACGATCTGCGCGAGCGGATGATCGAATCGCATCAGACCCAGATCGAGGTCGACGAGCCCGAAGAGGATACGATGTCCCTTCTGATGGGCGCGGAGCAGGACAAGCCCGCCGAGGACGACATGTCCGAAGAGAAGCTCCTGCGCGCCCTGATGGAAGCCCAGGGCCAGCCCTAAGTTTGGACGGGATCAGGGGTGGCATGGATGATATCTGCGGCCTGATCGCCCGGGTTCGATCCTACCACCCGACGACCGATACCGACCTGATCCGCCGCGCCTACGCGTTCGGCAAGGAGATGCACGAGGGGCAGTTCCGCCATTCCGGCGAGCCCTATATCACTCACCCCCTCGCCGTCGCGATGATCCTGTCGGAACAGCGGCTCGACGATTCGACGATCGTCACGGCGCTCCTCCACGACACGGTCGAGGACACCCGCGCTTCGCATGACGATCTCGCCAGACGGTTCGGCAAGGAGATCGCCGACCTCGTCGATGGCGTGACCAAGCTCACCAAGCTTCAGCTGAATTCCCGCGAGACGAAGCAGGCGGAGAACTTCCGCAAGCTCTTCATGGCGATGAGCCGGGATCTCCGTGTCATCCTGGTGAAGCTCGCCGATCGCCTGCACAACATGCGGACGATCAAGTCGATGAACCCCGAAGGCCAGTTGCGCAAGTCGCGCGAGACGATGGACATTTACGCCCCGCTCGCCGGCCGGATGGGCATGCAGTGGATGCGCGAGGAACTTGAGGATCTGGCGTTCGGCGTCCTGAACCCCGAGGGGCGACAATCGATCATCCGCCGCTTCATCACGCTGCAGCGCGAGGCCGGTGACGTGATCGACAAGATCACCAGCGACATCCGGGTGGAGATGGACCGGGTGGGCATCCGCGGCGAGGTGCTGGGGCGGGCCAAGCGTCCGTTCTCGATTTGGCGCAAGATGGAGGAGAAGCGGATCGGCTTCTCGCGGCTCTCCGACATCTACGGGTTTCGCGTGATCGTCGCGACGGAAGCGCAATGCTACGCCGTGCTGGGCGCGATCCACCAACGCTGGCGCGCGGTGCCCGGGCGGTTCAAGGATTACATCAGCCAGCCGAAGTCGAACGGCTATCGCTCGATCCATACGACCGTGTCGGGACGTGACGGCAAGAGGGTCGAGGTGCAGATCCGCACACGGCAGATGCACGAGGTTGCCGAGACCGGCGTGGCGGCACATTGGTCCTATCGCGACGGCGAACGCGTGGAGAACCCGTTCGCCGTCGATCCCGCCGGCTGGATCTCGTCGTTGACGGAGCAGTTCGACGTCGGCGCGGATCACGACGAGTTCCTCGAGGCGGTAAAGCTCGAGATGTACTCGGACCAGGTGTTCTGCTTCACGCCGAAGGGGGAGGTGGTGAAGTTGCCGAAGGGCGCGACGCCGCTTGACTTCGCCTATGCGATCCATACCCGGATCGGCGATTCCTGCGTCGGCGCTAAGGTCGATGGCGTGCGCGTGCCGCTCTGGACGCGGTTGAGGAACGGGCAGAGCTGCGAGATCCTCGCCGCCGAAGGCCAGCGGCCGCAATCGACCTGGATGGACATCGCGGTGACGGGACGTGCCAAATCGGCCATCCGCCGGTCGCTCCGCGAGGAGGATCGCGCCCGGTTCATCCGCCTCGGCCGAGAACTTGCCCGCGTCGCCTTCGACGGCGTGGAGAAACGGATGACCAGCAAGGCGCTGTCCATGGCGGCGAAGGAGCTGCACCTGCCCAACGGCGACGAGCTTCTCGCCCGGCTCGGCTCGGCGGAGCTGGAGACGCGGCGCGTCATCGAGGTGCTCTATCCGGATCTATCCGACCGTCGCGGCGACGAGATCGATGCGCATGCGGCGATCGTGGGGCTCGAACCCGACCAGACGTTCCAGCGCGCCGATTGCTGCCAGCCCCTGCCGGGCGAGCGGATCGTCGGCATCACCTACCGCGGACAGGGTGTGCGGATCCACGCGATCGACTGTCCCACGCTGGTCGAGCTCGATGACGAGCCGGAGCGCTGGATCGACCTCCAGTGGCATTCCGGCAACCATCCGGCCGTGCATACCACGACGTTCGACATGACGATCCTGAACGATGCCGGGGTATTGGGGCGGATCTGCTCGCTGATTGGCGCCCAGAAGGCCAATATCTCGGACCTGAAGTTCCTCGACCGCAAACAGGATTTTTACCGCCTGGTGATGGATGTTGACCTGCGCAGCATCGAGCATATGCATGCGGTGAAACTGGCATTGGAATCGGATTCGGACGTCGCGACGATCTATCGGGTGCGCGATCCCGAAAGGCGGCCATGACGGAAAGGGTCGAGACGACGTGTTCAAGCGCCGCACGCCACGCAGCACCCTCGCGGCTCTAGGCCGATGGTTCTGGCCGCGCGGCGGCTGGCTCCGGGCGATCCTCTACATGGCCTATCGGCTCCGGCGTCTGCCCGATCCGGCCTACAAGATCAGCCGCGGGATCGCGGCCGGGGTCTTCGTCTGCTTCACGCCGTTCTTCGGGCTGCATTTCGGGATCGCGGCGGGCCTCGCCTGGCTCATGGGCGGCAACATCGTCGCCTCGCTTCTCGCGACCTTCTTCGGCAATCCACTCACCTTCCCGCTCATCGCCGGTCTTTCCGTAGAGCTCGGGACCCGGATGCTGGGACTGGATCGCCCGATGCCGCTCCACCAGACCTTCGATGCGTTCAGCCAGGTTTCCGTCGAGTTGTGGTGGAACCTCCGGGCACTCCTCACGCCGGAGGTCGTCCATTGGGAGCGGATGGACGAATTCTTCGGCCGGGTGTTCATGCCGTATCTCGTGGGCGGTCTCGTCCCCGGAGTAATCGCGGGCGTCGTCGCCTACATGATTTCCCGGCCACTCATTTCCGCCTATCAGAAGGCGCGGATCAGCCGGATGAAAAAGCGTTTCGTGAGGCGGCGCATGGCGGCGCAGAGATCGACGGCGCAGCGGATCGACGAGGGAAATCTGTCATGAAGAAACTGAGGCTTGGCGTGAACATCGACCATGTCGCCACCGTCAGGAACGCGCGCGGGGGATCGCAGCCCGATCCGATCCGTGCCGCCAGGCTTGCCGAGGACGCCGGGGCCGACGGGATCACGGCGCATCTGAGGGAGGATCGGCGCCACATCTCCGATGCCGATATCGAGGCGCTGATGGAGGCGCTGAGCCTGCCGCTCAACCTCGAGATGGCGGCGACGGAGGAAATGCAGCGCATCGCACTGCGCCACCGCCCCCATGCGGTCTGCCTCGTTCCCGAGCGGAGGGAGGAGCGGACGACGGAAGGCGGTCTCGAGGTCGCGCGAGACGAGAACCGTCTGGCGCATTTCATCGCACCGCTCGCCGAGGCGGGCTGCCGCGTCTCGATCTTCATCGCCGCCGATCGCTCGCAGATCGAGGCCGCGCGGAGGATCGGGGCCGCCGTGGTCGAACTCCACACCGGTGCCTTTTGCGATGCCGCCGCCGAGGGACGCGAAGCGGACGCGACGGCTGAGCTCGAACGACTTACCGAGATGGCGGCCTTCGCCGACGAGATCGGGCTCGAGGTGCATGCCGGTCATGGATTGACCTATGCCTCGGTGCCGCCGATCGCCGCGCTGCCGCAGGTCGCGGAGCTGAATATCGGTCATTTCCTTATCGGGGAGGCGATCTTTCTTGGCCTCGACCCCGCAATCAAGGAGATGCGACGGATCATCGACGGAGCCCGCGCCGCCTGAGACGGACATCGCCACTTCCGTACCGCGAGCATCCAGCGACTTATCCACACTTGTCCACAAGTCCGGCGGGAGAAAAATCCACGCGGCCTGTCAGAAGGTCCCGGCTAGTCCGATAACCACCTTCTGTCGTGTTAACGAGACTGTCGGGCCCCGGATTCGCTAGTATTGACGACGATTCAGATACGTGGCTCGGAAAGGTGCATCGTTCGTCGAGAGCTGTCTTCGGGGCCTCTGCAAACGAATACGGCGCCCGGCCTAGACGCTTCCGGACCGGGAGTCCGCTCCTTCATCCACCAACTTATCCACAGCCTGTCACTTGGCAATCGATGTACGGATCAGGCCTGTCCGGCCTCGATCAGCCGTCTCGAAAGGTCACGGTAGGATCGCGCCTGCGCGCCCTCGGGGTCCGCCGCGACGATCGGTCGACCGGCATCCGAGGCGGTACGGATGTCGAGATGAAGGGGTATCTCCGCGAGGAGGGGCACGCCCAGCGTCTCGCATTCGCGCGCGACGCCGCCATGGCCGAAGACATGCTCCTCGTGGCCGCAATTGGAGCAGATATGGGTGCTCATGTTCTCGACCATGCCATAGATCGGGGTCTTCAGCTGCTTGAACATGTCGATGCTCTTCCTCGCATCGAGGAGCGCCACGTCTTGCGGGGTGGAGACGATGATCGCACCGTCGAGCCGGGCCTTCTGCGCCAGCGTCATCGACACGTCGCCCGTGCCGGGCGGTAGATCGACGAGCAGGATGTCGAGTTCGCCCCAACGGACCTGCATCAGCATCTGCTGCAGCGCCCCCATCAACATCGGCCCACGCCAGATGACCGCCTGCCCCTCGTTCACCATGAGACCGATCGACATCATGGTTACGTCAAAGCTGCGCATGGGCAGGATCGTCTTGCCGTCGGGCGAGGCGGGACGGCCGGTCACGCCCAGCATTCGGGGTTGCGAGGGACCGTAGACATCGGCATCGAGCAGGCCCACGCGGCGTCCCTCCGCGGCGAGTGCGCAGGCGAGGTTCGACGACAGAGTGGACTTGCCGACCCCGCCCTTGCCGCTGGCGATTGCGACGAGCCGATCGACGCCGGGAATGGGCTCGGGCCCCGACGGCGCGGCGCGGCGCGCGGGCTTCAGGTCGGGCGGCGCCTGGGGTTTCTGATGCGCGGTCAGAACGGCGGAGACGGTTTCCACACCGGGCCGGGCACCCACGATCGCCTCGGCCTCCGAGCGGACGGGTTCGTAGGATCGAGCGGCCTCGGGCGCGATCTCCATGACGAAGCGCACGGCCGCGCCGTCGATCGTGAGCGCCCGGACGATGCCGGCCGAAACGATGTCCTGACCCGTCGCCGGGTCCTTCAGCGTCCGGAGATCGGCAAGGATGTCCTCGCGGGTGATGCTCATGACGGCTGAACTTGCGCGATGTCGGGATCGGGATCGGGTTCCGACCCGCGCCCGGTGATACGACCGGTGACGACGTGTTCGAGTTCGAGGCCGTCGATCGTCAGAACCACCTTCGCGTCGAAGCTGCGGCCCGCCGTGTCGGCGTCGCGCATCGCGTCCTCGATCGCCTGCTGGGACGTGACGCCCACCTCCTTGAGGAACGTCCGCATGGACATGTTGAAGTCGTCGCTCATTGTCTCTCTCCCCTCGGAAGTCGGTGGTGCAGGTAGGCCGGTCACCACCTCGATGCAAGGCGCGTTCGGATGGCGACGCCCGTGCCCCCGGCTGCCCCGTCACGCCCCGCGTCCCGCATCGTGCGGCGCGGTTGATCTCGGCGCGCGGAAGACGTATCAGGCGCGATGTCGTCACCAGGGACAGCGCATCATGGCAACCAGAACCAATCCGCTCCAGTTCATCCAGCAGGTGCGGGCCGAGATCGCCAAGGTCGTGTGGCCGACGCGACGGGAAACGGTCCTGACGACCGTCATGGTCTTCGTCATGGCGTCCCTGACCGCAGTGTTCTTCTTCATCGTGGACTTCATCATCCGCCAGGGGCTTCAGCTTCTGCTCGGAATGGTCGGCTAACGTCCCGCGGGCTTGCCATCGGGCCAGCCCGGCGTTAGGAGGGCGCTCGCTTTCGGCGGGAGGCGCGTGTCGAATCGTTGCGCGTGCGGTCCGAACGGCTGCCCGACACGAACGGGCGCGAGATTTGAACGGAATTCCGGTTGGGGACGGCAGAGCAATGGCCAAACGTTGGTATTCGGTGAGCGTGCTCTCGAATTTCGAGAAGAAGATCGCCGAACAGATCCGCTCCGAGGTGGCCGAGAAAGGCCTCGAGGAAGAGATCGACGAGGTCCTCGTCCCGACCGAGGAGGTGATCGAGATCCGCCGCGGCAAGAAGGTGCCGACGGAACGACGCTTCATGCCGGGCTACGTGCTCGTCCACATGGAGATGAGCGATCACGGCTATCACCTTATCAGCCAGATCAACCGCGTCACCGGCTTTCTGGGGCCGCAGGGCCGGCCGATGCCGATGCGCGACGCGGAAGTGCAGCAGATCCTCGGTCGTGTGCAGGAAGGCGAGGAGGCCCCGCGGACGCTGATCTCCTTCGACACCGGCGAGAAGGTCAAGGTCACCGACGGTCCCTTCGAGGGGTTCGACGGGATGGTCGAGGATGTCGACGACGACAACCAGCGGCTCAAGGTCTCGGTCTCGATCTTCGGCCGCGCGACTCCGGTCGAGCTCGAATACACTCAGGTCTCCAAGGAGCACTGAGAGGGCGCGCTACGGGCGCGCCGACCCGGCCGCACGGACGCGGCCGTTCGACGTGGGAGACGAGGCTCCGTTCCGGAGCGGACATCGAACCACGGCAATCGGGCCTCTCCGGAGGCCATTGTAGGACGGGGCGGAGCCCTGTCGCGAAGGAAAGGAGGCCGTCATGGCCAAGAAGAGAATCGGCAGCATGAAGCTGCAGGTGAAGGCGGGGCAGGCCAATCCCTCTCCGCCCGTGGGCCCGGCGCTCGGTCAACGCGGGATCAACATCATGGAGTTCTGCAAGGCGTTCAACGCACGCACGCAGGACATGGAACCCGGCGCGCCGTGCCCGACCGTGATCACCTACTATCAGGACAAGTCCTTCACGATGGACATCAAGACGCCGCCGGCGTCGTACTACCTGAAGAAGGCCGCGAAGGTTCAGTCGGGCGCCAAGACCCCCACGCGGGAGACCGTGGGTACCGTGACCGTCAAACAGGTCCGCGAGATCGCCGAGGCGAAGATGAAGGATCTGAACGCCAACGACATCGAAGGCGCGATGAAGATCATCCTGGGCTCCGCGTCCTCCATGGGCATCGAGGTGAAATAAGATGGCGAAGATCGGAAAACGCACCCGCGCCGCCCGCGAAGCCGTGGCGGACAAGCACAATCTCAGCGTCGAGGACGGCGTCTCGCTGGTGAAGAAGAACGCCACCGCGAAGTTCGACGAGACGGTGGAGATCTCGCTCAACCTCGGCGTCGATCCGCGCCACGCCGACCAGATGGTCCGCGGCACGGTGACGCTGCCGAACGGGACCGGCAAGATGGTGCGCGTCGCGGTCTTCGCGCGCGGGCCGAAAGCCGAGGAGGCGCAGGCCGCCGGGGCCGACATCGTCGGCGCCGAGGACCTGATGGAGCAGATCCAGGGCGGCCAGATCAATTTCGACCGCTGCATCGCCACCCCCGACATGATGCCGATCGTCGGCCGCCTGGGTAAAATCCTCGGCCCGCGCAACCTCATGCCGAACCCGAAGGTCGGCACGGTGACGATGGACGTGAAGGAAGCCGTGGAGGCCGCGAAGGGCGGCCAGGTCCAGTTCAAGGCCGAGAAGGCCGGGGTCGTCCATGCCGGGATCGGCAAGGCCTCCTTCGACGAGGCGGCGCTTGCGCAGAACATTCGTGCGTTCGTGGAAGCCGTGTCCCGCGCGAAGCCCGCGGGCGCCAAGGGTACCTACATGAAGCAGGTGGCCCTGACCTCGACCATGGGGCCCGGCATCACGCTCGATGTCGGCTCGGCGACGGGCAATACCTGATCATCTCGTGAATTAGGGATTTGGAAGGCGGGCTTTTTCGGTCCGCCTTTCGTCGTTTTGGGGCTCGTTCGGTCATGGCTTGGCAAGGCCGCGCGCAGGGTTTAGAGAGCCCCCTCGTGGCCTTCCGTCCGATTCGCGACGGGGTGCCGCTTTCGTCCGAGACGGCCGGTGGGTCCGCCCATAATTCCGGCCTGAGACGGGAAGAGAGATTTCCATTCGACGCCTTCGGGTGCTCACAGGGATGACCTGCCCGTTCGGACCGCATGGCCGGGATATTCCCGGTCGGACTGAGCCGGAGGGTCCGCCCTCCAAACTTGGAGTGATACTGTGGATAGAGCCCAGAAAGAGAAAGTGGTCGAGGAACTCGGCCAGATCTTCGAAAGCTCTGGCGTCGTAGTGGTTTCCCACTACGCGGGTCTCACGGTCGCCGAGATGCAGGACCTGCGGGCGCGTGCGCGCGAAGCAGGCGGGTCCGTGCGCGTTGCCAAGAACAAGCTCGCCAAGATCGCCCTAGAGGGGACTCCGCCGGCATCGATTGCCGGTCTCCTCACGGGCATGACCGTTCTCACCTATTCCGAGGACCCCGTGGCAGCAGCCAAGGTGGCCGAGGATTATGCCAAGGCGAATCCGAAGTTCGAGATTCTCGGCGGCGCGATGGGAGAGAACGCTCTGGACCGCGACGGTGTGAAGGCCGTGTCGCAGATGCCCAGCCGCGAGGAGCTCATCGCTTCCATCGCGGGCTGCATCGGCGCACCGGGCAGCAACATCGCCGGGGCCATCGGCGCGCCTGCTTCGAATATCGCGAGCATCCTTACGACCATCGAGGAGCGCGGCGAGGCCGCGTGATGCCCGTGCGGATTTCTCCGCGACGTTGGAACACATCTGAACGAATGGAACTGAACAATGGCTGATCTTAAGAAACTTGCCGAAGAGATCGTGGGTCTGACCCTTCTCGAAGCGCAGGAACTGAAAACGATCCTGAAGGATGAGTACGGCATCGAGCCCGCCGCTGGCGGCGCCGTCATGATGGCCGGCCCTGCGGGCGGCGACGCCGGTGGCGCCGCGGCCGAGGAGCAGACCGAATTCGACGTGATCCTGAAGGCCGCCGGGGCCCAGAAGATCAACGTCATCAAGGAAGTCCGCGCGATCACCGGGCTTGGCCTCAAGGAAGCCAAGGAGCTGGTCGAGGCCGGCGGCAAGGCCGTTAAGGAGCAGGTCTCCAAGGACGAAGCCGAGGAGATCAAGGGCAAGCTCGAGGCGGCTGGCGCCGAAGTCGAGCTCAAGTAATGAACTTGGCCGGGCGCGCATGCCGCGCCCGGCTTGCCCGGCTATGTCCGGGAGAGGACTTGTCCACCTCCTTTAGATACCGGTGATCCTTGGCCCGCTTTCTCTTTCCCTTGGGGCGACGGACTGCGCCGACCGGTGGAGCGAACGTCATCTTGGCGATGGCGGATCTACTGATTGAGGCGGGGCATGAAGCGCATCCGCTCTTTCCCTTCCCCGACCACGTCTATGCGTATTACGACGGCAAGGCGCGCCCTTTCCACGATCCGCGCCTCGAGCGGTTCGACCGCCAGGTCAGCCGGCGGCGACGGCTGGACCATGCCTGGCGTATCGTGCGTCGGGCCGTGAGCCGCGGGAAGGTCCGGCACCCCAAGATCGATCTCCGTCCAAGCGACATCGTCGTCGTTCCCGAATACCAATATCCCGAACTCGCCGACATCTACGGTCCGGAGCGCTGCGTCCTTCTTGCGCAAGACGTAATGGGGTTCGCACGGGCTTTCCTGCGCGATACGTCCCGGGAGCGTCCGTGCTTCGATCAATTCGGCGCGATCGTCACAACCTCGGAGGCATCGCATCGCGGGGTCCGGGAACTGACCGGGATCGACACGCTCCGCGTCACGCTGTCGATATCGCAGAAGAAATTTCGGTTCGTCGAGGACAAGCGCCTTCAGATCGCGGTGATGCCGCGCAAGCACGCCTTCCAGTCGCAGATCGTGCTGAATGCCCTAAGACGTGATCCCGACTTGTCCGACGTGCGCATCGTGGTCCTGCAGAACATGCCCGAGCAGGATTTGCTGAAAGGATTCGGTGAAAGCCTCATCTTTCTCTCGTTCTCGCACCAGGAAGGGTTCGGATTGCCGCCGGCCGAGGCGATGGCCACCGGCGCGATCGTGATCGGATATCAGGGCGTGGGGGGGAGCGAGTATTTCGACGAGACGACCGGCTTTCCGATCGATGCCGACGATATCAGTGCGATGATCGGCAGAACGCGAGAGATCGTGCGCGCCTATCGAAGCGATCCGCAGCCGCTCGACGAGTTGCGACGCCGTGCGTCACGGCGGATCCTCTCGACATATACGGTGGAACGCTTCCGCGAGACGACCTTGCAGGTGTTCGAAGAGGTTGCTAATCACCGCTCTCCGTCCTAAATGCCGATTCGTTGACAATCGCTGACAAAATATGAATGAGCCGTCCTTCCCGAGCCCATGAAAGATCATGGGCTTCGGAAGGTCAGTTTGTCGTTTCGGGAGACGTGCTGTGGGATGCGCGTCGCGTATTGAAATGGCCCTGCCGTCAGGAGGCGTTCGTCCGGTTACCCCGACCGTGTCGAGCCCCGATCGTTACGGAGACCCCGCACCCATGCCACAATCCTTCCTCGGTCAGAAGCGTCTGCGCAAGTACTACGGCAAGATTCGCGAAGTTCTGGAGATGCCGAACCTCATCGAGGTTCAGAAATCCAGCTATGATCTCTTCCTGAATTCCGGAGAGGAGGCCGAGCCGCTCGACGGGGAGGGCATCAAGGGTGTCTTCCAGTCGGTTTTCCCGATCAAGGATTTCAACGAGACCGCGGTGCTCGAGTTCGTTCGGTATGAGCTCGAGAAGCCGAAGTACGACGTCGAGGAATGCCAGCAGCGCGACATGACCTATTCGGCGCCGCTTAAGGTAACGCTTCGTCTCATCGTGTTCGACATGGACGAGGATACCGGCGCGCGGTCGGTGAAGGACATCAAGGAACAGGACGTCTTCATGGGCGACATGCCTCTGATGACGCCGAACGGCACGTTTATCGTGAATGGCACGGAGCGCGTCATCGTGTCGCAGATGCACCGTTCTCCCGGTGTCTTCTTCGACCACGACAAGGGCAAGACGCATAGCTCCGGAAAGCTGCTCTTCGCCTGCCGTATCATTCCCTATCGTGGCTCCTGGCTCGACTTCGAGTTCGACGCCAAGGACCTGGTCTACGCGCGGATCGACCGTCGCCGGAAGCTGCCGGTGACGACCCTGCTCTACGCCCTCGGGCTGGATCAGGAACAGATCATGCAGTCCTACTACAACGAGGTGTCGTTCACGCTCGAGAAGAACCGCGGATGGGTAACGCGCTTCTTCCCCGAGCGCGTCCGCGGCACGCGGCCGACCTACGATCTCGTTGATGCCGCTTCCGGCGAAGTGATCGCCGAGGCCGGCAAGAAGGTGACGCCGCGGGCCGTCAAAAAGCTCATCGACGAGGGCAATGTCTCCGACCTGCTCCTGCCCTTCGACCAGATCCTCGGCCGCTATGTCGCGCGCGACATCATCGACGAGGAAACGGGCGCGATCTACGTCGAGGCCGGCGACGAGCTGACCTGGGAGACCGACAAGGACGGCGAGGTCACGGGCGGTACGCTCAAGGAGTTGATGGACGCGGGCATCACGGAAATCCCGGTCCTCGACATCGATAACATCACCGTCGGTCCGTACATGCGCAACACGATGGCGCAGGACAAGAACATGAACCGCGATACCGCGCTCATGGACATCTACCGCGTCATGCGTCCCGGTGAGCCGCCCACGGTGGAGGCCGCGTCGAACCTGTTCGACACTCTCTTCTTCGATCCCGAGCGGTACGACCTGTCGGCCGTCGGTCGGGTGAAGATGAACATGCGGCTCGATCTCGACGCGGAGGACACGGTCCGCACGCTGCGCCGCGAGGACATCGTGGCCTGCGTGAAGGCTCTCGTGGACCTGCGCGACGGGCGCGGCGACATCGACGACATCGACCACCTCGGCAACCGCCGGGTGCGGTCTGTCGGTGAGCTGATGGAGAACCAGTACCGCGTTGGCCTTCTTCGCATGGAGCGTGCGATCAAGGAGCGGATGTCGTCCGTGGAGATCGACACCGTGATGCCGCAGGACCTGATCAACGCGAAACCCGCTGCGGCTGCGGTGCGCGAGTTCTTCGGCTCCTCGCAGCTGTCGCAGTTCATGGACCAGACCAACCCGCTTTCGGAGGTCACGCACAAGCGGCGCCTGTCGGCGCTCGGGCCGGGCGGCCTCACGCGGGAGCGCGCGGGCTTCGAGGTGCGCGACGTGCACCCGACCCATTACGGGCGGATGTGTCCGATCGAGACGCCGGAAGGTCCGAACATCGGTCTCATCAACTCCCTCGCGACCTTTGCGCGGGTGAACAAGTATGGCTTCATCGAGACGCCCTACCGGGTCGTGAAGGACGGGCAGGTGACCGACGAGGTCCACTACATGTCCGCGACGGAGGAGATGCGTCACACGGTGGCGCAGGCCAATGCGCATCTCGACGAGAACATGCGGTTCGTGAACGACCTCGTTTCCACGCGGCAATCGGGCGATTACACGCTTGCGCCGAACGAGAACGTGGATCTGATCGACGTGTCGCCGAAGCAGCTCGTTTCCGTGGCCGCCTCTCTCATCCCGTTCCTCGAGAACGACGACGCGAACCGCGCGCTCATGGGGTCTAACATGCAGCGGCAGGCCGTGCCGCTCCTGCGTGCCGAGGCGCCGCTCGTCGGTACCGGTATCGAGGAGAAGGTTGCTCGCGACTCCGGCGCGGCGATCACCGCGCGGCGTGCGGGCGTGATCGACCAGGTCGACGCGACACGGATCGTCGTGCGCGCCACGGAGGATCTGGGTCTCGGGGATGCAGGCGTCGATATCTACCGCCTGCGGAAGTTCCAGCGCTCGAACCAGAACACCTGCATCAACCAGCGCCCGCTGGTGAAGGTCGGCGATACGGTCACGAAGGGAGAGGTCATCGCGGATGGCCCGTCCACAGACATGGGCGAGCTTGCGCTCGGCAAGAACGTGGTCGTCGCCTTCATGCCCTGGAACGGCTACAACTACGAGGACTCGATCCTGATCTCCGAGCGGATCACCCGCGACGACGTCTTCACGTCGATCCATATCGAGGAATTCGAGGTCGCCGCGCGCGACACGAAGCTCGGTCCGGAAGAGATCACGCGCGACATCCCGAACGTCGGCGAGGAGGCGCTGCGCAACCTCGACGAGGCAGGGATCGTCTATATCGGCGCCGAGGTTGGTCCGGCCGACATCCTCGTGGGCAAGATCACGCCCAAGGGCGAAAGCCCGATGACGCCCGAGGAGAAGCTTCTCCGCGCGATCTTCGGGGAGAAGGCGTCGGACGTGCGCGACACGTCGCTGCGCCTGCCCCCTGGTGATTACGGTACCGTGGTCGAGGTGCGCGTCTTCAACCGCCACGGCGTGGAGAAGGACGAGCGCGCGCTGCAGATCGAGCGCGAGGAAGTCGAGCGTCTGTCGCGCGACCGCGACGACGAGCTCGCGATCCTGGATCGCAACATCTATGCGCGTCTCCGGGAGCTGATCCTCGGTAAGAATGCCGCCAAGGGTCCGAAGGGCGTCAAGCCGAACACCCGGATCGACGAGACGCTGCTCGACGACCAGCTCTCGCGTGGCCAGTGGTGGCAGCTCGCCCTCGAGGACGAGGACGATGCCAAGATCATGGAGGCGCTGAACGAGCAGTACGAGCTGCAGAAGCGTGCTCTCGATGCGCGGTTCGAGGACAAGGTCGAGAAGGTGCGTCGTGGCGACGACCTGCCGCCGGGCGTGATGAAGATGGTCAAGGTCTTCGTCGCGGTGAAGCGCAAGCTGCAGCCGGGCGACAAGATGGCCGGACGTCACGGCAACAAGGGCGTCATTTCCAAGGTCGTGCCGATGGAGGACATGCCGTTCCTCGAGGACGGCACGCCGGTCGACTTCGTCCTGAACCCGCTGGGCGTGCCGTCGCGCATGAACGTGGGCCAGATCCTCGAGACCCATATGGGCTGGGCCGCGCGCGGCCTGGGCCTCAAGGTCGACGAGGCGCTCGACGAGTACCGTCGTTCGGGCGACATGACCCCCGTTCAGGCGGCGATGCGTCTGGCCTACGGCGACGACGTCTACGGCGAGGGGATCGAGACGATGGACGAGACCGCGCTGGTCGAGGCCGCGTCGAACGTCACCCGCGGCGTGCCAATCGCAACGCCGGTCTTCGACGGGGCGAAGGAAGCGGATGTGAACGACTCGCTCGCACGGGCCGGGTTCGACACATCCGGTCAGTCGCTGCTTTTCGACGGACGCACGGGCGAGCCGTTCAGCCGCAAGGTGACGGTGGGGATCAAGTATCTCCTGAAGCTGCACCACCTCGTGGACGACAAGATCCACGCGCGCTCGACGGGGCCGTACTCCCTCGTCACGCAGCAGCCCCTGGGCGGCAAGGCACAGTTCGGCGGTCAGCGCTTCGGCGAGATGGAGGTCTGGGCGCTCGAAGCCTACGGCGCGGCCTACACGCTGCAGGAGATGCTGACGGTGAAGTCCGACGACGTGGCGGGCCGGACCAAAGTCTACGAGAGCATCGTCAAGGGCGAAGACAATTTCGAGGCCGGCGTTCCGGAATCGTTCAACGTCCTCGTCAAGGAGGTCCGCGGCCTGGGCCTCAACATGGAACTCCTGGATGCCGAGGAGGAAGACGCGGAATAGGCGACAAAGTCTGACCGCGCGGGGCGGATGTCAGGTCCGCCCCCCACCGACGCACCCTTCTTCAAGGAAAAGACATGAACCAGGAACTCACCACCAACCCGTTCTCCCCGTTGGCCGGCCCCAAGACCTTCGACGAGATCAAGGTGTCCCTCGCGTCCCCGGAGCGGATCCTGAGCTGGTCCTTCGGCGAGATCAAGAAGCCCGAGACGATCAACTACCGGACGTTCAAGCCGGAGCGTGACGGCCTCTTCTGCGCGCGGATCTTCGGTCCGATCAAGGATTACGAGTGCCTCTGCGGCAAGTACAAGCGGATGAAGTATCGCGGCGTCGTCTGCGAGAAGTGCGGCGTCGAGGTGACGCTGCAGAAGGTCCGGCGCGAGCGCATGGGCCATATCGAGCTCGCCGCGCCCTGCGCCCATATTTGGTTCCTGAAGTCGTTGCCCTCGCGCATCGGCCTCATGCTCGACATGACGCTCCGTGATCTCGAGCGGGTACTCTATTTCGAAAATTACGTCGTCATCGAGCCCGGGCTGACGGATCTCACCTATGGTCAGATGCTGACCGAGGAAGAGTTCATGGACGCGCAGGATGCCTACGGCATGGATGCGTTCACCGCGAATATCGGTGCCGAGGCGATCCGCGAGATGCTCGCGATGATCGACCTCGAGGCCGAAGCCGAGCGTCTGCGCGAGGAGCTGAAGGAAGCGACCGGCGAGCTGAAGCCCAAGAAGATCATCAAGCGTCTGAAGATCGTCGAAAGCTTCCTCGAAAGCGGCAACCGTCCGGAATGGATGGTCCTGACCGTCGTGCCGGTCATCCCGCCGGAGCTGCGTCCGCTGGTTCCGCTCGATGGCGGCCGGTTCGCCACGTCGGACCTGAACGACCTCTATCGCCGGGTGATCAACCGCAACAACCGCCTCAAGCGGCTGATCGAGTTGCGCGCGCCCGACATCATCATCCGCAACGAAAAGCGGATGCTGCAGGAATCCGTCGATGCACTCTTCGACAACGGCCGTCGCGGCCGCGTCATTACGGGTGCCAACAAGCGTCCGCTGAAGTCGCTTTCCGACATGCTGAAGGGTAAGCAGGGCCGGTTCCGTCAGAACCTGCTCGGCAAGCGCGTGGACTTCTCCGGCCGCTCGGTCATCGTGACCGGCCCTGAACTGAAGCTGCATCAATGCGGGTTGCCGAAGAAGATGGCGCTCGAGCTCTTCAAGCCGTTCATCTATTCGCGGCTCGAGGCGAAGGGGCTGTCGTCGACCGTCAAGCAGGCCAAGAAGCTCGTGGAGAAGGAGCGTCCCGAGGTCTGGGACATCCTCGACGAGGTGATCCGGGAACATCCGGTGATGCTGAACCGCGCGCCGACGCTTCACCGTCTTGGCATCCAGGCGTTCGAGCCGGTGCTCATCGAAGGCAAGGCGATCCAGCTCCATCCGCTCGTCTGCTCGGCCTTCAACGCCGACTTCGACGGCGACCAGATGGCGGTGCACGTGCCCCTTTCGCTCGAGGCACAGCTCGAGGCGCGCGTCCTGATGATGTCGACGAACAACGTGCTGTCGCCCGCCAACGGCGCGCCCATCATCGTGCCGTCGCAGGACATGGTTCTCGGCCTTTACTACATCTCCATGCAGCGCGAGGGGATGAAGGGCGAGGGAATGCTCTTCGCGGACGTGGACGAGGTGCAGCACGCGCTCGACGCGGGCGAAGTGCACATGCACGCCAAGATCCAGGCGCGGCTGCCGCAGATCGACGACGAGGGCAACGAGGTGATGGTGCGGTTCGAGACCACGCCGGGCCGCGTACGCCTCGGAGCGCTTCTGCCACTCAATGCCAAGGCGCCCTTCGATCTGGTCAACCGGCTCCTGCGCAAGAAGGAGGTCCAGCAGGTCATCGACACCGTCTACCGCTATTGCGGTCAGAAGGAATCGGTCATCTTCTGCGACCAGATCATGACGATGGGTTTCCGCGAAGCGTTCAAGGCGGGCATCTCGTTCGGCAAGGACGATATGGTGATCCCGCAGGACAAGTGGCCGATCGTCGAGACCACGCGCGACCAGGTGAAGGATTTCGAACAGCAATACATGGACGGCCTGATCACCCAGGGTGAGAAGTACAACAAGGTCGTCGATGCCTGGTCGAAGTGCAACGACAAGGTCACCGAGGCGATGATGTCGACCATCTCGACCCCGGGCCAAGACGAGCACGGCGCGGAGAACGAGCCGAACTCCGTCTACATGATGGCCCATTCGGGTGCACGGGGCTCGGTCACGCAGATGAAGCAGCTGGGCGGGATGCGGGGCCTCATGGCCAAGCCGTCCGGTGAGATCATCGAGACGCCGATCATCTCGAACTTCAAGGAAGGCCTGACCGTGCTGGAGTACTTCAACTCCACCCACGGCGCGCGGAAGGGCCTGTCCGACACGGCGCTCAAGACCGCGAACTCGGGCTACCTGACGCGGCGTCTCGTCGACGTGGCGCAGGATTGCATCGTGCGCGAGGTCGATTGCGGTACCGACCGGGCCGTGACCGCCAAGGCGGCCGTCAATGACGGTGAGGTCGTGGCGTCGCTCGGCGAGCGTGTTCTCGGTCGCGTCGCGGCCGAAGATCTCATTCGTCCGGCCACCGAGGAAGTGATGGTCTCTGCCGGGGAACTGATCGACGAGCGGAAGGCCGACATGATCGAGACGTCGGGCCTCGCCACGGCGCGCATCCGCTCGCCGCTCACCTGCGAGTCGGAGGAAGGCGTCTGCGCGATGTGCTACGGGCGCGACCTCGCGCGCGGCACGATGGTCAACCAGGGCGAAGCCGTGGGGATCATCGCGGCGCAATCGATCGGCGAGCCGGGCACGCAGCTCACGATGCGGACTTTCCACATCGGCGGCGTCGCGCAAGGTGGTCAGCAATCGTTCCAGGAAGCGGGGCAGGACGGTATCGCGGAATACCGCAATGCTCAGATGCTGCAGAACGAGTCCGGTGCGAACATCGTGATGGGCCGGAACATGACCCTCGCGATCATCGACGAGAACGGCGTCGAACGCGCCACCTTCAAGCTCGGCTACGGGACCACGGTCCATGTCGAGGACGGTGCGAAGATTGCGCGCGGCGACCGGCTCTTCGAATGGGACCCCTACACCCTGCCGATCATCGCGGAAAAGGCGGGTACGGCGCGGTTCGTCGACCTCGTCACCGGTATCTCCGTACGCGACGAGACCGATGACGCGACGGGCATGACGCAGAAGATCGTGTCGGACTGGCGCTCCGTTCCGAAGGGCGGAGACCTGAAGCCCGAGGTTCTGATCCTCGGCGAGGATGGCGAACCCGTCCGCAACGATGCGGGTAATCCGGTCACCTATCCGATGTCGGTCGACGCGATCCTGTCGCTAGAGGACGGCGCCGAGGTGAAGGCCGGCGACGTGGTGGCGCGGATTCCGCGGGAAGGCGCGAAGACGAAGGACATCACCGGCGGTCTGCCGCGGGTGGCCGAACTCTTCGAGGCGCGGCGTCCCAAGGACCATGCGATCATCGCGGAAGCCGACGGCTACGTGAAGTTTGGGCGCGACTACAAGAACAAGCGCCGGATCGCCATCGTGCCCGCCGAGGAGGGTGCCGAGCCGATCGAGTACATGGTCCCCAAGGGCAAGCACATCCCGGTTCAGGAAGGCGACTTCATCCAGAAGGGCGACTACATCATGGATGGCAATCCCGCCCCCCATGACATCCTGTCGATCCTCGGGGTGGAGGCACTTGCCGATTACATGATCGACGAGGTGCAGGACGTCTACCGACTGCAGGGCGTGAAGATCAACGACAAGCACATCGAGGTGATCGTTCGCCAGATGCTCCAGAAGTGGGAGATTCAGGACAGCGGGGAGACCACGCTCCTGAAGGGCGAACATGTCGATAAGATCGAGTTCGACGAGGCCAACGAGAAGGCGATGAAGAAGGGTGGCCGCCCGGCCATCGGCGAGCCGATCCTGCTCGGGATCACCAAGGCGAGCCTGCAGACCCGCAGTTTCATCTCGGCGGCGTCCTTCCAGGAAACGACCCGCGTTCTCACGGAGGCATCCGTGCAAGGCAAGCGCGACAAGCTCGTGGGCCTGAAGGAGAACGTCATCGTCGGTCGCCTGATCCCGGCAGGGACCGGCGGGGCCACGCAGAAGACGCGCCGCATCGCCGCGGAGCGTGATCTGAAGGTGCTGAAGGCCGCCCGTGCCGAAGCGGAGGCCGCGGCGGCGCTTGCCGCCCCCGAGGAGCCGCTCGACGAGGATCCCTTCGCGAGTTCCCTCGTCGACGCACCCGAGAGCCGCGACGAGTAACGCGCGTCTCATTCGTACCTTCGCTTGCGCCCCGCCCTGTGCGGGGCGCTTGCATTTCTACCGTTGATGATCTCTGTGATTGGCGCGGCAATCTCATTGCTTCTGAACTGTTCGGGGGGCTGTTGACTCCCCACTTAACAGCTTCTATACGGCCCGAACTCGGTTCCGGGCACATGCTCGGGGCTGAATCCAAATTCGAGTGGTCACGATCCGGGCCCCAGGCCCCGATCCTCTGGAGACCCGCCGCGTGGCCCTGATCGGGCGATGCGGTGTTTGCGTTTTGCGGACGCGCAAGGCGTTGGAAAGATGAACCGGGGTGCGCGCGCCCCAGAAACACGATGTTGCAACACGGGGAATGAAACCGGAATGCCAACGATTCAACAGCTGATCCGCAAGCCGCGGCAGCCCAAGGTCAAACGTTCGAAGTCGCTGCACCTTGAGGGTTGCCCGCAGAAGCGGGGCGTCTGCACCCGCGTCTACACCACCACGCCGAAGAAGCCGAACTCCGCGATGCGGAAAGTCGCCAAGGTGCGGCTGACGAACGGATTCGAGGTGATCAGCTACATTCCCGGCGAATCGCACAATCTCCAGGAGCACTCCGTTGTGCTCATCCGTGGCGGCCGAGTGAAGGACCTTCCGGGCGTTCGCTATCACATCCTGCGCGGCGTGCTCGACACGCAGGGCGTCAAGGATCGCAAGCAGCGCCGCTCCAAGTATGGCGCCAAGCGCCCGAAGTAAGAGGATTACGAGATGTCCCGTCGTCACGCTGCCGAGAAGCGCGAAATCCTGCCCGACGCCAAATACGGCGATCAGGTGGTCACGAAGTTCATGAACAACCTGATGGTCGACGGCAAGAAGTCCGTGGCCGAGCGCATCGTCTACAACGCGTTCGACCGGGTCGAGGGCCGCCTCAAGAAATCGCCGATCGAGGTGTTTCACGAGAGCCTCGACAACATCAAGCCGTCGGTCGAGGTCCGCTCGCGTCGCGTCGGCGGCGCCACGTACCAGGTGCCCGTCGAGGTTCGTCCTGAGCGTCGCGAGGCGCTCGCGCTCCGCTGGCTGATCGACGCCTGCCGCAAGCGCAATGAGAACACGATGGAAGAGCGTCTGGCCGGTGAGCTGGTCGATGCGGTCCAAGGCCGTGGCTCGGCCGTCAAGAAGCGCGAAGACACCCACAAGATGGCAGATGCCAACAAGGCGTTCAGCCACTACCGCTGGTAATCCGGCCGGCGCGAACCGAACACGAGGACGCATTCCATGCCCCGCGACTATTCGCTTTCCCGTTATCGCAACTTCGGCATCATGGCCCACATCGATGCCGGGAAGACCACCTGCACCGAACGAATCCTGTTCTATACCGGCAAGTCCCACAAGATCGGTGAAGTCCATGATGGCGCCGCCACCATGGACTGGATGGAGCAGGAGCAGGAGCGGGGCATCACGATCACCTCGGCTGCCACAACCACGTTCTGGTTCCGCACCGAGGACGGCAAGAACACGACCGGCATCTATGGCGACACGCCTGAGGAAGCCGGCTTCCGGTTCAACATCATCGATACGCCCGGCCACGTGGACTTCACCATTGAGGTGGAGCGTTCGCTCGCCGTGCTCGACGGGGCCGTCGCAGTGCTCGACGCCAACGCCGGTGTGGAGCCCCAAACGGAAACCGTCTGGCGCCAGGCCGACCGTTATCGCGTGCCGCGCATTGTCTTCGTCAACAAGATGGACAAGATTGGCGCCGATTACTGGAACTGTATCCGCATGATCAAGGACCGCACGGGCGCCACGCCCGCGCCGATCCAGATGCCGATCGGGGCCGAGGATGCGCTTGAGGGGATCGTCGATCTCGTCACGATGAAGGAGTGGGTCTGGAAGGGTGAGGATCTGGGCGCGTCCTGGGTCGTGCAGGATATCCGTCCCGACCTTCTCGATCGCGCCAACGAGATGCGTCAGGAACTGATCGAGATCGCCGTCGAGATGGACGACGATGCGATGGAGCAGTACCTCGAAGGTGTCGAGCCTGATCAGCCGAAGCTGCGCGAAATGATCCGGAAAGGCACGCTCAGCATGTCCTTCGTGCCGGTTCTCTGTGGCTCCGCGTTCAAGAACAAGGGCGTCCAGCCCCTGCTGAACGCCGTGATCGATTACCTGCCCGGTCCGCTCGACGTTCCGGCCTACATGGGCTTCTCGCCCGACGACGAGACGGAGACCCGCAACATCGCGCGGCATGCCGATGACGACGAGCCGTTCTCGGCGCTGGCGTTCAAGATCATGAACGACCCCTTCGTCGGTTCGCTGACCTTTACCCGTATCTACTCGGGCAAGTTGAAGAAGGGCGATTCCCTTCTCAATACGACGAAGGGCAAGCGCGAACGGATCGGTCGCATGATGATGATGCACGCGATCAACCGCGAAGAGATCGAAGAGGCGTTCTCGGGCGACATCATCGCGCTTGCCGGTCTCAAGGACACGACGACGGGCGACACGCTTTCCGACCCGCAGAACCAGGTTGTCCTCGAAACGATGACCTTCCCCGATCCCGTCATCGAGATCGCGGTCGAGCCCAAGACGAAGGCCGACCAGGAGAAGATGTCGACCGGTCTGCAGCGACTCGCGGCCGAGGATCCGTCCTTCCGTGTGGAAACCGACATCGAGTCGGGCCAGACGATCATGAAGGGCATGGGCGAGCTTCACCTCGACATCCTCGTCGATCGTCTCAAGCGCGAGTTCAAGGTCGAGGCCAATATCGGCGCGCCGCAGGTGGCCTATCGTGAGACGGTGAGCCGTGAGGCGGAGATCACCTACACCCACAAGAAGCAGTCGGGTGGCTCCGGCCAATTCGCCGAAGTGAAGATGATCATCTCGCCGACCGAACCGGGCGAAGGATATTCCTTCGAGAGCCGGATCGTCGGTGGCTCGGTTCCGAAGGAATACATCCCGGGCGTCGAAAAGGGCATCAACTCGGTGATGGATTCTGGTCCGCTGGCGGGCTTCCCCGTGATCGACTTCAAGGTCGCGCTGATCGACGGCAAGTTCCACGACGTGGACTCGTCCGTCCTCGCCTTCGAGATTGCGGCGCGCATGGGAATGCGCGAGGGCATGAAGAAGGCCGGGGCCAAACTGCTTGAGCCGATCATGAAGGTCGAGGTTGTGACGCCGGAGGAATACACCGGAAACGTGATCGGCGACCTGACGTCCCGGCGGGGCCAGGTGCAGGGGCAGGAGACCCGCGGCAACGCGATCGTCATCAACGCCTTCGTGCCGCTCGCCAACATGTTCGGCTACATCAACAACCTGCGTTCCATGTCCTCCGGACGCGCGCAGTTCACGATGCTCTTCGATCACTACGAGCCGGTTCCGCAGAACATCTCGGAAGAGATCCAGAGCAAATACGCTTGAGGGGCGGCGGGGTGAACCCCGCCCTACCCACCACCCGTAGGGCGGGGCCTCCCCGCCGCACCCATCAGACGACAGGAGACACGCCATGGCGAAGGCAAAATTCGAACGTAACAAGCCGCATGTGAACATCGGGACGATCGGTCACGTGGACCACGGCAAGACGACGCTGACGGCGGCGATCACGAAGTACTTCGGCGATTTCCGGGCCTACGACCAGATCGACGGTGCGCCGGAAGAGAAGGCCCGCGGGATCACGATCTCGACGGCGCACGTGGAGTACGAGACCGACGCGCGGCACTACGCGCATGTCGACTGCCCCGGCCACGCGGACTACGTGAAGAACATGATCACGGGCGCCGCACAGATGGACGGCGCGATCCTCGTGGTGAACGCGGCCGACGGCCCGATGCCGCAGACGCGCGAGCACATCCTCCTGGGCCGCCAGGTCGGTATCCCGACGATGGTCGTCTACATGAACAAGGTCGACCAGGTCGACGACGAGGAGCTTCTGGAGCTCGTCGAGATGGAGATCCGCGAGCTTCTCACCTCCTACGAATATCCCGGCGACGACATCCCGGTGATCCCGGGTTCGGCGCTCGCCGCGATGAACGGGGAGAACCCGGAGATCGGTGAGGAGAGCATCCGCAAGCTGATGGCGGCGGTGGACGAGTGGATCCCGACGCCGGAGCGGGCGGTGGATCAGCCGTTCCTGATGCCGGTCGAGGACGTGTTCTCGATCTCCGGCCGCGGCACGGTGGTGACGGGGCGCGTGGAGCGCGGCGTGATCAACGTCGGCGACGAGATCGAGATCGTGGGCATCCGCGAC
>NZ_QKZL01000003.1 GCF_003253995.1 Palleronia aestuarii
GATCGGCGCACTTCGCGCCTGCCTCGTGCTCGCCAAGGATGCCGATGATCTGCTCGTCCGTGAAGCTCGTTCGCTTCATTGTCCGTCCTCAAGTTAGGGCGGACTCTAATCGACGGTGGAGGGAAAATCCCGTGGCAGGTCAGTCTGGCTCTAATTTAATGAATCTGGAGCCTAGGCTCGGGATGCATCGAGTTTCGCTGAGCTACATTATTCGAAATGCGGAAAACGGAGCCTCGGCTTGAGCGAACGGAATAGCCCAGTATCCCGCCCTTCTTGTTAGGCAATGACAGTTTGCCATCACATCACGGCACTCAATCCCAATGCCCGTTCCTTCAGCGGGGCGCGAAAACGGATCGAGGCGGCTGGATGAGGAGGGCCACCAATGCCGTCCACCCCGTCTGGTGGGAGGCGCCGAGGCCACGGCCCGTTTCGCCATGGAAGAATTCGTTGAACTGGATGAGTTCTTCCTCCTCGGCTCCACCCGTCGGCGCCGGACCACCATTGAACGGGCGCCGGCCTTCGGCGTCTTTCAGGAACAGGGCGCATAGCCGGCGCGAGAGTTCGTCGGCAATCCCTCCAAGGCCGACAGGTTGCCCGGATTTCATCGGGCATTCGACTTGGATGTCGGTGCCGTAGAAGCGTTCGAACTCGCGCAGCGCGTCGATCAGCATGAAGTTGAGCGGCATCCAGATGGGCCCCCGCCAATTGGAATTCCCACCGAAAAGGCCGCTCTGCGAGGGGCCGGGCTCGTAATCTACCGAGAAACTCCGATCGCCGATCGAGATCGCGAACGGAGCTCTGCCATGCGCCTTCGACAAGGATCGTATTCCGAACGGCGACAGGAATTCGGTCTCGTCGAGCATCCGTGCCAGAACCGCCGTCATGCGGTGTCGCCGAAGGAGCGACAGGAGCAGGCGGTCGTTCCGTCCCGGCTCGGCATATCTCGAAACCTGTTCCGTCAGGTCTGGCCGACGCCGCAGCATCCAGTCGAGGCGTCGGGCAAATGCCGGATGGCGTTGCGCAAGATCACCGTCGAGCACTTCGACGGCGCAAAGCGGAATCAGGCCCACCAGAGACCGCACGCGGAGGGTCGTCGTGGAGCCGTCCGGCAATACCAGAACGTCGTAGAAGAAGCCGTCCTCCTCGTCCCACAGGCCGTCGCCGCCTTCGCCCGTGTCCTTCTCCGCCTCAGATTTCCCCAGATGGGTCATGGCGGACGCGATCGACAGGAAATGCTCGAAGAACTTCGAGGCGATGTCCTCGTAGGCGGGATTTTCCTCGGCCAGCTCGAGCGCCATCCGCATCATGTTGAGCGCATACATCGCCATCCAGGCCGTCGCGTCGGCCTGTTCGAGGGTGCCACCTCCGGGAACGGGGGCGGAACGGTCGAACACCCCGATATTGTCCAGACCGAGAAATCCCCCCTGGAACAGGTTGCGGCCCGACGCGTCCTTCCGGTTCACCCACCAGGTGAAATTGGCGATCAGCTTGTGGAAGACCCTTTCGAGGAACGCGCGGTCGGCCCGGCCGGTCAGCGCCGCGTCGGCGCGATAGACCCGCAGGGCGGCGAACGCATGGATCGGCGGGTTGGCGTCGGAGAACGACCATTCGTAGGCCGGCAACTGTCCGCTCGGGTGCATGTACCATTCGCGCGTGAGAAGCAGGAGCTGATCCTTGGCGAAGGCCGGATCGACGGACGCGGCCGCCATGGCATGGAAAGCGAGATCCCAGGAGGCATACCAGGGATATTCCCAGGTGTCCGGCATCAGGATCACCTCGGCATTGTCGAGATGCGTCCAGTCCGCATTGCGACCGCGCCGCCGCTCGGATGGTGGGACGGGGCCCGCCGGATCGCCGTCGAGCCAGCGCTTCACGTCATAACGGTACACCTGCTTGGACCAGAGAAGGCCGGCCAGGGCCCGTCTGTGGACCAGTCGCTCGTCCGGATCGTCGATTCCCTGCTGAAGCGCGTCGTAGAATGCGTCCGCTTCCCCCGCGCGGTCGCGCAGGACCCTGTCGAACGCCGCGTCATCCATGTTCTCCGCGGAGGCGGGGCAGAGGCGGTAGCGCAGGGTCACGCATCCCCCGGCTTCGATATCGTGCTCGGACAACGCCGCGCATTTCGTCCCGGACCCGGGCAACTCCGCCATGCCGGCGACAACATGGTCGTTGATCGCATCCTTGAAGGGCCCCTCGGGGCCGATGCCGTAGAGACGGTGTTTGTTGGTCTCGTTCTCGCAGAACAGCCAGCGGACATCCTGAAGCGCCTCAAGGCGAAGCGGCGGTTTGCGGGGGTGCCGCGCCAGAACCGTTCCCGGCCGATCGGGCGCGATCATCGGCTTGTCGTGATCCTCGGTCCAGCTCCAGGTGTTGCGGGCGACGAGCTGCGGCAAGACGTGGATGCGGGCCGTCTGCGGACCGCGATTGAGTACGGTAACGCGCATGAGCACGTCGTCCGGCCCGGCCTTGGCATACGCGATCTCGATGTCGAAGAACCTGTCGTCGGACAGGATGCCGGTGTCCTCGACCTTGTATTCCGGCGCGTCCGTCCCCCGCCGTCGCGCATTCTCCTCGACGAGGTCGGCATAGGGAAAGGCGCGCTGCGGATAGCGGTAGAGCATACGCTGCCAGGCGTGGCTCGGCACGGCATCGAGGTGCCACCAGAGTTCCTTGGCATCCTCACCATGATTGCCTTCCGCGTTCGTCAATCCGAAGAGACGCTCCTTCAGGATCGGATCCGCACCGTTCCAGAGGCCGAGCGACAGGCACCAGGTCTGCTCCTCGTCGCAGAAGCCCGCGATACCGTCCTCGCCCCAGCGATAGGCGCGGGACCGGGCATGGTCGTGCGGGAAGGCGGACCAGGCATCCCCGTCCGCGCTGTAATCCTCGCGCACCGTTCCCCATTGCCGCTCGGACAGGTAGGGGCCCCAACGTCGCCATTCGGTCGCGTCCGCATCCCGAATGCGTTGTCCTTCCACGGTTTCGAGGATCGGCGCGCCGGGCCGTGGAGCGCTCATCGTGCCTCGGCCCATGCGTCAAGTTCGGAAAGCCGGATCGGCTCGCAGAAGCTGCGGGCGAAGGGGATCGCGAGAATGCTCGGTACGGGCTTCTCGCCCATGAATGGACCTTTGCGAAACGCTCGGGCACCCTGCGCGACGAAGACGGTCGCTGCGTTGTGCTCGATTGCCGAAGCGAGATCGTGGCTGGAGTACTCTTCGGACACCATCCGCCGGAACATCCCCTTCAGCTCATTGAGTAGGCCTGTCGTGCCGAGACGAGCAATGAGGGGCGAGACGAGATTGTAGGGTGAAGAAATATTAAATCGCATTGTCAAAGCCAGCCTTGCTCCGGAGATCTGCAGTGTGGATACCATCGCCGCGGCATGATCCGGTTGCGATCTTTCCGGTAGACCGTTCGTCGGCATGTGGGATCCCATCAGATACGTCCACAGGCATCGTCGAAACGAGAACACCGGGTACGATTTCGGCAGCATACGTCACCGGTTTAATACCGAAGGAAATCTATGCGGCAAGGCCCCCTTAGTAAGGCAATTCAAAGTGGAATGCTGGGTTCGGTGACACCCCGTGTCCCGGCTGGCGTCGGCATTCACGGCAATGCTCCTTCTTACGCAGACCGACAGAGATACCACAGGAATGGGGAGCTTCAGCGTGGTTCACTTGCTCCCGCTTATGACCGGACGTTTAACACACTGTCCGATCACTTCCGGGGTCGGCCTCGCGATATCGGTCCAGCGCCAACGGCCCTCACGCAGGTTCGGCTGATCCGGTCGATGCCCACGCTCGACCAAGTGGAAGCAGACGGTTCGATCTGGCTGTCACGACCCCGATCGGTCGGTCTTGCCGCGCTCTTCTCGACGCGGTGCTGCCGGCACCTCCTTGATCAGGATGTTCTGGTAGGCATAGGGGATCTCGATTCCGGCCGCGTCGAAGCGCTTCTTGACCGCTTCGAACACGGTGTTCTGGACCCCCGCCGCGACGCCGGAATCCGCGCACCAGACGCGCAGGCTGAAATCGACGCTGGAGCCGCCCAGATTGACGACCGGGCAACTGACGACGTCCTCGATCTCGCGGATGCCCGCTGCGACGTCCAGGATCAACGCCCGCGCCGCATCGATATCGGAATCGTATCCCACCGAGATCGGGATCATCGCCATCGTCCGCCGTTCCGTGGCGGACAGGTTGACCATGGTCGCGCTCGAGATCGAGGAGTTCGAGATGATGACCCGGCGATTGTCGTAGGTTTGCAGGATCGTGTAGCCGAGCGACACGTCTTCCACGATGCCGGTCTCGACGCCGGTCGGCGCGCTGATCTGGAGTTTGTCGCCCAGCCGGAACGGGCGGTAGAAGATCAGGCTAAAGCCGGCCACGAAATTCGACAGGGTCGATTGCGCGGCAAGTCCGAAGACGACGGAGGCCACCGAGACGCTCGCCAGCAGCGCGGTGGCGAGCTTGTCGAGGGCCGGGATCATGTGCGCGTAGAGCATGAGGATCAGCACCCAGACGAAGGCGCTCGCGACCTTCGAGAGGAACCCGATGGACATGCGGTCGAGCCGGTTGTCGTGGTCGCGCGCGACGACCAGTCTGATGGTCCGCTTGAGCAGGTGCGACAGCAACAGCCCGGCCAGCAGGAAGAGCATGAGGATGATCAACGCACCCGACCACTTGTCGGGATGGAGATGCGCCGCCCAGCCTTCCAGCGTTGTCCAGGTCATCGGATCCTCCTCGACGTTCCGGGGCGCGCAACCCCGGCTTCATCAAGCACAAGCGACGATAGCCTTCCAGCGGAGACTTCCTGTCCGGCGTCCATCCCGACGGACTTCTCCGCATCCTTCCGCGCCGCCTACAGGACGGGACCGACCGTGGCGATCGCGTTGTTCCAGACCCGCCGGTACCGGGGCCAGGCGGCGACCGTGTCGCGCGTTACCGGATCGGATCGCTCGATATAGTTCTTTTGCCGGTCTCGTACGGCGGAGGTCACATCCCGGTCCTGCAGGAGGATGTTGCTTTCGTAATTCAGGTCGAAGCTTCGCAGGTCGAGGTTCGACGAGCCGATAAGCGTCACCATTCCATCCAGCGTCAGCGTCTTGGCGTGCAGGAGGCCACCCTTGAATTCATGTATCCTGCAGCCCGCCGACAGCAATCGGCCGTAATAGCTTCGGCTCGCTGCCGCGACGATCCAGCTGTCGTTCACCTTGGGAAAGATCAGTGTCGTCTCGACACCGCGATGAGCCGCGGAACACAGGGCTTCCAGGACCGTCGTATCCGGTACGAAATACGGGGTCGACAGCGTGAGGCTGTCCTGTGCGCAGGCGATGAGGGTGGAGAAGAGCTGCGGGGTGGCGCCTGGTCGCTCGGTCGGTCCGACCCCGACGACCTGCGCAGGAAATCCGTCCCGGGCCGGGCTTGCGGCTGGGCTGAAATCATCGAGACCTTCTCCGGTCGCCTGCATCCAGTCGCTTAGGAACAGCAATTCGTTCTGCGCGACGATCGGGCCTTCGAAGCGCATCATTACGTCGACCCAGGGAGCGTATTTCGCTTTGACAAGGAATTCCGGGTCCGCGCAATTCCGGCTTCCGCAATAGGTGATCGTGCTGTCTATGACCGTGATCTTGCGGTGATTGCGCAGGTCCACGCGGCTGGTCAGAACCGTGCGGATGAGCTTGTCGAACGGCAAGGCAACGGCCAATCGCACGCCCGCCTCCTGCATCTGTTGCCAAAGCGGCGACTTGATCATGGCGCGCGATCCCAGGCCGTCGGCCATGGCCCTGCAGATGACGCCGCGCTTTGCGGCCCGGATCAACGCGTGCGCGACGTCGGTCCCCGTCCGGTCATCCAGCCAGATGTAGTAGAGGACATGGACATGGCGACGGGCCGCGTCGATATCGGCGATGAGGTGCGCGGTCGTGGCTGCCGCGTCCGCCATCAGGTCGGCGCTGTTTCCGGCAACCGGATGAAAGCCGTTTATGGAGCCGGCGTATCGAAAGGCGGGCCTGTAATGCGGATCGATCAGTCGGTCGACATCGTCGCTCTTACCCATGAAACGGGTTTCCGTGGCGCGGATCTGGGCGAAGACCTTCTCGTGCCGCTCGTCCGCTCTCCTGCCGAGGTCATTCGCGCCGAAGAGGAAATAGATGATACCCCCGACATATGGCAGCACCGCCAGAACGAGAAACCATGCCAGGCGCGCCTGTGGGGAATAATCATCCCGCAGCAGGATGCGGAGCGTGAACCCGGTGACGATCGACAGATGGAGGACGAGCAGGACCGTCGCCAATGTGCAGTCTCCGTGAATATAACATACGGCCACCTGCCGATGTCAGGACACCCACCGCTTTCCAACTGATCCCATCGCAGTCAAGCAGCGGCGGCATACGTTCGTATACTCCTGAACGAGGCTACCCGGATGTCGGATTCTGCCGACTTCGTGCGAGCTTTCCGAACTCTCTAGGAACTTGGCTCGCGACCGTTCCGCTCGACAAGTCCCGGTGTGATGCTGGGCCTTTCTCCGATTGGCGGGATAAGCATCTTACCAAACGCAAACCGCGTCAGGTGCCGCCACGCCTCGCCAGTTCGATCGGACCGCCTGCCGTGATGACGAAATTTTCAGGCGACAAACGGTCCCTCACGTTCGGCAAGCACTTTCGATACGGTGGAAGCCCGAACCCGAAAAGTTGCGAATGATGCCCCGCGTTGCGGCAGGGTTGCTTGCCCAAAGCAGTCCTTATCGACGCCGGGTCAGGACACGACGACGGACGCCACGGACTGCTCCACCATCCTGATCCGTCCATACGACGTGAGGAACGAGACCTCCGCTGCGTCGAGGCCGACACCCACGCGCGCGATTGTGTCGGCAGGGGCCATGCCCGTCGCGTCGACGAGATGCCATGTTCCGTCGAGAAACACTTCGACGACGGCATGGAAATCCTGCGGATCGACGCCGGGGGCGTAGGCGCTGACGAAACGCGCCGGAATGGCCGAGGCGCGGACGAGCGCGATCAGCACATGCGCGTAGTCCCGGCACACGCCTTGCCGCTGCATGAAGCTGTCGAGAGCGGTGGTGAGCGCGTTGCTCGATCCCGGGACGTAGCTGAACGCGCTCCGCACCCAGTCGCGCATGGCAACCACCCGGGCACCGCCGCTCAGGTGGCCGAATTCCGCGCCGACGAAACTCTGGAAAAGTTCGGCGGGACAATAGCGAGACGGCATGAGGTACCGCACCGTGTCTCCCGGCAGAAGGTGCGGCGCGACGGCATCCAGCATCGAGAGGTCGAGGGACGGCCGGTCGACATGGACCCTGACGGAATAATCGTAGGTGAACCGACCGTCTGCCCGGATCCAGAGCCGCATCCCGATGCCGTCCTCGGCGGAAACGCGATAGAGGTGTTCGGTCTCCGAAATGACGATCTTCTCGTCTTCTATCCGCTGATCGGCGAAATCCGGGACCTCGACCTGCAGCAGGAGATCCGTCGCCCCCTCGAGGTCGTAGACAAGGTGGACATCGATGTCCTGCAGGAGCTTCTGCTCCGTCGATGTCGGGAGGGCATTCTCTTGATTCATCTTATCATCCAATCGGTGAAGCTGCATCCGCGCCTCGCGTGTCCGCCGCTTCCATCGGACGAGGCGATCATCGAACGCATGCGGAGGCTTGGCAATGGGGGCCGCGTGATAGGGGCATGGCGTCCGTGCGGAAACCATCACGAGGGACAAAGGAACCGCCAGCCACCCGTTGCCAATGACCATGTCGCTCTCGTCGTTGTCGACGAGGGTTCGTCAGAAGGCCATGTCGGCGAACGGTAGCGCGGGTGTGGCGGCAAGAAGAGTGATCTGGATCTCGGAAGTGGTCGGCAGGTGCGAGGTATCCGGGTTAGGATGCCGGAGCGTAAGTCTGGGGCGCGATCCGGAGTCTTGCCGGATTGAGGCTTTAATCCACAACCGGCAATCCCGCCTTCGACTGCATTACGTATAGGCTCAGTACGTTTCTGCATGCGAGACCTGCCCCGCAGCGGACCAGCCGGTCAGGGTGCCAACCGGTCGAGTTGCCGCCGATACCGGTTCCCCTCGTGCTCCTGCGCTGGCGCCGAATTCACGTCCGGATCGCCGCGGCGTCGGCGAAACTGACGAGCTTGCGGCCGGTCTCGTCCCAGAGCTTCAGACGCAAGCAGGCGATGCTCTCACGCAGGGTGATCCGCGCCGTTCCGGCGAGCTGCGGATGGTCGCGCAGGACGTCGGGCAGACGGTAGAAGGGGATGCGGCTGTGCAGATGGTGCACATGATGGATGCCGATATTCGCGGTCATCCAGCGCAGTACCGGAGGCAGGTCGTAATGCGAGCTGCCATGCAGCGCCGCTTCGTGAAGCTGCCAGTCCTCCCCTGCGTCCCAAGACGTATCCTCGAACTGGTGCTGCACATAGAAGAGCCAGACGCCGATCGTCGCCGCGGCGATCGTGGTCGGAAGATAGACGAGCAGCATCGCCTCGATCCCGATGAGGGACACGAAGATACCGATGAGAAGCGCGAGAACCGCATTCGTTCCCATTGCGCTCGCCCAGAACTGCCAGCCCGCGTTCAGGGAGCCGGGAAAGCGGTTCTGCCCCCAGAAAAGTAGTGTGGGGAACAGCCCCAGCATGACGAGAGGATGGCGATATATCCGATAGCCGAGGCGCGCCCGCGCGGAGGCGGACTTGTATTCCCTGACCGTCATCGTGTGGACGTCGCCGATGCCGCGGCGCTCCAGATGACCGGCGGTGGAGTGATGGATGGAATGCGAGCGCCGCCAGACCGCGTAAGGCGTCAGCGTCAGGACGCCGAGGCACCGCCCGGTCCAGTCGTTGGCCTTGCGGCTGTTGAAGAACGCCCCGTGGCCGCAATCGTGCTGGATCGCGAAAAGACGCACGAGGAAGCCCGCATTCAGCAACGACAGCGCCACGGCCAGCCAGGCGCTGAGCGACAGCGCCCACCAGGCGGCGGCCCACAGCAGCGCGAGGGGCAGAATGGTCACGACGAGTTCGAACAAGCTGCGCCAGGTCCGCGCATCGCGATAACCCGAGAGGGTCCGGACCCACGGCCAGGCCGGATTCCCGGCGGAAATGGATTGATCAGGCAGGGGAGGAAAAACCTTCAATATGGTGATCGCATTATCGCGAATGTCCCGATGCGGCCGGTATGGATCGGCCACGTCGGAACGACACTTACGGGGAACCCGGGCCGCGTTCCAGTCCCGGAAGTTAGATGAGACATTTTGCACGGGTGCTCCGCGCGTTTCCGGCCTCACGCGGTCCTTTGCGGTATCGTCCCATGCACTGTGCACCGTGCGCGTTACGATTTCTTTTCAACCGCATCGTGGTCGGGGCCTCGCCGAACTCCTCCACGATATACGACGATGTCCTCACTGCGGGTTCGATGCAGGTTCCATAAGCCCCGGTCGGCTGATCGGGGAGGGTCGCAGGCGCATCTGCCGAGATGACCGTGCGACCGTCGCCAAGAGTGCGGCAGCGTCCCTGACAAACCTGTTTTCCGTCACCGTCCGTGCCGCCATCGTCATCGTCTGGCCTCCAGCTTCCAGGAATCCGTTGCCGGGTGCATCGGTCGGGTCGCCTGCATGGCCTCCGGAACGAGACCGCAATCGAAGACCACATCGCTGCCCAACAGGAAGGTTTGCATCGACGGTCGGATCGCATCGCTGAGTTTCTCGGCCGGGTTTTGCAAGGTCAGTCCCTGCGGCCCGGCGCCGATCAGGAGCGGAGATATGGCGACCTGCAGGCGCGAAAGCAGCCCGGCCTCGAGAAAGCCCGCGATCGTGAGGCCGCCCCCCTCCACGAGGAGGTTCTGCAGGCCGTCGGAACGAAGCGCCGTCATGATCTCGCCCGGATCGATCTGGCCGTCGTTCGAGGGCAACCGGATCACGGTGATGCCTGCGGGCCATGTCCGGTCCACGGATTGCACGACGATCCGTCTTGAGCCGTCATCCCTCAGCACCGGTGCATCCTCGGGCAGGCGCCCGCGCGGATCGATGACGATACGCGCCGGGTTCCGCCCCTCGCAAAGCCGGACGGTCAGGCGTGGCGAGTCGTGCAGCACCGTGCGAATGCCGATGATCACCCCATCGACCAGCGCCCGCATGCGATGAAGATGCGCGAGGCCGTCCTTTCCCGAGACGTCGCGCGCATCGCCCGCGACGGTCGCGACGCGGCCGTCGAGCGACTGCCCGATCTGCCCCACGGCGACCGGCCCGAGATCGCGCCGTGCCAGCGGAGCGTAGAGGCGCAGCGCCGCACGCTCGCCCGCGGTCCAATTGCCGCAGCAATTGCACGCCGTTCCTTGCCGGATCGCGAGGAGGCGGTCCCACACCTGCGGTGTGACTTCGGTTTCAGACATGCGCGGTCTCCCGTGGGCGGACAGGGGGCACGGCGAGGAAGTCCGCATGGCCCACGATGCAGCTTGACCGATCCGCCGCCTCGTGGCGATCGCGTTGCCAGCTTTCGGCGTCGGCCATGCCGGTCTCGCAGGCCGCCACGGCGATGCCGCGCGTAAGTTCGTGCTGCAATTCCGCCATGTCGGGACCGAGACGCCAGGGGCTTTCGGCACGGAAGACCGAGAAGCCCTGCGCGGCGAACAGCGCCTCTGCCCGGTCGACGGCATCGGGGCCGAGAGCGGGGCCGAGCCCCTTGTCGCTGCGTTGGTGCAAATTGAACGCGGCGGTCACGGCGTCGTCGCGCGGATCAGGCCGCGTCCATTCCATCCGCCCGTCATATGAAAGGGCCGCGTAGAATGGAGCTTCCAGGCGCTGGGCCAGGCCCGACAACCATGCCTCGGGCATCAGGTCGAGAAGCGCCGAGGCGGTGATCAATGTGGCCCCTTCCAACGGCAGCGCATCGAGGTCGCCCAGATCGGCCACGATGCACTCGGCAGCCTCGCCCACGACGGCACGCGCGATGTCGAGCAACGCGGGATCGTTGTCGACGAGGCGCCAGCGCGTGTCCTCCGGCAGCAGCGGGGCGAGCGCGTGCCATGTCGCACCCGTGCCGCATCCAAGGTCCACGACGAGTGGCGCTGGTCCCGCCGCGGTGGCAGCCCGCTGCAACAGCGCGACGTCGCGAGCCGCCCTGTCGGCGGGGTCCCGCAGGGCGAGCCACTCGGCTGAGAACCCCACGCCTCAGATCTCCGCCTCGTACCAGGCGCGGGCGAGGTGGCTTTCGTGCAGCATGATGCGCAGCTTCTTCACGCGGCCGTCATCGCCGAGATTGCCCGCCCTGACCTGAGCGGCGAGGGTCTCGAAGATATGGCCGCAGAGGAATTCGGTCGTGGTGAACTTGCCCGCGAATTCGGGGACCTCGTCGAGGTTCTTGTAGCGCAGCGGCTCCAGCGTTTCCGCGAGGGCCTGCGTGGCCAGCCCGATATCCACGACGAGGCCATGCTCGTCGATCCCCTCGGTGAAGAACGCCGCGTCTACGGTGAAAGTCGCGCCATGCATGCCCTGTGCCGGGCCGAAGACAGGCGCGGGAAGGGAATGGCCGATCATGATGTGGTCGCGGACTTCGACGGCGAACATGGTATCTCCTTACTGTGTGTCGTAGCGAATGCGGTGGCACAGGGTGTCGGGGTCCGACAGGATCGCGGCGTAGACGTCGGGCAGTTCAGCGAATTCCGTCTCACCGGAGATGAGCATGTCGAGCACCGGATCCCGCAGCAGATCGAGCGTCTTGGAAAGGCGGCGCGCGTAGGTCCATCGCGGCGCGCGCGCGGTGGGGATCCGGCCGACCTGCGAGCCCACGATGCGCAATCGGCGGCTGTGAAAGGCACCGCCCAGCGGAACGGGCACCGTGCCCGCACCGTACCAACTCCCTTCGAGCACCGTGGCCTCGAAACCCGCGCAGTTCACGGCCGTCTCAAGCCCCGCGCCCGTTGCCGACAGGTGCAGGACCACATCGCAATCCTCGGGTGCCGCGGACGGGGCGGCGAAGGTGCAGCCGAGGGCCTGCGCCAGAGCCGCGCGATCGGGATTGGTGTCGACCAGCGTCACCTCGGCACCCGGCAGCCGCGCGGCGAGGTAACCGGTCAGCGCCCCGACGACACCCGCGCCCACGACCGCGATCCGGTCTCCCGGGCCCGCGCCACTGTCCCAGAGCAGCGTCAGCGCCGTCTCCATGTTGGCGCCCAGTACCGCCCTGGTCGGCGGCAAACCGTCGGGCAACGGTGTCAGGGCTTCCTCAGGGAGCCGGAAGCGCGTTTGATGCGGGTGCAACGCGAAGACGGTGCGTCCGGCGAGCCGCCCCTCCGCCACGCGCCCGACAGCGCTGTAGCCGTATTTCACCGGGAACGGGAACGTGCCTTCCATCGCGGGCCCGCGCATCCTGTCATGCTCGCTCTCGGGCACGCGGCCTTGGAGGACCAGCCGTTCGGTTCCCCGGCTGATGCCGGAGTAAAGCGCCTCGACGAGCACGCCGTCGCCCATTTGCCCGGGGCGCGCCTCGGCCCGCCCGGGGCCGATGCACCAGAGCGCGGGCGATGTCCTCACGGCCGGTGTTCCGATGGCGCAGCACGCGGCATTCGCCGGCCGCCAGCGGAAGTGATCGAGGCTTCTGTGCCAGCCTTCCGCGCCGCCTTCGATGCTGGTCTGATGCCGTTGAAGCATTCCACCGGTCGTGGGGCTGCCGCGGGTGACACGGTCCGTCGGCTTAGCCGGTCGGAGGTGGGGTTCGGAATCCAGGTGGCGATTGGCAGGCTTGGCGACATGGAGCCCCGTGTTGCGTTATTCATTGCACGCATAATAGGCCAATTAGCGGATCGGCGAAACATACGGGTGCGTGCGGCACCCGCATGCACTCCCCGGCACCCAGCATTGCTCGACCGTCCTGTCGATGTGTTCACCCATGCTGGACAGCCTCTAATCGAATGATCCACCCGATCTCGAGCGGGCGCTGGTGACCCATGATAATCTTGTGATCATGCCTGCCGGGCAGCAGTTCTGCGCCGGCGTCCTCGATGCAGGTCGCACGAGGATCAAAATACATTGCCATGCCGCCGCCGGGTCTTCGACGATCCGCTGAGCCCGCATACCTCGTCGACGCTTCGATCTCGTTCGACGCACCATCCGTCCGCAACGACCCCCGGTCATCACTCTCGCTCTTGCAGGCCCGCGTACTGCCCTGCCGCGACAGAGGCCCGATCCGGTGCAAGAAGTTCGAGGTACCGACCGGCGGATCTACGATCCGGTATCGGTCATTGCTTGAGGCGGCACCGGTTTGTTCAATGAGCCGGACATCATGACAGTGAACGGAAGCGAGCACGGAGTGGGCTCTTGAGATTATCGCTCAGTACGAGTCGGCGACGAAACGGTCCGCGTACCTCAACGTCTCGCCGAACCGAAAGCCGGTCATATCAGCGCATTATGTCCGACCCTCTTTCGCCGGATGCGCTGCAAGCCTCCCCTCATTCTCGCTCATGGCGTCAGCGCTCCTGTAGCGACGCGGCTCAGCACGTCGTCGACCACCTGCGCGGTGGTGGCCCAGTCCGGAAGCGTCTCTCCCGCCGCGATGGACGCCGCCGCCATGTCCCCATGCCGCTTCGGGTCGTCGAGCACCGACGCGAGGGCCTCGGCGAACGCGTCGGGATCGTCGGGCGGGACCAGCACTCCGGCGCCCGGAGCGACGGTATCAGGTACGGCGCCGACGGCGCAGGTCACGATGGGCAGGCCATGGGCCATCGCTTCGTCGAAGACGATTCCGTGGCCTTCGTATCGCGTGGCGAGCGCGAAGAGGTGCGCCCGTTCGTAAAGGCGCGTGAGTTCCACGCCCGGCACTTGCCCGGCCAGGGTCACCCTGTCGGCAAGCCCGAGGTCACCCACGAGGCGCGCCAGCATCCCGGCATGGGCGGTGTCGAGCGGCGCGCCCGCCACGACCGCCTGCCAGGACCGGTCGGACACCCGTGCCAACGCCCTCAGCAGGACGTCGTGCCCCTTGCGGGGCATCTGGATACCGACCGACAGGATCAGCGGCGGGTCGCTTTTCCCGGATTGTCCGGACCGCGGGTCGCTGCCCGGCCGGGCGATGGTGATGCGGTCTTGGGCCACGCCGTAATCCGAAACCAGCAGCGATCCGATATGCGGACTAGGCACGACGATGTGGGCCGCTTGCCCGAGGTTCCTCAGCTCGGTCCGATGGAGATGGTCGCGGCGTTCGGCGGAGAGCCCGCTTTCGAGGGCCAGGGGATGATGGACCAACGCGACGATCGGCGCGGACATGCCGGTCAGGACCTCATGGTCCATCGCGCCCATCGCCAGCCCGTCGATGATGACCGGGCAATCCTCGGGCACCGCCGCCAGACGGCGCGCGGCGTCCTGCATGTCGGCCCGGGTCGGGTCGGGAAAGGAAGCGCCGAGGGCGATATGCGTCACGTCACGATCCAGCGCGCGCAGGCTTGCCAGCAGCTTCCGGTCGAAGATGTAGCCGCCCGTGAGGGTGGTCAAATCGCCGGGAACGGCAAAGGCGGCGCGTCGGGGGTTCATCAAGGGTGCCTCCCGCAAAAAGTGATGGCGCAACGCCGGACTGGTTCCGGAATTGTGTATTCGGATAGGGCGTCCGAAGCCATCATGTCGTGCCCGGAATGGTCAGGTGTCAACGCGAGGGTGCTCGATCACCCGGCGTACACGTTCACTCCAAGTCACGGCTCGGTGAAGGTCGAGAGCACCCCGCAGGCTGGGGTGCGCCCTTAGATCACGCCGGAAAACGACGTTTTGCCGTTCAGGTTGGCTGGCGTTTGAAGATGGCACGGTGGCCTGCCCTGAACCATGGGTTCGTGCTTTCGCGGATATTCATCGCGTTCGGCACCAATTCGAAGGCGAGAACGCTCCTAAGTAAAGGGCTCTTCGGTTGGAGCGACGGACGACCTGCGCATCGGCAAGACGCCGAGGAATAGGCTTGCGCGGTGCAGCATATCACGTGCGCCAATGCGGGTGCGCAGGATCGGGGTCATTCCACCTTAACCCCCCCGAAGAGCATTTCGCGGGGCAGGTCGAAGATGGAGTAGGGATTGAGCGAAGGCGGTGCGCTCGCCGCGTCGAGACGTGCGATCTGGGCATCCGTCAAGCGCAGGGACATGGCCTCGATGTTGCTTCGCAATTGCGCGGCCTTGCTCGCGCCGAGGAGTACCGCAGTCGTCGCCCGCCGCGACAGAAGCCAGGCGAGGGCGACCTGTACCAAGGATACGTCATGCTCGGCGGCGATTTCGCGCACGATGTCGACGATATCGAAGTTCCGCTCGGTGAACAGCATTCCGCCATAGGGGTTCGCACCGCTCAGACGTTCGCGCGGTTGATCCGTATCCGCGTCGGCGGCGGTGGGCACCACGACCTCCTGTGAAGCTGCGGACAGTTTCTCGCGCCCGTACTTGCCCGTGAGCAGTCCGCCGCCCAAGGGGCTCCATGGCATCATTCCGAGGCCGAACGCCCGTGCCATGGGCACGATGTCGAGTTCCACGCCCCGCTCGACGAGCGACCACGCGTATTGCAGGCCGATGGGCCCCGGCAACCCTTGCGCGGCCGCCAGCGTGGCGACCCTGGCCACATACCAAGACGGGGTGTTCGAAAATCCGTAATAGAGGATCTCGCCCCGCGAGGTCGCGTCGGCCAGCGTGCGCAGTACCTCCTCGGCGGGAGTGAGCTGGTCCCAGACATGGACCCAGTAGAGGTCGATCCGATCGACCCCCAATCTCTTCAGCGACCCCTCTATGCCGAGGCGGATGTTGTAGGCGCCGTTGCCACCGTGCAGCGGTGTGCCCTGGCTTCTCGGAAAGCCCGATTTGGTCGAGATCACCAGCCGGTCGCGCAGGCCGCTGTCCTTCAGGAACCGGCCCAGCATCTTTTCGCTTTCGCCGGCGCTGTAGACGTCGGCAGTATCGATCAGGTTGCCGCCCGCCTCGACATAGGTGTCGAGTATTTCGCGGGAGGCGGGTTCGTCGGCGCCCCAACGGCCCGCTCCGAATGTCATGGTTCCGAGCGCCATCGGGCTGACGATCAGGCCGGAACGGCCAAAGGGGCGATAATGGGTCATCTGCATGGGTATCTCCTTCTGTTGACCCGAAGATAAGAGGCTGCACCGGGACGGATTAGCGGCTACCTCTGCGATGAGCTTCTGAGGAATGTTCAGCAATGGCGCGGATACCGCTCAATGATCTGGCCGGCTTCTCGGCCGTGGCCCGGGCTCGCAGCTTCACCGCCGCCGCCGCGGAACTGGGCGTATCGCCATCCGCGCTCAGCCACGCGATACGCGGATTGGAGGAACGGATCGGCGTGCGGCTGCTCGCCCGCTCGACCCGTTCCGTGGCCCCGACAGAGGCCGGGTCGGTTCTGCTCGCGCGTCTCGACCCGGCCCTTGCCGAGATCGACGCCGGGCTTGAAGAACTCGCCGCATTCCGCGACGAGCCGGAGGGCCTCGTGCGGATCACCACGTTCCACTGGATCGCCACGGGCTATCTCACGTCCCGCTTGCCCGACTTCCTCGCACTCCATCCCGGGATCACGGTCCAAGTCACGGTCGACGACGGTTTTCAGGATATCGTTTCGGGCGGTTTCGATGCGGGCCTGAGATTCGGCGAGGATGTCGAGAAGGACATGATTGCGGTGCGCGTCGGACCGGCGCTGCGGCATCTCGTCGTGGCTACGCCGGAGTATTGGGATCGCCACGGCCGTCCCACCCATCCCCGCGACCTCAGGGGCCATTCCTGCGTAAGCTATCTCGAGATGAGCACCGGCAGGATCAGCCCTTGGGAGTTCGAAAAGGAGGGGCGCAGGGTGCGCCAGCGGATCGAGGGGCCGCTGATCTGCAACTCGACCGATCTCGGCCTCGCGCTCGTGCGCCGGGGAGGGTGCGTCAGCCTGCACATGGAGGACGACATCGCGGGCGATCTCGCCTCGGGAACGCTCGAGGCGGTTCTGGAAGACTGGTCGCCCCCCTTCGACGGGGTCTTCCTCTATCATCCCAGCCGACGGCAGACACCGCCCGCCCTGCGCGCCCTCATCGATTTCCTGAGGCGCTAGCCGCCGGTCCGCGCCGTTCCGCACCTGTACGATATGAGGGAGGAAGCGCGAGGAGGTACGATTAAAGTGTCGATTTGCTGGATCGTGCCGCAACGCTGGATGCGGGCGGGAAGGGGCATCTTCTAGACCCTGCTGCGGTGAACCTTGGTGCCTACCCTGACCGGCGACGCGTCGTCGGTTTGATGCCTCGCGAACCGTCCCGTCTGCGGTACACGAACCCCTCGAACCACCCCGACGAGATCAGGCCTGGATCCGTCGCCCGAAGTTTCCCAGTGCGTGCAGGATCTCGGTCGGGTCATAGGGTTTGGAGAAGGCCACGCTCCGCGCCGGCATCTCGTCGGGTGTCGCTTTCGCCTGGCTCGAAACGATGATGAACTCCACCGGGGGCCAGCGTTCGCGTACCGCCGCCGCGAGCCTTACGCCGTCGCACGATCCCGGCATGTCGACATCCGTAAAGCAGATGCGGATCTCGTCGTGCCGCTCCAGCGCCCGGATGGCCCTTTCGGCATCGCGCGCCCCGTAGGCCTTGAAGCCCGCCTCGATCGCGAGGTCCATCGCCTCGGCCCGGATGACGGGGTCATTCTCCACGACGAGGACGGCGTATCGGGGCGGATCGGGAAGTCGGGACATACGGAAGAGAGCACCCTCAGGACGTCAGAGACGATGCCGTCCCCACTAGTTCGAACTGCACGCCACCGGGATCGAAATCCAGCCGACCGGTCCCGTCGAAATAGGAGCCGACGATCCGCTCGATCAGCTTGGAGCCGAAACCGTGCCGTGTTGGCATAGCAACGGGCGGACCACCGATTTCGATCCATCGAAAGACGAATTTGCCGTCTCGCCGTGACCAGGATACGTCGATGCGGCCGTCATCGCTCGACAACGCGCCGTACTTTGCGGCGTTCGTCGCCAATTCGTGGATCGCGAGACTGAGGCCGAGGGCCTGCTGCGCGCTCAGTCGGTGAAAGGGCCCGCAAGCGGTGATGCGATCCCCCTCGCCGATATAGGGCTCGATGGCGGCGCTGACCACGGCGCGGACATCTGCTTCCTCCCACGAGGTATGGGTCAGGATGTCCTGCGCGCGGGCGAGCGCGGACAGGCGCGAGGCGATGGCGATGCGTCCGGCTTCCATGCTCTCCGCCTGACGGAGGGTCTGCGTCGTGATCGCCTGCACGATGGCGAGCGTGTTCTTCATGCGGTGAGCCAGCTCGTGGTTGAGCGTGATCTGCCGAGCCTCGGCCCGTAGCCGCCCGATGGCGGCCTGCAGGCGGTCGCCGACCTGCTGCACGAAGCGCAGTTCGTTGTCGGTCCAGGGCCGGGCCGTGATTCCATGTGCGAACATGACCAGAACCAGACGGCCGCTCTCGCGGATCGGCAGGTTGAGGAGCGCGCGGATCTGGAGGGCGGCGAAGCCGTCGACGGAGGCCTGCGTCCGGGGGTCGGTGGCCACGTCGGGGATCGCGACCGTCTCGCCCCGCTTCAGATCCTCGATGAATGAGCCGAAAGCCCGGAAGGCGTGATGCCCGGCGATGCTCGCCACGCCGGGCGCACATGTATCGGGAGGTATGTCGACGGTCTCCGTAGCCTGATCCACGAAGCCGAAACCGTACCTGTCCGCGTCGAGGCCTTCCGAGATGCAGTCCGTCGCCACTCGTACGATGTCTTCGATCGTACCGAGATCGCGCAGCTCGTCGCCGAACCGCAACAGCGCCGCCTGACGACGATCCTGGAAGATGCGATCGGTGACCTCCCGGAAGATGGCGGTGAAGCGTTCGCCTCCCGCATGCTGGACCGCACCCTCGTACCAGCGCCCGAGCGTACGGACCGGCCTCGCGAAACGAACGGCTTCTCCGGTTTCGACGGCGGTCGCTATGTCGGAGATCCATTCGTCTTCGATGTCCGGAAAGAGTTCGCGGATCGTCCTGCCTTCAGCCCGTCCGCGCGTGGTCCCGATGAGTTCGTACCAGGCGTCGTTGACCGCTTCGTAGCGCCAATCGACTACATTGCCGGAGGCGTCGCGCACTAGCTCTCCCAGGATGAAGCCCTCATCGAGCGTCTCGAAGAGCTCGCGCCACTTGGCCTCGTTGCGGATGAGGGCCTGCTCGATCTTCTGGCGCTCCTGCAAATCACGGATCACCGCGCCGAAGCCGATCGTGTCGCCGGTGCCGTCGGTGATCGGCAGGACGTGGTAGAGCACCGGGATCTTCTCTCCGGTTCGCAGGTTCTTGAATGTCAGTTCACCCGACCAGTGCCCCTGTCGGGCAAGTGCCGGTCGTACCCGTTCGACGAAGGTTCCCGCATCCTCCGCGGAGCAGCATTCCGCCATGTCGATCCGCGTGATGTCCGCATTCTCCAGTCCGACGAGGCGGCGGGCGGATGCGTTGAGATGGAAGAAGCGTCCATCGCTGTCGGCCATACCGATGAAATCATGGCTGTTCTCCGTCAGACGGATGAACCGGTCGCGCTCCCGTGCCCGCGCATCGAGATCGGGCTCGGCCTTGAGAGCTTCGGTTGGCTCCGTGGAGACGCACAGGAAGCCGTCGGTTGCGCCTCGCTCCGAACGGATCGGCGTGAGCGAGAAGCTGAAACGCGTTTCCTCCGGGCGGCCGTTGCGCCGGACGACCACCTCGATGTCGTCAATCTGTGTCGCGGTGCCGGCGCAGGCCGCTTCGACGATCGGGCGCATCTCGGCTTCGATTTCCTGCCAGACCTCCGGAAGCGGACGCCCCAGAGCATCCGGGTGTCTATCCCCGAGGATCGGTATCAACGAGTCGTTGTAGAGGAGGATCTGTTGTTCTCCCCAGACGAGGAACATCGCCTGACGCGAATCCAGCATGAGACTGACCAGTGTTCGCAAGGATGTGGGCCAGAGTTCCGGCTGGCCCAGTGATGACACGCTCCAGTCCTGCTCGCGCAGGCGCCGCGCCTGCTGGCTGTCACCGGTCGGGAAATGATGCATGCATTTCTCGCTACCTCTGGAAGCTTGTTTCGTTCGGCACGCTGGCCGTCACGGTAGCCATTCTCGATGGTTGGAGCAATCCGGCGGCGTTTCCGAGTTGATTTTGGGTAATCCTCGCCGATTCTTCGAGATTATCGAAAAATTCGACGGAGTCACCGTTCGCATGTCCCGTAGCGATGACCGGCGTTCGGAGAGACCTGAGGCAATCCTGCATTGCGGGTCCCGGCGGCATCCAAATGACGTATGCCGAGACGATAGCCGCCCGTGTGAGCCTCGAACACGGCTCCCGTGCAGCTTACCCATCGAGGTCGGTACGGTAGCGGGGCGGCAGCCGTGCCATCGATACTTCGATGAACGCCGTTCGGGATAATACCGCGTTCCGCCGGCTTGTCGCGGCGCTGAACCGGATGCTTGCGCATCCTGATCTTGCCCTCAAGGGAACAATACGCTCTGCGGTTGATTGGCTCTCCATGAGAAAGTCACGTCTCCTCGGGGGGCTAGGCCTCGCAGGGCTCCTCGTCCTGGCCGGCGCGTTCGTCTGGGCGGCCGAGCCGGAAATCGATGTCGCCGAACCGGTGGACCCCTCCTCACTCGATCCCGACCTTGTCGAGGAAGGCGCGCGTCTCGCGGCTGTCGGGAACTGCATCGCGTGTCACACCGTGCCGGGTGGAGAGGCATTCGCCGGCGGCCTGCCGCTGCCGACGCCGTTCGGAACGATCCACTCGACCAACATCACGCCGGACCCCGAGACCGGGATCGGCCGCTGGAGCGAGGCCGCGTTTCGCAGGTCCCTGCACGAGGGCGTGGCGCGCAACGGAAGCCATCTCTACCCGGCCTTTCCCTACACGCATTACACGCTCACCTCCGACGAGGACGTGGCCGCGCTCTATGCCTACCTGATGAGCCGCACCCCGGTCGAGAAGACGGCGCCGGAGAACGATCTAGTGTTTCCGCTCGGCTTCCGGCCGCTCCTCGCGGGGTGGAAGCTGCTCTACTTCGATGACGGTCGTTTCGAGCCTGTGGCGGCGGAGAGCGATGACTGGAATCGCGGTGCCTACCTCGCCGAAGGGCTCGGTCATTGCAGTGGCTGCCACACCCCGCGCAACGCGCTCGGCGCGACGATCGACGACGAGCATTGGGCGGGCGGCGAGGCCGAGGGCTGGACGGCCTACGCGATCAACGAGAGCAACCCGGCCCCCGTGCCCTGGGACACCGACGCGCTGGCCTTCTACCTGCGCCACGGCTGGCATCCGGCGCACGGCGTCTCGCGCGGGCCGATGGCGGAGGTGACGGGCAATCTCGGGCGGCTGCCCGATTCCGACATCCATGCCATCGCCGTCTATACCGACGCGGTCATGGGCGAGCCCGATGCGGCGCGGCAGACTGCCGCTGACGACCTTCTCGCGGCCGTTGAGAATGGACGGGGGTCGGGGCAATCCGCCGACACGATGGCCGCGATCCCGGCCGCGGAGGGCGATCGCGGCGCCGCGCTTTATGCAGGGGCCTGCGCCAGCTGCCATTCGGCGGGCCGTCCGCAGCCCTATGGCGGGCTCGACTTCCGCCTCTCGACCGCGGTCCATTCGGACAATCCGCAGAACATCATCAATGTCACGCTCTACGGCCTGCCGCCCGCGGACGGCGCGGCGAGCCCGATCATGCCGGCCTTCCACGGGGTCCTTTCGGACGACGACATGGTGGCGCTCATGAGCTATATGCGGGAGACGTTCACGGACGAGCCCGCCTGGGAGGGCCTCGAGGAGCGCGTCGCGGACACCCGGTCGGGCGCGCATCACGTCAGCGTCCGGCCCGCGGACATGATCGAGCGGGCGCCGGGCAACCTTGGAGCGGAGGAACAGCCATGGCGACAGGACTGACGGTCAACGGCGAAGCGGTGGAGGCGCGGTCCGACCCCGACACGCCGCTCCTCTACGTCCTGCGCGACGAGCTTGGTCTCAACGGCGCGAAATACGGCTGTGGCCTCGGTCAATGCGGAAGCTGCACGGTGATGGTCGACGGGGAGGCGGTGCTTTCCTGTCTCATGCCGCTCCTGACTGTCGAGGGGCGCGAGGTCACGACCGTTGAGGGTCTCGGGACGCTCGAGGAGCCGGGCCCGATGCAGCGCGCCTTCATCGCCGAGAACGCGGCGCAATGCGGCTATTGCATCCCCGGCATGATGATGCGGGCCCAGGCGACGCTCACGGCCAATCCCGATGCGAAGGAGGTCGAGATCCGGCAGGCGCTTGAATACAATCTCTGCCGGTGCGGCACGCATATGCGTATCCTGCGCGCCATTCGCCGGGCGCAGGACGAGATGCGCAACGCGACCGAGGAGGCCTGAGCGATGACCGAACATCTCCGCCTGACCCGTCGCGGCTTCGTCGGCGCCGCCGGAAGCGGGCTCGTCGTCGCCTTTTCGATGGCCCGTGCCGACGCGCAGGCGGGCGGCGAGGCCGACGTCACCTCGACCGAGGGCTTGCCCGGAAGCCTGGGCGACATCTCGCAGCTCGACAGCTGGATCCGGATCGACCCGGAGGGCGCGATCACGGTCTTCACCGGCAAGGCCGAGCTGGGACAGGGGATCAAGACCGCGCTTCTCCTCGTCGCCGCGGAGGAACTGGGCGTCGCCCCGGGCGAGCTCGAGATCGTGTCTGCCGACACCGCGCTCACCCCCGACGAAGGCTATACCGCCGCCAGCCATTCGATGGAGGAGAGCGGCATGGCGATCCGCGTCGCCGCGGCGAACGTGTACCTCCTGCTGCTCGAGGCGGCCGCGGAGCGCCTCGGCGCCGATATCTCCGAACTTGAGGCGCGGGACGGCGAGATCCGCGGGCCGGGCGGTACGCTCTCTTACGGCGCGCTTGCGGGATCGCTCGACCTCGCGGTCGCCGCGCGGCCCGATGTGCCCTTGCGCGATCCTTCGGATTTCAGCGTCATGGGCGGGGAGATGACGCGGATCGACATTCCGCCGAAGGTCACCGGGCAGCCGATCTTCGTGCAGGACCTCCGCCCCGAGGGCATGGTCCATGCGCGCATCGTCCGTCCGCCAAGCCCCGGCGCCACGCTCACCGCCCCGAACGCGGACGATGTGGAGACGATGCCGGGCGTGGTCACAGTCGTGCGCGACGGCAATTTCCTCGCGGTCGTGGCGGAACGCGAATGGCAGGCGATCCAGGCGATGCGCGCCCTCGAGGATGCGGCCGAATGGGAGACCCCCGCGACCCTTCCGCGGCAAAGCGACATCCATGCCTGGCAGCGCGACAACGTCAGCGAGGTCGGGACCGTCGACGCGGCGGGCACACCGGAGGTGGGCGAGGCCCGCAGCGTGCGCATGACCTTTACCCGCCCCTACACGCTCCACGGCTCGATCGGACCCTCCTGCGCGGTCGCGGTGATGGAGGGGGAGGACCTGCATGTCTGGTCCCATACCCAAGGCGTCTATCCCGACCGGGCCGCGATCGCGGAGATGCTCGGCATGGAGCCGGACCGCGTGCGGGTGAGCCATGTCCAGGGATCCGGCTGCTACGGCCATAACGGTGCCGACGACGCGGCGGCCGATGCGGCGCTGGTGGCGCGTGCGGTTCCGGGCCGACCCGTTCGCGTGCAGTGGATGCGGGAGCAGGAACATGCCTGGGAGCCGTTCGGGCCCGTGATGTCGATGGACGTGGCGGGGCAGGTGGACGAGGAGGGTCGTATCACCGACTGGACCTACGACCTCTGGTCGGGCAGTCATGTCGCGCGGCCCGGCGGAGCGAACAAGCTCCTGGCCGCCAACCACCTCGCCGATCCGTTCCCGTTCGAGCTGCCCGACCTGCAGATCGTGCCCCCCGGCCTCGGCGACCGCAACGCCGTGCCGCTCTACCAGATCCCGAACAAGCGGATCCTCTGGCATTTCGTGAAGCCCATGCCGATGCGCACCTCCGCGCTCCGGGCGCTCGGGGCGCATGCGAACATCTTCGCGCTGGAGAGCTTCGTCGACGAGCTCGCCCTCGTCGCGGAAACCGACCCGGTCGAGTTCCGACTGCGCCACCTGCAGGACCAGCGGGACCGCGACGTGATCGAGCGGGCCGCGACGGAGTTCGGTTGGTCGCAGGACCCGCTGCCCCGCAACGAGGGCCGCGGATTCGCCTTCGCGCGATACAAGAACCTCGCGGCCTATTGCGCGCTCGCCATGCGCATCACGGTTGAGCCCGAGACGGGCCGCGTCCGCGTGCACGATGTCGTCGCCGCCGTGGATTCCGGCGAGGCCGTTCATCCCGACGGCATCCGCAACCAGACCGAGGGCGGTATCGTGCAATCCCTAAGCTGGACGCTCTTCGAGGAGATCGTCTTCGACGAGACGCGCGTGACCTCGATCGACTGGTCCTCCTATCCGATCATGCGCTTCGGCAGCGTGCCGGAGCGGATCGACGTGCATGTGATGGACCGTCCAGGCGACCCGTTCCTCGGGACGGGCGAAGCGGCGCAGGGGCCCACGGCCGCCGCGCTCGGCAACGCGATCCGGTCGGCCACGGGGGTCCGGATGAAGGATCTGCCGCTTTCCCCGGATCGCCTCGCCGCCACGCTCGGCGTGTAGGTGCCGGGCATCCCTATCGAAGCCCGACCCACCCCCGATCGTCGGTAAAGGCGCGTGCCGGAGAAATCCGGGCAGGTTCGTAGTCGTCCGGCCCACCGCCCGGTTCCACAAGCGCCTCCCGGGACGCCGCAATTAGGATGTTCGTAAGTCCGTTCGGCCCGACCTCGCCCTGTTCGACCTCGACATGCGGGTAGAGGCTTTCGAGCACGGCATGGACACCACGGACGAGCGACCCGTCGGGCCTGTCGATGAGGTTCACGTAGACCGGGCCGTCGACGATCTCCCGCAGGCGCTCGAAGGTCTCCCGTGTGACCAGATGAGCTGGAACCGAGTTCGAGGAGAAGGCGTCCACGACCGCGGCATCGAAGCGACGGCTGGTCCGGTTCAGGTAGACCCGCCCATCGGCATGAACGATGCCCAGCCGACCTTCGGTGTCCGACGACGCACCGGACGCAACGTAGCCCGTCCGCTCGATCGCCGCAGCTGCCCGGGGCAGGTTCTCTTGCACCACCTCCGTGACGAGCGGATCGATCTCCACCGCGACGGCCCGTGCGGCCGGACGGGACGCGAGCAGCGACGCCGGCAGCGAATAGCCCCCTCCGCCGATGAAGAGCACCGTCGGGGCGCGGTCGAGGTCCCGGTTCATCCGCGCCCAGATCCGGCGGGTATAGGGCAAGGCAAGCTCGGGAGCGGTTCCCGTCCCGCCATCGGTTCCGGCGATCGGCTCGGCCGCCTGTGCGATCCCGTCGGAATAAAGATAGACCGTGTCGCCATCCTCGACGACCCGGAGGCAGGAGAGACCGGATTCGTACTCGCAAACCGGATCGCCCGCGATCCCTGCGAGGCCGACGAAGCATGCCGCCGAGACGACGATGCCCGTCGGCGGTCCGGACCCGGCATTCGGAGCTACCGGATCCTTGTCATCAGGCAGCGGGAGGTTTCGAACGAAGATCAGGCAGAGCAGGGCTGCCGCGCCGCAGGCCGTGAAGGTCGCCGCCGATCCGATGAGGGGGAGGGCGAGAAACCCGGCGAGGATGGCCCCGAGGATGGCACCCACAGATCCTGCCGCGAGAACGACGCCCAGGGACGATCCCTCCCGACCGGGGCGCGCCTCGATCGCCGCCTTGGCGAGGAACGGGGACGGGATGCTGACGCAGACCGATGCGGGAAAGAACGCGACGATCACGCTCGCGATCATGCCGCCCGTGCCGCGCGCGCCCCACGATTCCATGAGCCCGAGCGCCGCCGGCGAGAGGGCCATCAGGACACCCGTCGCGACGAGCGCCGAGCGGACAGTGCCGATCGCGGTACGGCGGGGGCGTTCCGCGACGAACCCACCCAGGGCGCTGCCAAGCGAGAAACCTGCAAGGACCGTGGCGATCACCACCGTCCAGGTCAGGAGCGAGGTTCCGAAGAAGGGCGCAAGCACGCGGCCGGCGGCGATCTCGTAGGTCAGGCCGATGGCCGACAGCACGAGAATGAGGCCGATGGCAATCCAGAACCGCATGTCGTTCTCCCAGGGGCTTCGGTGCTGACGAAGATCGGTCTTGCCGGGAACGGATCGAACGTCCTTGCCGGATCGCACGTGATAACGAGGATATGCCGCGATCTCGCATTTCCATATGTCCGCGCCAAGTCGAATGGCGATATCCGCGACATTGCTTCTACTTTACCTAACGACAATGTTTTCAGCATCTCGATCCAAACGCCGGACCGGCAGATCGTACTACGTATCCGGTCGTGAAGTTCGTCAGATCCCGTTCTGGGATCAGCGATCTCCCTCCGAGCGAAAACTAGCGCCATGCGGGCCGGGACGTGCCGTTCGCCTCATGCGGGTCGTTCGATCGGGGATAGCCGCCATAACGTCGCATCCCCGCTCATCGGACCCGATATGCGCGGCGTTCCGCCCGCCGATCCGTCTCGGAAGAGGGTGGCTGGCACGGTGTGAAAGTCCTCTGCGACATCCCGTAAGTTTCAGAAATATTTCGTTTTTCGCGTCATCGTCCAGCGCGTGGAATTGCGTTCGCGTGCGAACGAGTGCCCCTTCATTCAGCCGGTTTCCGCGCAATCGCCCGCTCTGAGAGATAGGTCGTTTGCACGAGGGAATAATTGGGATACCCGCTTTCGAGTGCGCTTCGGCTTTCGGAAGCATTGATGGGATTGAATGCCAGGTCGGAATTTATGTCGGGTGCACTGTAGGACAGGCGTATAACGTTTAGGTTTGGCATTTCTTTATAAATGAAATGCCGCACCGAATTCACCGCCTCGAAATTAGAAATGTGACGTCATGCCTGAGTCTTCCGAATTCAGGCGACGGGTAAAGTGTGGGGATAAACGATGGCGATTTCGACGGATGCGATAGCCGGTCGTGTGACGCGTTTCGATATTGGATCGGAGCGCGAAATAGACTCGGCGAGGATCGTCGACGGCCCGGATAGTGGATATCTGAGCGTCGATCCCGGCAAAGAGACCCTGGCCTACGTCTCGACCGATCCGACGGCGACCGGACGGGTGAATGCGCGTGTCGAGCTGACCTTCGCGGATGGCGAGACGGAGGTCGTGGAGCATGTCCTCGATCTCAAGACCGGCCCGGAACGGTCCGGCTGGGGCGGCGGCAACGGCATCTACATGCTGGAGACGGACAGCAACGACGAGTCGATCGTCGAGACCGGAGAGAACCACCGCAAAGTCTACGTGTCTGAATCCGACGCCGCGCTCAGCCGCGCCGATATCGAGGCGATCGAAGGCAAGATCACCGGAGATTACGGCGAATGGCTCCGTGATCATCCCGAGTATGGTGGGAGCGAAGGGCGTGCGCTGGACACCGACAGTGCCATGAAGCTCTGGAACACGATCACCACCCAGTCCGAGGAGCCGACGTCTCATTGGCTGCTCTTCGAGCAGGGCTACGAATACGAACCCGGCCGGATCATCGGGCGTGGCGTATCCGGAGAGGACGGGCTGCATCCCGTCCACGTGACCTCTTGGGGGAACGGCGATCTCCCGGAACTCCAGTCCATGTTCGAGATCCTTCAGGCGCGCAGCGACTTCGTGGTCGTCAGCGACGTGGCCTTCACCGACGGTATCCGCGTCCTGTCGGGGGACAACCTGATCATGGAGGACGTCAAGTTCTCCCAGGACTTCTTCACGATGCAGGGCTCCGACCACATCACGATCCGGCAGAGCGAGTTCATCGACAATTTCCGCGATGCGCCGGTCAATCCCGGCGGGTGGGATGCGTTGAACGATCGCGTGCAGGGCGTCTATGCGTCCGACGTGGAGGGATTGCTACTCGAGCAGAACTTCTTCGACCATAGCGGCTGGGAAGCGGGCTACGACCCCGATGGGGATCCGAGCGATCCGCATCCGCCGAGCAAGTTCTCCCACAACATGTACATCCAGTACAGCACCACGGACGTGACCCTCCGCGATACCGTCAGCATGCGCGCGGCCTCCTTTGGGGCGCAGCTCCGCGGTGGTGCGTTGGCCGAGGACAACCTTTTCCTCGACAACAATGCCGCGCTCAACTTCGGTGGCGGCTACGCGGTCGGGGATCAGAAATCCGGTAATTACACCCTGCTAAACGGCAACGTGGTCACGTCGGGGGCGCACAAGGACGCCGACCGGATCGGCGCGATGACGCTCGGCATCGACGATTACGCCCGCATGTCGGCGCTCGTGTCGAACCTCGTGACCCATGTCGCCAATCCCGACGATCCCGCGGAGATCGAGCGGAAGGTCTGGGAGACCGCTGCGGTCACCGAGAACGGCAGCCGCGTCTTCGATGACACGATCGTTCATAACTGGGATACGCCGCGCTATCCCCGCGGCACCGTTCAGGAGCGCAACACCGACGGACTCGATCCCGCGGCCATGAACGAGGCCACGATCCAGAACTACGCGGCAGAACTGCTCGGCAAGTCGGATGCCACGATCGACGATCTGGCAGATTACTGGCGCGGTCTGACCGCGCGCGGCGGCGAGGTCGATATCCAGGACGTCCTCGACTTCTTCCGGGACGCCTTCGAGATCGAGACGAGTTCGCGCAGCCAGGCGACGACGCTGACCTTCGTGCCGAACGAACTTGGCGAAGGAACACGGTGGGACAACCGGCTCAACTGGGACACGGACGATCTGCCGGGATCGGTGGAAGGTGATTCGGTCGATCTGAACGGAAGCTTCGTTCAGTACCTCGGAACCACGCGTGTCGATGGCCTCGATTTCGGACCGGGCGGCATTCTCGCCGCGAATGCCGGATCGCTCTACGCGGAAAGCGTTTCCGGCGAAGGCAACCTGCAGATCCATCGCGCGGGCCAGATCTGGTTCGGCGGTTTCGAGGACGGCGCGTCAATCGACGTCACGATCAGCGGCGGCCGGTTCGTCAATGACGGCGGGATGAACGGCGCGATCGACATCCTCGCGACCGGTGGCGAGGTCGTCCTCGCGACGGGCGGCAGCCTGATGGACCTGACCGACGGCACGCTCCGGATCGACGGTGACACCGCAAAGGTCGGCTTCGATGGAAAATCCGGTTCCGCGGGCTTCGGTCTCTCCGAAGGGGGAACGCTGGAATTCGTTGCGCGTGCCGGAGAGTTCGCGCAAATCGCGGAGTTCCGTACGGGCGCGTTCCCGAGTGGCGATGTCGTCTCCCTGGTCAATCTCGATGGCGGCGATCTCGCGATCAATGCGGGCGGGATCGACGGTAACGGGAGCTTCGACCTGATCGAGGTCGATGCCCTGATCGGCACTCTGGAGGACGTGCGCATCGCCGGTCTCGGCTCTCGCGACGCGGAGATCGTGCTCGATCACGAGGCCGACATTCTGTCGCTCCGCCTAAGCGGCGGTTCCGGGCAGACCTCGATCACCGTCGTTTCCGAAAGCGATCAGGAGGCGTCATCGGCGGCCCGTCAGTGGGATGCTCTCGTCTCCGGTGTCGATCTGCCAGAAGCCGAGACGCCTGACGACACGGTCGACGTTCCGGAGGCCGAGCTTCCAGAAGACGAGGGTGCCGGCGAGCCGGACGCCCCCGAGCCGGAAGAGCCCGAGGAACCCGAGACGCCGGTCGAACCTGCCCCAGAGGAGCCCGAGGAACCCGTCGAGCCCGCGCCGGAAGAACCGGAGGAGCCCGAGACGCCGGTCGAACCTGCACCGGAAGAGCCCGAGGAGCCCGTCGAGCCCGAGCCGGAAGAGCCGACCGACACCGGGGGTGATACGGAAACCCCGTCCGACGAGGCGGACGACACGCCCGACGCCGGCGAAGAACCGTCCGAAACCGACGAGGATACCGTCGAGGCCCCGGCCTTTGTCCTCTCCGACGGAGCCGAGGGGGACAATGCCGTGATCCAGATCGCGGATCCCTCGGGCCGGTTCGACCTTGCCGACATGAACGTGGTGATCGGAACCGATGGCGGGGACGATCTCCGTGGCGAGACCGGCATCGGAAACCTGATCCGGACCGGCGGGGGCGACGACAAGATCGTCGGCCAGGATGGCATGGACTGGATCGAAGCCGGCGAGGGCAAGGACACCATCTACGGCGGTACCGCCGATGACGTCCTCTACGGCGGCGGCTCCGACGACGAGATCTACGGTCAGAACGACAACGACACGGTGATCGGCGGCGACGGTTCGGACCAGCTCTACGGAGAACTGGGCGACGACGTCGTGATCGGCGGCGCCGGGCGGGACTTCGTCGACGGTGGAGACGGGGACGACACGGTGCTGGGCGGTTCCGGGAACGACATGGTCCAGGGTCGCGCCGGGGACGATATTCTCTTGGGCGGTTCCGGAAATGACGAACTCGTCGGCGGACGGGGAGCGGACCAGTTCGTCTTCGACGTCCCGTCCGTCTCCGATCAGGACTGGTTCGATGTCGTCTGGGATTTCCAGGGCGGTCAGGGCGACACGATCGTCGCGATGGGACCCGACGCGGTCGATTTCACGGTCGACGTCACGTCCCGAATGGCAACGCTCAGCGTCGAAAGCGGCGGGGAGGATATCGAGGTCGCCTACATCTTCGGTTCCGATCTCGACGCGCTCAAGACGGTCACGGAAGCCGGGGAGTACACGATCTTCGGTTGATCCGTTCCGTGAACGACTTCGTGCCGGACCCTGTCGTCCGGCACGGAGCAACGATTTTCGACCGGGGGTTACATCGACCCTCGAAGCGCCTCTTTCGACTAAATGACCGCAGGGCAAACCCCTTGATGCATCGGATGCAGGCGGTCGGGCGAATTCCGTGCGAACACGACTTCAACGCCGCCCGGTCGATCCGGGCGGCGTTTTTCGTGCTTCAGAAGGGCAATCGCCTCTTCTGGGCGTCGTTATCTTAGAAGAGGGTCGCGCCGGCGAAGTTATCCAGAGGTTTGCGACCCCGATAATCTGCCCCGCGTGAGATGGCAGACACGTGCACCGACCAAGAGATCCGGCCGCAGGCGCGGGGCTCTCAGTTAGAGGCCCCGGCGCGTCGTGGGATCAGTTGTCGTCGTCTTCGCCGGCGACGTCCGTTAGATCGTCGAGGGAGACGTTGTCGTCATCGTCGTCGTCCTCGAGCACGTCGTCGCCCAGATCGACATCGGTCGAATCATCGTCGTCGTCATCCAGGACGACTTCATCGTCCTCGACCTGATCCTTCTTCGCGCTGTCCTTGTCGGGCTTGTCGGCGACCATCGTCCGGCTGTTCTTGCCGGTATCGAGCGTCACGACCTCGCCCGTATAGGGGCTGACGACCGGATCGCGATTGAGGTCGTAGAAGCGCTTTCCGGTCGTCGGACACAGCCGCTTCGTTCCCCATTCTTCCTTGGGCATCGAAATTCCCTTCCGTCACATTCGATTTCGCGAGATCACGGGGGCACGTGCCACAGCGCCGTGGCATAGTCAAAGCCTTTGAAAGCTGGCCTCCGGGCGGGCTCTCGCCTAGGAGGTCGATATGGGGAAAGCCGCGACGATGCGCAAGGCGATCGCCGCATTGCCGGGCGTCCCGCTCCTCGTGCGGCCGAGCGCGCAGGCGCGGCGGATCACGCTTCGCGTCTCTGCGCTCGACGGGCGCGTGACCCTCACGGTGCCGCGCGGCACTGCGATATCCACGGCGCTCGACTTCGCGGAAGACCGGGCCGACTGGATCCGCGCACAGCTCGACAGGCAGGCGCAGCCGGTCGCGGTCGTGCCGGGCGTGGTTCTGCCGGTGGCGGGCGTACCGCACGAGGTCGTCACGGCGCCCCGCGCGGGCCTCGGTGCGGGCTTCATTGCGGTCAGGCCGGACGGAGGGCCGGGCCCGCAGGCGGCGGCCCTGCTGCGCGACCATGCGCGGCGGCTTCTCGTTTCCGCGGCCGAAGGGTTCGCGGCGCGGGAGGAGCGCCGGATCGGCCGGATCACGCTCCGCGATACACGGTCACGCTGGGGGTCCTGCTCTTCGGAGGGGAACCTGATGTTCAGCTGGCGGTTGGTTCTCGCGCCCCGGCCCGTGCTCGACTACGTAGCCGCGCACGAGGTCGCCCATCTCGTCCGGATGGACCATTCGCGGGCGTTCTGGGCGGTCGTGACCCGGCTGATGCCCGATCACGCCGCACCGCGCCGATGGCTGCAGGAGCACGGGGCCGCGCTCCACGCCTGGCGTTTCGACGGCTGACAGTCTGCCCGATCAGCTGTGGATCGGGCCGTCGCCGCATGCGAGCGCGGCCTCGCGCACCGCTTCCGAATAGGTCGGGTGGGCGTGGCAGGTGAGCGCCACATCCTGCGCGGCCGCGCCGAACTCCATCGCGACGCAGAGCTCGTGGATCAGGTCTCCCGCCATCGGTCCGACGATATGGGCGCCGAGGATGCGGTCCGTCTCCTTGTGGGCGAGGATCTTGACGAAGCCGTCGGCGGCGAAGTTGGCCTTGGCGCGGCCGTTGCCCATGAAGCTGAACTTGCCTGCCTTGTAGGGCACGCCGGCTTCCTTCAACGCCTCTTCCGTCCGTCCGACGGAGGCCACTTCGGGGTGGGTGTAGATCACCGAGGGGATCACCTCGTAGTTCACGTGGCCATGCTTGCCCGCGAGGATCTCCGCGACCGCCATGCCCTCGTCCTCGGCCTTGTGGGCGAGCATCGGACCGGTGATGCAGTCGCCGATGGCGTAGATGCCTTTGACGTTCGTAGCGAAGTGATCGTCGGTCTTGACCTGCCCGCGATCGGTCATCTCCACGCCCAGTTCGTCGAGGCCGAGCCCCTTGGTCACCGGACGGCGGCCCGTCGAGACGAGGACGATATCGGCCTCGAGGCTCGCCTCGCTGTCGTCCTTCTTGAGCTTGTAGCTGACCTTCGACCCGTCGCCGGACGTCTCCACACCCTGCACGGCGGCGCCGAGGATGAAGTCGAGGCCCTGCTTTTTCAACAGCTTGTGGAAGTTCTTCTGCACCTCGCCGTCCATACCGGGGGTGATCGTGTCGAGGTATTCGACGACGGTGACCTCGGTTCCGAGACGGCGGAAGACGCTGCCCATCTCGAGGCCGATGACGCCGGCGCCGATCACCACCATTTTGGACGGGATCTTCTCGAGCTCGAGCGCGCCGGTGGAGCTGACAACGGTTTTCTCGTCGATCTCGACGCCGGGGAGGGTGGAGGTTTCCGATCCGGTCGCGATGATGATGTTCTTCGCGTCGTGGACCTCGTCGCCGACCTTCACCTTTCCGGGTTCGGGAATGGAGCCCCAGCCCTTCAGCCAGTCGACCTTGTTCTTCTTGAAGAGGAACTCGATCCCCTTCGTGTTCTGGCCGATCGTGTCGGTCTTGTAGGCCAGCATCTTCTCCCAATCGACCTTGGGCGCCTCGACCTCGATGCCCATCTTGCCGAAGTTCTCCTGCGCCTCGTGCAGCATCTCGGTCGCGTGGAGGAGCGCCTTGGAGGGGATGCAGCCGACGTTGAGGCAGGTGCCGCCGAGCGTCTCGCGGCCCTCCACGCAGGCGGTCTTCAGGCCGAGTTGGGCGCAGCGGATGGCGCAGACATAGCCGCCGGGGCCGGAACCGATGATGATGACGTCGTAGCTGGACATGGGGGACCCTCAGGCTGTTTCAGGCGTACACTGCGCGTACACGGGACGTACACCGCGCGTGCACGGGCCGTACAGCACCCGTACATACGCCGTGCATCCGATGTGTGGCGAACGTGCATCCGCCGTACACCGCCCGTGCGCACGCGTCGCGCAACGTCATAGCAGCGCGGCGAGCAGCATCAACAGCGTGGCGGCGAAACCGAGGCCCCAGATGATCGATCGTCCCGGGCGCCAGCCGTGGGCATAGGCGGGGATGTAGAGGATCCGGGCGGCGAGATAGGTCCAGGCGCAGGCGGCCGTGACCCCCGTCGATTGCCCCGAGACCGAGATCACCAGGGCGGCGATGGAAAAGAGGATCAGCCCCTCGAAATGGTTGTCGAAGGCGCGGCCGAGCCGGGCGGTGCGCTCCGAGAGCGCGCGGGACGGATCGCGGTCGCGCGCGGACATGGTGTAGCCCGGGCCGAGTTCCCGGTTCGCGGGCAGGGCGTAGAGCGCGAACTGCACGTATTGCAGAAGCGCCGCGAGGACGAGGGCGGTAAGCTCGTGGGTCATGGGGCACCTGGGGGTTCGGGCAGTATGGGCGCGGGGCGGCGGCCAGAGCGCTCTGGGAGGCCCCGGGTCGAGCCCGGGGCGGCGCGGTGACGGGAGGAGGGGGCGCGACCTGCCCCGGACTTGATCCGGGGCCTCGGCGCCGCTTTCAGACGGTGCGCAGATAATGCGCTTTCGATCCACCGATCTGGTCGCGCAGGGCGGTTTCGGAGGAGAGCCATTCCTCGACGCTTTCCCGCCCGCCGGCGTCGAAGAGGACCCAGGTTGCGGAGGCGCCCTCTTCGCGCCACATCTGGAGCTGCGTCAGTCCCGCCTGGCCGCGTCTTTCGCCCGTTTCCTGCCAGACGGACCCGAAGGCGTCGGGGTCGCTCACGTCGAACCGGATCAGCACCTGCATCTCACACCTCGCATCTGAGCGGCGCGGCGAGCAGCGTCTCCGCATAGGCCGCACCCTGGTTTTCCGTCTGCTCAACGATCTCGGACCGCGGTCGGTTCACCCATTCGCATCTCCCCTCCCGCGCGACCTCCGCCCGGGCGAGGCGGAGGCGTTCGTCGAGGCTGCGTTCCTCGCGCGGATCGAAGAGGAAAAGATGCCAGCGCGCGCCGTCGCCCGCGCTTTCGGTGGAGGCCACGTGGCGGACGGTGACGGAAGGGTCGACCGGCATGGCGCAGGCGCCCAGAAGCGGCAGCAGCGTCAACAGGCGGAACGGTCGCAGGGATGCGGGGTTGGTCCGCCGTTCAACTGGAGGATTACCTGTCATGCCGAAGCCGATCCCATTCGCAATTCTTGCCTGTTTCATGGCGGGAGCCGCCTTCGCGCAGGACGCCACGCCGCCGCCCCCGGCGCAAGGCCAAACCGGCGCCTCTCCCTCCACCTTTCCCGACGGCCCGCCGCGCGGACCCGGCAGGCCGGAGGCGCGCGGCCCCGGAGGTCCGGGTGGCGAGGGGCGCCGCGGGCCGCCGCGGCCCCGACCGATGGAGCAGGCCGCGGCGAAGGGCTTCGTCCTCGACCTCGGCCGGCACCGCAGCCTGCGTGTCAATTGCGGGGACGAGACGATGTCCGAATGCCTGCAGGCCGTCCGTCCCGTGATCGATCAGTTGCCGAGCCTGACGGGCGGGAACTGACGGGCAGCGACGGCGGCGCCTGCCGGTCGCCTCTCTATTCGGGCAGGTGGGCGACGATCCGGAGCGGGCCGCCCGATCCGCCCTCCATCTTGACGGGCAGCGCCACGACGAAGGCGCCGGTCGGGGGGAGGGCGGACATGTCGGCTACGTTCTCGAAGGCCGGGATGCCGTTCGTCATCAATTCGACATGCGCGGCGAAATCGGTCGACTGGCCGTAATCTATCGACGGCGTGTCGAGGCCGACCGCACCGATGCCCCGCTCGACGAGGAGGGCGGCCCCGTCCTCCCCGAGGCCCGGAAAGTGCAGATCCGCCACGGCGTCGGCGCCGCGCGCTGCCGTCCCCATGTATTGCTCCCGATCCGGATAGAGCCCCGCGCGACCGGTGTTCAGAAGCACGATCGCGCCTTCGGGGATCTCGCCATGCTCCGCCTCGAACGCCTCGATGTCGGCGGCGGTGACGCGGTAATCCACGTCCTCGGCCGCCTGCGCCGTGACGTCGATCACGAAAGCGGGGCCGATGAGGCGTTCGATCGGCACCTCGTCGGCGCTGTCGCCGCCCTCGGCGAAGTGGATCGGCGCGTCGAGATGCGTGCCGCCATGCTCCGAGGCGGAGAACTTGTAGGCGCTGTAGTAATATCCGCCCTCGGTTTCCCCCTCGGCCACGGTCTCCTGCTCGAACATCTCGGCGGTCGGCCAGAAGACCGCCTCCTCGTTCAGCGTGTGGGTGAGGTCGATCCAGGTTCCCGTGGACAGGTCCTGCGCCAGCGCGGGACAGGCGAGACAGACGGCGCTCGCGGCCAGGGCGTATCTGATCATGGGGGCTCCTCCGGTTTCATCCTTACCGAAGGTCACCCTAGCAGGTTCGCACGGCCCCTCAATCCCGAGGGGCCGTGCGCCGTCTCAGAGGTCCATCAGGAGCCGGCGCGGATCCTCGAGCGCTTCCTTCACGCGGACGAGGAAGGTGACCGCGCCCTTGCCATCGACGATGCGGTGATCGTAGCTCAGCGCGAGATACATCATCGGGCGGATCTCGATCTTGCCGTTCACGACCATCGGCCGCTCCTGGATCTTGTGCATCCCGAGGATGCCCGATTGCGGCGGGTTCAGGATCGGCGAGGACATGAGCGAGCCGTAGACGCCGCCGTTCGAGATGGTGAACGTGCCGCCCTGCATGTCGGCCATCGACAGCTTCCCGTCGCGCGCCTTCACGCCCATCTCATTGATCGACTTCTCGATCGTTGCGAAGGACATGTCGTCGGCGTTGCGGATCACAGGCACGACGAGGCCCGTGGGCGTGCCGACGGCGATGCCCATGTGCACGAAGTGCTTGTAGACGACGTCGGTGCCGTCGATCTCCGCGTTGACCTCCGGCACTTCCTTCAGCGCGTGGCAGCAGGCCTTGGTGAAGAAGGACATGAAGCCGAGCTTCACGCCGTGCTTCTTCTGGAACAGGTCCTTGTACTCGTTGCGGAGCTCCATCACGCCGGTCATGTCCACCTCGTTGTAGGTGGTCAGCATCGCGGCGGTGTTCTGCGCCTCCTTCAGGCGCTTGGCGATGGTCTGGCGCAGGCGGGTCATCTTCACCCGCTCCTCGCCATCCGCGTCCTCCGCGGGGGAGGGGGCGCGGGGGGTCGGCTTCGGCGCTTCGGCCTTCGGCTTCGCGCCGCCCTCGGCGGCCTTCAGCACGTCCTCCTTCATGATCCGGCCGTCCTTGCCGGTGCCGGTCACGTCGTCGGGGGAGAGGCCCTTCTCCGCCATCAGCTTCTTGGCAGAAGGCGCGTCCTCCGTGTCGCCGCCGTCCTTCGCGTCGGAGGAGGCGGAGGGTTCCGGGGCGTCGTCCTTCGGCGCGGAAGACGCGGCCGCCCCGCCCGCGAGGAGGGTCGCGAGCTTGCCGCCCGCCTCGACCGTATCGCCCTCGGCCTTGAGGATCTTGCCGAGCGTGCCGGCCTGCGGCGCCGGAACCTCCACGGAAACCTTGTCGGTCTCGAGCTCGCAGAGCATCTCGTCGGCCTCGACCGTGTCGCCTTCCTTCTTGTACCAGGTGCCGACCGTCGCCTCCGAGACCGACTCGCCCAGCGTCGGGACCATCACGTCGACCTCGCCGCCGCCCTTGGCCGTCTCGGTCGATCCGCTCTCCTCCGGCTCGGGGGTGTCGGCGCCGGAATAGCCGTCCTGCGTCTTCTTCTCCGTGCTGGCCTTGGGCTTCGTCTCCTCGGGTCCGGCATTGCCGGCTTCCGCGATGTTGGCGAGGAGCGCGTCGACGCCGACGGTCTCGCCCTCGGCCGCGACGATCTCGGCGAGTTCGCCCGCGGCGGGGGAGGGAACCTCGACCGTGACCTTGTCGGTCTCGAGCTCGCAGAGCATCTCGTCGACCTCCACGCTGTCGCCCGGTTTCTTGAACCAGCTGGCGACGGTCGCCTCGGAGACGGATTCACCCAGTGTGGGCACGCGAACTTCGGTCATGACTTATCCTTCGATTCCCAGCGCGGCATTCACCAGCGCCGCTTGTTGGGCTTTGTGTTGCGAGGCGAGGCCGGTGGCGGGCGACGCGGCGGTGGCGCGGCCCGCATAGACCGGGCGGTTATGCTCCGCCTTGATGCGGGTCAGCACCCATTCAAGGTTCGGCTCGACATAGGACCAGCCGCCCTGATTCTTCGGTTCCTCCTGACACCAGACCATCTCCGCCTGCTTGAAGCGCTCGAGCTCCTTGACGAGGGAATGGGCGGGGAACGGGTGGAACTGCTCCAGACGCAGGAGATAGACGTCGTCGAGCCCCTCGGCGTCGCGCTTCTCGAGCAGGTCGTAATAGACCTTGCCCGAGCAGACCACGACGCGGCGGATCTTGTCGTCGGACTTCAGCGTCGTCTCCGAGAGGCCGCCATCCGCATCGTCCCAGAGCACGCGGTGGAAGCTCGACCCGTTGGTGAAATGCTCCGCCTTGGAGACGGCGAGCTTGTGGCGCAGGAGCGATTTCGGCGTCATCAGGATCAGCGGCTTGCGGTAGGAGCGGTGGAGCTGCCGGCGCAGGATGTGGAAGTAGTTCGCGGGCGTCGTGCAGTTCGCCACGATCATGTTGTCCTGACCGCATTGCTGCAGGAACCGTTCCAGGCGCGCCGAGGAATGCTCCGGCCCCTGTCCCTCGTAGCCGTGGGGCAGCAGGCAGACGAGGCCCGACATCCTCAGCCATTTCGATTCGCCCGACGAGATGAACTGGTCGAACATGATCTGCGCGCCGTTGGCGAAGTCGCCGAACTGCGCCTCCCAGAGCGTGAGGGCGTTGGGCTCCGCGAGCGAATAGCCGTACTCGAAGCCGAGCACTGCGTATTCGGAGAGCATCGAGTCGATCCCCTCGTAATGCGCCTGTCCGTCGCGGATGTGGTTGAGCGGATAGTAGCGTGTCTCCGTCTCCTGATCGACGAGGGCGGAATGGCGCTGCGAGAAGGTGCCGCGCAACGAATCCTGGCCCGAGAGACGGACCGGGTAGCCTTCGGTCAGAAGCGAGCCGAACGCGAGGGCCTCCGCCGTGGCCCAGTCGAAGCCCTCGCCGGTCTCGAACATCTTGGCCTTGGCTTCCATCAGGCGCTCGACCGTCCGGTGGGTGTTGAAGCCCTCGGGGACCTTGCTGAGCGCGCGGCCGATCTCCGCGAACGTCTCGGGCTCGATCGCGGTCTTGCCGCGCTGGTACTTGTCGCCCTGGCGGTGCAGGTGCGACCAGCGCCCGTCGAGCCAGTCGGCCTTGTTGGGCTTGTATTCCTTGCCCGCCTCGAACTCCTCCGACAGATGCGACTGGAACGCCTGCTTCGCCTCCTCGATCTCGCCCTCGGGGATCAGGCCCTCGCGGATCAGCCGCTCGGAATAGAGCGTGAGCGTGGTCTTCTGCTTCTTGATGGCCTTGTACATCTGCGGGTTCGTGAACATGGGCTCGTCGCCCTCGTTATGGCCGAACCGCCGGTAGCAGATGAGGTCGATCACCACGTCCTTCTTGAAGCGCTGACGGAATTCCGTCGCGACCTTGGCGGCGTGGACCACCGCCTCCGGATCGTCGCCGTTCACGTGGAAGATCGGCGCCTCCACCATCAGCGCGATGTCGGTGGGATAGGGCGAGGACCGCGAGAAGGCGGGCGAAGTCGTGAAGCCGATCTGGTTGTTGACGACGATGTGGATCGTGCCGCCGGTCTGGTGGCCGCGGATGCCCGAGAGCTGGAAGCATTCGGCGACCACGCCCTGGCCCGCGAAGGCCGCGTCGCCGTGAAGGAGCACGGGCAGCACCTTGGTCCGGTCCTCGCGCCCGAGCTGGTCCTGCTTGGCGCGCGCCTTGCCGAGCACGACGGGGTTCACCGCCTCGAGATGCGAGGGGTTGGCGGTGAGCGACAGGTGGACGCTGTTGCCGTCGAACTCGCGGTCGTCGGACGCGCCGAGATGGTATTTCACATCGCCCGACCCGTCGACGTCCTCGGGCTTGAAGGAGCCGCCCTGAAATTCGTTGAAGATCGCGCGATAGGGCTTCTGCATCACGTTCGCGAGCACCGAGAGGCGACCGCGATGGGGCATCCCGATCACGATGTCCTCGACCCCGAGCGCGCCGCCGCGCTTGATGATCTGCTCCATCGCCGGAATGAGGCTCTCGCCGCCGTCGAGGCCGAAGCGCTTGGTGCCCATGTACTTGACGTGGAGGAACTTCTCGAAGCCCTCCGCTTCCACGAGCTTGTTGAGGATGGCGCGGCGGCCTTCCTTGGTGAAGCTGATCTCCTTGCCCAGCCCCTCGATCCGCTCCTTGAGCCAGCTCGCCTCCTCGGGATTGGAGATGTGCATGTACTGGAGCGCGAAGGTGCCGCAATAGGTGCGGCGCACGATGGCGAGGATCTTCTCCATCGTCGCGACCTCGAGGCCGAGGACGTTGTCGATGAAGATCGGCCGTTTCATGTCGGCCTCGGAGAAGCCGTAGGATTTCGGGTCGAGCTCGGGATGCGGCTTCGTGTTGCGCATGTCGAGCGGATCGAGATCGGCGATCAGGTGGCCGCGGATCCGGTAGGCGCGGATCAGCATGAGTGCGCGCAGGCTGTCGATGACCGCGCGGCGGACCTGCGCCTCGCTCACCGTGGCGCCCTTGCTCTCGGCCTTGTCGGCGATCTTCTTCGCAAGCGCCTTGCCGTCGGGCGCGGCGTCGGCGGGCCACTGGCCGTCGAGCGCGGCGGTCAGCTCGTCTCCCGGCACGGGCGGCCAGTCGGTCCGCGCCCAGGAGGGGCCCTCCGCCTCCGCGCGTGCATCGCCCTGGTCGCCGAGCTCGCGGAAGAAGGCCTGCCAGGTCTCGTCCACGGCCTCCGGATCCTCGGCGAACTTCGCGTAGAGATGCTCGAGATATTCCGCGTTGTGGCCCTGCATGAAGCTCTCGGCGCGGAACTGCTCGTTCGGGGATTGATCGGTCATGAGGACACCTCGTGCGGATTGGGGCCGTATGCGTTCGTACCGTCCTGGCTCGCTCGTGTCAGCCACCACAGGACGATGAGTGGCGACAGCAGAAAGACGAAGAAGGCGGCCGCGAGGATCACGAAGCTGCCGCTTTCGAGGACCGTTCTGAAATCCCCGGCGAAGAGCGGGCTGAACCCCGCCATCGCACCCATGAAGGTGGCGATACCTATGACCACGATCAATGGATAGAAGAGATAGAGGCCAGATCTTCCCGTATCGTGCATGCGCCGCCATCCCGCGGAGAGAATTGGCAGCAGCATGGCGAGGGAGAAGATCGCCGCCAGCGGGCCGGTCGAGCGGTAATCGACCCGGCCGGGCGCGGTCTCCACGACCGTGGTCCCGAAGAACGCGCGATCGAGGAAGCCCGCGGCGATATCGCCGAGAAAGACGAAGAGGATGAAATACCAGTAGTCGGACCGCGATGTCCGTCCCGAGAAGGTCGCGGCGTTGCGCAGACCGCGTCGGATGGCCGTCAGCATGACACTATCTACGACCTGTGCGGGAGAGAACGGGCAAGGGCATCTGGCGGTCCGGACTTGGCGCGCGTCGTGGCGCTGGCCCGCTTTTAGACATGCACCGCGGCGAGTTCAATTTGAAGGTCGGCCGATTGGCCCAAAAACAGGCCTATCAAGCGTGTCGGTCCGATCACGCTTTCAGGATTTTCCGCTGCAGTTCAACATACCAGTCCCGAAGCGTCGGCTCGGGCTCGCGGAAGACCCGGCGACCGTGGCGGAGTGCGGTCACGACGCCCTTGAGCTGCGGATAATCCCAGCGCCGGCTCGCCGTGTCCTTCAGCGCGTCCGCGAGCAGGCGGCGAAGCGCGAAGACGTACCAGGCCCGCTCGTGCCGCGCGGGATCGGTGGAATGGCGGCGCGTGACGTAGGCCACGTTGAGAAGCCCGAGCGCGGTGGCCTTGCGCCGCTTGATGCGACCCGCCGCCGCCTCGAAATGGTGGAGCCGGGCACGGCGCGCCGTGACGATCCGCCCGTGCCGCCCGTAGCGGTAGCACGCATCCAGATCCTCGCCCGGGCAATAGGCGAGCAGCGCCTCCTCGTAGGGCTCGGCGAGCGCCGTCGTGCGGCGGACGGTGAGCCTGTAGCCCGACAGGAGCGTGGCGGGCTCGGTATCCGCGGGGATGTCGCCCTTCGGCTCGGACTCGATCGGCCGGTCGTCGTAGGCCACGAGATTGCGTGCGGCGGACATGAGGAACACTTCGCGCATGATCCATCGTGCCGGACCCGAGCTCCGGAGCCGAGCGGCAGGACCGGGGCGCGCCGGTGCCGTCGCGCCGCCCTTCTCCTTGCGGGCCGTGGCGAGCGCCGCGCCCTCCGGCAGGGATTGCTGTCCGACGGCCCCGACGGCGACGATGTCCGCCCCGGCCGGATCCTCGTAGACGGCCATGATCGCGTCGGCGCAGTCGGGGTACATCAGGCTGTCGTCGTCGAGCACGAAGAGCACGTCGGCCGATGCCGCGCGGATCGCGACGTTGCGCTGCACGGCGGAGGAGGGATGCTCGGACGACAGGTAGATCAGGCGCGGCCCGCCCTCGGGCACGAGCGCCGCGATCCTGTCGCGATGCGCCTCCCACGTCTCGGAGGTGTCGCAGATCACGATCTCGAGCGGCGGCCGGGTCTGGGCGATGGCGAGCCGCACGCTCTCCTCGAGCACGTCGATGCGGTTCAGCGTGGCGGTGCAGAGCGCCCAGCTCAGCGGGGCGGCGGTCATGGCGCGTCGCTCCGCGCGCAGACGAGGGCTCGCAGCTCCGCCTCGATCCGGTCGGTGATGGCCGCGGCCGAGAGCGTCTCCTGCTGCAGCCTGCGCGCCTCCGCGCCACCCCGATCGGCGAGTGCGTCATCGGCGAGATACGCGCAGCAGGCCGCGACGAACGCCTCGGGATCGTCGGCGATGCGCAACGCCGGTCCGGGCGGAAGCTCGTAGCCGCGCGAGGATGCCGTCGTGGAGACGACCGCGCGCCCAAAGGCCATCGCCTCCCCAAGCTTCACCTTCGATCCGCTCGCCTCGAAGCCGGGGCAGAGTGCGATGCGGCTCGCCCCGTACTCCGCGCCGAGATCGTCGACCGCGCCGACGAAATCGACATTGGCGAGCTCCTTCGTCTCGGCCCGCATGTTCTCCTCCCACGGACCGTAACCCGCGATGCGCAGCCGCGCGTCGGGATGCTTCTCGAGGATCCCCCGCCAGCAATGGCGCAGGAACCACGACAGCCCGGTCCGGTTCGGCGCATGCGCGAAGGTGCCGAGGAAAAGCAGCGCGCGGGACGAAGAGGGTTTGGCCTCGGGCAGCTCCGCGGGCGCGTGGCCGGGGGCATTGGGGATGACGACCGACCGCGTCGGCGCCGCGAAGGACCAGAGGTCCGCGCCGGCCGCGAAGCAGACGAGATCGGCGCGGGCGAGGCGGCGCTTCAGCGCGGCGGCGAAGAGGCGGATGTAGGGTTGCGCCGCCGCCGCCGCGGCCCGGCCGAACCCGGCGGTGAGCCGCGAGGTCATGCGCTGGTCGTCGCGGTCGTCCACGTCGATGCAGATGAGCGGTCCGGTTACGCGCGGCCGCCGCCAGAGCCCGGTGCGCCAGTAGGTCTTGGCGTAGCGGATGACGACGAGTGTGTCGGGCGCGTCGCCCGCGAGGCGGCGGACGAGGTCTGACAGGCGCGCCTCTTCCGCATATTCGGCGTTGCCGAGCACGCGGCGGATGCGGATGAGCTGCCGCTCGATGCCGCGCTTGAGATAGAAGCGGTCGGGTTCGAGCACGTGGCGCTCCGCCGCGCCCTCGAAATCGCGGATCGGATTGGCGGACTCGCTGTCGACGAGTACGATCTCCGTGGGACCAAGCCGGCGCGCGGCGTCGTAGAACATCTTGCTGCGCTGCCAGCCGCCGACACCCGGGGGCGAGACGCCGATCCGGTGGGTGACGAAGAGCACCTTTCTCAGAGCGGGAGGATCGGTTCGGTGCACTCAGCCCCCCGTCAGCATCTTCTGCTGCAGGTTCGTGTACCAGCCGGGCAGCGCGTCGGGGGGCTGGCGGAAGATGGAGACCGACCGGGCCATCGCGGCGGCCGCGCCGCGGGCCTGCGGTATGGCGTAGCGTCCCGCCCCGAGATCCTTGATGAGTTCGGCGACCACCTTCCTGAGCGTCAGGAGGTAGAAGGCCGGCACGTGGCGCCCCCGCGCATCGGAGTTCCGCGCCAGCAGATAGGCGGAGTTCAGGACCGACAGGCGCGTCACCTGCCGCCGCTTCAGACGGCTCGCCGCGACCTCGTAATGGTGGATCCGTGCCGCCCGATCGATCACGACCGCGCCGTGGCGACCCCAGCGGTAGCTGGCATCCAGATCCTCGGCCGGGCAATAGGCGAGGAGCGCGCCGTCGAAGGGTTCCGCCTCCCAGACCGCGCGGCGCACCGTCATCCCGAAGCCCGGCAGCCTCCCGACGGCACGCAGGCCGAAGGCGGCGACGGCGCGCGGCACGCCCAGCGGGGCGCGCGCGCGATGCGCGTCGTAGGGGACGAGGACCCGGTCCATCGACATCATCAGGACCTCGGTCTTGACGAAACGCAGCAGACGCGACTTCTGCGTCGCCCCGGAAATGGTATCACGGTTACGTGTCAGGACCGACTCGCGCCGGGCCATTTCCTCCTTCGCCCGTTCCGTCCCGGCCGGCTCCGGCGACTGCGGCGTCCCGGCGCCGGGTGCGGGCGGCATGGGGTGGGAGATCGCGCCGAGAGCGGCGAGCGCCCGGTCCGGATCGGCGGCGTAGACGGAGAGAACCCGCTCCGCGCAATCGGGATACATGAGCGTGTCGTCGTCGAAGAAGAAGAGGATCTCTCCCGTCGCGTGGGACGCGCCCTGGTTGCGCTGGGCGGTCAGGGACTTCTTCTCCGCCTTCTCGTAGACGAGCCGGACGCCCTGTGCATCCGTCAGGGCGCGGACCGCATCGCGGCTCGCCTCCCAGTCGGCGCTCGCGTCGATGACCACGATCTCCTCCGGCGGGACCGTCTGCGTCAGGGCGTGACGGATCGCCAGGTGCAGGATGTCCGCACGATTGATGGTCGCGATGCAGAGGGTCCAGGTCGGCCGGGCGCCGACCCGTGTCGTCGGATCGTCCATGCGGTCAGCCGCATTCGGACGACCGGGCCGAAATGCGCGGGGCGCGTTTCATCCGATCGCCTTGAGGACGGCCTCGCCGAGCGAGGCGGGGCTGTCGGCCACGGTGATGCCGGCTTCCTGCATCGCGGCGATCTTGCTTTCCGCGTCGCCCTTGCCGCCCGCGACGATGGCGCCGGCATGGCCCATGCGGCGGCCCGGAGGGGCGGTGCGGCCGGCGATGAAGCCCGCGGTGGGCTTCCAGCGGCCAGCCTTGCGCTCGTCGGCGAGGAACTGTGCCGCGTCCTCCTCTGCCTGGCCGCCGATCTCGCCGATCATGATGATGGCCTCGGTCTCGTCGTCGGCGAGGAACCATTCGAGCACGTCGATATGCTCCGTCCCCTTGATCGGGTCGCCGCCGATGCCGACGCAGGTCGACTGGCCGAGGCCCACATCCGTGGTCTGCTTGACCGCCTCGTAGGTGAGCGTGCCCGAGCGGGAGACGACGCCGACCTTGCCGCGCTTGTGGATGTGGCCGGGCATGATGCCGATCTTGCAGGCGTCGGGTGTGATGACGCCGGGGCAGTTCGGACCGATCAACGTGGTCTTCGACCCTTCGAGCGCGCGCTTCACGCGCATCATGTCGAGGACCGGAATGCCTTCGGTGATGCAGCAGACGAGCGGGATCTCGGCGTCGATCGCCTCGAGGATCGAATCGGCCGCGAAGGGGGGCGGAACGTAGATGACGGAGGCGTTGGCCCCGGTCTCGTGCACCGCCTCGTGGCAGCTGTCGTAGACGGGCAGGTCGAGATGGGTCTGGCCGCCCTTCCCGGGCGTGACGCCGCCCACCATCCTGGTGCCGTAGGCGATCGCCTGTTCGGTGTGGAACGTGCCCTGCGATCCGGTCAGACCCTGACAGATCACCTTGGTGTTTTCATCGACGAGAATGGCCATCGGGGCTCCTTCGAATGTCTAGGTCGCGGGGCGGGTGCCCGCGTGTCAGTAAAGCGCGGCGTCGTCGTCGACGGCCATGTCGAGCAGGCGGACGAGCAGCAGGCCCAGCCCCGCCACGATCAGCGTCCGGCCGAGCGAGGCGGTGAGGTTCGAGGGCAGGATCTGGGCGATCCCGTCGCGGGCCTTGCGCGCCGCGCGGTGCATCCCGCGGTCGCGGATCGAGATCTCCGGGCGTTCGGGCAGGGTCAGCGCGGAAGGCTGCCATTGCCGCAGGAGAAGGCCCGCGCCCAGAAGGACGGCGCCCGTGAAGAGCGGAGACGTCCGGGGGGAGGGCTCAAACATCTCGCGACCGCCCCCGGCAATCGGACGATGTCGGCGCGACGCTCACCCCTTCACCGCCTTCACGATCTTCTCGGCCGCATCGGAGAGGTCGTCGGCGGCGATCACGTCGAGGCCGGAACTCTCGATGATCTCCTTGCCCTTCTCCACGTTCGTGCCCTCGAGGCGGACGACGAGCGGGACCTTCAGGCCCACTTCCTTCACCGCGGCGATGACGCCCTCGGCGATCACGTCGCAGCGCATGATGCCGCCGAAGATGTTGACGAGGATGCCCTTCACGTTCTCGTCGGAGGTGATGATCTTGAACGCCTCCGTCACCTTCTCCTTGGTCGCGCCGCCGCCCACGTCGAGGAAGTTCGCGGGCTCCGCGCCCTTGAGCTTGATGATGTCCATCGTGGCCATGGCGAGGCCCGCGCCGTTGACCATGCAGCCGATCTCGCCGTCGAGCGCGATGTAGTTGAGGTCGTACTTCGACGCCTGCAGCTCCTTCGAATCCTCTTCGGTCTCGTCGCGGAGCTGCGCGATGTCGTTGTGGCGGTAGAGCGCGTTGCCGTCGAAGCCGAACTTGGCGTCGAGCACCTTCAGATCGCCGCCATCGGTGACGATGAGCGGGTTGATCTCCAGCATCTCCATGTCCTTGTCGACGAAGAGACGGTAGAGCGTGGCCATCAAACCCACGCATTGCTTGACCTGTCCGCCCTTGAGCCCGAGGGCGAAGGCGACGCGGCGGCCGTGATAGGGCTGATAGCCGGTGGCGGGATCGACGGAGAACGACAGGATCCGCTCGGGCGTGGAGGAGGCGACCTCCTCGATGTCCATGCCGCCCTCGGTCGAGCAGACGAAGCTGATCCGGCTCGTCTGCCGGTCGACGAGCAGAGCGAGGTAGAGTTCGCGCTCGATCCCCGAGCCGTCCTCGATGTAGATGCGGTTGACCTGCTTGCCCGCGGGGCCCGTCTGGTGCGTGACGAGCGTGCGGCCAAGCATCTTCTTGGCCTCCGCCGCCGCCTCTTCCACCGACTTGGCGAGGCGGACGCCGCCCTTCTCGCCGCTATCGGCTTCCTTGAAGCTGCCCTTGCCGCGGCCGCCCGCATGGATCTGCGCCTTGACCACCCAGAGCGGGCCGTCGAGCTCTCCGGCGGCGGACTTGGCTTCCTCGGCCCGGGTGACGACGCGGCCGTCGGAGACCGGGGCGCCGTAATCGCGGAGCAGGGCCTTGGCCTGATATTCGTGGATGTTCATCGGCACAGTCCCTCGTCTGGGTTCGTTCGGCACGTGGATGCCGCATATCGCCGCGGAGTTAAAGCCGTTTGCTGCGTCATCCGGCCTGTTAGCGCCATGCATCCGCGAGACGACAGGATCGAGGCGCGGCGCCGCGCCGGATTGTCGCGCGGGCCGCAAATTCCTAACGTGGCGGGTACGGCCCGCGGAAAGACGCGGATCCGGGGGGTGCGGAAAGGAACGACGATGAACGATGCGATGAGACGATTGGCCCGGCTCGCGGTCCAAGAAGGGCTGAGCCGACGGGATTTCCTCGCCCGCGCGGCCGCGATGGGCGTCGCGTCCGCGACGGCCGGCACGATCTTCTCCGGGCAGGCCACGGCGCAGACGCCTCAGCCGGGCGGGCACCTGAAGCTCGGGCTCGAGGGCGGCTCGGCGACCGACGTGCTCGATCCCGCGAAATATCTCTCGCAGGTCTGCTTCTGCGTCGGCCGCACCTGGGGCGACACGCTCATCGAGACGCACCCGGAGACGGGCGAGGCGCTGCCCGCGCTCGCCGCGTCGTGGGAGGCGTCGGACGACGCGCGCACCTGGACTTTCACGATCCGCGAGGGCGTGGAGTTTCACGACGGCCGCACGCTCAGCGTCGAGGATTGCGTGGCGACGCTGCGCCGCCATTCCGATGAGCAGTCGGAATCGGGCGCGCTCGGCGTGATGCAGACGATTTCCGACATCCAGGCCGATGGCGGCAATCTCGTGGTCTCTCTCGAAGAGGGCAATGCCGACCTGCCGCTTCTTCTGTCGGATTACCACCTCATCATCCAGCCGGGCGGCGGGGTCGAGGATCCGAACGCCGCGATCGGGACCGGGCCCTACCGCCTGACGGAATGGGAGGCCGGCGTGCGCGCGGGCTTCGAAAAGAACGAGAACGACTGGCGCGACGACCGCGGCCACGTCGCGTCGGTCGAGATCATCGTCATCAACGACGCGACGGCCCGCGTCGCCGCGCTCTCCTCGGGACAGGTCCACTTCATTAACCGCGTCGATCCGAAGACCGTCGACCTGCTCGCGCGGGGGCCGAACATCGAGATCCTCTCGAGTTCCGGGCGGGGCCACTACGTCTTCATCATGCATTGCAACACGGCGCCCTTCGACAATCCCGACCTGCGCCTCGCGCTCAAATACGCGATGGACCGGGAGACGATGGTGAACACGATCCTGCGCGGCTACGGGCAGGTGGGCAACGACTTCCCGATCAACGAGACCTATGCGCTCTTTCCCGAGGGGATCGAGCAGCGCGGCTACGATCCCGACCAGGCGAAATTCCATTTCCGCAAGTCGGGACATGACGGTTCAATTCTGCTCCGCACCTCCGACGTGGCGTTTCCGGGCGCGGTCGACGCGGCGCAACTCTACCAGGCGAGCGCCGCGGCCGCGGGGATCCAGATCGAGGTCCGCCGCGAGCCCGGCGACGGGTACTGGTCGAACGTCTGGAACACGCAGCCCTTCTGCACATCCTACTGGGGCGGTCGCCCGACGCAGGACCAGATGTACACGACCGCCTATTATTCGAAGGCCGACTGGAACGACACGCGGTTCTTCCGCGACGATTTCGACCGGCTGCTCCTCGCCGCACGAGCCGAGCTCGACGAGCAGCGCCGGCGCGAGATGTACCGGGATATGGCGATGATGGTGCGCGACGACGGCGGGCTCATCCTGCCGATGTTCAACGATTTCGTGAACGCCTCGACGAAGGAGGTGCGGGGCTTCGTCCCGGATATCGGCAACGACATGTCGAACGGCTATGTCGCCACGCGGGTCTGGCTCGCAAGCTGATGGCCGAGCCGCGCAAGGGGCGGGCATCCGGCATCGGCGGGATCGTGACGGCCCGCATCTCGGGCGGCCCGGTCCGGTCGCTTCGCGCCCGGTATCCGCTCCTCGTCCTCCTGGGCCAGCGGATCGCGCTGAGTGCCGGGCTGCTGCTCGCCGTCTCGCTGATGATCTTCCTGGGGGTCGAGGCGTTGCCGGGCGATTTCGCGCAGACCTATCTCGGCCAGTCGGCGACGCCTCAGGCGGTGGCCAATATCCGCGCCGAGCTCGGCCTCGACCAGCCGGCCGTTTCCCGCTACCTCGACTGGCTCGGCGGCGTGCTCCGGGGTGATTTCGGCCAGTCCTGGGCAAGCCGCCTGTCGGTGTCGGACCAGATCGCCGGGCGCCTTGGCAATACGCTTTTCCTGGCCTTCTGCGCCGCCATCGTCGCGGTGCCGCTCGCCGTGGGCCTCGGCATGCTCTCCGTGCTCTACCGCGACCGCTTCGCCGACCGCTTCATCAATGTACTGTCGCTCGGGGCGATCTCGCTGCCCGAATTCTTCGTGGGCTACCTGCTGATCCTCGTCTTCGGCATCCAGCTCGGCTGGGTCTCCTTCCCGTCGACCGTCTATGCGGGGATGCCCTTCGGGGCGCGGTTGCAGGCGGTGGCGCTCCCGGTGGCCACGCTCGTCCTCGTCGTCCTCGCGCACATGATGCGGATGACGCGGGCCGCGATCCTCAACGTCATGTCGCAGGCCTATATCGAGACGGCCGAGCTGAAGGGGCTCTCTGCGATGCGGATCATCGCCCATCACGCCGCCCCGAACGCGCTCGCGCCCATCATCAACGTCGTGGCGCTGAACCTCGCCTATCTCGTGGTGGGCGTCGTCGTGGTCGAGGTCGTCTTCGTCTATCCCGGCATGGGGCAATACATGGTCGACGCCGTGAGCGTGCGCGACATGCCGGTCGTGCAGGCCTGCGGGCTGATCTTCGCCTCCGTCTACATCGTGCTCAACATGGTGGCCGACATCCTCGGCATCCTCGCCAATCCGCGGCTGAGGCATCCGCGATGACGGCGCGCGGAATTCCCGTCGGCGCCTGGATCGGCCTCGCGGGCGTGGGGCTCGCGCTCGTCTGCGCGGCTTTCGCCCCGTGGCTCGCCCCCTACGGCGAGAGCGAGATCGTCGGCGACATCTGGCAGCCCGTGGGGGGCGACTTCGTCCTCGGCACCGACAATATCGGCCGCGACCTGCTCTCGCGGATGATCTACGGGGCGCGGACCACCATCTTCGTCGCGATGGCGGCGACGCTCCTGTCGTTCTCGCTCGGCACTCTGCTGTCCTTCACCGCCGCCGTGCTGCGCGGATGGCCGGACCAGGCGCTGTCGCGGCTCAACGACCTGATGATGTCGATCCCCACGCTGATCTTCGCGCTCGTCGTGCTCGCCGTCCTGCCGCAGGAGATGTGGATCCTGATCCTCGTCATGGCGGTCCTCGATTCGACGCGGGTCTTCCGTCTCGGGCGCGCCGTCGCCGTCGATATCGCGGTAATGGATTTCGTCGAGGCGGCGCGGCTGCGCGGGGAGGGGACGGTCTGGATCATCTTCCGCGAGATCCTGCCCAACGCGCTCACGCCGCTCCTCGCGGAATTCGGATTGCGCTTCGCCTTCTCGATCCTTTTCCTCTCCACGCTGTCCTTCCTGGGGCTCGGCATTCAGCCGCCCGCCGCCGATTGGGGCGGGATGGTGCGCGACAATAAGGACGGCATCATCTTCGGCATTCCCGCGGCGCTCATCCCCGGGGCGGCGATCGCGGTCCTCACGGTGTCGATCAACCTCGTCGTGGACTGGCTCTCGAACCGCACGGCGAGCCTCAAGGGCGGGCGCAGCTGATGGCGGAGCTTCTCGAGATCCGGAACCTCAGGATCGAGGCGACGATCTGGCCGCCGGGCGAGGCAGCGCGCGACGTGCCGATCGTCGATGACATCTCCTTCACCCTCGCGCGGGGAAAGGTGATCGGGCTCATCGGCGAATCGGGCGCGGGCAAGTCCACGATCGGGCTCGCCGCGCTGGGCTACGGGCGCGGCGGCGTGCGGATCACGGGCGGCGAAGTCCGGCTCGACGGGCAGGACATCCTGTCGCTCGGCCGCGGTGGGCTTCGCTCGGTGCGGGGCGCGCGGGTGGCCTATGTCGCGCAATCGGCCGCCGCCGCCTTCAATCCCGCCCACCGGATCGGCGATCAGGTGATCGAGGCCGCGATCCGGCACGGGATTCTCGACCGGGCCGCGGCGAGACGCCGCGCCGCGCATCTCTTCGAGGTTCTGGGTCTGCCCGATCCTGAGCGGTTCGGCGCGCGCTATCCGCACCAGGTCTCCGGCGGCCAGTTGCAGCGGGCGATGACCGCGATGGCGCTGCTGCCCGGCCCGGAGCTCGTGGTCTTCGACGAACCCACGACCGCGCTCGACGTCACGACGCAGATCGACGTGCTCGCCGCGATCAAGGCCGCGATCGCGGAGACCGGAACGGCGGCGATCTACGTCACCCACGACCTTGCCGTCGTGGCGCAGGTGGCCGACGACATCATGGTTCTGCGGCAGGGACGGATGGTCGAGCATGGCCCGGCGGAGAAGATCATCACGGACCCCGAGGCCGCGTATACGCGCCGGCTCGTGACCGTCCGTACGGCCGAAGGTGCGGAGGCCGAGGATCAGTCGGACCGGCTTCTCGATATCGACGGCGTGACGGCACGCTACGGGGAACTGACGGTTCTCTCCGACGTGACCATGCACCTGCCGCGCGGGCAGACGCTCGCGGTCGTGGGTGAATCCGGGTCGGGCAAGTCGACGCTCGCGCGGGTCGTCACCGGCCTCCTGCCGCCTGCCGGAGGTCGCGTCTTCTATCGTGGCCGGCCGCTGCCTCCCGCGCTGCGTCACCGCACGCGGGACGATCTGCGCGCGATCCAGATGATTTCCCAGATGGCCGACACCGCGATGAACCCGCGCCATACGGTGGCCCAGATCATCGGCCGGCCGCTCCGCTTCTATTTCGGCCTGCGCAGTCGAAGACGCCGGGACCGGGTGGCGGAACTCCTGCACCAGATCGAGCTCGACCCAAGCCTCGCGCATCGCTACCCGGCGGAACTTTCGGGCGGTCAGAAGCAGCGCGTGGCGATCGCCCGCGCCCTCGCCGCGGAGCCCGAGATCATCCTTTGCGACGAGCCGACCTCGGCGCTCGACCCGCTCGTCGCCGATGGGATCCTCAAGCTCCTCCTGCGCCTGCAGGCCGAGACGGGGACCTCCTATCTCTTCATCACGCACGACATCGCCATCGTCCGCGCCATCGCCGATTCCGTGGCGGTCCTACATCGGGGCCGGGTCGTGCGGTTCGGACCGAAACGCGAGGTGCTCGCACCGCCCTTCGACGACTATACCGACCTGCTGCTGGAATCGGTTCCGGAACTGCGGACGGGCTGGCTCGAGAGCGTGCTCCGCACCCGCCGTATGGGGAGCGCCGGACATTGATGACGGTGCAGCACAAGGTGCGACGGATGACACGAGGCGGAAGGTTGCGGACAACGCCGTGAGTGCGGTTCGCGGCGGGGTCCGTTCCGAGAAATGACGCAAAGTCAAAGGGGCGCCGCGGCATCTTGGCGAGTTTTCGCCAAATCATCGCAATTTCGGCGAGAAACGGCTTGGCAGGCGCGCCGCTACGCATCGGCCATTGTCTCGAAACTGCATGTGCCGCACATCTGCGGCACGAAGATCCGTCGGGATGTCCCCAGGGGCGCTGCCAGCCCTGAAAGGCTTTCAACAAATTTTAACGGCATTCGTGCGAATTTGTTGCATCGAAGCCGGGGTTGTGCCGGAGAGCTGCCGCTCCCGCATGGAAAGCCCGGTGATCTCGACCCAAAGATGTCCGCCTGGGACGGAGAGGAATATCAATGTCTGCCTTGAATCCGACTCGCGCCGAGCTCTTGAAGATGTTCGCCCTGGATACGCCGATTGTCCGAGGAACGGGGGTTCGCCTTTTCGACGAATCCGGCCGGGAATATCTCGACTTTCTCGCGCAATACGGTGCTTTGCCCTTCGGGCACAACCCGGCTCGTGTCTGGGAAGGGCTGAACCGTGCCCAGGAGGAAGCGCTTCCATCCCTCGTCCAACCGCTGCGCGCGATCGAGGCCGAGCGCCTCGCGGAACGTCTCGCGGACATCACTCCCGGCGATCTCGCCATTACGACCTTCGCCAATAGCGGGGCCGAGACCGTCGAGGCGGCGATCAAGCTCGCACGGGTTCGCACAGGAAAGCACGGAATTCTGTCGACGAAGAACGGCTTCCACGGCAAGACGCTCGGCGCGCTTTCCGCGACCGGCAAGCCGCTCTACCAGCAGGGCTTCTCCGCGCCGGCCCCGGGTTTCGACTACGTGCCCTTCGGCGATCTCGAGGCGCTCGAGGCACAGATCGACGCGGCCGCCGACCAGATCGCCGCGTTCATCGTCGAGCCGATCCAGGGCGAGGGCGGTGTCGTCTGCCCGCCCGAGGGCTATATCGACGGCGCCATCGCGATCTGCCGGGCGCGGGATGTGCTCGTGATCGTGGACGAGATCCAGACCGGGCTCGGCCGCACGGGCAAGCTCTTCGCCTGTTCGGACGGTCGCGAGACGCCCGACATGCTGCTTCTCGCCAAGGCGCTGGGCGGCGGAATGATGCCGATCGGCGCCTGCATCTGCCGCCCCTCCGCCTGGGACGACCGGTTCGGCCGCCTGCACAGCTCCACCTTCGCCAACAACAACCTCGCCTGCCGCGCGGCCAATGTCGCGCTCGACCTCTTGCTCGAGGACGACGAGGCGTTGATCCGCGACGTGGCCGAGAACGGCGCCTACCTCAAGGAAGCGCTTCTCGATCTGCAGATGAACTATCCTGAGGTCATTCGGGAGGTCCGCGGCCGCGGCTACATGCTCGGTCTGGACTTTGAGCGCTTCGACGAGCGCCGGGATTCGGCGCTGATGGCCTTCTCGAGCCTCAATGGCGGGATCACCCCCCTCATCAGTTCCTATCTGATGAACGTGGAGGGCGTGGTGACCGCGCCGCTCTTCAACGAGACGCATGTCCTGCGGCTCCAGCCCCCCCTCGTCGCGGGGCGGGCGGAGATCGACCGTGCCGTCGCGGCGCTGCGTGCGGTCTGCGAGATCATCTCGACCCGAAACTACTATGCGCTCGTTCGCCATCTCGTCGCGCGACCCATCGCCTCCGGGGAGGCGCCGCGCGTCGGCGAAGCCATCGGGCGCCCCGAATGCGCGGCCGACGATGGCAAGTTCGCGTTCCTCGTCCACTACACCGAAGAAGAGGATATCTTCCGCTCCGACCCCTCGTTCCGGCAGTTCACCGACGCGGAGCTCACCAACTGGTGCAACTGGGTCAAGCAGTTCGGGCCGGGCTTCGCGCGGCGCGTGCCGAAGATCACCTCGAAAACGGGTGCCGTCGCGGAGGGCTGGATCATGTCCGTGCCGATGCTGCCCCACGACATGCGGGGTCGTGGACGTGGCGTCGCGGCCGGAATGATCACGCATGCGGTCGACATGGCGGCTGCCGACGGTGTCTCCCGACTGGGCCTCGGCGCCTTCACCTCGATCGTCACGCGCGGCGGCGAAATGGTCACGGGACGTGACGTTCCGATCACCAGCGGCAACACGTTGACGACCGTGGCGGCGGTGAAGGGCATAGAGCGGGTCGCGGAGCGGTCCGGGATCGAGCTCGAGACGGCACATGTCGCCGTCGTCGGGGCGTCGGGCGCGATTGGTCGCCTCGCGAGCCTGATGCTCGCGCGCCGGGCAGGCCGTCTCAGCCTCGTCGGCAATGCCGGCAACCCGTTCTCCCCGCGGCTTCTGTCGAACGTGGCCGATGAGGTTTGCGCGAGCCTGCGGGCCCCCTCCAGGAAAATCCGGCGCGGGGCGCTCGCGCTGCAATATGCCTCGGCATCGCGCCGGTTCGGGCTTACCGGCATCTCCGCGGGCAAGGGGTTGGCGGAGCGTTTCGCGACGGCATTCCGCAGCACTGGCCAGGCCTCGCCGATCGAATGGACCACCGATATCGACGCAGCCCTGAGCACGGCCGACATTGTCGTCGTCGCCACGAGTTCGGAAACCGTCCTCGTCGATCCGCGGACCCTGCGCCCCGGCACGCTTGTCTGCGACGTGGCCCGCCCGCCCAATGTCGCACACGAGGATATCTCGGATTGCGGCGTGATGGTCTTCGACGGCGGCCTCGTCCGGCCCCCCTCCACGGTCGATCTGGGCGTCTTCCAGACCCTGCCCACGGATCTCTGCTGGGGCTGCCTCGGCGAGACGATCCTTCTCACCCTCGCCCGCCAGGAAGGCGATTTCAGCATCGGATCGCGCCTTCCGCTGGAGGATGCCGACCTTGTCGCGGAACTTGCCGAGCGGCACGGTTTCGAGCCCGCCGCGCCCCAATGGTACGGGACGGCATGGTCGGATGACGAGCTCGACCGGTTCGCGGCTCACGTCGGCGACATCCCGGCGAACCGGCTGGCCTCGCCCACCGTCCTTCCCTTGGCGCAGCTTCAGTAGGGGCCGATCAACGGCCCTCGACCTCTCTGCGGATAATAGACACGAGACGGGCGACACGATCGCCCGTCTTTCGATTCCGGGCGGGCGTCACGGACCTCAGTTCGAAGTTCTCGCGGGACGGCCACGGGCATCGATTCAAACGTATGTGGGTCCTTGAGCGCTTATACGCCTGACTTTCCACATATCACCTGAGAGCACATCGGTCGGGGTCGTGGTGTCGATGGTTCTGCGAACCTGTTGACGATATCCCTCGAACCATTCGAGAGAACAAAAATGGCCGCGCACTTTCGTGCGCGGCCATTCTGAATTCGTACCGTAGCGGACCCGCAGGGTGCGGGTCCGTACTTTTCTGGATCAGGCCTTCTTGCGACGCGAGCGCAGGACCGTCAGACCGCCAAGACCACCGAGAAGCAGCAGGCCGGAGGCCGGCAGCGGGATCGGGGCCATGTCGTCGGCCTGCACGCTGATCGACAGGATCGAGCCGTCGACCGCCGTCTGCGTGTCCGTCGAGGAGACGAAGAACTCGATCGAGTCGATCGACCCGAAATCGGCATTGCCGGTGAACTCGGCAAAGCCCAGGTTCGGGTTGAAGCCGAGGGTCAGGAGTTCCGAATAGGACGAGGTGCCGCCCATCGTGTCCATGACCGTCGCGGTGATGTTGACCTCACGGTCGAAGTCGCCGACCTCGAAGAAGAAGGACGGGTTGTCGCCGATGATCAGGTCGATACCGCCCAGACCGGCATTGCCGACACCGTCATAGGTGATCGTGCCTTCGCCGCGCGCATCGGTGATGTTCGAGAACGACAGCGCGCTGCCCGCGACGCGAAGCTCGGTCGCGTCGGTGGAGTCGCCGTTGAACGCGGTGTTCGTCACGCTCAGATCACGCGCACCGCCGAGGATGTCGGAACCGGTGACCTCGGAAGAGTTCACGAACGAACCCGAGGGGACGTCGGTGACGCGCTGGTTGGTGTCGAAGTTATCGATCGTAAGGGTGGCGGCGAGGGCCGGAGCGGCCGAAACCGCAAGAGCCGTACCGACAACAGAAGCAAACATTTTTGTACGCATGGATAAGTCTCCGTTTACTGGCATTGAGACTTTCTTAACGAAGCTGCTGCAGAGCGGCAAGATGGGCATTCGCCGAAATAACATTGAGTTTATGGATCGATCGAACGTGAGCGGGGTCTCGCGACCGACAGGCGGATTTCACCCCTGATATGGTCGGAGAGGGGCGCGGCCGGTGTCCCGATCCCGGACCATGTTCGGCTATGTTCCCGATTAGTCCCAACGGATCATGGGCTTGCCGGTCCCTCATCAACCATTCCCCGTGTGACAATTCCGCGTTGCTCGCGACGGCATGGCCTCTTCTTTGGCCCTGCTTGCACCCGGCGAGCGGGTATGTAACGTCACGTGACCCGGAAGGCGCGAGGCGAAATGTCCGTTAGTGGTAAGACTTTCACGATTATTGCACGCTCAGGCGGCCCCCTTTCGGGAATCGCCAACGTCCCCGGTGACAAATCGGTCAGTCATCGTGCCTTGATTTTAGGCGCCATGTCGGTCGGGGAGACGAGGATCACCGGGCTACTCGGCGGAGAGGACGTCCTCGCGACGGCACGGGCCATGGCTTCCCTTGGTGCGGAGGTGGCCTCGCACGGGGACAATGCCTGGTCGGTCCACGGCGTAGGGGTGGGCGGTTTCTCGGAGCCCGACCACGTCATCGATTGCGGCAATGCCGGAACCGGCGTGCGTCTTCTGATGGGGGCCGTCGCGACCCACGACATGTCCGTGACCTTCACGGGAGACAGGTCGCTCGCCTCGCGTCCGATGGGGCGGGTCACGGAGCCGCTGTCGCTCTTCGGGGCACGGGCCATCGGCCGTCGGGGTGGAAAGCTGCCGATGACGCTCGCCGGCGCGCGCGATCCCGTTCCGGTCCGGTACACGACTCCGGTCGCGTCCGCACAGGTGAAGTCGGCAATCCTGCTCGCGGGGCTCAATGCGCCGGGCGAGACCGTGGTCATCGAACGCGAGGCCACGCGCGATCATACGGAACGCATGCTCACGGGGTTCGGTGCGCAGGTGACCACGGAGGTGACGCCGGAGGGGCGGGTAATCACGCTGACCGGCCGACCGGACCTCGTGCCGCAGACGATCGCCGTGCCGCGCGATCCGAGCTCCGCCGCCTTTCCGATCTGCGCCGCGCTGATCGTGCCGGGCTCTGACGTGCTCGTGCCCGGGATCGCCCTCAACCCGACCCGTGCGGGCCTTCTCGACACGCTCGAGGAGATGGGCGCCGATCTGACGCGCGAGGCGGTCCGCGACGAGGGGGGCGAACCTGTCGCCGATATCCGCGCGCGCTACTCCCCCGATCTGCGCGGCGTACATGTGCCGGAGGCACGTGCCGCCTCGATGATCGACGAATATCCGATCCTGTCGGTCGTCGCGGCCTGTGCCACGGGGATCACCGACATGCCCGGCACCGCGGAGCTCCGGGTCAAGGAATCGGACCGGATCGCGACGATGGCCGAGGGGCTCAGGGCCGCGGGCGTCGCGGTCGAGGACGGCCCCGATTGGTGGCGCGTGACGGGGTGCGGTCCCGGCGGCGTGGCGGGCGGCGCGACGGTCGCGACCCGGCTCGACCACAGGATCGCGATGTCCTTCCTGATCCTCGGCCTCGCGGCAAAAGCCCCCGTCGCCGTCGATGACGGCCGGCCCATCGCGACCTCGTTCCCGATCTTCGTCGAACTGATGCGCTCGCTCGGAGCCGATCTCAGCCTGGAGGATGCATGACCATCATGGATGACGCCGGACTTCCCGTCATGGGCGGATGCCTCTGCAATGAGGTGTCGTTCCGGATCCGCGGTCCGCTCCGGCCCGTGATCGCCTGTCATTGCCAGCAATGCCGCCGGACCTCGGGCCATTATACCGCCTCCACCTCGGCTCCGCGCGACGCGGTCGAGATCGAGGGCGACGTGACGTGGTACCGCTCGTCGGAGAATGCCCGGCGCGGCTTTTGCGCCGAATGCGGGTCGAACCTGTTCTGGGACGGCGGCGGCGGACGGCTCTCGATCTTCGCCGGCTGTCTCGACAAGCCGACCGGCCTCGCCCTCGCGGGGCACATCTTCTGTGCGGATCGCGGCGATTACTACGAGATCACGGACGATCTGCCCAAGGCCGAGGCGGCGTCCCCCGAGATGACGGACGGGGTATGACCGGGCCGCGCGACCGTCAGGCGGACCGCGGCCGGTCATGAGCTTCACCGTCGCCATCGACGGTCCGGCCGCCGCGGGGAAGGGCACGCTCTCGCGCGCCGTCGCCGGGGCGTTCGGGTTCCGTCACCTCGATACGGGATTGCTCTATCGCGCGACGGGGATGCGGGTGCTCGACGGGCTCGATCCGGTGGCCGCGGCCGAAGCGCTCGTGCCCTCCGATCTGGAGCGCGAGGGGCTCCGCAGTGCGGAAGCCGCAGCGGAAGCCTCCCGGGCCGCGGCGATCCCGGGCGTTCGTGCTGCGCTTCTGGCCTTCCAGCGCGACTTCGCCCGCGATCCGGACGGCGCGGTGCTCGACGGGCGCGACATCGGCACGGTGATCTGCCCGGAGGCGGAGGTGAAGCTCTTCGTCACGGCGCGGGCCGAGATACGCGCGCGGCGCCGCTTCGAGGAATTACGCGCAGGTGGCGCGGAAACGCAGTTCGAGACGGTGCTCGCGGATGTCAGGGAGCGCGATGCCCGCGACATGGATCGTGCGGACGCGCCGCTCCGGCCCGCAAAGGACGCCGTCGTGCTCGACACGAGCGACCTGACGATCGCGGAGGCGACGGCGCGGGCCGTGCAGATCGTCGCGTCCCGGCGCCGCATGCCGTGATGCTTGCCAAGTCGGGAGCTTTTGTCTAGAAGGCTCGCGTCGAAGGGGCGGCACAAGTCCCGAACGGGCAGGGTCGGTCGCACCGGCCCTTTCTCCGTTTGGGCCACCCACCTGACCAAATCGCAAGACCGGCGGAGACAACCGCGCGGCCGGAATAATGAACCAAAGGAATCCGTAAGCCACATGGCAAAAGACACCTCGATGGAGGAATTCGAAGCCCTCCTCAACGAAAGCTTCGATATCGACACGCCCGACGAAGGGTCTGTCGTCAGGGGCAAGGTCATCGCCATCGAGGCGGGCCAGGCCATCATCGACGTCGGCTACAAGATGGAAGGCCGCGTCGAGCTCAAGGAATTCGCGGAGCCCGGACAGCCCGCCGACATCAATGTCGGTGACGAGGTCGAGGTCTATCTCCGCCAGGTCGAGAACGCGCGCGGCGAGGCCGTGATCTCCCACGAGATGGCCCGTCGCGAGGCCGCCTGGGACCGTCTCGAGAAAGCCTATGCAGACGAGAACCGCGTCGAGGGCGCGATCTTCGGCCGCGTCAAGGGCGGCTTCACCGTCGATCTCGGCGGCGCCGTGGCGTTCCTGCCCGGCTCCCAGGTCGACGTCCGCCCCGTGCGCGACGCGGGCCCGCTCATGGGTCTCAAGCAGCCGTTCCAGATCCTCAAGATGGACCGCCGCCGCGGCAACATCGTCGTCTCCCGCCGTGCGATCCTCGAGGAGAGCCGGGCGGAGCAGCGGGCCGAGGTCATCTCCAACCTCGCCGAAGGTCAGGCCGTGGACGGCGTGGTCAAGAACATCACCGAATACGGCGCCTTCGTCGATCTCGGTGGCGTCGATGGCCTGCTGCACGTGACCGACATGGCGTGGCGCCGGGTGAACCACCCCTCCGAGATCGTGACCATCGGCGAGACCATCAAGGTCCAGGTGATCAAGATCAACAAGGAGACGCACCGCATCTCGCTGGGCATGAAGCAGCTCCAGGACGATCCGTGGGACACGGTCGAAGCCAAGTTCCCGATCGGCGGAACGCATACGGGCCGGGTCACGAACATCACCGATTACGGCGCTTTCGTGGAGCTGGAGCCGGGTGTCGAGGGTCTCGTCCACGTCTCCGAGATGTCCTGGACGAAGAAGAACGTCCATCCGGGCAAGATCGTCTCCACCTCCCAGGAGGTCGAGGTCATGGTTCTCGAGATCGACACGCAGAAGCGGCGCGTCTCGCTCGGTCTCAAGCAGACCATGCGCAATCCGTGGGAAATCTTCGCGGAGACCCATCCCGAGGGCACGCATGTCGAGGGTGACGTCAAGAACATCACCGAGTTCGGCCTCTTCGTGGGCCTCGACGGCGATATCGACGGCATGGTGCACCTGTCCGACCTGAGCTGGGACATGCGCGGCGAGGAAGCGATCCAGTCCTATCAGAAGGGCGACGTCGTGCAGGCCATCGTGACCGAGGTCGATGTCGAGAAAGAGCGCATCTCCCTCTCGATCAAGGCACTCGACGACAGCTTCACCGGTGCCACGGAAGGCGTGAAGCGCGGATCGATCATCACCGTCGCGGTGACGTCGATCGAGGATGGCGGGATCGAGGTGGAGTACGAGGGCGCCAAGTCCTTCATCCGCCGCTCCGATCTCAGCCGCGACCGGTCCGAGCAGCGCCCGGAGCGGTTCCAGGTGGGCGACAAGGTCGATGTCCGTGTGACCAACGTGGATCAGAAGACCCGTCGTCTGGGCCTTTCGATCAAGGCGCGCGAGATCGCCGAGGAGAAGGAGGCCGTCGAGCAGTACGGATCCTCCGATTCCGGTGCGAGCCTCGGCGACATCCTCGGCGCGGCACTCAAGTCCGACAATTGACGCGGCGGGCTCCGCGCCCGTCAGCCATCGATCTCGAAAGCCCCGCCAATCGTGCGGGGCTTTCTTTTTGGGCGGGTGCTGCGAATTTGCAGGCAAAAGACCGCTCATCGCTCCCTGAGCGCCCTGCCGAAGGCACGACGGGCACCGCGGGCAGGGCGAAGATCGGTCGGCATCGGCATCGGTTTTTTCTGGAAATCGACCGTAAAACCCGGGAAGAATGCCCCGGTATGGTCGGCGCCCATCCCGCTTTCGACCATTTTTGCCCGGTAAGGTGATTAGAGAACAATGATTTAGGCGAAGCGAAACACGGACGAATGTAGCCAATCGCGGATTGCCGAATTGGTAAACGCGGGTATAGTCCGTCGCCGTGGCCTTGAAGATTGATATGGGTGTTGCGGCGTGAGTTGGAGGACGAGGGCATGATCCGATCGGAACTGGTTCAGCGGATCGCGGATGAGAATCCCCATCTATTCCAGCGCGACGTCGAGCGGATCGTCAGCACGATCTTCGAGGAGATCATCGATGCCATGGCCCGGGGCGATCGCGTGGAACTGCGCGGGTTCGGGGCGTTTTCGGTAAAGAAACGTGACGCGCGGATCGGGCGAAACCCTCGCACCGGCGACGCGGTTCAGGTAGACGAGAAACACGTGCCGTTCTTCAAGACCGGCAAGCTCCTGCGCGACCGCCTGAACGAGGATTGAGACGCCGATGACCTATGTGAAATATCTGATTCTCGCTCTGCTTGCGCTTCTGCTCATCGTCGTGGCGCTGGCGAATGCGAACATGGTGACGCTCAGGGTCCTGCCGGAGGCGATGTCGGGCTTCCTCGGTTGGTCGTGGCAGCTTTCGCTGCCGATGTTCGTCGTCGTCCTTGGCGCGGTGATCGTGGGCCTGCTGATCGGCTTCTTCTGGGAATTCGTCCGCGAGGGAAAATATCGCGCCGCGGTCCGTTCCGAACGGCGGGAGAAGGAATCCCTGCGTCGTGAAGTGACCGAATTGCGCGCGCAGCGCCGCGGCAAGCAGGACGACGTCCTGGCCCTGCTCGAGGATGGCAGCGTCCCCCGTTGACCGGGATGAACGGAATCCGCGTCAAGATCTGTGGCCTGACGGAAACGTCCGACATCCCGGCCGCGCTGATGGCCGGTGCCGCCTATCTGGGATTCGTTTTCTTCGACCGCTCGCCCCGGAATCTCGCGCTCGAGGCCGCGTCCTTCATGGCGGGATCCGTGCCGCCCGGCCCGTGCAAGGTCGCGCTTACGGTCGATGCCGACGACGCTTTTCTCGACCGGCTCCTGGACCGCGTCCCCCTCGACATGCTGCAACTCCACGGATCGGAGACCCCGGAGCGGGTCGCCGACATCCGCGCGCGATTCGGGTTGCCGGTGATGAAGGCCTTGGGGATCGCGGGAGAATCCGACCTTGCCGCGCTTGAGGAATACGGCCGGGCCGCAGACCAGATCCTCGTCGACGCCAAGCCGAATCCGGAAGCGAAGCTGCCCGGCGGCAATGGTGTCGCCTTCGACTGGCACCTCCTTGCAGGCCGGCGCTGGTCCACGCCCTGGATGCTCGCCGGCGGACTGACGCCCGAGAACGTCGGAGAGGCGATTCGGCTTACCGGCGCACGGCAGGTCGATGTCAGCTCCGGGGTCGAAAGCGCTCCGGGACTGAAGGACGGCGAGAGGATCCGCGCGTTCTGCTCCGCGGCGATGGAGCCGTGAGCCTCCGTTTCCGCACCGCGCGCCGGGAGGATATCGAGCGGATCGTCACACTTCTGAGTGAGGACACCCTCGGCGCCGGACGGGAGAGCAGCGACCTCACCCCGTATCTCGCGGCCTTCGACGCGATGGCATCCGAAGCCGCGAATGAGATCATCGTCGCGGAACGGGACGGTCGGATCGTCGCGACCTACCAGATCACGGTTATCTCCGGGCTCTCGCGCCAAGCCGCGCGGCGGGCGCAGATCGAGGCGGTGCGGGTCGCGTCAGACGCGCGCGGCGGCGGGCTCGGCGCGGCGCTTCTCGCGGACGCGGAGGCGCGGGCGCGCGCGGCGGGATGCCGGCTCCTCCAGCTCACGAGCGACGTATCGCGCGGACGCGCGCGCAGCTTCTACGAGCGGCACGGCTTTACCGCCTCCCATATCGGCTTTAAACGCGCACTGGATTGAACCGTCCGCGAAAGGCGCAGGCATGGCCAACGACCTCTTCAACAGCTTCATGACAGGCCCGGACGAGAAGGGCCGGTTCGGCGATTTCGGGGGCCGCTTCGTCAGCGAGACGCTGATGCCCCTGATCCTTGAGCTCGAGGCGCAATACGAGCGTGCCAAGACCGACCAGAGCTTCTGGGACGAGATGCACTATCTCTGGACCCACTACGTCGGCCGTCCGAGCCCGCTCTATTACTGCGAGCGGCTGACGGAGCATCTGGGCGGCGCCAAGATCTACATGAAGCGTGACGAGCTGAACCATACCGGCGCGCACAAGATCAACAACGTGCTGGGCCAGATCATCCTCGCCCGGCGCATGGGCAAGACCCGCATCATCGCGGAGACGGGGGCGGGCCAGCACGGGGTGGCGACGGCGACCGTCTGCGCGAAGTTCGGGCTCAAATGCGTCGTCTATATGGGCGCGCATGATTGCGAGCGGCAGAAGCCCAACGTGTTCCGCATGAAGCTCCTCGGCGCCGAAGTGGTGCCGGTCACCTCTGGCCGCGGTACGCTCAAGGATGCGATGAACGACGCGTTGCGCGATTGGGTGACGAACGTGCGCGACACGTTCTACTGCATCGGCACGGTTGCGGGGCCGCATCCCTACCCGGCGATGGTGCGCGACTTCCAAGCCATCATCGGCCAGGAGACGAAGACGCAGATGAAGGAGGCCGAAGGGCGCCTGCCCGACACGATCATCGCGGCGATCGGCGGCGGGTCGAACGCGATGGGCCTCTTCTATCCCTTCCTCGACGACAAGGAGGTCGCAATCATTGGGGTGGAGGCTGGCGGCAAGGGGGTCGATGCCAAGATGGAGCATTGCGCGTCGCTCACCGGCGGACGGCCCGGCGTGCTGCATGGCAACCGCACCTATCTGCTGCAGGACGACGACGGACAGATCCTAGAAGGGTTCTCGATCTCCGCGGGGCTCGACTATCCCGGGATCGGTCCGGAGCATGCCTGGCTCCACGAGATCGGGCGCGCGAAATACGTGGCGATCACCGACCGGGAAGCGCTCGGGGCGTTCGAGCTCTGCTGCGCGATGGAGGGGATCATCCCCGCGCTCGAACCCTGCCACGCGCTTGCCCACGTGATGAAGATCGCCCCGGACCTGCCGCGCGACCACATCATCTGCATGAACATGTGCGGCCGGGGCGACAAGGACATTTTCACGGTGGCCAAGGCGTTCGGAGAGGCGATGGAGGCGCCGGGCTGACCGGCGCCATTACCGCGTGAGTTCGAGCACGTCGAACGTCCCCTCGAGAAACGGATAGGGGAACATCAGCCGCGCGGCGCCGCCCCCCGTCTGCTCGAATACCGCGACTTGCGGAATCGCCCGGCCGAGGTCCAGCATATCCTGGCGTTCGGGTAGTTCGGCATAGGTCATTTCCGGCCCGTCGCCGCTGAAGCCGACGCCGCGATAAAGGGCCCGCCCGTCCTCGATGGCGATGATACCCGTCATCCGCTCCGACCCGTCGAGCTTGTCGAATTGCCATTCGGTGGCGCTGATCCTGCCGATCCGGCAGGTGAACCGATCAAAGACGACGAGAGGGGTGAGCTCACCCATCCGGATCATCCGGCACGACCAGTCGCCCTCCGGCGACGGCGTCCGTGCCCGCCCCGAGAGCGCCCCGGTCAGAGCCGCGATCTCGCCTGTCATTCCTTCGGAAAACGCCGTCAGCAAGCCTCGTCCCGCGGCCTCCTCGAACCTATCGAGCCGCTCGCGCTCGGCGTCACGCAGGGGCGGGGTCTGTGCGAATGCGGGCAGAGCCACGGCCAGGAAGAGGCCGATGCAGAGACGTCTCACGATGCGTCCGGGTCCGCGTCGATCGCGCAGGTTTCCAGGATTTCCATGGGCACGATCTCGAGCGCCCTCAGATGCGTGGCGTCGAGATCGACCTGCGGCGCCGCGCCTTCCGCATGGGCCTGCAGGAACCGCGCCGCGCAGAGACACCAGCGATCGCCGGCCTTGAGCCCGGGAAAGCGAAACTCAGGGCGAGGGGTGCTCAGATCGTTGCCGAAATACTTCGACAAGGCGAGGAACTCGTCCGTCATCACCGCGCAGACGGTATGCAAGCCCTGATCGGCGGCGCAGGTATTGCAATGGCCGTCGCGGAAGAACCCGGTCACCGGGTCGTTCGAGCAGGGCGATAGCGCCGCGTTTCGGACGTTGAGGGCAGGGAGCTTTTCCATGTGCCGAACCTAGATCCCGGCCGGCGCCGCGTCCAGCCTGCGGCCTAGCGGAAGCGGTCGATCAGCTTCTCGATCGGACTGCGCGGATCGGAGGCCTCTTCCGGGGCGGGCACGGCCTTCGCCTCCGGCGTGGGAGAGGAGTGCGGTCGCTGCGGCGAGAGACGGAGAGCGACGGCGTTCGAGAAGGCCGCCAGGTCGCCCCGCGCCAGCGCCTCCGCCCCGTCGGAGATGCCGCGGAGCATGTCGTCGAGCCAGGCCTCGTCTGCCTTTGCGAAATCGTGGAGGACGTAGCCCGGGACGCGATCCTTGTGACCGGGGTGGCCCACGCCCATACGGACGCGGCGATAGTCTGGTCCGATATGCTGATGCAGCGAGCGCAGCCCGTTGTGGCCGGCATGCCCGCCGCCCGTCTTCGTCTTGAGCTTGCCGGGGGCGAGGTCGATCTCGTCGTGGAAGACGACGATTTCCTCGGGTGCGAGCTTGTGGAAGCGCATCGCCTCCCCGACCGATTGCCCGGAATTGTTCATGAAGGTCGAGGGTTTCAGGAGCACCACCTTCTCGGTCCCGATCCGCCCCTCGGAGATTTCCCCCTGGAACTTGGCGCGGAACGTCGGGAACCCGTGATCGGCGGCGATCCGGTCGATCGCCATGAAGCCGATGTTGTGGCGTTGGCGCGCGTATTTTGCGCCGGGATTTCCGAGACCTGAGAGTAGAAGCATGGCGGGACCTTACGATGGCTGTCCGCGGTAATCCAGAACCCGGGGCATGAGGGCTCAGGTTTCGCGGGTTTCCCGCGCAAGCGCTATGGCCCGGCTGGCGACGTGATCGCTGGACGAGGGCTTCGGAATGACCTCGGCTCCGATCCGCGCGATGAGTTCGCCCTGTCGCACGAGATCACCTGAATGGAGGACGAAAGGCACGTTCAGCTCCCCCAGGCGCGTCGCGACCGCTTCGCAGGTCGTGTTCCGCCCCAAGTTCACGTCGAGGATCGCGGCATCGGGGCGCGCCTTCTCTATCGCCTCGAGGGCGGACCGGACGCTCGGTGCCTGGATGGCTTCCGCGCCATGATCCTCGATCGCGAAGGACATCTCCAGAAGGATCATCGCTTCGTCTTCGAGTATCAGGATGACCGGTGCAGCGTTCCCATTCGTCGCACTCATGAGGCGCGGCCGTGGTGGGGGAAACTGATGCGCGCGACGAAGCCGCCGGGTTGCCAATCGTGTTCCAGCGATCCGCCGACGGTCTTCAGCAGGTTGTCGATGATGCCGAGGCCCGAGCCAACCCCGCATTCCGGTTTTTCGATCGTCGGCCCTCCCGATTCCCGCCAGACGAATTCGAGGCCGTCATCGGCTTGGGCGACCCATTTCAGCGTGATCTCGCCCGTCTGCTCTCGCAGAGCCCCGTGCTTGATCGCATTCGTCGCCAGTTCGTGCATCGCAAGGCCCACCGTGGAAATTACGTTCGGATCGACACGCAGGCTCTCTCCCTCGAAGCGGATGCGGTTGCCATCCGGATCATAGGGTGTGAGCACCGCTTTCACAGCCGGTTCAAGTTCGACCGAGCCCCGCGACGCCTCGTCGAGCGTCGTCTCGAAGGCGCGACCAAGCGCACGAATCCGGTCGTTGATCTCTGCGGCTTCCTCCCGGATGTTCTTGGTCCGACCGGTCACGGTGATGAGTCCGCCGATCACGGCGAACATGTTCTTCATACGGTGACTGAGCTCGCGGGCCATCATCTTCGCGTGCTGCTCTTCCGCCCGGGCGGCACGGACGTCGCTCACGTCCCATTGCGAGCCGAAATAGTAGAGCAGCTTGCCCTCGGTGCTGTAGATCGGCCCCAGGTGCAGGGCATTCCAGAAGGGCGTTCCGTCCCTGCGGTAGTTCAGAAGCTCGACCACGACGACGTCCTCGGATTCGAGCGCCTGCCGGATCCGCGCGACCACCGCCGGATCGCTCTTCTCTCCCTGAAGGAACCGGCAATTCTTGCCTACAACCTCGTCCTCGCTGTACCCCGTCAACTCCGTGAAGGCGCGGTTGACGAAGACGATTGGCATGTCCTCCTGCGCGGGATCGGCCAGAACGATCGCCATCCGCGTCTGCGCCATCGCCTGCTCGAAGAGGACGCCCGACGCTCCGTCGAACTTCTGTTCGACGTTGGAGGCACGGAAGCGGTTCGGACTGTCGTCGAAAACCATCGATGCCTGACTGCCTGTCGGGGGGGTCGTCTCGTGCGGCTCGTCGGTCATCTACTTCCAGTTACTTTCAGCGGCATGGCGAACCACGCTCGCAAACTACTCTACCTTAGGTTGAGAGATAGAGCTACCTTTCATTCTCGCCACCCGGCGATCGCCTTCGGGGGACCGCGCAGGGGATCGTCGCAAGGCGGCCGGTGCGACGAGGCGCACCGGCCGCCCGATCGTCAAACGACGATCAGGCTTCCTCGTTCCCTTCGCCGTCGGGCGGTCCCATCTCCGTGCTCGGCACCTCGTCGGGAGCGACGTCTTCCTCGTCGTCCTTCTGCGATGCAAGGCCGGACGGCGCCTGGATGTTGGCGATGACGAAGTCGCGGTCGATCGTCGGGCGCGTGCCCTTCGGAAGGTCGACCATCGAGATGGTTAGCGTGTCCCCGATCTCGAGCGACGAAATGTCGCCCACGATCTTTTCGGGGATGTCGCCGGCCGTGCAGCGCAGTTCGACTTCCGGCCGCACCATCGTCAGCACGCCCCCGGCCTTGAGCCCTGGGCTCTCTTCCTCGCCGGCGATCTCCACGGGGATGTAGAGGCTCACGCGGCTCGTGCGGCGCAGGCGCATGAAATCCACGTGCGTGGGCAGGTCCTTCACCACGTCGCGCTGGACGCTGCGGCAGATGACCCGCACGTCCTCGTGGCCCTCGACCTTGAGGTTGAAGAGCGTGGCGAGGAACCGCCCGGCCTTCAGCTTCTTCAGGAGCTCGTTGTAGGGGAGGTTGATCGTGACGGGATCGCTCCCGCCGCCATAGACGACGCCCGGGACGAGATTGTCCCTGCGGGCTTGACGGGCGGCCCCCTTGCCTGTCCCCGTCCGTTCCATGGCGATGATGTCTGGTGTTTCGCCGGCCATATCGATGGTCCTCATGAGATACGAAAAAAAACCGCGCGGCCTCCAAGGGTGTCCGCGCGGATGCGGGCGTATAGGATAAAGTCGGCGGCATGGGAAGCCCCCGGGGGTGCGGCATCGCGCCCGTTCCGTGCGTCCCTCGGGGCGGAGCGGCCGTCAGGCGTTATGGGCGCCTTCGGCGAGGCTGCGCACGAAGGCCAGCACGTCTTCGGGCGGCTTGCCCTGTCCGATCTCCGCCACGATCGCCGATCCGACCACGCAGCCGTCGGCGACCCCGGCGATCTCCCTTGCCACTTCCGGCGTGCGGATGCCGAAACCCACGACCACGGGCAGGTCGGTCGATGCCTTGATCCGCGCGACCTCCGGACCAACATCCGCCGCACTCGCCGCCGCCGCCCCGGTGATCCCGGTGATCGAGACGTAGTAGACGAAGCCCGACGTGTTCTCGAGCACGCGCGGCAGGCGCTTGTCGTCCGTCGTCGGCGTGGCGAGGCGGATGAAGTCGATCCCCGCCTCGAGCGCCGGGAGGCAGAGCTCCTCGTCCTCCTCCGGCGGCAGGTCGACGATTATGAGCCCGTCGATCCCCGCCGTCTTGGCCTCGTGCAGAAACCGCGCGACGCCCCGGGAATAGATCGGGTTGTAATACCCCATGAGCACGATCGGCGTCGCCTCGTCCCGCGTGCGGAAATCCCGCACCATCTCGAGCGTCCGCTCGAGGGTCTGGCCAGAGGCGAGCGCCCGCTGGCCGGCGAGCTGGATCGTCTCCCCGTCGGCCATCGGATCGGTGAAGGGCAGGCCGAGCTCGATGACGTCGACGCCGGCCTCGGGCAAGCCCGTCAGCACGGCGAGGGAACGGTCGTAGTCGGGATCGCCCGCCATCACGTAGCTGACGAAGGCCTTGCGGCCCTCCCGCTGCAGATCGGCGAAGCGTTTGGCGATGCGGCTCATGGGATCCTCCGGTCTGACGCGTTCCGTCTTTGGCGTGGCGGACAGGATTGTTCAATGGCCGCGGCCTTCCTATCTATGCCTCATGAATTATGTACTCGCGCTCTTCCTGCCCCCGCTCTCGATCCTGCTCACGGGCCGGATCTTCGTTGCCATCATCACGTTCATTATCTGGGTTCCCGCCATCATCTTCTCGGGCGGCCTCACCCATCCGATGTTCATCGTCCTGGCGTGGATCCTGATCTATCAGGCCCATGCCGACAGACGGGTGCGCTGAGCGTCCGCTTGCGTCCCGCGCGACCTGTCCCTAGAACGCGCTCGCCGAACAGGAGGGCGCGATCATGGGATTCAAGATGGGCATCGTGGGTCTGCCGAATGTCGGCAAGTCCACCCTCTTCAACGCGCTGACCCGCACCGCCGCGGCGCAGGCGGCCAATTTCCCGTTCTGCACGATCGAGCCGAACGTCGGCGAGGTCGCGGTTCCGGACGCGCGCCTGGCCGCCCTCGCGGAGATCGCGAAGTCGAAGCAGATCGTGCCCACGCGGATGACCTTCGTGGATATTGCGGGGCTCGTGAAGGGTGCCTCCAAGGGGGAGGGGCTCGGCAACCAGTTTCTCGCCAACATCCGCGAATGCGATGCCGTGGCCCATGTGCTGCGCTGCTTCGAGGATGACGACGTGACCCATGTGGAGGGGCGCGTCGATCCCGTGGCCGACGCCGCCACGATCGAGACGGAGCTGATGCTGGCCGATCTCGAATCGGTCGAGAAACGTCTGCAGGGCCTCGTGCGCAAGGTGCGCGGCGGCGACAAGGAAGCCGTTCAGCAGGAACGTCTCCTGAAGGACGCGCAGGCCGCGCTCGCGGAGGGTCGTCCGGCGCGCACAGTCACGGTGTCCGAGGAGGATGCGAAGGCCTGGCGGATGCTGCAGCTCCTGACCGCGAAGCCCATCCTCTACGTCTGCAACGTGGCCGAGGACGAGGCGGCGGAGGGCAATGCGCTATCTGCCCGCGTCGCCGAGATGGCCGAGGCCGACGGGGCCGGGTCCATCGTCATCTCCGCCCAGATCGAGGAGGAACTCGCGCAGCTCTCTCCCGAGGAAGCGGCGGAGTTTCTCGCCGAGCTCGGCCTCGAGGAGGCGGGGCTCGACCGGCTGATCCGTGCGGGCTACGCCCTTCTGGGTCTACAGACCTATTTCACCGTCGGTCCGAAGGAGGCACGGGCCTGGACGATCCCGGAGGGCACGAAGGCCCCCCAAGCCGCGGGCGTGATCCACGGAGACTTCGAGCGCGGCTTCATCCGTGCGGAGACGACGGCCTACAAGGATTACGTGGCGCTCGGCGGCGAGGCGGGCGCGAAGGAGGCGGGCAAGATGCGCGTCGAGGGCAAGGCCTACGAGGTCAAGGATGGCGACGTGCTGCACTTCCTCTTCAACGCCTGAGACTTGACGTCACACACGATCGTATATACACCACATCCGTATATACCGTCGGAGGTTCCCATGTTCGAGACCCGGATCCGCAAGGTCGGCAATTCCGCCGTCATCACGCTGTCGAAGGAAGCGCTCGCCGTGCTCGACGCGGCGGAGGGCGACACGGTCTATCTCGTGCGCACCGATGACGGCTCGCTCGCCGTGCGCCGCCACGACGACGACTTCGCCGCGGCGATGGATGCGGCGGAGATCGGCGCGAAACGCTTCAGCAAGGCGATGGACGCGCTGGCGTGAAACGGGACGGGCCCAACTGGGTCCCGCTCCCGGCCATCCGTGCGATCCACGACCGCATGATCTCCCGCCATGGCGGGACGCCCGGCCTGCGCGACGTGGCCCTTCTGGAGATGGGATGCGCCCGACCGCTCAATCTCTGGGCATACGGGGCGCCCGATCTCTGCGAAATGGCCGCTGCCTATGCGTTCGGGATCGCCAAGGCGCATGCCTTCATCGACGGCAACAAGCGCACGGCGTTTCAGGCGGCGTTCGTGTTTCTTTACACGAACGGACAGGATTTCCACGCGCCGGACGCCGACGTGGTTCGCATGATGGAAGGCCTCGCCGAAGGCACGGTTCCGGAGGCCGAGTTCGCCGCCTGGCTTCGCGGGGGCGTATCCGCGCTCTAGGCGAGTTCCGCAATCCGCGCCGCCGCGAGTTCCAGGTCCGCGCGGAAATCCCGCGTGGCCGCCGCTTTCGCCGCCTCGTTCGGCACCCTGAGCAGGTAGGATGGATGCAGCGTGAGGAGCACGGGCGTGCCGTCCTCCGTCTGCTCGAACGTGCCGCGCCGCTTCATGATGCCCGCGCCTTGCCCGGTGACGCTCGCCGCCGCCGTGGCGCCCATGGCGAGGATCAGCTTGGGGCGCAGGAGTTCCCGCTCCGCCTCCACCCACCAGCGGCAGGCCGCGACCTCGCCCGCGTCGGGTTTTTGGTGGATGCGTCGCTTGCCGCGCGGGGTGAACTTGAAGTGCTTGACCGCATTCGTCACGTAAGCCCTTGATCGGTCGAGCCCCGCCTCCTCGGCGATCTGGTCGAAGAGCTGTCCCGCGGGGCCGACGAAGGGCCGTCCGGCGAGATCCTCCTGATCGCCGGGCTGCTCGCCCACGACCATAAGCGGCGCGTCGGGCGGGCCTTCGCCCATCACCACCTGCGTCGCGTCGCGGTAGAGCGGGCAGCGCGTGCAGCCCTGGGCCTCGACGCGAAGCGCGTCGAGCGTGTCCGCCTCGGGGGCGTCGTCGGGCAGCAATCCGGGCATCGGCAATCTCTCCTTGATCCTGGCCGCGCGAGCCGGGGCGAGGGTCGGCGCGGCCTCCTGCATCGCCCGGGCGCGCGCGGCGGCGCCCGCGATGAGTTCGGGGATCGCCGCCGCCTCGGGCATGTTCTTCCAGTATTTCTTCGGCATCTCCGCCTGCATCGCCTTCACCTTGAGGCGCGCGGGATTGAAGATGTTCCGGAAATAGGTGGACCAGAGCGCTTCTGTCGCATCCTCGGGCAGGGGCGGCTTCGCAGCTCCCGGCCCGAAGGCGATCTCGCCCTCGGTGAAGGTGACCTGCAGATCGGGTGTCTGGATCACCCAGTCCATGTCGCCGAAGCGCCGCGCGAAAAAGGGTGCGTTCGGCTCCGCGATATGATGGGTGGGCTCGAACCAGGCGGCGAAGCGGCGTCGCGCACCCAGGCCGTCGATCTCCCGGAACCGCAGGAAGGCGCGCATCTTGTGGATGTCGCGCCGCACGGCCTTCTCCATTTCCCTCAGCCGCGCGAGCCCCGCATCCCCGCGATCGGCCATGAGCGCGGGATGCCCCCGGAGCCGCCAGAGAAACGCATAGAGCCGGGCGAAGCGTTCCGGATCCTCGTGCCAGCAGACCGTCTCGGCGAGCGGAACGAAGCTCTTCGGAACGCTCACCGTTCCCTCCATGGGCGCCGGTTCCGCCAGCGCAGAAAATAGATCGCCGTCCGCCCCGTCGTAGCTCCAGACCAGGTCCTCCGGCGGGATCGACGCGGCGAGACAGCCGCGCGCCGCGTTCCGCCAGGCCGCGGCGGTGCCGAGGCGCGGCAGCGCGACGCGCCGCATCTAGAAGAGCGCCAGCTGTTCGGGCGGCGGCGCGAAGCGCGCGCGCAGATCGGCGCTGTCGGTGAGCGCCCCGGGCGTCCAGCCGCGGACCGTCACGAAGGCGCGCGCCTTCTTCAGGTTCGCCCCCATCCGCGTCAGGTCCTCGTAGCGCAGCGAACGATGCCGCCGGGTCGCGACGATCCGGTCGACGCTCTTCACCCCGAACCCCGGTACCCGCAGGAGCATCTCGCGTGGCGCGCGGTTCACATCGAGCGGGAAGTGGTGCCGGTTGGCGAGCGCCCAGGCGAGCTTCGGATCGATCTGCAGATCGAGATTGCCGTCCTTCGTCGCCCCGGTGATCTCCTCCAGCCCGAACCCGTAGAACCTCAGAAGCCAGTCCGCCTGGTAGAGCCGATGCTCCCGTTCGAGCGGCGGACGGATGAGCGGCAGCGCGGCGGTGGCGTCCGGAATGGGCGAGAAGGCGGAGTAATAGACCCGCTTCAGCTTGTAGGAGGAATAGAGCCGGGTCGATTGCCCCAGGATCGTCGCGTCGGTGGAGGCGTCCGCCCCGATGATCATCTGCGTCGATTGCCCGGCGGGCGCGAAACGCGCGGGCCGCTTGCCGGAATGGCTCTTCTCCCCGGCGGCCTCCTTCGAGAGCCTCACCTTCGCCATCGCCTTGCGGATCGTCGCCGGATCCTTTTCCGGCGCGTATTGCTTCACGCTGGCATCGGTCGGCAGCTCGACGTTCATCGACAGCCTGTCGGCATGTTTTCCCGCCTCCTCGATCAGGAGGGGATCGGCGTCGGGAATGGTCTTGAGGTGGATGTAGCCGCGGAAATTATGCGTCTCACGCAGGGTCCGGACGACCTGCACCATGTCGGCCATCGTCGCATCGGGCGAGCGGATGATGCCCGACGACAGGAACAGCCCCTCGATGTAGTTGCGGCGATAGAATTCGAGCGTCAGCGTGACGATCTCGTCGGGGGTGAACCGCGCCCGTTCGATGTTCGAGCTCACCCGGTTCACGCAGTAGGCGCAGTCGTAGATGCAGAAGTTCGTCATCAGGATCTTCAGAAGGCTGATGCATCGCCCGTCCGGCGCGTAGGCATGGCAGATGCCGGAGCCTTCCGTCGACCCAATGCCCGATCCGTCCCGCGACGACCGCTTCGCCGTGCCCGAAGACGCGCAGGAGGCGTCGTATTTCGCCGCATCCGAAAGGATCGCCAGCTTCTGGCGGAGATCATGCTTACCCATCTTGAGGATATAGAGCGGCGCAGGGATTGGAACAAGCGTGGAACATCGCGACATCTCGCCCCTGTGGCTCGTGTCGGATCGCCGGCGGCAAACCATGTCGCGACCGCAACGGCGCGCGGAAATCGGCGGATGCGACGGTTGCGCGGATGGGCCCGCCTTGCCGCAGCCAGGCATTCTGGCCTATGAGCGATGGCAACCCGGCCACGCGGAGGGGCAGGGCCGTTTCGGTCCGATCCGGGCGAGAAGACAGGGCTCAGCCATGGCGATGAGAGACTGGATCGAGGACCGGCTGGGCGTCGAGCGCGTGCAGCGGCTTCGCCATGGCGTCGTCGACCTGTTTCATAAGATGGACCGCGGGTTGAAGCGCACGCTGCTTCTCGCCGTCGATCTGGGCCTCACGGTCGTGGCCTACGTCCTCGCGCTCGCGATCACCGAGGCGCCGGTCGAGCGGATGCTTTCGACCTGGGCGGGGATCCAGACGCTCGCGCTCCTCGTCATGGTGACGGGCGTGACCTCCACCATCCTGACGATCCCGAACATCCGTCTGCGCGCCTACGACATCACCGGGTTCGGACGCCTTGCGGTGCTCGCCGTGATCGTAGCCACGATCGGCGCGGCGCTCCATCAGATCGGTGCGGCCCCGGTCGAGGGCCGGACGTTCTTCGTTTTCGGCCTCGTCCTCTTCCTGCTCTGCGCGACCAGCCGGATCGTGATGCTGGAGGCCCTGACCGCGATCTATCGGCTGCGCGGCAACCGCACGCGGGTGATGATCTACGGCGCGGGCACGACGGGCATGCACCTCGCCCGCGCGCTCACCGCCCACGACGCGATCGAGCCGGTGGCCTTCGTCGACGACAACGCGACGCTGCAGACCCTGACCATCGCGGGTCTGCCCGTCCTGCGGCCCGTGGATATCAAGGAGATTGTGCGGGATCTGCGCGTGCGCCGCGTGCTGCTCGCCATGCCGTCGCTTTCGCGGCCGAAGCTCGCCCAGATCGCCCGCCGGCTCGAGGCGATGGGGGTCGAGGTGCAGACCGTGCCCTCCTTCTCGCAGCTCATCGGCACCGAACCGCTCGTGGAGCGCCTGCAGGCGCTTTCGCCCGCGCAGATCATGGGCCGCGAAACGGTTGACCGCCACGCCGATCAGGGCGCGCAGCAGATCGCCGGACGCTCCGTCCTCGTCTCGGGCGGCGGCGGCTCGATCGGATCGGAACTCTGCCGGCAGGTCCTGGGCTGCCGTCCCCGCCGGCTGGTGATCTTCGAGCTCTCCGAGCTCGCGCTCTACGAGGTGGAGAAGACCCTCGCCCCGCTCGCCGCGGAAGCGGGGATCGAGCTCGTCCCGGTGCTCGGATCGGTGACGGAGCCGCGCCTCTGCCGCCGCGTCCTGCTCGATCACGGGGTCGAGGTGATCCTCCATGCCGCCGCCTACAAGCACGTCACGCTCGTGGAGCAGAACCCGCTCGTAGGCCTGGCCAACAACGTGCTCGGGACCTGGGCGCTCGCGCGGGAGGCCGCGGCAGCGGGGGTGGAGCGGTTCATCCTCGTCTCCTCCGACAAGGCGGTCCGCCCCACCAACGTCATGGGCGCCTCGAAGCGGCTCGCGGAACTCGTCGTGCAGGACCTCTCCGCCCGGACGGAGGGCACGATCTTCTCGATGGTGCGCTTCGGCAACGTCATCGGCTCCTCCGGTTCCGTCATCCCGCTCTTCAAGGAGCAGATCGCCCGCGGCGGACCGGTCACCGTCACCCACAAGGAGGTGACGCGCTACTTCATGACCGTGGAGGAGGCGGTGAGCCTCGTCCTCATCGCGGGCTCCTTCGCGAAGGGCGGCGAGGTTTTCGTCCTCGACATGGGCACGCCGCTCCGGATCTGGGACCTCGCGCGCACGCTCATCCACGATGCGAGCTACACCGTCCGAGACGAGGCCAATCCCGACGGCGATATCGAGATCGTGGAGACAGGCCTGCGACCCGGCGAGAAGCTCCACGAGGAGCTGATTATCGGGAAGGGGCACGAGACGACGGATCACGCCAAGATCTTCTGCGCGCGCGAGGCGGCGCTGAGCGAGATCGAGATCGCCTCCGCGATCCGCTCGTTGCGCGAGGCGCTCGCCACCGGCGATGCGGAGGCGGCCGCGGCGGTCGCGCGCCGCTGGGTGGAGGGGTATGGCGGCGTGCGTCCCGCGGGGCTCGCGGCGCCGCTTCCGTCTCCCGTGCCTTCGCGCGACCGGCCGACATCCGGCGCTGACATCCATCCGGACGCACGGGGCGGGGGAGGCACGCCGCACCCGCTTTACGCCCCGCCGGGAACCGGGCATATCGCCTGACGTGAGAGCCTGCGGGGGAACGAATTTGGCCGATCGAGCACGCGGCGCAAGCCGGACGATCCCCGTCGTGGCGGCCCTCGCCGTCGCGGCACTGCCCGCCGTCGCGCAGGACTCGCGCTCCGATCTGAACTTCTACGGCGTCACCGGCGCGATCGACACGCCCACGGCCGAAAGCCGCCCGGACGGGCAGCTCGACGTGACGGTTTCCGACTGGTCGGGCGTGAACCGCAACACGCTGTCGTTCCAGATTCTGCCCCGCATCCAAGGCAGCTTCCGCTATGCCAAGTTCTCGGGCCTCGATTACTTCGGCTTCGACGATTACTACGACCGCAGCTTCGATCTCTCGGCCGTCGTCCTGCGCGAAGGGCGCGTGCTTCCCGCGCTGAAGATCGGCCTGCAGGATTTCGTCGGCACCGGGCTCTTCTCCGGCGAGTATCTCGTCGCCACCAAAAGCTTCGCGTCCGGGCGCCTGACGCTTTCGGCGGGTCTCGGTTGGGGGCGGCTCGGCAGCTACGAGGATATCGGCGCGCCCTTCGGCGATCGTCCCGCGCCCGATGCGGGCCGCGGCGGGGAATTCAACGTGGATCAGTGGTTCCGTGGTCCCGCGGCGCCCTTCGGCAGCGTGATCTGGCGTCCGGACGACCGCTGGTCGCTGATGGCGGAATATTCCTCCGACGCCTACGACGTGGAAACGGGGCAGGGCCGCGCGCCGAGCTCTGCCATCGTCGATCGCTCCTCGCCCTTCAATTTCGGCGCCACCTACCGGATCAACGACGCCGTCTCGCTCGGTGCGCATTATCTCTACGGCTCCGAGATCGGGGTGAAACTCACCTTCTCCGCCAATCCCTACCGGCCGCCGCAGAACGGCAGCGTCGGCCCCGCCCCGCGGCCCGTCAACGCGCGCACCCCCCGCGCCGCGGCGCCGGAGCTCTGGGTCGAGAGCTGGGTCGCGGATCCGAACGCGGCCCCGCAGCTCACCCGCGTGGTCAACGACGAGCTGACCGATGCCGGGATGGAGGTCGAATCCTTCACCGTCCTCGACGCGAATACCGTCGAGATCCGGGTGCGCAACTACACCTACGACGCCTCGGCGCAAGCGGTCGGGCGGATCGCGCGTGCCCTCACCCGCACGATGCCCACCTCGGTCGAGACCTTCCGCATCGTGACCTCGTCGGGCGGCCTGCCCGTCTCGGCGGTGACGCTCCGCCGTTCCGATCTGGAGGCGATCGTCAACGCGCCCGACGCCGCCGCGCAATTGCGCGCCGTGGCGGGGATCGGCGATGCCGGGCCGCGCCCGCGTGGCGCCTATCTCAATCCGGAGATGTTCCCGCGCTTCGATTACGGCATCGGCCCCTTCATCCGCCGCCTCTATTTCGAACCCGAGAATCCCTATCGCTTCGACATCGGCGTGCAGGCCGACGCCTCCTACGAGCCGTTGCCCGGCCTCGTCTTCTCGGGCCAGGTTTCCAAGCGTCTCTATGCCGGGACGACCGACAGCGTGCGGCAGAGCAATTCCGTCCTGCCCCGCGTCCGCACCGACCAGGCGATCTACAACGAGGAGGGCGACCCCTCGCTCGACCGGTTGCAGGCGGCCTATTACTTCCGCCCCGGCCGGGATCTCTACGGTCGCGTGACCGCGGGCTATCTGGAGCGGATGTTCGGCGGTGTCTCGGGAGAGATCCTCTGGAAGCCCGTCACGAGCCGCCTCGCCGTGGGCGCGGAGCTCAATTACGTGCGCCAGCGCGACGCCGATCTGGGCCTCGGCTTCGCCGATTGCACCGTCAACTGCCTCGCCCGCGAGGAAATCGAGGAATACGACGTCGCGACCGGCCATGTCTCCGTCTACTACGAGCTGCCCGAGGGCTTCCGCGTGCAGCTCGACATGGGCCGCTACCTCGCGGGCGATACCGGCGCGACACTCGGGCTAGACCGGACCTTCGCTAATGGCTGGTCGGTGGGCGCCTTCGCGACGCTGACCGACGTGAGTTCGGACGAGTTCGGGGAGGGGTCCTTCGACAAGGGCATCCGGTTCTCGATTCCACTCTCCTGGTTCACCGGGCGGCCGAGCCGGTCCTCGCTCGGCACCACGCTCCGGCCCGTCACGCGCGACGGCGGCGCGCGGCTCAACGTCTCGGGGCGGCTCTACGACCGGGTGGTCGACGGACACGAGCGACGGCTCGACGAGCAATGGGGCCGGGTATGGCGATGAGATCGGTCTTCGGCGCGGCGCTCCTCCTTCTCGCCGGGTGCGCCACCGGCACGGAGCGCGGGATCTTCTCGGAATTCGGCGAGTCGCTCTCAACGATCGGCTTGCCCGGACGGACGGAGGCGCCAGGCCGCGTGACGGCGAGCGACGCGACGCTGAACGCCGCGCCCTCGAACATCCTCCTCGTCGAGGTGGAATCGCGCGGCAACCAGGCGGGGCTCGTCCTCGACGGGATCAATCGCGACACGATCACCTGGCGCTCGCCCGGCGATGTGACGATCACCACCCAGGGCGGGCAGCTCATCGGCACGGCGGGGTTCGGCAACGATCTCGCCTCCGCCCGCGCGCCCGCGATCGGTGCGGGGCAGGGGCGGGTCGTGCGCGATCAGTACCATCTCGGCGGCGACGAGGAGATGGAGCTCACGCGGTATTTCTGCACGCTCGCGATCGCCGGCGCGGAACGCGTCGTGGTCACGGGACGGGCCTTCGACACCGCGCTCCTGACGGAGACATGCGAGACGGAGGACGGCGCGCAGGTGGAGAACCGCTACTGGATCGACGGTCTCGGCGTGGTCCGGCAGTCGCGGCAATTCGCCGGCGAGGAGATCGGCTATCTCTTCATCCAGGACGTCCATACCGGCCTACGCTAGGCGCGGCGGGGCAGGACCTTCCGCGCCGTCTCCGCGATCAGCACCAGATCGAAGCAGAAGCTCCGGTGCCGCGCGTAGAGCAGATCGAGCGCCGCCTTGCGCGGCACGCAGCGCCGCCGGTAGACGCGATCGGTCTCCTCCGCCGAACCGCAAGCGGCGAGGAGCCGCTCCTCGTGGGCATGGAAGCGCAGCGTGGCAAGCCCGGTGATCCCCGGCCGGCTCTTGAGCACCTCCCGGTAGAGTTCGGGTTCGAGTTCCACGTAACGGCGCAGCGGCGGGCGGGGACCGACGAAGCTGATATCGCCCCTGAGCACGTTCCAGAGCTGCGGCAACTCGTCGAGGCGGGTGCGGCGCAGGGTTCGTCCCATCGGCGTGATCCGGTCCGACTTGTCGCCGCCCGTCACGCCGCTATCGCCGGGATCGGGCCGCATCGAGCGGAATTTCCAGAGCAGGAACCCCTCGTCGACGCTCCGCATCCGTTCCGCGCGGTAGAGGAGCGGGCGCCCCTGCGTCGCGAAAAGGCAGGCGATCAGGATCAGCGCGACCGGAGCGAGGACCACGCCGAGAAACAGCGCGAGCCCGATATCCATCGCGCGCTTGCCGGGGCTCACGCGGCACCCCCCGTCGCCCGTGCATCGGCCCAGAGCGCCGCGGCATCCTGCGGCTCGACCGCCACCAGGGCCGCGAGCGCGGACGTGTCGAGATGGACGTGCTGCGCCGCTCCCTCGGGCGCGTTGCGCCAGACCACCTCCCGTCCCGCCGCCGCGAATATGTCGGCCATCGCCACCGGCTCCGGGCCCGCGACGTTCAGCACGGGCGGGATGTCCCGGCCCGCCTCGACGGCCGCGGCGAGGCCCGCGAGGATCCGGGCCAGCGCGCCCGGCCCCACATAGCTGCGCGAGGGGCCCCGGCCATCCGCGAAGCGGTCGAGAGCCGGCTCTCCGCCCGCCTCGATCGACAGGAACGGCTCGGAGATGCCTGCGACGTTCGACACCCTGAGCGCCGTGATCGTGGGCCCCGCGACCGCCCGCTCCATCGCGATCTTCGCCCGCGCATAGGGCGACGCGCCGGCGAGCGCCGCGTTTTCGGGAACCGCATCGGCGCCCGTCGGGCCGTAGACGGCGGAGCTCGAGACGAGGAAGCAGCGCGCCGCCCCGTTCGTCCGCGCCGCCGCCGCACCCGCCTCCGCCAGCGCCACGTTGCGCGCGAGATCGGCGCCCGGTCCGGGCACGGCGCCCGAGAGGACGAAGACCGATTGTCCGGCCATCTGCGGCATCGGGGGCGGGGCCGTGTCCATGTCCCAGTGCAGGTCCGCCATGCCCTCGCGGCTCGACACCGCGACGAAATCCTGACCGGCCGCGCGCCAGGCGCGGGCGATCCGCAGCCCGACCCGCCCGGATGCGCCGAGAAGGACCGGCCTCGTGGTGAATTCCCGCCTCATGACTCCCCAAATCCGCCGCGCCCGATTGCCATCGCGGTAGAGCTTAGTATCTTGGCACGCAACGCGAAACGGCGCTTCGCCAGTCCCGGCTCGAACGGGGCGGCGCTCAGGGTGGCCGTCGGGCCGGAGGGACTTCCCATGACGATATCGCGCGCCTCGGCGCTGCTCCTTTGCGCGCTGACGGGCCTCACCGCCTGCAGCGGCTTGCCGCGCGGGGCCGCGCTCAAGTCGGAGATCCGCCGCGACGCGGCCGCCGAGGAGGGCGAGTTCGCCTTCTATCCCGTCACCCGCGGCCTCCTGCCCACCCTCGCGGCCTGGCCCGCGATCAACGCCGAACGCTCCGCGGGCTGGCCACGGCAGAGCGCGGGCTCCGACGGGCAGATCATCGCCGCGGGCGACACGGTCGTTGTGCGGATCTGGGATTCGTCGGACAATTCGCTCCTGACCTCGATCGAGCAGCGCTCGGCGGAGCTCGGCCCGCTCACCGTCTCCTCCGCGGGTCGCGTCTTCGTTCCTTACGTGGGCGAGGTCCGGATCGCGGGCATGAGCCCGGAACGCGCGCGGGAGGCGATCCAGAACGAGCTCACCCAGATCGCTCCGTCGGCCCAGGTCCAGCTCGCGCTGGAGGAGGGCAACCTCAACTCGGTCGCCGTGGTCGACGGGGTGGGCCGCCCCGGCACCTATCCGCTCGTCGGGCGCAACGTCTCGATCCTGTCGGTGCTGAGCGAGGCGGGCGGCGTGAACGGGAACCTGCGCAATCCGCGCGTCAAGCTGCAACGCGGCGGCACGCTCTACGCCACCTCGCTCGACAGCCTCTACGAGAACCCCGCGCGCGACGCGCTCGTCCGCGCGGGCGACCGGGTGATCGTGGAGGAGGACGAGCGCTTCTTCCTGTCGCTCGGCGCCGCCGGGCGGGAGGCGATCGTGAACTTCCCGCAAGACGAGCTGACCGCGCTCGAGGCGATCTCGCTCATCGGCGGGATCACCGATACCCGTGCGGATCCCGAGGGCGTCCTCGTTCTGCGCGAATACCCCCCCTCGGCGCTGGCGACCGGCCTGCGCGGCCCGCGCCAGACACGGGTGATCTTCTCCATCGACCTGACCACGGCGGACGGGCTCTTCAGCGCGCAGAACATGCAGATCATGCCGAAGGACGTGGTGCTCGCGACCGAGAGCCCGGTGAGCTCGATCCAGCTCGCCATCGGTCTGCTCGCGGGCGGCGTCGGCCTCGCCACCCGCGTGACGAATTGAGGCCGGCCGGTCAGAGCCGGCCGTCATCCCCCGCGAAACCCGCCATCTGATCCTCCGCCCAGTGGCGGATGTCGTACTTGCGGATCGTCTCGCGCATGCTGCGCATCCGGTGCTCCCGCTCCTCCGGCTCCATGTTGAGCGCCTGCACGAGGGCCCGGTCCATAGACTTGTGGGAGAACGGATTGGCGAGGATCGCGGAATTGATCTCCACCGCCGCGCCCGCGAATTCCGACAGGACGAGCACGCCGTCATTGTCGCCCCGGCAGGCGGCGAATTCCTTGGCGACGAGGTTCATCCCGTCGGCGAGCGGCGTGATCCACGCCACGTCGGCCGCGCGGTAATAGGCGACGAGTTCATCGAAGGGGATCGCCCGGCTCATCAGCGTCACCGGGGTCCAGTCGAACGTGCCGTAGAGCCCGTTGATCCGGCCCACCGTCTGCTCGATCTCGTTCTGGATCCCCTCGTAGACCGTCATGTTGCGGTTCGCGGAGACGGAGACATGCATCAGCCGCAGCTTGCCGCGCAGATCGGGGTTGTCGTCGAGGACCCGCTCGAAGCTCAGAAGCTGGTCCGCGCCGCCCTTCGTGTAGTCGGTGCGCCCGACCGACAGGATCATCCGAACGTCGCCGAGTTCCTCGCGGATCTGCTTGGCCTTCTCGATCGTCTCGTCGGTCTGCGCCTTGCTCTCGATGTAATCGACATCGACGCCCACCGGAGAAGCCGTGATCTGCACCTTGCGGTCCTTCCAGACGACGTATTGCGCCGTCTTCCGCTCGCTCAGCGCCACCCCTTCCGAGATGAAATCGGGGTTCACCGGCTCACGCGGGCCGGTCTCGATATCGAAGAGGCTCTCGGCCACGCCTACGAAGTTCGCGGCATAGCGCGGGATGTGGAAGCCCACCACGTCGCAGGAGAGCAGGCTCTCGATGATCTCCCGCCGCCAGGGCAGCACGTTGAACATGTCTGCGGAAGGAAACGGCGTGTGGTGGAAGAAGCTGATCCTGAGGTCGGGCCGCATCTTCCGCAGATAGCCGGGCACGAGCCAGAGGTTATAATCGTGGACCCAGACGACCGCGTTCTCCGCGGCCTCGGCGGCGGCGGCCTCCGCGAAGGCCCAGTTCACCTCCCGGAAGGTCGGCCAGTCCACGGGGTCGTAATCGTACTTCTCCTTGAAGGAGTGCAGGATCGGCCAGAACGCCTCCTTCGAGGTCACGTGGTAGAACGACTTCACCTGCGCCTCGGTCAGCGGCAGGCGGGAGACGGCGTACTTGCCGTAGCTGTCGTCGATCTCCACGACCCGCTCGAAATCGGGGTTCGACGGATCCTCGGCGAGTTTCCAGGCCACCCAGGCGCCCTTGTCGACGCGGGAGAAGAAGCCCTTGAGCGTCGGCACGATGCCGTTGGGGCTCTTGTTCTCCTTGAAGACGATCTTGCCGTTTTCCTCGACTTCTTCGTAGGGCTGGCGGTGATAGACGATGACCAGATCGCTCGGCATGAAATGTCCTTTATGGCGTGTCGTGGAGATCGAGTTCGCGAACCGCCTCGAGGATGCCGGCCGCGCCGATCCCCTTGGCGATATAGACGTGATCGAGCGGCGAGACCCGCTCGACGAGGGCCGTCTCGGCGCCGCCGACGGCCACGGCGGGCAATCCGCATTCGAGCATGGAGAGGTCGTTCAACGTGTCGCCCGCCGCGAGGACCGAGGAGGGCGAGATCCCCAGATGCGCGATCAGGCGTTTCAGCGAGGGGCCCTTGCTGATCCCCTTCGGCAGCACGTCGAAATACTTGTTGTCGGAGATCAGATGGTCGAGGCCCATCTCGTCCACGGCGTCGATGCTCGCCTGCGTGACCTCGTCGGGGTTCATGTCGAAGCTCACGCGGTAGCGGAACTCCGTCTCCTGAACGGTTAGGCCGGGATGGCCGGCGAGTTCGGTGCGGACGCGGTCGCCCGAATCGTCCCACGCCTCAGCGATCTCCTGCTCGAGCGTCTCGATCGGCTCGACCTCGAGCCCGTTCACCCTGGCGATCGTGGTGCCCACGTCGCCCACCACGTATTCCGGCCAGGGCACGCCCCCGTCGCAGAGCGCCGCGATGAATTTCGGGTCGCGACCGGTGACGAAGATCAGTCCGATCGTCTCGCGATTGTCCTCGATCCAGCGGTAGAGCGTCTTGCGGTCCTCGTCCGAGCCGCCGAGGAAAGTGCCGTCGAGATCGGTCGCGAGGACGAAGCGCCTTGCGCTGATACTGGTAGATGGGATGGGGGCGCCACTCATGCAGGTTCTCCGAAAGGATGGTCCAGGAAGATGCCCAAGCCCTTCGGCTCGGCCTCGATCGGGCGCGACCAGAGATCGCGGAACGTCTGTTTCAGGTCCGCGTCGCGATGCAGGACCGCGTGGACGGATTCGCAGATCGGCAGGCTGACCCCGATCCGGGAGGCGAGGTCGATCACCGAGATCGAGTTGACCTCGCCCTCGACGACGACGGGCTTGCCGTCGAAGCAATCCTCCCGCGCGATCCCCTGGCCGAGCTGCGTGCCGAGCGACATGTTGCGCGACGTGGTCGAAGAGCAGGTGAGCGTGAGATCGCCCGCGCCCGAGAGCCCCGTCACCGTCTCGCGCCGCCCGCCCAGCACCTCGGCCAGCGTCTTCATCTCGTCCATGCCGCGGGTGATGAGCGCCGCGCGCGTGTTCTCCGCGAAGCCCGCGCCCGACATCATCCCGCAGGCGATGGCGATCACGTTCTTCACCGCGCCGCCGATCTCCACCCCCACGAGGTCGTCAGAGATGTAGCAGCGGAACACGTCCGACGACATCGACAGCGCCAACCGCGCCGCGGGGCTCTCCTGCGGGTCGAGCCGGTCGGCATAGCTGAACTCGAAGGCCACGGTCGCGGCCGTCGGATGGCCCAGCACCGTCTCCTTGGCAAAGGTCGGACCGGAGATCGCGCCGACCGGATGGCCGGGAAGCTCCGATCCCGCGACCTCGCCCAGCAGCAATCCCGATTGCGCCTCGATCCCCTTCGCGCAGAGGGCGACGGGGACGCCGTCGGGCAGGTGCGGGCGCATCTTGCCGCAGACTTCCCGCAGCGTCTTCGAGGGCGTGACGATGAGCACCGCCTCCGCGCCCTTCAGCGCGGCCTCCATGCTGGTCGTGGCCTCGATCCCCTCGGGCAGCTCGATGCCGGGGAGGTATTTCGGGTTCTCCCGCCGCTCGGCGATCGCCTCGACCGTGTCCGCATCCCGACCCCAGACGATGACCTCGCGTCCCGCGCGCCGCGCCACGCTCGCGAGCGCCGTGCCCCAGGACCCGGTCCCGATCACGGCGATCCGGCGGTAGGGCCGCGCATTGGCCGGCAGCTTCGTTTGTTCCGCCTTGCTAAGCGTCATGTCGGTCGACTCCTTCCATGCGGCACCGCTCCGGCGCGCTCCCGGCTCCTCCCCCGACGGGAAAGGTTTCGAGGCGCCGGCGGTTCCTTGTGCCATCCCTCCGCCGGACTGGCCAGACGCCTCCGAACCCTGCGGAAGCATTTACGATCTGCCCGGTTTGCGGGCATGGCGGGTCGCCCACGGGCAGATCGCACATTTCTCGCTATCCCGCGGCATCCCGCCGATCGCGGGGAGATTTTGCCGATCCTGCGCCAAATATCTGTCGGACAGAACTTTTTTACGGATACCCGCTGGCTGACGAACAATCTGTTTCCTCCAAATAGACGCAGTTGTCATTTGGTCAGGGGAACTGACGCGTATATTCTGCATTGCAGAGAGTGTCGTCCTTCATTCCCAGCGGACAGGGCGGCCGTTGAACATGCCGAGGACCACCACATGCCGACATCCCCCGTCAGGACCGCCATCTTTCCCGTCGCCGGACTTGGAACGCGCTTCCTGCCTGCCACGAAGGCGACGCCGAAAGAGCTCTTGCCGGTGATCGACACCCCGCTCATCCAGTACGCGATCGACGAGGCGCGCGAGGCCGGGATCGAGCGGATGATCTTCGTCTCCCATCCGTCGAAATCGGCGATCGAGCGGTATGTGAGGCACGATGCCGATCTTTCGCGCACGCTGCGACTGAAGGGCAAGAACAAGATCGCCCGCAGCCTCGAATCGGCCGCCCTCGACGAGGCGGAGCACGATGTCGTCTTCGTCATGCAGGACGAGCCCCTGGGCCTCGGCCACGCCGTCAACTGCGCCGCGCCCCACGTCCTGCCGGGCGCCGTTGCGGTCATCCTGCCCGACGACCTGATCGTCGGCCGCAAGGGATGCATCAAGGAGATGGTCGACGCCTACGCCAAGGGCGAGGCGGGCCACATGGTCGCCTCAATGGAAGTCGAGGAGGAGGCCGTCTCGTCCTACGGCGTTCTCGCGCCGACCCGCACGGAAGGCCGCCTGATCTTCGCCTCCGGCATGGTCGAGAAGCCCGAGCCCGCCGACGCGCCGTCGCGCCACGCCGTCGTCGGCCGGTACGTCCTCGACGGGTCGATCTTCGCCGATCTCGACGCGCTGACGCCCGGCGCGGGCGGCGAGTACCAGCTCACCGACGCCATCGCCGCCGGGACCCGGCGGATCGGTCTCGCGGGCTTTGCCTTTTCCGGCCGGCGCTTCGATTGCGGCTCCAAGCAGGGCATGCTCGCGGCCACGCTCTTCATGGCGAGCCTCGATCCGGCCTATGCGGATGTTCTTTCCGAGTTCTGCGCACAGCCTGCCGACATGACCGAAGCGGCCTAGGTTCGACTGCGTCTTCTCCCCGCCTTGCCGGTCCCTCGCGGGGCCGGCATTTTTTTGTCCGCGGCCGGGCGGGGGGATCCGCCGGCCGTCGCGCCGCCTCCCCCACGGGGCGGAGCGGGCTACATATCCGCGCCGATCGCCTCCAGCGCGGCCGTCGCGCAGGCCACGTCCTGATCGCCGGTGCCCGACCCGATGCCGATCCCGCCCAGATGCTGTCCGCCCACGAAGATCGGCAGCCCGCCCGGCAGGCCCGTCACCTCGCCCTGCGTCGCCATGCCGAGGCCCTGCTTCATCGCGTCGGGCACGTCGGCGGTGGGCTTGCGGGTCGCCGCGGCCGTGCGCGCCTTCGCATGGGCCGACTTGCGGCTGAGGAACTTCGCGCCGTCCATCCGAAGCTCCCCTTGGAGCTCGCCGCTGGCATCGACGATCACGATGCATTGCGGCTGGCCGATCTCGGTGGCCTTCTCGGACGCCGCATGCAGCATCTTCAGCACGCCCGCATGGGTCAGGGCCGCCGTCTCGCGCGTATAGCTCATCTTCTTCTCCCTTGGTCTCTGATCTAGCTGCAGCCGGCGCAGAAGCGCCGGATCCGCGTGCAGGCCTCCTCGAGCGCCGCGTCCGACGTGGCATAGCTCACGCGGAAGCACGGCGAGACACCGAAGGCCGCTCCGAACACGACCGCCACGCCTTCCTCCTCGAGAAGCGCCTTGGCGAAGGCCTCGTCGCTGTCGATCGCCGCCCCGCCGGCGGAGACCATGCCGATCAGCTCCGCGATCGAGGGATAGACGTAGAAGGCGCCGTCGGGCACCGGACAGGTGACCCCCTTCGCCCCATTGAGCCCCTCGACCACGAGATCGCGCCGCCGCTCGAAGACCGCGCACCATTCCTTCAGGAAGTCCTGCGGCCCGTTCAGCGCCTCGACCGCCGCCCATTGGCTGATGGAGCAGGGGTTGGAGGTCGATTGCGACTGGATCTTCCGCATCGCGCCGATGATCTTCTCCGGTCCCGCGGCATACCCGATCCGCCAGCCCGTCATCGCGTAGGCCTTCGACACGCCGTTGACGGTCAGGGTCCGGTCGTAGAGCTCCGGCTCCACCTCCGCCGGGGTGCAGAACTCGAACGACCCGAAGCGCAGGTGCTCGTACATGTCGTCCGACATCACCATGACATGCGGGTGGTGGACGAGCACGTCGGTCAGCGCCTTCAGCTCCTCCCGGCTGTAGCCCGCGCCGGTCGGGTTCGACGGCGAGTTGAAGATCAGCCACTTGGTCTTGTCGGTGATCGCGTCGTCGAGCTGCCGGGGGCTCATCTTGAAGCCCTGCTCGATGCCGCATTCGACGGTCACGGGCGTGCCGCCCGCGAGCAGCACCATGTCCGGGTAGCTCACCCAGTAGGGCGCCGGGATGATGACCTCGTCGCCGGGGTTCAGCGTCGCCATCAGCGCGTTGTAGAGGACCTGCTTGCCGCCGGTCCCGACGCTCACCTGCGACGGGGTGTAGGTGAGGTTGTTGTCGCGCTTGAACTTGTCGCAGATCGCCTGCTTGAGTTCCGGGATCCCGTCGACGGCGGTGTATTTCGTCTTGCCCGCGTCGATCGCGGCCTTCGCGGCCGCCTTGATGTTGTCGGGCGTGTCGAAATCGGGTTCGCCCGCGCCCAGGCCGATGACGTCGCGGCCCTGTGCCTTGAGCTCCGCCGCCATCGTCGTCACCGCAATCGTCGGCGACGGTTTTACACGGGTCAATGTCGCGGAAAGCTGGTCCATCGTCGCCCCTCGGTGGTAAATCGGTCTGCGAACTCTTAGGCTTCGACGGCATGGTCTTCAACAACGAAGCCGAACATATGATGCTGCGGGAGGACATGATGGCCGACGACGCCGTATTGGAAGACAAGGACTGGTACTCGAACGAGACTGCGACGCTCGGCGACAGGCTCGCCGGGGCGCGCAACGCGGTCGGGATGAGCGAGGACGAGCTCGCGAAGCGCCTGGGCGTGAAGCGCGCGACGCTCGAATCCTGGGAGAACGATCTCAGCGAGCCGCGCGCCAACCGCCTCAGCATGCTCGCGGGGATCCTCAACGTATCGCTGCGCTGGCTGCTGACCGGGGAAGGGGAGGGCATCACCGCGCCCGGCGCCACCGGGACGGTCCCCGACGGCACGCACGATATCCTGATGGAGATGCGGACACTCCAATCGGAGATCGTCCAAGCGGCCGACCGTCTGGGGTTTCTCGAAAAGCGTCTGCGCCAGACGATGGCCGGCAAATGACGGAGACGTCGGAGATCCGCCTCAAACGTCTCCGCCTGCGGTCGTGGCGGCGGGGCATGAAGGAGATGGACCTGATCCTCGGCCGGTTCGCCGACGCGCAGCTCGCGTCGCTCGACCCGGCCACGCTCGACACCTACGACGCCCTTCTCGGGGAGAACGACCAGGACCTCTACCGCTGGGTCAGCGGACAGGAGCCCCCGCCGGAGCGGTTCGCCCCGCTCCTGGCCCGGATCGAGGCCTCCGTCCGCGAGGCGGATTCCGTCTAAACGTCTCTGAATTTTGACGGAATCTTAGGTTTTCCGGGCGTAGATGCATCCAAGGCTTCACTGCGCGAGGATGTCATGAGCGTTTTGCGGAACATCGCAACCGATCGGGATCGCGGTTTCATCGCGGAATATCTCGACTCCCTTTCCCTTGTCGAACGGCTGCACCGTCTGCTGCTCGACGTTCTGAAGGACGAATTCGAGCGCGTGGGCGTGCTGGAGATCAATCCGGTCCAGGCCCTCCTGCTCTTCAACGTGGGCGACAACGAGGTCACCGCCGGCGAGCTCAAGTCGCGCGGCTACTACCAGGGCTCGAACGTCTCCTACAATCTCAAGAAGCTCGTGGAGATGGGCTACATGCATCACCAGCGCTGCGAGATCGACCGCCGCGCCGTGCGGGTGAAGCTGACCGCGAAAGGTCGCGCCGTGCACGAGGCTGTGGCCGAGCTCTTCCGCCGCCATGCGGACGGGCTGCAGACCCGCGGCGTGCTCGATCACGACCGGATCCGCGAGATCAACGGCACGCTGAAGCGCGTGGAGCGCTACTGGGCCGACCAGATCCGCTACATCTACTGACCGGAGGGCGATGCCAGCGATCCTAGGATCGGCATCGCCATCTCACGGGTGAGCTTGCGGCGCATCGCCCGCTCGAAATCCGCGAATCCCTCCGCGATCTCGAGGAACGCGCCCGGTCCGTGCAGCACCTCCGCGGCGTAGTAGGCCGCGACGTTCTCGTCGTGCCCCGTCACCACCAGGCCGTTCACCGTCACCCCCTCGAAGGGGAAGTGCTTGTAGGCGAGGCGTGGGCCGAACCCGTCGTTGTTCACCCCGTCTCCCGACAGATCGAGCGTCTGGAAGAGGCATGCGGGCGCCGTCCCGAACCAGCTCGCGGCATGTCCGAGCGCGAAGCCCATCGCGGTCGGAAACTCGGAATGGATCCGTTCGGAGCCCGCGATCCGCACCGCCGCCGCCTCCAGGTCGGCCGCGCTCTCGATGAGCGTCCAGCCGAGGATCGGCACCTGCTGGTAGCGCCCCGACCATTCGAAGGCTGCGAGCGCCACCGGCTCGCCCGGCATCGACAGCGCCGCCGCCCGTACCGGCTCCGACAGGAGCGCCCGCGCGAGGCCCGCGCGTTGCAGCGTGCCCTCCTCCGCATCGACGGAGGAGGACATGTCGAGCGCGAGGAGCAGCGCCAGCCGACACGCCGCCTCCGCCGAACCGGGCAGAAGCGCGAGCGTGGCCGTGGCCGCGCCTACCAGTGTCCGGTATTCTCCATGCTGGCCCACGGCTCCTGCGGCTCCTTCGCATCGCCTCGCTGCAGAAGCTCCACCGACACGTTGTCGGGCGAGCGCACGAAGGCCATGTGCCCGTCGCGCGGCGGCCGGTTGATCGTCACGCCCGCGTTCTGCAATTTCTCGCACATCGCGTAGATGTCGTCGACGCGGTAGGCGAGGTGGCCGAAATGCCGGCTGTCGTCGGGCAGCTTGTCGTCGCCGTCCCAGTTGTAGGTCAGCTCCACGTCGGCGCGTCCGTCGTCCTGTCCCGGCGGGCAGAGGAAGACGAGCGTGAAGCGGCCCTTCTCGTTTTCCGAGCGCCGCCGCTCCTCGAGCCCCAGCATCTTGAAGAACTCGAGCGTCTTGTCGAGGTCCTTCACCCGGACCATCGTGTGCAGATATTCCGTCCCCATAAGGGCACCCCCTTCATTGTGTCGAGGCCGGATCCTAGCGCCCGTGGCGCAGCCGTCAAAGCCGACATCTGTCCACAGGAAATCGCGTGAACACGACATATCGCGGTTTGCGAGGCGCGAGGCACAAGATACCTTCATGCGCGACTCGAACCCGACGGAGTGCCCGATGCCCTTGACCCATGACCAGCAGGCAGAGATCGACGAAACCCGCGCCGAGACGCGCCAGACGCTCCGCGCCACCTCGGAAGGGATGGAGGCGCATCTCTACCGCGCCCATCCGGTCCTCGACCACGGCTTCGTGCGAGTGATCGACTACATGGGCGACGACGCCGCGATCACGCAGGCCGCCCGCGTCTCCTACGGGCGCGGCACCAAGTCGGTGCAGAACGACGAGGGGCTCATCCGCTACCTCATGCGCCACTGGCACTCGACGCCCTTCGAGATGTGCGAGGTGAAGCTGCACGTGAAGCTCCCGGTCTTCGTCGCGCGGCAATGGATCCGGCACCGCACTGCCAACGTGAACGAGTATTCCGCCCGCTACTCGATCCTCGACCGCGAATTCTACACCCCCGCGCCGGAACAACTGGCCGCGCAGTCGAAGCAGAACAACCAGGGCCGCGGCACCGTGCTGGAAGGGGAGGAGGCCGCCCGCGTGCTGGAGCTACTCAAATCCGGTGCCGACCGCGCCTATGACAGCTACGAGGCGATGCTCGACCAGGGCGATCAGCAGGGCCTCGCCCGCGAACTCGCCCGCATGGCGCTGCCCGCCTCGATCTACACCCAGTGGTACTGGAAGGTGGACCTCCACAACCTCTTCCACTTCCTGCGCCTGCGCGCCGACCCCCACGCGCAATACGAGATCCGCGTCTACGCCGAAGCGATCTCGGCCTGCGTCGCCGACTGGGTGCCCCTCGCCTGGGGCGCTTTCGAGGAATACCGCCTCGGCGGCGCCACCCTCTCGGCCTCCGCGCTCGACTGCGTGCGGCGGATGCTGAAGGGCGAGGAGGTCACGCAGGAGACCAGCGGGATGAGCAAGCGGGAATGGGGGGAATTTCGGGAGGTGATCGGGTGAATTACGGTCTTTTCACCAGGCAAGGAGGGCATTTTGCATTAGGTCTGACTCTTGGTCTCTGCTTTACGGCACTATTTTTTATCCATGAGGCCATTCCACGGCTTCTACAAAATGCCGGCTTCGCAGGCGCATTGATAGGTGGTTTATTTGCCGTTTTTGCCCAACTGTTCCTTGTTTTTTACTATCTTCATAGTTCCCAACAGAAAGCTAATACGGAAGATCGAAATACGTTATATATCGTGCTTCAAAGCGCCACATACTTCAAGCAAGATGTCCATGACGCAAAGATACGATACGTTGATATGTCCGATGGATTACAGCATATACACGAAATAGACCGTAATATTGTTACGCCCGAGTTCCTCTCAAAATTTCAGGTGCAGCTCTCACGAAATGAATGGATCTTCATTTTTGAAACTAGGCGCATAAACTTTATCAACTCGACCTTCAGACTTGAGCATACAGCAAAACAACTCGACTTCTACTTGAATGAATATCGGAGCGTGTGGAGAGATTTACGCCAGAGATCGCTTGAAACTAGATCAAGTTTGAGCCGACTTGGCGATACTGATCCGTACGAAAGCGCTCTCCTTTTCGAAATGTCTAGTTTACTCGATACGATTCAGGAAATAATTCCTAATCTTGAGCTGTATGTGCGCGAATTCATAGAGGAGGGGCAGGAGGTAATGAGACAGAGATTTGGGCGGAATATTTCTTTAGACGTTACGTAATAATTTGATATCGTCGCCAAGAATATTTCTAGGTCAAAAGGAGGAGTGTAGATTACCACGCATTTCTCTTCGATACTGCTTAATGACTGCTTCCCACTGCGAGCCGTAATTTTCGCGTGGAGCAGCTTTGATATTAAATATTAAACTTGATCGCCCCGTTTGCCCGCGAAACGCTATTCGAGGAATAAGCCCGGTTTGAACTCATAAAACCGCGATTTCCTGCAAGCGTTCTCAAACTTGAGTTGAACAAAATATTCAGTTCCCATCGCACGCCCCATCAACGATCCGCCCACGAACGCCGAAGGGCCGAACGTTGCCGTTCGGCCCTTCCGAGCGTGCGTATGTACAGGTGCCATACGATGTACATACGTCCGGTGTACGTCGTGCGGACGTCCCGTGTACATCCGCTGCACGCTATAGGTACAGGGGATGCACGGATCGTGTACGCCTGCTGTACGTGCCGTGTACGCCCCGTGTACGCCGAACGGGCGCTAGAGCGCCTGCAGGTCGCCCGCCGATTCGCGTCCGTCGCGGCCGGAGATCAGCTCGTAGCTGACCTTCTGATTATCCGCGAGACCCGTCATCCCGGCCCGCTCGACGGCGGAGATGTGGACGAAGATGTCCTTGCCGCCATCGTCGGGCGCGATGAATCCATAACCTTTGGTGGTGTTGAACCACTTTACGGTGCCAGTGGGCATGCCGTTCTCCTTCGCTCGCCCGCCCGCACCATTGCCGGCGGGATTGTGCAGCCAGGTCTTCCGGATAGGCTGCCCCAGCCGGAGCGGTCGCCGTAGAAAGTCTGATGTCACACCCTCGACGCTTGCCAAATCGGCTCACGATTGCAAGAGAAAGTCTCGTAACAGAATGACGCGGGCCCCCCGGATTATGCGGATATTCCTCCTGAAAACCTGCGATACGTGCCGTAAGGCCTTGAAAGCGCTACGCGACGCCGGACACGATCCGGAGGTCGTGGATATCCGCGCAGACGGCATCCCGCAGGCGGAGATCGCCCGGTTTCACGCCGAATTCGGCAACAGGCTCGTCAATCGCAGCGCCCGAATCTGGCGCGATCTCGACGATGCGGAGCGGGCGGAGGACCCCGTGACCCTCATCGGCCGCCACCCGACGCTGATGAAACGCCCGGTGATCGACGACGGCGCGACCCTCCATCTCGGGTGGACGGAAGAGGCCCGCGCCGCCCTTCTCTAGCGCCGGTCGGGCGCCGCCGCCTCCGCGGAAAGCTCCGCCACCAGCGTGTCGAGATCGACGCTCCGCGTCCCCTTATCGCCAAGCCGCCGCACGGAAACGCTCCGCTCCTCGACCTCCCGCGCACCCACCGCGAGGATCACCGGCACCTTGCCCACCGAATGCTCCCGGACCTTGAAGTTGATCTTCTCGTTGCGCGTATCCGCCTCCGCACGAATGCCGTTTTTACGAAGCATATCGGTGACTTCGCCAACGAACCCGTCCGCGTCGGAAACGATGGAGGCGACCACGACCTGACGCGGCGCGAGCCAGAACGGAAGCTTGCCCTCGTAGTTCTCGATGAGGATCCCGATGAACCGCTCGAAGCTGCCGAGGATCGCCCGGTGCAGCATGTAGGGTCGACGCTTCGCCCCGTCCGGCGCGACATAGCTGGCATTCAGCCGTTCCGGCAGGTTCGGATCGACCTGGAACGTCCCAAGCTGCCATTCCCGCCCGATCGCGTCGGTGAGCTTGAAGTCGAGCTTCGGCCCGTAGAACGCGCCTTCCCCCGGATCGAGCGTGTAGGGATGACCCGTCGCCTTGATCGCGTTCTCGAGCGCGGTCTCGACATAGTCCCAGCTTTCCTCCGACCCCACGCGCTTCTCGGGCCGGGTGGAGAACTTGATGTCGAAGCTCTCGAAGCCGAGATCGCGGTAGACCTGCGCGAGCATGTCGATGAAGCGCGCGCATTCTCCCTCGATCTGCTCTTCGGTGCAGAACACATGCGCGTCGTCCTGGGTGAACCCGCGTACCCGCATGATCCCGTGTAGCGCGCCCGACGGCTCGTAGCGGTTGCACGACCCGAACTCCGCCATCCGGAGCGGCAGATCGCGGTAGGACTTGATCCCCTGGTTGTAGATCTGGACGTGGCAGGGGCAGTTCATCGGTTTCAGCGCGTTGATCGCTTTCTCCCGCGCGTGCTCCTCGTCGACCTCGACGATGAACATGTGCTCCTGGTACTTGTCCCAGTGCCCCGACGCTTCCCAGAGCTTGCGGTCCACGACCTGCGGCGTGTTAACCTCGACATAGCCGTGGGCGCGCTGCATGCGCCGCATGTAATCCTGCAGGCTGGTGTAGATGCTCCAGCCGTTCGGGTGCCAGAAAACCTGGCCCGGCGCCTCTTCCTGCATGTGGAAAAGGTCCATCTCCCGCCCGAGCTTGCGGTGGTCGCGCCGCGCGGCCTCCTCGAGCATGGTAAGATGCGCGGCCAGTTCCGCCTTGGTGCGGAACGCGACGCCGTAGATTCGCTGGAGCATCGGCCGGGTGCTGTCGCCGCGCCAATAGGCCCCCGCGACCGACATGAGGCGAAACCCGTCCGCGGGCACCTGTCCGGTATGTTGCAGATGCGGCCCGCGGCAGAGATCCTGCCACTCCCCGTGCCAGTACATCCGCAGCGGCTCGTCGCCGGGAATGGCCTCGATCAGCTCGACCTTGTAGGGCTCGCCACGCTCGCGGTAATGCGCGATGGCGCGGTCGCGCTCCCAGATCTCCGTGCGGACCGGGTCACGCGCGGCGATGATCTCGCGCATCTTCGCCTCGATCCGGCCGAGATCATCGGGGGTGAAGGGCTCCGCGCGGTCGAAATCGTAGTACCACCCGTTCTCGATCACCGGGCCGATCGTCACCTGCACGTCGGGCCAGATCTCCTGCACCGCACGGGCCATGATATGGGCAAGGTCGTGGCGGATGAGCTCGAGAGCGGGGGCGGGATCGTCGTTGGTGTTGATCGCGATCGCAGCGTCGTGCTCCACCGGCCATTGCAGGTCCCAGTGGCGTCCGTCGATCTGCGCGGAGACGGCCTTCTTCGACAGCGATTTGGAGATCGATGCCGCGACTTCCTGCGGAGTTACCCCCGCCTCGTAATCGCGGGAATTGCCGTCGGGAAAAGTCAGGGAGATCTGGGCCATCGGGGCCTCCTCGTCGGTTCGGCGCCTACGGAACGCCCGGTTGCAAGTATGTCGGCTCGACATGGCCAAGATGCCCCCGCCTGTCAAGCCGCGCGACACGAAGCGATTGCGCCGCACGGGATCTCGTGCAGTCTGCGCGCATGACAGATTTCATCGACACGCCCGAGGGGCGACGCATCGCCTACAATCGCAGCGAGGGGAGAGGGCCGTGGGTCGTCTTCCTCGGCGGATACATGTCCGACATGGCGGGCACGAAAGCCGTCCATCTGGAGGAGTGGGCGCGGAAAAGCGGCCAAGCCTACCTCCGGTTCGACTATTCCGGCCACGGCGCGTCATCGGGTGCGTTCGAAGACGGCGCGATCGGCGACTGGGCCGCGGATGCGCGGGCCGCGATAGAAGCGTTGACCGATGGCCCCGTGCTCCTCGTCGGATCCTCGATGGGAGGATGGATCTCGCTCCTCGTGGCGAACGCGGTTCCGCGCGTCGCAGGATTCGTCGGGATCGCCGCGGCGCCCGACTTCACCGAGGACAGCATGTGGGCCGGCTTCTCCGAGGAGGAGCGGGCCGCGCTCGCACGGGACGGCCAAATACTCATGCCGAGCGATTACGACGCGCCCTATCGCGTCACCCGCCGCCTCATCGAAGACGGACGGCGTCACCTCGTCCTGCGCGCACCTGTCCGGAGCCCCGGCCCGGTCCGGCTCCTGCACGGGACGGAGGATGCGGACGTGGAAATGTCGGTCGCGCTCCGCCTTCTCGCCCATCTCGAGGGCGACGTCCGCCTGACGCTCGTACGGGGCGCGGACCATCGCTTCTCCACGCCCGATTGCCTCGACCTCCTGACCGAAACGGTGGAGGAGGTGCTCGCCCGGATCGACGGCGCGACGGCCTGACCGTCGCTCAGACGGGTGTCGCGCCTTTTTCGACGACAGGTTTGGGGCGACGGCGCTGCGGCGCCTTCTCATCATTGGCGGGTTTGCGCGATCCCGAACGTCCAGCTTGCTCGTCGATGAAATCGAGCACGAGCGGACGGATGTTCTCCCGCCAGGACCGGCCTGCGAAGATGCCGTAATGGCCCGCGCCCGGTTCGAGATGCGCGGCCTTCTTCTCGTCCGGCAGCCCCGTCAGGAGATCGAGTGCCGCGAGACACTGGCCCGGCGCGGAGATATCGTCCTCCTCTCCTTCCACGACATGCACGGCGACGTCGGTGATCTTGGAGATGTCGACAGGCGTGCCGTTGACGCTGAACGCGTTGCGGGCGATGTCGCGCCGCTTGAAGATGCGCTCGACCGTGGAGAGGTAGAATTCTCCGGTCATGTCCATGACCGCGAGATATTCGTCGTAGAACTTGTTGTGCCGGTCGTGATCGCCCGCTTCGCCCTTGGCCACGCGGAAGATCTGCTGCGTGAAGGCGTCGGTATGCATTTCGAGGTTCATCGAGATGAAGGAGGCAAGCTGCAGCAGTCCCGGATAGACCATCCGTCCGGCCCCGGCCGATTTGAAGCCCACGCGCTGGATCACCATGTGCTCGAGCTGGCCCATCGTGACGCGCCGACCGAAATCGGTGACGTCGGTGGCCTTCGCATCGGGGTCGACCGGCCCGCCGATCAGGGTGAGGGTCGCCGGCTGCGCGGACGGCTCCTTCTCCGCGAGATAGGCGGTCGCGGCGAGCGCGAGGGGTACCGGCTGGCAGACCGCGACGACGTTGATGTCGGGCCCGAGCTCCTCAATGAAGTCGGCGAGGTAGAGCGTGTAGTCGTCGACGTCGAACTTCCCGGCCGACACAGGAATGTCGCGGGCATTGTGCCAGTCGGTGACCCATACCTCGCAATCGGGCAGGAGGGAGACGATCGTCGAGCGAAGGAGCGTCGCGTAATGTCCCGACATCGGCGCGACCGCCAGCACTCGGCGGGGCTTCTCGGGGCGGCCGAGGACTCGGAAGCGGATCAGATCGCCGAACGGCCGGGTCACGACGCGCTCGATCGATACGACATGATCGCGGCCATCATCACCGACAATGCTCGGGATGCCCCAGTCGGGTTTCATGATCATCCGCCCGAACGAGCGTTCCGTCACCTCGCCCCATGCGGCGATCCATTGCAGGGCCGGATTGGCCATGAGGCCGGTGGCGGGATAGGCGCCGATGGCCTGCGCGGTGGCGCCAAGCCACTGGTTCGTCACCCGCGCCGTCTCCATCAGATCGTAGGTCAGCATTGGTCCCATCGGAGTTCCTCTCTCGGCGATGACGCGGGTTTCAATCGTCGCGACAAGCCCGTAAACTGTAGCACGGTATCATTAAGCCGATGCTTAAACCGATGCTGCTGCGCAGAAACTTAGGGGGGAGGTCTGCGAATGGCAACCGACGAGAAGATCGATCCGGCCGATGAGTTGCCGGCATCGGCGCGTCTGACGGAAAATATCGCCAAGCTCGATGCGCTGTCAAAGCGTCTGGTGGCGGTTCTTTCACGCAAGCGGCAGGTCCCGCAATCGCTCCAGGCTCCCAATCAGGATCTCTACATGAAGGCCGCCACCGCGTGGATGGCGGAGGTGATGGGCAATCCGGCCAAGATGCTGGAGCACCAGATTTCCTACTGGGGCAAGTCGCTGACCCATTATGTCGAGGCGCAGCAAAGGCTCGCCCGCGGCGACCTGAGCCCGCCCGCGGATAGCACGAAATCCGACCGGCGGTTCTCCGACCCGCTCTGGGCGGAGCATCCCTTCTTCAACTATATCAAGCAGCAATACCTCTTCAACGCGGAGGCGGTGTCACGGGCGATCTCCGATCTCGACGGACTCGATCCGCGCGACAAGAAGCGGATTTCCTACTTCTCCGACCAGATCGTGAACATGTTCAGCCCGACGAATTTCCTCGGCACGAACCCCGAGGCGCTGAGCCGCGCGGTGGAGACGGAGGGGCAGAGCCTCGTCGATGGCCTGGAGAACCTGGTTCGGGATCTGGAGGCCAATGACGGCGAGCTTCTCGTCACGCTGGCGGATCGGGAGGCCTTCAAGATCGGCGAGAACATCGCGACCGCGCCCGGCAAGGTCGTTTTCCGCAACGAGATGTTCGAACTGATCCAGTACGCTCCCACGACGGAAACTGTTCACAAGACACCTCTCGTGATCTTCCCGCCCTGGATCAACAAGTTCTACATCCTCGATCTGAAGGAGAAGAACTCCCTCATTCGGTGGCTCGTAGAGCAGGGGTTCACCCTCTTCGTCGTTTCCTGGGTCAACCCCGATCCGAGCTATGCCGAAGTCGGTCTCGGCGATTACGTCGAGAAGGGCTACCTCACGGCGATCTCCGAGGTGAAGAAGATCACCGGAGAGGAGAAGACCAACGTCGTCGGGTATTGCATCGGCGGCACCACGCTCGCCCTGACGCTCGCGCTCATGAAGCGGCGGGGGGACAAGTCGGTCAACGCCGCGACGTTCTTCACCACCCTGACCGATTTCTCCGATCGCGGAGAGGTGGGGGTCTTTCTCGAGGACGATTTCGTCGACGGGATCGAGCAGGAGGTTAAGGCCAACGGCATCCTCGACAGCTTCTACATGGGGCGGACGTTCTCGTTCCTCCGGTCGAACGACCTGATCTATCAGCCCGCGATCCGCAGCTACATGATGGGGGAGACGCCGCCCGCCTTCGACCTGCTTTACTGGAACGGGGACGGGACCAACCTCCCGGCCCGAATGAGCATCGAGTATCTGCGCGGCCTTTGCCAGGATGACCAATTCGCGACGGACGGGTTCGATCTGCTCGGTGAGAAGGTTCAGATCGAGGACGTGAACGTTCCCCTGATCGCCATCGCCTGCGAGACCGACCACATCGCGAACTGGAAATCGAGCTTCCGGGGCGTGCAGAGGATGGGCAGCCGCTCGAAGACCTTCATCCTGTCCGAATCGGGGCACATCGCCGGGATCGTCAATCCTCCTTCAAAGAAGAAGTACGGCCATTACACGAACGGCGACTGGTCCGGCGATCCGGACGGCTGGCGGGAAGCGGCCGAATTCCACGAAGGGTCCTGGTGGGGGCTTTGGGGGGAATGGCTCGAGAAGCGGTCGGGCAAACAGGTTCCCGCTCGTGTTCCGGGCGAGGATCGCGAGGTCCTGGGGGATGCGCCGGGCGAGTACGTCGTCTCTGTCCGGTCTGCCTGATCCGACATCGACTCGCCTGACAGACCTATTCGAGAAGGGAGGCAGGATGACTGTCTCCCTCGTTTTTTCGATGTATGACTAGTCGAGCCGTCAGAAGCACGCTTCTGGCGTACCACTTTCATGTCTTCATCGTCCGGTTTTGTCGCGTCGCAGAAAATCATCTTGAAATGCCGCGCTGCAGCATGCATATTACGTAGCGGAAGCAAAGCGTAGAAGCGATCCGCAGAAACGGAGTTTGGAATGGCTACCAAGACCCAGGACTACACCAAGATGATGCAGGAAATGATGGCGTCGTTCCCCGGCGACATGAGCTCGATCCAGGAGAGCTTCAAATCCTACGCGTCCTTCGGCGAGAAGATGTCGAAGGTGGTCCTCGATGCCGCGGGCAAGTCCACCGAGGTTTCGTCCCAGTGGACGATGGAGACGCTCTCCAAAATGAACGACATGGCCGTCGCGCGTGACGAGCCCAGCGATTACGGCAAGGCGATGAGCGAGTTCGCCTCCTCGCAAGCCGAAATGACCGCCGAGACGATGGCTTCCTTCGCCGAGATCGCGAAGAAGGTGCAGATGGAGACGGTCGAACTGATGCTCGCCGCCGGCAAGGACATGTCCGAAGACATGACCGCCGCGACGAAGAAGGCGACGAACGAGGCGAGCTCCGCCGCGAAGAAGGCCGCGTCGACCGCGAAGTAAGTCATTCCAGGGTCAACCTGATTTTGACCGATTGAAGAGGCGGACCGTCCGGTCCGCCTCTTTCTTTCTGCGCCGCGTCGTCCTAGCATCTCTGCTGCATTGCCAAAGGAGGTCCGCCTTGGCCGACGAACCAAAGCCCTTGCTGATCAAGCGGTACGCCAGCCGGCGTCTCTACAACACCGAGACGAGCGACTACGTGACGCTTGAGGATATCGCGCGGTTCATCCGCCAGGGCCGCGATGTCCAGATCGTGGATCTCAAGTCCGGTGACGATCTCACCCGGCAATATCTGCTCCAGATCGTCGCGGAGCACGAGTCGAAGGGCGACAGCGTTCTTCCGCTCGCCGTCCTGACCGATCTCGTGCGCAGCTACACGACGCAAGCACACTCCGTCGTGCCGCAATTCCTCGCCGCGAGCTTCGACATCCTGCGCGAGGGACAGTCGAAGATGATGGAGACGGCGATGAAGCCGATGGCGTCCGTCCCCGGTTTTGAGGCGATGCAGGCGCAGCAGCGCGCGTTCCTGAAGGCGGTGACCGGCGGCATGTCCGAGCAATGGTCGCCCTCCGGAAAGGGCAACGACGATGATGCGGAACCTGCCTTGTCGCGGGGCGAGATCGAGGACATCCGCAAGCAACTCGCCGAGCTTCAGGCGCAGCTTTCCAAGCTGAATACCTGAAACTTCGGTTAGGTCTCAGACATTGATCAGCAGGTGTTCCCTCTCCCAAGGGGAGATCACCTGCAGATATTCGTCGTGCTCGGTGGTCTTCACGACCGAATAGACCTGCGCGAACTCCTCGCCGAGAAGCTTCTGGATCGGGGCCGACGCGTCGAGGAGCTGCAACGCATCGTAGAGGCTCCGCGGGATCGCGCGATCGACCGTGTAGGCATCCTCGCTGCGTTCCGGCGCTGGCTCGACGCGTTCCGTCATGCCGAGATACCCGCAGGCGAGGGACGCGGCGATCCCGAGATAGGGATTGCAATCCATGCCCGCGATCCGGTTCTCCACCCGCCGTGCTTCCGGCCCCGCGACGGGAATCCGCAAGCCGGCCGTGCGGTTGTCGCGGCCCCATTCGAGGTTCACCGGCGCGGCGAAATCCTTCACGTAGCGCCTGTAGGAATTCACGTAAGGTGCGAGGAGGGCGATCACCGCCGGGAGGTAGGTCTGCAATCCTCCGATGAAATGCCGAAACTCGTCCGTCTCTTCCCCGTTCGGGCCGGAGAAGATATTGCGCCCTGCCTTGTCGAGCACCGAATGGTGGATGTGCATCGAACTTCCCGGCTCTCCCTCGATGGGTTTGGCCATGAAGGTCGCGAAGCAATTGTGCCGCAGCGCCGCCTCCCGGATCAGGCGCTTGAAGAAGAAGACCTCGTCGGCGAGCTTGACCGGGTTGCCATGACGCAGGTTGATCTCAAGCTGTCCTGCGCCGCCCTCCTGGGTGATGCCGTCGATCTCGAATCCCTGCGCTTCCGCGAAGTCGTAGAGATCGTCGATGACCGATCCGTATTCGTCGACGGCGCTCAGCGAATAGGCTTGTCGCGCCGCCGCCGGCCGTCCGGTGCGCCCGGTCATCGGCGTGATTTCGATCGCCGGATCGGTGTTGCGCGCGACGAGATAGAATTCCATCTCCGGCGCGACGACAGGCGTCCAGCCCTTCGACTTGTAGGCCGCGATGACGCGCTTGAGGACGTTGCGCGGTGCGGCCGGCACCGGCTGCCCGTTCTGCAGCGTCATGTCGTGGATGACCTGCAACGTCGTGTCGGCGGTCCAGGGCGCGGCGGTCGCGGTGGCGTAATCCGGCGTCAGGATCATGTCGGGCTCGGTCCGCGATTCCGGGATCGGTACCTTTGCCCACACGCCGGTGATCGTTTGATGGAAGATCGTCCGTGGCAGGAAGAACCGCGATTGCCGCGCGAATTTCGGCGCGGGCATGGCCTTGCCCCGGGCGATCCCCGGCAGGTCGGAGACGATGCATTCCACCTCGTCGAGCCGTCGCCCTTCGAGATAGGCGCGGGCCGCGTCTGGGATCTGGTCGAGCCAATCGGTCATGCGTCTTCCTTTGCGTCGCGCGCTTTTTCGCGAAAGAACTCCGCGAGGCGCCGTCCCATTCGCCCATTGTCGACCTCGAGCGGCAATGCGTCCCGCGCGGCGTCGAGGAGGTGCTGCGGCTCCTTGCCGCCTTCGCGGGACGCGATCATGTCGGCGATGTAGTCGGGCGAGAATTCAGGATGCGGCTGCAACGTGAGGATATTCTCGCCGATGGCGAGCCCCGCATGGAGCGTGAAATCGTTCGCCGCGAATGTGCGCGCGCCGGAAGGCGGCACGACCACCTGATCCTGGTGCCAGGCATTCAGATGCCAGGTCTCCCCGTCGATCTCGTAGGCGCGTCGCCCGATCGACCAGCCGCCGCCGAACTTCTCCACCCGTCCACCGAGGGCCTGCGCGACGATCTGGTGGCCGAAGCATATGCCCACGAGCGGCCGTCCCGAGGCAGCGATGTCGCGCAGCAATGCCTCGAGCGGGGCGATCCAGGCATGGTCCTCGTAGGCGCCGTGCCGCGATCCCGAGACGAGCCAGCCTTCGGCATCGCCCGGCCCGTCCGGCCACTCGTCATCGAAGACCCGCCACGTCGTCCATTCGAACCCCGTTCCGAGCAGCCTGCCGTAGAGGGCGGGATAGCTGCCGTGGACCGGGTCGAGCGCCTCGGGCGTGGCACCGCATTGCAGGAGCCCCAGATGCACCGGATCAATCGCCTTCGAAGCTGCAGAGCGCCTCGACCCTGAGGCCGAGCCCCTCGAGCCGCGCGCGACCGCCCAGATCGGGCAGGTCGATGACGAAGCCGCATCCGACGATATCCCCGCCCAGACGTTCGATGAGCTTCACGCCCGCCTCCGCGGTTCCACCCGTCGCAAGGAGATCGTCGACGAGGAGTACCCGCTCTCCGGCGACGAGGGCGTCTTCGTGGATCTCCATGACCGCGGAGCCGTATTCCAGATCGTAGTCCTGGGAGAGGGTCGGGCCGGGCAGCTTGCCCTTCTTGCGGATGGGCACGAAGCCGAGGCCCAGCTGGTGCGCGATCGCGCCCCCGAGGATGAAGCCGCGCGCGTCGAGCGCCACGACCTTCTCGATCTTCTGCCCGGTGAAAAGATGGAGCAGTTGATCGACGCACATGCGGAAGCCGCGCGGATCGGCGAGGAGTGTCGTGACGTCGCGGAACTTGATGCCCGGCTCGGGAAAGTCCGAAATTGTGCGGATGTAATCGCGCACGGTCTTGGTGCTCATCGTCAGGCGTCTCCGGCCGGCTCGTCCGTTGCCCATGCCCCTAGCATCGCCGGGCGCGGCGTGAAAGCCGGAAGCCGCCGCGGGCAGGTGAAGAGGCGGGTCATGCTCCAAGGCCGGCCGTTCGTTTCGCCGGTACGCGCGAGAGGAAACAGATCGCGGGCAGGGGAAAAGAACGAACCGCATGGCTCCAAACTGCCGCCACGGTTCGAACGGAGGGCAGCTTACGCCAAACTCATCGCGCCGCGAGCACCCGCCCCGCCACCGCGTCGAGGCGGGCGACGAGGTTTGGGTCGCGTCTGTCCCGCGCGGTCATGATCGCATGATCGAGCGCCCGGTCGCAGCCATGCGGGCAAGTCGCGCGCTCCGCGTCCAACTTGCCCGGAAGGGCGGCCACGAGCCCGCGCGCGGCCTCCGCATTAGCGCCGAGCGTCTCGATGATCGCGGTGATGTCGACGCTGCCGTGATCGGGATGCCAGCTGTCGTAGTCGGTGATCATCGCGACGGAGGCGTAGCAGAGCTCCGCCTCGCGGGCGAGCTTGGCCTCCGGCATGTTGGTCATTCCGATCACGTCCGCACCCCAGGCGCGATAGAGCTTGGATTCGGCCGCGCTGGAGAATTGCGGGCCCTCCATCGCGAGATAGGTTCCGCCGTCATGCACGTGGACGCCCTGGGCCGACGCGGCCTCCCGGCAGGCGGTGCCGAGCCGTGGACAGGTCGGATGCGCGAGGGAGACATGCGCGACGCAGCCGTCGCCGAAGAACGTCTTGTCACGCGCGAAGGTGCGGTCGATGAACTGGTCGACGATTACGAAGTCGCCCGGCGCCATCTCTTCCCGGAACGAGCCGCAGGCGGAGACGGAGACGAGATCCGTGACACCCAGTCGCTTCATCGCGTCGATATTCGCCCGGTAGGGGACCGTCGTGGGCGAATGGACATGTCCCCGCCCGTGCCTGGGCAGGAAGGCGAGCCTCACGCCGCCCAGTTCACCGACGAGGATCGCGTCCGAAGGCGCGCCCCAAGGCGTCTCGACCTCCTGCCATTCGGCCCCGGCGAGGCCGGGAATGTCGTACAATCCCGATCCACCCACGATCCCGATCATCGTCTGCGTCATGCCTGCCTCTCCTATCCTGGCGGGGTGCGCCGGTGATCCGTCATCGGGAATGTCCAGTTCCGTCGGCTGCGATCATCGGCGATCCGCGCAGGTGTTGCACCCCCGTGAATGCCCTCAAGGGATCAGTCGATCTCGAGCACGATCTTGCCGAAATGACCCCCCGATTCCTCATGGCGGAACGCATCCGCGATCTCTTCCAGCGCGAAACTGCGGTCGATCACCGGGCGGATGCCCGTGACCTCCATCGCGCGGACCATGTCGCGCTGCATCGCGTGGGAGCCGACGATGAGGCCTTGCAGCCTCTGCTGCCGCGCCATAAGCTTGGCGGTCGGAATTTCGCCCGAGCGCCCCGTCAGGACGCCGATCAGCGCCAGATGGCCGCCGATGCGGCAGGCGTCGATGCTCTGCGCGAGGGTGGCGGGGCCGCCGACCTCGACGACGTGATCGACGCCGCGCCCGTTCGTCCACTCCGCGACGGTGGTACCCCAATCGCCATCCTCGGCGTAGTTCAGCGTCTCGCTCGCGCCCATCTCCGCGAGCCGCGCGCGCTTTTCCTCCGAGGAGGACGTGGCGAAGACCCGTGCGCCCATCGCGGTCGCGATCTGGAGCGCGTAGATGGAGACGCCGCCCGTACCCATCACCAGCACGTCGTCCCCGGCCTTGAGCCCGCCATCGACCACAAGCGCGCGCCAGGCGGTCAGCCCCGCCGTGGTGATCGTGGCGGCTTCCGCATGGCTCCAGCCAGCAGGGGCGCGCGTGAAGAAATGCGCGGGGCAGGTGACGGCCTGCCGCGCATAGCCGTCGATACCGTCACCGGGGGTGCCGGTGAAATCGGCCACCGGGGCCGGACCGTCCGCCCATTGCGGGAAGAAGACCGAGACGACGTGATCGCCCTCGGCGAATTCCGCAACGCCATCTCCGACCGCCTCGACGACGCCGGCGCCGTCCGCCATCGGGATGCGGCCGTCTTCGGTGGGCATCGCGCCGGAGACGATCCCGTAATCGTGGAAATTGAGCGAGCTCGCATGCAGGCGCACGCGGATTTCGCCCGCGCCCGGATCGCCGGGCGCTTTCATCTCTGTCATGCCCAGCTTGTCGAGCCCGCCGGGCGCCTGAACTCTGATCGCCTTCATTGCGCGGTCCTTTGCTTGTTGCTTCGGCGAGGAGCTAAGGCCTCGGACCCGCATGGCCAGCCCCGGAGCGCTGCGAAGGGGGGCTGTTCTCCGAAAAGATAACGCGTCACTCTGCGCGCACCATGCCCGAACCCGGAGAGATCCCATGCCCGTCCACCTGACCCGCCGCGGTTTCCTTGCCGCGTCCGCCGGCGCCGCCGCGATGCACCCGTTCTCCCTTCGCGCGCAGGCGGGTCAGGCGCATCTCCGGCTGATGGAGACGACCGACCTGCACGTCCATGTCTGGCCCTACGATTACTATGCCGACAAGGAGATCGACACGGTGGGCCTCGCCCGGACGGCCGCGCTGATCGAGGATGTCCGGGCGGAGGCATCGAACGCCCTTCTGCTCGACAACGGGGATTTTCTGCAGGGCAATCCGCTCGGAGATTACATCGCCTACGAGCGGGGCATGGAAGAGGGACAGGCCCATCCCGTCATCGCGGCGATGAACACGCTCGGTGTCGATGCGTCGACGCTCGGGAACCACGAGTTCAATTACGGTCTGCAATTCCTCGAAAGAGCGCTGGCTGGTGCCGATTATCCGGTCGTCTCGGCCAATGTCGTGACGACGATGGGCAAGACGCCGACCGAGGACGAGACGCTTGTGCCGCCCTACGTCATCCTCGACGCGACCGTGACCGACGGGGCGGGCGAGGCGCGGGCGGTCCGCGTGGGCGTCATCGGCTTCGTCCCGCCGCAGATCATGCAATGGGACCGCCAGCATCTCGAAGGCCGTGTCGAGGTCCGCGATATCGTCGAGGCTGCAAGGGCTTACGTACCGAAGATGAAGGAGGAAGGGGCGGATCTGATCGTCGCGCTCAGCCATTCCGGCATCGGTCCGGCGGAGCACGAACCGATGATGGAGAATGCCTCCGTGCCGCTTGCGGCCGTCGAGGGGATCGACGTGGTGCTGACCGGGCATCACCACCTCGTCTTCCCGGGGCCGGATTACGAGGGGATCGAGGGCGTCGATGCGGAGGCCGGGACGATCCACGGCAAGCCCGCGGTGATGGCGGGGTTCTGGGGCAGCCACATGGGCCTCGTCGATCTGCTTCTGGAGCGCGACGGCGAGGGCTGGCGGGTGGTAGAGGCCGAGGTGGAGGCGCGGCCGATCTATCTCAGGGACGAGGACGGGGAGGTGACGCCAACGGTGGAGAGCGTGGAGCCGGTGCTGCAATCGGTGGCCGACGAACATCAGGCGACGCTCGACTACGTGCGCCGCGCGGTGGGCCGGACCGACGCGCCGCTGCACTCCTACTTCGCGCTCGTGGCCGACGATCCTTCGGTCCAGATCGTCTCGAATGCGCAGATTTGGTACATCAGCCAGATGATGCAAGGCACGGAAAACGAAGGACTTCCCATCCTCTCCGCTGCGGCGCCGTTCAAGGCCGGGGGACGGGGCGGGGCGGAGTATTACACCGACGTTCCGGCGGGCGACGTGGCGATCCGGAACGTGGCGGACCTCTATCTCTATCCCAACACCGTGCGGGCGGTGAAGGTCGACGGGGCGACCGTGCGCGAATGGCTCGAGCGGAGCGCGGGGATGTTCAACCAGATCACGCCCGGAGAGGCGGATCAGTCGCTCCTGAACCCCGACTTCCCGTCCTACAATTTCGACGTGATCGACGGCGTGACCTACAGGATCGACCTGTCGGAGCCCGCGAAATACGGCGCGGAGGGAGAGGTCGCGAACCCCGATGCGAACCGGATCAAGGAGTTGAGCTTCGAGGGGCAACCCATAGACGAGGATCAGGAATTCATCGTTGCGACGAACAATTACCGTGCCGGGGGCGGTGGTTCTTTCCCGACGCTCGACGGGTCGAACACGGTCTTCGAGGGGCCCGACACGAACCGCGACGTGATCGTGCGCTACATCGTGGAACAGGGCACGGTGAGCCCGGAAGCGGACGCGAACTGGACCTTCGCGCCGATGGAGGGGACGACGGTGATCTTCGATACCGGGCCGCGCGGAACGCGCTATGCCGATCAGGTGGAGGGGGTGGAGATCGAGCCGCTCGGGGAGGCGGAGGGCGGGTTCTACCGCTATCGCATCACGCTCTGACGTACACGGGGCGTACACCGCGTGTGCGGCAGCCGTACACGGGACGTGCAGCATCCGTATGGCGGGCGTACCGCAGATGTGCGGCGAGGGTACATCGGCCGTACACGGATCGTATGGCGGATGTGCAGCAGGTGTATGCACGTACGTTGCGCCCGCGCCCGGTTCCGCGTGCGGTGCGGCCCTTCGGTGCGGGACGGGCGTGTCACGCGAGAAGCGCGAGGAGGATGCCGCCCGTCGCGGCCACGAGGACCACGATCCAGGGGGGCGTGTTCCAGAGCGTGAGGAGCACGAAACAGGCGAGCGCCAGGGCGAGGTCGCGGAGATCGGCGATTGCGCTCGTGAAGACGGGATCGTAGAGCGCGGCGCCGAGGATGCCGACGACGGCGGCGTTCGCGCCGCGCAGTGCCGATTGCGCCCAGGTGAGGCGGCGCACCCGGTCCCAATGGGGCAGGACACCGACGAGCAGCAGGAAGCCCGGCAGGAAGATGGCACCGAGCGCGAGCGCGGCGCCGAGGATCCCGTTGGGCGCCGGTCCGAGCGCCGCGCCGAGATAGGCCGCGAAGGTGAAGAGCGGCCCCGGCACCGCCTGTGCCGCGCCGTAGCCGGCGAGGAAGGTGTCGGGCGTCATCCAGCCGGGCGCCACGATCTCCGCCTTGAGAAGCGGCAGGACGACATGGCCGCCGCCGAAGACGAGGGCGCCCGACCGGTAGAAGGCGTCGAGGACGGCCATCGCCTGCGACGTTCCGGCGAGAAGCGGCAGGAGGAAGAGGAGGGCCACGAACGCGGCGAGCGCGCCCGTCGCCTGTGCCCGCGTGACCGGCAGCGTGGCGGGCAGGGCGACCGGCCCGCCCCCGTTTGCGGGGGTCCCGCGCAGGAGGGCGAGCCCGGCCGCGGCACCGAGCGCGATCGCGGCGATCATGCCGGTGGCGGCGGGCAGGAACGCGAGGAGCGCCACGGCGCCCACGGCGATGGCGGCGCGCGGACGGTCGGGGCAGAGCGTGCGCGCCATGCCCCAGACCGCCTGCGCGACGATGGCGACGGCGACGATCTTCAGGCCCTCCAGAGCGCCCGCGCCGACCGGCCCGTCGAGACGCGCGGCGCTCGCCGCGAAGAGGAGGAGAAGGAGGGCCGAGGGCAGGGTGAAGGCGGTAAAGGCCGCGAGCGCGCCCAGCCAGCCCGCGCGCAGGAGGCCCAGCGCGAAGCCTACCTGCGAGGATGCGGGACCGGGCAGGAACTGGCAGAGCGCCACCAGGTCGGCATAGGCCGCGTCGTCGAGCCAGCGCCGCCGCGTCACCAGCTCGTCGCGAAAATAACCCAGATGCGCGATCGGGCCGCCGAAGCTCGTGAGCCCGAGCTTGAGGAAGGCGCGGAACACCTCGCCCGCGCGTCCGGCCTGTTCCGTCATCCGCTCGGCCATGCCGTCCCCGTCCGCGTCGCCGCTCCCCGCGCGCCTTCTACATCCCCGTGGCCGGACCTGCCACACGGGGCGCGCGCGCGCGGAGCGGGGGTGGGTGTCACTCTCCGGGGCGGGAGAGTTCGAACACGTCGGTGACGCGGGTGTAGTCGCGGTAGCCGAGACGCGCGAGGGGCTCGAACAAGGTCACGTCGAAGCGGCCGTCGCGCAGGCAATCCTCGCGGATATGGATGCCGGTGACCTCTCCGAGGACGAGGAAATTCGTCTTGCCCGGCAATTGCACGATCTGCGTGAGGCGGCATTCGAGCGCGGCGGGGGCGTCGGCGACGCGGGCACACGGGATCGTGTCGCATTCGGCGCGCGCGATCCCGGCATGGTCGAACTCGTCCACGCCGCGGTCCCACGGGCCGGAGCTGTCGTTCATCGCGTGACGCTGCGCATGACCCACGATGTTGCAGCAGAAGACTTCCGTCTCGCGGATATTGGCGACGCTGTCCTTGGTGTCGCCGCGATCGGGTTTCGCGCTCGTGGAGGAGAACATCACCTGCGGGGGTGTGTAGGCGATGGCGTTGAAGAAGGAATAGGGCGCGAGATTGTCGGACCCGTCCGCGGCGCGGGTGGAGATCCAGCCGATGGGACGGGGCGAGACGATCGCGTTGAAGGGGTTGTGCGGCAGGCCGTGGCCATCTTCGGGGCGGTAGAACATGTGGGCTCCTCGGTTTGCCCCCCGACCTAGCGTCGTGCTAGGCGCGGCGCCAGTGGGGTCGGGGAGACGCGGGTGCGGCAGTTCAGCGAGGAACGTCCGGAGGATCGGTGGGAGGTCGAGGCGCTCTTCGATCTCAGCTTCGCGCCGGGACGCGAGGCGCTGTCGTCCTACCGCCTGCGCGAGGGCGTTGCGCCGGTGGCACCGCTCTGCCTCGTGGCGCGCGACGCGGGCGGGATCCTCGGGGCGGCGATCCGCTACTGGCCCGTCCGGGTGGGGGAGGTGCCCGCGCTGCTGCTCGGACCCGTGGCGGTGCATCCGACGCGGCAGGGCGAGGGGATGGGCGCGCTCCTCATCCGCGAGAGCCTCGGCCGGGCCACGGCGCTCGGCCATCCGCGGGTGATGCTGGTGGGCGACGCGCCCTATTACGGGCGCTACGGCTTCGCGAAGCTCGCGGAGGTCGAGATGCCGCCGCCGACCAATCCCGAGCGGGTCCTGGGACTGGCGCTCGTGCCCGGAGCCTGGGACGGGATCGCGGGTTCGGTCATGCGCGCGATCTGATCTTGGAATCGCCGCGCGCCGACCCCATCATCTCTAGCATGGACCAGATGGACACGCCGAAGCGCGAACCCGTGAAATACGTCGAACTCGGCGCGGAAGCGCAGGCCAAGCTCGATGCCCTCGCCCTGCGCTTCCGCGCCGCGGACGGGATCGGGATGCAGGTTCTGAGCCTCGTGGGCGGGCAGGCCGAGGATCTGCTCGAACGGCTGCCGATGTCGGTGCGCAGCCAGCTCGACCGGGCGACGAAGCGCGCGCTCGAGGTGGCGTTCAGCGCCGCCGCGCGGTCGCGTACGCGGATGGGTGACCGGCCCGACTGGGTCAACACCGTGATGACGACCGCGATGGGGGCCGCCGGCGGCACCGGCGGACTTCCCACGGCGCTGGCCGAACTGCCGGTGACGACGACGATGCTTCTCAGGGCGATCCAGGGGATCGCGGCCGATCACGGCTTCGATCCGTCCGATCCGACCGTGCGCGCGCATTGCCTGCAGATCTTCGCGGCCGCCGGGCCGCTCTCGCGCGACGACGGCACCGACATGGCGTTCCTGTCGGCGCGCGTGACGCTGACGGGGGCGGCGATCCACGGGATCGTGGCGCGGGTGGCGCCGCGGCTCGCGACCGTGCTGGGCCAGAAGCTCGCCACGCAGACCGTGCCGATCATCGGTGCGGCGGCGGGGGCCACGACGAATTTCGCCTTCACGAACTACTACCAGGAGATGGCGCGGGTCTATTTCGGGCTGCGCGCGCTCGCCCGCGACGAGGAGGCGGACGTGGAGACGATCCTGCGCGAGTTTCGCTTGCGCGTGAAGCCGCCGCGCATGGTGGTCTGACCGCGGCCCCGGCGCGCGGTTTCTCATGGCGCGAGGCCCCGGATCAGGTCCGGGGCGGCGGGGCGCGGGGCGTCAGCCCGAGGACAGGGCGCGGCCGAGATAGTCGTTGACCGCCGGGCGGACCGTCTGCGCGCCGTCGGCGCGGGCCGCTTCCATCACGTCCCGGACCTCGCCGAGATCGACGCGGCGCAGGAGATGCTTCACCGGACCGATCGAGGCCGGGCGCATCGAGAGCCCGTCGAGGCCCAGAGCGGCGAGGCACATCGCCTCGATCGGGCGGCCCGCATCCTCGCCGCAGAACGAGACGCTCGTGCCCGCGTCGCGGCAGCGCCCGATGATCATCTCGATCAACGCGATGTAGCTGACGTTCAGCGTGTCGTAGCGGCGGCGCACGCGCTCGTTCTCCCGGTCGGCGGCGAAGAAGAACTGCTTCAGGTCGTTGCCGCCGATGGAGACGAAATCGGTCTCCTCGAAGAAGCGGTCGGGCGCGAAGGCGAGGCTCGGCGTCTCCAGCATCGCGCCGACCTTGACGCTCTCTGGCAGGTCGCGGCCCAGCGCGCGCTCGCGCTCGATCTCCTGAAAGACGTAGGCGCGCGCCTCCCGGAACTCGTCGAACTGCGCCACGAAGGGAAACATGACGTGGAGCGGCCGCTTGGCGGCGGCGCGGATCAGCGCCTGGAGCTGCATCCGCATGATGCCCTTCTTGTCGAGGCCCACGCGAATCGCGCGCCAGCCGAGCGCCGGGTTCGGCTCCTCCGGGCGCTTCATGTAGGGCAGCACCTTGTCGGAGCCGATGTCGAGGGTGCGGAAGACGACGGGGCGGCCGTTCGCGGCATCCATCACCCGCCCGTAGAGCCGCGCGAGGTCGCCGCGGCGGGGCACGGAGCGGTTGGCGAGGAACTGCAGCTCGGTGCGGAAGAGGCCCACGCCTTCGGCCCCCGATCCCTCCAGCGAGGGAAGGTCGGCCATGAGCCCCGCGTTCATCGTGAGTGCCGTCGTGCGGCCGCAGAGCGAGGTCGCGGGCAGGTGGCGGATGTCGGCGTAGCGCTCCTGCGCCTTGGCCTGCATCGCCATCTTGTCGCGGAAGGCGGCGGTGATGTTGTCCTCGGGGCGAAGGTGGACGATGCCCTGCTCGCCATCGACGAGGATGTTGTCGCCGTTGAGCGCCTCCGTCGTGATGTTGCGGGCCTGGACCACGAGGGGGATGGCGAGCGCGCGGGCGACGATCGCCGCGTGGCTGCCGACCGATCCCTGCTCGAGCACGATGCCGCGCAGGCTGCGGCCGTAATCGAGGAGTTCGCCGGGGCCGATATTGCGCGCGACGAGGATCGGGCGGTCGGAGATCTCCGCTCCCGTCTCCTTCCCCTGTCCGGTGAGGATGCGCAAAAGCCTGCGCGAGAGATCGTCGAGATCGTGGAGCCGCTCGCGCATGTAGGCGTCGGGGACCGATTGCAGGCGGGAGCGGGCGGCCGATTGCTCCTTCTCCACCGCGGCCTCCGCCGAGAGGCCGAGCTCGATATCCTCGCACATGCGCCGGAGCCAGCCGCGCGAATGGGCGAACATGCGATAGGTCTCGAGCACCTCGCGCTGGTCCTTGTCGCCGGTGCGGATCCCCTCGAGCATGTCGTCGACGGTCACACGCAGCTGCTCGATCGCGTCGGTCAGCCGCTTCGTCTCCGTCTCCGGGTTCTCCGCGATCGGGTTCGTGACCACGACGCGCGGCTCGTGGAGCCAGACCTGGCCCTCCGCGGTGCCTTCCTGCGCGACGGTGCCGCGGAAGAGGACGGGGTTCTGGTGGCGCGCCGACAGCGCCGCGCCCTCGCCGGTGAAGGCGCCGAGCTCGGTCATCTCGGCCAAGACCATCGCCACGACCTCGAGCGCGTAGACCTCGTCGTCGGAATATTCCCGCGCCTCCTTCGACTGCACGACGAGCACGCCGAGCTTGTCGCCCACGCGCTGGATCGGCACGCCGAGGAAGGAGGAAAAGCGCTCTTCCCCGGTCTCTGGCATGTAGCGAAAGCCGCGCTCCCCGGGCGCGTTGGCGCTGTTGACGATCTGCCCGGTGCGCGCGACGCGGCCCACGAGCCCTTCGCCCAGGCGCATCCGCGTCTGGTGCACGGCTTCGGGCTTCAACCCCTCGGTCGCGCAGAGCTCCAGCGTCTCCGCATCGCGGAAGAGGTAGATCGAGCAGACGCCCGTCGCCATCGAATCGGCGATGATCTGGACGATGCTGTCGAGTCGCGCCTGTCCGGCGCTGTCCTCGGCCAGGGTTCCGCGCAGGCGCTGCAGCAGCTTGCGGCTCTCGCTCTCGGTCGTCTCGGCCATATCGGCCCTTTCGCTTTTCCGGCTCTGAGGTATAGGGGAAAGTCCGGCCGATGGGGAGGGCGGATCGTGAGCGCGCGCCGCCCGGTCCGGCTACGTACGGGAGGAGGAGTGACATGCCCGACGACGGACCCGGTGCGGCCGAGCCCTTCGACGCCGCCGAGCGGGCGGCGGTCTACAAGGCGATCCGCACCCGCCGCGACGTGCGCGACCAGTTCCTGCCCGATCCGGTGCCCGGTCCCGTCCTGCGCCGGATCCTCGAGGCGGCGCACCAGGCGCCGTCGGTGGGCTTCATGCAGCCCTGGGACTTCCTCGTCATCCGCGACATCGACCGGCGGCGCGCCGTGCGCGAAATCTTCGCGCGCGCCAACGCGGAGGCGCGCGAGATGTTCAAGGAGGAGCGGCAGGGCGCCTATGGCGCGCTGAAGCTCGAGGGGATCGTGAAGGCGCCGGTCAACCTCTGCGTCACCTGCGACCGGGACCGCGGCGGGCAGGTCGTGCTGGGGCGGACGCACAATCCGGAGATGGACCTCTACAGCACCGTCTGCGCGGTGCAGAACCTCTGGCTCGCCGCACGGGCCGAGGGGATCGGCGTGGGCTGGGTCAGCATCTACCATGCCGACGAGCTGAAGCGGCTTCTGCGGATCCCCGAACGGATCCGGGTGATCGCCTATCTCTGCATCGGCTATGTGGACGAGCTTTACGAGCGGCCCGAGCTCGAGGCGCGGGGCTGGGCGGAGCGGATGCCGCTCGACGGGCTGATCCACGAGGAGGGCTGGCCGGAGGGGCGGTGAACCCCGGGGCGCGCTCAGCCCGCCTTCTCGAGCTCGAACGTGTCGTGGAGCGCCTGCACGGCGAGCTCCATGTACTTGCGGTCGATGAGGACGGAGATCTTGATCTCCGAGGTGGTGATGACCTTGATGTTGATCCCCTCGTCGCGAAGCGACTGGAACATCCGCGCCGCGACGCCCGCATGGGAGCGCATCCCGATCCCCACGACGGAGACCTTGGCGACCTCGGTGTCGGCGACGAGTTCGGAGAAGCCGATGCTGCCCGCCTCCCTCGCCTGCTGCATCGCGCGGTCGGCGCGGGCGACCTGGTCGACGGGGCAGGAGAAGGTCATGTCCGTCTCGCCCTGTTCGGAGATGTTCTGGACGATCATGTCCACGTTCACGCCCGCCTCCGCGAGCGGGCCGAAGATGCCCGCGGCGATGCCGGGCCGGTCGGCCACGCCCAGAAGCGTGATCTTCGCCTCGTCGCGGGAATAGGCGACGCCCGCCACCACGTTGCTTTCCATGATCTCGTCCTCCTCGCAGACCAGCGTGCCCGCATTCTCGTCGTATTCGTCGAATGAGCTCAGCACCCGCAGCTTGACCTTGTAGCGCATCGCGAGCTCGACGGAGCGGGTTTGGAGCACCTTGGCGCCGAGGGACGCGAGCTCCAGCATCTCCTCGAAGGCGATGCGGTCGAGCTTGCGCGCCTTCGAGGTGATCCGCGGGTCGGTGGTATAGACGCCGTCCACGTCGGTGTAGATGTCGCAGCGGATGGCGTCGAAGGCGGCGGCGAAGGCCACCGCGGTCGTGTCCGACCCGCCGCGCCCGAGCGTGGTGATCCGGCCCTCGGCGCTGATCCCCTGGAAGCCCGCGACGACGGCGACCTTCATGCCGTCGTCGAACCGGCCGCGCATGGCCTCGGTGGGGATCTCCGTGATCCGGGCGGCGCCGTGGGCGCCCGTCGTCCTGAGCGGCACCTGCCAGCCCTGCCAGGAGCGGGCGGGGATCTCCATCTCCTGGAGCGTGAGCGCCATGAGGCCCGCGGTCACGTTCTCGCCCGAGGAGACCACGGCGTCGTATTCGCGCGCGTCGTAGAAGGGGGAGGTCTCGCCCACCCAGCCCACGAGCTCGTTGGTCTTGCCGGACATGGCCGAGACGATGACGATCACCTCGTGGCCGTTCGCGACCTCCCGGCCCACGCGCTTGGCCGCGCGCCGGATCCGGTCGAGCGTGGCGACGGAGGTGCCGCCGAATTTCATCACCAGAAGCGACATGGGACTCCCTTCCTCTCCGGCCCGGGTCTCTTATGAAGGCGGCCCGGGGAGGGCAAGGGAGGAAGCGGCGCGCGGGCTCAATCGGAGCTCGCGAACCCTCCGTAGCGGCCGGCGGCGAAAACGAGGGGCGCGCCGTCGCGGTGGCTCGCCGCGAGCACGTCGCCGATGACGATCACGTGGTCGCCCGCGTCGTGGACGGCCGCCCGGCGGCAGCGGAACCGCGCGAGACAGCCGTCGATAAGCGGCGTGCCCTCGGGATCGGACTTCCACGTGAGGTCGCCGAAGGGGTTGCCCTCGCGCACGAAGCGCCCGGCCAGGTCGCCCTGTTCCGCGCCCATGACGTGGATCGCGAAGTGATCGGCCTCCACGAAGGGGCGGAACCGGCGCGACGCCTTGGCGGGCGACCAGAGGACGAGCGGCGGATCGAGGGAGACAGAGGCGAAGCTGTTCGCGGTGATCCCGAGCGGGCCGCCGGGCGTGGCCACGGTGATCACCGCGACGCCGGTGGCGAAGCGGCCGAGCGCCGTGCGCAGCGCCCGCCCGTCCTCCTCCGTCATCGGATCGCCGGGGGCGCGGATGGGCCCCAGGATATGGTCGGGATCGGCGCTCATGCCGCGCGCGGGCCTTTCGGGCGTGCGGTCAGCGGTCTCGCGCTCGCGATGCGTCTCGTCATGGCACTCTCCTGTCCCCGGGCGCTGTCGCCTCGATGCCCGGAGCGCTTCGATCCTGCATAGGCGGTACGGTCGGGGAGGAAAAGGCATCGCCCCCCATCCGGTTCCCCCGCAGGCGGTGCGACGGCGGGTGCGGGCGGGGCGGTTTCGCCCGGTGCGTGCGGGCCTTGAGGCCGGGACGGAGAATTCGCGGCGGTGCGCGAAAGAGTAGGGCCTACCCGCTTCACTCGGGCGCGGGCATGGCATAGATACGGCTTCGACATCCACCGAAGCGGCGGGACCGCGCAGAGGGAGACATTCATGCTCAACAATATCGGCCTGCCCGGCCTCCTGCTGATCGCGGTCGTCGTCCTCGTCCTCTTCGGACGCGGCAAGATCTCCTCCCTCATGGGAGAGGTCGGCAAGGGCATCACTGCGTTCAAGAAGGGCGTCGGCGAAGGCTCGGAAGAGGAGCGTCAGAAGGACGCCACCCCGCGCGAGATCGCCGCCTCGAACGACGAGGTCGTCCATACCGGCGCCGCCACGGAGCGCGCGACGACCGGCGAGCGGGTGACGAGCGACGGATCGGTCGAGACGGAAAAGCGCAACGGCTGACCCGACCGGCAGGAGCCCCGCGCCATGTTCGATATCGGCATGACCGAACTTCTGGTCATCGGCGTCGTCGCGTTGATCGTCGTCGGGCCCAAGGACCTGCCGGGCATGTTCCGCACGCTCGGGCGGTTCACGGGAAAGATGAAGGGCATGGCGCGGGAATTCCAGCGCGCGATGGACGATGCGGCCGACGAGGCCGGGGTGAAGGACATCTCGAAGGACCTTAAGGGCCTGAAGAACCCCAAGCGTTACGGGCTCGACCGGCTGAACGAGGCCGCGGACGCGTTCGAGAAATGGGAGCCGGGCAAGTCGCCCTCGGCCAAGGTCGCGAAGCCCACCACGGGACCGGCCAAGGCCACGCCGCAGAAGGGCGCGGTCAAACAGACCGGAGACGCGGCGGCGAGCCCCGCCACCCCGAACCCGCCGGAGCGTGACGCGTGAGCGCCGAGGACGATATCGACGACAGCTCCGCCCCGCTGATCGAGCATCTGGCGGAGCTGCGGACGCGGCTCATCCGCTCCGTCGCGGCGTTCATCGTCGGCATGGTGATCAGTTTCACCGTCGCCACGCCGATCTTCAACTTCCTCACGGCGCCGCTTTGCGAGGCGCTGGCGCAGCGCGGTCAGGATTGCGACCTGATCTTCATCTCTCCGCAGGAGGGTTTCTTCGTCGCGATCAAGGTGTCGCTCTTGGGCGGGCTCTTCCTCGCCTTCCCGATCATCGCGACGCAGCTCTGGCGCTTCGTGGCGCCGGGGCTCTACCGCTCGGAGCGGGGCGCGTTCCTGCCGTTCCTGCTCGCGTCGCCCTTCATGTTCGTCATGGGCGCGGCCTTCGCCTTCTACGTCGTCACGCCGCTCGCCTACGACTTCTTCCTGGGCTTCCAGCAATTCGGGGCGCAGGGCGAAGCGCTGACGCCGGAGGCGAGCGCGCCGCTTTCCGTCGTGTTCCAGGGCTCCGCGCAGGAATACCTGAACCTCACGATCAAGTTCATCGTGTCCTTCGGGCTCTGCTTCCAGCTTCCGGTCCTGCTCACGCTGATGGGCAAGGCGGGGCTCGTCTCCTCCCGCGGGCTCGCCGATGTGCGGAAATACGCGGTGGTGGGCATCCTGGTGCTCGCGGCGCTGGTAACGCCGCCGGACGTGATCACGCAGGTCATCCTCTTCATCGTCGTCTACGGCCTCTACGAGATCTCCATCTTCCTCGTGCGCCGCGTGGAGAAGAAGCGCACGGAGGAGCTGCGCGCCGAGGGCGTGCTCGGGCCGGACGAGGAGCTCTACGATTACGACGACGATCTCGACGATGCGGAACCCGAGGACGAGACCAAGCGGCCGTGAGCGATGATCTGACCCGTATCGCGGAGGCGCTCGAGCGGATGTCTCCGCCGCCGCTCCGCGCGCCCGAATTCGACGCGGCCGACGCCTTCGTCTGGCACGTGGCACCCGACCGGCTTGTCCCCGTGCCGCGGGTCGCTCGCGTTGAGATGGCGCTTCTCGTGGGCATCGACCGGTCCCGCGACACGCTTCTGGAGAATACCCGCCACTTTGCGCGCGGCCGGCCCGCGAACAACGCGCTTCTCTGGGGCGCGCGGGGCATGGGGAAATCGAGCCTCGTCAAGGCGATCCACGCCGAGGTCGCGGCGGAGCATCCGCTCAAGATCGTGGAGGTCCAGCGCGAGGACCTGCCCACGATCGGGCGGCTCCTCGGGCATCTGCGGGCGGCGGATCACCGCTTCGTCCTCTTCTGCGACGATCTGAGCTTCAGCCACGACGACGAGCATTACAAGTCGCTGAAGGCGGTGCTCGATGGCGGGATCGAGGGGCGGCCCGACAACGTGGTCTTCTACGCCACGTCGAACCGCCGTCACCTGATGCCGCGCGACATGATCGAGAACGAGCGGACCACCGCGATCTCGCCGTCGGAGGCCACGGAGGAGAAGGTGTCGCTGTCGGACCGGTTCGGCCTCTGGCTCGGCTTCCATCCCTGCACGCAGGACGAGTATCTCGCGATGATCCGGGGCTATTGCGACGCGCACGGGGTCGAGATCGACGACGCCACGCTGCGCGCGGAGGCGATCGAGTGGCAGGCGACGCGCGGGGCGCGGTCGGGCCGCGTCGCCTGGCAGTTCTTCACCGATCTGGCGGGGCGGAAAGGCGTAGCCCTCCGCCCCTGAGCCTCATTCGAGGAAGCTGACGGGATCGACGCTGTCGAAACCCTGTCGCACCTCGAAATGCAGGAAGCTCGGGCTGGTGTTGCGGATCCGTGCGATGGTTTCGCCGCGCGCGACCGTGTCGCCCTTCTCCACGCTTACATCGTCGACGCCGGCATAGACGGTGAGCAGGTTCCCCTCGTGGCGCAGCACGATGATCGGGATCTGGTCGGTGTCGCGGGTGATCGCGGCGACGACCCCGCCATCGGCGGCCCGGACCGGCGCGCCGGGGCTCGCCGAGATGTCGATGCCGTCATTCGTCCCGCGCGAGAAGGCGCGGATGATCGGGCCGTTCACGGGCAGGGCGAGACGCGCGCCAGAGGCGCTTTCCGCCGTCGCTTCCTCCGCGAGGTCGGGCGAGGCGGGGACGTCGTCGGGCGGGGCCTGCGTCGCGTCCTCCTCGGGCAGGGGCTCCGCGGCCGAGGGCGGCTCCGGCGCGACGCTGCCCGCGCCGGGCGCGGAGGTGACGTTGGCGGGCGGCGCGGCGGCGGTCACGGTGGGGATCAGGAGGTACTGGCCGACGCGGACGGTCATGTCGGCGGGCAGCGCGTTCCAGTCCCTCAGCGCCTCCAGTGGCACGTTGTAGCGCCGCGCGATGGAGAAGGCGGTCTCCCCGCGCTGGACCTGGTGGCGTACAGGCTCGGGCCGCGCCGGGGTGCCTGCGGTCTCGGCGCGGATGATGGCGGAATTGGCGCGCTCCTCGAGCGGGGCCGTCGTCACCGCGCCGGGCATGGCGAGAGAGCTGTTGCCGCGGACCGGCGCGGCGGGCGTCGGGGTGGGCTCGGCCACGCGGCGGGGCAGGGCCACGATCTCGCCCGCGCGGAGCGGCACGCCGAGCGGCAGGCCGTTGAACCGGGCGATCTCCTGCGCTGGCAGTCCGACGCGGGAGGAGATCGCCTCGACCGTGTCGTTCCGCCCGGCCACCACAACCTGGTAATTCGGATAGGAGACGACGCCGCGTGCATCGGGCCGCGGCGGCGCCGCGACGGCGCGGGCGACGGCGGTGGACGTGTCGAAATTGTCGCCGATCCCGCCGCGCATGTCGAGGTCGAGACCCCCCATGCGGTCGCAGGACGCGATCGCTAGGAACGCGGTCGTCATAAGCCCCAGGCGCAGCCCGGTCGAAATGGTATCCATCGTGCTCGTCCTCGTCTCGACGCGCCGCCTCTCGCGGACGGTTCGCGCAGGACCCGTCCAGCTCGCGGCCTTCCGGGTGGTCGTCTAATCGCGCGCGAGCCCTTCGAGAAGCGGTACGAAGCGGACCGGGCGCAATTCCTCGTAATCGAAGCCGCCCTCGCGCCGGGTGACCTTGATCAATGTCTGCACCGCGTCGGACTGGCCGACGGGCACCACCATGATACCGCCGATCCGCAGTTCCGCCAAGAGCGGTCCGGGCGGGTCCTCGGCCGCGGCCGTGACGATGATGCGGTCGAAGGGGGCCTGTTCGGGGAAGCCGCGACTGCCATCGGCCGTAAATGTGGTGATATTGGCGAGACCGAGCGCCTCGAAGGTTTCGCGCGCCTCCTCGACGAGCCGCTTGTGGCGGTCCATCGTGTAGACCCGGCGGGCGAGATGCGAGAGGATCGCCGCCTGGTAGCCCGATCCGGTGCCGAGCTCGAGCACCTTGTCGCGCGGCTGCACGTCGAGCGCCTGTGTCATCAGCGCGACCACCGAGGGCTGGCTGATCGTCTGGCCGCAGGCGATGGGCAGAGGCATGTCGTCGTAGGCGCGGTCGGCGAAGATGCCCTTCACGAAGAGGCCGCGATCGACCTTCTCCATCGCGCCGAGGACGCGGGCATCGGTCACCCCGCGGGAGCGGAGCGCGAAGAGGAACTTCATCCGGGCCTCCGCGTCGAAGCTCATGGACCGCTGCTGTCGATGGCGTCGCGGAGGGAGGCGAGCGTGTCATGCGCGGTCAGATCGGCCCGGAGCGGCGTGACGGAGACGTAGCCCTCGAGGTTCAGCGCCGCGTCGGTTCCGTCGGCGGACGCGACCTGCTGCGCGCCGCCGCGGATCCAGGTGAAGCGCCGTCCCGAGGGGGCATGGTGGCGTTCCGTGGTGAAGGTGATGTCCGGCCGGCGACCCTGCGGACAGACGCGGATCCCTGCGACGTCGGACGCGGCACAAGGCGGGAAGTTGACGTTGTAAAACAGGCTGTAGGCGTTCGGATTGTCCGGCCGGGCGTCGAGGATCGCGCGCACGACGCGAGCGCCCCATTGCGCCGCCCCCTCGAACGGATTGTCGAGCTCACGCGTCGCGGGGCCGAGGAATTGCGACAGCGCGATCGACGGAATGCCCTGGAGCGCACCCTCCATCGCGCCGCCGATCGTGCCGGAATAGACCACATTCTCGGCCGCGTTGTTGCCCCGGTTGACGCCCGACAGGATGAGGTCCGGACGGTCGGGCAGGATGTCGTGGATGCCCGCGAGGACGCAATCGGCGGGCGACCCCTCCGCCGCCCAGCGCCGCTCGCCGAGCTCGGAGACCATCGTGGGATGGACGTAGCTGATGCAATGGCCGACGCCCGATTGCTCGAAGGCGGGGGCGACGGTCCAGACCTCTCCGCCCTCGCCGGCGATCTCGGCTCCGATCGCCTCGGCGACCTCGAGCCCGGGCGCGTTGATGCCGTCGTCGTTCGTGATGAGGATGCGCATGGATGTTTCCCTTGATTGGCGCCTGCATAAGGGAAGCGCGTTGCAGGGGAAAGGACCGCTCTCCCTGCGCCGTTCAGCAGGTCCCGGGCCGTGCGCGCTTGTCGAGCCGGGCGAGAAGCCTCCGCGCCTCCGCCCCCGGATCGGCGAGCGGGGCGCGATCCTCTCCGGGAAAGAAGCGGGCGCGGGTGGCGGTTGGCATGGGCGCGGGGGCGAGGATCTCCACCCGTGGGCCGGTCCGCACCGTTTCCGCCTGCCAGGAGCGGGCGAGCGCGATCTGCGCGGCCTTCGTCGCCCCGTAATGGCCGAAAAACTTCTCCCCTCCGCGCGTGTCGTCGAAGAAGACCGCCACCCCAGCAGGGGCCGCGAGGAGGAGCGGCTCGACCATCGGGATGAGGCCGGCGGTGGCCGTCGCGTTCACCGCGACGCTCTTCTGCCAGTCCTTGGCGCCCAGATGGCCCGCGGGGGCGAGGGGGCCCGCGTGGATCGCGGTATGCAGCCAGAGATCGGCATGGCCCCAGCGGTCGTGGATGCCGCGGCAGAGATGGGCCATCGCGTCCGCGTTCGTCACGTCCATCGGCGCGAGAGTGGCGGAGCCGCCGGCGGCCTGGATGCGGTCGTCGAGTTCCTCGAGCGCGCCCGTGGTGCGGGCGACGGCGACGACGTGATGGGTCGGCGCCAGGGCGAGGGCGAGGGCGGCGCCGAGCCCGCGGGAGGCGCCGGTGATGAGGGCCAGTTGCGTCATGGCGCGGGTCTCGGACGGATCGCGGCTGCGGTCAAGACGGAGCTATTCGGCCGCGGTCTTGAGCTCGAAGCCCTGCTCGATGCGATCCGAGGGCTCGATCGGGTAATCGCCGGAGAAGCAGGCGTCGCAATATTGCGGGGATTCGGCATCGCGTCCGCCGGCCTCGCCCACGGCGCGGTAGAGCCCGTCGAGGCTGATGAAGCGCAGCGAATCGACCCCCAGATGGTCGCGCATCTCCGCTTCCGACATGGAGGCGGCGAGGAGCTTGTCGCGATCGGGCGTGTCCACGCCGTAGAAGCAGGGCCAGGCCGTGGGCGGGCTCGCGATGCGAAAATGCACCTCCGCCGCGCCCGCATCGAGGATCATCTCCCGGATCTTGATCGAGGTCGTGCCGCGGACGACGGAATCGTCAACGAGCACCACGCGCTTGCCGCGGATGAGGGCGCGGTTCACGTTGAGCTTCAGCCGCACGCCCATGTTGCGGATCTGCTCCGTGGGCTCGATGAAGGTGCGGCCCATGTACTGGTTGCGGATGATCCCCATCGCGTAGGGAATGCCCGATTCCTGGCTGAAGCCGATCGCGGCGGGCGTGCCCGAATCGGGGACCGGGCAGACGAGATCGGCCTCCACCGGCGCCTCCCGGGCGAGCTCCACCCCGATCTGGCGCCGCGTCTCGTAGACGGAGCGGCCGCCGAGAATCGAATCGGGTCGCGAGAAATAGACGTGCTCGAAGACGCAGAAGCGCGGCTTGCGCGGCGCGAAGGGGCGGTGGGAGGTGAGCACGTCGTTCTCGACGATCACCATCTCGCCCGGCTCGACCTCGCGAACGAACTCCGCGCCGATGATGTCGAGCGCGCAGGTCTCCGACGAGAGCACCCAGCCTTCGCCAAGCCGGCCCAGGACGAGGGGCCGCACGCCCAGCGGGTCGCGCACGCCGATGAGCTTCGTGCGGGTCATCGCGACGATGGAGAAGGCCCCTTCCACGCGGCGCAGCGCGTCCTGCATCCGCTCGGGTACGCGGCGCTGCAGCGATCGGGCCATGAGGTGGATGATGCATTCGCTGTCGGAGTTCGACTGGAAGATCGAGCCCCGCTCGATGAGTTCGCGGCGGAGCGCGTTGGCATTCACGATGTTGCCGTTATGCGCGATCGCCGCCCCGCCTGCCGAGAACTCGCCGAAGAAGGGCTGCACGTCGCGGATCTGCGTGTTGCCCTTTGAGCCGGAGGTGGAATAGCGCACGTGCCCGATGGCGAGCGGGCCCGGCAGCGTGTCCATCAGCGACTGCTTGGTGAAATTGTCGCGCACGTAGCCGAAGCGGCGGGCGGAGTTGAAGCCGTGCTCCGCGTCGTGGCTGACGATCCCGCCCGCCTCCTGGCCGCGATGTTGCAGCGCGTGGAGGCCGAGGGCCACGAAATTGGCGGCATCCGCGACCCCGCCCACGCCGAATACGCCGCATTCCTCGTGCAGCGCATCGTCGTCGAAGGGATGGGCAGGGGGCATCTGGGTCATGGGAGCGACTCCGGGGGGCGAGGCGTCAGGGGGTTAGATATTCGCAACCGCACCTGCTGTCACCGGGTGCCCGCGTATTTCGTTCATTAATGCCTGAGGACCGGGACCAGCGAGGCCACGAGCAGCGCCGCCATCGTCCAGTTGAATGCGGTAAGGCGGCGCGTGGACCGCAGGAATCGCCGCATCTGCTGGCCAAGGACGACCCAGATGCTGATCGAGGGCAAGCTCACCGCGGAGAAGACAAGGGCGACGGTCACGATCGTGGCGGCGGTGCGCGCCGGTGCGTAGGCCGCGATGGCCGAGAGCGCGAGCGCCCAAGCCTTCGGGTTGACCCACTGGAAGAGCGCGGCCTGCAGAAAGCTCAGCGGACGGCCCTCCGCGCTCGCATCCTTCGGCGCCCCGGCATGGGCGATCTTCCAGGCGAGGTAGAGCAGGTAGAGGACGCTCGCGACCTCGAGCACCGTCTGACTGCCCGGAACGGCGTCGAAGACCTGCATGAGGCCGAGCCCCACGAGGGCGATCATCACCGGAAAGCCGATCGTGATCCCCAGCATGTGCGGGACCGTTCGACGGAACCCGAAATTTGCGCCCGAGGCGGTGAGCATGACGTTGTTGGGCCCGGGCGTCACCGTCGCCACGAAGGCGAAGAGCACGAGGCCCGCGAGGATCTCAGGCGCCATGGCGCATCGTCACGACGGGATCTCGCAAACGCCCACGAGCTGTTCGTAGCGCGCGACGATCCAGCCGGGCGCGTCGCTTGGGATCGCCTCGTCGATATTGCCGCGGGTGCGGGCGAAGATGAGCGCGGTGCGGCTCTCCTCCACCATCGGCACGGGCTCGGTCGCGGAGATGCGGTCGTAGACCACCATCGCCACGGCGACGAGCACCACGCCGCGCGCCACACCGAAGATGAAGCCCAGCACCTGGTCGATGCGGCCCACCGCGGTATCGCGAATCGAGCCCGAGAGGAGCGGCGTGAAGACCGACACGACGACGAGCGCCACGGCGAAGACCGCGGCGAAGGCGACGATGATCGACAGCTCGCAGGAATCGCCCAGGAAATCGCCGACGCGCGGTATCTCGCGCACGAGCGGCTGCAACGCCGGGGCGAGCACGAAGGCGAGGATCGCGGCGACGATCCAGCCGAGGATCGCCATCGCCTCCCGCACGAGGCCGCGCGCATAGGCGAGCAGCGCCGAGACGACGATGACACCCGCCACGAGCGCGTCGATGAGCGTGAAACCTTCCATGGGCCAAGCCTTCCCTATCCGGCGCCGAACATCTCTCCCACGAGGGTGGCGAGATCGGGGAATTGGCGCAGCGCCATCCCGTCCCCGGCGAGCGCCTTGGTCCGGGCGGGCGCGATTGCGGCGGAGAAACCAAGTTTCGCGGCCTCTTTCAACCGGTTTTCGCTCTGTCCCGCCGGCCGCAGGGCGCCGGAGAGGCTGATCTCGCCGAAAACCACGGTCTCCGGAGGCAGCGCGGTGTCCTCGCGGGCCGAGAGAAGTGCCAGCGCGACGGCGAGATCGGCCGCGGGCTCGCGCACCCTCAGGCCGCCCGCGACGTTGAGATAGACGTCGAGACCCGCGAAGGGCACGGCGCAGCGCGCCTCGAGCACCGCGAGGATCATGGCGAGCCGCCCGGCATCCCAACCCACGGTGGAGCGGCGCGGCTGGGCATGGGGCGTGGGGGCCACGAGGGCCTGGAATTCGCACAGAAGCGGCCGCGACCCCTCGATCCCCGCGAAGACGGCGGCGCCGGGCTGCGGCACCTCCCGTTCACCGAGGAACAGGGCGGAGGGGTTGGCGACTTCCGCGAGACCCGCGCCCGTCATCTCGAAGACGCCGATCTCGTCGGCGGGGCCGAAGCGGTTCTTGACCGCGCGGAGGATGCGGAACTGGTGGCCGCGCTCGCCCTCGAAATAGAGGACCGTGTCGACCATGTGCTCGACCACGCGGGGGCCGGCGATCTGGCCCTCCTTCGTGACGTGGCCGACGAGGACCACGGCGATCCCGTGGCGCTTGGCGAAAGTGGTGAGTTCATGGGCGGCCGCGCGGACCTGGCTCACGGAACCGGGCGCGCTGTCGACATTGTCGGCCCACATCGTCTGGATCGAATCGATGATCGCCAGCGCCGGCTTCTCCGCCTCGAGCGTGGTGAGGATCTCGCGCAGGTTCGTCTCGTTGGCGAGCAGCACCGGCGCGTCGCCGAGACCCATCCGCTGCGCCCGCATCCGCACCTGCGCGCCAGCCTCCTCGCCCGAGACGTAGATGGCCTTCAGCCCCGCATTGGCGAAGCTCGCGGCGGCCTGGAGGAGGAGCGTGGACTTGCCGATGCCCGGATCGCCGCCGACGAGGATCGCGGAGGCCGGAACCAGCCCGCCGCCCAGGACGCGGTCGAATTCCGCGAGGCCCGACCGCGTGCGCGGCGGTGGCGCCTCGGCGGAGGCGAGGTCGGTCAGCACCATACCGCGCCCGCGCTTCGTCCCGAGCGATTTCGCGGCGGGGCCGGCGGTGAGCGGCGCCTCCTCCACGATCGTGTTCCAGGCGCCGCAGACGTCGCAGCGGCCCGACCACTTGGTATGGGCCGCGCCGCAGGCGGTGCAGGTGAAACCGGGGGTCTTGGCCATGCGCTCTTCTGCCCCGCGGCGCGGGGCAGGGCAAGGCGGCCTATTCTGCGGCCTTCACCTTGGCGGGAATCGCGACCACGTTGCCGCGGCGAGCCTTGAAGCCGAGCCCCCGCAGGAGGTCGCCGAACTCTTCCTCGAGCCGGGCGAGGCGGCTCTCGATCACCGATTCCTCCACCTCCAGCCGCTCGTGATGCCGGCGCAATTCATGCCCCGCGGCGAGGGCGCATTCGATGCGCTCCTCGAAGAGCGCGATCTCCTCCTGCCGATGGCGCAGGAAGTCGCGGGCGCGGGCGACGTTCTCGTCGCTGTAGGTTTCCGCGAGCATGCGGGAGGCCTGCGACATCTGCGCCGCCGTCTCGATCACGTCGGGTTCGAGATTGCCGAGATCGGGATGGGTGCGGAGATAGGTGATCCGCTCCTTCACCGCGTCGAATTCCGAGGCGAGCGTAAAGACGCCCCGCCGGTCGGCCGCGTGACAGGCGCGATAGGCGTCCGCGACGTCGGCCATGGTGAGGGTGAACGTGCGATGCGAGCGTTCGAGGGCGAGCACCCGGCCCATCGCGGGCAATGCCGCCACGAGGCAGAGGAGCAAGATCGTGACGCCGATCTGCACCGCCATTCCCGCACCCGCGAAGACGACGTCGCCGAAGCGCAGTTCGAGCGTGAGGAAGGGCAGAAGATCGAGCGCTCCGGCGATCGTGGCGCCGAGCGCCGCGAACGCGGCCGCGCCGAGCACGATCATCGCCGTGACGTTCAGCCACCGCGTCGGTCCCGCGGCGGTAATCGGGGCATGTCGGGGCATCGTCACCCTCCTTCGTATCGGCGGATTTTCGCCAATTTCGGGAGGTATTCGTCGCATGTTTGGGTTTTCGAGATGTTACCCGATCCGGTGAAAATGCACGCTGTGTCTGCGGCGCCTCATACAACGCATTGTGAATATAGAAACTTTGCATCGGGATCACGGCGACTGTCGCTGCGACGAATGCGCCCGGCGCGGCCGATCCTCAGATTCCGGCGTAATTCCGGACGTAGCGCGGCCCGAGGCTCGTCAGGATCTCGTAGCCGATCGTGCCCGCTGAATCGGCCAGGTCGTCCACGCCCTGATGCCGTCCGAGGATGTCGAGATGGCTCGGGTCGGTGTCGAGATGGCCGATATCGACCGTCAGGAGATCCATCGAGACGCGCCCGGCCAGCGGGCAGGGCACCGCGCCGTGGAACACCACCGCCTCGCCCCCCATCGCCCGGATGAGGCCATCGGCATAGCCCGCCGAGAGCGTGGCGATGCGCGTCGGCGCGGACGCCTCGAAGCTGCCGCCGTAGCCCACGATCTCGCCGCTCGCCACGTCGCGGCACTGGATGACGGGCAGGCTCAGCCGCAGGACGGGACGGGCATCGGCGAAAGGCCGCCCGCCGTAGAGGCCGATGCCGGGCCGCGTCAGGTCGAAGTGGAAGCCCGGTCCGAGCAGGATGCCGCCGGTCGCGGCGAGCGAGCGCGGGGCGGAGATCCCGTCCGTCATCTCGCGGAAGGTGCGAAGCTGCCGGGCGTTCCGGGCATCGTCGCGGTCGTCGGCGCAGGCGAGGTGGCTCATCACGAGCACCGGCCCGCGCGGCAGGACGATGTCGCGGATCGCGGCCCATTCGTCGGGCTCGATCCCGAGACGGTTCATGCCGGTGTCGAGCTGCAACCCGAAGCGCGCGCCGGGCAGCGTCTCGACGTGGCGGGTGATCTGCTCGATCGAGTTCAGCATGGGAACGAGGCCGAGCCCGCGGATCAGGTCGGTATCGCCTGCCATGTGACCGGAGAAGACCATGATCTCCGCCTCCGGACCGAGGGCCTGGCGAAGCGCCGCGCCCTCTTCGGCCACGGCGACGAAGAACTTGCGCGCCCCTGCATCGCGAAGCGCCGAGGCCACCCGTGCAATGCCGAGACCGTAAGCATCGGCCTTGACCACGGCCGCCGTTTCCGTGGAGGCATCCGTCCGCCCGTCGAGCGCGCGCCAGTTGGCGACGATGGCGTCGAGATCGATCGTGAGTGTCGCGGTTCCCATGCCCTTCTCTCCCCCGCCGCCCCGGCGGGGTCAAGGGCGCCGACGGGGCCGCGGCGCATGTGTCAGGGGAAGTCGTAGATGCGGCGGTTGCGTTCCCAGATCCGCTCGCCCGCGAGGCAATCGGCGGTCTCCTCCTCCCGGTACTGGGCGGGCAGGATCCGCTCGGGCAGGGAGCCCGCGAGTTCGAGCACGAGCTTGCGCCGGATCGCCGCGCCGAATTCCGCCCAGGTGTAGACGGGCAGCATGAAGGCACCCGGGCCGCCGATCACGCAATCGGCGTAGTACTGGTCGAGATCATCGAGATGCCAGCGCTGTCCCATCCCCTCCTGCGTCATCAGGGGCAAACCGTTGATGGTGATGCCGCGGGAGATGACGGCGTCGCGCACGCCGGGCACCGGCCGCCCCTCGTTGTTCGGCCCGTCGCCGGAGATGTCGATCACGCGGCGCAGCCCGTCGATCCCGTTCTCCTCGATATGCCGCGCCCCCCAGGCGAGGGCGCCCGAGATCGAGGTGCGCCGCATCGAGGGGTTGAACGCGATACCGAGATCGTCGGACAGGCTTCGAGCATCCTCCGCGCTCTCGAGGATCCGCCACTCGATCACGATCCTCTGCGAACCGGCCCCGGCCCATTCCGCGTAGGAGATCGCGACGCGGCCGAGAAAGCCACCGAGCATCGCGTCGATCACGTCGGGCGCCGCAAGCGCCTCCGCGTAGCCGCGCCGTTGGATCTCGAGCTCGTTCGGCGTCATCGAACGGGAAACGTCGACGAGGAGCAGAAGCTCGACATCGACCTCCTCGGCCAGCTGCGCATGGGCCGTACCCCATCCGAGGAGGAGGGCGGCAAGGCATGTGGGAACCCGCATGGGTGCGATCAGAGCAACCGCCGCCCGTCCTGTAAAGTCACAGCCGCGTGCGCGCCGCCCCGGTCAGAAGCGGTCGGCCCCACCCTGCCAGGGTTGAACGAGGTTGCCGAAGCGGGTGAAGCGCCCCTCGAAGGAGAGATCGACCGAGCCGATGGGGCCGTGGCGCTGCTTGCCGATGATGACTTCGGCACGGCCGTGCAGTTTCTCCATCTCGTCCTGCCAGGAGGCCATCTTGTCGAGCTCGTGATCGCCCGGCTTCTCGCGCTCCTTGTAGTATTCCTCGCGGAACACGAACATCACCACGTCCGCATCCTGCTCGATCGAGCCCGATTCGCGCAGGTCCGACAGCTGCGGGCGCTTGTCCTCTCGGTTCTCCACCTGCCGCGAGAGCTGCGAGAGGGCGACGACGGGGATGTCGAGCTCCTTGGCGATGGCCTTCAGGCCTTGCGTGATCTCGGAGATCTCGTTGACGCGGTTCTCGCTGCGTCCCGCGCCGCGGACGAGCTGGAGATAGTCGACGAAGAGCGCGTCGAGCCCGTGCTCGCGCTTGAGCCGCCGCGCGCGGGCGGCGAGCTGGCTGATCGGGAGCGCCGCCGTGTCGTCGATATAGAGCGGGCAGGCCTCGAGGGCTTTCGCGGCCTCCACGAAGCGGCGGAACTCCGACTCGTTCATATCGCCGCGCCGGATCTGTTCGGACGGCACCTCGGAGGCTTCGGAAAGGATCCGCGCGGCGAGCTGCTCCGCGCTCATCTCGAGCGAAAAGAACCCCACGACGCCGCCATCGACCGCGCCTTCGCTGCCGTCGGGACGTTTGCCGCGGCGATAGGCGCGCGCGATATTGAAGGCGATGTTCGTGGCGAGCGACGTCTTGCCCATGGAGGGGCGGCCCGCGAGGATCAGAAGGTCGGACTTGTGGAGCCCCCCGAGCTTCTTGTCGAGATCGATGAGCCCCGTCGACGCGCCCGCGAGGCCGCCCTCGCGCTGATAGGCGGCGTTGGCGACATTCACGGCGTCGGTCACGGCGGAAAGGAACGACTGGAAGCCCTGGTTCACCTGGCCCTGCTCGCCGAGCTTGTAGAGCGCCTGTTCGGCCTCCACGATCTGCTCCCGCGGTTCGGAGGCCACGTCGACCTTGCCGGCCCTCGTCGCGATGTCGCGGCCGAGCTCGATGAGCTTCCGGCGGATCGACAGGTCGTAGATCATCTGCGCGTAGTCGCGCGCGGCGTAGGACGAGATTGCGGCGCCCGCGAGGCGGACGAGATAGGACGGCCCGCCGAGCTCCTTCAGCCCTGGCTCGTCCTCGAGGAACGCCTTCAGCGTCACCGGCGAGGCGAGCGCGTTCTTGGCGATCCGGGCGGCCGCGACCTCGTAGATCCGGGCGTGGACGGGATCGTAGAAATGACTGTCGTTGATGATCGCGGCGACGCGGTCATAGACGTCGTTATTCGTGAGGATTGCACCCAGAAGTTGTTGTTCGGCCTCGACATTGTGCGGAAGTACTTCGGCGTCCGCGTCGGCCCGCTCGTGCTCGATCCGTGAGACCTCGTTCATGTCCGCCCCTGTTCCTGCCCGTTTCATCGGACTTACGGTGTGCCCACCGCTGCGTTCAAGACGCATATTTCGGTGAGAGATTTTCCGCCTTCATACCATATCCTGTGGGAAAGCCAAAGACTTCCACAGGATCGGGCGGGTTTCAGATCGCGGTGGATAAAACCGGGGATATCATGTGGGCGAATCCGCCGCCCGCCGCGCCTCCTGCCAGGTCCGCGGATCGCGCAGGAAGACGTCGACCGCCTCCATCGTCTCGTCTGTGAAACTTCCGGTTGCGCGCGCAGCGGCCAGGACGTCCCACCATGTGCAGAGCGCGTGGAGCTGCACGCCGTGATCGCCGAGCGTCCGTTTCGTCTCCGGGAAGATGCCGTAGGAGAAGATGACGGCGGTATGCGCGCAGGACGCGCCCGTCTCCCGGATCGCGTCGACGAAGCTGATCTTGGAGCCGCCATCGGTCGTCAGGTCCTCGACGAGGAGCACGCGGTCCCCCTCGGCAATCACGCCCTCGATCCGCGCGTTGCGGCCGTAGCCCTTGGGCTTCTTGCGAACGTAGGTCATGGGCAGCGCCATCCGCTCCGCGATCAGCGCCGCGAAGGGGATGCCCGCCGTCTCTCCGCCCGCGACGCAATCGAACGCCTCGAAGCCCGCGTCGCGCATCACGGTCGCGGTCAGGAAATCCATCAGCGTTGCGCGGATGCGCGGGAAGGAGATGAGCTTGCGGCAATCGATATACGTGGGAGAGGGAAGGCCGGAGGCGAGCGTGTAGGGTTCCTCGGGGCGGAAATGCACGGCGCCCACCTCGAGCAGCATGGTGGCGGTGAGCCGGGCGATCTCCTCCCTCGGGGGGAAGCTCGTGGGGATCATCGTGCAATCCTTCTCATGCGGGATCGTCGGCAACGCGCCAGTGGAGGGCCATGCCGGGATCGAACACGGTCACGGGGCCGTCGCCCGTCTCGATGGCGGCGGGATAGGCGACGGGCTCTCCCTTTTCCAGCGTGATCGTCTCCTCGTTGGGGGGGAGGCGATAGAAGGCCGGGCCGTTGAGGGACACGAATTGCTCCAGATGATGCAGCGCCGTCTGTCCCTCGAACATCTCAGCCAGCACCGAGAGCGTGTTCGTCGCGGTGAAGCACCCCGCGCAGCCGCATGGCGCGAGCTTCGCCGGGTCGGGATGCGGCGCGCTGTCGGTGCCGAGGAAAAAGGACGCGTCGCCGGAGGTCGCGGCGTCGAGGAGCGCCCGGCGGTGCGTTTCCCGCTTGGCGACGGGCAGGCAGTAGTAATGCGGTTTGATCCCGCCCGCGAGGATGTGGTTGCGATTGATGACGAGATGGTGGGCGGTGATCGTCGCGGCGAGGTCGTCGCCGCCCGCGCGGACGTAATCCACCGCGTCCGAGGTCGTCACGTGCTCCATGACCACCCTGAGGCCCGGGATGTCGCGCCGGATCGGGTCGAGTACGCGGTCGATGAAGACGGCCTCGCGGTCGAAGATGTCGACCTCCGCATCCGTCACCTCCCCGTGGACGAGGAGCGGCAGACCGATCTGCGCCATGTTTTCGAGCACGCGCCGCACCTTCGAGAAGTCGCGCACGCCGGAGGCGGAATTCGTGGTCGCCCCCGCGGGATAAAGCTTCACCGCGGTGATGAGACCGATCTCGGCGGCGGCGCGCAGATCGCGGACCTCCGTCTCCTCTGTGAGATAGAGCGTCATCAGCGGGCGGAACTTCGAGCCGCGGGGTTTCGCGGCGAGGATGCGATCCCGGTATTCGGCGGCGTCGCGGCCCGTCACCACGGGAGGGACGAGGTTCGGCATGATGATGGCGCGGGCGAAGTGCCGCGTCGTTTCGGGCAGCACGGCCTCCATCATCGCGCCGTCGCGCAGATGCAGGTGCCAATCGTCGGGGCGTCGGAGGGTCAATCGGTCCATGATCCTCGGGCTACACGCTCCCGATGGAGAGGGGAAGCGGCCACTTTGGCTTGACCCCGCCGGGACGGAATGCAGTCTCGTGGCAGGAGGAACGACATGTCGCACGAACCCGGCTCCATCGACGCGGTGCAGGAGTTGCTGGCCGGCGAGGCGTATGTCTGCGGTCGTCCGCTCGCGACCCTCGTCTTCCTGGCCCTCCGGCTCGGTCGGCCGCTCTTTCTCGAAGGCGAGGCCGGGACAGGCAAGACCGAGATCGCCAAGGCGCTCGCCGCGGCGCTGGGCCGGAAGCTCATCCGTCTGCAATGCTACGAGGGGCTCGATGCGGCCTCGGCCGTCTACGAGTGGAACTTCGCGGAGCAGATGATCGCGATCCGCACCGCGGAGGCCGCGGGCGGCGCGGACCGCACGGCCCTGAAAGCGGAGCTCTTCACCGAGGAGTACCTCATCGCGCGGCCGCTCCTGCAGGCGATGCGGCCGCAGCCGGGCGGCGCGCCGGTCCTGCTCATCGACGAGATCGACCGCACCGACGCGCCCTTCGAGGCGTTCCTGCTCGAGGCGCTGTCGGATTTCGCGGTCACGATCCCGGAGCTCGGCACGATCGCCGCGCCGGAACGGCCGATCGTGATCCTGACCTCCAACCGCACGCGGGAGGTACACGACGCGCTCAAGCGGCGCTGTCTCTACCACTGGGTCGAGTATCCGGATTTCGAGCGGGAGATGGAGGTTCTCGCCGCCCGCGTCCCCGAGGCTTCGGACCGGCTCAGCCGGGAGGTGGTGGCCTTCGTCCAGCGGCTGCGCACGGAGGACCTCTTCAAGCGGCCCGGCGTGGCGGAAACGATCGACTGGGCGAAATGCCTGCTCGCGCTCGACATGATGGAGCTTTCGCCGCAGGTGATCGCCGACACGCTCGGCGCGCTCCTGAAGTACCAGGACGACATCGCGGCGCTGCAGGGGTCGGAGGCCGCGCGGATCCTCGACGAGGCGCGGGGGGCGCTCGCGGCGGGATGAGCATGGCCCGCCCATGGTGACGTATAGCGACCTCGACCTGCCCGATGCCCCGAAGCTCGCGCGGAACATCACCTGGTTCGCCCGAGCGCTGCGGGCGGCGGGGCTTCCCATCGGGCCGGGACGGGTGATCGAGGCGATCCGCGCCGTGGAGGCCGTGGGCTTCACCGAGCGGCGCGACTTCTACTGGACGCTCCACGCATGCTTCGTGTCGAGGCGGGCGGAGCGCGAGATCTTCGACCAGGTTTTCCGCCTCTACTGGCGCGATCCGCGACTGATGGAGCAGATGATGTCCTGGCTCGTCCCGTCGGTGCGCGGCACGCACGAGGAGCGGATCGCCAAACCCGCTGAACGGCGCGCGGCGGAGGCGCTTCTCGACGGAGCCCAGTCGGAACCGCCAGACCTGCCGGAAGACGACGGCGAGGAGACGCGGATCGAGACCGACGCCGCCCGCACGATCTCCGAGGAGGAACGACTGCGGCATCTCGATTTCGAGCAGATGTCGGGGGACGAGATGGCGCGGGCCCGCAGGATGCTCTCGCGCCTGACCCTGCCGGTGGCGCCGCTGCCGTCGCGGCGCACGATCGCGTCGGAACTCGGCGCGCAGCCCGATTGGCGCCGCACGATGCGGGGGGCCATGCGCCGCGGGGGCGAGGTCACCCGGATCGCTACTCGCACGCGGCGCGTCCGTTGGCCGAACCTCGTGGCGCTCTGCGATATCTCGGGCTCCATGTCGTCCTATTCCCGCGCGGTCCTGCATTTCCTGCACGCGGTTGCGAACGCGAAGGGCGCGGGCTGGGCTGAGGTCCATGCCTTCACCTTCGGCACGCGGCTGACGAACGTCACCCGCCATCTGCGCCACCGAGACGTCGATGCCGCCCTCGCCGCCGCGGGGGCCGAAGCACAGGACTGGCAGGGCGGCACGCGGATCGGGGAGAGCATCGTAGCGTTCAACCGCGACTGGTCGCGTCGCGTCCTGGGGCAGGGCGCGATCGTGCTCCTCATCACAGACGGGCTCGACAGGGGCGATCCCGACAGGCTCGACGCGGCGATGCGGCGGCTCCGTCTGGGCGCGCGGCAGGTGATCTGGCTCAATCCGCTCCTCCGGTTCGACGGCTTCGAGCCCAGGGCGCGCGGGATCGCCACGATGCTTCCGCATGTGGACATGTTCCGGGCCGGCCACGACATCGCCTCGCTCGAAGGGCTGGCGGAGGCACTGGCCTCACCCAACGGATCGCGTCCCATGTCGCGGGTGTGATGGAACGCGCGGCTCACCGGATCGTTCAACCGCAAATACGTGTTCCACGGGAGGATTACCCCCATGAAGACCAGCCTCAGGACGACCACCGCGGTGCTCGCATGTTTGCACCTCGTCATTCCCGCGCCGATCATGGCGCAGCAGGGCCAGCCCGATGCGGCCGCCGAAGCCGCCGACGCCTGCGCCGATCCGGGTGCGGAGAATTGCCTCGACGCGACCGAGCGCGCGCTCGAGGAGGGTGTCGCGGACACGGCCGACGCGCCGATGGAGACGGTGCCGTCCGACAACGCGCCCGTGGATGGCGAGGCCGCCCCGATGACGGAGACGCAAGCGGGCGAGCCGCCCGCGGGCCAGGCGCAATCGGAGCCGCCCGCGAACGCGGCGCCGGCGGGCAATGGTGGGGCGTCGGAGGCTCCGGCCGCAGCTCCCGGGGCGAACGGTAACGGCGCCGGCAACGGCGCGTCGGCTCCGGCCTCCGAGCCCGCGATACCGGACGCGGCCGCATCCGGCGCCGCGTCGTCGGGCGATCATGCAGCGGGCGGCGCAGACGCGCAAGCCCCGGCCTCCGACCCCGTGATACCGGCCCCCGACGCCGGGGCGGGACAACAAGGTCAGGGCGGCGGAGCCGAAGCGCAGGGCCAAGGCGGCGGAGCTGGAGCGCAGGGCCAAGGCGGCGGGGCCGGGGCGCAGGGCCAAGGCGGCGGAGCTGGAACGCAAGGTCAAGGTGGTGGAGCGGGCGCGCAGGGCCAAGGCGGGGCGGGATCGCAAGGCCAAGCCGGTGGAGGTCAAGGCGGCGGAGGTGGCGCGCAGGGCCAGGGCGGCGGGGCACAGGCCCCGGCTTCGGAGCCGGCGATGCCCGACGCCGATGCGCCCGCGCAGAGCGGCAACGCGGCTGGCTCCGGGGGGGCGTCCGGACAGGGCGCTTCGTCCGACACCACGGCCCCCGATGCGGCACCGCCGACGAGGAATCGCGCCGAGGGTAATTTAGACACGTCGCGGCAAGCTCCCGCCCAAGGCGGTAATGCGGCCAATTCCAACGGATCGCCGGGGCAAGGCGGATCGCAGAACGCGGCGGGCGGAGAGGCGGCCCAAGGGGCCTCCGACACGCCCGCGCAGGGCGACCGAGCCCCCCGTGCGGCACAATCCGGCGAGAATGCGCCCGCCCCGCGCAACCAGGCGGGATCGGGACAGGCCACCCAAGGCAACGGCAACAGACCGCCCGCGAGGGCGAACGGCGCACCGGCCCGGCAGGCGGGTCAGGGTGGCGGAGGCGGCAATCAGGCGGCCAACCAAACCGCGAACTCCGCCGCCGCGATCCGCGAGGACGCCACGCCTTCCGAAGAGACGCGTCAGGCGATCACCGAGGACAATGCCCGGTCGAGCGACGAGGATTTCGAAAGCACCATCCAGCGTGGCGACGGCTCGGAGACCGCGAGCTCGGACACCGAGAACGATGATGGCGGGCTCAGCGATCTCGAGAAGGCGCTGCTCCTCGGCGCGGGCGCGCTCGCCGTGGGCACGCTCCTGAACGGGGATCGCCGGGTCGTGGCCTCCTCCGACGACCGTGCGGTCGTGACCGGGGCGGACGGAAGCTACCAGCTTCTGAAGAACGACAACACGCTTCTCCAGCGGCCCGGGACGGAGGTCGGGACGGAGACCTTCGACGACGGCTCCACCCGCACGACCGTCTATCGCCAGGACGGCAGCCGGATCGAGACGATCCGCGACGCCTCCCTCAGGGTGCTCAGACGCGAGCGGATCGCGGCGGACGGGACGCGGACGCTGCTCATCGACGATACCGCCCAGACGCAGCCCGTGGACGTGACGACGCTGAGGCAGCCCGCCGCCACGATCGAGGGGACGGGAGATCTCGCCGCCCTGCGCCAGGCGCTCGAGATGCAGGAGAACTTCGATCGGGCCTATTCGCTCGATCAGGTCCGCAACGTCGTCGAGGTTCGCGATCAGGTTCCGGCGATCGAGCTCGACAACATCACCTTCGCCTCGGGATCGGCCGCGATCTCGCCGTCGGAGGCGGAAGAGCTGACCGCGCTGGGCCAGCTCCTGCGCGACCGGATCGCCGCCGACGACCGGGAGGTCTTTCTCGTCGAGGGCCATACCGACGCGGTGGGTGATGCGGCCTACAACCTCGCCTTGTCGGACCGCCGGGCGGAATCGGTGGCGCTCGCCCTGACGGAATATTTCGACGTGCCCCCGGAGAACCTCGTGGTGCAGGGTTACGGCGAGCAGTTCCTGAAGATAGATACGCAGCAGGACGAACGGCAGAACCGACGGGCGACGGTCCGGCGGATCACGCCGCTGCTGCAGGTCGCGTCATCGCAGTGACCGGCGGTGGCCGTTTCGGGCACCGATAGGAAAGGGCCGACATGAGCGTCGCGGATCACGACGACATTCCCGCCATCGCGCATCGCTGGCACGAGGCGGGGCAGGGCGCGGCGCTCGCGACGGTGGTGGAGACCTGGGGCTCGGCGCCGCGGCCCGTCGGTAGCCAGCTCGCCATCTCCGGCACGGGCGAGATCGCGGGATCGGTCTCGGGCGGCTGCGTCGAGGGCGCGGTCGTCGTCGAGGCGATGGAAGCGGTCGAGGAAGGCGGCTCGCGCATGCTCGAATTCGGCGTGTCCGACGACGAGGCCTTCGCCGTGGGCCTCGCCTGCGGCGGACGAATCCGCGTGCTGGTGGAGCCCGTCCGCGAGGATGACATGCCCCCGTCGCTCCTCGCCGATCTGGTCGCCGCACGCACCGCGCGGCGGCAGATCGCCTACGAGGTCGATGTCGGGACCTGGTCGCGATCCCTCGTCGATCCCCCCGCACATGCCGAGCGTTTCCGCGCCGACCGCTCCGGCTTCGAGGAGGGGACGGAGCGTTTCGTGGCGATCCACAACCCACCCCTGCGCATGGCGGTGGTCGGCGGGGTCCATATTGCGCAGCCGCTGATGCAGATGGCGCGGCTCTCCGGCTTCGACGCGGTACTCGTCGATCCGCGGGAGAGCTTTGCCTCGGTGGCCCGTTTCCCGGGCGAGACGCTGCTCCACGACTGGCCCGACGAGGCGCTCGACGCGTTCGGGCTCGATCCGCGGACGGCGATCGTCACGCTCACCCACGATCCGAAGCTCGACGACCCGGCAATCGAGGCGGCGCTCCGCTCGGAGGCCTTCTATCTCGGCTGCCTCGGCTCCACCCGGACCCACGCCAAGCGCGTCGCGCGGCTCGAAGCGGCAGGCTTCGGGGCGGACGCGATCGCCCGGATCCACGCGCCGGTGGGTCTCGATATTAGGGCGCGTTCCCCATCGGAGATCGCCATCGCGATCATGGCGGAGATCGTCGCGACGCTGCGGAACGGCTGATGGAGTTCGGACCCATCCCCCTCGATCGCGCGGAAGGCGCGATCCTCGCCCATTCGCAACGCGTGGCCGACGGGCGTATCCGCAAGGGGCGGATCCTGACGCGAGAAGAAATCGCCTTACTCCGCTCTGAGGGGCTGGAGGAGGTCGTCGCCGCACGGCTCGGCCGCGACGATCTGGGCGAAGATGCGGCGGCAACCGCCCTTGCGGAGGCGCTCGTCCCCGATCCGGAGGCGAGTGGCCTGCGCCTGACCAGGGCCGCAACGGGGCGGGTGAACGTGCATGCGACCGGTCCGGGCGTGGTGAGGCTCGACGCATCTGCGATCACCCGTCTGAACCGTCTTGATCCCTCGGTGACGGTCGCGACGTTGCCGCCCTTCGCGCGATGTGCGGAGGGCACGATGGTGGCGACCGTGAAAATCATCTCCTATGCCGTCGCGTCGGGGATCGTCGCGGAGGGCGCCGCGATCGTCCGCGGGGCGCTCTCGCGCACGCCCGTGACGATCGGGAGCGCGCGACTCCTCATCACCGATATGGGGCAGGGCCCGGGCAAGGGAGAGAAGGCGATGGCCACCCGGCTCGACCGGCTCGGCATCGCGCTCACGGGCGTCGACGTGATCGCGCACGAGACCGACGCGATCGCCGCCGGGCTTGCCCGGACGCAGGAGGATCTGATCCTCCTCCTGACGGCTTCGGCGACGTCGGACGCACGCGATGTCGGACCCGCGGGCCTCGTCGCGGCGGGCGGCACGCTCCTGCGGTTCGGCATGCCGGTCGATCCCGGCAATCTCCTGTTTCTCGGCAGTCTCGGTGCGCGTCCGGTCATCGGGCTTCCGGGCTGCGCGAGATCTCCGGCCCTCAACGGAGCGGACTGGATTCTCGAGCGCGTGGCCTGCGGGATCGTTCCCGATGACGACACGATCGCGGGCATGGGCGTCGGAGGATTGCTGAAGGAGAGCCCCGCGCGGCCGCACCCGCGAGGGCGCCAGGCCTAGTCGAGGAGATCGTGGCCGATCCGCTCGCGGTACTGCGCGAAGATGCGCTCCACATCCTCCTCGGTCGCTTCCGGCAGCGCCTTGGCATGACGATTGGCCGCCTTCGCACGCTCCGGATCCAGGTCCACGCGGATCATCATCGGGAAATGATCGGAGCCGATATTCGGCCCACGCCTGAATTCGGCGACCGCGACCTTCGGCGTCGCGTAGAACTGGTCGATCGGCGCACGGAGGAGGCGCGAATTCGCGTCGAAACTGGCATACATCCCGCGGCCCACACGGGGATCGAGATAGCCGCCGACGCGCTTGAAATGCCGCGAGGTATGCGACCAGGCCGCGTCGTTGAAATCGCCCATCGCGATCACCGGCGTCTCGGTTTTCGCGGCGAACCGCGCGGCATAGATCATCTCCGCATCCCTGTCGGCCGTATTCTCGCCGGGGACGGGCGGGCGCGGATGGAGGCCCACGAGGCGGAACCGCTGGCCGGCCCGCGTCTCCAGTTCCGCGAAGAGGGTCGGCGTGTCGCCGGGCGTGAGATAAACGATGTCGTGGCGAACGACCTTCAGCCGCGTGGCGAAGATCATCCCGTAGTAATTGTCGCGGATCTCCTGAAGGACCGTCTCGTACCGGGAAAGGCTGCTCTCCACTGCCTTCTGCCAATGCTCGTCCGTCTCCATGAGGAAGAGGACGTCGGGATCCTCGTCCTCGATCAGGCGGACGACATCGCCGTGCCGGTCATTCGTCATCTCCACGTTCGAGGAGACGATCGTGACCTGGCTTCCCTCCTCGGATCTCGGGACGATCTTCATCTCGCTCGGATAGAGCCGCGTGAAGGGGAGGATGCGGAAGCTCTGATACCCGATGCAGAGCAGCAGGATGACCATCGCAACCCACCGCCAGGGCGTAGGGAGGAACCAGGCGGCGACGAGTACGGCGATCGCCGCGACGAGGATCTGAACCCGCGGAAAATCGCAGGCCCGAACCCACCAGCGATACGATCTGATGAAGGGGAGGATAGAGACGACGGCGACCGCCGCGGTCAGGAGATAGACGATGACGTCGTAGGCCGTAGCAAGCAACTTCGTCGCCCTCCATCAGAAACACCGCATAAAACGCACGATGGAGCGCGGAGGACAACATCCCCCGCGCCAGAGGTCAACGGGTCGGGCCGATCATCATGACCATCTGCCGGCCTTCCATCTTGGGGAAGTTCTCGACCTTGCCGAGTTCCTTGGTGTCTTCCGCCACGCGCTCGAGAAGGTCGCGTCCGAGATTCTGGTGAGCCATCTCCCGCCCGCGGAAGCGCAGCGTGATCTTCACCTTGTCGCCGTTCTCGAGAAACTTGAAGACATTGCGCATCTTCACATCGTAATCGTGGGTGTCGGTGTTCGGCCGGAACTTGACCTCCTTCACCTCGATCGTCTTCTGCTTCTTGCGCGCTTCGGATTCCCGCTTCTGCTGTTCGTACTTGAACTTGCCGAAATCCATGATCTTGCAGACCGGCGGCGAGGCATTGGGCGAGATCTCGACGAGGTCGAGACCCGCCTCTTCGGCCAGCTGCAACGCACGGGACGGTGAAACCACCCCGACATTGTCGCCATCGGCCCCGATCAGCCGAATTTCCGGGGCCCTGATGCGATCGTTGACGCGCGGGCCGGTATCACGCACCGGAGGAGCGTTATGAGGTCTGCGAGCGATGGGGGTCATCCTTCCGTTGTTTTGAGGTTCAGACAAGGTAGCGGCGGGAACGCGCCTATTCAAGCCAAACCGGGCGCGGAACACCGCGATCGGCCGGTTTGAGCCCGGAACCGTTAACGGGGAATGCTGGTTCCATTCCTGTTCGCTCAAACTGGAGACTAGACATGAACTTTCGTATTTCCACGCTCTTCGCGCTGATCGCCGCCAGCATGATCGTTACGGCCTGCCAGGACGATTCCGGCGAGGCAGAGACCGATGCGACGGAAGAAACCACGACGGGGAACTGATCCCCGAGAACGGTTCCGGACATCATAAGTTGATGTCCGGAACCTTGCGTTCCACGCGCAGGTTGTACCTGCAGCATCATGCATGGAGGTACTCATGACGATCCGGATCACCCCGACGCTCGCCATTCTGGCAGCGGGTCTCTTCCTCGCGGCCTGCCAGGAGGAAACGGAGACCGATACCGGCGCGACGGAGGCGGAGACGTCCGAGGTCGAGACCGATGCCGCCTCCGATACCGACGCGGAGGACAGCGCGGCGGAGGTCGAACGGGAGACGACCGACATGGGCGAAGCCTCCCAGGACGCGACGAATGCCGCTACGGGCGCGGCCCAGACCGGAAACGCACCGGCGGATTCCGCGCGCAACGACGCGATCGACGCGGCCGAGGAGGAAGGAACGGTCGGTTCCGAGGCTGACGAAGAAGAATCGCCCTAAGGCGTTTCGCTCGCCTCGTTCAGCCGACGAAGGCCTTTTCGACGACGTATTCGGCCGGTTCGCTGTTCGCACCCTCACGCAGGCCGAACCCCTCGAGGATTTCCTTGAGATCGGTGTTGAGGCCCATGGAGCCGCAGACCATCGCCCGATCGGATTCCGCGGAAATGGGAGGCACACCGAGGTCTTCGAACACCTTACCGCTGCGTAGGAGGTCGGTTATGCGGCCCGTCACCGCACTTTCCTCCCGCGTGGTCGTGGGATAATAGCGTAGCTTGCCCTCCACCATCTCGCCGATCAGGGGATCGTTGCGCAGGTCCTCGACCAGTCGACGACCGTATTCCAGATCCGCGACGTCCCGGCAGGTATGGGTGAGGATCACCTCGTCGTAATCCTCGTAGGTCTGCGGCTCGCGGATGAGGCTCGCGAAGGGGGCAATCCCGGTTCCGGTGGAGAAGAACCACAGCCGCTTGCCCGGCAGAAGCGCATCGTGAACGAGCGTTCCCACGGGTTTCGGTCGGAGGATGACCTCGTCGCCCGGCGAGATATGCTGGAGCCGCGAGGTGAGCGGCCCGTCCTGAACCTTGATCGAGTAGAATTCCAGTTCGTCATCCCAGGCGGGCGAGGCGATCGAATAGGCCCTGAGCAACGGCTTCTGCCGCCCCGTCGCGGGATCGGGATCGCCCATCAGGCCGATCATAACGAACTCGCCGGAGCGGAACCGCAGGGATTGGGGCCGCGTCACGCGGAAAGAGAACAGGCGGTCCGTCCAGTGCGTGACCGATGTCACGCGCTGCGCATCGGGAAGCGCCTTCGGCGCGGGGCTCTGCGTGTTCACGGGGGTAATCTCATTCATACGGACGTTTCGGGCCTCGAGGCCCGACCTTCTGATAGCGTTTCTCGGCAAGAGGTGAAAGTGGATCAGCCGCGCAGACGGGACTGGTAGTCGCGTGCCTGCCAATCGGCGCGTGACAACCATTGATCCTCCGTCTGACGCCGCGCGAGGTCGGGGGCGATCTCGACTTCGTCGAAGCCCGACCGCCGCGCCATTGCGTACTGATCGGCCAGGACGTGCCCGCGCGCGCGCAGGCGGCCCGGATAGCCCAGACGCCGCAATTGCCGCGCGAGGGTGAAGCCCCGCCCGTCGTTCGAGGACGGGAAATCGACCCGGATCATCTTCGCTCCGAGCAGCCGTTCCAGGGCATCGGGCGACGTATCGGACGCGACATCGACAGCCTCGCCTCCCTTAGCCTCGCTCAGGGCATCCAGCGCCTCGAATGGCCGGGTCCAGTCATCCGGACGGAACCCGTCATCCGTGACAATGACATTCATGCTTTCGCGGTTCGAACTCGACATCACGCGTTCTCCCGGACGATCCGGCCGTCCTTGAAATGAATTCCGCATTCGGTCTTGGCGCTGTCGCGCCAGCGGCCGGCGCGGTCGTCCTCCCCGGCCTCGACACGGCTCGTGCAGGGCCAGCACCCGATGGAGCGATAGCCCTCTTTAACGAGCGGATGGCGCGGGAGACGGTTGTTCAGAAGATAATCCTGCACGTCCTCGCGCGCCCAGTGCGCGAGCGGATTGACCTTGATCCGTCCGTCGCTGTCGGCCTCGAAAAATTCGAGCGTCGCGCGGGTCGCCCCCTGAAAGCGCTTCCGACCGGTGATCCAGCTATCGAAGCCCCCGAGCGCGCGTTCGAGCGGTTCGGATTTCCTCAAGGCGCAGCATGCATCGGGGTCGGCCACGTGCAGCAGGCTCTCCGTATCACGGTTCAGCACCGCCGCGCGGTCGGGACGAATACGGCGCACGTCGGTCAGGTCCAGCCGCTCCGCTACGTCGCGCTGATAGTCGATCGTCGCGGGAAACAGCATCTCGGTATCGAGGAAGATGACCGGCACCGTGCGGTCGACGACGCTCAGCATATGCAGAAGCACCACCGACTCGGCCCCGAAGGACGAGACGAGCGCGATCCGGCCCACCTGCGGATCGGTCAGCGCATGGCGCAGCACGGCAGTCGCGCCGTGATGAGCGTAGCGGGCGTTGAGTTCGGCGGCCCGTTCGACCGCCGGCGCGAGGGGGGCTTCAAGCGGCATCTGCGCGTTCCTTCACGGGATAGAGGGCGGCCTTAAACGGTGCCATGCCGAGCCGGCGATAGGTTTCGAGGAACGTCTCCGACGCGTCCTCGCGAAGATCGAGATAAGCGAAGAGTATCCGCTCGATCGCCGGGACGATCTCGTCGTAGGCGAAGCCGGGACCCGTTCGGGTTCCGATCGTCGTCTCCTCCGTCCCGTCGCCGCCGAGCGTGATCTGGTAGTTCTCCACCCCCGCGCGGTCGAGGCCCAGGATGCCGATATGGCCCACATGGTGGTGCCCGCAAGCATTGATGCAGCCCGAGATCTTGATCTTCAGCGCGCCGATATCGTGCTCGAGCTTCAGTTCCTCGAACCGCGTCGCGATCTCTTGCGCGACCGGGATCGAACGGGCGGTGGCGAGCGCGCAGTAATCCATGCCGGGGCAGGCGATGATGTCGGAGACGAGCCCGATATTGGCCGTCGCGAGCCCGACCTCCTTCAGCGCCGCGTGGATCGCCGGAAGGTCCGTGCGGGGCACATGCGGCAGGATGACGTTCTGCTCGTGGCTGATCCGAAGCTCGTCATAGGCATAGCGCTCCGCGAGATCGGCCATGACCGCCATCTGCTCCGCCGTGGCGTCGCCGGGGGTCTTGCCGTGCGCCTTGAGGGAGATCGAGACGATGGCGTGATCGTCGCGCTTGTGTGCCGTGAGGTTCGTGTCGCACCAGGCGCGGAAGACGGGATCGGCATCGCGCGCGGCCAGATAGGGCGCGGGATCGGCGTCGCGGAAGGCGGGCGGGGCGAACTGGGCCTCGATGCCCGCGAGGATCTGCTGGTCGACCCCGGTGAATTCGGGGCGGATCTCGGCGAACCGCTCCTCGATCATGCCACGGATTTCGTCGATCCCCGTCTCGTGGACGGTGATTTTGATTCGCGCCTTGTACTTGTTGTCACGCCGACCGAGCAGATTGTAGACGCTCAGGATCGCCTCGATATAGGGCAGGAGGTCGAGGCGCGGCAGGAAGTCCCGCACGACCTTGCCGATCATCGGCGTGCGGCCGAGACCTCCGCCCACGAAGACGCGATAGCCCACCTCGCCGTCGCGCTCCACGATCTCGAGCCCGATATCGTGTGCCCGGATGACGGCGCGGTCGTTCGGGGCGCCGGTGATCGCGATCTTGAACTTGCGCGGCAGGAACTGGAATTCCGCGTGGTCGGTCGACCATTGCCGCAGAAGCTCGGCCACGGGGCGCGGATCGGCGATTTCGTCGGCTGCGGCACCCGCGAAATGGTCGGCGGTCACGTTGCGGATCGTGTTCCCGCTCGTCTGGATCGCATGCATCTGCACGTCCGCGAGGGCGTCGAGCATATCGGGAATATCGCGCAGCTTCGGCCAGTTGTACTGGATGTTCTGCCGCGTCGTGAAATGGCCGTAGCCCTTGTCCCACTTGCCGGCGATGTAGCCGAGCTGGCGCATCTGCCGCGAGCTCAGCGTCCCGTAGGGGATCGCGACGCGCAGCATGTAGGCGTGAAGTTGCAGATAGAGGCCGTTCATCAGCCGCAGCGGCTTGAACTCGTCCTCCGTGAGCGAGCCGTCGATCCGCCGCTCCACCTGGCCACGGAATTGCGCCACGCGCTCGCGCACGAAAGCTTCGTCGAAATCGGAATAGGTGTACATGGTCTGACCTTTCGGGGTGCCGAGCCGGAGCTCAGGCGCCTTCCTGCTTGCCGTGGGCGTAGTTCGACGGACCACGGGTCCGGAACGCCTCGCGGAAATGGGTTGGAACGGGGCCGGTGGGCCCGGCCTTCGCATCGGCGAGATAGGCGCCGACGACGGTTTCGGTCTCGCCCTGCGCATGGAGGAGCCGCAGCTCCGCATGGCCCGGATCCTCGATCAGCTCCGCCTCGCCCATGTCGCGGGTCCACGTATCCGCAGCGGTAAGCCAGACCGCGTCCCCTTCGAGGAGCGCGTTGGCGGTGACGACCTTCGGGGTGAACGTGCGGCTCATGGCGTGGCCTCCAATACGGGTCTTTCTTGCGCCACGATCGCGGCGGATATCTGGTCCCGGTCGAGCACGCGCGACGCCGCGCGGGGCGCGAGGCCCAGGACCATCACGGCGGGTCCGCTCAGCTGGGCCCGCGACAGGTCTGGCTCAAGTGTGGCGAGCGTCGTCGCGAGGATACGCTCGTCGGGGCGGGAGGCGTTCTCGATCACCGTGATGGGCGTCTCGGGGCTCGCACCGTGCATCATCAGCCGTCCCTGGATGAAACGCGCGGCCCGCTTGCCCATGTAGATCGCCGCCACCTCTCCGGGACGCGCAAGGGCCGCCCAGTCGTGATCGGCGAAGCCCTTCATGTCGTGGCCCGTCAGGATCCGGATCGCGGCATTGCGCCCACGACGCGTGAGGCTCTGCCCGATTCCCGCGACGGCGGCCGAGGCTGCGGTGATGCCGGGGACGATCGTCCAGGCGATGCCGGCCGCCTCCACCGCCTCGATCTCCTCGTCCAGCCGTCCGAAGACGGTGGGATCGCCCGATTTGAGCCGGACGACATGCGCACCGCCCGCCGCGTGCTCCACGATCATCGCGTCGATCGCTTCCTGCGGGGTCGACGGTCCGAACCCTTCCTTGCCGGCATCGATCAGGGTCGCCTCGCGCCGCGCGAGCTCGAGGATCTCCGGCGTGACGAGACGGTCGTAGATCACCACGTCGGCCTCGTGGAGCGCCTTACGCGCCTGCAGCGTCAGAAGTTCCGGATCACCAGGTCCCGCGCCAACAAACGACACCCGGCCCGGCTCGTCCTGCGCGCCCAGGTGCGTTTCGAGAAGACGGTCGAGGGCAGGGCGAACCGCTCCTTCGCCGCCCTGCGCCAGGGACCGGTCACCGTATCCGCCGTAATAGTCGGACCAGAACGCCCGGCGCGGACGGCCAAAGGGCAGCGCGTCGGCGGCCTTGCGGAACGTCTTGCCGATCCGCGCCAGCGTGCCGAGGGCAGGGGAGAGCCTCTCCTCTAGATCGGCCTTGATCGCACGGGCGAGGACGGGGGCCGCGCCTTCGGTCCCGATCGCGACGGTGACCGGATCGCGATCAACGATGGCGGGCGTGATGAACTGCGAGCCTTCGAGGTTGTCGACCATGTTGACGAGTGCCCCGTCGGCGCGGGCGAGCGCGGCAGTCCGCGCATCCTCGCGCGCATCGTCGTTGGCGGAATAGAAAAGCGCGGCGCAGAGCGCATCGCCCGGAGCCATCGCACGGCGCACGAGCCTGAGCCGACCGGCTTTTGCCCAGTCCACGATCTCCGGCGCCGGATCGGTTGCCAGCACGGTCAGATGCGCTTCCGTCTTGAGAAGCAGCCTGAGCTTCGACAGGGCCGCATCGCCGCCGCCCGAAAGGACGATCCGTCGGCCTTCGACGGCCAAGTAGATCGGGAAGTGTTTCATCGCGTCGAATCCTGCTCTGATCACGTGCTACATAGAACAGATTTCCGCTTTCGTGCAGTATCCGCTTGCTATAAGGAACGTGTGTCCAGTTTTGTTTATCTGGCGGGACGAGGGTTCCGGATCGGGAGATGTTTGCGAATGAATGTCCGGCTCGACGCGATGGACCGGAAGATCCTTGCGGCCGTACAGCGCGATGCCTCCCGCTCGCTCGATGAGATCGCCCAGGTCGTGGGGTCTTCGAAGACCCCCGTCTGGAACCGGATCCGCAAGATGCGGGAGGCCGGGATCATCGGCCAGCAGACGGTCCTCATCGACGCCGATGCCTTGGGGCTCGAGGCCTGTTTCTTCGTGCTGATCCGTACCTCGGAACACGACGCGGCCTGGCAGGCGCGGTTCCTCGCCACGCTCAAGGCGCGACCGGAGGTCATGGAGGCGCACCGGCTCGCGGGCGATATCGACTACATCCTGAAGGTGCGCGTCGCCAACGCGCGGGCCTACGATCACTTCTACCAGGCGCTCATCGCCGAGGTGCGAATCCACAACGTCACCGCGCTCCTGTCGATGGAGGAGCTGAAATTCACGACGGAGCTGCCGATCTAGCCTGCCCGGACGATCAGTCGCTCGAGCCCGTGGAAATGGTAGATACCGGCGAAACGCGGCACTTCGACGATCTTCAGCCGGGGCAGCCGGTCCCTGAGCATGCCGAGCGCCACGCGCAGTTCCAGACGCGCGAGCGGCGCGCCGAGGCAGAAATGCCGTCCGCCGCCGAAGGCCAGGTGACGGTTGGCCGCGCGATCCGGATCGAACCTGTCGGGCGCGGGAAATCTTTGCGCATCGCGCCCCGCGGAGGCGAGCAGCAGGCCGACCTGGGTTCCACGGGGAATCTGGACCCCGGCGATCTCAGATTCCTCGTAAGCCCATCGCGTGAAGAGATGCAGGGGCGGGTCGAAGCGTAGCACCTCCTCGATCACGGCGTCGGTGACGGGCGGAGAACCCTCGGCGTGAAGAGCCAGGACCGCGTTGCCGATCGTGTGGACGGTCGCCTCGTGCCCGGCATTGAGGAGCAGGATGCAGGTCGCGATCATTTCCTCCTGCGACAGCCGTCCCGTCCCGTCGCGCGCCGCGATCAGTTCGGAGATCAGATCGTCTCCCGGAGAGGCGCGCCGCCCCTCGATCACCCCTGCCAGATAGGCGGAGAACTCCGCCGCCGCGTCGGAGGCGGCCTGCTCCACCTCCCGTCCGCGCCGGGCCTGGTACATCGCGACCATCGCGTTCGACCAGTCGAGAAGCCGCGGCGCCGCCGCGTCCGGTACGCCGAGGAGCCGCGCGATGACGATGGCGGGGAGCGGCCGGGCGAAGGCCGGAAGGAGGTCGAAGGGATCGTCCGGAAAGCCGTCGATCAGGTCGCCGGCGAGGGCCGCGATCTCCGCCTCCATCCCGGCGATCCGCCGCGATGTGAACGCCCTGAGAACCAGACCGCGGAGCCGCGCGTGACGTTCTCCCTCGAGTTCCAAGAGCGACAGATCCTCGACGGCGTGGAAGGCCGCGAGATGGGCTTGCGGGGCCACGCGGCGGTCGTTCGGACGCTCCCGGCCGAAACGCGGGTCGCGCAGGAGCCGGTCCACCGCCGCATGGGTGGTCGCGACCGGCATCCCGTATTCTTCCCAGAAGACGATGTCGCCCAGCGCCCGCGCTTTCTCGTAGGCGGGGTACGGATCCTGCACGAAACCGGGATCGACGGGCGATTGGCGGAACGTCTTCACGCGGGTGATCCGCAGCCTTTGGGGGCGGGCCGTCGGGGCCGATCCGTCACGCTAGCCCTCTTCGGCGAAGCTCAACGCGCGATCGCCGAGCGGGGCTAGCATCTCGGCCGGCAAGTGCTCGGGAACATCGGTGATCGTGGCATAGCGCCAGCGCGGTGCGCCGTCTCGATCGATGACCTTGGCACGGATCCCCTCGACCATGTCCCCCTCCTCGATCGCGCGGGAGATGGCGCGGTATTCGAGTTCGAGCGCCGCATGGATGTCGTCGTGCGCGCGCACCTCGCGGATGAGAGGCAACGCGGTCGCGGCGGCGAGCGGAGAGACGCGGGAGAGCGCGTCGAGGGTCTCGGCCGCCACTTCGCTCTCATCCGTGCGGAGGGTCGCGACGATTGCGGAGAGCGTCGCCCCATCGAACGTCCGGTCGATCCAGTCCTGCCGCGACGCAAGTTTGGAAGAACCGGGATCCGTCGCGGCTTCGGCGAGGACCTCAGCTTTCCCCTGGGCCTCCAGCGTGCGGATCAGCGCATCCCACTCCCCCTCGGGGACGTAGAGATCGGCGAAGCCCGCATGGATCGCGCAGGCGGGGCCCATCCGCATCGCGGTCGTACCGAGATATTCTCCAATCCGCCCCGGCGCCCGCGCCAGCAGGAGGGTGCCGCCCGCATCGGGGGCAAGGCCGATCGCGCATTCGGGCATCCCGATCCGGCTCGAGGCTCCGACGACGCGGTGCGAGCCGTGACACCCGACCCCGACCCCGCCGCCGAGCGTGTAGCCCTTGAGGAACGTGACGATCGGCTTTGGCCAGGTGGCGATGCACGCATTCATGCGGTATTCCGCGCGCCAGAAACCACGCGGCGTGTCGAGGTCGCCCGCCATCGCGGAGCGGTGGATGAACGTGATGTCCCCGCCCGCGCAGAAGGCCTTTTCCCCTGCTGCATCCATCACCACGAGATCGACGTCGGGATCGTCGCGCCAAGCGTCCAGCGCCTCGTGGATGGCGGCCATCATGTCGCGATTGAGCGCATTCAGCGCCGCACTTCGCGTCAGCGTGATCCGTCCGGCGCGTCCCGCCTTTCGAACGACGATATCGCCCGTCGTGTCCGCGCCATCGGACGCATACCTCGCCTTCGCGCTTCGTCCCATTCCGATCCTTTCTTTGCCCATGCGCAAGCCCGTCAGCCGGGAAGGACGAACTCCTCCGCGAGATGACGGATCACCGCGCGCATCGCCTCCGCCTCGTCCGCCCCCGCCTCCAGCGCCTCGCGACGGACCCGCCGCTGCCGCTCCGACGAGGTGCCGCCGGCCAGGATGTCGTGCAGTCCGGCAAGCTCCGCTTCGCAGCCGAGCGCCTTCGCGTCCTCTCCCACGAGGTCGATGAGTTCGTCCACGAGCTGGCTCATCGGCGAAACCGTGCCGCGGCCGAAATCGATGAGCCCCTCCTCGCAGCCGTAGCGCTGTGCGCGCCAGCGGTTCTCGCTGACGAGGAACGTGTCGTAGATCCGCCAGCGCAGGTTGCGTTCCCTCAGCCGCGACAGCATCCGCATCACGCATTGCGTCGCGGCGGCGAGGGACAGGACATGGGCGAGCCGGGGCGAGGCGTCGAAGATCCGCGTCTCGAGCGTCGGGAACGTGTCGGAGGGGCGCATGTCCCACCATATCTTCGTCGCGTCCTCGATCATGCCCGTCGAGATAATCGTCTCGACCGAGCGGCGATAGGCGCCCCAGCTTTCGAAGCGCGGTGGCAGACCGGTCCGAGGCAGGTTGTCGAAAATGCCCACGCGGTAGGACGCGAGGCCCGTGTCGCGGCCCTGCCAGAACGGGGAGGAGACGGAGAGCGCAAGGAGATGCGGCAGGAAATAGCTCGCCTGGTTCATCAGGTCGATGCGCAGGTCGTCCTCGGGCAATCCCACATGGACATGCATTCCGCAGATGAGCATCCGCTGGCTGATCGCCGCGAGATCGCGCCTGAGGTCGTTGTAACGCTCCTTGTCGCGGTGCGCGAGGCGGGTCCAGTCGGCCGTTGGGTGGCAGCCGGTCGCGATCGGGATCAGCCCATACCGGCCCGCGATCTCGGTGACGGTCGACCGGAGATGGCCGAGTTCCGCCCGCGCCTCCGCGATGTCGGCGCAGACCTTCGTGCCGATCTCGATCTGGCAGCGCAGGAATTCGGGTGAAACCTGATCGCCGAGCGCGTCGCGGCAGGCCGCCATCAACTCCTCGGACGCCTCGGAAAGTTCGAGGGTCTCCGCGTCGACCAGCAGGTATTCCTCCTCGATGCCGATGGAGAAGGGGGTGTCGCTCATCGGGGGGCTCCGCTTCCATCCTGGGTGAGCACCGTTTCGAGACGGTGCAGAAGCATCGTGTTGTCGAACCGTTCCAGCGCGACATTGCGGGCCGCCTGCGACATCGTCGCGAGGTCCGCATGCCGTGCCTCGCGGATCAGGTCCGTGAAGCCCGCGAGATCGCGCTCTGCGGAAAGCCAGCCGGTGACGCCGGGATCGACCGCCTCCGGAATGCCCGCATGCCGCGTCGAGATCACGACGCAGCCCGCGGCGAGGGCTTCCTGGATGGCGGTCGGCAGGCCTTCTGCATTGCCGTCGCCCGCGGTGATCGAATGCTGCAGGAAAACCTCCGTCGTTGCGAGGGCCTCGCGTACCGTATCGTGGGCCTGTGCCCCCTCGAAGACCACCTTGCCGGCGATCCCGAGTTCGCTTGCGAGATCACGTGTCCTGGCCAGAAGCGGACCGTCGCCGATCATCCGAAGATGCGCCTCGGGCCGGTCGCGGGTCGCCTTGGCGAAAGCCCTGAGGGTCAGGTCCGGGGCCTTCTTCTCCACCATCCGTCCGACGGCGAGGAAGGAGCCGGGTCGTTTCGCCCCGGGCTCGAAGCGGCGGACATCGACGCCCGAGGGGATCACGTGCGCGTTGGGATGGCTGATCCCCCGTGCCGCGAGGTTGTCGAGCAGGAAACGGCTGACCGCGATGACCCCCGTGAGTTTCGGGATCACGTAGGCATAACTCCGTCGCCGCCTCGGCAGCGCGAGTTCCTTGCTGGCATCGGAGCCGCGGAAATAGGTGTAGCAGGGCAGCCCCATCTCCGCGGCGATATCGGCGAGGATGATGGCCTTGGTTCCGAATTCCGACAGGATCACGGTCACCCCCTGATCGCGCAGGAAATCCGCGATCGCCCGGCGTTCGGAGCCCGTGGGAATATGGCCCGTCCCGACAATAAGCCGGTTCCGCGCCATGGGCGCCATGCACGCGACTGCTTCGAACGGACCGCGACGGTAGGCGCTACGGTCGAAGACCGGGGGCGCGGACGGGACGGGGGCGCGCGTCGTATTGGCGACCACGCAGGTCCGACCGTCAAAGAGCTTGCTCGCATGCCGCATCACGAAGGTCTGGCTCGTGGTGGGCCAGTTGCCGACCACAAGTGCCGCGCGCGGAAGGGATGCGGGCCGCGTGACCGACGAGATCATGATGTCGGCTTCGGCCTGGCAGGACCGGGCGTTTGACGTTTCCCGGTTCGATCGGCCGGTCCCGCCATCGAAGCACGATCCAACCCCGCGGGACCGACGGCCTCTCCCGCTTGCCGACCGGTGGCATCCATGCGCGCAACGTCCTCCGCTTCCCCCCGGTCAGTCTAGACGTCTCGACACGATCGACAAGAGCAGCGCGCCGCTCTCCCTTGGGGTGACTTGACAGGGTGACCCCCGCGCGGCCACGCTCGCTGAAAGATCATCGGGGGAGACTTGGACATGCGGGTCCAGCAGATACTTGGGCAGAAGGGCAATGATGGGGTCATCACGATGAAGCCCGGCACATCGGTCGCGGAAGCGGTGGCACTGCTTTCGGGCAAGCGGATCGGCGCGGTCATCATTTCGGACGGCGGCGCTCCACGCGGGATCCTCTCCGAACGCGATATCGTCCGCGAGCTCGGCCGCCGCGGCGCGAAGTGCCTAGACGATCACGTCGAGACGATGATGACCAAGGATCTCATCACGTGCGCACCGGACGACGATGCGCACGACGTCCTCACCAAGATGACGGAGGGACGCTTCCGGCACATGCCGGTGATCGAGGGCGGCGAGATGGTGGGACTGATCTCGATCGGCGACGTGGTGAAGGCCCGCCTGGCGGAGCTTTCGATGGAACGCGACGCGCTCGAGGGAATGGTCCGCGGCTTCTGACGGCCCGGCGTCTTGCGGTTTATCTGAACCTGTTCCAGATCCCGCGCACGGTCCGGTCGAGTGCCGGAGCCTTGCGCAGCATGTCTGCCGCGAGGACGCGCAGGTCACGCGACGCACCGAGCGTGCGGTCCGTGGCGAACCGCGCCGCGATCGTACTGCATTCGTGATCAGACAGTATCTCGGCGGGAGAGAGGGGACGGCTTGGATCGTCCGTGAACTTGCTGCCGACATGCAGATGCGGAAGGTGCAACAGGCGCGGGGCCATCATCTTCTCGTTGCCGGCCGTCAGGTAAGGCATATGCATCAGGTTATACTCCTGCGGCAGCACCGCGAGCCGCAGGTCGCTCTTCCAGAGAAGCTCGCGCAGGAGCGGTTGGTCGAATTGCAGCTTCAACGCCTCGAAATCGTCCTGCCAGCGGGCGAGGAACGCGTCGGTCGCGGCCGATTTCCGGACACCGAGTACGCCCGAATTGATCTGCCGGAAGGAGGGTGGGATGCTGGTGTCGCGCACGCTCTGCATGGCGATGGGCGCGCTTCCGTAATGTTCGTGCGCACCGGCGAGGTCGGCATAGTCCAGCAGCGCGAAGATTTCCGACGGATCGGCGAGGGCGATGACGTCGCAATCGAGATAGAGGGTCCGGTCGAACCGGGATCGCCGCAACGCTTCCATCTTAGGGCGCCGCCCGCGCCCCTCGAGGCGATGGACGGTGTCGAAGGTCGTATCCTCGAACGCGCGATCGGCAAAAAGGTCGATCGGTGTGCCCGGCATCACCTGACGCAGGGTCCGGGCGGCCCGGCGCGCGAGCACCACGTACGAGGCACCGCTTGCCGCGAAGACGACACCGCGGGGCTCACTCCTCCCGTTTGATGGCTCACTCCCAGGCATGGCACCTGCAGAACTGTCGATCGCCGAACTTTCCCAATTTTTGCGGCAAGTGCATGTCCGTGCGTCAGATTGCGGGGCCTGACCCGATTCCAAGCGATACGCTCAGGCCGAAAGGCTCGCGGCTTTCTCGAGGTCCAATGGCGGGTTGCCGGGAAACTCGCCGGCATCGCGGCGCCGCCGAAGTTCCGCGATCAACTCGTAATCCCGCGCGAAATGGCGTCGGATCAGGGCCTTCGACGCATCCGAGAAATCGCAGGTCGCGACACGCTTGCCGGGCTGATCGGGCATCCTGTGCGGCATCACGGCGTCCGCACCGAGATCCGCTGTGCGCTTCAGCCATTCTGCGACGCGATCGAGGCCCTCGTCGAAGAAGAAGGGTGTGAGACCCTCGATCCAGAACTCCGATTGCCCGCGGAAATGGTTGTTCCCGCGGTAGGGTTGACGGCGCTGCATGGCAAGCGAGAGGCGCAGCCACGTATCGATGTCGATCGTCCAGCGACGATTCCGCAGGAAGACGGAATAGGTCGGACGTCGTCTGGACTTCGCATAGGCCTCGAACACCCAGTTCGCGGGATTCCAGGTCGGACCCCATTCCTGGGCGTACATCTTGAACTCGCTGCGCATGCGGTCGACCGGGTCGCGCAGGATGAGGAACCCTTCGTCGTAGAAGCTCCTCGGGATGATCCGGGAATAGACGGCCGCGTGAACGTGCTCCACCGTGCATCGTGACCATCCCCAGGTCGGAGCGCCGTCGAGTGCGACGCGTCCGTTGTCGGTGAGGAACTTCGTGACCGAGGACCCCCCGGTCTTCGGCACGTGGACGAAGAGGAAGACCTTCTGGTTTAGCCGCGCGATCGTCATGCTCTGATCCGATTTGCTGGATGGCCACGTCTGTCAGCCGCAAGGCACGTTCGCGGGGCGCTTTCCTTCCTCACGCCAGGCTGTCGTCGATCCCCTTGCAGGCTTCCACGAGGCCCTTCACAGCTTCGACGGAGCTGTTGAACATCTCCTGCTCGTCCTTGGCGAGCTTGATGTTCACCACCTTCTCGATCCCGTTCGCACCGATGATCGTGGGGACGCCGACATACATGCCCTTGAGGCCGAATTCCCCGTCACACCATGCCGCACAGGGCAGGAGGCGACGCTGGTCCTTCAGGTAGGCTTCCGCCATCTCGATCGCGGAGGTCGCGGGGGCGTAGAAGGCGGAACCGGTCTTCAGGAGACCCACGATTTCCGCGCCGCCGTCGCGGGTGCGTTGCACGATCGCGTCGAGCTTTTCCTGCGTGGTCCAGTTCATCTCCACGAGGTCGGGCAGGGGAATGCCGGCCACCGTCGAATATCGCGTGAGCGGAACCATCGTGTCGCCGTGGCCGCCGAGCACGAAGGCGGACACGTCCTTCATCGACACGTTGAACTCGAGGCTCAGGAAATGCCGGAACCGCGCGCTGTCGAGCACGCCCGCCATGCCCACGACCTTCTTGTGCGGCAGTCCGGAGAACTCGCGGAGGGCCCAGACCATCGCGTCGAGCGGGTTGGTGATGCAGATGACGAACGCATCGGGCGCGTTGGCCGCGATCCCCTCTCCCACGGCCTTCATGACCTTGAGATTGATGCCGAGCAGATCATCGCGGCTCATGCCGGGCTTGCGCGGGACGCCCGCGGTGACGATGCACACGTCGGCACCGGCGATGTCGGAATAGGAGTTGGTGCCTTTCAGCGTCGCGTCGAACTTTTCCGACGGGCCGGATTCGGCGATGTCGAGCGCCTTGCCTTGCGGCGTGCCCTCCGCGATGTCGAAGAGGACGACGTCGCCCAGCTCCTTGATTGCCGCGAGATGTGCGAGCGTGCCGCCGATCTGACCAGCCCCGATGAGGGCGATCTTTGCTCTGGCCATTGGACTCTCCGATCGTGATTGGGTCGGGGCGAGGGTTACGGCCTCCACAACGGTGACGCAAGACCGTCGCCCCCTCTAAAAGGAAACGGCCGCCCCTTTCGGGACGGCCGTTCCTCACTCGGATAACAACTGTCGCTCGTCGATCAGTTGCCGGTGTTCTCCGTCGCCTCGTCGGTGGCCTGCTCGGCCTGATCGGCGGCGTCCTCGGCCATGTTCTCGGCCTCGTTCGCGGTTTCCTCGGCCTGCTGAGCCGTGGCATCGGCCGCGTTCTCCATGCTCTGGCCAGCCTGATCCGCGGCGTTCTCCATGTTGTCGCCGGCCTGATCCATCGACTGTGACGCGTCCTGCATCGCCGCGTCGCCCGTACCGGTCGCGGAGCCGTTGTCCATCGTGCCGCCGGCTTCCATCTGCTCGTCGGCCCGCGTGAATTCAGGCGCATTCTCGACAGCATCGGGATTGGCGTTGATGACCAGGTAGTAATCGCTCATGTCGTCCTGGTTGCGCACGATCTGCAGCTCGTCCATCGACACGGCCACGTCGCGCTCGCCGATGCCGAGGAAGCCGCCCACGCCGAGGATCACGACCTCGACGCTGCCGTCGGGGCTGATCACCATGTCGTTGATCTCGCCCAGATCATCCCACTCCGTTTCCGCGCCGGACGCGACGCTCTCGCCGACGTCGGATTCGGTCGCGTAGATCCGCGAGCCGATGAGGTCGGATGCGAAGAACTCGGTCATCGGATCCATCTCGTAGGCTTCGAACGGCCCGCTTGCATCCTGAGCGGACACCATCGATGCGGTGCCCAGTGCGATGATCGCGGCGGAGGTGGTCATAAGACGTTTCATATTTCGAACTCCCTTCGAACCTGTGCGGCGTTGGCCGCGGTATGGACCCTCAAGTCCTGGCCTATCTCTGTGTTCCCACAATTTTTTGTGTGACTAAAAATTCATCGAACAACCTATCCGATATTTCTCGAACCCCATGGGGATCGGCGTTACGCCCCTCGGAAACGGCCCGAGATGCCGGACATCCTGCCGCGTCGCGTCGCCAATCCGGTTGCGGAACAGGCGCAAATCGTGATGTGTGAAACCGATCGTTTCCCATCGAGGACATCCTCATGCCCCCATCGCCCCGGCCACGGCGCTCCGTCCTCTACATTCCCGGCTCGAATGCGCGGGCGCTCGAGAAGGCGCGCGATCTTCCTGCGGATGCAATCATCTTCGATCTCGAGGATGCCGTCGCGGTCGACGGAAAGGTGGATGCGCGACACACGCTCGAGGCGGCGCTCGAACAAGGCGGCTATGGCGAGCGGACGCGGATCGTGCGGATCAACGGCCTCGACACGCCATGGGGCGAGGATGACCTGATCGAGATCGCGGCCACGGGCCCGGACGCCATCCTGTTGCCCAAGGTCAATTCGGCCGCCGATATCGAACGGCTGAACGCGGCGCTGGACGAGACGGGCGGCACCTCCACGACGCGCATCTGGGCGATGATGGAGACGGCGAGCAGCGTGTTCCACGCCGCCGAAATCGTGACCGCCCCGCGGCTCGACGGGCTCGTGATCGGCACCAACGATCTCGCGGCCGAACTCGGTTGCCGGCCCGGTGCCGACCGCGCGCCGCTCATGATGGCGCTTCAGACCTATGTCGCTGCAGCGCGGATGGTTGGCATCGACTGCATCGACGGTGTCTTCAATGCCTTCCGCGACGAGGAGGGCCTGCGTGCCGAATGTCTGCAGGGCCGGATGCTGGGAATGGACGGCAAGACGCTCATCCATCCGAGCCAGATCGCGGTAGCCAACGAAATCTTCGCCCCGAGTGCGGAGGAAGTCGACCGCGCGCGGCGTCAGATCGAGGCGTGGGAGGCGGCGAAGCGGGAGGGTAAGGGCATCGCCGTCCTCGACGGGGAGATCGTCGAGAACCTCCATGTCGCGGCCGCTCAGGCGACGCTCGCCCGCGACCGCGCCGCCAAGGAGGCATCGCGATGATCCTCCTTCTCCTCGGCCTCGCGCTCTGGATCGGGGCGCATGTCTTCAAGCGCGTCGCGCCCGCGGCGCGCGGCGCGATGCAGGACCGTCTCGGCAATGCCTCGAAGGGCCTCTTCGCCGTTCTGCTCGTCCTCTCCGTCGTGCTGATGGTCTGGGGCTATCGCGGTGCACCCTATATCGCGGTGTGGACGCCGCCGGTCTGGACGGTCCATCTCAACAACACGTTGATGTATGTCGCGATCTTCGTCTTCGGGCTCAGCCACTCGAAATCGAGCTTGCGGGCGCGTACGCGCCACCCCCAGCTCTGGGGCTTCTCGATCTGGGCCGTCGCGCATCTTCTCGTCAACGGCGATCTGGCCTCGATTTTGCTCTTCGGTGTCCTGCTGCTCTGGGCCTTCGCAGAGATGGCGCTCATCAACGCGCAGGAGGGGGATTACGTGCCTTACCAGGGTGGAAGCAAGAAGGGCACCGTCCGGCTCGCCCTCATCGCCCTCGTTCTCTATGCGGTCATTACCGCGATCCATGCCTGGCTGGGTGTCTGGCCATTTCCCGGGTGACGACATGATCTACCGATTGCTGACGGGCGACGACACGTCCGCATTCTGCCACAAGGTGAGCGAGGCGCTCTCGAAGGGCTGGACCCTTTACGGCGATCCCTCCTACGCCTTCGATGCGGAGCATGGCGTGATGCGCTGCGCGCAGGCCGTGGTGAAGGAGATCGACGCGCCATACAGCCCCGACATGAAGCTCGGCGCGCAATGACTGGCAAGACCAACCACGGGCGCTTTTTCGAGGATTATGCGCTCGGGCAGGTGATCGTGCATGCCGTGCCGCGGACGCTCGGACAGGGTGAGCGGGCGCTTTACCATGCGCTCTATCCGGCGCGTCACTCGCTTCATTCCTCGGACGAGTTCGCGCGGGCTTCCGGCCTGTCGGCGAGCCCGCTCGACGATCTCGTGGCCTTCCATACGGTCTTCGGGAAAAGCGTGCCGGACATCTCACTTAATGCCGTGGCCAATCTGGGGTATGCGGAGGGGCGCTGGCTGGCTTCGGTCTGGCCGGGCGACACGATCGCCTCGACGTCGGAGGTGATCGGGCTCAAGCAGAATTCGAACGGACGGACCGGCGTGGTCTGGGTCCGCACCACCGGGCGCAACCAGGACGGCATCGACGTGCTGAGCTACGTTCGCTGGGTCATGGTACGCAAGCGCGATCCCGAAGCGCCCGCGCCCGAAACCGTCGTGCCGGACCTGGCGCAGGTCGTCGCGCCGGAGAGTCTCGTCGTTCCGCGTGGCCTCGATTTCACCGGCTACGATTTCGCGCTCGCCGGCGAACCGCACAGGCTTTCCGATTACGCACCCGGCGAGATCATCGACCACGTGGACGGCGTGACGGTGGAGGAAGCCGAGCACATGATGGCCACCCGTTTGTGGCAGAACACCGCCAAGGTGCATTTCGACGCCACGAACCGCGAGGACGGGCGGCGGCTTGTCTATGGCGGACACGTGATCTCGCTCGCCCGGGCGCTTTCGTTCAACGGGCTCGCCAACGCGCAGATGATCGTCGGACTCAACGCCGGTGCGCATGCCAATCCGTGCTTTTCCGGAGATACGGTTCGCGCATGGTCGCAAGTCCTGGACATCGCGAAGACCGGTTCGCCCGGTGTCGGCGCGATCCGCTTGCGGCTGGTCGCGACGAAGGCCGGGAACGGCACCGAACTGCGTGGCGCGGACGGAAAATACCATCCGCATGTCCTTCTCGATCTCGATTACTGGGCACTGATGCCGGTCTGAGCGCTTTGCCGCAGTGTCCCATCCCGCGATTTCGACGCGGGGTGCGTGACTCCCCTGTCAGGATCGCTAACTAGGGTATAACAGATGTTCGACGAAATTGGCATGGTGCCGCGAAGGGAGTCCGCATGGCCGACGTGAACCGGGGAAACAGACCGCTCAGTCCACATCTCACGATCTACCGCCGTGAACTGAACATGGTGACGTCGATCCTGACGCGGATCACGGGCAACGCGCTGGTCGTGGGCGGCCTGCTCGTGACCTGGTGGCTGCTTGCCGCGGCAAGCGGTCCCGACGCCTTCTCCGTCGCGAACGGCGTGCTGACCTCGTGGTTCGGCGATCTGGTCATGACGCTCTCGCTTTGGGCGCTCTGGTACCACACGCTCGCGGGCCTCAGGCATCTCTACTGGGATACCGGCGCGGGCTTCGATCTCGAGCGGGTCACCTTGCTCGGTTGGGGCGTGGTCGGCGGATCGATCCTGCTGACGATCCTGACCCTGCTGTTCGTCTGAGGAGCGACACCATGAGCTACATGACCGACCGCAAGCGGGCCGAAGGCCTTGGATCGGCGAAGTCCGGAACGGAGCATTACTGGGGGATGATCCAGTCCTCCGTCGGGCTTCTGATCCTCGTTCCGCTGTTCGTCTTCACGTTCGGACCGATCCTCGGCTCCTCCTACGAGGAGGTTATCGCCTATTACTCCCGCCCGTTTCCCGCGATCGTCGCCGCGCTGACGATCGTGGTGAGCTGGCTCCATTTCAAGAACGGCGCGCAGACCGCGATCGAGGATTATTCGCGCGGGACGACCCGCAAGCTCCTCATCATCGCGGTGAACTGCATCGCCTATGCCGCTGCCGCAGCGGGGCTTTTCGCCCTCGTCGCGCTGGCGTTCTGAAGCAGAGGAAGAGAACATGGCTGCCTACGAGTACGAGACCCATACCTACGACGCCATCGTGGTCGGCGCGGGCGGATCCGGTCTCCGCGCCACGCTGGGCCTCGCGGAGCAGGGCCTGCGGACAGCCTGCATCACCAAGGTCTTTCCGACCCGCTCGCACACCGTCGCGGCGCAGGGCGGGATCGCCGCCTCGCTCGGCAACATGGGCGAGGACAATTGGCAGTGGCACATGTACGACACCGTGAAGGGGTCGGACTGGCTCGGCGATACCGATGCGATGGAATACCTCGCGCGGGAAGCGCCGAAGGCCGTCTACGAGCTCGAGCATTACGGCGTGCCGTTCTCGCGCACCGAGGATGGGCGCATCTACCAACGTCCGTTCGGTGGACATACCACCCAATTCGGGGAGGGTCCGCCCGTGCAGCGCACCTGTGCGGCCGCCGACCGGACGGGACACGCGATCCTGCACACGCTCTATGGGCAGAGCCTCAAGAACGATGCGGAATTCTACATCGAGTATTTCGCCATCGACCTCGTCATGTCCGAAGACGGGCAGTGTCAGGGTGTCGTCGCCTGGTCGCTCGAGGACGGCACGATGCACGTCTTCAACGCCAAGATGACGGTTCTCGCGACAGGGGGCTACGGACGCGCATATTTCTCGGCCACCTCGGCGCATACCTGCACCGGCGACGGCGGCGGGATGGTGGCGCGGCAGGGTCTTCCGCTGCAGGACATGGAGTTCGTGCAGTTCCACCCCACCGGGATCTACGGCGCCGGGTGTCTCATCACCGAAGGCGCCCGCGGCGAGGGCGGCTACCTCACCAATTCCGAGGGTGAGCGGTTCATGGAGCGCTACGCCCCGACCTACAAGGATCTGGCGTCTCGCGACGTCGTCAGCCGCTGCATGACGATGGAGATCCGGGAGGGCCGCGGCGTCGGCAAGGACGGCGACCATATCCATCTCAACCTCAACCACCTGCCGAAAGAGGCCCTGCACGAACGGTTGCCGGGCATTTCCGAGTCGGCGAAGATCTTCGCCGGCGTCGACGTCACGAAAGAGCCGATCCCGGTCCTGCCGACGGTGCATTACAACATGGGCGGGATCCCCACGAATTACTGGGGCGAGGTGCTTCACCCGACCGCAGAGGACCCTGACCGGATCGTGCCGGGCCTCATGGCCGTCGGCGAGGCGGGCTGCGCGAGCGTCCATGGCGCCAATCGGCTCGGATCGAATTCGCTGATCGACCTCGTGGTCTTCGGGCGTGCGGCGGCGATCAAGGCAGGCGAAGTCGTCGACCGCGGGTCGAATCCGTCGCTGAACCAGGCCTCCGTCGACAAGGCGTTCGACCGGTTCGATGGCTTCCGCCACGCCAAGGGCAACGTGCCGACCGCGGAACTCCGGGCAGAGATGCAGAAGACGATGCAGGAAGACGCAGCCGTTTTCCGCACCGACGAGACCCTCGCCGAAGGTGTCGAGAAGATGTACGGCGTGGCCGCGAAGCTCGATGACATCAGCGTCACCGATCGCAGCCTCGTATGGAACTCCGACCTGATGGAGACGCTGGAGCTCACGAACCTCATGCCGAACGCGCTTGCGACGATCGTGAGCGCGGAGGCACGGAAGGAAAGCCGTGGCGCCCATGCGCAGGAGGATCATCCCGATCGCGACGATGAGAACTGGCGCAAGCACACGCTCGCCTTCGTCAACGGCAAGGTCGATCTGGAATACCGGCCCGTCCACCTCAATCCTTTGATCGGGCATAACGAAGGCGGGATCGATCTCGACAAGATCAAGCCCAAGGCGCGGGTCTACTGATCCCTTGGATTGGGGCGCAGCCATGCATTTCCCGAAGATATCGGTTTTCGTCGCAGGACGGCCCGTGAGGGCGCGGTCCTGCGGCGAAGCCGCCGTTCCGGAGCTGTCGTGATGGGACACCACCCATCCCGCGTGGCCGTATCGGCCCTCGTCTTCGCGGCAATCCTCGGCGGCTGCAGCGCGCCCTCGCCGGCCGAGGTGGAACGGCTCTGCGCTGAACGAGCGCGTGCTGCCGCGGCCCCGAGCGGCGCGGTCGGGGTGGAACTCGGTTCGGGAGGCTCGTCGCACGTTGGGATCGGCCTTTCCGTCAGTCACGATTATATCGTCGGACGCGATCCGGACGACGTCTATCGCTCTTGCATGGCGCGGAGCACTGCCGGGGCGGAGGTGATCGAATGAAAATACGAGCCGCTATCGTGCTGGGATTGGGCTTGATCGCCTCGTGTTCGCCGAACGATCGCGAAGTGGTGACGCGCGATGCGGCGCGCAGTCTCGTTGCACGCGTCGTTGTAAAACAATATCCCGCTTTCCCCGTAGAGCCAGCGACCGATTGTATCCTGGCAAATGCCAGCGCGCCGGAAATCCGGTCATTGGCTTCCAATACGGTGATCGGTCCCACCGCTGCGACGATTCAAACCGTTTCCGTCATTGCGGAAAGGGTCGAAACGATGAGATGTCTCGCCGCGCGAGATCTTCCGGCCCTGCGTTAGGGTCATGCCGAAATGAGGACGCCATGGTTCAGTTGACCCTCCCCAAAAACAGCCGAATTCGCACGGGAAAGACGTGGCCGAAGCCCGAAGGGGCGAACAATCTCAAGAAATTCGACATCTATCGCTGGAATCCCGACGACGGCGAGAACCCGCGTGTCGACACGTATTTCGTCGATCTCGATTCCTGCGGTCCGATGATGTTGGACGCGCTTATCAAGATCAAGAACGAGATCGATCCGACATTGACGTTCCGCCGGTCCTGCCGGGAAGGGATCTGCGGTTCGTGCGCAATGAATATCGGTGGGATCAATACCCTCGCCTGTATCTACGGGATCGACGAGGTTTCGGGCGATGTGAAGATCTACCCGCTCCCGCATATGCCCGTCGTGAAGGATCTTATTCCCGATCTCACCCACTTCTATGCACAGCATGCGTCCGTCATGCCCTGGCTCGAAACCAAGACGCAGCGCCCGCAGAAGGAATGGAAGCAGTCGACGGATGACCGGAAGAAACTTGACGGGCTTTATGAATGCGTGATGTGTGCCTGTTGCTCTACATCCTGCCCGTCCTATTGGTGGAATGGCGACAAGTATCTGGGCCCTGCCGCCCTCCTGCATGCATATCGCTGGATCATCGATAGCCGTGATGAAGCAACGGGCGAGCGTCTCGATGATCTCGAGGATCCGTTCAAGCTCTATCGCTGCCACACGATCATGAATTGCGCCCGTACCTGTCCGAAAGGGCTCAATCCGGCGGAAGCGATCATGGAAATAAAGAAGCTCATGGTCGAGCGGGCGGTCTGAAGACCACGTCGCGAAATGGCCCGCAGAGTGCGGGCCAAATCGAAGCTTCGATCGCGGTGGCCGGTTTGCCTCCGCGATCTCACATCGTCAAATCGCGAATTCCTTAAGCGAACGACCCTCCGAAAGGGCATCCTTGATCCATCCCGGCTGACGGCCGCGTCCCGTCCACGTCATTCTCGGATCGGTAGGGTTTCTGTATTTCGGAGAGGATTTCCGGCTCTTCTTCTGCTGACCGAGAATTTCGTCCAGGGAATAGCCGTGATCCCGAGCAACCTTTTCCGCCGCTGCACGCGCTTCTGCTTTTCGCCGCGCGTCGAGCGAGGAAAGAGCTTCCTCGATTTCAGCTTTCAAGCTTTCCAATTCCTCCCGAGACATTTTGCTCAGATCCCGTGCCATTCGATACTCCGCAATGTGAATTATTTCGAATTGCACCTTGCGTGATCGAATAGCAAGTAGAATTGGCAATCTTTAATGAATTTGCGCCAAATGTATCAGTGACAGAACGCAATTACCGGTTCGACCTTATCATTCGGCCGCCAAAGAGTGTGGATCGGCGAGCGCAACGATATCGAACATGATCCGGTTCATCGCAAAATCTTTTGGCGTGTAAATACGGGAAACACCGATAGAACGCAGGCGATCCGCATCGTCATCGGGAATGATCCCACCGACGACGACCGGCAATTCACCATGCCCGGCATTTCTTAACCCTTCCATTATTTCGGATATGAGCGGAAGGTGACTTCCCGAGAGGATCGATAATCCCAAAACGTGCGGTTCCTCCTGACCGACGCGCGCGACGATTTCGGCAGGGGTCAACCTGATGCCGTCATAAACGATCGCCATACCGCAATCGCGTGCTCTCGCGGCGATCTGTTCGGCGCCGTTCGAATGTCCGTCGAGGCCCGGCTTTCCCATCATGAAGCTTAGACGACGGCCGAGCCGGCTCGAGGCAGCGTCGACGAGTTCGCGGATCTCGTCGAGATCCTGTACCCGGTTCGACGGTGCCGGACTCACACCCGTGGGCCCCCGATACTGGCCGAACGCCTGTCGCAGGATATCGCCCCATTCGCCCGTCGTCGCCCCCGCCTTCGCCGCCGCGATTGACGCTGGCATGATATTCGCGCCTGTCGCCGCCGCGTCTCGCAATGCCCTCAGCGCGCTTTCGAGAGCGTCCTGATCGCGTTCAGTGCGCCATTGCTGCAGCCGGGCAATCTGGTCGGTTTCGGCATGGGGATCGGCAAGAAGGATGGCGTCGGGTCCGGTGGTGAGCGGTGAGGGTTCTCCCTCCACGTAGCGATTGACGCCCACCACGGTCGTTTCGCCACTCTCGATCGCGGCGATCCGTGCGGCGTTGCTCTCGACGAGACGCGTCTTCATGTGCTCGATCGCACCGACGGCGCCCCCCATCGCCTCTATCTGCGCAAGCTCTGCCCAAGCCGCCGCCTTCAATTCGGCGACCTTGCGTTCGATTGCCGGATTGCCGTCGAAGAGATCGTCGTACTCGAGAAGATCTGTCTCGTAGGCCATGATCTGCTGCATCCGGAGCGACCATTGCTGGTCCCAGGGCCGGGGCAGACCGAGTGCCTCGTTCCAGGCGGGAAGCTGTACTGCCCGTGCCCGCGCGCGCTTGGAGAGCGTCACGGCGAGCATCTCGATCAGGATGCGGTGGACGTTGTTCTCCGGCTGCTGCTCCGTCAGTCCCAGGGAGTTCACCTGCACCCCGTAGCGGAATCTCCGGAATCGCTCCTCCTCGACACCGTAACGCTCGCGGCAGATCTCGTCCCACAGATCGGTGAAGGCGCGCATCTTGCACAATTCGGCCACGAAACGGATGCCGGCATTCACGAAGAAACTGATCCGGCCGACCATGTCGGGGAAATCCGCGGGATCGACCCGCCCGCGCAGATCGTCGAGGACCGCGATCGCGGTCGCGAGGGCGTAGGCGAGTTCCTGTTCCGGTGTCGCGCCGGCTTCCTGCAGATGGTAAGAGCAGACGTTCATCGGGTTCCAGCGCGGAAGATGCTGGCGCGTGTAGGTCGCGACATCCGTGATCATCCGCAGCGACGGTTCGGGAGGACAGATATAGGTCCCCCGGCTCAGATACTCCTTGACGATGTCGTTCTGCACGGTGCCCTGTAGCCGCGCGATGTCTGCACCCTGTTCGTCCGCAACCGCGATGTAGAGCGCGAGGAGCCACGGCGCCGTGGCATTGATCGTCATCGACGTATTCATCTGCTCGAGCGGGATGTCCTGGAAGAGCATCCTCATGTCACCGAGATGGGAAATCGGTACGCCGACCTTGCCTACCTCGCCGCGCGCGAGAACATGATCGCTGTCGTACCCCGTCTGCGTCGGCAGATCGAAGGCGACGGAGAGTCCCGTCTGCCCTTTCGCGAGGTTGCCACGGTAAAGCATGTTCGAGGCCCGGGCCGTCGAATGGCCGGCATAGGTGCGAAAGAGCCAAGGCTGATCCCGACGAACCTTATCCAAGGGGCAATCCTCATTTAATTGCGAATAATGACCGGATACACGCAACAAAATTTCGTGTCCAGTCCAAGTTTCAGGCGGTGGTGTCGTCGAAATACACTACGAATACGAGAAGGGCGCGATCCGGTCGCAGTGTGGCGCGGATTGCGTAAACGAATATTAACGCTACAAAATTTCGTCAACGAGGCCCGGTCGACCGGTCGCGGGTTGCAACCGTCCCGGGAATGCTGAAAGGCTGCGTTCGAGTTCGTGGCGGCGCTGCCCAATTTCTGCGCGCCGCGCGAAACTACGGCACGCAGGATGCGTGACTGCACCTACGGGTTACAGCCAGGGAGAGCACATTGGCACATCTCGGTACGAACTATGAGTCCTTCGAAACGCTGCTCGAGGACGACGGCGGAGACTGGACCGTCGATGCAGTATATTCGGCGGACTTTACCGCGCTGAACGATTCCGGGGTGGAGGGCAGCGCGATCCTCGCGCTGACGACCGAGGCGGATGGAAGCCGTCGCCTCGCCGTATCGATCTTCGCCGACGGGCTGGCGCCGAACCGTGTGCATGTCCAGCATATCCATGGGACGTTCGACGGGCAGGGCAACCCGACCGATGCCACGACCCCGTTACCATCGGCCGATACCGACGGCGACGGGTTCGTCGAGCTTGCGGAGGGTGCGCGTTCCTATGGCGGGATTCTTCTCCCTCTGACCTTCCCGGCCGGAGCGATGCCGACCGCGAACCTGAACGGCACGGTCGAATTCGTTCAGAACTACGATATTTCCGAAGATCTCGATGACCTGACCCCGCTCGAATTCCGGGAAGTGGTCCTGCATGGCCTTTTCGTCGGCGGAAATGCCGGTGCCGGTACTGGCGGGGAGGTGAACGGACAGACGGGTTACAAGCCGACCCTGCCCGTCGCCGCCGGCGAGATTGTGGAGATCGACGTCGACGAGGCGCTCGACCTGCTCGAGGATCACGAGGACGGCGCTTCGCAGCGCTTCATCTTCGGGGACGGTCGGCAGGTATTCTTCGCGGCTCTGGGGGACGACTACGTCTTCGGGGGTGACGGCGATGACCGACTGAACGGCGGTCCGGGCGAAGACACGGTCTACGGCGGCAATGGCGACGATTACGTCGGTGGTGGCATCGGGGATGACACCGTCGGTGGCGGAAACGGCAACGACGGCGTCGGCGGCGGGACCGGCGACGATTTCCTGCGTGGCGGCAACGGGAACGACCGCCTCTTCGGCAGCTTCGGAGAGGATACGATGAATGGCGAGGCCGGGGCCGATACGCTCTTCGGCGGCGCGGCGGAGGACATTCTCTACGGCGATTACGGCAACGACCTACTGCGCAACGGCACGGGCGACGCGGCGGATCCCGACAACGACGCGAATAACGGCGCCTCCGGCAGCCTGCCCCTCGACGAATACGACAACGCCTATGCCGGTGGCTGGGGGAACGACACAATCTTCGGCGGGCCGGGCAGCGACATCATCACCGGGGATGACGATAGCCGCGTGACCGCGGAAGTCGGTTCCAACTTCAACGCGCAGGCGGATGGGTCCGACGTGATCTACGGCGGCGACGGCAACGACGAGATCCATACCGGAAGCTGGGCCGACTCCGATCAGGGCTTCGCGAACCAGCATACCGGCACGAGCGACGATGAAGCCTATGGTGGCGCCGGGAACGACATCATCCGTGGCGCTGGCGGTGACGACGCGCTCTACGGCGATGCCGGTTCCGACGATATCGCGGGTGCGGCCGGCGATGATTCGGTCTTCGGCGGCAGTGGGGCCGACGTGCTCTACGGCAATGGTGGCAACGACCGGATGGGCGGCGGAGGCGGCGCCGACGAGGTCTTCGGCAATGCCGGGCGCGACACGATCTATGGCGGCAGCGGCAACGACACGATCGGTGGCGGTACCGGCAACGACCAGCTCTACGGCAGCGGCGGCAACGACACGATCTACGGTGGCGGCGGCGGCGACAACCTCTTCGGCGGTGCGGGCGACGATTTCCTGTTCGGCGGAGCTGGAAGCGACTTCTTCTTCCATACCGGTGCCGCGTCCGATGGAACCGATATCATCGCCGACTACGATCCCAATGGGACGAACGAGCTGCTGTTCCTGTCCGGGCGGGCAATCGCGCAGGATGATTTCACGGTCAACTTCGTTTCGCAGAGGGGCGATGCATCGATACGTGATGCCCTTGTCACCTACAACGAGACGGGCGTGGTGGTCTGGAACGTTGTCGATGCGGAAGCTAACGACAATCTGCTCGTTTTCGGGAGCGGGAATGGCCAGATCGTCGATCTCTTCGACGTGTAAGCCGGGCACACGATGCTGACAGGGGCGCTTCGGCGCCCCTTCATGTTTTTGAAGCACCGGCCGATATGGATTGTGGCGGCGCCATTTGTCATTGTCGGCGCACATGTTTGGCACCGTTGAAATCCCCGTCTGGCTCTTTGTCCTGATCCTGCTCTTCGCGGCGGTCACCGCGGCGAGTCACCTCTTCATCCCCCCGGTCCGGTGGTTCCTTCGGCGACGCATGGAACGGGCCGTCGCTCGTCTCAACGAACGCCTCGAAAGGCCCATCCAGCCATTCAAGCTCGCCCGGCGGCACGACATGATCCTGCGGCTGATCTACGATCCCGCGGTGATCGAGGCGGTGTCCGAGCATGCGAGCGCCACCGGCATGCGCGAGGACGTCGCGTTCTCCGAGGCCAAGCGTTACGCGCGTGAGATCGTCCCGTCGTTCAGTGCGACGGCCTATTTCGGTTTTGCCACGCGAGCGGCGCGGTGGGTCAGCACGCAGCTCTACGACGTCCGCCTGACCGGAGGCGGCGAGGATCTGGCGCGGATACCGCACGACGCGACCGTCGTCTTCGTCATGAACCACCGCTCGAACATGGATTACGTGCTCGTCACCTATCTGGCCGCCGACCGGTCCGCGCTTGCCTACGCGGTCGGGGAATGGGCGCGGGTACGCCCCGTGAGTTGGCTGCTGCGTGCGATGGGAGCCTATTTTATCCGCCGCCGGTCCCGCAATCCGCTATACCGCAGGGTCCTTGCGCGGTACGTCCAACTCGCCGTGGCGGGCGGCGTGACCCAGGCAATATTTCCCGAAGGCAGGCTCAGCGTGGATGGCAGTGTCGGCGCGGCGAAGCTCGGGCTGCTGTCATACATCGCCGAAGGCGGCAGGAAAGGGGACCGTCCGGTTGTCTTCGTCCCGGTCGCACTCAGCTACGACAAGGTGATCGAGGACCGGATCCTGATCGAGGCGGCGCAATCGGGCGAACGACGCTACAAGGGGTCCTTCGCGACCGGAACTGCCTTCGTGTTGCGCTGGCTCTGGCGCCGTCTGACCGGCCAGGCCCGAAGCTTCGGCATCGCCGGCGTCGCGTTCGGCACACCGGTACCGCTCTCCGATTTCCCGCTTCGCAACGATGCCGATATCGCCCGCTTGGGGCAGCACCTCATGGCTGCGATCCGGCGCCGCGTTCCGCTCCTCCCCGTGCCGATGCTGTCGGAAGCGCTGCTCTCGGGTGCGACGACACGGCAGGAGGCGGAAGCCTGCTTCCACTCGCGCCGCGAAGCCCTCTCCGGTGCGGGACACGACGTGCTGCTCGTCGCCGACGATCCCGGTCGTACGATCGATGCGGCGCTCGACATGCTGGCCTTGCGACGGATGATCTCCGTCTCTCCGGCCGGACGGATAAGCGTCCGCGACAATGCCCGACCGCTTCTGGAGTTCTATGCCGAGAGCGTCACGACGGCGTTGAACGAGCTCGATAACCCGGCCTCCAGACGCGACAGAAATATAATTACCGAGAAAGGCGCCTGAAGGTTGCGATCTTTCGTATTTGACCCTACCCACGGGGTGTAGAATTGTCGCCGCGTTGCGGCATCGTCGATGGAGAGGGCTGGAATGCAAACCGAGACAACGCAAACCCGTGCGAAGGCGAAATCCCTGTATGCGGTGGGTGAAATGCCGCCTCTCGGACATGTGCCCGATCATATGCACGCTTGGGCGATTCGCCGCGAGCGGCATGGCGAGCCCGAGCAATCCTTCCTGCTGGAAGTCGTGCCGACGCCCCGCCCGGACGGGCACGAGGTGCTCGTCATGGTGATGGCAGCCGGCGTCAATTACAACGGCGTCTGGGCGGGACTCGGCGTTCCGATTTCACCCTTCGACGTCCACGGGGCCGAATACCACATCGCGGGGTCGGACGCCTCCGGCATCGTCTGGGCTGTCGGCGACAAGGTTACCCGTTGGAAGGTCGGCGACGAGGTCGTGATCCACTGCAATCAGGATGATGGCGACGACGAGGAATGCAATGGCGGCGACCCGATGTTCTCGCCATCGCAGCGTATCTGGGGATACGAGACGCCCGACGGATCATTCGCTCAGTTCACCTGCGTTCAGGCGCAGCAGCTCATGCCGCGACCGAAGCACCTGACCTGGGAAGAATCCGCCTGTTACACCCTAACGCTCGCGACAGCCTACAGGATGCTCTTCGGACATCACCCTCATGAGTTGAAGCCAGGCCAGAACGTCCTTGTCTGGGGTGCGTCGGGAGGGCTGGGGTCCTACGCGATCCAGCTTATCAATACAGCCGGTGCGAACGCGATCGGCGTGATCAGCGAGGAGGACAAGCGCGATTTCGTTCTCGGGCTTGGCGCCAAGGGCGTCATCAATCGCAAGGATTTCGATTGCTGGGGACAGCTTCCAACGGTCAACTCGGACGCCTACAAGACTTGGTTCGCGGAAGTGCGGAAGTTCGGCAAGGCGATCTGGGACATCACCGGCAAGGGCGTGAATGTCGACATGGTGTTCGAGCATCCGGGCGAATCGACCTTTCCCGTCTCGACCTTCGTGTGCAAGCGGGGCGGGATGGTCGTGATCTGTGCCGGCACGACCGGCTACAACCTGACGATGGATGCGCGCTATGTCTGGATGAACCAGAAGCGTGTCCAAGGCAGCCATTTCGCGCATTTGAAGCAGGCCGCCGCGGCCAACAAGCTGATGATCGAGCGTCGCCTCGACCCCTGCATGTCCGAAGTGTTCGAGTTCTCGGACATTCCCTTCGCCCACGCAAAAATGCGGCGCAACGAGCACAAGCCCGGCAACATGGCGGTTCTCGTCCAGACGCCGCGTACCGGCCTGCGGACCTTCGAGGATGCACAGGAACTGTCCGTCTCCGCCGGCTAAACTTCCGGGTGAGCCACGTTTGATGACTACCCAAAAATGGCGAGTTGCTGAATGGTGGTCATAAACGATTAATAGTTCTCGTCAGAGGCGATTAAATAATTGCCTCGCCCTCTCAAGGAGAACTAGAATGGCGCATGACTGGTTCCTCGACGTCCTGGACGACCTCAGAACGTTTGCGGTGAAGAACGGTCTTCATGCAGTTTCGGCTCAACTGGAAGAGGTGCATCGCGTGGCGGAAGCAGAAATCGCCTTCATCGAAGGCGGTGCGTCCACCGATCAGTTCTGTATAGATGAAGCAACAGGTACTCGAAGGATTCATTGAGCGTATCGACGGTGCCTCCAGCCTCGGTGATCTGGAGCGCGAGGTTTCCGAGATCCGCGACCGCCTGAGTGCCCAGCATGTCCTTTATCACTGGATCAACTCTGAGGGGAGGGTGTTCGGCGCCGGGACGTACGACCCGGCGTGGCGCGTCCATTACCTCGACGAGCGATACATGCGGATCGACCCGGTGGTGCAGGGCGCGCGGAAGCGCTTTCATCCCCTCAACTGGCGAAATCTCGACTGGTCGTCGAAGGATGTTCGTGACTTCAGGGCGGATGCGCAGGATGCCGGGATCGGCCCGCAGGGGCTGACGATCCCGATCCGCGGTCCGGGCGGGCAGATGGCCCATCTCACGGCAACGATGGGATGCAGCGACGCGGAATTCGCGTCCTTCAACGAAGCGAACGGCCGCTACCTCATCCTGCTCGGCCACTTTTTCAACCAGAAGGCGCTCGAACTCAGCGAAATAAGGAACGACGATAAGGACGTCGCTCTTTCCCCCAGGGAGGTCGACGCGCTGACCTTCCTGGCACTGGGCTACACGCGAAGTCAGGCCGCGGATACGCTGTCGATTTCCGAGCATACTTTGCGCGTCTACATCGAGAGCGCTCGCCACAAGCTTAGCGCAATGAACACGACCCATGCCGTCGCCAAGGCGCTCAACCTCGGTCTCCTGGTGATCTGATCGCCTGCGCAACGCGCGCTGGTCTCAACTCCCGTTAAGCATGTCCCCGTCAGATGCATTGCGTAGATGCATTCTAGAGGAGCTTAACGATGATCCGCTATCTTTATGCCGACGAACTTGGTCAACATCCGCTGCTGAGCGCGACCATGTTCCGGGATCGCGCGACGCAATTCCGCGACCGGCTGAACTGGGACGTGACGGTGGATGCCGACGGGTTCGAGCGGGATCAGTACGACGAGCTCGGACCGCTCTACGTGATCTGGGAGCGTCCGGACGGTACCCATGGCGGCTCCATGCGGTTCCTGCCGACTACGGGGCGGACCATGGTCAACGAACATTTCCTGTCGCTGACCGATGGCGCCCGGATCCAGAGCCCGATCATCTGGGAATGCACCCGGTTCTGCCTCGCCCCCGGCGCCGGCTCCGCGACCTCGGCGGCACTGATGCTGGCGGGAGGCGAAATCCTTCGAGGCTTTCAGTTGATGAACTTCGTGGGCGTCTTCGATGCCCGCATGATCCGGGTCTACAAGATGCTGGGCGGCGAGCCCGAGATACTGGGCATGTCCGGAACGGGCCCCGATGCGATCGGCGTCGGGCTATGGTCTTTCACAGAAACGGCCGAGACGCGCCTCCTGCGCCGCGCGGGTCTCACCGCGGCACAATCACGGGCCTGGTTCACGGCCGCTTTCGAGACGGATCATCAGCCCGCGCTCGTCGCCGCGATGTGATCTCACTGGGCATGCGCGGCCACGGCGGCTAGAACCCTGCCATGGCCGAACCTGCCCCTACCTTTTCCGACGATCAAGCCGATGCCCATGCCCGTGTCGCCGACTGTCTGGCGGGTGCCGGCATCGATCTCGGCAGCCGCTCGCTGACCCCGCTCTCGGAGGGCCGGTCGCAGGTCGTCGCCGTGACCGGGAAGGCCGGATCTGGAAAGACGATGCTGCTCGCCGGCCTTTTTCGAGAGATGCGGGATGCTGGCGTCGAGATCGTGTCGGGTGATTACGAGGCACGCCGGCGCAAGGATCGGCGCACGCTGGCGATTCTCGCTCCGACCAACAAGGCCGCGAGCGTGCTGCGAGGGCGGGGCGTTCCTGCCACCACGATCCACCGCATCCTCTACACCCCCGTCTACGACCCGCAATACGAGAAGATCGCGGAATGGCTGGCCGGGCAAGGTGAGCGGCCGGAGATTCCGGAACTCGGCGACCAGGCGCTCGATCGGGCGCTGGCATTCTACACGATGAACAACTCGGTTCCCGGCGCGCTCGCCGCTGCCGGCCTCCGCGGCTCGGATTTCATCTCCGGCTGGAAGCGCCGGGAGGAACCGCTCGATATCGGCATGGTGGACGAAAGCTCCATGCTCGACGAGAAGCAGTTCGAGGACCTGAAGGAAATCTTTCCCACCCTCGTCCTCTTCGGCGATCCCGCGCAGCTCGCCCCGGTGCAGCATGCGGGCGAGATGGTCTTCGAGCGGTTGCCGCAGAAGGATCGCGTCTCGCTCGACAGGATCCACCGCCAGGACGCGGGTAATCCGATCCTCGATCTCGCTCATGCCCTCGGCGATCCGGATCTCACCTTCGAGGAATTCGAGCGGCAAGTCGAGGAAGCGGCGCGACGTGACGACCGGGTGGTCGTGGCCGGACGCGTGGAAGCGGCGAAGATGGCGCGCAGTCCCGTCCTCGTCTGGCGAAATGCGACGCGGATCCGGCTCATCCATGCCTTCCGGACGGCCTTCGGTGCCCCGGCGGATGCGCTCCTGCCGGGCGAGCCACTGATCTGCGACGGTATCGAATTGCCGCTCAAGCACCGCAAGAAGCGCATCGACTTGGAGGCGCGGGGCCTCATCAAGGGGGCGCAGGTCATCTATCTCGGCGACGGGACGCGGCCGGGTTTCTCGATCCTCCACGTCGTCGGCGCGCCGGAGCCGCGGGTCAACGTGGCCTCCATCGTCAAGATCGAGATGCCCGACGAAGAGGAGCCTTTCATCCCCTTCGCCGCAAGGATGGGCGCCACATTCCTTCACGGCGCGGCGGTCACGATCCACAAGGCGCAAGGGTCGCAATGGGATGAGGTGCAGGTCTTCGCGCCCGATCTCTGGGCCGCGGCGCGGGCGGGCCGGACGGAAGCGGGTCTGCCGCTGTGGAAGCGGCTTGCCTATGTCGCGATCACCCGCGCGGAGACGCGCCTCTTCTGGGTGATGCGCAATCGCCTGGCGAGGCCGGATGCGCCGCTTTCGACCGAAGACCTGACGCAGGCGCCGGCCCCGCTCGAGCTCAAGTCGCAGTCGGATGCGGCGGACTAACTCTGCAGGTAGCGGAAGGCGGCCGAGGCGCCCCATCCTGCACCGATCGCCAGGGCGATCGACAGCAACGCATAGATGAGCGGATCGTCATAGGCGAGATTGTAGAGAAACTTCTCCAGCCCGATCTTCTCGACATCGATGGCCGTGGAGGACGTCGCGACGATTTCCCCGTTCCTCGTCAGGAAGATACGGGAGATGTAGATCCCCTCTACGAGGTTGGCCGGAAGCGTAACGGTCGTGTTGAAAAGCGTTTCCTCGCGCAACTCCACCGCGTTGATATTCGTCTGGTAGAGGTTCACGTCTTTGCGGATCCGTATCAGGGCCTGGGAGAAGGCCGTCGCGTCGTTGACCTCCATCGGCGCGTCGATCGTTCCGATTACGCGGCGCGTCGTGATCCGGGCTCGTGCGTCGGCCTGGGTGTTCAGAAGCTGCGCGAGCGGCGCAGACGTGTTGATCGCATAGAAGCTCGGGGCCCGCGCGATCCGGACCGCTTCGCCGTTGACCCATATGAGCGCCCGCCGTTCCAGGCGACGGACCGTCAGCGGCTGTCCGGGTCCTTCCACCGTGACGATCACGCCGAGTTCGCCCTCGGGCGGGGATTGCTCGCGCTTGACGGCGCCGAAGATCAGGATCTCCGAGCCGTCGAAATTGGCCGAGATCGAGATCCTGCTGCTGCTCATCCCCGCGATCACCTCCTCCTGGGCGCTGGCGGAGGTCGTGAGGATCAGCAGGAGAAACAGCCAGCGGATCACGAGGCCTCCCTGCCGACGGAATAGAGTTCGTCGGGCCGGATCAGCAATTCGAGCGCCAGTTGCCCGCAGACACCCAGAACGATCACCGCGAGGAGAATGCGGAGTTGCTCCGCCTTCATAAGAAGGCCGATCCGGGTGCCGACCTGCGCGCCCACCACGCCGCCGATGATGAGAAGGACGGCCAGAAGCATGTCTACGGAATAATTCGTCATCGCGTGCAGGATGGTGGTGAACGCGGTCACGAAGAGGATCTGGAACAGCGAAGTGCCGACCACGACCTTCGTCGGCATCCCGAGGAGATAGATCATCGCGGGCACCATGATGAACCCGCCGCCCACGCCCATGATGGCCGCGAGCACGCCGACGGCAAGCCCGACAAGGGCCGGGGGGATCACGGAGATGTAGAGGCCCGAGGTGCGGAACTTGATCTTGAGCGGCAGCGCCTGGATCCAGTTGTGTTTGCGACGCTGCGGACGACGGCCCGCGCGCGTTCGCAGGATCGCGCGGAGCGATTCGACGAACATCAGGGCCCCGATCCCGCCGAGGAAGACGACGTAGCTCAGCCGGACGAGGAGATCGACCTGGCCGAGCTCACGCAGATACGCGAACAGCCAAATTCCGAGCGCGGCGCCCACGAGGCCACCCGCAAGCAGCACGGTACCCATGCGGATGTCGACGGTACGACGCCGCAGATGCGCCAGGAGCGCCGAGAAGGAGGACGCGACGATCTGGTTCGTGCTCGTCGCGACGGCAACGGCCGGCGGAATGCCGACGAAAAAGAGGAGCGGCGTGATGAGGAATCCGCCGCCGACACCGAACATGCCCGACAAGACACCGACGAGGCCCCCGATCCCGAGTAGGAGGATCGCGTTGATCGAGACCTCCGCGATCGGAAGATAGATCTGCATGGATCGTCGGATCCCCGTGAATTCGGCGCATCACCGCATGGATGCCCCCGCCATCATGGCATGCGTCACAGCATACGCAAAAGAGCGCGCAGGACATTCTCTAGCTTGTCGGCCGCCCGAAGCGCCATGGCCTTCGTGTGCTCGTGGCCGATTGCCTCGTCGCTCATCCCTGCGGCCATGTTCGTGATCGCCGAGATCGCACCGACCCGCAGGCCGAAAAACCGCGCCAGGATGACCTCGGGGACCGTCGACATGCCGACCGCGTCGGCGCCGAGAACGCGAATCGCCCGTATTTCGGCCGGGGTCTCGAAGCTCGGGCCCGAATACCAGGCGTAGACCCCCCGGTGTAGCGCCACGCCTGCTTCCTCCGCCGCCCGCGAGACATGACCGCGCAGCTCCGCGTCGTAGGCGTCCCCCATCGGCACGAATCTCGCCTCCGTCGGCTCCCCGATGAGCGGATTGAGGCCGGAGAAGTTGATGTGGTCCTCGATCAACATGAGACTGCCTGTCGGCATTTTCGGCACGAGCGATCCCGCCGCATTCGTCAGGAGAAGCGTCTTCGCCCCAAGTGCTGAAAGCACCTCCAGCGGCAAGCGCATCGCGTCAGCGCTCCCGCTTTCGTAGTAATGCGCGCGCCCGCCGAGGATCGCGATACGCCGACCCTCCAGCCGTCCGATCACGAGGCGTGGCGCGTGACCCGAAACGCCAGCTTCCGGAAAGCCCGGCAATTGCGCATAGTCGATCGAGACCCCGTCGACCGTATCGGCGAGATGCCCGAGGCCGGATCCGAGAATCAGGCCGGCGGAGATCGGCTCCGAGCCCGCGCGATCCTGGATGAACCGGGTCAGGTCCGATGCGACGCGCGACATCTCAGCGCTCCTTCACGTAGGGGACGCCCCCGGCCCGTGGCGGGGTGGCCCGGCCCACGAAACCCGCGAGGATCACCACGGTGAGGATGTAGGGCAGGGCGATGACGAAGGCGTTGGGGATCTCAACGATCCAGAGGTCGATCGTGGAATAGCGGTTCGAGACGGCCTGCAGGAAGCCGAAGAGGAGGCAGGCCCAGAGCGCGTACCAGGGGCGCCATTTCGCGAAGATGAGGGCGGCCAGCGCGATGAAGCCGCGCCCGGCCGTCATGTCCTGCGTGAAGCCCGCCGCGAGGCCGGTCGCGAGATAGGCGCCCGCGAGACCGCAAAGGAGCCCGCAGATCAGCACGGCGGCATAGCGTAGGCGGATGACCGAGACGCCCGCCGTATCGACCGCGCCGGGGTTCTCTCCCACCGCGCGGAGCCTGAGCCCGAAGCGCGTGCGGAAGAGAACGTACCAGGTCGCGGGCACGGCAAGGAGGCCCACATAGACCAGGATCGTGTGGCCCGAGAGAGCCTGAGCGTAGAGCGGTCCCAGAAGCGGGATACCGGAAAGCGCGTCCGCGAAGGGCAGGTCGATCGGTGCGAAACGCGCGGCGCCGGTGAGGGCCGGGGTCCGAGCGCCCTGAGCGAACCAGTCCTGCGCGATGAGCACCGTCGTGCCGGCCGCGAGGAAGTTCAGCGCCACGCCGGAAATGAGCTGATCGCCGCGGAAGGTGATCGAGGCAAGCCCGTGGATCGCCGCGAAGACGAGAGAGGCTGCGACCCCTGCAAGCAGGCCCAGCCAGACCGATCCCGTCGTGGCCGCGATCGCGGCGGAAAAGAAAGCCGCCACCAGCATCTTGCCCTCGAGCCCGATATCGAAAACCCCCGCACGCTCGGAGAAAAGGCCCGCGAGACAGGCGAGGAGGAGGGGCGTGGCCAGCCGGATGGAGCTGTCGAGTATCTGGACGATGGTGAGGAAATCCATGCCTCAGTCCCGCGCCGTGGCCATGCGGGGCACCGCGGGAGAAATGAAAGTGTCGAGCATTACCTCGATCCCGCGACGGGCCCAAGCCCATGCCGCGCGCACGATGGCAGAGAACAGTGGAAGCGCCCGGGCCGCATGGCAGAGAAAGGAGATCGCGAAGGCGCCCGCGACGAACGCCAGGTGCGTGAAGAGATTGCCGCCAGGCGTCGCCCCGATGGCCGCGATGGCCAGCAAGAAGACGATGGCCTTGGAGTTCGTGATCTGCAGGAGAAAACGCGAAAGAAACAGGCGGGCTGCCTCCCGCGCAGGAACCACCGCTTGCGTGACGGCACCCGGCGCAGGGGCCTTGCGGAACGACGTCCATGCAAGCCACGCTAGATAGGTCGCGCCGGCGACGCGGATCACGTTCATCGCCCAGGCGGGTTGCGACATCAGAAGGCCCGCGGTGAAGGCGGGCAGATGGGAGATGAGGTCGGTCATGTCCTCCGTCCTGAGAGTCGGCGATGCGCTGTCATTCGGCGGGAGCTCCGGGTTCGGGCGCGCGTCGACCGAAGCGCAGGAACACCCGCTCCAGGGGACTGCGCGTCATGCCGTCGAGCGCGCCGGTGAAGAGGATCACCAATGCCTGGATCACCACGACCATGTCGCGCGGTACGCTCGTCTCGAATTCGAGTTCCGCACCGCCCTGGTAGAGCGCGCCGAAAAGGATCGCGGCAAGGAGCACCCCCACCGGATGCGACCGGCCCATGAGCGCCACTGCGATGCCGACGAAGCCCGCGCCGAGGACGTTGTCCTGCAGGAGACGCTGCTGCTCGCCCATGACCGCGTTTATCGCCATGAGCCCCGCGAGCGCGCCAGAGATCAGCATGGCGAGCATGGTGATGCGGAAGGGCGAGATACCGGCATAGAGCGCCGCGGGCTCCGAATGACCGAAGGCGCGGATCTCGTAGCCAAGGCGTGTCCGCCAGAGCAGGAGCCAGACGAGCCAGGCTGCGAGGAGCGCAACGAGGAAGGTCACGTTGAGCGGCGAGTAGCCGAAATCGACGCCGATCACCGCGAAGATGTCGCGTGCGGTGGGAAGGTATGCCCCTTCGGGAAAGCGCGCCGTCTCGGGCGCCATGCCTGGCGCCTTGAGGATCCCCACGAGAAGATAGACGAGGAGCGCAGAGGCGATGAAGTTGAACATGATCGTCGTGATGACGATGTGCGAGCCCCGTCGCGCCTGGAGATAGGCCGGGATCGCCGCCCAGCCCGCCCCGAAAAGCGCGCCGCCCAGGATCGCGGCGGGCAGCGCGAGCGTCCAGTGCGGCCACGGCACCGCCAGACAGACGAGCGCCACGCCGAGCGAGCCGAATTGCGCCTGTCCCTCGCCGCCGATGTTGAAGAGCTTGGCGTGAAAGGCCACGGCCACGGCGAGACCGGTAAAGATGAAGTTCGTCGCGTAGAAAAGCGTGTATCCCCAACCATAGGTGGAGCCGACCGCGCCGTCGACCATGATGCGCATTGCCTCGAACGGGTTCTGGCCGATGAGGGCCACCACGATCCCCGAGACGATGAGCGCGAGGAGGAGATTGAGGATTGGGACGAGCGCGATATCGGCCCAGCGCGGAAGCTTCTCCATCAGCCGACCTTCCCGTGCACATGGGCGAGGTTTCCCTCCACCTCGGCATGGGTATGGCCGCGATCCGTATCGGTGATCCCCGCCATCATCAGTCCGAGCTCCCGCTCATCGGTCTGGGACGGAAGGCGCTCGCCCATGATGCGGCCGTCGAACATGACCGCGATCCGGTCCGACAGCGACAGGATCTCGTCGAGTTCGACGGAGACGAGAAGGATCGCCTTGCCTGCATCGCGCAGGGCCACGATCTGCTGATGGATGAACTCGATCGCGCCGATATCGACGCCACGTGTCGGCTGACCCACGAGGAGGAGATCGGGATCGCGCTCGAGCTCCCGCGCGATGACGATCTTCTGCTGGTTGCCTCCCGAGAAATTCTTGGCCGTCTGCCAGCAATCCGCGGGCCGCACGTCGAATTTCGCGATCTTGCGTTCCGTGTCGCGACGCAGCGCGTCATTGTCCATCAGGAGCCCGCGGTTATAGGCGGGATCGGCGTGATATCCGAAGGCCACGTTCTCCCACGCGTGGAAATCCATGATCAGCCCCTCGTGCTGCCGGTCCTCCGGCACATGCGCGATCCCGCGGGCACGGCGCGTACGCGCATCGGCCCGCGGACCGACCAGGTCGAGCTCGTCCCCGTTCACGCGGACCCGGCCGGTGCCGCTTCGCATCCCGCCAAGCACTTCCAGAAGCTCCGACTGACCGTTGCCCGCCACGCCCGCGATGCCGAGGATCTCGCCCGCCCGAACGTCGAGGGAGATGCCGCGCAGACGCTCCACCCCGCTGCCGTCGACGACCCGCAAATCCTCGATCTCAAGAACCCTGGCGCCCGGCTGCGCTGCCTTTTTCTCCACGCGCAAGAGCACCTTGCGCCCCACCATCAACTCCGCGAGCTCTTCCGGGCCCGTCTCAGCGGTCTTGACCGTCGCCGTCATCTCGCCGCGACGCATCACGGAGACGGTGTCGGTGATCTCCATGATCTCCCTCAGCTTGTGGGTGATGAGGATGATCGTCTTGCCCTCGCGTTTCAGGCCTTCGAGGATCCGGAAGAGGTGATCGGCTTCCGACGGAGTGAGGACGCCCGTCGGCTCGTCGAGGATCAGGATATCGGCCTGCCGGTAGAGGGCCTTCAGGATCTCCACCCGTTGCTGCATGCCGACGCCGAGATCCTCGATCCGCGCGTCGGGATCGACCTGCAATTCGTAATCTTCGGAAAGCTGCTTCAGGAGCGTGCGGGCCTTGCCGAGAGAGGTGGTCAGCAGCGCGCCTTCCTCCGCGCCGAGGACGATGTTCTCCAGCACGGTGAAGTTCTGCACCAGCTTGAAGTGCTGGAACACCATGCCGATGCCCGCGCGGATCGCGGCCTGGCTGTCGGGAATGTCGGTGCGTTCGCCACGGATGAAGATCTCGCCGCGATCGGCGCGGTAGAATCCGTAGAGGATCGACATCAGCGTCGATTTGCCGGCGCCGTTCTCCCCGATGATGCCGTGGATCGTCCCTGGCATCACGCGGATCGCGATGTCCTTGTTCGCCTTCACGGCGCCGAAGGACTTCGAGATGCCCCTGAGCTCGATCGCGGGGTCGCTCATCTATGCTCTCCCTGACCGACAGGCGGCAACGGGAGAAGGGCGCGTCTTAGCGAGCGCGCCCCCGTCCCGTACTTCATCTCAAACCGGGCAGCTGTCGTCGGACGTGTAATCGTGCACCTCGATCTCGCCGGAGATGATCTGCTGTTTCGCCTCTTCGACGGCGGACCGCATGTCGTCGGTCACGAGTTCCTCGTTGTACTCGTCCAACGCTACGCCCACGCCATCGTCCTCGAGGTCCTTGACCTGGATTCCGGTCTCGAACGTACCGGCTTCCGCCGCATTGAAGGCATCGTAGACGGCATTGTCGACCCGCTTGACCATCGAGGTCAGCATCGTGCCCGGATGGAGGTAGTTCTGGTTGCTGTCCACCCCGATCGCCTCGATCCCCTCGTCGGCGGCGGTCTGCAGCACGCCCACCCCGGTGCCGCCCGCCGCGGCGAAGACGACGTCGGAGCCTTGGCCGATCTGCGCGCGGACGAGTTCGCCGCCCTTCACCGGATCGTTCCAGGCCGCGGGCGTGGTCCCGGTCATGTTCTCGATCACCGTGATGTCGGGGTTCACTGCCTTCGCCCCCTGCGCGTAGCCACAGGCGAACTTGCGGATGAGCGGGACGTCCATGCCGCCCACGAAGCTCACCGTACCCGTCTCGGACGCCATCGCGGCCATCATGCCGACGAGATAGCTGCCCTCGTGCTCGGAGAAGACGATCGATTGCACGTTCGGCTGCTCGACGACCATGTCGACGATCGCGAAATCGGTATCGGGATAGTCGGGCGCCACCTTCTCGAGCGTCGAGGCGTTGGCGAAGCCCAGAACCACGATGGGGTTGGCGCCGCGCTCGGCCATGCGCCGCATCGTCTGTTCCCGCTGCGCTTCAGATTGAAGCTCCGTCTCCATGTAGCTTTCGCCGGTCTCCTCCGACCAGCGCATGGCGCCGTTATAGGCGGATTCGTTGAACGACTTGTCGAATTTGCCGCCGAGGTCGATGATCAGGCCCGGCTCGGCCAGCGCGGCACCCGCGCAGAGCGCCAGAGCGGCGGCACCGGACATCGTCTTGGTGAAACCCATTTGGAAAACTCCCTGAAACTGCGGCGGCCCGCCTCGGGGGCCGGCCGGGCGACGCGGTTTCCCGCGCCGGCGACATGGCGGGATTAAGGCCGCAGGCCTCGGGAGAATCAAGCGAGTTCTCGACGATCTCGCGCCCTCGCGAGGCACCTGCCTGCGGATCGGGCGCCCGACACCGCATCAGGGGCACAATGCACGGCTGAGCAGGAGCGCGTCGATCCGTTGGGCGCCGTCGGCGTAGTAGCCCCGGCGCAGACCGGTCCGGGCATAGCCCGCACGGGCGTAGAGCGCGCGTGCCGCAACGTTCGTCTCGGCGACCTCGAGGAAAGCGGTGACCGCGCCTCGCATGCGCGCCGCGGCGTGGTAACGCGAGAGGCAATCGCGTCCCTTGCCCTGCCGCTGAGCCGCGGGATCGATCGCCAGGGTCAGAAGCTCCGCCTCGTCCGCCACGACACTGCCGAGGGCGAAACCCTGCGGTACTTCGACGACGAACGTCCCCGACAGATCGAGCATCGCGGCGAATTCGTCAGCGGACCATGGCCGGGGGATTCGGAGGGCGGCGCGGTGGATTGCCGCCATCTCGTCCGGCGTCACGGAACGATCGGGGGAGGCATCTCCCGCGGCGGGGCTGCGTCGGCGGCCCGGGCGTAGAGCGGGGCGGGCCGGGAAAAGGGCGGGCCCCCACCGAACCGGCGCATCGCCTCGCGTCCGAGCGATCGGGGCAGATCGGCGATATGCCGCGGACGCCCCGTGCCGCCGAGCCGAAGGGCGAGATCCTCCGCTCGATGGCCAAGTATGACCGTTCCGTCGGGAAGATCGCGGGGGAGGATCGGCTCGTCCCCATCGAAGGTAAATGTCTGCGTTGATCCGTCCCCGGGGCGAAGCTCGGCGTAGACTTGCCCGCGCGGCGCGGGAAGACAGGTCAGGACCGGGTCTGGAACCTCCTCCTCCGCATGGCGCAGAATGTCGAACATGCTGATGCCCAAGGCCGGGCGGCCGGTCGCGAGGGCGAGGCCGCGCGCTGCGGCCACGGCAATCCGCGTTCCGGTGAAGTTTCCGGGACCGATCCCCACGCCGAATGCATCGATACCGTTCCAGCCGAGCCCCGCACCGCGAAGAAGGTCCGTCAGGATCGGCATGAGAGCTTCGGCCTGTCCGCGCTCCATCGCCTGAAAGCGGGTTTCCGCGATCGCGTCATCGCGAACGAGAACGGCCGCGCAATGCGCGGCCGAGCTGTCGAAGGCAAGAAGAGCGGGCATCAGACGCCGATCGGGCGCACCTCGACCACTTCGGGAATGTAGTGGCGCAGCAGGTTCTCGATCCCCATCTTGAGCGTCAGCGTGGAAGAGGGGCAGCCTGCGCACGCACCTTGCATGTGGAGATAGACCACGCCGCGCTCGAAGCCGTGGAAGGTGATGTCGCCGCCATCCTGCGCGACGGCGGGGCGGACGCGCGTGTCGAGGAGTTCCTTGATCTGCACCACGATCTCTCCGTCGGGACCGTCGTGCGACGCGTGACCGCCGGTCGCATCGGCATCGCCCGCCATCACCGGTTGACCCGACTGGAAATGCTCCATGATCGCGCCAAGGACCTGCGGCTTGATGTGGTCCCACTCCACCATGTCGTCCTTCGTCACGGTGACGAAGTCGTTGCCCAGAAACACCCCGGTCGTGCCCTCGACCGCGAAGATCCGGGTGGCGAGCGGAGAGGTTCCAGCGGTTTCCGGCTCTGGAAAGTCGGCCGTGCCGGTCTCCAGCACGGTCTGGCCGGGCAGGAACTTCAGCGTCGCCGGATTCGGCGTGGATTCGGTCTGGATGAACATCGGAGCGACCCCTTCGTCAGGAGAACCTCATATGCCGTCCCGGCCCGTCACTGTCAACCGTTTGGAACGATTCTAAAGTGTCGCCGCCATGCGGATCGCGAGGAGCGTTCCCATGAGGACGGGCTGGTGCAGGAGGTAGATTGCAAGCGAATGTCGACCGAGGAAGGCGAGCGGATCGGTTGTCATCGCGCGGCGCCCGGTCGGCAGGAAACGGCCCGCGAGGAGCCCCGCGAGTACGGCCGCGAACCAGGGAAAGATCGGCTCGTAGTCGAAGGAGGGCGGCGGCGCGGGATCGAGGCCCAGCGGATAGAGCGCTGGGTGGGAGAAGAGTGGCGAGGTCAGGAGCGGTGCTGCGACGAGTACCGCCACGATCGCCACGGCGACGACCCAGCTCGGGGCGCGCAGGAACGGGATCGCGAGGACGCTGAAGGTTGCGATCGCGTGCAGGATGCCGAAACGGATCGGGTAGGGCATCGCGATCCACGTCGCGAGCGTGATCGCGGCCGCGGCAAGGCAGAGGAGACCCAGCCGCCGCAGGAATGGCCGGGCGCGCAGGCTGGTGCCGAACGCGATCTGCAGCGATACGCCTGATAGCAGCAGGAACGTCCCCGCGATCGAGATCGCGAAGAGGCGCCAGCCCGATCCCGATCCCACTGGCCAATCGACGAAGCCGAGAAAGGACAGGTCGAACGATCCGTGGAACACGATCATCGCGAGGAGCGCCACGCCCCGCGCCCGGTCGAGCCAGGTAATGCGATGCGGCGGCGCGGCGGAGAGCGTCGTGGCGGTCACGTGATCATTTCGAGCTGTTCCTTGCTGAGATCGCCCGGAACGATTGTCAACGGGATGGGCAGCCCGCCCGCGTTTCGCGACAATTGCGAGACGAGGGGGCCCGGCCCCCCCTTCTGGTTGCTCGCCCCAAGGACCAGAACCCCGATATCCGGATCGTCTCGGATCTGCGCGAGGATCTGCGGCACCGGCTCTCCCTCGCGGATGACGAGGTCTGGGGCGACGTTCTGACGGTCGCGCATCCACTTGGCGAAGACTTCGAAATGCGCGTGAATCCGGTCGCGCGCCTCCTCCCGCATGATGTCGCCGACGCCGATCCAGTGGTTGAATTCGTCGGGCGGGATGATCGAGAGAATCTGGACCCCGCCACCCGTTTTCGCGGCGCGCATGGCCGCGAAACGCATCGCGTTGAGGCATTCGCGCGTGTCGTCGAGAATGACCAGGAATTTACGCATGGCTTGCTCCGCCGGATCGGGGCGCATGATGTCGCAGCCTTGCGCCGGTGTCCATCGATGGCATCTGCGTCTCTCACCGGCTCGAAAGCGCCCAGTCCCAGTAGAGTTCGCGAGCGCGGCGGGCGACGGGACCGATTTCGTAGGTTCGCTCGTCGAAGGCCGTCACCGCGGTGATCTTCGACATGTTGCCCGTGAGGAAGACCTCGTCGGCCTCCCGTACCTCGTCGAAGCCGATAACGCGCTCGCGCACCTCCACCCCGTCCGCGGCGAGATTGGCGATGTGGCGGGCGCGGGTGATCCCGGCGAGGAACGTACCGTTCGGGATCGGGGTGGAGACGGCCCCGTCCTTTACGATGAAAACGTTGGCCGTGGCGCTCTCCGCGACATTGCCCATCGCATCCGCGACGAGGGCGTTGCCGAACCCCTTCGTCTGCGCCTCGCGCAGCATTCGCGCGTTATTCGGGTAGAGACAGCCCGCCTTCGCGTTGACCACGGCACTCTCGAGGACCGGGCGGCGGAACCGCGTGGTCGTCAGCGTCGTCGTGCTTTCACCCGCGGGCAGCGGGATCGCTTCGAGACAGACGCAGAACCCGGTCCGGTCGGGAGCGGGCGCGATCGCGCCGGCGCCGCCGTCGATCCCCCAGTACATCGGCCGGATATAGAGAGCCGCATCCCTGGGGTAGAGCGCGAGACCTTCGCGGACGATCTCGACCATCTCTTCCGCGCCGATCGTGGGCGTCAGCATCAGGGCGCGGGCGGAGGCGTTCACGCGCTGGCAATGGGCAAGAAGATCGGGCGCCACGCCATGCGCGTAACGCGCCCCGTCGAAGACCGAGGAGCCGAGCCAGGCGCCGTGATCGGCCGCGCGCATCACCAGCGCGTCGCCCTCGTGCCAGGTGCCTTCGAAGTAAGTGCGGATGTCCGAACCGACCGCCATGATGAATCCTCCCGGGCGCGCAACATCCCCTAACATCCGAGATCGAAGGGGGGAACCACCTGACGGAATGCGACGTTCGCCTTAGCGAAGCCGTCGTTGAACTTGGATCGAGACGATTGACGCCGCGGTTTCGCGAAGACGGACGTACGGTCGATAGTACAGCGCCTTTCGGGCATGGACCGCAGGAACTAATCGCCGTAAAAGAGTGCCGGGGGTTCGTTCATGGCTGCAGCATCGTAAAGGTTTCCTCCTCTTCGACCGAAATGTGGGACCAAAACGCAGAATGATGAAGACATCCGTCCGAAAGATACAGATCGTGAGCTTTCTCTGCGCTCACCTGCCGTTCCTCTGCGTCGGGCTTTATCTTGTCTACGCGGATATTCCAGGCCAGTGGACTCTTGCGGGCATCATGTTCCTTGCGACCCTGTTCGCCGCGGTCTTCCTGTGGAAGTTCATCGGCAACGTCCTGGCGCCCGAAACCTCCTTTAAGGGCGCTTGATCTTCAGAGCAGCAGAAGGGCGAGGAGGAGAAGGGCCGCGGCCTTCACAGCGAGCGTCATCCAGGTGAGGCGCCTGTATTCGGGGGCGAAGATCGAGGAGATCACATCGCGAATCCTCGATCGTCGGCTCGGAGGCGTTCCGAAAAGTTCGTCGCAGACATGATCAAGGACCGAGCCGGAGGGACGAACCTCTTCGACACAGAGTTCTGCGATCTGGGTGAAGTGCAGCTGCCAGAGGCGGAACTCCCTTTGGAAGTCGAGATCCCCGGCAAGCAGGTGCATCGCTTCACGCCGATCGGTCCCGTCGAGGAGGTCGAGCGCATATTCCGCGGCAAGTACTGATCTCTCTCTCGAATCCACGATGTCCGCCGCTGGCGTTGAACCTACGCCGCAATGCAACGTGAGAGCAATAACGTAAGACGCGAAGGAAAAGTTGCAACTCGCGGTCCAGATGCCGGATCGGCCGCGCGTGGCGGCCCGGTCTAAGCCCCGTCGATCCGTCGATGTTCAGCGCACCATGCCGACCAGATCGAAGGTTTGCGCCAGGATCGGGGCGGCAATCGCCCGTGCCCGCTCCGACCCGCGGGCGAGCAGCCTATCGATCTCCGCGGGATCCTGCATCAGGCGCGACATCTCCGTCGCGATGGGTGCGAGCTTCGCGACGGCGAGATCCGCGAGGACGGGCTTGAACCGGGAGAATTCCTGACCCGCGACCTCCCCGAAGGCCACCTCCACCGAACGATCCGAGAGCGCGGCATAGATGTTGACGAGGTTGCGAGCCTCCGGACGGTCCTTCAGCCCGTCGAGGCTTTCGGGCAGGGGATCGGGATCCGTCCGCGCCCGGCGGATCTTTTTCGCGATCGCATCGGCATCGTCGGTCATGTTGATCCGGCTCGCGTCCGAGGGATCGGATTTCGACATCTTCTTCGTGCCGTCGCGCAGGCTCATCACCCGCGTCGCCGCGCCCTCGATGACCGGCTCCGTGATCGGGAAGAAATCGACACCGTAATCGTGGTTGAACTTCGCCGCGATGTCGCGCGTAAGCTCGAGGTGCTGCTTCTGATCCTCGCCCACGGGGACGTGTGTCGCGTGGTAGACCAGGATATCGGCGGCCATCAGCGCGGGGTAGGCGAAGAGGCCGAGCGAGGCTTCCTCCGCGTTCTTGCCGGCCTTCTCCTTCCACTGCGTCATCCGGCGCATCCAGCCCATGCGGGCCACGGTATTGAAGATCCAGGCAAGCTGCGCGTGCTCGGGCACCTGGCTCTGATTGATGAGGATCGATTTCTCGGGATCGACACCGGAGGCCAGGAACCCGGCGGCCAGCTCGCGGGTATTGTGGCGCAGCCGCTCGGGCTCCTGCCAGACGGTGATCGCGTGCATGTCGACCATGCAGTAGATCGTCTCGTGCGTGCCGGCCTCCTGCATCTCGACGAAGCGACGGATCGCGCCCAGGTAATTGCCGAGGGTCAGCCCGCCCGAGGGCTGGATGCCGGAGAAGACGCGCGGGGTGAAGCTCGGCTCGGACATGGGCGGACTCGCTGGATAATCGGGTTCGCCTCGCTTACCGATGGGGTCCAAGACCGTCAAGGAAGCCCCCATGCGCCCAGCCCACACCGAGAACCCGTTCAATGCGATCCCGACCGTGGTCCTGATCCTCGTCGTCGCGATCGGGGGGATCGAGATCGTCTTCCAGCTTGCCGAGCGGGGCCTCCTCGGTGGTGCGTCCGGCGTGGGCTGGCGGATCGAGGCGCTCAACGCCTTCGCCTTCTCGCCTGCGCTCTTCGACCGGATGGTGGAGACGAATACCTGGCCGCCGCGCGCGCTCCTGCGCTTCGTGAGCTATGCCTTCGTCCATTACAACTTCACGCACGTGCTCTTCGTACTCGTCTTCCTGCTGGCCCTCGGCAAGATGGTGGCGGAGACCTTCTCCTCCTGGGCGGTCGTCGTGGTTCTCGCGGCCTCCGCGATCGGCGGCGCCCTAGGCTACGCGCTCCTCGCGCCGGGCCAGATCGCGCTCGTTGGCGGGTATCCCGCCGTCTACGGGCTCATCGGGGCCTACACTTTCATCCTGTGGGTCGGGCTCGGCGCGGCGGGGCAGAACCGCTCGCGCGCCTTCACGCTCATCGCGTTCCTCCTCGGCATCCAGCTCGCCTTCGGCCTGCTCTTCGGCGGGGGATACGACTGGATCGCGGACCTTTCGGGTTTCGCCACGGGCTTCGCGATGAGCTTTCTGGTCTCTCCCGGTGGCTGGCACCGGGTAATGCAGCGGCTTCGACAGCGCTGAGCCGTCAGCGGCGCACTATCCCCTTTAGTTCGCCGAGAGACAGGGCGCCGACGAGCTGACCGATCACGGCGTAGCTGACGATCCCCGCCCCGATCAGGATGCCGAGGGCGAGGAATTGCCACGCGCCGAGACCGAGGAGCGCCCCGAGCAGGATTTGCGTGATCCAGAGGCAGATGCCCATCCCGACAGAGGCCAGGAGGATCCGGGGCATCCGTCTGCGGAACCGGTCGTCGAGCCGTGCCGCTTCCCCCATCGGACGCGCGCGGCGGATGAGGAGGATCGCCATCGCCCAGCCCGCGAGCGTCGTGCCGAGCGCCGCGGCGAGGAACCCGATCACCGGCGCCAGGCCGATCGCGACGAGCGCGTTGATGACGAGCGCCCAGAGCGCGAAGTGGAACGGCGAGCGTGTGTCCTCCCGCGCGAAATAAAGCGGCTGCCAGACCTTCTGGAGCACGAAGGCGGGCAGGCCGAGCCCGTAGACGGCGAGCGCCGCGGCCGTCGCCGCCGCATCGTCGGCGTCGAAGGCGCCACGTTGGAAGAGCGTGGTCGAGAGTGGCAGGGGAATGACGAGGAACGCCACCGCGCAGGGTACCGTGAGGACCAGTGCGAACTCCGCGGCGCGACTCATCGCGTGCTGGCCGCCCGCCGTGTCCTCCGCCCGGAGGCGTCGTGACAGGTCGGGGAGGAGAACCACCCCGATGGCGATGCCGACGACGCCGAGCGGCAGCTGGTAGAGACGGTCGGCATAGGAGAGCCACGCCACCGCGCCATCGAAGAAGCTCGCGACCTGCCGGCCCACGAGGAGGTTGACCTGCACGACGCCGCCCGCGAGTGCCGCGGGCGCCGCGATGCGCGCGAGCCGCCTCATGTCGGGCGTAAGCCGGGGGCGGGTGATCGTCAGCTTGAACCCGGCCCGCGCCGCGGCCCACCAGACGAGCGCGAACTGCACCGCCCCGGCGAAGGGCACGGAGAAGGCGAGCGTGTCGCCCACGCGGAGGCCCAGAAGGTTGTCGATCCCGATCCCGAGTCCGTCGGTGATCGGCCGGCCCATCGCCCATCCGACCAGCATCGAGGCGATGAAGACGATGTTGAGGAGGACGGGCGCGGCGGCGGCGGCGAGAAACCGGCCATTCGCGTTCAGGACGCCCGAGAGGAGCGCCGCGAGCGAGATGAAGAGGATGTAGGGAAACGCGATGCGCCCGTAGATTACGGCCAACGGGAAGCGCTCGTCGCCCGCGAAGCCCGAGGCCATGGCGTAGACGAGAAGCGGCATGAAGATCACGCCCAGGATCGTGAAGAGCGTGAGGATCAGCAACATGCCGGAGAACGCGTCCTGCGCGAATTCGCGTGGATCCTCGCCCCCTTCGAGGCGCTTCGAGAACATCGGCACGAAGGCCATGTTGAACGCGCCTTCGGCGAAGAAGCGGCGGAACATGTTGGGCAGTGCGAAGGCGATGAGGAACGCCTCGGCCACCACGCCGGTGCCGAGGAAGGCGGCGATCAGGATGTCGCGGGCGAACCCCACGATGCGGCTCACGAAGGTCCAGACACCGACGGTGAGAAAGCCGCGCATCAGGCGGGGCGGGGCAGGGGCTTTCATGCACGATCTCCAGCGGTTTGGGCCGCTATGGAATGCGGTGGGGAAGGAGGCAAGGGCGCCCGAGCGCCTCAATCGGGTTCGGGAGGATGGCAGGCCGCGGCCTGCCTCACGCGACCGTCCGCGTCGGACCAGAGGGTCTCCGCGGCGCGGACGCCGTCGTGGTTGCGATAGACGATCGTGAGGACGCCCGCGCCCACGAACAGGTCCTCGATGCGGAAGGCCAGGTTCGGCTGGCGGGCGAGCGCGGCGGACCGGTAGGCGGCGAGGGCCACCTTGCCGCGGACCTCTCCGTCGCCGGTCAGCGCTTCCGCCTTGCGGGACCGAAAGACGATGTCGTCGCCATAATGCTCCAGGATGCGGTCGAGGTCGTGGCTGTTCCAGCCAGCCTCCCATTCCGCGGCGAAAGCTTTCGCATCCATCTCAGCGTCGCGCCCGCTCCGCGCCCCTGTCGATCGATTCGCGCAGCTTGCGTTCCAGCCCCTTGCGCTTGGATTCGGAATAGAGCTTCAGGCCGAACATGTCCTTGACGTAGAACGTATCGACGACCTGCGCGCCGTAGGTGGCGATGACGGCGCTCGCGATAGAGATGTTCGCGTTCGCGAGGACGCGGGTCAGGTCGTGGAGGAGTCCGGGGCGGTCGCGCGTATCGACCTCGACGATCGTGTAGATCTCCGAGCCTTCGTTGTCGAAGGCGATGTTGGTCGGGACGCGGAAATTGCGCTCCCGTTTTTTGATCCGGTCGCGGTCGGTGAGGCCGTCGCGGGCGATCACTTCGCCACGCAGGGTCTTCGATATCGTGGTGCGCAACCGCGGCAACCGCTGCGCGTCGTAGGGATGGCCGTCACCGTCCTGCACCCAGAAGACCGCCGTGGCATAGCCGTCCTTCGATGTATAGGTCCGCGCATCCACGACGTTCGCCCCGACGAGCGCGAGGGCGCCCGCGAGGCGGGAGAAGATGCCGGGATGGTCCGACATGGCAAAGCAGATCCGCGTGGCATCGCGGTCGACGTCGTCGGTGACGTCGATACGGATCTCGTCGGCCCCGATATCGCGCAGCATCCGGGCAAAGGCCTTGTGGGACGACAGACCGAGCCCCTGCCAGTAGGGCGGATAATGACGCTGCGTCTCGATCCGGACGTCGCGGCGGTCCCAATCGGAGAGCGCGTCGCGCAGGCGCGTCCGCGCCTCGTTGCCGCGATTCTCCCGATTGAGCGCCTCGAGCCCGTTCTCGAGCGCGTGCGACGTCTCCGTATAGAGACGCTTCAGCAGCTGTCCCTTCCAGTTGTTCCACGTGCCCGGCCCGACGCCGCGAATGTCGCAGACGGTGAGGATCGTCAGCAGATCCAGTCTTTTGCGCGTCCGCACCGCCTTGGCGAAGTCGCGGATCGTGCGCGGGTCGCTCAGGTCGCGTTTCTGCGCCATGTCCGACATCAGGAGGTGGTAGCGCACCAGCCATTCAACCGTCTCGGCATCTTGCCGGCCGAGGCCGAGGCGCGGTCCGACCTTGCGCGCGATGCGGGCGCCGACGACGGAATGATCCTCAGGACGGCCCTTCCCGGTGTCGTGCAGAAGAAGCGCGATATAGAGCACCTTGCGGTTCACACCGCCTTTGAGGATGGCCGTGCAGACCGGCAGTTCCTCTGCGAATTCCCCGCCCTCGATCCCGCGGAGATGGCGGATGCACTGGATGGTGTGTTCGTCCACCGTGAAGTGATGGTACATATTGAACTGCATCATCGCGACGATCGGTTCGAACTCAGGCAGGAACGCCCCCAGGACGCCGAGTTCGTTCATCCGCCTCAGGGCGCGGTCGGGAAACTGGTGCTTCAGAAGCAGATCGAGGAAGATCCGCACGGCCTCTGGATCGTTCCGCATCTCGTCGTCGATGAGCGACAGATGCGAGGCGATCGTCCTCATCGCGTCGGGATGGAGCAGCAACCCGGTCCTGAGCGCTTCCTCGAAGATACGCAGGATGTTCAGCTTGTCCGACAGGAACGCCGCCTCGTCCGCGTAGGATAGCCGGTTCTGAAGGATCGCGAAGCCCGGCTTCACGGGCTTGCGGCGGCGGAAGAATCCGATGAGTTTCGGCGGCGCCTTGATGAAATCGGCTTCGAGGCTCGCCAGGAGGATACGGGTGAGTTCCCCCACGCGGGTCGCGTGACGGAAGTAGTCCTGCATGAATTGCTCGACGGCCCGGCGGCCCGCGCGATCCTGATACCCCATCCGTTCCGCGACCTCGACCTGAAGGTCGAAGGCCAGCTGGTCCATCGCGCGGCCAGTGATCAGGTGAAGGTGGCAGCGTACGGCGAGAAGGAACGATTCTGCGCGGACGAAGCTCTCGAATTCGTCCTGCGTGTAGGTTCCTCGGGCGACAAGCTCGGCGGCGTCCTGCACGCCATTCACGTACTTCGCGATCCAGAAAAGGGTCTGCAGGTCGCGCAGGCCCCCCTTGCCCTCCTTCACGTTGGGCTCGACGACGTAGCGCTGTCCCCCCTGCCGCTCGTGACGCTCGGTGCGTTCGGCGAGCTTGGCGACGATGAAGTCGCCCCCGGTCCCCGTGAAGAGCTCGCCCCAGAGCGTCGTCTGCAGCTCCGTGGCCAAAGCCTTGTCGCCGGCAAGGAAGCGGTGCTCGAGAAGGGAGGTGCGGATCGTGTAATCGTCCCGTCCAAGCCGCACGCAATCACGGACCGTTCGCGAGGCGTGGCCCACCTTCAGCTTCAGGTCCCACAGGATGTAGAGCATCGATTCGATGACGGACTCGGCCCAGCTCGTGAGCTTCCAGGGGCTGAGGAAGAGCAGGTCCACATCCGAGAAGGGCGCCATTTCCGCCCGTCCGTAGCCGCCGACGGCGAAGATCGCGAGATGCTCGCCCTCGGTCGGAGAGTTGCACGGATGCAGATGCGTGAGGACGATCTCGTGGACCATCTCCACGATCCGGTCGGTGAGCCAGCTATAGGCCGACACGGTTGCGCGAGAGTCGAGCGGTGCCGCCGCGAAGGCCGCCTCGATCTCGGCGCGTGCCGTGGATCGCGCCGCTTTCAGATGCTCGACCACGACCGCCCGCACGGTCGCGGGCGTGGCATCGGGCGAAAGGTCCGCCTCGATCACCGCACGAATGGCTGCCGCGTCGAACAGCCGTTCGCCCGGGACGATGAGCCCCTTGGGGGCGCGATGCGTGTCGTCGGGTCCCGCGGCGGTGCTAGTAGCCGCCGGAACCGAAACGCCTTGGGGCAGGGTCAAGGATGACCACCTGATTGTTCTGGACCTGAGCGACGGCGAGTCCGCGCTGATTGGTGCCGTTGGGAAGAAGCCGGAAGACACCGGTCGCCCCCGCGAAGCCCGAGGGTTGGGTGAGCCCCACGGCATTGAGCGCCGAGCCGTTGGCCGCGAGGGACCCGACCGCCTGTACGGCGTCGTAGGCGAGGCCCGCGAGCGGATGCGGTGCGCTTCCGTAGGCCGCACGGTAGCGGGCCTCGAACTGCGCCTGCACGCTTTGGTCGGGCAGGGTGAAGAGTCCGCCCTGCAATCCCGGGAGCGAGAGCGCCTGCGGGGCCGCATTCCAGCGCGTAAGGCCGAGATAGCGGGTCTGCGCGGGATCGATGCCGTTCTCGGGGAGGGTCGATGCAATCAAAGGAAGGTCGCTGTCGACGTTCGCGGTAAGGAACACGGCATCCGCGCCCGTCTGCTCGATTGCCTCCGCGATGCGCGGACCGGCCTCCACGATGCCCTGCTGGGAAAGCGGATAGCCCTGCACCGTCGCCACGCTGAGGCCTGCGGACCGCGCCGCGTCGACGATCGCGTCGCGTCCCGCATTGCCCGAGACGTCGTCGGCGTGGACGACGGCTATGGAACTGCGCCCGTTCCGCGCGGCATAGGAGGAAAGGCGCGACGCGATATCGTTGAAGGTCGGGCCCAGGACGAAGACGTTGCCGCCCGCCACCGCGGTGTTGTTGGAGAACGACAGGACGTTGATGCCGCTGCCCGCGGCCACCCGTGCGGCTTCGGTCGTGTTCTGCGCATAGAGGGGGCCGAGGATGATCTGCGCCCCCTCGGTGATGGCCTGCGAGGCCGCGGCCGTGGTGCCCGACGCGGTGTCGTAGACCGTGAGATCGATCTGCGCCCCGACGAGATCGGATGCCGCGAGCCGCGCCGCATTCTCGAGCGAGCGCGCCACGTCCGACGCGCCGCCGGTATCGCCCAGGGGAAGAAGCATCGCGACCTCGACCGGCGCATTGCCACCCACGGTCGGACCCGAAAGCGGACCGCGAACCGGGAGGGGGCCGCAGGCGGCGAGCGATCCGAGGGTCAGGAGCGAGAGGAGGCGCAGACCCAGCGGCTTGCGCAGGGCAGACAAAAAGGCAACCATCGGTCGAACTCTCCCTGTGACGAGACCGTCTTTTTCGTGAGCGACCCTATGCCCTCCCTTGCGTGGTGTAAATCGGATGACGGGCTGTGAGTGCGCCCCCGCTCGCTCCCGGCCTCTATCTCGTGGCGACGCCGATCGGCTCGGCGCGCGACATCACGCTCCGTGCGCTCGACATCCTCGCTTCGGCCGATGTGCTGGCCGCCGAGGATACACGGACGCTCCGCAAGCTGATGGAGATCCACGGGATCGCGCTCGGGGACCGGAAGATCCTCGCCTATCACGATCATAACGGCGCTGCGATGCGGCCGAGGATCCGCGCGCTGGTGGAGGAGGGGCTGTCGGTCGCCTATGCCTCCGATGCGGGCACGCCGCTCGTCGCCGATCCGGGTTTCCAGCTCGCCCGCGAACTCGGCGCGGCGGGTCTGCCGGTCACGACCGCGCCGGGCGCCTCCGCCGCCCTCGCCGCGCTCAGCCTCGCGGGGCTGCCCACCGATCGCTTCCTCTTCGCGGGGTTTCTGCCTCCCACCGATGCCGCCCGCGCCCGCGCGCTCGAGGACCTCGCCAGCGTCCCGGCCACGCTGATCTTCTTCGAGGCGCCGAAACGCGTGTTGCGGACGCTGAAGGGCCTGCGGGAAGTGCTCGGGGATCGCGACGCGGCCCTCTGCCGGGAATTGACCAAACGGTTCGAGGAGGTGCGGCGCGGCCGGCTCTCCGAGCTCGTGGCGGGGTGCGAGGCCGACCCGCCGCGCGGAGAGATCGTGCTGGTGATCGACCGCGACCGCGCGGGGGCGGACGAGGGGCGGGTGGAGACGGCCTTGCGCGAGGCCCTGAAGACGATGCGCGTAAAGGACGCCGCGCAGGCCGTCTCCGACGCCTACCGCGTGCCGCGCCGCGACGTCTATCAGCTGGCGCTCAGCTTCGGGCGCGAGGAATGAGCGGCGCCATCGGACATCACGCGGGCGCGGCGGCCGAGGAGATCGTTGAGCGTCATTACGAGGCGCTGGGCTTCGCGCTCGCCCATCGTCGCTGGCGCGGGAAGGGCGGGGAGATCGACCTGATCCTGCGCGATGGCGATACCGTGGTCTTCGTCGAGGTGAAGCTCGCCCGAAGTCACGCGAAGGCCGCCGAGAAGGTTCAGGGCCCGCAGATCGCCCGGCTCTTCGATGCCGCGGAAGAATTCCTGGGCGGCGAGCTCGCCGGCACGCTGACCGAGGCGCGCTTCGACGTGGCGCTCGTCGATGCGCGCGGGGTCGTGGAGATCCGGGAGAACGCCTTCCTCTAGGCCATTGCCCCGGGGGCGGGCCTGCGCCATGTAAGGGCCCGACGCCGAACGGGAGAGCTTCATGGGCCTGAAAGTCGCCATCCAGATGGACCCGATCGGTCCGATCGACATCGACGCCGACAGCACCTTCCGCATCGCGGAGGAGGCGCAGGCGCGGGGCCATACGCTCTTCTACTACACGCCCGACAAGCTGTCCTGGCGCGAGGGGCGGGTGATGGCGCGCGGCTGGCCGCTCGAGGTCCGGCGCGAGAAGGGCAACCACTTCACCCTCGGGGAGGAGCAGGACGCGGCGCTCGCGGATTACGATGTGGTCTGGCTACGCCAGGATCCGCCGTTCGACATGGGCTACATCACCACGACCCACATCCTCGACCTGATCCGTGGCTCCACCCTCGTCGTCAACGATCCGTTCTGGGTGCGGAATTATCCCGAGAAGCTTCTGGTCCTCAAGTTTCCGAAGCTGACGCCGCCGACGCTCATCGCCCGCGACCTCCCGACGCTGAGGGAGTTCAAGAAGCGCCACGGCGACATGATCCTGAAACCGCTCTACGGCAACGGGGGCGCGGGCGTGTTCCGCCTGCCCGAATCCGATGGCAACCTCGCTTCGCTCCACGAGCTTTTCGCGGGGATCAATCGCGAGCCGCTCATCGCGCAGAAGTTCCTGCCCGACGTCTCGAAGGGCGACAAGCGCATCATCCTCGTCGACGGGGAGGCCGTGGGTGCCATCAATCGCGTGCCGCAGGCAGGCGAGACGCGCTCGAACATGCATGTCGGCGGCCGGGCGGAGAAGGTCGCGATGACCGCGCGTGACCGCGAGATCTGCGAGGCGATCGGGCCGCTCCTGAAGGAGAAGGGCCAGATCTTCGTCGGCATCGACGTGATTGGCGATTACCTCACTGAGATCAACGTGACCTCGCCCACCGGCATCCAGGAACTCGAGCGGTTCGACGGAACTAACGTCGCGGGCGCGATCTGGGAGGCGATCGAGGCGCGCCGCGCCTGAGCCCCCTCTCAGGCGGCGTTTCCGATGCGGAAGGAGAGGGCTTCGGCCACATGGGGTTTGCGGACCCCCGCGCTGCCGTCGAGATCCGCGATCGTCCGCGCGACCCTGAGCACGCGGTGATAGCCGCGCGCGGACAACCCGAACCGCTCCGCCGCGCGCACGAGCAGCGACTTGCCCTCGGCATCCGGCCGGGCGACTTCGTCGAGGAGGGTGCCTTCCGCATCGGCGTTGACTCGTACGCCTTCCGCCGACACGTACCTGTCCGCCTGCACCCGACGCGCCGCGGCCACCCGCTCCGCGACCTCCGCGGAACTGTCGCCCGATGCGGGCAGGTCGAGGTCGGAGAAGGTCACGGGCGGCACGTCCACGCGCAGGTCGAACCGGTCCATGAGGGGGCCGGAGACGCGCGCCATGTATTCTTCTCCGCAAACGGGCGCGCGAGCGCAGGCGCGGGCCGGATCGCTCATGTAGCCGCACTTGCACGGGTTCGCGGCAGCGACGAGCAGGAAGCGGCAGGGATAGCGGACATGCGCGTTCGCCCGCGCGATCACCACGTCGCCGGTCTCGATCGGCTGGCGCAGGGTCTCGAGGACGGGGCGCGCGAATTCCGGGAACTCGTCCATGAAGAGGACGCCGTTATGGGCAAGACTGATCTGGCCGGGCTTGGCGCCCTTCCCGCCGCCCACGATGGCGGCCATCGAGGCGGTGTGGTGCGGCTCCTGGAAAGGTCGGTCGCGGGAAATACCGCCTTCGTCGAGGAGCCCAGCGAGCGAGTGGATCATCGAGGTCTCGAGCGCCTCGCGCGCCGTCAGCGGTGGCAAGAGACCCGGCAGGCGCTGGGCGAGCATCGACTTGCCCGATCCGGGTGTGCCGACGAGCATCAGGTGATGCCGCCCGGCGGCCGCGATCTCGAGCGCGCGCTTGGCGCGTTCCTGTCCCTTCACCTCCCGCAGGTCGCGCAGACCCGTCCCCGAGCGCACGGTACCGGCCTCGGCCGGGGGGAGGGGAGAGCGGCCGAGGAAATGCTGGATCGCCGCGGCGAGCGTCCTCGGTGCGATGACGGTCGCCGCGTCCACCCATGCGGCTTCCGCGCCGCAGCCCGCTGGGCAGAGCAGAAGCCGGTCCTCCGCGGCCGCGGTCATCGCCGCGGGAAGCGCACCGATGACCGGGACGAGCGATCCGTCGAGCGACAACTCGCCCAGGGCCAGCGTACGCTCCACCGCATCGGGCGGGACCGCACCGATCGCGGCGAGAAGCGCCATCGCGATGGGCAGGTCGAAATGTGACCCTTCTTTCGGCAGGTCCGCGGGCGAGAGATTGACGGTGATCCGCTTGGAAGGCAGCGCGATCGACATCGCGGTGAGCGCGGCACGCACCCGGTCGCGGGCTTCGCTCACCGCCTTGTCGGGTAGCCCCACGATGGAGAAGGCCGGCAGGCCGGGCGCGACGGCGCATTGCACCTCGACGAGGCGGGCCTCGATCCCCTCGAAGGCCACCGTGTAGGCGCGCGTGACCAAATCCGTCTCCCCGCATGACGTTTCGGGGAGAGCGCTACCCCATGCGGCTTTCATCGAGGTTAAGCCGCATCGCCTCGAAGGCCGGCCAGGCTTCCGGGTCGGCCAGCGTCTTGTCGCGGCAGAATGCGTTGCAAAAACCCCAGACCGTCCCGTAGAGGGACAGGAAATGCGTGACGGGATCACCGGAATAGGGACAGGCGGGATTGACGGAGGGCCCGTTCGCCTCCGTCGCCGGCAAGGGTGTCGGCCCCGGCCAGGCGCGCTGTGCGAAGTCGCGCGCGTAGACGGCGAAATCCGGTCCCGAGACGAGCCCCATCGCGCGCCAGCGGCGGAAGGCGGGGTCCGCGAGGTGGCGGGCCATGTAGGCTTGCGCGAGTTCGCCCACGGGGAGGTCGTATCCCGCGATCCGGGCCGCGACGGGGGCGAAGAAGGCATCCGCGATCGAGTATGTCCCGGCAAGCCACGGTCCGCCGGATAGATCGAGGGCATGGGTCCATATCGTCTCGATCCGGTCGAGATCCGCGCAGACGGCATCGTCCGGCACGTAGCCCGCCCAGGCGCGCCGCAAATTCATCGGGCAGTCCCTGCGCAACGCGGGGAAGTCCGAATGCATCTCCCCCGTGAGGCTTCGCGCGGTGGCGCGCAGCTTCGGATCGGCAGGCCAGAGACCGAGGTCGGGATGCCGGTTGGCGAGTTCTTCCGCGATCGCGAGCGAATCGCAGATCACGGCACCTTCCGGCGTCACGAGGGTCGGCACCGTGCGCGCCGGCGGCTCGCCGATCTGATGGGCGAGCGACGCGTCCTGATAGAGCCCCGCGAGGTGCGTGCGGTGCGCGATGCCGAACCGTTCCACGACGAGCCAGGCGCGGAGCGACCAGCTCGAATAGGCGCGATCGCCGAGATGGAGGTCATATGTCATGCGGCGAGGCTAGAAAGGTAGCGCCGGTTTTCCTAACGACGCTTTGAGGATCCGGCCATCACGGGTGGTGATCTATCGTCTCCACGGCCCAGTCCGCTCCGGCCCGGATGCGGGTGAGCGAGAGCGGCGCGATCCTCTGGGCCATCGCCTCCTTCGGGCGGAGGCCGGCGGCGCGCTGGTACTGGCTCAGGATGACGCCGAAATGTGCGACGACGATCACGTCGCCGCCGAACTCCGCGAGAAGGTCGACGGCGCGATCCGCCCGTCGGCAGAGGTCGTTCCAGCTCTCGCCGCCTGGTGGGCGCACGTCACCCGGGCGGTCCCAGAAGGCGAAGGCGAGATCCGGGGTTTCTGCCGAAATCTCGTCATGCTCGCGCAGTTCCCATTCGCCGAAATGCATCTCCCTCAGGTCCGGGTCGTGCGGCAGGCGGGGGCGCGACTTTTGCAGCGCGTCTGCGGTGCGGACGGCCCGTGAAAGATCGGAAGAGAGGACGGGAGCGTCCTTTGGCAGCAGCGCCTCCAGCCTGTCGATTGCCTCGAGATCGGAAAGGTCGGCCGCGATGTCGCTGTGTCCCACCATGCCGCGCGCATGCGTCGGGCCATGACGGATGAACCAGAGCCGGGTCATCCTGGGAGGTCGGGCATCGCGCCCTTGAGGCACAGTGGCAGCCCCGCCATCACAGCGACGACGCAATCCGATCGCGCCGCCATCTCGCGGTTGATCCGCCCCTGGAGATTGCGGAAGCGTCGCGACAGGGCATTGTCGGGCACGATCCCTTGTCCGACCTCGTTCGACACGACGACGACTGGACCGGTCGCGGCGTCGAACGCCGCGAGGAGGGCGTCGATCTCCCGTTCGGCATCGCGCTCCGACAGGACGAGGTTCGAGAGCCACATGGTCAGGCAATCCACGAGGGTGACATGGCCTGCGCCGATCCCGCCAAGCGTATCCGCGAGTTCGACTGGTGCCTCGAGAGTGCGCCATCCATCACCGCTGCGAGCCTCGACATGGAGGGCGATCTTGGCGGCCATCTCTCCATCCAGAGGTTGCGCCGTCGCGATGTAGACGCGCGTTTTGTCGCAGGACTTTGCCAATCTTTCCGCTAGGTTGGACTTACCCGAGGCGGCGCCGCCTAGCACGAATGTCAGACGAGGCAACATCGTCGGGGAACTTTCTTTCGTTTGAGGGCGTCTCCCCAGTGACGGCGGTCCTAGACCGTCCGGTACAGTTTAGCAACGGCGCCGCGTGCGTCGCCCGCACGACCCGATTGGTATGGAGACTCATGATGGCTTTGGACGGTTCCTACGATCAGACATTGTCCCGCCGCGCGATGCAGGCGGAACTTCTCGATGCCGAGACGGAACTGGCGCTCGCCTATGCGTGGCGCGATCATCGCGACGAAGCGGCGCTGCACCGCCTGATCACGGCCTACATGCGCCTCGCCATCTCGATGGCCGCGAAGTTCAAGCGGTACGGCGCGCCGATGAATGACCTGATCCAGGAAGCGGGTCTCGGATTGATGAAGGCGGCCGACAAGTTCGACCCCGATCGCGGCGTACGATTCTCGACCTACGCGGTCTGGTGGATCAAGGCCTCGATCCAGGATTACGTCATGCGCAACTGGTCGATGGTGCGGACCGGTTCGACATCGTCGCAGAAATCGCTGTTCTTCAACATGCGCCGGGTTCAGGCGCGCCTCGAGCGCGAGGCGGCCTCGCGGGGCGAACGGCTCGACAAGCATCAGATGCGCCACATGATCTCGACGGAAGTGGGCGTCCCCCTCCATGACGTGGAGATGATGGAGGGACGTCTCGCCGGATCAGATTTCTCGCTCAACGCCACGCAGTCGATGGAGGACGAGGGGCGTCAGTGGATCGATGCGCTAGAGGACGACAGCGCACAGGCCGACGAGACGGTCAGCAACGCCAAGGATATCGACACGTTGAGGCACTGGCTCGTCGACGCGATGGGGCAGTTGAACGAGCGCGAACGGTTCATCGTGCGCGAGCGCAAGCTGCGCGATCAGCCCCGCACGCTCGAAAGCCTCGGGACGGAGCTCGGTCTCTCGAAGGAGCGGGTCCGCCAGCTCGAGGCGGCGGCGTTCGGCAAGATGCGCAAGGCGCTGGAGACCACCTCCGTTGAGGTGCGCCACTTCCTCGCGTGAGGCGCAGCACGGCGCTGCTTCTGGGAGCCATCCTGACCGCCACGTCGTCGCACGCGGAGGAACTCGCGGCGGACGCAGTTCCGCTCGATGCGGATATCGTCGTGATGGGCGAGTATCACGACGTACCGGCTCATCATGTCAATCAGGCAGACTGGGTACGGCGCATGGGCGCACGTGCCATCGTCTTCGAAATGCTGGTGCCGGGGCAGGGCGATGCTGCGGAAGCAGAGCGCCTCGCGCCGGCGGAGATCCTCGGTGCAGCCCTCGATTGGGAAGCGCGCGGCTGGCCCGACTTCGCCATCTACGATCCGATCTTCAAGGCCTCGGGCGAGGCCGAGCTCTTCGGCGCGGAAGTCTCGCGGGAGGCGCTGGGCGAGGCCGTCGCCGAGGGTGCAGCCGCCGTCTTTCCGGGCGACGCGGCGCTCTTCGGCCTCGACGAGGCCCTGCCTGAAGACGTTCGGGCCGAGCGGGAGGCGGAACAGGACGAGGCGCATTGCGGGCTCTTGCCCGAGGAGATGCTGCCCGGAATGGTTGAGGCGCAGCGATTGCGCGACGCGACGCTGGCCGCTCAGGCGCTTGCCGCCTTGGATGCAACGGGCGGGCCGATCGCGGTGGTCACGGGGAACGGACATGCCCGCCGCGACCGCGGCGTGCCCGCGATGCTGGCCCTCGCGAGACCCGATCTGCGCGTTCTCGCCCTGGGTCAGCTCACGGCGCCCGATCCCGATGCACCCTTCGATGCCTGGGTCGTGACCGCGGACGACGCATCCGGTCGCGGCGATCCGTGCGACGCGCTGCGGTAAGCCGCCTTGCCGCCCGGGCGGGTTCTGCCTAGGGTCCGGCGCGACCGGGGGCATCCGCATGCTGACAGGCAGACACATCCTTCTCATAGTCGGCGGCGGGATCGCCGCCTACAAGTCGCTCGACCTGATCCGCCGGCTCAGGGAGCGGGGGGTCACGGTGACGCCGGTGCTCACCCGGGCGGGGGCCGAATTCGTCACCCCGCTTTCCGTTTCCTCGCTGGCGGGACGCAAGGTCTATACCGATCTCTGGGATCTGACCGACGAGGCGGAGATGGGACACATCCAGCTTTCCCGCGTGGCCGATCTGATCGTCGTGGCGCCCGCGACGGCCGATCTGATGTCCAAAATGGCTATGGGCCGTGCCGACGATCTGGCGGCGACGCTGCTTCTTGCGACGGATACACCCGTCCTGATCGCGCCCGCGATGAACGTGCGGATGTGGGAGCACGCCGCGACGAGACGCAATCTCGCGACGCTCACAGCCGACGGGATCGGGGTCGTCGGGCCCAATGAGGGTGGCATGGCCTGCGGGGAGTACGGGCCGGGCCGGATGGCGGAACCGCTCGAGATCGTCGCGGCGATCGAGGCGCGGCTCGGCTCTGGCCCGTTGACGGGACGCCACGTGCTCGTCACCTCCGGGCCGACGCACGAGCCGATCGACCCGGTCCGCTATATCGCCAACCGTTCCTCGGGCGCACAGGGCGCGGCCATCGCCTCCGCCGCGCGGGCGGCCGGCGCGCGGGTAAGTTTCGTCACCGGCCCCGCGACGGTGCCGCCGCCCACGGGCGTCGATGTGATCCGGGTGGAGACGGCGGCGGAGATGCTCCGTGCCGTGGAGGCGGCCTTGCCCGCCGATGCCGCGGTCTTCGCGGCAGCCGTCGCGGATTGGCATGTCGAGGGGGCGGGAGACACCAAGATGAAGAAGCGCCCGGGCGAGGTCCCGCAAATCCGCCTGGCGGAGAATCCCGACATCCTGCGTCGGATCGCCGGTCTCGACGCGGGCAGGCCGCCCCTCGTCGTGGGCTTCGCTGCCGAAACCGAGAACGTCGAGGAGAACGCCGCCGCCAAGCGGTTGCGCAAGGGCTGCGACTGGATCCTCGCCAACGACGTCTCCGCCGATACCGGGATCATGGGCGGGAGCGAGAATGCCGTGACGCTGATCGCGCAGGACGGCGTGGAGCGCTGGCCGCGCGCGGGCAAGGACGCGGTCGCGCGCCGCCTCGTCGACCGGATCGCGGCGCATCTGGCGACCACGGCATGACGGAGGTTCTGGTCATGCGCGAGCCCTGGGCGGACAACGCAGTCGCGTTGCCCGATTACGCGACGCCTGCCGCCGCGGGGGCGGATCTGCGCGCGAACTTCCCCGAGGAGGTCCGGCAAAAGGGCTGCGTCCTCGCGCCCTTCGAGCGGGCCGTCGTTCCCACCGGGTTGCGCGTGGCCCTGCCAGACGGGATGGAGATGCAGATCCGCCCGAGATCGGGCCTCGCGCTGAAGCACGGGCTGACGCTGGTCAATACTCCCGGAACGGTCGATGCGGATTACCGTGGGCCGGTGGGCGTGCTGATGGTCAATCTCGGCACGGAGCCGGTGACGATAACTCACGGAATGCGGATCGCGCAGGCCATCCTCGCTCCCGTCGTCCGGGCCACCTTCCGTTCCGTCATGACGCTCGACGAGACGCAGCGCGGGGCGGGCGGGTTCGGCTCCACCGGGACCGGCTGATGCTGCTCTTTCTTCTCGCAGCGGCTGCGATCTGGTGGCTCGGTCGGCGCGCGGGCTGGCCGGTCCAGGCGCGTGCGATCACGCTCGGCCTTCTCTACGTCTCGATCCTCGCTCTCACGATTGTCCTGCCGGTCGGAAACGGCCTGCGCGCGGCGCTTGGAGGCTCCACAGGGGATTGGGCGCTTCTGGGGATCCTCGGCTTCGTCGTCGCGGCGTATCGCGTCGTCCTCGTCAGGCTTCGCGCGCGGGTGCGGCCCGAGAACCGCAAGCCAGAGACCCCGCCCGGCGCCTTCGCACCCGGCGAGATCGAACGCTATGCCCGCCATATCGTCCTACGCGAGATCGGCGGCACGGGGCAGCGGCGATTGAAGGAAGCGCGCGTCCTCGTCGTCGGGGCAGGGGGTCTGGGCTCGCCCGCGCTTCTCTATCTCGCCGCGGTGGGTGTCGGGACGATCGGGGTGATCGACGACGATCGCGTGGAGGAATCGAACCTGCAGCGACAGGTGATCCACACCGACGGCCGGATCGGCATGCCCAAGGTGTTCTCGGCGGAAGCCGCCATGCGGGCGGTCAACCCTTACACGGTCGTGCGCCCCTACAACCGCCGCTTGACGGAGGAGATGGCGACGACGCTCGTCTCCGACTACGATCTCGTCCTCGACGGATGCGACGATTTCGCGACCCGCTATGCAGTCAATCGCGCCTGCATCGCGGCCGGCATTCCGCTCGTTCACGGGGCGCTGTCGCAGTGGGAAGGGCAGGTCAGCGTCTTCGCCCCGCATGCGGGCGCCCCATGCTATCGCTGTCTCTTTCCCGAACCGCCCGCGTCGGGCCTCGCGCCCACCTGCGCCGAGGCGGGCGTCCTCGGGCCGCTGCCGGGCCTCGTCGGATCGCTCATGGCGGCGGAGGCGATCAAAGAGCTGACCGGGGCGGGAGAGAGCCTGCGTGGACGGATGGCGATCCACGATGCACTCTACGGAGAGAACCGCACCATCAGGATCGCCCGCGATCCGGCCTGTCCCGATTGCGGCGACGTGGCCCCGGGACTAGCCAATCGCAGTGGCAACGCGTAGATCCCGACCTTCTTTCCTGAACATCGGAGTTCCTCCTTGACCAATCCCCTCCTCGACGACTGGACCACGCCTTACGAGATGCCGCCGTTCGACCGGATCGAAGACGACGACTTCGCACCCGCGCTCGACGCGGCGCTCGAGGAGGCCCGCGCCAATGTCGCGGCGATGGCGGGGAATACGGAGGCGCCGTCCTTCGCGAACACGATCGAGGCGCTGGAGCGCGCGGACGAGACGCTGGGACGGGTTCTGTCGGTCTTCTACAATCTCGCTGGCGCGGACAGCAATCCGGAGCGCGAGGCGTTGAGCCGTGATTTCTCTCCCAAGCTTTCCGCCTATTCCTCGGAAGTGTCGATGAATGCCGAGCTCTTCGCGCGGATCGAGGCGGTCTGGAACACGCGCGAGACGCTCGATCTCTCAGAGGAGCAGATGCGGCTCCTGACGCTCACCCGCCGGTCCTTCGTCCGGCGCGGTGCGGAGCTCGAAGGTTTCGCGAGGGACCGTCTCGCGGAGGTCACACGGCGACTTTCGAGCCTCGGCGTTGAGTTCGGGCAGAACCTGCTCGCCGACGAACGGGCGTGGTTCATGGAGCTCGCCGAGGGGGATCTGGAAGGACTTCCCGATTTTCTCGTCGAGGCGGCCCGTGCCGCAGGCAAGGAGAAGGGGGTGGACGGTCCCGCGATCACGCTCTCGCGTTCGCTCATCGTGCCGTTCCTGCAATTCTCGCCCCGCCGCGACCTGCGCGAGCAGGCCCATGCCGCCTGGACGGCACGCGGCGCCAATGGCGGCGAGACCGACAATCGCGACATCGCGACCGAGATCCTGGCGCTGCGCGAGGAACGTGCGGGACTTCTGGGATACGACAGCTTCGCCGAGTTCAAGCTCGAGCCGGAAATGGCCAAGACGCCCGAGGCGGTGCGCGATCTCCTGATGAAGGTCTGGGAACCGGCGCGGGCGGCGGCGGAGGCGGATCAGATCCGGCTGACCGCGATGATGCACAAGGACGGGGTGAACGGCGATCTCGAACCCTGGGACTGGCGCTACTACTCGGAGAAGCGGCGCGAGGAGGAGCACGACCTCGATGAGGCCGAGTTGAAGCCCTACCTGCAGCTCGACCGGATGATCGAGGCCGCGATGGCCTGCGCCCACCGCCTCTTCGGCCTCGAGTTCCGGCGAGTGGAGGTACCGCTCTACCACCCGGATGTCCGTGCTTGGGAGGTGACGCGGGACGGGCGGCACATGGCCGTCTACCTCGGCGACTATTTCGCACGTGGATCGAAGCGCTCCGGGGCCTGGTGTTCCGCCATCCGGTCACAGCAGAAGCTCGCGGGCGACATCCGGCCCGTCGTCGTCAACGTCTGCAACTTCGCGCGTCCCGCAGAAGGGCGGCCTGCGCTTTTGAGCTACGACGACGCCCGCACGCTCTTCCACGAGTTCGGCCATGCGCTGCACCAGATGCTGTCCGACGTCACCTACGAGAGCCTGAGCGGCACGTCCGTCGCGCGGGATTTCGTGGAACTGCCGAGTCAGCTCTACGAGCACTGGCTGGAAGTGCCTGAGGTATTGTCGGAATTCGCGACCCATGCGCAAACGGGTGAGCCGATGCCGCGTGATCTCCTCGACCGGCTGCTCGCGGCGAACACCTACGACACGGGGTTCCAGACGGTCGAATACGTTGGCTCCGCCCTCGTCGATCTGGAGTTCCACGCGGGCGAAGCGCCGGAGGATCCGATGGAGGAACAGGCGCGCATCCTGGAAGATATCGGGATGCCGAAGGCCGTGGGGATGCGGCACGCGACGCCCCATTTCGCCCATATCTTCACCGGGGACGGCTATTCGTCGGGCTATTACAGCTACATGTGGTCGGAGGTGATGGACGCCGACGCCTTCGCGGCGTTCGAAGAGGCGGGCGGTCCCTTCGATCCGGAAATTGCGCGCAAGCTGGAGGCCCATATTCTTTCGGCCGGCGGGGTCAAGGAAGCGGAAGAGGCCTATACCGATTTCCGCGGACGCATGCCAGGGGTGGAAGCCCTCCTGAAGGGCCGTGGCCTGATCGACGCCTGATCGGGCGGGCTTCGACGCGCCGGCGATCTCCGTCGTTGCGGGGCGTCGGGCCGGGGTCGTGCGCCGATGCATTTCGGGCGACGGCGCGCCTCACTCCGCCGCGCGTGAAACGGCACAGGTAATCCCGGATCATGCGCATTTTGGCGTTGCAAACCGCCGGGTCATTATTTACGCCCACCCGTGACGCGCTGGTAGCTCAGTTGGATAGAGTATCTGACTACGAATCAGAGGGTCGGGGGTTCGAATCCTCCCCAGCGCGCCACTACCTTCCGCGAAGCATTGGTATCACTGGCTTCTTGGTTGGTTTTGTCTAAGGCAGATTGGGCCTTAGACAATTTACGGCGTCCCGAAGGATGCTTCCCAGTCGCTTCTCTCCTCATGCCCCTGCGAAATTTCATCGAGGTGTCGCCGAAGTGACACGCGGCAGAAAGCAAAAGGGCCGCACCAAGTGCGGCCCTCTTCGGATGCTTGGACGCTCATTCTTTCAAAAACTTGCCGGTCTCAAGCGCGGAGGGTTCAGGGCTGAGAAGCCGCCGCCGTTCGGCGCGCTTCGTGTAGCGCTCGATTTCCTTCAGCGTCTCATGTCCGCTCCACGCAGCGATCTGATGAATGTTCGCGCCACGCTCGGCATGAAGAATCATCCGGCTCTTCCGTAGCCCGTGAGACGTTTTCCCCGCAGGGACGTTGGCCATTTGAGCCCTTTCCGAGAACCACTGCGAGGCGCCCTTGCGGGACCGAGGTTTGCCATGCACCGTCAACATAAAGGTTTCGGTGCGTTCTCCCATGGCGGCGATCGCGAGGCGAAGATGCTCGAGATCTTCTGCTACCGCGAACTTCGGCAACCCTCTGTCGAATGGCACCGAGACCTCACTATTGGTCTTCTCTTGGATGAAGACAAGCCAACCATCGTCATCGACGTTCTTAGGGCCAAGACCGACGGTGTCCGAGATCCGGGAACCGGCCCAGTATTGCAGCTCGAAGGCTATGCGTTCCTCGGTGCCATATTCCCAGCGAGAGCGATATTTGGAGATATCCGAGAAAGTCCAAGGAAGGTACCCTTGAGTGGCCTCTACCTTTAGCTTCTTCACCCCTTCGGTGGGCTTCGTGATGATCAGACGCCGCCCGAGCGCGAATTCTCCAAGAGCGCTCCACGACTTGAGGCGCTCGTTTGCTGGATTTCGCTCCATGCTATCCATCTGGTGTCGGATGTGTTCGGGGCGCACGCTGGCGAAAGCGACCCTGCCGACGGCGCCATCGTTCACTGCCAGAAGCCGCATCATGTCGCGGCGTCGGACGTCCCGGTAGGACTCTGAAAGGCCCTTGAAGGAGTGCGAGCGCAGATACTGTGCGACGATATCGGCAACAGAATTCGGCTTTACAAGCTCCACGACCTTAGGCGGCTTGGCTGCCCCTTGATTGCAGGCTGCGAGGTAGGCGGCCAGGAAGTCTGGGTGGTCCTCGGGAAGATGGGCTGGCAACTGACTTCCCGTGGCGCGGTGGTAGACGTACTTGATGCCGCCGCTTTCGTATCGCTTCAGGCCTTTCAGTTTCATGCTGCTGCCTGGTTTGGCGTCATGCCGAACGCTGCCGCCGCCTTGTCGTTGGTTTCGATCTCGCATGTCTTTTCTCCGTTGTATTCGAGGCGATCGGCGTAGTCGTCGAGATCGCGGAGGTCCCAGAGCCGGTTTCCGCCGGACCTTTTCGATTGCAGGTCAAGACTGCGAAACTTGCTCTCGGACACGCCGAGGTATCTTGCAGCTTCACGTGCCTGCATCAGGCGCGGTGCATAGCCGTAGCTCTGGGACATCAGCACTCTCCCCGGGAGGCGATGATGCGCGACAGGCAAGGAAGGCGATCGGAGCTTTCAGCCCGACAGCTCTTCTTGAATATGCGCTCCATTTTCCCCTCCACCGATCGGGTTGGTTGGTCGATCGAGAGCGGCTTGCCGCTCTCGGGAGGGAGATCGGTTCAGCGGCAGATAACGATTGGATTTCCCTTCTTGGGGTACACCCCCGTTATCGGTGGCCGATCGGCGTCAAGAGGCGTGTCGATGGAGCAGCAGCAAGGAGATGGGTGTCGACACGCCCGCTCACGGTGATCCAGCCGTGAGCTTGGGTCTTGCGACCCTCAAGACGCGGCACCCCACGTGGGGCACCGCGGATCTTTATCGGTGAATCAGGTTTCCAGCCTCTCGCATGGCGTCGAGCGCAGAAATGGTCGCGAGGACGAGGTTCGACAGAAGGTCGAGTTCTCCGATCACTTTGCCGAGCGTTCGCGCGGCGGGATCGACATGAAGCACCTCGTAGCCGCCTCTTACGTGATCAGCGTCGCCGTGCCAGGATGTGTAGGTGCCCGCGTCTACCCGGTCTTGGAGCGTTGCCCTGAGGGCATCGACCTCGTCCAGAATGCTCAGCGAAAAGAGCCGCCGACGATCAAGCCGACCGACAAAGGTTCGGGCGATGGCGCGCCGTTCTGGCGGCAGATGCGGGATCACGACGTCGTGGACCTGTGTCGTGACGATATGGGCCTGCATCAAAGCGATGGCTGCTATCCGCGTAACGAGATTTTCGGTCATCTCCGTATCTGCGATGAGATTGACCAGCGTCGGGAAGTGCTTGAGAGGACTCGGCATCATGCGGCGGCCCTCCCCGCGACGCCCTCTTGGCAGGACGTCAGAGCCTCTTCGAGGCCGTCCGCGAGCAAGCAGATGTCTTCGACGACAGGGCTTGCTGGATCGATCAGCGCGAACTGGGCAGCTTCGATCCGCGACGGATCGTGAACGTGCTCGAGCATGAGAAGGTCGAGCAGACCGGCGAGCGCTCTCATTGTGCTGCGCGTCGGTAGCTGCGGCGCGGCCACGCCGTCCAGCGCCGCTTGAGCGAGGCGCAGACCGGGTGTGGCACCCAGCAATTCCGCGGCCGCGAAGAGGCCTTCGCGATGCTCCTCGACGAAGCCTCTAAGCTCGTCGAAGGCGTCCGATGACGCAAAACCGGTGTGCTCGGATGGTGGGGTGAAATCGAACATGAGAGGATCTCCCTCGGGGTTTCCGGATCAGGTCCGGGTCAAGCAGTGTTCGATCTTCTCTCTCAGTCCTGTGTCTCTCTTTCCCCTCGGTGCATCATTCAGTTTCGGCTCTCGGAGAGAGGAGCCGAAACGGAATGATGCACCCCGCCCGTGCTACTGCGCGCGTCATTCCTCCCGGCCGAAGGCATCGCGATGTGGCCTTGGCGCTCGGCGCCGTCATGTCGGGAGAGGTCGAGGAGAGGGCCTGCCCTTTCCTCGCCGGGGCCGGGGAGGCCCGAGCAGCGGGGGGCCGGGGGGAGAGTGCGGAACGACTCCCCCCGGCCGCCGGAGGCGCGGGAGTGCGCGCAGCGAGCTTCCGTTGGCCGTCCGCCCAGGACCGCCTCCCCGGCGCAAGGGGCCCTCGGAGAGCCGCGCGTAGTGAGCCCCTGGAGGGGGGCGTCTCGCACTACGCATAGTCGGACACTATGCCTGATACGCGCGCCTGCGGCGCGCGTCGCAGACATTCCCGGAGGGGCACCCTTTTTACCTATTTCCCCGTCGCCTCGAACAAAGGAGATGGCGATGGAAGGATATCAATTCGCGCGCCTGGAGACGTTTTCCGTCCAAGGCGCACCCGGCAGCAAGCCGACGAAGATACGTAAGAACGGCGCGCGGGCATGGACCGCCGAGGAGGTTCTTCGGGAAGCGGAGCGTCATCCCATGGCCTCACTGCACGTGAACCCCGGTTGCCCGCCGCCGCAGATACTTCCTGGCACGGTGGGATCGTTCGCAGCTGTGCGGGCCGAGCATGCCAAGGCTGCGGCCGCGAAGGAATCCTACATGCGGAAGGGCAAGGACGGGAAAAAGAAAAAGGCCTGGCGGAAGCTGCGATCAGATGCCCGGACGCTCTATTCCTCCGTCGTCTCGCTTCCGACACTTACGCGCGACGCACTCGCTGATCCGGCTCTCGCCGCCGACTGCGTCGCGCTTCTCACCGAGGCGATGCAGCACGAGCAGAAGACCTTGGCAGCTCGCGGAGGTGTGCTCCTGATGGGGGTGATCCACTGGGATGAGGAACATGTCCATGCGCACTATCTCGCCGTCGCGCCTCAGGCTGGACGGGCCGACGGCCTGCATCCTGGACATGCTGCGAAGGCCGTTTTCAATGCTGCCCATGTCGATGCCGATGGCACAGATAGGAAAGCTGTCGGACATGGGGCGAACAGGGCTTACTGCGAGGCCATGCGCGGCTGGCAGGACTCGTTTCATGAGGAGGTCTTCGAAGGGGCCGGACTTCTCCGGTATGGGCCGAAGCGCCATCGGTTGAGCCGGGCGGACTACCAGAAGGCGAAGGCCGCGAAAGCCCAGCAGGCTGAAGACGCTAAGCGCAGCAAGATCTTGGCGATTGAGATCTCTGGCCAGGAAGAGCAGCTCGCCGCAATTGTGAAAGAAGCCGCCGAGAGCGCGCGACACCTCGCGCGTGAGAAGGCCTCGATGGCTGGAGACAAGGTGGACCTCTTGGTCCGCGAGCATGAAGTCGCTTCGTTGACCGTTCAAGCACGCGAGGAGATCTCGCGCGGCCGGTCGGTCGCTTCGACCGCAGAGGCACGGATCAGGGCGCTGAATGTCGGGACACGGGCGATCGAGGAGCGCCAGATAGATTACCGGCCAGGGGATCGGGACCGCCGGGAGGGCCTTACTTTCGGACCCGCAGCACCTGCCGACAAGAAGGAGCGTGGCAAGCTCAAGGAGGCGATCCGGCCGGCCTTCGACGTGTTGGTCAGCTTTGCCAGACGGGTTTTCCGTCTCCGTCAGCGAGAGGAAGCCCATGCGGAACTGGAAGCGGAGAGCGAGCGACGGGCTCGCAAACGGGACCGTCAGGATGCCGAGACGCGACGCCGCGCCGGGGTCGTTGCGGCGGCCCTCAGAAGCGATGGGCAATCGGTACCGGCACCTCTCGAGGCGGTAGCTGCTGGCGAGCCGCTGATCATGTCCGAGGCGAGCTTTCCTGGAGCATGGTCGATCTCGCCGGAGGCGAAGCCGGATGAGATCCGGGAACGCCTCAATGCTACGACCAATCTCCAGCTACGCACGGCGTGGCAGGCAACCCGGGACGCGGTTGAGCTGGTCGAGAATAACACATCTCTGCGAGATCGCTTCGCACTCGGCGTGCGTGTCATCGAAGCGAATGCGGACGATCGGGGGGTGGACCTGGAAAGTGGTCAGCAGAACCTCGATACAGCCAAGCGCCCCGAGGTCGCTGCATTGCACCGCGACGAGTTCCTTGGGCCTATAAGGGTCGCCAATGCGGCCAAGGAGCGCCAGCGGGTTCGCGGATCATGACGAGAGATGCCGAGACGGTGGCGTCTCGGCATCTCCACTATCACGCTGCATCCTGTTCGTCGTCGGGATCATCTACTTGCTCCGCGCCGCCGTCATCGTTTTGCCCGACGATCCGGTCGTCGCCGGAGTCGGGAAATAGAGACATTTGACTGTCGTCCTTCACGGCAGGCGCCGCGGAGCTCTCTTCGTTGGATGCGTGACTGTTGCCCTGCGAGGCGAACTCCTCCCGCCCAAGGAGACGACCTTCGAGTTTCGCGATGAGGACCTTGGCGTCCATGAGCTCTGCCGTAAGCGAAGCGACCCTCTCCTCAGCCTGTTGCGCGCGTTCCCCGGCGGCCTCTGCCTCGGCGACGGCACTGTCACGCTCGTCCTCGACCAGCCCGATATTGTCGAGGACCTCCGCTTTTTCCTCTTCGACCTCGGCGAGCTGGCTGGCGTGGGCGCGCCGTTCGATAGCCGCTGCCTCGTCGGCGCAGCGCCAGGCTGCCTCCCAAGCGGAGGCATAGAGGTCAATCACCTCTTCGGGCATCTCGGGGGCCGCGCGCGATGCTTCGGCCGCGGCCTTCTGTTCAGCGAGGACGATCTTCACGATTGGCCCGATGTCTCGGAACGATCCCTTCGTGATCTCCCGCACGGCGGCGTTGGTCGGCTTTTCGCCCTTCGCCTGGATGTCGGCGACGGCCTTGCGCACCTTCTTCTCGAGGGCGGCGTTGGTCTTCTTCGTAGCTTCGGTCATTCTTGGCACCTGCTCGGGTAATGGTAAGCGCCGGTAATACCGTCTCGGCGCTACCACCCCGTCCCGAGGTGGCAGGAAGAATGTCGGATCGTCGGTCGAAGGTCGGAAACGCGACAGTCAGAAAAGTTGGTATTCTGCGCTCAAACGCTGTCGAACCATGAGCCGTCGATGCGAACCCGTTCGACCATCTCGGTCGCGACTCCAAGCCCGTTCTCCTTGAGCAGGTCGCACAGACGGTCTCCGTCGATGAGGTCGATGGCGATGGCGCCGTCCCTGGTCGCTTCATCGGTCGCGGCCGGGGTGTAGTGGCTCGTGGTGATGAAAAGCCCCTTATCGGCCCGTCCCTGAAGGGCCCCGCGGAAGTCGCGGATTTCCTTCGCGCCGACGCTGCCTCTCCAGCGCTTGCACTGGAAGTAGACCTGGAACGAGACGAGGTTCACGCGCAGGACGCCGAGCCCGTCGATGCCGCCGTCGCCGGTCTTTCCGCGGACCTCGACCTTGGTGAAGCCAGCCTCGCGCAGGAGACGCTGGGACAGTCTCTCGAAGGCATCTGGCGCCATAGACCCGAGGACGGAGAGCAGCGCGGTTTTCCAGTCCTCTTCGTCCGCCGGCCCAGCATCCGCGTCTGCGATAACGACATCCGCATCGCCGGAAACTTCGGCCGCTTCCTTGGCCTTGCGTTTTTGCCGCGCCTTCTCGCGTTCTTCGGCCTGAACGGTCTCGACGATGGCAGCCGCGGGTGCGCGATCGTGGATGGCGCTGCCGGCCTCGGTAATCGCCCAGACGCCACGTGCGGAGTTCTCGACGGCACCGCCGCGCCGAAGGTAGGTGCGCGCCCAAGCGAGGTAGTAGTTCACCTTCAGGCGTTGATCATTGTTCGGCATCGGGATCGCCTGCTCGGCCTCCGACAAGCCCTCGAGCTCGATGACGGTCTCGTCGATCTCCTGGATGCTGCCCGACCCGCCGAGGTGCCGAAGGGCGTCGAGAGTGGCGACCATCATGCCAGCGAGATCCGGCAACCCCTCGGGCTCGATGATGAAGCGGCGATCAGATGGCATAGCGGCCCTCATCAGTCATTTCGGCCATGCCGAGGCCTGCCAGCGTCTCGAGCAGCGGGGCGACCGTGGTGGCGCGGCCGCGGGCGAAGGTGCGGGCGACGGTTTCGGCGTCGGCCTCTCCGAGATCCTCCAACGCCTCGCAGACGGCGGCGATCTGAGCGGGGAGCGACTTCGGCCAGGGGGCCTTGCCGGTCTTGGCGGCGGCGGCGATCTCCAGCTTGCCTTGCTTCGCCTCGGCGGCGAGGCCGTCGGGGTTCTGGTAATCGGGGCGGAGCCAGCGGACATGGCCGCGCGCTTCCTCGGCGGCGCGTTCGTGGTTGAGGGCCACGAGGTTCATCAGGAGGTCGTTCTCGGAGAGATCGGCCGGCCAGCCATAGGCCTCGGCCACGGCGGCGTCGATCCGGTCGTGGATGTCCTTGAGCAGACCGATCAGCCCGTCCTCGTAGACCTGCTTGTCCTTGCCTTCGATGACCTCGCCCGCGCGGAGTTTTTCGAGGGTGTTGTACATCTGGGTCAGCGTCAGCTTCGGGTGCTGCGCCTGTCGCTCCTTGCGGTGGGCGTCGAGCTCCTCACCGAGCTGGCGGAGGATGGTGCGTTGCGTGGGGGTGAGGTCGGGGAACGGAAACTTGTAGAAGCAATCGGCGTGGTTGTAAGTCGGGTCATTGCCCACACCAAGCCAGCCCCCTGCTGCCAAAGCCCAGACTGTGTGCTGTCGAGAGGATAGAACCGCCAGTTCTTCGGCTCTATCAATGGTAATCGCAACGACCTTGCTCTCGTGGAGTATATCTTCCGGGAGGAACTGGAACACACGGTGACGTGCGGTTCTCGTTGTTGCGATATATCGTTTCAGTCCCGAGAAGGCGGGTCGAAAAGTGCTTATCGGTTCCCCGAAAAGCCACCAATTTCGCCGACGCCACTCACGCTGGTTCTGGTCGCGCTCAGGCTTCACCGTGTCGGCAACGTGTTGGTAAACCTCCGGAAAACTATGCCTGACTTGATCTGAAGTCAGTCCGAAAAGATCGATTACATGAGCATCTCTCGGTTGGCCCGTTAGGTCGCGTCCGTTTCTGAAAGGACGGATGTGATTTTCCAGACCGGGTCGGATGCCCAAGCCAAGCTCACGGGCTTCATTCTCCGAGACAATGAAGCCCGGACCGTGGAGCTTTACCCCCATGCCTGCGATACGCAGATTAGATTTCAACGGCACGGCGCTACCGATATCTGCGCCGATCCGTAGGTTCGAGAAGATTAGGCCCATCTCTGTCTTGAGCTCGACATGCCGCCCCTCGGCCTCGTTTCGCTCACCACTCTCGGAGACCACCGTCACCAGCCGACCCGGTCGACTGCCGGCCGCTGCCACTGTCATGCCGATCCGCACGGCGGCCCCATCCACGGTATCTACCCACGGGTGGTCCGGGATCGCGAAAAGCAGCGACAGAGGGCGCTTAGCATCGCCAAGGTGCGGCTCCAGGACCCGACGGTTGAACGCCTGACGCAGCGAGTTCGTTGTGATCAGGCCAAACCTCCGCAACCCGGTCTGGCCGTCATAGGCTCGCGCCTTCAGTGCCGCCTTTTCCCACCAGAACATCACGAGGTCGGCGCTTTGCGGCATCTTCGGATAGGCCTTCCACAGCGCCTCGACGTAGCCGTCGCCCAGCGCCTCGCGCATACGGCTCGCCCCGATGAAGGGCGGGTTGCCGACGATGAAGGTCGACTCGGGCCACACCGCCGGCCGGGGATCGGCGTAGTCGTAGATCTGCATCCGCGCCGAGGGGTCCGGCACCTCCTCCCCCGTCGCCGGGTGGCGCATGGTGGTCGTGCCGTCCCAGCGGGTCACGGGCGCGCCGTTGTCGTCCAGCCGGGGCGTGCGGTTCGTCCACGTGAGCACGGCGTCGCGATGTTCGATGTTCTTGAAGTCGCGCAGGATCGGCTCGGAAGGCGCGGCTTTGCCGTGAGTGCGGTAGTGCCATTGCAGGTAGCCGATCCACAGCACCAGCTCGGCGACGTTGGCGGCCCAGGGGTTCAGCTCGATCCCGAGGAACTGGTGCGGGTCAACGGTGTATCCTGCAAGGCCAAGGTTTGTCTGCGTTTCGCCCAGCTCCTCCATGGTGGCGACAACCTCGCCTTCGAGGCGCTTCATCAGCTCCAGCGCGACATAGAGAAAATTTCCCGACCCGCAGGCAGGGTCAAGCACCGTGACCTCGCAGAGCTGGCGGTGGAAGCCTTGCACCTCGCGCAGCGCTTCCTTTTCCTTGCCCTGGCTGCGCAGCAAATCGGCGGCGGCTTGCACGCTGCGCCAGTCGGCGCGCAGGGGCTCGATAATTGTCGGCATCACAAGCCGTTCGACATAGGCGCGAGGCGTGTAGTGCGCGCCCAGCTTGTGCCGGCTCTTCTTGTCGAGCGCGCGTTCCAGCAGGGTGCCAAAGATCGCCGGTTCGACTTGCTTCCAGTCCGCTTCGGCCGCCTCGATCAGCAGGCTAAGCTGCACCTCGTTCAGGGGCAGCGCCGAAGCGTCGCGGAAGAGCCCGCCGTTGAAGCGGAGGAGCTTCGCCATGAGGACCGTCGAGGTGCCGCCGGTGTTCATCGTCTCCCAGAGCGACTGGAGCACCGGCGCGGCCATCTCGGGCTTGCCGCGCAGGTCCCGCAGCTTGTCGCGGAAGGAATCCTTGGGCAGCAGCTCCACATCCTCGGCGAACATGGTGAAGAGGCAGCGCATGAGGAAACGGGCGACATCCTCTCCCTCATGGCCCTGGCCCTCGAAGCTGCGTCCAAGCTGAGCCAGGTGGTCGGCGATTTCACGGGTGACCCGTGCCGCGGTGCGCGAGGGATCGAGAGACAAGGGGTCGGACCAGATGGTCCGCAGACGCTCGCGGACCTCGTCATCCCGGAGATCTTCGAGTGTGATGCGGTAGCGGTTGCCATCGGGGAACTGAGTGTAGCCCTGTCCTTGGCCGGAGAAGTCGGCGTAGACCTCGATGACATGCGCGACGTCGACGACCAGCAGGAATGGTGGCCATCCGTCCTCCTTCGAGATTGCCCGGGCGTAGCCGTCCGCCTGGTTTCGGGCGCGTAGCATCGTATCTTCGAAGCCTCGCGTGCCTCGGCGACCATGCCCCAGTTGACCCTGGGGGGCGTCCTCAGCCGACAGGAGGCTGAGCTGCTCGGATTCAGCCTTCGGGCCAGCGCCCTGCTTCGCCTCCATGACGAAACACTGTCGGCGGTAGAGATCTATCCGCCGCCGTCGGCGTGTCCCGGTGTGGGTTTCGGTGACTGGGCGTTCGAAGCGATAGTCGTTTGTCTGACCATCGCTCTGGGCAGGTTTCGGACGGTCGACCCCGAGTATGTCGCAGAGCTCGGATGCGAAGGTCTGAAAATTCGCGATCTCGCTTCCGCCGGATGCACGCCACCGCGTAATGAAATCTTCAACTTGCAATACCCGTCTCCCCGTTGGAGATCAGATTGCACGCAAGGGCTTGAATCAACAATGCCATCTCGAGGGCGATTTGCGCAGGGAATGCGAATATCATGCGTTTCCGCTTCGTCGCCGGACGGTTGCGGCGGCGTGGCTGGTGGCTGGTGCGGGGGCAGAATAGCTGAGGAGCGGGGCTCCTCAGCTTGCGCCTTCGGCAAGGCATAGCCCCCCTGTAGCGGGCACGGACCAGTCTCATCGTACCGGCTCGACTCTTGGCTATCAGCAACGATGCCTGCCCGTTTCCTTCTGAAGAAGGTGCTCCGGGAGATTCCGAGCGCGACCCAAGGCTGCCGCCGTTCCTGATCGTTCTTCTCCAGCCACTCATTGCGGGCGGTGGCTCCGGCATCATGCCGGCGTGCGCGCTGTCTGCGCGCTTTGCGACGCGCGCGCTCTTCCGGAGGCATGATCTGTTCCAGCCCGAGAGCTTCGGATGTCCGCCCGGAGATGCCGAGCAGTTCTGCGATCATAGCTCCGGAGTAGTGATAGCGGCCGTCGCGTAGGGGGGCGGTGGATCTCGGAAGTTCCGCCTGGCGACTGGCAAGCTTCGCTACGGCCCTCACCTCCGCGGCCGGCAGGAACGGTGTCGCCGAGGCCGCTGCTGCCATGACCCTCTGCTCGACTTCGGCCGGCGTCGAAGTATGCGACAGGCTCGTAGCGAAGAGGTGCAGCCAAGTGTTTCGGAAGCCCTCAGGGACTCTGCCGCCCCAAGCGCAACAAATGCGCTCCAGATCACGCTGAACGGCACGAAACTTGGCCCGCGGCGTTAGGCCGCCGGGTGTCTGTTTGATTCCGGCTTTCTTCTTCTTGGTCGCTTCCTTGTTGGATCGTAGCTGCTCACGCGTTGGCCGTCCTGCGGCAAGATAAATCGCATCTGCCAAGGCGTCGAAGAAGTAGCGGCGCAGAGAACCGCCAATAACTGCGGCTTCCTTTCCACTCTTCGAATTGATCGACCCGGGTAGGCGCGTGATGCGGGCGGCATCCCGGCGCGACGGGTCCGCACCATGGACACGAAAAAGCGCGATCAGAGCATCTTGCGCTGCCTGCCAGCGAGGTAGCGCTCGGGCCGGCATCTCATCGATCAACCAGATCGCTCCCAGCCCTCGCCCGGTGAAAAGCAGGATACTCGGTTCCGGCAAGCCAAGTTCAGAAGCCCTTGCACTGATTGCGGAAGCCCAACGACCTGTGTCCGCCGGTCGACTCGGAACGCGATCGATGTCAAGATCGAGGAAGAGGCCGTTGAGAGCTGCGAGTCGATGCCCTGAGCGTGGTCCATGGAAGCGATGCAACGTGATGTATGCGTCGTAGTCGAGCAAGGGTTCGATCCATCGCGGCGCATCCTCGACCGAGTAGGTCTTCGTAAAGATCCGGTCTCGGCAAGCCTTTACCATGATCGATGTCTTGCCGACGGAACCAGGAGTGTGGAGAATCCGCACGTAGTCCGCCGGTGAAAGGGTATTGCCGACGGGAGTGTGTATATCGAGAATTGAAGGGGCAAAGTGTTCCATCGCAAGGAACTGGTTCCAAACAGCTCCCCCTCAAAACTTGTCGAGTAACCTGTTCGAACCCTCGTTTTAGTAACCCGCGCAGGTCGTTTCACCAGAGGGAGTACGGAAATCGCAGGAGCGAACACCTATGGTCGCCGAGGAGCGGCCCATTCTGTGAAGTTGCTTGCGTTGGCTTGCTGGGTGCGCCGCGGTCGTTCTTCGCGGTCGCGAGGGTACCCCGGCCACACCGCACGAGCGGACATTCAGTCGGTGACCCGGACCAGAGCCCGCTCGATTGACACGAAGGGCGGAGAGTCGTTCGCTGCGGTCAGCGCCGATGCCTGAAAAGGGCGGGCAGCAACCGTTCGCTGCAATTGCCACTAACGACCGGTTTGCGCGGGGAGGCGAAGTTAAGCGCTCTTGCGATCAGGGTTTGCTGAACTGTAGGAATGGTAGCCTTGAGGGACTGGCGGACAAACATGAGAACCGATAAGCTTACGCAAGTAATCTATTTTGTGTGACCCTGTCGGAGCGGTTCAGACTCAACTTCGGAAGACAGAATTCACATGAAACATATTCACTATAGGAAACCTTTCTCGAAGACCTGCGGAATGAAATCATTAGCATGAGTCGAGAGACAAGAGATTTCTTTACTTTGAGGAAGCCTTATGAAGAGCTTTCGACCCCAAGTGAGTTTTGGGCATTAGTGGACGGTGACGACGAGAAGGTGCTTAAAGATCTTCTTTTCAGGCCAGATAAGCTTGAGAGCGTTGAGCCGCCTAAGAGATGGCGGGTTAGAAACAAGAAATTCTGTAACGTATCCTTCTCAAAAACTCTACTTTCACAAATTGAGTTCACCGATTGCCATTTTGAAGAATGCCTCTTTACGGGATCGGTAATCTACGATTGCAGGTTCAATTTTTGCATTTTTGTGAATTGTAACTTTTACCGGGCGCGAATTCAAGAATGCTTTATTGACCCCAAGGCGTTCGCCGAATGCCTTGACCCTAAGAGGCATGCGAACATTGGCGTAGGGCTTTACCAAGAGCTTCTGCACAATAGTAGACAGCAAGCCCAGACGGAATTCACAAGTTACGCACAATACAAATTCGTGCAATGGAAAAGATATCTAAAGAGGAGTGAAATTAGAAACTCAGATGCTGGTCGATTGGTGAAATTACTGAAGTCAATAGCCTTAGTTCCTTCATGGCTGTTTGAGTTGACGACGGGGTCTGGCATGCGACTAAGCAATCTTGCCATAACGTCCTGTGTCTTGCTTGCTACCATTACCGGCATAAATTACTTTTACTGCTCGACCTTTGGTCTTAGCTTGCAAGGCGACCCGGTTCTGACGATCACCGAAGCATTCTATTTCTCGACAATAGTAGTAACATCTCTCGGTTTCGGGGACATAACGCCCGGCACTGATCTGGGCAGGATTGTAGTTGCGTTTGAAGCGATTGTTGGCTTCCTGACATTTGCCTTACTTGTTTCTATGACATTCAGGAAAATCACAAGTTGAGGGCGAGATGATTTCAATCTGCGAAATAGGCTCAGTTGCTCGATGCGAGAGCGACATACTAAGTGACAAGGACCTCCTTGCAGTCGGATGTTCGGTCGAGGCGGAAATGGCTGTTTCTGACTACAAAGCGAGCGGATGGAATATAGCGCATTACTCCTGGTTGGAGTTTAATGAAATGGCGCAGTCTCAATCGTTATTTGTCCAGCATGTCAAACAGGACGGGCGGATAGTCCGAGATGACCAAGGATATTTGCGGAATCTGTTGGATATCTACAGACCCAACTGCAATTACACCGAGCAGCTATCGTCTGCGATCAAACCAATCCGCTTATTCGGAGGGGTTGAGTCGAGCTATTGGGGAAAGCTATTTCAGGCCGATATTCTATATGTGGCTGTTCGCAATGCTTGCATACTCCATCGGGCAACTGTCGCGGAGCCGGAGTTTGATTTTAAGAGATTGATTGATTGGGCAAGCTGCATTGTAGGCCTGACGCCCGCGGAAAAAGACACGTTGCTGCGCCTTCGCTTATTAAAGCATGCATATCGGGCGCGATGCACGGCCATAGATGTCTCCGATCTCATTGAGATTTCAAGCGCTACGAGAAAGCTGGCTAATTATTGGGCTGGACTTTCTTGTGCGACCGAAAATGCAAAAGAAGTCTCAAATGGTTACTTCGAGATGCGCGCACTCGAAGGTCAGCTTGTTCGCGCAGTTGGACCCGTATACATGGATAAATTGGACAGATCTCACGAACTGACGGAGCTATGGTCCACGATATGTAACTCTGACCCTTACAAGCCGAGACCTCCTCGTCTACAAAAATGGTCCAAGAACGTGTCAGATTTCCTCGCATGGCAGCACAGGCACTAAAGGCGCTACTTCGGCGCAAACCATACGTGCAAGAGTTGCAGTCTACATTTCCGAATAAAATTATCCCCGGGCTGGTTCATGTCTTTCACCAAGCTCGCTTTGAATGGCGGGTTCGGGCCGAGGCTGTGTGGAAACTCAGATTTACCAAAATGGCGAGGGACGATTTCCTTCTCAGGCCACTCACGGCCGCCAGCATCGGAACAAAACTCCTCAGGATCGCCAGCTGGCGAACGCTATCCCAGAGCCGACCATGTCCTGTCGAGTTTTCACACAGCCTCGGCCGAACGCAGTCGAGATCCGGCTGCAAGTCGAGCGGCTACGGTGATCGCAGATCGAAATCATGTGGAGCTGGTCGGTCGTCCTCAGGAACTTGTCCACGATCTTTCGCGACGTGATCAGAACTCTCTTGCGGACCCTTCCCTTTCTGCACAATCGCGATCAGCCGATCCACGGCCTCAGGATCGTGTGGCCTGTCGCGCACGTAGGTTCGCAGCACATACGCTACGAAGGCAAGTCCAAGAACAGTCGAAACGAAGTAGACCAAGAGGAAGACGATTTCGAACGAAGTCATGATCATTCAACCTAAACATAGAGAGAGTGCCATCTCTGCGACCCGTAGAGGCGAGCGTTGAGACACTATCGTCCGACTATGCCCGTCGCGGACATGGGAGCCGAGGCTGACGATGCCTGCGCGATCCTTGGTCAGGGCCTTGGCATTCCGCGGTCGAACTCTCGTTGCCTTCAGTCAAGAGAGGCCTTGACAGTTTTCGTGCGCCGGATGGTTAGACATAGACCCAACTAAGCCATTGCGAAGCATAGGGCCGATATTTTGTCTAATATCCTATAAGGCATTGAAAATAAAAGATTTGGGAAGTTCTCCCCAGCGCGCCATTTTTCTCTCAAGAAGTGATATAGCGGTTTTCCAGCATGGTCGGAGGACTGATCTGACTCCTCCCTTTTCTGTCGGCGCCAAGCTTCGGATCAAGGTGCCCGGTTCGGTTCGAGATTCATCGATTTCAGCTCTGGCTCGAAGAAAGCAGTAGAGATCGTCGGAGTTTGATCGAGTGTCGTCGGAACGGTCGCGTCGAAACGCTCCGGCGTAAGTGTTCACTTACCAAGGATCGTAGAAACTGATCTGTGCGCGGATCGCTTCAGTTTCGCCCTTGGAGCCATGACGCGGAGCACAGCCTAGCGAACCTGTGGAACCAGAATTTTGCCGGATGTCGGGGCCATTCGACCATGGTCTATCGGCAGGACGACAAGAACGATACCGCAGCTTCACACGTCGTGCTTCATTTGCAGGCCCCGGGATGGCGCGAGCCATCATTCTGTAACCGCAACCTGCCGACGGGGTATCGTCAAAACTATCGCAAGAAAAATGGCTGGGGTGGTAGGATTCGAACCTACGATACACGGTACCAAAAACCGATGCCTTACCGCTTGGCTACACCCCAACGTGGCTCGCGTTCTATGCAGGAGCGGGGCCGGGTGCAAGAGGTTCGGGACCGGTTTCTCCGATCCGTGTCACCTTCCGATCAAGTTGTCCGGGTCACCACGTCGGAGGGCGGTTGCGCCCGACTTCCTCGTGGATAGGGTGCGCGGCATGGAAGACCTCATGGACGCGCTACGCGGCTGCACGATCTGTGCCGAACGGTTCGCGCACACGGCGACGGGGCATGCGCCCAACCCGGTCGTCTGGTTCCGTCCGGGCGCGCGTCTGCTCATCGCCTCCCAGGCGCCCGGGTTGCGGGTCCACGAGGCGAACACGCCTTTCTGGGACCAGTCGGGCGTTCGGCTGCGAGACTGGCTCGGGCTCGACGAGGCGACCTTCTACGATCGCAGCCGGGTGGCGATCGTGCCGATGGCCTTCTGTTTTCCCGGCTACGACAAGGCGGGCTCGGACCTCCCGCCACCGGCGATCTGTGCGCGAACGTGGCGAAGGCCGATCCTCGAGGGGCTAGACGAGATCGAACTCAGCGTCTTGATCGGCGGACATGCGCAGAAGTGGCACCTGGGGGGCAAGCGGTCCGTGACCGAGACGGTGCGGGCTTGGCGCGATTACGCTCCCGCGATCTTTCCGCTGCCTCATCCGAGCTGGCGGAACACAGGCTGGCTGAAGCGCAACCCCTGGTTCGAGGCGGAGGTGCTGCCTGCCCTGCGCGACCGGGTGAAGGAGGTCCTATCATGACACCGCTCGACCGGGCCCATGACGCGATGATGGCGGACGAGGCCGACGATGCCGCACGGCTCGCCTTCTACGAACGGGTGGCGGATGCGGAGCTCTATCTCCTACTCGACGGGGAGCCTTCGGGTGACGTCCTCGACCCGCGGATCTTCGAGACGAGCCAAGGCGCCTTCGCGCTCGTGTTCGATCTGGCCGATCGGCTCGCGGAATTCGCAGGCGGCCCCGCGCCCTACGCGGCACTTTCCGGCCGGCTTCTCGTCGGCATGGTGGCGGGGCAGGGATGCGGGATAGCGCTCAATCCCGGCGTGGCGCCGTCTTCCATCCTGTTGCCCGCGGACGCGGTCGGATGGATCGCCGCCACGCTTGCGGAGGAGGCCACGGAACACGAGGCGCGGCCGGTGGAGCTTACCTTCCCCGCGGGCTTGCCGGAGCGGCTCCTACCCGCGCTCGATGCGAAGCTCGGGCTTGCCTCGGGACGGGCGAGGTTCGCCTATCTTGCCGCGGTTCGCTACGCCGACGGGACGAACGGCCACATGCTGGCCTTCGTCGGCGCGACACCGGGGGCGGAACGCGCGCTCGCGGGCGCGGTGCGCGAGGCATTGGTCTTTTCCGGCCTCGAAGCGGGGCAGATCGACGTCGCGTTCTTCGATCCGTCCGACGCGATCGCGGCGCGCCTCGCGAAGGTCGGGCTCAGGATCGACCTTCCCGTTCCGGAGGAGCCCGGGCCGCGCGACGCTCCGGGCAGCGATCCGGACCGTCCGCCGCGCCTGCGCTAGCTCAGTAGCCGGCGTCGCGGTCCACGAGGTGGAGGAAGGGCTCGCCCGCCTCGCCGCGCCGGACGTTCTCCGCGATCACGGTGGCGGCGGTCGGGGGACGAGTGCTCGACGCGATATGCGGCGTCACGGTCACGCCGGGATGGCTCCAGAACGGATGATCGCGCGGCAGCGGTTCGGTGGCGAAGACGTCGAGCGTGGCATGGGCGATCTGTCCGGTCTCCAGCGCCGATATCAGCGCGGAATCGACGATGAGTGGCCCCCGCCCGGGATTGATGATGACGGCCCCCGGCGGCATCCGGTCGAGCGCGTGGCCGTCGATGACGCCCCGCGTCGCCTCTGTCAGCGGCAGGAGAAGGACCAGGATATCGGAGCGTGCGAGGATCGCGTGCAGCCCCTCCGTCCCCGAAAGCGTCGTGATCCCGTCGATCGTCTTTTGCGAACGGCTCCAGCCCGCGACGTCGAAACCCAGGCCCGCAAGCGTGGTCGCGCAGGCCGCGCCGAGCGCGCCGATTCCGAGGATGCCGACACGACGGTCCTGTGCCAGGGGCGGCGCTTCAGGACGCCAGACGCCGTCCTGATTGTGGATGTGATCGTCGATCCCGAGGTGATGGCGCAGGACGTGGCCGGTGACGTATTCCACCATGCCGGACGTCAGCCCCGGATCGACCATGCGCGCGAGCGGCACGTTCAGTGTCGGATTTCCGGTGACGGCTTCCACCCCGGCCCACAGGTTCAGCACGGCCTTCAGGCGGGTGAAGGCCGAGAAGTCGACGAGCCCGGAACTTGGCGCGTAGACGATGTACTCCACGGTTTCGGGGTCGTGCCGGGTCGAGAGCGTGACGTCGAGGCCAACCGCGTCGAAGGCCGTCTCGAGCGGGGCGCGGTACTTTTCCCACGATTCGTCGCTCGCCGAGAAGAGGATGGTTACCATGGCAGCGCGATCATGCGGGCCAATGCTGAGAGCCTGTGGATGCGGACGACCGAGCAGGGCATCCGGGCGCCGGGAGTAAGGGATCGTATCATGCTCCGGACTATTCCACGGCGGCTGCCGGCACGCCAGCCCTACCGCGTTCGCGGCCGGTGGACATGTGCCGACTGGGCGATGCCGAACCCCAGGAGCAGCACCAGCATGGCCGAGCCCCCATAGCTGACGAGCGGGAGCGGCACGCCCACGACGGGGGCGAGACCCATGACCATCGCCATGTTGACGGCGAAGAAGAGAAAGAAGGTCGCGCCGATCCCGAGCGTGACGAGCGAGCCGAACCGGTCGCGATTCGCGATTGCGGAGACGACGCAGAAGAAGACCACCGCCACGTAGAGCGAGAGGAGGGAGAAGGCGCCGACGAAGCCGAACTCCTCTGCAAGCGTGGTGAAGATGAAGTCGGTATGCTTCTCGGGCAGGAAGTTGAGACGCGACTGTGTGCCTTGCATGAAGCCGCGCCCCGTCCAGCCGCCCGATCCGAGCGCGATCTTCGATTGCGTGATGTGATAGCCCGCGCCGAGCGGATCGGAGGCCGGATCGAGAAAAGTGTCGATACGGCGGAACTGGTAGTCCTTGATGAGCTGCCAATCCGTCCCCCTGGAGGAGAAGACCGCGGTCACCGCGCCCACACCGGCACCGACCACGCCCACGAAGTACCACCAGGAGACGCCGGCCAGGAACATGATGATCCCGCCCCCCGTCACGAGCAGGATGGAGGTGCCGAGGTCCGGCTGCCGCAGGACGAGGTATGTCGGCAATGCGATCAGGAAGAGCGGGATGATCACCCAGAGCGGTCGCGATGTCTTGCCGATGTCGAGCCAGTCGTAATAGGCGGCGAGCATCATCACGAGGGTGATCTTCATCAGCTCCGAGGGCTGGAGCCGGATGATGCCGAGATCGATCCAGCGCTGTGCCCCCATCCCGGTCGTGCCGTGGAACTCCACGAGAAGCAGGAGCAGGAGCGAGACCCCGTAGGCGAGACCGGATACGTTTCGCCAGAACCAGACGGGAACCATCGCGGCGGCGATCATGACCGTGAGCCCGAGGGCGAACCGCTTCATCTGCGGCTCCGCCCAGGGCTCGAGCGATCCGCCGGCCACCGAGTAGAGCATCAGGAAGCCCACCGAGGCGACCGTTGCCAGCAGTAGGACGATCGGCCAGTTGAGGTAGAGAAGCTTTGTGGGGCCCGTCGGAACGGTTCTAAGGTTGTTCTCGAGATAACTCACGCGCGCGACAACCGGTTGCCCGGGCGAAAATCCTGCCTCAACGTCAGGCTGCTCTGCAGCGTCTCGATATCGCCGCGCTGCTCGGGCGGATAGCTGTCGAGCGGCGGCAGCGTACCGTAAAGCGCGTAGAGCAGGATATCCCGCGCGACCGGCGCTGCCGTGGAGGAACCGCCGCCGCCATGTTCGACGACGACGGACACCGCGACGCTCGGCGCGTCATAGGGAGCGTAGCCGACGAAGAGCGCGTGGTCGCGTTCCTCCCAGGGGACGTCTTGGTTGTTCACCACGACGCTGCGCACCTGTGAGGTTCCGGTTTTGCCCGCCATGATCCGGCCATCCGCATCGATCCGCGAGCGGTAGGCGGTGCCGCGGGCGGAATTCGACACGGCATGCATGCCGTCGCGGATGACCCTGAGATGGTTCTCGTCGAAGCCGAGAGGCTCGAGCCCCCGCGGCGCCTGCTCGACGCCGCCCACCATCTTGACGAGACGCGGTTCGATCCGCGTGCCCGTCGCGATCCGTGAGGTCATCACCGCGAGTTGCAGCGGGGAGGCCAGGACGTAGCCCTGTCCGATCGCCGCGTTGAGGCTGTCGCCCACGCGCCAGGACTGGTCATAGCGCTCCCGGATCCAGTCCCGGTCGGGCATCACCCCCGCCGTCACCGCCGACATCGGCAGGTCCATCTGCTGCCCGATGCCGAAGCGCCGGGCCGTCGCGGCGATGCGGTCGATACCAACCCGCTGCGCGAGTTCGTAGTAATAGACGTCGCAGGATTGCTCGAGGCTCTTCTCCAGATCGACCCAGCCATGCCCGCCGCGCTTCCAGCAATGGAAGCGCCTGTTGCCAAGTTGCGTGTGGCCACCGCAATAGAACCGGTCCTCCGGCTTCAGAAGGCCCGCATCAAGCGCCGCGAGGGACACCATCATCTTGAAGGTGGAACCTGGCGGGTAGGCGCCCTGGACGGCCTTGTTGCCGAGCGGGCGATAGCGGTTTCCGGTTAGCTCCTGATAGCCGTCGACCGAGATGCCGCGCACGAAGCGGTTTGGATCGAAGCTCGGGGCATTGCCCACCGCAAGGAGGTCGCCGTTGCGCGGATCCATCACCACGGCGCTGGCGCTTTCGTTGAGGCCCAGGCGCGCCTCCACGAAGTTCTGCAGCCGGCTTTCCACGGTGAGCTGGATGCTGTCGCCCGGCACGCCGTCGTCGCGACCGAGCTCGCGCATCACGCGTCCGGCGGCGTTCACCTCGATCTGGCGCGCGCCGGCCTTGCCGCGCAGGCGCCGCTCGTATTTCTGCTCGACCCCGGTCTTGCCGATCTGGAACTTGGGGATCTGCAAGAGCGGATCGTCGTCGTCCATCCGGCTCAGATCGTAATCGCTGACGGGCCCGACATAGCCCACGATATGCGCGTAATCCTCCGCGAGCGGGTAATTGCGGGTCAGGCCCACATCGGGCGTGATACCCGGCAGGGCCGGGGCGTTGACCGCGATGAGCGCGACATCCTCCCAGGAGCGCTGGTCGGTCAGCGTCACCGGCACGAAGGGCGAGCGCCGTGCAAGTTCGCGGTGCGCGCGTTCGAGGTCCATCGGATCGATCTCGATGAGCTTCTTGAGCTTCTCGATCGCCTCGTCGACGTCGCCCGCATCCTCCCGCACGATCACGATGCGGTAATTCTGGGCATTCTCCGCGAGTGGGATGCCGTTGCGGTCGAAGATGAGGCCGCGCGGTGGCGCGATGAGCCGCATGTTGATGCGGTTCTCTTCGGCCAGCATGCGGAACGCATCGGCCTGCTCCACCTGCATCTGTCGCATGCGCCATCCGAGGATGCCCGCGCCGCCGAGTTGCAGCCCGCCCAGGATGACCGCGCGACGGGCGATCCGGCGCCGGGACGTGTCGAGATCCTTCGGCGATCGGTTCATGCGCCGCGCCTCACCGCATCGCGTTCCGCCGCACGTGGGGGGCGGACACGGAAAAGCGACTGCGTGGCGAAGACCACCGCGGGATAGAGCGCCGTCGTGATGACGCATTGCAGCCCCAGCGCCCCCACGCTCGCCTGGGGGATCATGAAGATCGTGAAGATCAGCCATTCGAGGGCCGTCAGGGCGAAGAGAACGCCCGCGACCTGCATCCATTCAGCGAAGAAGGGCATGTCGCCTCCAACCCGGTGCCGTCCGCGCAGGTATTCGGTGCCGAGAACGACCAGCGCCGACCAGAGGCCGAGCGGACGCATGAGCAGGATATCGGCGCAGAGAAAGACTGCGGCGATCAGCGGCGCCGGCACGAAATCCGGGCGGCGCAGAAGCCATGCGATTGTCAGAAGGACAAGAAGATCGGGCGCAGGGACCGTGCCGCGTCCGAGGTTGACGGGCAACACGCTAACGAAGAGAAGTGCCGCCGCCGTTGCGACGAAGAGCATGCGGAACGACCATCGCCGGGAGACGAACGTCTCAACCATCGCCGGGCTCGCTAAGGTTCGTCAGGAAAGCGGGCAGTGCGAGCGGCAGGACCAGCCCACCCGGATCGCCGATCGCCTCGTTCGGCTGGAACCTCAGGACGCGGAGATATTCCAGTCGCTCGTAATCCGCCGCGAGCCGGACGCGAAGCCGCCCATCGGCGCTCTGAACGACCTGTCCGACGAGCTGTCCGGCGGGCAGCACCCCGCCATCTCCGGAACTGACCACCCGGTCGCCGGGACGGACCGCGTCGGGCGCCTCGACGAAATCGAGCGGTGGCAACTTGGAGTTGTCTCCGGCGAGGATCGCGCGCTGCCCGGAGGGTTGAACCATCACCGGCACGCGGCTGTTGCTATCGGTCATGAGGATGACCCGAGACGACGTCGCGCCGACGCCCGACACCCGCCCGACGAGGCCAAGACCGTCGGTCGCGGCCCAGCCGTCGCGGATCCCGTCCCGCGCGCCGATGTTGAGCAGGACCGATTGCCGGAACGGCGAGCCCGAATCGGCGAGAACGACGCCGGTGATGAAGGTCAGCGCCGGATCGAGGCGGACCTTGTTGAGGTCGAGCAGCTTCGCGTTCTCCTGCTCGAGCTGCAAGGCCGCTTCCTTCCAGGCCTTCATACGCTGCAGTTCACGCCGAAGGTCCTGATTCTGTTCGTATATTCTTCTGTAGCTATCGAAGTTCTCGACCATGCCGACAAGTTTCGTGACCGGGATCAGCGCCCAATCGAATGTCGGGACGACCTGATCCACGATCTGCGCACGCAAACGCTCGGCACGGGGACTGTCGATCCGCCAGAAGAGGAACAATCCGACCAGCGCGACAAGCAGTATCCCGACGACGATCCGGCGCGCCGGTCGCGTGAAATCCTTGCTGTTGCGTCTGCCTGTCGCCAAGGGCTGATCTCCGGTCGACGATCACGCCACGCCGCCACGGAACGCGGGCGCGGTCAACTGTCGTAGTCTATTACATGTCTAAGTTGTTTTTCGTATTCCAGCGCCTTGCCGGTTCCGAGTGCCACACAATTGAGTGACTCGTCGGCCACGGAGATGGCGAGACCGGTCTGTTCCCTCAGCGCAAGGTCGAGATCACCCAGAAGCGCGCCGCCACCCGTCAGCATGACTCCGCGATCGACGATATCGGCGGCGAGGTCCGGCGGCGTCGCCTCGAGCGCGATCATTACCGCTTCGCAGATCGCTTGGACAGGCTCGGCCAGCGCTTCCGCGATCTGTGCCTGGTTGATCTCCATTTCCCTGGGGATCCCGTTCATCAAGTCGCGACCGCGCACTTGCAGCGAGGCGCCGCGCCCGTCGTCGGGCATCCGGCTGGTGCCGATCGCGGTCTTGATCCGCTCCGCCGTCGCCTCTCCGATCAGCAGGTTCTGCTGTCTGCGGAGATAGTTGATGATCGCCTCGTCCATCCGGTCGCCGCCGACGCGGACGGAGCGGGCATAGACGATGTCGCCTAGGCTGAGCACCGCGACTTCCGTCGTGCCTCCGCCGATATCGACGACCATGTTGCCGGTCGGGTCGGTAATCGGCATCCCCGAACCGATCGCCGCGGCGATCGGCTCCGCGATCAGGCCCGCGCGACGGGCGCCGGCGCTGATGACCGACTGCCGGATCGCCCGTTTCTCCACCGGCGTCGCACCGTGCGGCACGCAGACGATGATCTTCGGTTTCGTGAAGGTCGACCGGCGATGGACCTTGCGGATGAAGTGCTTGATCATCTCCTCGGCGACGTCGAAATCGGCGATCACCCCCTCGCGCATCGGCCGGATCGCCTGAATCGAGCCGGGCGTGCGGCCGAGCATCAGCTTCGCGTCCTCGCCCGCGGCCAGGACCTGCTTGCGCCCGTCCTTGACGTGGAACGCCACGACCGAGGGCTCGTTAAGGACGATCCCGCGTCCCTTGACGTAGATGAGGGTGTTGGCGGTCCCGAGATCGATCGCCATGTCGGAGGAGAAAATCCCCGCGAAACTGCTCATTCTGTGATCCCCGTACCGCTCGAGAGACCGGATTTGGCGCCGGCGCGGCACCTCCGGTTTTTCGCCTTATAGGGATGGCTTCCGCCGGGGAAAAGGGCAGGGCCCAAGCCGGGGCGCATCTTTTCTCGCTAAATCCACGCAGGGATGTCACAACTTCCAGGCGAACAAGTCTCCTGTCCTTCGTGACATCCCGGATTTATGGCGAGCGGGGGCGATCAGACCGCGTCGCGGTAGCTCACCACCTTCGTGTCGTTGCCTTCGGGCGAGCTCGCGCGTTTCACGAGAAGCCGGTTCAGCGCCGCGATATATGCCTTGGCGGAGGCCACGACCGTGTCGGTATCGGAAGATTGCCCCGTGACGATGCGGCCCGCCTCGTCGAGCCTCACGGTCACCGTCGCCTGGGCATCGGTACCTTCCGTTACGGCATGGACCTGGTAAAGTTGCAGCCGAGCCTCGTGCGTCACGAGCTCCTTCACCGCCTTGAAGACAGCGTCGACGGGTCCGTCGCCCTGGGCGGTAACCTGATGATCGACGCCGTCGATGGTCAGCGTCATGTCGGCCGATTGGGGCGCTTCGGTCCCGCAGATGACGCGCAGGAACTTCAGCGAGAGTGTATCCTCGCCGCCCGCCTGTTCGCGCATTAGGGCTTCGAGATCCTCGTCGTAGACCTCCTTCTTGCGGTCGGCGAGCGCCTTGAAGCGGACGAAGACGTCCTTGAGCTGGTTGTCGCCCACCTCGTAGCCCAATTCCTTCAACTTCGAGCGAAGCGCGGCGCGGCCGGAATGCTTGCCCATGACGAGCGAGGTTTCCTTCAGGCCGACATCCGACGGGCGCATGATCTCGAACGTTTCCGCGTTCTTCAGCATCCCGTCCTGGTGGATGCCGGATTCGTGCGCGAAGGCGTTCTTGCCGACGATGGCCTTGTTGAACTGCACCGGGAACCCCGAGACCGCGGCGACGCGGCGGGAAATGTTCATGATCTTCGTCGTGTCGATCCGCGTGCTCCACGGCATGATGTCGCGACGCACCCTGAGCGCCATCACCACCTCCTCGAGGGCGGTATTACCTGCCCGCTCGCCGAGGCCGTTGATGGTGCATTCGATCTGCCGCGCGCCGCCCGCGACGGCGGCCAGCGAGTTGGCCGTCGCCATGCCGAGATCGTTGTGGCAATGCGTGGCGAAGATCACGTCCTCGCCGCCATCGACCTCCGCGATCAGGCGGCGGATCAGCTCCGCGGATTCCACGGGCGCGGTATAGCCGACGGTGTCGGGAATGTTGATCGTCGTCGCCCCTGCCTTGATCGCGATCTCGACGGTGCGCTTGAGGAAATCCCATTCCGTCCGCGTTGCGTCCATCGGCGACCACTGGATGTTGTCGCAGAGATTACGCGCATGGGTGACGGTCTCGTGAATGCGCTCCGCCATCTGGTCCATGTCGAGGTTGGGAATGGCGCGGTGGAGCGGCGAGGTGCCGATGAAGGTGTGGATCCGGGGCGAACGCGCGGGCGCGACGGCCTCCCAGGCGCGGTCGATATCCGTAATGTTCGCACGGGCGAGGCCGCAGATCGTGGCGTCCTTCGCACGTTCCGCGATGGCGCGGACGGCGGTGAAATCGCCTTCGGACGCGATGGGGAAGCCCGCCTCGATGATGTCGACGCCCATCTCGTCGAGCATCTCCGCGATCTCGAGCTTCTCGGCATGCGACATGGTCGCGCCGGGGCTCTGCTCGCCGTCGCGCAGGGTGGTGTCGAAGATCAGGACGCGGTCGGCGTCGATGTCGGTCGTCATGGGATTGTCTTTCTCGTTGGTGTCTCGCTGATCCGGCGCTTCTTCCACCCCTGAGCGGTCGCGCCGAATGGCACGCTCAGAGGCGCGTAAGGAGAAGCCGGCGGCGCAGGGCCGTGATGCGAGTCCCGAGTGACATGGTGCGTATGATACAGACGATCCTCGTGAAGAAAACCCCAAGTTTGACCGTTTTCATCCTCCCCCTAGATCGCCGGAAATGGACAACACAGTGAGACAGGCCCTCGTCACCGGGGGAGCGAAGGGGATCGGGCGAGGGATCGTCGAGCACCTTTTGGAACAGGGCTGGCGCGTGATGGCGCTCGACCGTGATGGCGACGCGCTCCGCGCTTTCGGGAAGCGGGACGGGCTTTTGACATGTGAGGCCGACGTTTCCGACGAAGCGTCGGTGCGGGACGCGATGGAATCGCTCGATGGCCTCGATCTTCTCGTCAGCAATGCGGGTCTTGCCGGGCCGTCGAACGGGCCCGTCGAGGAACTGGCCCTCGCGGACTGGAACGCCTGGATCGGGACGAACCTGACCGGCGCCTTTCTCATGGCCAAGTACGGGGCGCCGCTCCTGCGCGAGCGGAACGGGAGCCTCGTTCTGGTCTCGTCCACGCGCGCCTTCATGAGCGAGCCCCGGACCGAAGCCTATGCCGCCTCGAAGGGCGGGCTCACGGCGCTCACCCATTCCCTCGCGATCTCCCTCGGCCCCGATATCCGCGTGAACGCGATCGCACCGGGCTGGATCGTGACCGAAGGATGGGACGAACTTCGCCCCGTCGATCACGCGCAGCATCCCGTCGGCCGCGCCGGTCGGCCGCAGGACATCGCGGAGGCCGTCCTCTATCTTTCCGGCGCGGGCTTCGTCACCGGGCAGACGCTGGTGGTCGATGGCGGCATGAGCGTGAAGATGATCTACGAGGAATAGCGGATGGAACGGGCATTGGTGATCGGCGCGTCGGGTGGCATCGGTCGGGCGTTGGTTGGGGAGCTCGAAAGCCGTGATACGCAGGTCACCGGACTTTCCCGCAGCGGGGATGGGCTCGACGTGACCGACGAGGCGTCGGTGGAGCAATCGCTCGGCGCGCTCGATGGCCCCTTCGACCTGATCTTCGTCGCCACGGGCGCGCTTACCTCCACGCGGGAGGCGCCGGAAAAGTCGCTGGGCGATCTCGGTGCGGAAGAGCTGTCGGGGCAGTTCGCGCTGAACGCCATCGGGCCGGCCCTGGTCCTGAAACACGCGCGCAGGCTCCTGCCGCGCGACGGTCGCTCGGTCTTCGCGGTGCTCTCGGCGCGGGTGGGGTCGATCGGCGACAACCGTATGGGCGGGTGGTATTCCTACCGCACGTCGAAGGCCGCGCTCAACGCCCTGATGCATGGCGCGGCGGTCGAACTTCGCCGGTCGAAGAAGGACGCGATCCTCGTCTGCCTCCATCCGGGCACCGTGGCGACGACCTTCACAGAAGATTATCCCGGTCACGACAAGGTCTCGCCCGAAACGGCGGCGGAGAACCTCCTCGACGTAATCGTGGGTCTCGAAACTTCGCAATCCGGAGGGTTCTACGACTACGCCGGGACGGAGATCGTCTGGTGAGCCGGCTGATCCTCGTCTTGGGCGACCAGCTCACACGCAACCTCTCGGCGCTCGAGGATCTCGGGGCGGGTGACGTCGTTCTCATGGCGGAAGTGATGGAGGAGGCGTCCTACGTCCCGCATCATCCGAAGAAAATCGCCTTCCTCTTTGCCGCCATGCGCAAGTTCGCGGCCGGCCTTCGGGAGGAGGGGGTCGAGGTGCGCTATGTCACGCTCGACGATTCCGAAAATTCCGGCTCAATCACCGGCGAGTTGCTCCGCGCGGCGGAAGCGTACGGAACGGACGAGGTGATCGTGACCCAGCCCGGCGAATGGCGGCTTATCGAGGCGCTCGACGATTGCCCGCTCAGGTTGACGCAGCGCCCCGATACCCGCTTCGTGGCGAAGCGATCAGAGTTCGAGACATGGGCCGAGGGGCGGTCGGAGCTTCGCATGGAATGGTTCTACCGCGAGATGCGGAAGAAGACCGGGCTCTTGATGGACGGAGACGATCCTGCGGGCGGGCAGTGGAATTTCGACCACGACAATAGGAAGGCCAATCCGGGGGAGATCGCCTATGGCGGGCCCATGCAGTTCACGCCGGACGAGATCACCGAGGATGTGCTCGACCTAGTGGAGGCGCGGTTCGGTGACAATTTCGGCGACCTGCGTCCCTTCTGGTTTGCCACCGACCAGGGTGAGGCGCGCCGGGCCCTGACGCGTTTCGTGAAGGAGGCGCTGCCGCTCTTCGGAGATTATCAGGACGCGATGCTCGACGAGGAGGCGTTCCTATACCACGGCATCATCGGGCTCTATCTCAATGCGGGTCTCCTCGAACCGCTCGAGGTCTGCCGCGCGGCGGAAGAGGCCTACCGGTCAGGGGACGCGCCCATCAACGCGGTCGAGGGCTTCATCCGCCAGATCATCGGCTGGCGCGAATTCATCCGCGGCATCTATTTCCTGCAAGGTCCGGACTACGCACAACGCAACGAGCTTGGCCACGGCCGTTCGCTCCCGGATTTCTACTGGGGGGCGGAGACGAAGATGCGTTGCATCTCCCGCACGGTGGCCCAGACACGCGAGAACGCCTATGCCCACCATATACAGCGGTTGATGGTGACGGGCAATTTCGCCCTCCTCGCGGGGATCGAGCCGCAGCAGGTCCAGCATTGGTACATGTCGGTCTATGCCGACGCCTATGAATGGGTGATGAGCGCCAACGTGATCGGCATGAGCCAGTTCGCCGATGGTGGGCTCATGGCGTCGAAACCCTATGTCTCGTCCGGCAACTACATCGCCAAGATGTCGGATTACTGCAAGGGATGCGCCTACGACGTGAAGACGAAGGTGGGCGAGGGGGCCTGTCCGTTCAACCTGCTCTACTGGGCCTTCCTCGACCGCCACCGCGAGCGGTTCGAGCGCAATCCGCGCATGGCGCAGATGTACGCCACCTTCGACCGCATGGACGAGGAAAAGCGCGAGGCGGTCCTGTCGGAAGCGGAGACGTTCCTCAACCGCATGGCGCAGGGCGCTCTGGTCTGACGGCGGAGGTCCCGGCGCGGTGGCCGGGACGCCGTGGCGCTCAGGCGGCTTCGGCGCTTTCCATCTCGCCGAGCACATCCGCGGCGATCTCGAAGGAGCGGAGCCGCGCGGCATGGTCGTGGATCTGTCCCGTGAGGATCAGCTCGTCGGGCCGGTGGGTCGCGATGAGGCGGCGCAGCGCGTCACGCACTTGGCCGCGGTCACCCACGGCACTGATCCTGAGCGCATGGTCGACATTGCGGCGGATCGGCTCGCCGATTTCCGCGTCGATATCATCGACCGGGGTCGGAAGCTTGCCCGGCATACCGGTCCGCAAACGGGCGAAAGCCTGCTGCATGGAGGTGCGCAGGTACCGCGCATCCGCTTCCGTATCCGCCGCGAAGACGTTGACGGCCAGCATGAAATGCGGCCGGTCGAGCTGCGCGGAGGGGCGGAACCGGGCGCGGTAGATGTCGCGCGCCTCTTCCAGCGCGTCCGGCGCGAAATGCGAGGCGAATGCGTAAGGCAGGCCGAGATGCGCGGCCAGTTGCGCCCCGTAAAGGGAGGAGCCAAGGATCCAGAGGGGCACGTGCGTGCCCTCACCCGGATGCGCATGGACGGCGGCAGCGGGGTCGGGCGCGCCGAGATAGCTTTGCAGCTGCATCACGTCGGACGGGAAATCGTCGCTTCCGGGCCGCCGCAAAGCCCGCATGACGGCCATGTCTCCACCCGGCGCACGGCCGAGGCCGAGATCGATGCGGCCCGGATGGATCGTGGCGAGCGTGCCGAACTGCTCCGCGATCGCGAGGGGGGCGTGATTGGGCAGCATGATGCCGCCGGCACCGACGCGGATCGTGCGCGTGGCCGACGCGATGTGGCCGATCAGGACGCTCGTCGCGGCGCTCGCGATGCCGGGCATGTTGTGATGTTCCGCGAGCCAGTAGCGGTGATAGCCCCAGCCTTCGGCATGGCGGGCGAGGTCGACGGAATTGGCGATCGCCTGCCCGGCATCCGAGTTTTCAGGAACGGGGGCGAGGTCGAGGACGGAATGGTGCATGGCGCGCGGTCTCCTTTCCCCTCCATTTGGGGGTGCCGGGCGCAACGGTAAAGGGTCAGCCGTCGACCGCTTCCTGCGCCCCGGTCTCGTCGTCCTCGGTCGCGGCAGGCCCGGGGGCTGTATCCGCATCCTGGTCGGGCGCCGACTCCTCGACGGGAGGGGCATTGCCCTCGACCCTCACAAGCGTGCCGTCCTCCCAGCGACCACTGGCCGAACGGCCGCCCGCATAGGTGATCGTCCCTTCACCCTGGCGTTCGCCATCGACGAACATCCCCTCGTAGACATCGCCATTGGCGTAGCGCGCGATACCGGACCCGTCGATCTCGCCCCCGCTCCACTCCCCCGCGTAGCTCGATCCGTCCGGATAGGTGATCGTTCCGGTACCGTTGCGCAGGCCATCGGCGAACTCTCCCTCGTAGACGGTACCGTCGGCATAGGTCGCGGTGCCCGTGCCCTGCCGCTTCCCCGCGACCCAGCCGCCGGTATAGCGGTAGCCGTCCGGATAGGTCATCGTGCCCTGGCCCTCGTTGCGGGCGGCGACGAAGGTACCTTCGTAGACGGCGCCGTCCGGATAGGTGGCGATGCCCGTACCCTCGATCATCCCGCCCGACCACTCGCCCTCGTAGGTGCTGCCGTCGGGATAGGTGATCTTCCCGGTGCCCTCCGGCAGGTCGCTTTGGAACATGCCCTCGTAGACCGATCCGTCGGAATAGGTAACGCGGCCCTCACCCTCGATCCGCCCGTCCGACCACTCGCCCGCATAGGCATATCCATCCGGCCGCGTGAACGTCCCCGTTCCGGCCCGCTCGTCCGCCTCGAAGAGGCCCTCGTAGACATCACCGTTGGCGTAGGTGACGCGCCCCTCGCCCTGGCGTTCCCCGCCGACGAGCGTGCCCTCGTAGACGTCGCCATTGGGCTGCGTCAGCGTTCCCGTGCCGGTGATCTCGCCGCCCTGCCATTCGCCGTCGTAGGTCGTGCCATCGGCCATCTCAAGCCGCCCTGTCCCCTCGCGCGCACCATCGACGATGCCGCCGTCGTAGATCGTTCCATCGGGATAGGTGATCCGCGCCTGTCCGCTTTTCGCGCCGTCGACCCAGGTTCCCTCGTAGACGTAGCCGTCCTCGCCCTCCATCCGGCCGAAGCCGTGGCGCCGGGCGTTTCGGAAGCCCCCCTCGTAGCGCGTGCCGTTGGCATAGGTCGCGACCCCCTGGCCGTCGATCCGACCGTCCGTCCACTGGCCCTCGTAGGTCGATCCATCCGCGAAGGTGATCCGGCCGTCGCCCTCGGGCTTGCCCCGCGCGAAGGTCCCCTCGTAGACGGAGCCGTCGGGAAAACGGGCCACGCCCTGGCCGCGGATCTCGCCTTCGACCCATTCGCCGGAATATTCGTAGCCGTTGGGAAGTCGGTAGGTTCCGGTGCCGTCCTGCAGTCCGTTCGCGAAGGTGCCCTCGTAGACACCGCCGTCCTCGTATTGCTTGGTGACGACATCGCCGCCAGACTGTGCCGAAGCCGTTCCGGCAAGAAGGCCGACGGCCAGGGCCAACAGGGTCTGCTGCACGATATGCCCCCTTTGCATGGCGTCGGTTCGTCCGCCGCCCGGGTTGCGAGTTGGCGTCGAAAGTAAGGGTCGCGTCCGCGCGCCGCAATGATTTTCGCCCGCCCGTATCTTTCCATCCGGAGCAGTTCTGCTAAGCCCGTCGCCAAAGAAAGGCGTGGAATGACCGACGAATTTCGCCTCACGCTGGCGCAGCTCAATCCCGTCGTGGGCGACCTCGACGGAAATGCGAAACTTGCCCGGGAGGCATGGGGGGAGGCGCGGTCCGCCGGCGCCGGCATGATCGCCTTCACCGAGATGTTCATCACCGGCTACCAGATCCAGGACCTGGTGATGAAGCCTGCCTTCGCCGCGGCCGCGATGGACACGATCGAGCGGCTCGCCGTCGAGTGCGCGGACGGCCCCGCTATCGGGATCGGCGGCCCCTATGCGGTGGAGGGCAAGCTTTATAACGCCTACTGGATTCTCGAGGGTGGGCGCGTCGCGGCGCGGGTCCTGAAGCACCGCCTGCCCAACAAGGAGGTCTTCGACGAGGTCCGCATCTACGATTCCGGTCCGATCACGGGGCCCTATCGCGTCGGCCCCATCCGGATCGGCACACCGATCTGCGAGGATGCGTGGACCGGCGACGTTGCCGAGGCGATGGCGGAATCGGGGGCGGAGATCCTGCTCGTCCCGAACGGCTCGCCGTATCATCGGGGCAAGTTCGACACCCGGCTCTCGCTCATGGTGGCGCGGACGATCGAGACGGGGCTCTCCTCGATCTATCTCAACATGGTGGGCGGACAGGACGATCAGGTCTTCGACGGCGCCTCCTTCGTCCTCAATCCGGGCGGCGTCCTCACGCATCAGATGCCGGCCTTCGATAGCGCACTTGCCCATGTCGATCTGGTGCGGACCGAAGCGGGATGGCGGGCGAAGGACGGCGAGAAGTCAAAATTGCCCGATGCCTGGGAACAGGATTACCACGCGATGGTGGTGGGTCTGCGCGACTATTGCGGGAAGTCCGGGTTCGGCAAGGTGCTGCTCGGTCTTTCGGGCGGAATCGATTCCGCCATCGTCGCGACGATCGCCGCCGACGCACTCGGTCCCGACAACGTCCGCTGCGTGATGCTGCCGTCCGAATACACGTCGAAAGCCTCCCTCGACGACGCCGCGGCGGTGGCACGCAATCTCGGCTGCCGTCTCGACGAGGTCGGGATCGAGGGGCCGCGAAAGGCGGTGACGGAGGCGCTGGCGCATCTCTTCGAAGGGCGCGAGCCGGATCTCACCGAAGAGAACATCCAGTCCCGCCTGCGGGGCCTGAGCCTGATGGCGATCTCCAACAAGTTCGGAGAGATGCTGCTCACCACCGGCAACAAGTCCGAAGTGGCGGTCGGCTACGCGACGATCTACGGCGACATGGCGGGCGGCTACAATCCGATCAAGGATCTTTACAAGACGCGCGTCTTCGAGACCTGCCGCTGGCGCAACGCCAACCATCGCGACTGGATGCTCGGCCCATCCGGAGAGGTGATCCCGCCGGGCGTGATCGACAAGCCGCCCACCGCCGAACTTCGTGCCGACCAGCGCGACGACGAAAGTCTGCCGCCCTACGAGGTGCTCGACGTCCTTCTCGAAGAGCTGATCGACAACGAGGCGTCGGTGGCCGAGATCGTCGCCAAGGGCTTCGATCGCGATATGGTGAAGAAGGTCGAGGCGCTGATCTATGCAAGCGAATACAAGCGCATGCAATCGGCGCCGGGTCCCCGCCTGACGCGCCGGAGCTTCTGGCTCGATCGCCGCTACCCGATCGTCAATCGCTGGCGCGATCCCTCCTGATCCCGTCCGGACGGTGCAGTTCACGCGACCTCGGATCGGACAGCTCCCGGTCCTAGTACAGCAGGCATCCGGGATCACCTGATCGGGTCAGGCAGTACGCGCGTTCTTCGACCCTTCGCCTACATCATTCTCCGTAGGTGTCCGCCGACAGGTTCAGGAAGAGCGTGGGAATGCCCACGAAACGTTTGGTCCGCAATATTATTTTTAGAACGGACACTTATGATGCGCCAACGGCTCGATCCTTTGTGAATTCCATCCGGTAGACCACCTCTTCTCCGGTGGTCGGATCGACGCCAGGAGCTCCGTTGATGAACAGCCGATCTCCTTCGAGCGTGAACGGACGGTCGAGCGCCCCGCGCCAGGTCGGGTTCCACGACCCGTCGACCTCATGGATGACCCGATTTCCCTCTATACGGTACGAGGCGACATAAGCGAGCATGTCGTCGAAGAGCCTCGCTTTCTCCTCCATCGTCCACGCCCGATCTCGTGGCGGGAAACGATCGCGACGGAACACCGATGCCATCACGCGCCCGCAGCGATGGTATGCGATATAGCCGATCGGAGAGGGCCCCAACGCGTCTGTGATCTCTCCGGTCGCGACGGACGTTCGGGTCCAGGCATCCATACGCCACGAACCGATCAATGCCTCGAGTCCCGCCACCAATGCATCCTCCCGCCGACTTGCGTTCTTAATAATGCACGCGGTTCGATCCTGTCGCCAGTGCGCCTGCGCGCGGGTCATGCAAGACTGGCCGATCCCAAGCGACCCTAAAAGCTGCCAATGAAGTTCGCGGTCATGCCCAAACAAAAAAAAGCCCGCCGGAAAACCGGCGGGCCTGGCATCGTCGTCCGATGATCCGATCAGCGGATCATTCGCGGTTCCCCATGAAGCTCAGGAGGAACATGAAGAGGTTGATGAAGTCGAGATAGAGGTTCAACGCCCCCATGATCGCCGACTTGGCGAGCCATTCACGGTCCATCGAATGCGCATGCTGGATGTAGTCGTTCTTGATCCGCTGTGTGTCATAGGCGGTCAGGGCCGCGAAGATCAGCACGCCGAGCGCCGAGATCGCGAACATGATCGCGGGCGAGGCCAGGAAGATGTTCACGATCGACGCGACGATCAGGCCGATCACGCCCATGATAAGGAAGCTGCCCCAGCCGGAGATATCCTTCTTGGTCGTGTAGCCCCAAAGCGACAGGCCCGCGAAGGCGATCGCCGTGATGAGGAACGTCTGCGCGATCGACACACCCGTGTAGACGATGAAGATCGAGCTCAGCGACAGGCCCATCAGCACCGCGAAGGTGTAGAAGAAGAGCTGCGCACCGGCCGCGGAGATGCGGTTGATGACCGCCCCGAACGCAAAGACCATGATCAGCGGTGCGAACATGATGAGCCAGCGCAGCGGCGAGGCATAGATGGCCTGCCCGAACTGCGTGAGGAACGTGTCGTTGGCGATCTGCGCGGTGGCACCCGACGGATCGGCCGTGGTGGCTAGACCGGCGAAGGACCAAGCGGCAAGACCCGTGATGACCATGCCGACGGACATCGTTCCGTAGACCTTGTTCATGTGAGCCCGTAGACCCTGATCGATCTCGGCGGCGCGCGTCCCTGCGCCAGTCCGGATCGTCTGATAGTCAGCCATTGATCGCCTCCAAGATGCCTAGTTATGCCGGGCGGTGAATGGATCCCGTACCCTCCACATCGATATTGTCAGGAGAGCACGATATTTCAAGATACATTGGCATCGCGCGATCGTGAACTCCGGCGGCAATTCGTAGGTTCAGGTCCGGTGGTTCGAGGTATCGTCCCAGAAAGGTCTGGCCGTCTCTCTGCGCGCGTCCTCTCGTGTCACCCCGATATCGGCAAGATGTTCGGGTCCTAGATATGCCAGCGCCTGCCGTCCCCGACGGAGTTGGCTCCAGCGCGCGAAGGTTGCACGCAGGCTGAAGTGGACCGGTATGCGGGGTAGATATGTACCGGATATCGAATAGCTCGTGGATTTTGTCTCCGTGATTGGAGGGGGACGTTTGATCAGTTCCATTGATCTATACGGAAGCGAGAGCTATACCGAAAACGAATGATATTGACGTGACGCATCAGGAAATTTGATATGCCGAAGAACCTCGACCTGACTGCCCTGCGTTCGTTCGTTGCTGTCGCGGAGAAGGGTGGGGTCACGCGTGCCTCGGGCTATCTCAACCTGACGCAATCGGCGGTCTCGATGCAGCTAAAGCGTCTCGAGGAAAGCCTCGGCCTCGGCCTCATCGACCGATCGGCCCGCAGCGTTTCCCTCACGGCCACCGGGGAGCAGCTGCTGTCATACGCAAGACGGATGCTCGATCTCAACGATGAGGTCATGGCGCGGATGACCGATACGGCCTTCGAGGGGGAGATTGTCCTCGGCGTGCCGCATGACGTCATATATCCCGCGATCCCCAACGTCTTGCACCAGTTCGCGACCGATTTTCCGAGGATGCGGGTTAAGCTCCACTCCCAGCACACGAGCGGCCTGAAGGAGATGCTCGCCCGCGGGCAATGCGACTTCATCCTGACGACGGAAGACACGCTCGATCCCGGAGGCGAAACGCTCGCGACCATCCCGCTCGTCTGGATCGGGGCACCGAACGGCACGGCATGGCGCGAACGGCCCTTGCGACTTGCATTCTGCACCAACTGCATCTTTCGCAAGGGCGCGCAGCGCGCTCTCGATGCGGCGGGGATCGATTGGGAGATGGCCATCGAGTCCGATTCCGACCACGCCGCCGAAGCGACCGTGGCCGCCGATCTCGGGGTCTATGCCGTGCTCGACGGCACGCAACCGCCCTATATCGAGCGCGTCCCCACAGGCTCCGGACTGCCCGATCTCGCGGCGCAGAACATCAACCTCTATGCATCGGGAATGGTGAAGGGGGAAGTCGCGCAGGTCCTCACTGATCTGCTGCGGCAGAACTACCGGACGATGTCCCGGCCGCGCAGCGCGATCCGGGGCGTCGCAGCGGCCGAATGAGAGCCGTAGCTATCCCATCGTGATGACGATTTTCCCGGTGGCCTTGCGTTCGCGAAGGAGTGCAAGGCCCTCCGAGGCACGCTCGAAGGGCAGATGTTGGGAGATGTGCGGCCGCAGATGCCCGTCGGCATGCCACTTCATGAGAGTTGCCAGGCTTTCTTTCAAGACCTCCGGGGCGAACTGCGCATAGGCCCCCCAGTAAATCCCGATCAGGCTCGTGTTCTTCACGAGAAGATGGTTGAGCGCCACCTCCGGAACCGTGCCGCTCGCGAACCCCACGACGAGCGCACGACCTTCAGGGCGGCACGCGCGGAGGGCATGCTTCATCGCCTCGCCCCCCACGGCATCGAAGACGACGTCGCAGCCGCCGAGATCGAGGAGGGCGGCTCGCAGGTCGGGCGTCTCCGCGTCGATCACGTAATGGGCGCCCGCCTCCTGCGCGACGGACAACTTCTGGCGCCCGCGCGCCACGGCGATGACCCTGGCGCCGAGATGGCGGCCGATCTCTACAGCGGCAAGCCCGACGCCACCGGCGGCCCCGAGGATCACGAGCGTCTCTCCCCGGGCGAGGCGAGCGCGGCGGTCGAGAGCGAGATGCGCGGTCCCGTAGGCGATCTGGAACCCCGCGGCGATGTCGAAGGGCATCGTGTCGGGCAGCCGGATCGCGCGGTCCGCGTCGAAGACACCGAAATGCGCCAATCCGCCCTGACCGGCATAGACTGCGACGCGATCTCCCGGAGCGAACGCAACGTCATCCGACCCCACCGCATCGATCGTGCCCGCGACCTCCAACCCGAGCGTGAAGGGCAAGGCAGGCCGCTCCTGGTACGATCCACGCGCCAAGAGAAGGTCGGCGAAGTTCAGTCCGCATGCGGCAATCTTTAGGCGGATTTCCCCGGTTTTTGGAGGAGGGCAATCAATTTCACGCATTTGTGGCTGCTGCGTATGCGAATGAACTTGAAGCGCCTGCATGGCATGTTCCTTTTAGTGGAAACCAATTCGTGCTATACAACCTTGCCGGAATGTACTTTGCGATCGTCGATAGGAACCCGACCTATCCCCAGCGTGATACAGGGTTAATTTGCGACCTGTCTATTTGGGCAGGTTGCGCAAATGGTTGTTTGCGAGCGATTTGGTTCAACCAGGATGATAGGGGATGGGATGATATGAAGCACCCGGTAGACGTTCATGTGGGCAAACGTGTCCGCCATCGCAGATGGATGGTCGGCATGACCCAGCAACAACTTGCCGAAAAAGTCGGCATCAAGTTTCAACAGATCCAGAAGTACGAAACCGGCATGAACCGCGTCAGTGCCTCCCGTCTCTGGGACATCGCAGATGCGCTCGAGGTTCCGGTGGCGTTCTTCTTCGAGGGGATCGATCAGGCCGAGGCAGACATGCCGATGTCCGAAGGCCTCGGCCCGAAGACGGACCTGCTCGCCGACCGCGAAGCGCTTGAACTCGTGCGCTCGTATTACGCGATCCCGGAGGCGCAGCGCCGCCGGCTCTTCGAACTAGCGCGCGTTCTGAGCGACGTCGCCTGACGGAACGGCCGTTCCCGCCCCTGGTCCAGCTCACGGATCACAAGGGGGCGGGACGGCCGTGAAAGAGATCGGTCGCCTCCATGCCGCACGATGCAGGCCTCATCCAGGAACTGATGGAGACGGCCCATGCGGCCGTCGACATCGCGAGACCCGAGACATTGCGATATTTCCGCAAGCCGGGACTGATGACGGCGAACAAGACGACGGATGGTTTCGATCCCGTCACCGAAGGGGATCGAGCCGCGGAACGGGCCATGCGGGAGCTTTTGGCCCGCAAACGGCCAGACGATGCCGTTCTGGGCGAAGAATTCCCGCCCGTCTCAGGTACGAGCGGGCTGACCTGGATCCTCGATCCGATCGACGGGACCCGGGCCTACATGTCCGGCGCGCCGAGCTGGGGTATCCTGCTCGCCGTGGCCGACGAGGATGGCCCGATCCTCGGGATCGTCGACCAGCCCTATATCGGCGAGCGGTTCGTGGGAGGACCTGACGGCGCCTGGCTCGATGGCCCCGCAGGACGCATTGCCCTCGAGACGCGGGATACGTCCGACCTTTCCGAGGCCATTCTTTTCACGACGTATCCGGAAGTCGGCACCGAAGAAGAAAGCGCGGCATTCTGGCGCCTCGCGGCCCGCGTGAAACTGACGCGATACGGGCTCGACTGCTATGCCTATGCGCTCCTCGCGGCCGGTCAGATCGACCTAGTGGTCGAGGCGGGATTGCAGACCTATGACATTCAGGGCCCGATGGCCGTCGTCCGCGCCGCGGGTGGCATCGTCACGGACTGGCAGGGTGGAGACGCGTCCAACGGCGGTCGTGTGATCGCGGCCGCGAACAGAGCCCTTCACGAACAGGCTCTCGCCCTTCTTGCGACGTGACGCGAGCGCAGCCGATTCGCGAAACGGGTCCGGGCCTTTCCCGACCTGATTGTCTCAACGAAACTCACAAAAACGATCAGATCGCAAAAGTGATATTGTTTCCGGGGCCGGGATTTGTTCGTTGGAGCCCGCGAAAAAGTTCGTCGCCATGCGGTACGACCGCCTCAGTAACGCGGGCAACGATGTAGCCGGTATCTCTTCAGACGCGCTTGGCGTACCGGTCAAAACGGGGATGTCCGACCGCTACATCTGCCAGGCCCAAGCGTTGTCGCCGACATCCATCGCCTGTTGCTCTAACCTTGAACTCGCCTGTGCCGGAGAGCCTAGGCGATCGCATCGTCTGACCATGGGGCTCGCAAGATCGATCGCCCCTTGCCGAAGTTTATCGCATCCATCGCGATGGACACAGACGACGACCAATCCATCCGAAAAGATCTATCGGCAGAATGAAGGCACTCGCGAGCTCGCCTTGAAGCAATCGCAAGAGTTTATTCACCTTTTCGATCTGTTCTGGGCGATACCCGGATCACGGAGGTCGAAGATGCGCGCGTTCGTCTTCATCGCTTTGCTCTTGCTCGTCGCCTGTCAGGGAACGACGTCTCCGGTGCTTTCACCGGACCGATCCGCGGCTTCGGTGGAAGGCGGCCTCAACGCTTACCGCGCGGCGGCGAATGTGCCACCCGTGACACGGGACCACCGCCTCGATCGCGCGGCCCGGAGCCATGCGGCCGATATGGCGCGTCACGGCTTCATGGATCATCGGGGGTCCGATGGATCGACCCATGCGACCCGCATCCGACGGAGCGGTTATCCTTACTGCGGGGCCGCCGAGAACGTCGCCAAGGGGCCCTTTTCGCACCACTCCGTCATGGCGGCGTGGTGGGGCTCACCCAAGCACCGCAGCAACATGGTACTCGCTCGCGTCGAGCATTATGGGCTCGCGCAGGTCGGCGATGCCTGGGTGCTCGTCCTAGCACGATCCTGCTGAGCGGCGACCGGCTACCCAGACGCCCGCCACGGCACGGTCGTCGCCCATCATGATCGTCGGGAAGATCGCCTCCCATGGATCCTCCGCTTGGGCGACGCGCTGTGCGATCGCGGGTGTGGAGGCCAGGTCGAGCGCTACGAGATCCGCCGCGCTCCCCATCTCGAGCGTGCCGATCTCCGCCTCCATCTTCAGCGCCCGGGCGGAGCCTTCGGTGGCGAGCCAGAGCAGTTGCGCGGGATGGAGCGCGGTGCCTGCGAGTTGCGCGATCTCGTAGGCGGCCGCCATGGTGCGCAACATCGAAAAGGACGAGCCGCCGCCGGTATCGGTGGCAAGCCCGACGCGAAGCCCCTCGGCCTTTGCTTGGCCCATGTCGAAAACCCCCGACCCGATGAAGGTGTTCGAGGTCGGACAATGGACGAGTGCCGCACCGACCTCGCGCAGCCTGTCGCGTTCGCGCGGCTCGAGATGGATGGCGTGGCCATAAAGCCCGTTCCCGCCGAGAAGGCCGTGGCTCTCGTAGGTGTCGAGATAGTCGCGCGCGTCGGGAAACAGGTCCCGAACCCACGCGATCTCGTCGAGCTGTTCGCTCAGGTGGGTCTGCATCAGGCAATCGGGATGCTCCGACCAGAGTGCCCCGAGCGCCGAGAGCTGGTCGGGCGTGGAGGTGGGCGAGAAGCGCGGCGTGATCGCGTAACGGGCCCGACCCGTCCCGTGCCAGTGCGCGAGCAGGGTCTTGCTCTCGTCGTAGGCGGTCTGGGCGGTATCGAGAAGGCCCGGAGGCGCATTGCGATCCATGCAGGTTTTGCCGGCAACTACTGCCATGGACCGTTCCGCCGCCGCCGCGAAGAAGGCGTCGACGCTTTGAGGATGGATCGTGCAGAAGCTCGCCAGCGTGGTCGTGCCGTGTGCAAGCGCCAGATCGAGCGTCCGCTTCGCGAGGTCGGCCGCATGGGCGGGATCTGCGAGCTGCATCTCGGCCGGAAAGGTATAGGTGTTCAGCCAGTCGATCAGCCGCTTGCCCCAACTCGCGACGATACCGGTCTGCGGATAATGCATGTGGGCGTCGACGAAGCCCGGCAATATCAGCGCGTCGCCCATCGCCGAGCGCGCGGCGCCGGGGAACTCGGTCTCGAGCCTGCCTCGCTCGCCCACCCCGGCAATGCGGCCATCCCCGTCGATCGCGACGGCACCGTCGGAAAGCACCCGAGCGGCTTCGGTCGGAGGGACGGTGAAAGGGTCGTCGTCGAAGAGGAGGACCTGCCCGGTCACAAGATGGTTCATTCCGGCTCCCAAGGTTTCTGACGCTCTAGGCCAGCATCGCGGCCAGGTAAATCACCCGGGCTACTGGCAGGCCCCGGCGGGATCGCATAACCTCCGCGCGATCTCTCGATATGCCCCTCAGGAGGACCTCATGGCTGAACCGGAAGAGCCCGCCATCCTCCCGGAGCGGGAGATCGAGGACGACGCCTACGCCCTCGATGGCGAGACCGTCCGGGCGATCCGGGACGCGGTCGAGGGGGACGATGGCGCGGCGCTGAAGGCGCTGATGGCGCCGCTCCATCCCGCCGACATCGCCGACCTCCTCGAGCAGATGGATCAGGGGCCACGTCACCGCCTGATCGACCTCTACGGCCAGGATTTCGACGGCGAGATCCTTTCCGAACTCGACGAATCCGTACGCGAGGACGTGATCGCCGCGCTGTCGCCGCGCGTCCTGACCGAGGCAGTGCGCTCACTCGAATCCGACGATGTCGTGGACCTCCTCGAGGATCTCGACGAGCCGCAGCAGGAGGCGATCCTCGAAGCGCTCGAGATGGGCGACCGCGTGGCCGTCGAGCGTGCCATGTCGTTCCCGGACGGATCCGCCGGGCGCCTCATGCAGCGCGAGGTCGTCACCGCGCCCGAGCACTGGACGGTCGGCAATGCGATCGACTTCATGCGCGCGAGCCTCGATTTGCCGGAGCAGTTCTACCACATCGTGCTCGTCGATCCGCGCCATCGGCCCGTCGGGCACGTGACGCTCGGCAAGGTCATGTCGGCCGACCGCGTGACGCCGCTGAAGGAGCTGCAGGAGCCGAGCTTCCGTACGATCCCCGCGACGCAGGACGAGGAGGACGTGGCCTATGCCTTCAATCAGTATCACCTGATCTCCGCGCCGGTCGTGGACGAGGATGGTCGTCTCGTGGGCGTCATCACCATCGACGACGCGATGTCGGTCTTGTCCGAGGAGAACGAGGAGGACCTTCTGCTCCTCGCAGGTGTTGGCGACGAGAGCATCACCGATCGCACGATGCAGATCGCGCGGCAGCGCTTTCCCTGGCTCCTCGTCAATCTCGGTACTGCGATCCTCGCCTCGCTCGTCATCGCACAATTCGAATCGACGCTCTCTGCGATCGTGGCGCTTGCCGTGCTGATGCCGATCGTGGCCTCGATGGGCGGCAATGCCGGCACGCAATCTATGACCGTCGCCGTCCGTGGCCTCGCCACCCGCGACCTCACCGGTTCGAACGCGCTCAGGGTCTTGCGGCGCGAGGTGACGGCATCTCTTCTCAACGGACTGGTTTTTGCCGTTATCATGGGCGTGATCGGCTGGATCTGGTTCGGCACGATGATGCTGGGGGTGGTGCTGGGGCTCGCGATGATCATCAACCTCATCGTCGCGGGTCTCGCGGGCGTTCTCGTGCCGCTGGGCCTTGCCCGCGTGGGCGTCGATCCCGCACTGGCCTCCGGGACCTTCGTCACGACCGTGACCGACGTGATCGGGTTCTTCGCTTTCCTGGGACTTGCCGGCATCGTATTGCTATGAGCCTCGCGGCGCGGAAGGACGAGGCGCGGAAAGCGGCTTTCCTCCGCCGCACGGCCGCACGGGCCGCCGCAGGTCCCGGGGAGGCCGATCTTCTTTCGCAGGTTCTCGATCGCTATCCGGGGCGGCCCGTCGCGGGCTATGCCGCCCTGCGGACCGAGATCGACCCGTCGGAGGCTTTGGCGCGGGCCGCGCGCTCCGCGACAGTGGGGCTCCCGGTCGTCGTCGGGGCAGGGCAGCCTCTGCGCTTCCGATCCTGGCATTCGGGCGTCGAGATGACCTCGGGTCCATTCGGCGCCCCCGTGCCGGCGACGGGCGACTGGATGATCCCGGAGATCGTCATCGTGCCACTCGTGGCCTTCGACCAGAGGGGTGGACGGCTCGGCTATGGCGGTGGTTTCTACGACCGGACGCTCGCGCTTCTGCGCCGGAATCGAAACGTACTCGCCGTGGGGTTCGCCTTCGCCGCGCAGGAGGCGTGCGATCTGCCGCTCGAGCCGACCGACGAGCCGCTCGACCTGATCGTGACGGAACGCGCGATCATCGATCCCGCATGAGCATTCCGCGCGGGGTCGTCGCAGCGCCGATTGCCCTTCGCGCAAGCGTGATTTAGGGCGATCGCATGAGACTTCTTTTCCTCGGGGACGTCATGGGCCGTTCCGGCCGAACGGGCATCGTCGACCGCCTGCCGGCATTGCGGGAGGCGTGGTCGCTCGATTTCGTCGTCGTGAATGCCGAGAACGCGACGAACGGCGCGGGATTGTCGCCCGATCACGCGAAGGGGCTTCTCGATGCCGGGGCGGACGTTCTGACACTCGGCGATCATGCCTTCGACCAGCGCGACATGCTTCGTTTCGTGGAAACGGAGCCCCGCGTGATCCGGCCGCTGAATTTTTCGAAATCGGCGCCGGGCAAGGGCGCTCGAGTCTATGCGGCGCCCGGCGGGAAGCGCGTGCTTGTGACCCAGGTTCTGGGCCAGGTCTTCATGAAGCGGCCCTACGACGATCCGTTCTCGGCACTCGATCCGGTGCTGCGCGCCGCGCCGCGGGGCGGTGCGGTGCAGGCGGCGCTTGTCGACATCCATTGCGAGGCGACGTCGGAGAAGATGGCTGTGGGCCATTATTGCGACGGGCGGGCGAGCGTGGTCGTGGGAACCCATACCCATGTTCCGACGGCGGACGCGACCGTGCTGCCCGGCGGAACCGCCTATCTCACCGATGCGGGCATGTGTGGCGATTACGACAGCGTCATCGGCATGCAGAAGGAGGAGCCGCTGCGCCGCTTCGTGACCGGCATGCCGAAATCCCGGTTCGAGCCGGCGCGCGGGGCCGCCACCCTTTGCGGTCTTTACGTCGAGACCGACGATGCGAGCGGTCGGGCGATCCGTGCGGTTCCGGTACGGCAGGGTGGAAAGCTGGAGACGTCCGGCCCGTCTGCCGTACAATAGCCACCCGGATGCCCGCATCCCCCGCCGTCTCGCGGCCCTCGCCGCGCCCGTTTCCGAAGGGATCGCCGCAATGCTGCCCATGATCCTCGATCCGACGCTCCAGGCAATTCTCGCCTTCGGCATAGTGATCGGCATGTTCGTCCTCTTCGCACGCGAGGTCTATCCCACCGAAGTCGTGGCGATCGGTGGGGCTGCACTCATGTTCGCGCTGGGCCTTCTGCCCTACGACGCGGCGCTCGACGTCATGTCGAACCCCGCGCCCTGGACGATCACGGCGATGTTCCTCATCATGGGGGGGCTCGTGCGTACCGGGGCACTGCAATGGCTGACGGGCGTTGCCGATGCGCGGGCGGCCCATAATCCGAGGCTGACGCTCGTCCTGCTGCTCTGCGCCGTGGCGGTCGGATCGGCGTTCATGAACAACACGCCCGTCGTGGTGGTGATGATCCCGGTCTTCATCCAGCTTTCGAAACGCCTCGGGGTCGCCCCCTCGAAACTCCTCATCCCGCTCAGCTACGCGGCGATCCTCGGGGGGACGATCACGCTCATCGGGACCTCCACGAACCTGCTCGTCGACGGCGTGGCCCGGTCCCAGGGGCTCGAGCCCTTCTCGATCTTCGAAATCGCGCCGCTCGGGATCATCCAGGTCGCGCTGGGCGGTCTTTACATGACCCTGGTCGGCCGCCACCTGCTGCCGAAGCGGCAATCCCTGGGTGTCATGCTGAGCGATCGCAGCAAGATGAAATACTTCACCGAGGTCGCGATTCCGGAAGGATCGAGCTTTGCGGGACGGCCCGTGCTGGGCGTCGAGCTCTTCAAGCGCGAGGGCGTACGTCTGATCGACGTGCTGCGCGGCGACGCCTCGCTCCGCCGCGACCTCGGATCGGTCGAGCTTGCCGAGGGCGACCGCGTCGTGTTGCGCACGGAGATGGCGGAACTCCTGAGCCTGCAGCAGGAATTGCGCGGCGTCGACAAGCTCTCCTCCGTCGAAACGGAGACGGTCGAGGTCCTGATCTCCCCGGGCTGCCGGATGATCGGGCGGTCGCTCGGCGCGATGCGTCTGCGGCGGCGCTACGGCGTCTATCCCCTGGCGGTCCATCGCCGCAACGAGAATATCGGCCGCCAGCTCGACGAGGTCGTCGTCCGCGTTGGCGACACGCTGCTTCTGGAGGGGGCGAGTGCGGATATCCGGCGGCTCGCGCAGGACATGGAGCTTCTCGACATCGCGCGTCCGACCGCGCAGGCCTACCGACGCAACCTCGCCCCGGTCGCCATCGGCTCCCTCGCCGCCGTCGTCGTGCTGGCCGCGCTGGGCGTGGCGCCGATCCTGGGCCTGGCGATGGTTGCGGTGGCGGTGATCCTGTTCCTGCGCTGCATCGATGCCGACGAGGCGTTCTCGTTCATCGAGGGACGGCTCCTCGCGCTGATCTTCGCGATGCTCGCCGTGGGGGTCGGTTTGCAGGAATCGGGCGCGATCGCCCTGCTCGTGGGATGGCTCTCGCCCCTCCTGGCCGATGCGCCGCCGGTGCTTCTCCTCTTCGCCGTCTACCTCATCGCGACGACGCTCACGGAAATGGTGTCGAACAATGCGGTGGGGGTGATCCTGACCCCGATCGCCATCGAACTGGGCGCATCGCTCGGTCTCGATCCCCGCGGCCTCGTTGTCGCTGTGATGTTCGCGGCATCGGCCGCGTTCTCCACGCCGATCGGCTACCAGACGAACATGATGGTCTATGGGCCAGGCGGATATCGCTTTACCGACTACATGAAGGTCGGCATACCGATGAACCTGATGCTCGGCATTTCCGCGAGCCTCTTCATTCCGCTGATATGGCCTTTGTGATGCGTGCGATCCTGATCTGCCTCGCGCTTGGTGCCTGCGGCGCCGCGCCAGACCTTTCGACCGTCCCGCCATCGGGGGACGTGTCGCCGGTCGCGGTCACACTCTACCGCGATACGGTCACCGCGCGCATGAGCGACGGCACGCTCTGCACCGGGGTCCGCGATGCCCGGTCGGGTCCGTGGCGCACGGCGTTTGGCGGCTGCCCGCATGGCTGGCCCGTGGCCGTCGAGCGTACCGCACCGGTGCCCCGCCTTCCGCTGTCGCCTGCCGCGTCCGACCCGTGGGTGACCGTCACCCCGCCGGGCCGCGGCCCCCTCGGTTTCGCACCGGAACCGCGGAACGCGGTTCCCGGGACTTGAACCGACCCGCCGGGCTGGCGTATAGGGCGGTCCGGATCGCAGACATCGGGAGAGACGACGCATGGCGGGCCATTCCAAATGGGCGAACATCCAGCATCGGAAGGGCCGTCAGGACGCCGCGCGCTCCAAGCTCTTCTCGAAGCTCGCCAAGGAGATCACCGTGGCCGCCAAGATGGGCGACCCGGACCCCGACAAGAATCCGCGCCTGCGCCTCGCGGTGAAGGAGGCCAAGGCGCAATCGGTGCCGAAGGACGTGATCGATCGCGCGATTAAGAAGTCGCAGGGCGGTGACGGCGAGAATTACGAGGAGATCCGCTACGAGGGCTACGGCCCGAACGGCGTGGCCCTGATCGTCGAGGCGATGACCGACAATCGCAACCGCACGGCCTCCACGGTCCGGTCCACCTTCTCCAAGAACGGCGGCAATCTGGGCGAGACGGGCTCCGTCTCCTTCATGTTCGACCGCAAGGGCCAGGTGACCTATCCGGCCGATGCCGGGGATGCCGACGGCATCATGATGGCCGCGATCGAGGCGGGCGCGGAAGATGTCGAGAGCAGCGAGGAGGGCCACGTGATCTGGTGCGCGGATACCGATCTCGCGGAGGTCGCGGCGAAGCTCGAGGAACAACTCGGTGAATCGGACACGACGAAGCTCGTCTGGCGTCCGCAGACGACGACGGAGATGGATCTCGACGGGATGCAGAAGCTGATGAAGCTCATGGATGCTCTCGACGACGATGACGACGTGCAATCCGTCACCGCCAATTTCGAGACCTCGGACGAGGTGATGTCGCAGCTCTGAGGCCCGCGGAGAACGTCAGGCGAAGAGATCCGCGTAGGTCTTTCGCAGAATGTTCTTCTGGACCTTGCCCATCGTGTTCCTCGGCAGCTCATCGGTGAACACAACGCGTTTCGGCTGCTTGTAGCGCGCGAGGCTTTCTTCTAGCGGTGCGATGACCCGCGCTTCCTCTAGGGCCTCCCGCGCGACGACGACGGCGACGACACCCTCGCCGAAATCGGGGTGGGGGACGCCGATCACCGCGCTCTCCACCACGCCCGGGAGAGCGTCGATGACCTCCTCAACTTCCTTCGGATAGACGTTGTAGCCGCCGGATATGACGAGGTCCTTGTCGCGACCGACGATGATCACGTAGCCATCCGCGTCGATCCGTCCGAGATCGCCGGTCATGAAGAATCCGTCCTCGCGGAACTCCTGCGCGGTCTTCTCCGGCATGTCCCAGTAGCCCCGGAAGACGTTCGGCCCCCGAACTTCGATCCCGCCGATCTCGCCGTCGGGCAGCGGATCCCCGTCGGGCGACACGATGCGCAATTCCGTCCCCGCGAGCGGGAAGCCGACCGTCCCCGCGCGGCGCTCGCCGTCATAGGGGTTGGACGTGTTCATGTTCGTCTCGGTCATGCCGTAACGCTCCAGGATGCGCTGGCCCGTCCGCGCCTCGAAGGCCGTATGGGTCTCCGCAAGAAGCGGCGCGGAGCCGGAGGTGAAGACCCTCATATGCGCCGTGGCGTCCCGCGTCAGTCGCGGATCGTCGAGCATCCGGGTATAGAATGTCGGCACGCCCATCATCGACGTGGCCTTTGGCAGGTGGGCGAAGACCGCGTCGAGATCGAAGCGCGGCAGGAAGAGGAGCGCGCCGCCGGCCACGAGGAGCGTGTTCGTCGCGACGAATAGGCCATGCGTATGGAAGATCGGCAGCACGTGGAGAAGGACGTCGTCCGCGTCGAACCGCCAGGTTTCCCGCAGGACCTCGGCGTTCGAGAGAAGGTTCGCATGGCTGAGCATCGCACCCTTCGACCGTCCGGTCGTCCCCGAAGTGTAGAGGATCGCCGCAAGATCGTCCGGGCCCCGCGAAATCGTCGTGAAATCCGTACCGGCCTTTGCCGCGTGCTCGGCGAGCGTGCCTCCGGTCCCGTCCTCGTCGAGCGTGAAGAGGCGGGCGCCGGCATCGGCGGCGAGAGGCGCGAGCGCCTCCTCCCGGTCGGGAGGGCAGACGAAAAGGGCGGGTTTCGCATCCCCGAGGAAATAGGCGATCTCCGTCGGCGTGTAGCCTGTGTTAAGCGGCAGAAAGACCGCCCCCGCACGGATCGCCGCGAGATAGAGTACGAGGGCCTCGATGGATTTGCCCGCCTGCATCGCGACCCGGTCACCCGGTGCGACGTCATTCTCGACGAGCACGTTCGCAAGGCGCGCGATCCGTGTTTCGAGATCCCCGAAGGAAATCTCGCGATCCCCGGGCAGAAACGCGAAGACGCGCTCGCGTTCGGCAAGTCCGGCCCGCAGCAAGCCGTCGTAGAGATGGTTCGTCATGCGTCGCCTCGTCCCGGATGTGTTACGGGATGACGTTCGACAGAACCGGCCCTGCCGGCCAATCGTATGACGCCTTTCATGCGGATGCCTCCCTCGTCTTTTCTTGCGCGCCAGACGACCACGTTTCGGCCGATCTTGCAAAACGGATCGCGACGTCGGGTCGTAACGTGCCCTTTTCGACCGCGAGGCCGGTATGGATCCCGCGCTGCAGGCTTGCAATCTTCCGCGCAATATTATTGCGTGACGCACGAGGGGATGAGGAGGACGGTATGCGTGTCGCGCTTTACCCGGGAACGTTCGATCCGGTGACGCTCGGTCACCTCGACATCATCAGGCGCGCGGCCGTTCTGGTCGATCGTCTGGTGATCGGCGTCGCGATCAATCGCGAGAAAGGCCCGCTCTTCTCGCTCGACGAGCGCGTGTCGATGCTCGAGCAGGAATGCCAGGTGATCCGCGAGAGATCGAAGACGGAGATCGTCGTCCACCCGTTCGAGAACCTGCTCATCCAATGCGCGCGCGACGTCGGCGCCATGATGATCGTCCGCGGCCTGCGAGCGGTGGCCGATTTCGAGTACGAGTACCAGATGGTCGGGATGAACCGCGTGCTCGATGACGAGATCGAGACCATCTTCCTGATGGCGGAGGCCGAACATCAGGCAATCGCGTCCAAGCTCGTCAAGGAGATCGCCAGGCTTGGGGGTGATGTCAGCCCCTTCGTTCCGAGCGCCGTCGGGCGAGCCCTGCGACAGCGTTTCGGCTAGGACGAACGCCACCTGCATTTCCAGACTTCTGGTCGCCGCGCCGCGGCAATCTATCATTGCGGGTCGAGGCCTTGAACGGGGCCGTGTTGCCGCAAGACAGTACCAGGAGTTTCCATGACCGCCGACCGACGCCCCATCGCCCTCGCCGGGATCGGCAAGATTGCACGCGATCGACATATTCCTGCTCTGGAGGACAGCGAAGACTGGTCCTTGGAGGCGACGATCAGCAGGAATTCCGAGGTCGAGGGGATCGAGAGCCACGCCGATATCGAGAGCTTCCTCGAGGCCCGGCCCGATATCGACACGATCTCGCTCGCCCTCCCGCCGGGACCGCGCACCGCTTATGCGGAGGCCGCGATCCGCGCCGGCCGCAACGTGATGCTCGAGAAGCCGCCCGCCCGTACGATGGCCGAATGCCTGCGGCTCGAAGCCCTCGCGGCGGAGGCTGGCGTCACGCTTTTCGCCACGTGGCATTCCCGCATGGGGCACGCCGTCGAAAGCGCGGCCGCGCGCATTCGTGAAGAGGGGCTCGTCGGTATCCGGATCGACTGGCGCGAGGACGTTCGCAAGACCCATCCGCGTCAGGACTGGATTTGGGAGGAAGGCAGTCTCGGCGTCTTCGATCCGGGGATCAACGCCTTCTCGATCCTCGGGGAGATCCTCGACATGCCGATCGCGCTTCGCGAGGTGAGCATGGAAATCCCGTCGAACCGACAGACGCCCATCGCCGCCGATTTCGCCTTTACCCATCCTTCCGGTGCGGAGATTTCGGGAGTATTCGATTTCCGCCACGACGGCGATCCGCTCTGGGACATGTGGATCGAGACGAAAGCGGGCCGGTTCGCCCTGCGCGATAGCGGGTCGCGGCTGGAGGCCGACGATGGCGATGTCCCGGGCAATCAGAGCGAAGAATATCCGCTCCTCTACCGACGGCTCGCCGAACTGGTCGATGCGGGCGAGAGCGATTTCGATCTGCGGCCACTGCATCACACCGCGGATGCGCATCTGATCGGGCGGCGGTCGATCGTCGAGCCATTTGACTGGTGATGCGGCAGGATCGACTTGCCCTGTCGCCGGCACTTCGCGATACTTGCGCGGGGGCGATTAGCTCAGCTGGTAGAGCGCTTCGTTTACACCGAAGATGTCGGCGGTTCGAACCCGTCATCGCCCACCATTGCGTTCTACCTTCGGCTGTTGCTGTAATGCGTGTCCTTCCTCGATGACGCCGGGTGCACGTGTCCAGGCGGCGATCGAGTGCCTCGACCGGATTGCCGAGGGGCAGGCGGCGGAGCAGGCGCTCCTGCGTTGGTCGCGGGGCGCACGCCACGCGGGGTCGAAGGATCGCGCCGCCGTGCGCGATCACGTCTTCGACGTATTGCGCCGTTGGTGGTCTACGGCCGCGATTGGCGGCGGAGAGAGCGGACGCGCGAGGATGATCGGTCTGCTCCGCCTCGACGGGCATGATACGGCCGCGTTCTTTACCGGACGGGGCTACGATCCGGCGCCGATCGACGAGATCGAGGCGGCATCCGGCCATGCGCCCGATCCCCTGGCCGCTCTCGATTGCCCCACCTGGTTGGCCGACGATCTCCGGTCGGCATTCGGAGAGGATTTCGCCCCGATCATGACCAGCCTGCAGAGCCGGGCGCCGCTGTTCCTCAGGGCCAATCTCGCGCGAACCGACAGGGAAGCGGCGATGGAGGCGCTCGCCCGGGACGGCGTCGCGTCACGGGCTCACGACCTCTCGCCCACGGCCATCGAGGTCATCGACAATCCGAGAATGGCAAGTCGTACTACGGCATTCCGGGACGGGCTCGTCGAAATCCAGGATGCGGCAAGCCAGGCGGTCGTCGACGCGATCCCTTTGGACGGTGTCGGGCGGATCCTCGACTACTGCGCCGGGGGTGGCGGCAAATCGCTGGCCCTCGCCGCACGGACCGACGCCACGATCCACGCGCATGACGTCGCGCCGGAGCGGATGCGCGACATCGCACCGCGTGCCGCGCGATCGGGTGTGCGGATCGACGTTCTCGGCTCCGCGGAATTGCGAAAGCAGGCCCCTTACGATCTCGTCGTGGTCGACGCACCCTGTTCGGGCAGCGGCGCCTGGCGACGGTCTCCAGAGGGCAAGATACGCTTCGACAGGGCGGAGCTCGAGCGACTGCTCGCGCTTCAGCGCGAGATTCTGGAACGAGCCTGCACCCATGTCGCACCCGGAGGCCTGCTCGCCTATGCGACCTGTTCCTTGCTTCCGGCTGAGAACGAAATGCAGATTTCGCACCTCCTGAACGCGACCCCCCTAGCGGAACTGAAGCTTTCGCAAAGCTGGACTCCGCTCGACGGAGGCGACGGATTTCATCTCTCTGTTCTACAACTAGCAACCTGAGGTTGATTTATTTCTGGTTTTGTCAGATCCTGGCGGCATCGCTCCGCTTGTAGGGGCATCATGCCGGTCAGTCGATCGGCACCGAGAGGGGGCTCCGTATCGATGATGTCTCATGCCGCAGCCGGTACGGTTCCACGCAGATCGCTCCCTCCGGTCCTGACGACAATAGCCGTGGTCACTTCTCTTCTTGCGCTTGCGGGGCTTTCGATGTTCTCCGGCCCAGTGGTCCCCGTCCTGTTCGTCTTGGGACTGTTCTTCATCGCTGCGGCAGGGGTCATCGGCGTCCTGCCTCTGCTGCGGCTCCGCCGTGTCGATGCGACGATCGCCGAGGCATTCCGGTCCGATGGTGCGATCGTTTTCACGACCGATTCGGATGGCCGTATCCTCTGGACCAACGAACGCGCAGATGCGGAGCCCCATCTGTGCAAAGGCGTTTCGGTGGACGCAACGCTCGCCACCCTCTACGCCGATACGCAGCGCAGCCTGCAGCGTCTGCTTGCCCGTGCCGGGAGCGAGGTGCGGACCGCGGAGCGCGTGATCCTGCCGTCCGGTCCAGCCCAGCTTTCGGTTCGCGAGATCGCGTCCCGGCGATATCTGTGGCGTATCGGCGACAGCGCCGGGGCCGGCGTCGCGGAGGCCGATCTGGGCGTCAGGTTCGACGCGGAAGGACGGATCGGCTGGATGTCGGCGGCATTGCAAGATGCGATCGGCACGGTTCCCGCGACGATCGACGCGCTGCTCTGCGATCCGCCACTTCGGCCCAACGCTTTTCAGCAAGTGCGGATGGGCGAGGTCAGGCTGCCCTGTTTCGTCGCGATCGAGCAGATGAACGCCGACGAAAAGCTTGCCCGGATCGTCCCGACGGATGCAAGCGAACCGAGCGGACATTTCGACCGCCTGCCTGTACCGATCCTGCAACTCGAAAAGGATGGTGCCGTAAAGCTCGCCAACCGAATGGCGCGCGAGCTTCTAACGATCGGCAAGGGTGAGACGGTCTTTCTCTCCGACCTTGTCGAAGGCCTCGGCCGGCCGGTCGCGGATTGGCTCACGGATGCGTTCGAAGGGCGGGCTCTTAACCCCGAAGTTGTCCGCGCATCGCGATCGGTTGATGACCTCTACGTCCAGATCACGCTCGATTATGCCGGATCGGAGGATGACGGGCAGATGATGGCCGTCCTGCATGATGCGACCGAGTTGAAGACGCTGGAGGCGCAATTCGTGCAGAGCCAGAAGATGCAGGCGATCGGACAGCTTGCCGGCGGCGTGGCTCATGATTTCAACAACCTGCTGACCGCGATCAGTGGACATTGTGACCTTTTGTTGCTGCGCCACGAGCCCGGGGACCAGGACTTCGCCGATCTGGAACAAATCAACCAGAATGCCAGCCGCGCCGCGAGCCTCGTGGGGCAGCTCCTCGCATTCTCCCGCAAGCAGAACCTGCGGCCAGAGCCCATCGACCTGCGCGACATCCTGTCCGACCTGACGCATCTGCTCAATCGCCTCGTTGGTGAACGCATTCGCCTGTCCTTCGAGAACGACCCGGCGCTGCAAATGGTCCGAGCCGACCGCCGACAACTCGAACAGGTGATCATGAACCTCGTCGTGAACGCGCGTGACGTTATGCCGGATGGCGGCCCGATCCGCATCCGCACGGAACAGCTGGTCCTCGAGGAAGCGCTCAAGCGCAATCGCGTCCAGGTCCCACCGGGCAGCTACGTGCTCGTACAGGTGATCGACAAGGGCAAGGGAATTCCGCCCGACAAATTCGACAAGATCTTCGAACCCTTCTTCACCACCAAGAAGACGGGAGAGGGAACCGGCCTCGGCCTCTCGACGGCCTATGGGATCGTGAAGCAGACCGGCGGCTATATCTTCGCCGACAGCGTACTCGGGGAAGGGGCGACCTTCTCGCTCTATTTCCCGTCGTTCGGGGATGCCGGTCCTATCGCGCCGGCGCAGTCAATCGCCGCATCCAAGAAGGAGGTCGTCGAACAAAGGGAGGGTGTCGTTCTCCTCGTCGAGGACGAGGCGCCGGTACGCGCCTTCGCGGCCCGCGCGCTGAGGATGCAGGGCTACACCGTCTTCGAAGCCGAGCATGCCGAGGCTGCGCTGGAGATCCTCTCCGATCCCGATCTCTTCGTCGATGTCTTCGTTACGGATGTCATCATGCCTGGGAAAGACGGTCCCGCCTGGGTGCGAGAGGCGCTGGTGGAGCGTCCGGACACCAAAGTCATCTTCGTCTCGGGCTACGCCGAGGAGAGCTTTTCGGGCAATCAGGCGCGGATCCCGAACTCCGTTTTCCTGCCCAAACCGTTCTCGCTCGTCGACCTAACGAAGACCGTGCGTGCCCAGCTGGAATCCTGAGGCATTAACCGTCGAACGCGAATTACGGGGCGGATCACCACTTAGGCGTTGATCTGTTCCCGGTTTGATCCCATATCGAAGTGAACGAGAGGTGAACACGTACCGGCATTGCCGCCCCTTCGCGGGCATGGAATAAGGATCGAGATCATGGGCACAGCGAGCATTCTGGATATGGCGGACAGACGAAGCGCGGACAAGCAGAAGGCCCTGGATTCCGCCCTGGCCCAGATCGAACGTCAGTTCGGCAAGGGCTCTATCATGAAGCTCGGCGGCGAGAACCCGATCCCGGATATCGAGTCGACCTCGACCGGTTCGCTCGGCCTCGACATCGCGCTCGGTATCGGCGGCCTTCCGAAGGGCCGGATCATTGAAATCTATGGCCCCGAGAGTTCGGGCAAGACGACGCTCACGCTCCACGCCGTCGCGGAAGAACAGAAGAAGGGCGGCGTCTGTGCCTTCGTCGATGCGGAACATGCCCTCGATCCGCAATACGCCCGCAAGCTTGGCGTCGATCTCGATGACCTGCTGATTTCCCAGCCCGATACCGGGGAGCAGGCGCTCGAGATCACCGATACGCTCGTGCGCTCGGGTGCCGTCAGCATGGTGGTGGTCGATTCGGTCGCCGCGCTGACGCCCAAATCCGAGATCGAAGGCGATATGGGCGACAGCAGCGTCGGCGTTCACGCCCGCCTGATGAGCCAGGCGATGCGCAAGCTTACCGGGTCCATTCACCGCTCCGGCTGCATGGTGATCTTCATCAACCAGATCCGGATGAAGATCGGCGTCATGTTCGGCAGCCCGGAGACGACGACAGGCGGCAACGCGCTCAAATTCTATTCCTCCGTGCGGCTCGACATCCGCCGGATCGGATCGGTCAAGGACCGCGACGAGGTCGTCGGCAATCAGACGCGGGTCAAGGTCGTCAAGAACAAGGTCGCGCCGCCGTTCAAGATCGTCGAGTTCGACATCATGTACGGCGAGGGGATCTCGAAGATGGGCGAACTCCTCGATCTCGGCGTCACGGCGGGCGTGCTTGCGAAGTCCGGTTCGTGGTTCTCCTACGGTGACGAGCGGATCGGCCAGGGTCGCGAGAACGCCAAGACCTTTTTGAAGGAAAACCGCGCCATCGCGCTCGAGATCGAGGACAAGATCCGTGCGAGCCACGGGCTCGATTTCGCCAAGGGACAGGACGACGCGGTCGTGGATGACAGCGGATCGGCATTCGCCGAGGAATGATCCCGCGGGGGTAGCGTCAGCCGGATGCGTTCCGCTTGCCCGGAACGGATCCGGACGATAGATGGCATGTCTGTCGACGCCCCGAAGGAGCCGTGCCCCATGCCAAGCCTGAACGACATCCGCTCCACCTTTGTCGATTTCTTCGTTCGGAACGGGCATGCGGAAGTCCCGTCATCCTCGCTCGTGCCGCGTAACGATCCGACGTTGATGTTCACCAATTCGGGCATGGTGCAGTTCAAGAACCTGTTCACCGGTCACGAGACGCGCGACTACGTCCGTGCCACGACCAGCCAGAAATGCGTGCGCGCGGGCGGCAAGCACAACGATCTCGACAATGTCGGATACACGGCCCGCCATCATACATTCTTCGAGATGCTCGGGAATTTCAGCTTCGGTGATTACTTCAAGGAGGCCGCGATCCCCTTCGCCTGGGATCTGATCACGCAGGAATTCGGGATCGATCCGAGCCGACTTCTCGTCACCGTCTATCATACCGACGAAGAGGCGGTACGGATCTGGAAGGCGCATGCCGGCTTGCCGGACGAGCGGATCATCCGCATTGCCACCAACGACAACTTCTGGATGATGGGAGAGACCGGTCCCTGCGGCCCGTGCTCCGAGATTTTCTACGATCACGGCGATCACATCCCGGGCGGCCCGCCGGGCTCTCCGGACGAGGACGGCGACCGGTTCATCGAGATCTGGAACCTCGTCTTCATGCAATACGAGCGTTTCGCCGACGGAACGCAGCGCGATCTGCCGAACCAGTCGATCGATACCGGGATGGGTCTCGAGCGGATCGGCGCGCTTCTCCAGGGCAAGCACGACAATTACGACACCGACCTGTTGAGAAGCCTGATCGAGGCCTCCGCCCTCGCCACGCGGACGGAGCCCGACGGTCCGGGCAACGTGCATCACCGGGTCATCGCGGACCATCTCCGCTCCACCGCCTTCCTGATCGCGGACGGGGTGATGCCGTCGAGCGAGGGTCGCGGATACGTCCTGCGCCGGATCATGCGGCGGGCCATGCGTCACGCCCATCTTCTCGGTGCCGCCGATCCGGTCATGTATCGCCTGGTGCCGGCGCTGGTGAACCAGATGGGTCAGGCCTTCCCGGAACTCGTGCGATCCCAATCCGTGATTGAAAGCACACTCCTGGGAGAAGAGACCCGGTTCCGCCAGACGCTCGAGCGTGGGTTGCGGCTTCTCGATGACGAGCTCGCGCAACTTCCCGAGGCCGTCGATCTTCCGGGCGAGACGGCATTCAAGCTCTACGACACGTTCGGTTTCCCGCTCGACCTCACGCAGGACGCTTTGCGCGAGAAGGGGCGCGGAGTGAACACCGAGGGCTTCGACAGCGCGATGGCCAAGCAGAAGGCGCAGGCGCGTGCCGCGTGGTCCGGGTCGGGCGAGACGGCGGATGCCGAGATCTGGCTAGATATCTCGGAACAGCACGGCATCACGGAATTTCTTGGCTACGATATGCTAGAGGCGGAAGCGGGCATTCTCGCCCTCGTCCGCGATGGGGTACGGGTCGGATCGGTGCAGGCGGGTGACGAGGTACAGATCGTCACGAACCAGACCCCGTTCTACGCGGAGGCCGGGGGCCAGGTCGGTGATACCGGTCGCATGACCGGTGACGGTCTGCAGGTAGAGATCACCGACACGCGCAAGATCGCCGGCGTCTTCATCCACTTCGGCAAGATCGCATCCGGCGGCGCGCGTGAGGGGATGTCCGTCGAGTTGGCCGTGGACGCGGATCGGCGGGCGCGCATTCGTGCCAACCATTCCGCGACCCATCTGATTCACGAAGCGTTGCGCGGAGTGTTGGGTACGCACGTGGCGCAGCGCGGGTCGCTCAACGCACCCGACCGTCTGCGATTCGATTTCTCTCACCCCGAAGCGATGTCGGCCGAAGAGATCGCGCGCGTGCAGGCCGATGTGAACGCATTCATCCGGCAGAACTCGGCCGTCGAGACCCGCATCATGACGCCCGACGAGGCCCGCGCACTCGGTGCGCAGGCGCTCTTCGGGGAGAAGTACGGCGAGGAGGTGCGTGTCATCTCGATGGGACGCGCCGCGACCGGCAAGGGCGCCGATGGTCAGGCATGGTCGATCGAACTCTGCGGCGGAACCCATGTCGCGCGAACCGGCGATATCGGACTTTGCGTGATCCTCGGGGATTCCGCGTCTTCCTCAGGTGTCCGTCGCCTGGAGGCGCTGACGGGAGAGGCTGCGCTCGGCTATCTCACCACGCTGCGAGAGATCGCGCAGGGCGCCGCCGACGAGCTCAAGACCGTACCAGATCGGGTCGTGGAGCGTATCAAATCCGACGCGGCAAAAGCGAAGCAGAGTGTGTCGGAAGCGGCCGAATTGCGTCGGCGTCTCGCGATGGGGGGCGGTGAAGGTGGCCCCGAAATAATGGATCTGGGCGGGACCAAGTTCCTTGCAAAGACCTTGGACGGGGTCGGCGGGCGCGATCTGCCGGCCCTGATCGACGAGCAGAAGGCGCGGCTCGGGAGTGGGATCGTTCTTCTGATCGCGGACACCGACGGCAAGGCGGCTGTCGCGGCCGGCGTAACGGACGATCTGACCGCGCGTTACTCGGCTGTCGATATCGTTCGCGCAGCCGTGGCGGAACTCGGCGGGAAAGGTGGCGGCGGTCGCCCGGACATGGCGCAGGGCGGCGGCAAGGATGCCTCCCGTGCCGAGGAAGCGATCAGCGCGGCTACGCGTCTTGTCGAAAGCGCCTGAACGGGGCAGCCGGATCCGATCATTGGGAACCGGCGCGCCCGTCACAAGACCTCACGGCCTTCGATGCATTCCGTATCGGGAGATACTCCGACCACGGCCGCGCTGACTGATCGATATCACATCTCGAAGTCTTGGGCCGGAATGATCCGGCCCGCAATCCGACGACTCGGGCCGGAGTGATCCGGCCCGAAATCCGTCAGGCGCTCTTTGCCTGTCGCTTCCGCTCGTGGGGATCGAGGAACCGCTTCCGGAGCCGGATCGCGTTCGGCGTGACCTCGACCAGCTCGTCGTCGTCGATATAGGCGATCGCCTGCTCGAGCGAGAGCGTGACCGGCGTGGTGAGCCGCACGGCCTCGTCCGTGCCGGACGCGCGCACGTTTGTCAGCTGCTTGCCCTTGAGCGGGTTCACCTCGAGGTCGTTGTCCCGGCTGTGTTCGCCGATGATCATGCCGGTATAGACGGCCTCCTGCGCGCCGATGAAGAACTTGCCCCGATCCTCGAGCTTCCAGAGCGCGTAGGCGACGGAGGTACCGTTCTCCATCGAGATGAGCACGCCCTGCCGCCGACCCGGAATTGTCCCGCGATAGGGTGCCCAGGAATGGAAGACCCGGTTCAGCACACCGGTGCCGCGCGTGTCGGTCAGGAATTCGCCGTGATAGCCGATGAGCCCGCGCGAGGGGACAAGCGCAACGATCCGCGTCTTGCCGGCGCCCGCGGGTTTCATCTCGACCAGTTCGCCTTTCCGGGGACCGGTGATCTTCTCGATCACGGCTCCGGAATATTCGTCGTCGACGTCGATCGTCGCTTCCTCGATCGGCTCGTGTTGTTGCCCGTCGATGTCGCGCATGAGGACCTGCGGGCGGGAAATCGACAGTTCGAACCCCTCGCGCCGCATGTTCTCGATGAGAACGCCCATCTGCAGTTCTCCGCGGCCCGCGACCTCGAACGCCTCTCCGCCGGGCGTGTCGGTGACCTTGATCGCCACGTTCGATTCTGCTTCCTTCAGAAGCCGCTCACGGATGACGCGCGACTGGACCTTCTTTCCGTCACGGCCCGCGAGCGGGCTGTCGTTGATGCCAAAGGTCACCGTGATGGTCGGCGGGTCGATCGGTTGCGCGGGCAGCGCCTCGTCGACGGCAAGCGCGCAGATCGTGTCGGCGACGGTCGCCTTCGACATGCCCGCGAGCGAGACGATGTCGCCGGCCTGCGCCTCTTCGATGTCCTGCTGAGCGAGGCCGCGGAACGCCTGGATCTTGGAAACACGGAACTGCTCGATCTTCTGGCCGATCCGGCTCAGTGCCTGAACCGTCGCGCCGACTTTCAGCTTTCCCGATTCAACGCGTCCGGTGAGGATGCGCCCCACGAACGCATCGGCGCCGAGGGTCGTCGCAAGCATGCGGAAATCCTCGTCCTGCCGCTTCTGCTGCTTCGGCGCAGGAACGTGGCGGACGACGAGATTGAAGAGGGCGGAGAGATCCTTTCGCGGCCCGTCGAGTTCTGAATCGCACCAGCCGTTGCGGCCGGACGCGTAGAGATGCGGGAAATCGAGCTGGTCGTCATCCGCATCGAGGTTGGCGAAAAGGTCGAAGACCTCGTCGAGCGCACGATCCGGCTCCGCATCGGGCTTGTCGACCTTGTTCAGGACAACGATGGGCCTCAAGCCGAGCGCCAATGCCTTTGACGTAACGAACTTCGTCTGGGGCATTGGCCCCTCGGCAGCATCGACAAGCAGCACGACGCCGTCGACCATCGACAGGATCCGCTCCACCTCGCCGCCGAAATCGGCGTGGCCTGGCGTGTCGACGATGTTGATCCGCGTGCCCTTCCATTCGACAGACGTGTTCTTGGCGAGGATCGTAATGCCGCGCTCGCGCTCGAGATCGTTGGAATCCATGGCCCGCTCGGCCACGGCCTGGTTCTCGCGGAACGCACCCGACTGCTTCAGGAGCTCGTCGACGAGGGTGGTCTTGCCATGGTCGACATGGGCAATGATGGCGATGTTACGCAGATCCATGAGAAGCCTTCGATGACGGGATTGGCCGAGCGCTTACCGTGCATCCGCAGCATTAGCCAGAAGAAAAGCCGTCCTTGTCTTCGTCACGCGGCGCGCGTTGCATCGACAGGGGCTCCTTGAAGGTGAGAGTCCGGTAGGGGAAGGGGATCTCGATACCGGCATCGTCGAGGGCGCGCTTGACCGCTGCGACCACCTTGTCACGGCTCGCACGGATGTCGACGGGGCGGGAACCGGTCCACCAGGTCACCTCGAAATTGATCGAGCTGTCGGCGAATTCCTGGGCGAAAATCTGCACATCGCGGACGTCGTCCCGCACGGAATCGACATGACGAACCGCCTCCGTGATGACGTCCCGCGCGCGATCCACGTCTTCGCCATAGGCAACGCCACAGATGATCGTCGTCCGTCTGAAGCTCGTCGACGTCCGGATCGTGACGGGGTTCTTGAAGAACATCGCATTTGGCGCAACGACGAGCTGACCATCTGTCTGCCGCACATGGGTGTCGCGGATAGTGATGTCCTCGACCTGTCCGTCGATGCCCTGGCATTCGATGTAATCCTCCACCGAGAAGGGTTCCCGGATCAGGAGGAGGATGCCGGCCATGAAGTTCTCGAACACGTCCTTGAAGGCAAAGCCGATGGCCACGCCGCCAACTCCGAGCGCGGTGAGCGTCCGGCCCGGCGTGATCGTAGGAAAGGCGATGGTCACGGCGATCAGGATCCCCACAAGCCAGATGCCCACGGTGAGCAGCATCACGATGACATCCCGCAGCGCCCGCCGCATGTGCGCGCGGCGCAAGGTGCGCGGGACCAGCCACTGCACCATCCGCACCACGAAGAGGACGACGACGAGGAAAACGGCGGAAAGGACGACATTGGGCAATGCCTTCCAGAATACGGCGCCGTATCCGTTCAACTGCTCGCGCAGCGGTTCCGGGAAATAGGCCCAGAGCGAGCCAAAAATCTCACGCATCATCCATGTTCCTCCCGCCACGGCGGAAATCTAGTGCGGGGTGGTGTCGGAGAACAGGTGCAGGGTGGCGATCCCCGCGATGATGAGGAGCAGACCTATGATCGCGGCGGTGTCGAGAACTTGGCCGAAGGCGAAGAAGCCGATCACCGCGATGAAGCAGATACCGAGACCCGACCAGAGCGCATAGACGACGCCCACGGGCATCGAGGCAAGCGCGTGCGACAGAAGATAGAAGGAGATGGCGTAGGCCAGGACGACCACCAGCGAGGGGAGGGGGCGGGTGAACTGCTGGCTGAGTTGGAGGGCGGACGTGCCGACTGTTTCGGCCAGGACGGCCAGGACGAGATAGACATAGACCATCCGAAACCTCCGGGGAGGCGGGCGGAGAAGCTCCGCCCGCGCCGCGATGTCAGGCGAGCGCCTTGTCGAGATTGGCGTCGATCTTGTCGAGGAACCCTTCCGTCGTGAGCCATTCCTGGTCAGGGCCGACGAGAAGGGCCAGATCCTTCGTCATGAAACCGCTCTCGACCGTGTCGACCACGACCTTCTCGAGCGTGTCGGCGAAGGTATTGAGCTCCGAATTGTCGTCGAGCGCGGCCCGGTGGCGCAGCCCGCCCGTCCAGGCGAAGATCGAGGCGATGGAGTTGGTCGACGTCGACTGGCCCTTCTGGTGCTGCCGGAAGTGCCGCGTGACGGTGCCGTGGGCCGCTTCCGCCTCCACAATCTTTCCGTCGGGCGTCATCAGCCGCGAGGTCATAAGGCCGAGCGAGCCGAAGCCCTGCGCCACGGTGTCGGACTGCACATCCCCGTCGTAGTTCTTACAAGCCCAGACATAGCCGCCGGACCACTTCATCGACGCGGCCACCATGTCGTCGATGAGGCGGTGCTCGTAGGTCAGGCCCTTCTTCTCGAACGCATCCTTGAACTCGGCGTCGAAGACCTCCTGGAAGAGGATCATGAAGCGGCCGTCATAGGTCTTCAGGATCGTGTTCTTCGTCGAGAGATACACCGGATAGCCGCGGTTCAGGCCGTAGTTGAAGGAGGCCCGGGCGAAGTCGCGGATCGAATCGTCGAGGTTGTACATCCCCATGAAGACGCCGGAGGAGGGCGCCTTGAACACCTCTTCCTCGATCTCCGTGCCGTCCTCGCCCACGAACTTCATCGTGAGCGTGCCGGGCCCGGGGAACTTCATGTCGGTGGCGCGGTACTGATCGCCATAGGCGTGGCGGCCGATGACGATGGGTTTCGTCCAGCCCGGAACGAGCCGCGGCACGTTCGAGCAGATGATCGGCTCGCGGAAGACGACCCCGCCCAGGATGTTGCGGATCGTCCCGTTGGGCGAGCGCCACATCTTCTTCAGGCCGAATTCCTCGACCCGCCCCTCATCGGGCGTGATCGTGGCGCATTTCACGCCTACGCCGATCTCCTTGATTTTCTCGGCCGCGTCGATTGTGATCTGGTCGTCGGTGCGGTCCCGCTCCTCGATCCCGAGATCGTAGTAGAGAAGATCGATATCGAGATACGGCTCGATCAGTTTCTTCTTGATGATGTCCCAGATGATCCGCGTCATCTCGTCGCCGTCGAGCTCGACGACGGGGTTCTCGACCTTGATCTTCGACATGGGGCGGGTCCCTCGTTGCTTTCAGGTGGTGGCTTGTGCCCGGGTCTAGACCAGTGGCGAACGGGATGGAAGGGTGTACCGATGTATACCGTAACCTCCCGCATTCACGCACAGGAGCGGTTCACCGGGCCGTGTGGCGCAGCGGAGCGCATGGCACTATCTTTCGCGCATCCACTGAGAGAAGGATCTCAACATGCCGACGCCGAAGATCGCAGTCATCTTCTATTCCACCTACGGCACGAACCATGCGGTCGCGAAGGTCGCTGCCGAGGCGGCTGAAGCCGCTGGGGCGGAGGTTCGCCTGCGCCGCGTGAAGGAAACCGCGCCGCGCGAGGTCGTCGAGGCACAGGATGCCTGGAAGGCGCAGCACGAAACCATGCAGGATATACCGGAGGCGACGCCGGACGACATGGAATGGGCCGACGGCTACTTTTTCTCGGCCCCGACGCGCTACGGCGTGGTCTGCAGCCAGATGCGCGCCTTCATCGATACGCTCGGTGGGCTCTGGCAGGAGGGTAAGCTCGCCAACAAGGGCTTCACCGCGACCACGAGCTCGAACACCAGCCACGGCGGGCAGGAGATGACGCTCCTGTCGCTCTACATCTCTGCGATGCACTGGGGCGCGATCCTGGTTCCGCCGGGATATGCGGACCCGATCAAGTTCGAGGATAACGGCAATCCCTACGGCTTCTCGAAGAAGGCCGGTGAGCTCGACGGGACGGACGAGAAATCGATCTCCTACCAGGCGCGCCGCCTCGTGGAGATGACCGGCAAGATCATCGCCTGATCGAAAAGACCCGGCGCCGCTTTCCGGGCGGCGCCGGTAAGGCCTATCTCGTCGTCTCGCCCATGCGACGCTTCACGTAATCCTGCACGAGGCCGATCATCGGCTCCATGTGGGGATCCTCGAAGAAGTGTCCTGCCCCCTCGATTTCCTCATGGCTGATTGTGATCCCCTTCTGCTCGTGCAGCTTGCGCACGAGCGCGTGGGTATCCTTCGGCGGCGCGACACGGTCGGCCGCACCGTTCACGATGAGGCCGGAACTCGGGCAGGGCGCGAGAAAGCTGAAATCGTACATGTTGGCCGGCGGCGAGACGGAGATGAAGCCGGTGATCTCCGGCCGCCGCATCAGGAGCTGCATCCCGATCCAGGCCCCGAACGAGAAGCCCGCGACCCAGCAATGTTTCGCGTTGTTGTTCATCGATTGCAGGTAATCGAGCGCGGAAGCGGCATCGGACAGCTCTCCAATCCCCTGGTCGTACTCGCCCTGAGATCTTCCCACCCCGCGAAAATTGAAGCGCAGGACCGTGAACCCGAGGTTCCGGAACGCGTAATGCAGATTGTAGACCACGCGATTGTTCATCGTGCCGCCGAATTGCGGATGCGGGTGCAGAATGATCGCGATCGGGGCGTCGCGGAGCTTCTGGGGATGGTATCGCCCTTCGAGCCGGCCTTCTGGACCGGCGAAAATGACTTCGGGCATGTACGGCTCCGACTTTTGGGGTGAGGTTCGGCCGACATCCTTGACGGTATCGGCCAAAAACCTTAGAACGTTTCTAAAGAGAGGGCCGCGTGCAGCCCGGACTGGATTGCAGGTAATTAACGGGCGCTCTATCGTCAACTGCCCGGTTTCGGAGGGAGAGATCGCGGATGAAGCTGAGCACGAAGGGCCGCTACGCCATGGTTGCGCTCTGCGATCTCGCGCTCCACGACGGGAGGGGCCTCGTCTCGCTTTCCGAACTTTCCAAGCGGCAGAACATCTCGCTCCCCTATCTCGAGCAGCTTTTCGTGAAGCTGCGGCGTGCCCAGCTCGTGACATCCGTGCGCGGGCCGGGAGGGGGGTACCGCCTCGCCCGGCCCTCCGCGGAGATCCGCATCTGCGAGATACTGGGTGCGGTCGACGAGACGGTGAGCGCATTGCATCAGGGCGCCGGCGCTTCGGGGGGGCTTTCGGGAACGAAGGCGCAATCCCTGACGAACCGCCTGTGGGAGAGCATGAGCGCCCATGTCTATGTCTTCCTGCACCAGACCCGACTTTCGGACGTGGTGGGCAACGAGCTCGCCCCCTGTCCGGCGGTGCCGAACCTATTCGAACTGGTGGACGATCCGGCGGATCCCGCATGAGCGGCCGCGTCTATCTCGACCATAACGCTTCCGCACCTTTGCGGGGCGAGGCGCGGGACGCGATGCTCGCGGCGCTCGATCTTGCGGGCAACCCTTCGGCCATCCATGCGGAGGGACGCACGGCACGCGCCGTCGTGGAGCACGCCCGGGCCCAGGTGGCAGCGGCGCTCGGGGCGGAGGGGGCCGACATCGTCTTCACCTCCGGCGCGACGGAGGCCGCGGCGCTGGCGTGCGCCGGTCGAGATCTCGTCTGCGCGCCGGTGGAGCATGCGGCGGTGGGGGCCTGGTGCCGACCGGAGCTTCCCGTGGCCCGCGACGGATCGATCGCTCCACCTGATCCGTCCCGCGCTGCTCTCCAAGCCGCCAATCCGGAAACCGGTGTGCTTCAGGACCTGCCCGTCGGTCTCGCGGTCTCGGACGCGACCCAAGCCTTCGGCAAGGTCGCGTTCGCCTTCGACGCCAGCGGTATCGAGATGATTTTCGTTTCGGCGCACAAGATCGGCGGGCCGAAAGGCGTAGGCGCACTCGTCCTGCGCCGCGGCCTCGATCTGCGCGCACGTATCCGCGGCGGCGGTCAGGAGATGGGGCGGCGCTCGGGTACCGAGAACGTGGCGGCGATCGCGGGCTTCGGCGCAGCCGCCGAGGCGGCCGCGCGCGATTTGCGCGCCGGAGCGTGGGACGCAGTGGCGCAACGTCGCGACAGGCTCGAACGGGCGTTGGAATCGGAGGCTTCGGGGACTATCTGCATAGCCAGAACGTCACCGCGCCTGCCCAATACGACGATGCTCGCGACGCCGGGCTGGAAGGGCGAGACGCAGGTCATGCAGCTGGATCTCGCCGGTTTCGCGATCTCGGCAGGATCCGCCTGCTCGAGCGGCAAGCTCCGCGGGAGCGGCACGCTCGCCGCGATGGGCCACGACGAGTTGACGGCAGGTTCGGCGATCCGCGTATCGCTTGGCCTGATGACGACGGACGAGGATATTGACCGGTTCGCCGAATGCTGGCTGAGCCGGAGAAGCAGACACCAGGCCCGCGCCGCCTGAGAAGGAGACGAAGATGACCGACCAGACGACGTTGCGCGACAAGGCAAAAGAATCCGTCGACCGTGAGACGGTCGATGCGGTGGCCCAGCTTTCGGGTGCGTACAAGCACGGCTGGAATACCGAGATCGAGATGGATTTCGCGCCGAAGGGCCTTACCGAGGATATCGTGCGCCTCATCTCCGAGCGCAACGAGGAGCCGGAGTGGATGCTCGAATGGCGGCTCGAGGCGTTTCGCCGCTGGCAGACGCTGAAGGAGCCTGACTGGTCGATGCTGAAATACGCGCCGGTCGACTACCAGGAGCAGTATTACTACGCCAAGCCCGCCTCGATGAAGGAGAAGCCGAAGAGCCTCGACGACGTCGATCCGAAGCTTCTCGAGACCTATGCCAAGCTCGGCATTCCGCTCAAGGAGCAGATGGTGCTCGCGGGTGTCGAGGGCGCGGAGGCCGCGCCGTCGGAGGCCAAGGACAGCGAGCGCAAGGTGGCCGTGGACGCCGTCTTCGACAGTGTAAGCGTCGGGACGACCTTCAAGAAAGAACTCGAGAAAGCGGGCGTCATCTTCTGCTCGATCTCGGAGGCGATCCGTGAGCACCCGGAGCTCGTGCGCAAGTATCTCGGCTCCGTCGTGCCGGCTTCGGACAATTACTTCGCCACGCTGAACTCCGCGGTCTTCTCCGACGGCTCCTTCGTCTACATCCCCGAGGGCGTGCGCTGCCCGATGGAGCTCTCGACCTATTTCCGCATCAATGCCGAGAATACCGGTCAGTTCGAGCGCACGCTGATCATCTGCGACAAGCAGGCCTATGTCAGCTACCTCGAGGGCTGTACCGCACCGATGCGCGATACCAACCAGTTGCACGCTGCGGTGGTGGAGATCGTTGCGCTGGAGGATGCGGAGGTGAAGTATTCCACGGTCCAGAACTGGTATCCGGGCGACGAGAACGGCAAGGGCGGCATCTACAACTTCGTCACGAAGCGCGCCGATTGCCGAGGCGACCGCTCCAAGGTGAGCTGGACGCAAGTTGAGACGGGCTCCGCGCTGACGTGGAAGTACCCGTCCTGCATCCTGCGGGGCGACGATAGCCAGGGCGAGTTCTATTCCATCGCCATCACGAACAACTGGCAGCAGGCCGATACCGGCACCAAGATGATCCACCTCGGCAAGCGGACGCGAAGCCGGATCGTCTCGAAGGGGATCAGCGCGGGCCATGCGCAGAACACCTATCGCGGCCTTGTCTCCATGCACCCGAAAGCAAAGGACAGCCGCAACTACACGCAGTGCGACAGCCTTCTCATCGGCTCCACCTGCGGGGCCCATACCGTTCCCTATATCGAGGTGAAGAACAATTCCTCGCGGGTGGAACACGAGGCCACGACGTCGAAGGTGGACGAGGACCAGCTCTTCTATTGCCGCCAGCGCGGCATGGACGAGGAGGAGGCGGTGGCGCTCGTCGTCAACGGCTTCTGCAAGGAGGTGCTTCAAGCCCTGCCGATGGAGTTCGCGATGGAAGCACAGCAACTGGTCGCGATCAGCCTCGAGGGTTCGGTCGGCTGATGATGCGCTTGGACGCAAGGCTGGGAGCACAGGATGGGTGAGCTCGACCCGATCCGCGCACCGGAACGGCCGCGCTTCTTCCGGCGGCTCGCGATCGGCGTGGCGCTGGCGCTCGGGCTCATCGCGAGCTTGCAATGGTGGCTGCAATCGCCGATGCCGCGGGTCCTGATCGTGATCGCCGTCTCGGCGGCGATCGGCTGGATCGCGGGTCGGATGATGTTCAGGGGGAAACGATGAGTCTCTGGTCGAAATCGAAGTCCGACATGATCGTCACGACGACACCGAGCATCGAAGGGCGGCCGATCCGCGAATATCGCGGCATCGTCGTCGGCGAGGCGATCCTCGGGGCGAACGTGTTCCGCGATCTCTTCGCGGGCATCACCGATATCCTGGGCGGACGTTCGGGCGCGTACGAGAAGAGCCTCAACGAGGCACGGGAAACGGCGATCCGGGAAATGGAGGATCGCGCGAGGGATGCCGGGGCCAATGCGGTCGTCGGCGTCGATCTGGATTACGAGGTCGTCGGCAAGGAGAACGGCATGTTGATGGTGTCCGCATCGGGCACCGCCGTCGTGCTCGGCTGACCGCAGAAGGTACAAGAGGAAATATGCTGGAAATCAAGAACCTGCACGTCAAGCTCGAGGAAGAGGACAAGCAGATCCTGAAGGGGGTCGATCTGACCGTCGAGGCGGGCAAGGTCCACGCGATCATGGGCCCGAACGGATCGGGCAAGTCCACGCTCTCCTACGTCCTCTCTGGCCGTGAAGGCTACGAGGTTACCGAAGGCTCCGCGACGCTCGACGGGACGGACATCCTCGCGCTCGAGCCGGAAGAGCGCGCGGCCGAGGGCCTTTTCCTCGCGTTCCAGTATCCGGTCGAGATACCGGGCGTGGGCAACATGACCTTTATGCGCACCGCGGTGAACGCTCAGCGCAAGGCGCGCGGCGAGGTCGAGCTTTCCTCCGCCGATTTCCTCAAGCTCGTGCGTGCCCGCGCGCAGGAGTTGCAGATCGACGCCGACATGCTGAAGCGGCCGGTCAATGTCGGCTTCTCGGGCGGCGAGAAGAAGCGCAACGAGATCCTGCAGATGGCGATGCTCGAGCCTAAGATGTGTATCCTAGACGAGACCGATTCCGGGCTCGATGTCGACGCGATGAAGCTCGTGGCCTCCGGCGTGAACGCGTTGCGCGACGAGGGGCGGGGCTTTCTCGTCATCACGCATTATCAGCGCCTGCTCGACCACATTACGCCCGACGTGGTCCACATCATGGCGGACGGTCGCATCCTGAAGACCGGCGGCCCGGATCTCGCTCTAGAGGTCGAGAAGAATGGCTATACGGACCTGATCGCGGAGGGTGCGTGATGGCATTGCCGAAGGCCAAGGAGGACGCGACGGCGACCCGCCTCGCGGGATTGAGCCTACCTGCCGATGCAGGATGGAGCCGGGCCGCGCGGGAAGACGCCCTCGCACGTCTCCAGGCCCAGGGCGTGCCGCAGCGGCGGGACGAGTACTGGCGCTTCACCAATCCGTCGGCGTTCACGGCTCCGGAGGTCGCCGAGGCGCCGTCACGCGATCTTCCCGACGAGATCCCTCTCGGCGCGGAAGCCGATCGTCTGACGGTCGTCTTTACCGACGGCGTGTTCGATCCCGATGCATCCGACGCGCTCGAGGGTGAGGGGATGGAGATCGCGCGCCTCGCCGGGGCGCCGGACATCCACTGGGCGCGCGACCTCTACGGCACGCTCGAAGCGCGTGGCCAGGATCCGGTCGACCGGCCGCTCGCGGCGCTCAACACCGCCTTCGCGACCGATGGCGTCCTGATCCGTGTGAGCGGCAAGGTCACGCGACCCGTCTCCATCGTGTACCGTCATCGCGATGCACGGTCCGACGTGCTGTTGCATCACGTGATCCGTATCGATGCGGATGCCGCACTGACCCTCGTGGAGGCCGGTCCGGCAGGGGCACGTTCGAACATCGTGATCGAGGCCGATATCGCCCAGGGCGGTGCCTTTCACCATGTTCGGGATCAGGGGCGGGAGCACGATCGCTCCGCGACGACGGCGGGCTTCGCCCGACTCGGAGAGGCGGCGGTCTACAAGTCCTTCACGCTGAGCGCGAACGGCGCGCTGACCCGGAACGAGCACGTGATCGAATGTCTGGGCAACGGCGGCATCGCGCATGTCGCCGGAGCGGCGATCGGCGATGCGGCGGCCCATCCGTTCCACCACGACGACACCGTCTTCATCACCCACGACGCGCTCGATTGCGAAAGCCGGCAGGTCTTCAAGAAGGTCCTGAAGAACGGCGCGGTGGGCGTTTTTCAGGGCAAGATCCTCGTCCGTGAGGGGGCCCAGAAGACCGACGGCTACCAAATCAGCCAGTCGCTCCTCCTCGATGAGGACAGCCAGTTCCTCGCGAAGCCCGAGCTCGAGATCTACGCCGACGACGTCGCCTGCTCCCATGGCTCGACCACGGGCGCGATCGACGAGGAAGCGCTCTTCTATCTCCGTTCGCGCGGTGTGCCGGAGGGACCGGCGACCGATCTCTTGGTTCTGGCCTTCCTCGCCGAGGCGCTCGACGAGATCGACGATCCCGATATTGCGGGTGTGCTTCGCGACCAGCTCTCGGGTTGGCTCTCGCGTCACGCAACGCGTTGAGCATGGCGCTCACCGCCGATATCGCCGCCAGCTATCGTCGGCCGGGTCAGGTCCTGCGCCGCAGGCTCGACACGTCCGACGGCCGCGGCGAGGGGCGGGCGCTCATCACGCTGATGCTCGCCTGCGCGCTCATCTTCGTGGCGCAATGGCCGCGCCTGTCGCGGGAAAGCTATTTGACGGGGCGAGAGCTCGACATGCTGATCGGCGCGGCGCTTCTCGGCTGGCTCTTCATCGCGCCGCTCGTTCTCTACGGGGTTGCCGGGCTCAGCCATCTTGTCGCGCGTCTCTTCGGCGGGCGGGCTAACTTCCTGCAGGCGCGCATGGCGCTTTTCTGGGGGCTACTCGCGGCTTCTCCGCTCTGGCTTCTCTGGGGGCTCGTCGCGGGTTTCGTCGGCCCCGGTCCGGCGCAGGATTTGACCGGGCTCGTCGCTTTGCTGGCGTTTTTCGGTCTGTGGCTCGCGGGCCTCTGGAGTGTGGAGACGACACGATGAACCTCCTGTCGTTCTCTACGTTGCTGCCCCTTGCGGGCGAGACCCTGCGCGCGCCCCGGCGCACCTTTGCCCGCCTCATGGAACTGCCGGTCGGACGCGAGGCGTTGTGGCAAGCGCTTCTTCTTGTCGTCGTACTGTCGATCCTTCTCGCCGAAGCGACCAATCTCCTCCTTTTCGCCGCCGAGACCGATGGTCCCGCGGGACCGGGATTCGCAGCACCTTTCATCTTCGGTGCGATTCAGTTCGTGGTCCTACTTTCCACCGTCTTTCTGATCGACGGGGTCGGACGGAAATTCGGTGGTACCGGTGATCTGCGCGGCGCCCTTCTGGCCGTGACCTGGCTGCAATTCATCATGGTTTGCCTTCAGGTCGTCCAGAGCGTGGTCATCCTGCTCGTCCCCTCGCTGGGTGCGCTCGTCGTTACCGCCGGCCTCGTCCTCTTTCTGGTGCTGCTCACCTGTTTTGTGGCGGAACTGCACGGCTTTTCCTCCCTCGGGCGGGTCTTCGGCATGATCCTCTTCGTCCTAGTCGGTGTCGGCCTCGCCCTTTCGCTCATCGCGACGCTCGCGGGCGTCACCGTCTCCAGGTAAAAGGACCGTCAGCATGTACGACGTGACCGACGTGCGCGCCGATTTCCCGATCCTTGCGCGCGAGATCAACGGCAAGCCTCTCGTCTATCTCGACAACGGCGCCTCCGCGCAGAAGCCCCTGAGCGTGATCGAGACGATGAACCGGGCCTATGCCGAGGATTACGCGAACGTCCATCGCGGCCTGCACACGCTTTCGACCATCTCTACCGAGAATTACGAGGCCGTGCGCGGCAAGATCGCGCGTTTCCTCGGTGCGGCGGACGAGAGTTCGATTGTCATGAACACCGGCACGACCGAAGGCATCAACACGATCGCCTACGGTTGGGCCGCACCGCGATTCGAGCCGGGAGACGAGATCGTCCTTTCGGTGATGGAGCATCACGCGAACATCGTGCCGTGGCATTTCCTGCGCGAACGGCAAGGCGTGGTGCTAAAATGGGTGGATGTGGACGCGACCGGCGCGCTCGACCCGCAGGCGGTGATCGACGCGATCGGCCCGCGCACGAAGCTCGTCGCCATCACCCACATGTCGAACGTGCTCGGAACCGTGGTCGACGTGACCGCGATCACGTCCGCCGCCCATGAAAGGGGGGTGGCCGTCCTCGTCGACGGGAGCCAGGCGGCGGTCCACCTGCCGGTCGACGTGGCTGCCATCGGATGCGACTTCTACGTCATTACCGGACACAAGCTCTACGGTCCGTCGGGTTCCGGCGCGCTCTACATCCATCCCGACCGTCATGCCGAGATGCGGCCCTTCATGGGTGGCGGCGACATGATCCGCGAGGTTCACCGCGATACGATCGAATATGCGTCAATGCCGATGATGCTGGAGGCCGGAACACCCGGCATCGTGCAGCAGATCGGTCTCGGCGCCGCCCTCGACTACATGTCAGATCTCGGGATGGAGGCGATCTCGGCCCACGAGGCGGGTCTGCGCGATTATGCGCAGGACCGGCTCGGCGGGCTCAACTGGCTGGATGTTCAAGGCAACGCGCCGGGCAAGGGGGCGATCTTCTCCTTCACCCTGGATGGTGCCGCGCATCCGCACGACATCTCCACCGTGCTCGACAAGCGCGGCATCGCGGTCAGGGCCGGGCATCATTGCGCGGGCCCGCTCATGGACCATCTGGGGGTAACCGCGACCTGCCGGGCGTCCTTCGGGCTCTACAACACGAAAGGCGAGGTCGACGCGCTCGCCGATGCGCTCGAGCTTTGCCACGACCTCTTCGCGTGACGCCGGTTTGGCGTTGCGGCTTCCCGGACGGGCTTGTATGCACGTGCCGAGTGGACCCATAGCTCAGCTGGATAGAGCGCTGCCCTCCGAAGGCAGAGGCCAGAGGTTCGAATCCTCTTGGGTCCGCCAAATCCCGCGTCCTGCCGCGGAACGGAACCGGCCGGACACCGGCCCCTGAAGACGGACGGAGGGGCATGGCGACAGGCGCATCGCGGGCCGATCGGACCAGGGGACGCCTTCTGGTCGCACCGCCGTTTCTCTTCGCCCTTCTCCTCCTCGCGGTCCCGCTCACCGTCATCGTGCTTTTCAGCTTCTGGTCGCAGGATTTCCTGACCCTCGACCGGACGTTCACGCTCGCCAATTATCGCGAGGCGTTGACCGATCCGCTCTACCGACAGCTCCTGTTCCGTTCGGTCTGGATCGCGGCCACGGTCACGGCGGTGACCGTGATCCTGGCCTATCCGGTCGCCTATTTCCTGTCCTTCCATGTGCCGCCGGCCTCGAAGGGCCTCTGGCTCTTCCTCATCACCATCCCGTTCTGGACGAGCTATCTCATCCGCGTCTTCCTCTGGAAGGTGATCCTCGGGTTCAACGGCGTGCTGAATACCACGCTCGAGACGCTGGGCCTCATCGATGCGCCGCTGAGCTGGGTGCTCTACAACGCGACCTCGGTCGTCATCACGCTCGCCCACGCCTTCGCGCCGTTTGCGATCCTGCCGATCTTCGTGGCGCTCGAGCGGATCGACCGTTCCCTGATCGAAGCGAGCCGGGACCTGGGCGAATCGAGGCTGACCACCTTCCTGCGCGTGACGTTGCCCCTTTCGATGGGCGGCATCGTCGCGGCGATCCTTATCGTCTTCATACCGACCGTCGGCGATTACATCACCCCGCGCCTCGTCGGCGGCCCGGACGGACTGATGATCGCCAACATGATCCAAACGCAGTTCCTACGCCTCAACAACGCGCCGATGGGTGCGGCCCTTTCCGTTCTCGCGATGCTCAGCGTCGGTTTCGTCGCGGCGATCGTGGTGCTGGGACTGCGGCGCGTCGCGGGGCTTGGGCGGTAAGCCATGCTCCGCGGTTATGTCCTGACCTATCTGGTCTTCCTCTATGCGCCGATCGTGTTGCTGCCAATCTTTGCGTTCAACGACAGCACGGTCATCGCCTTTCCGCTCACGGGGTTCACGACCCGCTGGTTCGAGGCGCTTCCGGCCACGCCGGAGCTTGTCCGATCCGTTCGGACGAGCCTCTCCATTGCCGTTTCGGCCTCCATTCTCGCCACGCTTCTGGGGCTCTGTGCCGCGCGGGTGAATGCGCGCTATGCCTTTCCCGGACGCGCGGCGGTGCTCGGCTTCGTCATGCTGCCATTGATCCTGCCGGAGATCCTCGTGGCTGTCTCGCTGCTCGTCGTCCTTCTCACCCTGGGCGTGCAGCTCAACGCGCTGACGGTGGTGCTCGGCCATACGCTCATCTGCATGCCCTTCGCCATCGCGATCCTGAACGGCGCCTTCGGCAACCTCGATCCCGCGATCGAGGAGGCGGCGATCGATCTCGGCTGTTCCCGTTGGCAGGCCTTTCGCATGGTCACGCTGCCGCTCATCGCGCCGGGCATAATCTCCTCGCTGCTTATCGGCTTCACGATCAGCCTCGACGAGTTCATCATCGCCTTCTTCCTCACCGGCTCTGACCCGACGCTGCCCGTCTATCTTTGGGCGCAACTGCGCTTTCCCGCGCGGCTGCCGATCGTCATGGCGCTCGGCACGCTGCTCGTCGCGCTGTCGGTGATCCTGCTCTGCGGCGCCGAATGGGTCCGCCGCCGGGGAATGCGCCGATCCGGGCGCCGCGATGCCGGAGGATTCTTCGCATGAAGAGACCGATCGTGGAGCTTCGCGACATTCACAAGAATTTCGACGGCGAGCAGGCGCTCGACGATCTCAGTCTCGATATCGCGGAGGGAGAGTTCTTCTCCCTTCTCGGCCCGTCGGGCTGCGGCAAGACCACGCTTCTTCGAACCATCGCCGGATTCGAGCAGCCGGAGCGCGGGACGCTCACGCTTGACGGCAAGCCGATGGAGGGGGTGCAGGCGAACCGTCGGCCGACGAACATGGTATTCCAGTCCTACGCGATCTTTCCCCATCTCGACGTCGCGCGGAACGTGGGCTTCGGCCTGCGACGTTCCAGATTGTCGGCTTCGGAAAAGAGTAACGCCGTAGAGGAAGCTCTGCAGATGGTTGGGCTCGGCGGCTTCGGCAAGCGCGCGGCCCATGCGCTCTCCGGCGGTCAGCGACAGCGGGTGGCCCTTGCCCGTGCGCTGATCCTGAAGCCGCGGGTCCTGCTTCTCGACGAGCCGATGTCGGCGCTCGACCGCAAGCTCCGCGAGACGATGCAGGACGAGCTGCGACGGCTGCAAAGGCAGGTCGGCATCACTTTCATCCTCGTGACGCACGATCAGGAAGAAGCGCTGATCATGTCGGACCGGATTGCCGTGATGTTCGACGGGCGCATCGCGCAAGTAGCCGCGCCGGGCGAGCTCTATCTCCGTCCCGCAAGCCGCCGCGTGGCGCAGTTCATCGGCATGATGAGCTTTCTTCCCGCACGGCTCCGCGGTCGCGAGATCGAGGTCGACGGATTCGGGCGGACGGATGTCTCCGAGCGACAGGCCCCCGGCGGGCTGAAGGACGGTCCCGCGGAGGTCGGCATCCGGCCGGAAATGATGTCGCTCCTGTCGGAGCCGCCGAGCCAGGGGCAGCGCGCGGCATCCGGCCGCGTGAGCGAAGTGACCTATTACGGCGACATGAGCTACTACGCGGTGATGCTCGATGGGACCGACCGGACGGTCACCGTCTCGATGAAGAATCTTCCCGGCGGCGTCACGGCCGAGCGCGGCGAGGCGGTGACGGTAAGCTGGGATCCGGGATCGTTGATGATCTTCTGACAGAGTGTCGCGGGAACCCGCATCCCGGGCCGCTGTTACCTAAATATGCCGCAACGAGTGGAGCTTGTCGTATGGAACTCACCGTGATCGTCGCCGTCGCCCTAGCCGGTCTCGTCCTCTCCGCGGCTCGTCTTGGTTCAACGCCAGTCCCGAAGCCCGTGCGTCACGCGTCGGGCGAAAGAAGCCCCAATCCGCGTAGGTAAATCCCTATCCCCGTCTCGAGCAGGTCCTCGGGCGGGAAAGGCACATTGGTTCCCGGCGAATTACGCGCGAAGAGCTCGACGACCCCGTGAGACAGCGCCCAGACATGGGCGCTGAACATCGCGGCGGGGGGGCGCTTTTCTTCCGGGATGTGTCTTGAAAGGGCTGTCGCCGCTTCCTCTAGAACGCCGCGCGCGCGCGTTGCGACAGCATTGAGGGCCGGGTCGCGGGTGACGACGATTCCCGATTCGAACATCGCGATGTAATGGCCGGGATGTCGGCGTGCGAAACCGAGATACGCGCGCCCCGTTGCCTCGAAGGCGGCGAGGGCGGAGGGCTGTCCGCCGGCAAAGGCGCGCTCCATATCGTCTGCGAAGATCGCGTAGCCCTGCCGGGCGACTTCCGCGATCAGCGCTTCGCGACCGTCGAAATGCCGATAGACCGCGGCGGGAGTCACGCCCGCAAGCTTCGCGGCTTCGCTCAGGGTGAAGCCGGACGGTCCCTTCTGTTCGATGAGTTCGAGTGCCGAAGCGACGAGGGCCTGCGCGAGATTGCCGTGGTGATAACCGCGCTTCGGCATGATCTGGCCTTCCGGTCGCATGTGAAGGGCGGAGCCTAGTCCTCGGAAGGCCCTAGCGCAATCCGGCCCGCTCGGCCGCGCGGTCGATGGCCGCGACGATCGCATCCGGATCGGAATGATGCGGCATGTGCCCGAGCCCTTCGAGAAGCACGAGATTGGCCCCCGGCACGGCCGAGGCGGTCGGTTCGGAATGAAGCTCAGCCGAAACGACCCCATCGGCCGTTCCGTGCAGCATCTCGACGGGCACGTCGATCTCCGGATATTGGGCCGTCATCGTGGTGAGGGCGGGCTTCAGGCCGGAGACTTGCTGGGCATTCTCGCGGAACGACTTTCGCCTGAGGATCAGGCCCACATCGAAATGCTCCAGATAACCTTCCGGAGGCTCCTGCGGTGCGAAGACGTTCGAGACGACGGAACTCACGAAGTCGCGGCCGATGAACGCGGTCACGAGAGGGACGACGAGCGCGCCTCCCAGGGCGGAGGCCGACAATTCCTGCTGCCAACCGAGCCCGCCCTCCCAAGGTTGCGTCGCGCCCGAGATGACGACGATCGCGGCGGGATCATGGGCGATCGCCCAGGCCATCGCGACCGCGCCGCCATAGGAATGACCCACGACGACGGGACGCGTCACGCCGAGCCGTTCGGCAGCCGTGGCGAGCAGGTTCGCCTGGTCCATCGGGGTCTCGCTGCGCGTGTTCGCGGGGCCGGCGGCGCGCGGCGCGATCTCCGTGTAGCCGAGGCCGGGCCGGTCGAAGAGGGTGACGCGGTAGCGCTCGCGGACCTTGTCGAGAAACGAGAAGGTCCAGTCGCGCATGCTGCCGCTCGCCCCGTGCAGCAGGACGAGGTCCGGCCCTTCGCCCACTTGAAGGTAATGGACCTGTCGTCCGTCCACCTCGAGAAACCGGCCTTCCGGGGGAGAGCGATCTTCCGCGGCATTCTCGCGACGGCCGGCGACCCCGTCGACGAGCAATACGCCCCCTGCGACAGCGATGGCCGCGAGGGCGAGGTTAGCGGCCAATCTCTTCGGGGTCATACGGCGTCGATTGATAAATTTCGTTGATCCAGTTGCCATATAGAAGATGCGCGTGGCTCCGCCATCTGTTGAGCGGGCGGCTCGCGGGATCGTCATTCTGGAAGTAGCCCGTAGGGATCGTCACCGCCATTCCCGAGGCGACGTCGCGCTCGTATTCCTGCTTCAACGTGTCGTCGTCGTATTCGAAATGGTTGAAGATGTAGAGCGCGCGATGGCTTGGGTCCTCGACGAGGCAGGGCCCCGCGATACCGCTGCCTAGAAGCGTGGTAAGCCCGCTCGCGGCGTCGATGTCCGGCTGCCGCATCTCCGTCCAACGGCTGACGGGGACGACGCAATCGTCCGAGAAGCCCCGGAGATAGGCCGAAGACGGCTGCAGGTTCGTATGGCGATAGCAGCCGAAAAGCTTTGAAGGCAGGAGGTGCTTCGGCACGCCGTGGAAATGATTGACCATCGCCATCCCGCCCCAGCAGACGCCGAAGGTGGAATGGACGTGGGTCTGCGTCCAGTCGAAGACCTCGCGGATCTCGTCCCAATACGTGACGTCGGCGAAATCCAGATGCTCGATCGGCGCGCCGGTGATGATGAGCCCGTCGAACCGCTCACCGCGGACCTCGGAGAAGGGGCGATAGAACGCCTCCATATGCTCCGCGGCGGTGTTGCGGGCCTTGTGCTCCGACATGCGGATGAGCGTCAGCTCGATCTGGAGCGGACCGGCGCCGATCAGGCGGGCGAACTGGTTCTCCGTCTGAATCTTCTTCGGCATGAGGTTTAGCAATCCGATCCTCAACGGACGGATATCCTGGCGCATGGCTTCCGCCTCGCCCATCACCTGCACGCCTTCCTCGCGCAGGACGCGGAAGGCCGGTAGGTCGGAGGGAAGCTTGATGGGCATGGCGGTGCCTTCGGTCGTGGAAAAGTGGGCCTACAATCCGCGGGGAGGGAGCTCAATAGCCGGGGCGGCCACGCGTCGCCGGTCGGGTTCCGGCCGAACGGTCTAGCCGCGCCGGGCCAGGGCCTCCGCAACGAGCGCCTCGAAATCCTCCGGGTCGCGGACCGCTGCGACTTCCTCCGCGCTTACCGTGATGCCCCAACGGGCCATTGCCGCGTAGCGGGGCTGACGATGGGCGAGGGCGCGGGCATAGGTCCAGCGCACGAACGCGTCCGGATCGACGGCGTCCTCTTCTAGACCCGTCTCCGCACGGTAGGTTTCCCAGGCGTCGGACAGGAACTCGGGCTGGTAGTACATCGGTTTCGGCGCGCGGTCGAAGCGGCGGACGAGTTCCGCGGTATGGGCCTCGGATCCTTCGATCCAGATCATCAGGAGATGGTTCGACAGGATCGACAGGATCGGATCGTCGGGGTCTTCGGGATCGAGGATCTCGCAGATCGAGCCGCTCGTGTCGCACACGAAGTTCTCGTACCCATAGAGCGTCTCCGCGCGTTCGATGAAGCGTACGGTGTCCGTCATCGCCCGCATCTCCGCGTCGCGATGCTGCGCCTGGCGGTCGGCGTATTCTCCGAAAGGCAGTCCGCCGCGCGACGGATCGCCCGGCTTGCCGAGGTAGGTCGAGAGGGGGGCGAGATTGTGGAACGTGATGTTCGACGCGACATGGATGCTGTCGCTCATCAGTAACTCGCGCAGGAGCGGGACCTTCATCGCCTCCCGTTTGAAGTTGTCGGCGATGAACTCGCCCATATAGCGCGTGCCGATCCGATAATCGACGGAGTAGTGGAAGAACGCGCCCCTCTCTCGCAGCATGCTCGAGAGATACGTCTTGCCGAGCCCGGACATGCCGAAGAGCAGGACACGCCGGGACCGCGAGCGAATCCAATCATGTGGTGTTTCGTAGATCATGGGCCCTGTTAGCCTGATACAGGGCCCGGGCCCAGAGCTTGCATGGCGGCCGGCGAGACGCTCGGTCCTAGAAGCTGTAGCCGACCTTGAGACCGAATCCCCACGCGTCGCTGTCGTCGAAGATCGCCCGCGCATCGTCGCCGGTTTCGGCCTGGGCATCGCCGAGCTTGATGTAGGAGACGCCGCCCGCAACCTCCAGCGCATCGGTCACCGCATAGGCGGCGCCGACGGAAAACGACTGGGTGCCGTTGACGGGCGCGAGCGGGGAGACAAGATCGTCCTCGAGCTTGTCGTCGTACCCGAAGGCGACGGAGGCACTCAGCCTGTCGGTGAACTGGCGGCCGACACCGATCGTGTAGGAAAAACCATCCTCGAGGTCGGTAAGGCTCGAATCCGGTGTGGTGGGTTCAAAGACCGCGTCGAAGAAGGTGGGGGCGACGATCACATCGCCGTATTTCGCATACCTGATCGATCCGAAAAGCAGTGTTTCGGGGGCGATGCCGGTCTGGAAATCAAGGTTGATCGATTCCGGTGCTTCGAGATCGGTGGTGCTCGTCTCCGACAGAGGGCCGAAGGGCACGGGTAGCAGGGCGACGCTGACGCCGTTCAGCGTCTCCCGGGTGGAAAGCTCGTGTTCCGTTCCGCTGAAATAGGTGAGTGCGACGCGCAGGGCGATCTCGGGCATCTCGTAGGCGCCGCCGATCACGAAACCCAGATCTCCGTCACGATCGAACCGCGCCTCGTAGCCATCGAGAGGGCCGTAGGCGGCGCCGGAGAGCGCGACATAGGGCGAAATCCGCTGGTAGCGGACACCGCCATGGACGCTCCAGGCGTCGTCGAACCGGTAGCGCAGAAGCGCGGTCACGGAGTCGCTGTCGACCACCGCCTCGGTTCCGCCAAGGGCGATCGATCCGTCCGCACCGGACGGGTACGAGGTGTCGATGCCGTAGGGCTGTTCGAGGATCAGGGCCGCGGAAAAGCGCTCGTCGAACTCGTACTTAACGGCCAGCGTCGCCTGGTTGAAGTTTTCGAGGACGTTGCCCGTCGAGCTACCGCCGAAGAGCACCGTATCCGTGCCCGACGCATCCGGAAGGACACGTCCCAGGGTCAACTCGACCATGTTGCCCTCGGTGAACAGGATTTCGACGGATTGCCCTGACCGGTCGAGGCCAACCGCTCCGGCCGCGGCCGGCACGAGGACGATCACTGTTGCACGGCCGAGTGACTTCATCATCCTGCGTATCCTCGCGAAATGTCGGATCAAAGATCTAGAGCCCGACATAGGGACAGCCGTCGAGACCGGTCAATCATTCTCCCGCTCGGACAACTTTTGCGAGTAGACATCGTATTCAATGGGCAACAGATGCGGTTCGGCGGCGGCGTTGTTCGGCGATCACGTTCATATAGTTCGCGCCACAGATGATCGCCGCGCCGAGCACCACGTAGGGATCGAGCGGCTCGCCGTAGAGAGCCATGCCGACCGCCGCGATCACGGGCAGTCTGAGAAAATCGAACGGGATCACGATCGTGGCCGGCGCGATACCCAGCGCGGTCGTGAGGCAGAAATGCGCAGCGAGCCCCGCACAGCCGATGAGAACGAGCCAGGGCAGCGTTTCGGAGGTGGGCAGCGTGATGTCCCCGTCGATACCTGCACAGACGAGCCCCATCAGAGCTTGCAGGATCGTGAGCCAGAAGAGGATGCAGGTGATCGTCTCGGTCCGCGTCAGCACCTTGGTCAGGATCGCCGTTCCCGCAAAGCAGATCGCCGCGCCCGCGGCTGCGGCCTGCCCCGAACTGACCCCGTCGAGCGTCGGGCGTGCCACGAGGAGGACGCCGACGAATCCCAGGGCAGCGACCACGAGCCGGGTCCGCGTCAAACGCTCGCCGAGAAGAAACGGGGCGGCGAGCGCCACCCAGATCGGAGAGGTGAATTCGATGGCGAAGACCTGCGCGAGCGGTATCATCGTGATGGCATAGAACCACAGGTTCTGCCCGGTGAAATGGGCGACGTTGCGCAGGCCATGAAGCCCGATGCGCCGCGTGGGGATCTGGCGGATCGTTCCGGAAAGGGCAGATACGGTGACGACGATCGCGAGGCCCACGAGCGACCGATAGGTCATGAGTTCGAACGTATCGAGCGCGAAAGACACTTCCCGGCCGGCGACGGCCATCGCGGAGAACGACACGATCGCGCCTGTCATCCAGAGCGCCGCGCCGCGAATGGGGTCGCTCATGCGTCCTTCTCCGCGAAGTCCCGGCGAATGCCGGCAGTCGCTTGTCCCCACTCGCTCTGACGCGTCCGGCTCACGTGTCGATCGAAGGCGGCGCGGTCCACGAAGCTTTCGCGAACGGTCCAGATGAGCGGATCGTCGGACGGCGCGACCTCGAAGGACAGACAGCCCGGTTCGGCGCGACTGAGCCGGATATGCTCGGCAAGATGCGCGCGAACCGTTTCCGCCTCTTCGGACGTCGCGCAGACGAGCCGTCCCTCGATCCAAATCATCCCGGTTCCGGCCCGCGCAAGAACTGCGCCCGCCCGCCGCTTATTCCCACTCGATGGTGCCCGGCGGCTTCGAGGTGATGTCGTAGGTGACACGGTTGATGCCCGGCACGGCGTTGATGATGCGGGTGGCCGTCTCGCCGAGGAAATCGTGATCGAACGGGTAGTAATCGGCCGTCATCCCGTCGACGCTCGTCACCGCCCGCAGCGCACAGGCGTAATCGTAGGTCCGCCCGTCGCCCATGACGCCCACGGTGCGGACGGGCAGGATCGCCACGAAAGCCTGCCAGATCTCGTCGTAAAGGCCATGGCGCCGGATCTGGTCGATGAAGATGGCATCCGCCTCCCGCAGGATGTCGAGCTTCGCCCGCGTGATCTCGCCCGGGCAGCGGATGGCGAGGCCGGGGCCGGGGAACGGATGGCGCCCGATGAAGCGGTCGGGCAGGCCCAGCTCGCGCCCAAGTGCGCGGACCTCGTCCTTGAAGAGTTCGCGAAGCGGCTCGACGAGCTTCATGCCCATCTTCTCGGGCAGGCCGCCCACGTTGTGGTGCGACTTGATCGTGACAGACGGCCCGCCCGCGAAGCTGACGCTCTCGATCACGTCGGGATAAAGCGTGCCTTGTGCGAGGAACTCGGCCCCGCCGATCTCGCCCGCGTGCTTGTCGAAGACGTCGATGAAGAGGCCGCCGATGATCTTGCGCTTCTGTTCGGGGTCGCTGACGCCCTCCAGTCGGGAGAGGAACAGATCGCTTTCGTCGGCATGGACGAGCGGCAGGTTGTAGTGGTCGCGGAACATGCCCACGACCTCCTCCGCCTCGTTCTTCCGCAGAAGCCCGTGGTCGACGAAGACGCAGGTGAGCTGTTCGCCGATGGCCTCGTGAATGAGGAGCGCCGCGACAGAACTGTCGACCCCGCCGGAGAGCGCGCAGATCACGCGCGCGTCGCCCACCTGGTCGCGGATCGCCTGCACCGCCTGCTCGCGATAGGCGCCCATCGTCCAGTCGCCGGTAAAGCCCGCAAGCGCGACGAAGTTCTCGTAGAGGACCTTTCCATGCGGGGTATGGTGCACCTCCGGGTGGAACTGCACGCCGAAGAAGCGCCGTTCGGGATCGGCGATGACGGCGAAGGGGGCGCCGGGCGAGGTCGCGTAGACCTCGAAGCCGGGAGCAAGGCGGGCGACATGATCGCCGTGGCTCATCCAGACCTGCTCCCGCTCGCCATGGAACCAGCCCCTGAGAAGCTCCAGCCGTTCCTCTCCGGGGGAGACATAGGCGCGTCCGAACTCCGCCGTCCCCGGCGTGCGCACGACCTCGCCGCCCAGCATCTGCACCATCACCTGTTGGCCGTAGCAGATCCCGAGGATCGGCACGCCGAGCTCGAAGATTTCCATCGGGGGGCGGGGCGAGCCCGGATCGGGAACGCTCGCCGGACCGCCGGAGAGAATCACCGCGCGCGGCTCGAATTCCGCGAGAAAGTCTGGCGTGACGGTCTGGAACGGATGAATCTCGCAATAGACGCTGAGCTCGCGCAGGCGCCGGGCGATGAGTTGCGTCACTTGGCTGCCGAAATCGACGATCAGCAGCTTCTGGTGATTGGCCTGGTGTGCAGGGGCGATGTCGGCTGTTTCCGTCATGCGAGGGCTCGTAGTCCAGCCCCCTGTGCGACGCAAGCGCCGCCGAACATCCGGGAATGTCGTTTCTGCGCATGAGAGGGCGCAATCCGTCGATGCAGCGGGAGTGCTTCGGCCTAGACGGGGCGAAACGGAAAGGGACGAGCGATGGAAGCGAGCGAAACGCGCAGGCGGGGTCGGAGCGGTGGCGGCGGGGCGGCCCGGAGGGCGGAGCGCACGGCCGTCCGGATCGAGGCGGCACGCTATATCGAACGCAACATCCCGAACTTCGAGGTCCTGACCGCCGAAGCGATCGAGATCATCGAGACCAATGCCGACACCATCCTCGCAGAGATCGGTGTCGTCTTCTCCGAGAACCCCGCGGCGCTCGATCTCTGGCGGGAGGCAGGTGCCGAGATCGAGGGCGAACGGGTTCGCCTGCCGCGCGGCCTCGCCCGCAAGCTCTGCGCGACGGCACCGTCGCAATACACGCAACATGCCCGCAACCCCGAACGTTCCGTCGTCGTCGGCGGACGCAACATGGTCTGCGCGCCGGTCTACGGCCCGCCATTCGTGCACGATGCGATGGGCGGCCGCCGCTATGCCACGATCGAGGATTTCCGGAATTTCGTGAAGCTCGGCTACATGTCGAAATGGCTCCACCATTCGGGTGGAACGGTCTGCGAGCCCACCGACATCGCGGTCAACAAGCGGCATTTCGACATGCTGCTCGCGCATATGACGCTGTCGGACAAGCCGTTCATGGGATCGGTCACGGAGCCGTCGCGGGCCGCCGATTCCGTGGAAATGTGCGAAATTCTCTTCGGCAAGGAATTCGTCGCCGAGAACACGGTGATGACCTCGCTCGTCAACATCAACTCCCCCCTGACGTTCGACGTGACCATGATGGGTGCGCTCGAAACCTATGCCCGTGCGAACCAGGCCTGCATCCTGTCGCCCTTCATCGTGGGTGGCGCGATGGCGCCCGTCACCGTGGCGGGTACGCTCACGCAGGTTCTGGCCGAGGTGATGGCGGGCGTCGCTTATTCGCAGCTCGTCCGGCCCGGTGCGCCGATCGTCGCGGGGGCCTTCGTCACGTCCATCGACATGAACTCGGGCGCGCCGACTTTCGGAACGCCCGAGGCCGCGCTCATCACCTATGGCGCGGGCCAGCTGATGCGGCGCCTGGGTCTGCCCTATCGTAGCGCCGGGAGCTTCTGCGGCTCGAAACTGCCTGATGCGCAGGCGGCCTACGAGACGGCGAACAGTCTCAACATGGGGCTGCTCGCGGGGGTGAACTTCATGCTGCATTCCTGCGGCTGGCTCGAAGGCGGGCTCGTCTCGAGCTACGAGAAATTCGTGTTAGATGCCGATCAGCTGGGCGTGCTGCACAATCTCGCTCGTGGAATCGATCTGAGCGAGAACGGACAGGCAATGGATGCGCTGGCCGAGGTCGGTCCGGGAGGACATTTCCTCGGCTGCGCGCATACCCATGCGAATTTCAAGGACGCGTTCTGGCGGACCGAGATCTTCGACTACAAGCCCTATGAGACATGGTCCGACGAAGGTTCTCGCGACAGCCAGACGCTGGCCTCCGCGCGCGTAGCCAAACTTCTTGCGGAGTATCAGGCCCCACCGATCGATGCGGCGACCAGCGAGGCACTTGCCGACTACGTCGCGCGCCGCAAGGCCTCGATGCCGGATGCGTTCGGCTGAGGCATCCGATCCACCGGCGGCGTCGTCCTCGTCGCCGGCGCGTCGGCGACAAGCGTCAGCCGCCGGCTTTCGGCCATGAGTGCCACCAGGATCGCGATATGGCGCTGCGCGGAATAGGTCGCCTTCCTGTCGCGGCGTTCGACGTCGATCTCCATCTCCATGTTCGCCAGGGTCCGTATCAGATCGGCCGGGCCGGGAACCGATTCGCCTACGAAGAGACGCGGAATCTCGAGATCCCTGTTGTAGGCCGACAGGCCGAATCGCGCTGCGCTGATCAGCAGGCGGGGTCGCTTGATCGTGCGAAGATGACTGTGGATATCTTGCATGTGTTCCACTCCTCGGAATGACGCCTGATCCGACGGTGGCACAACTTATAGGGGTGTTGCTTTAGGCCGGTTTGGGGGGAACTATTCGGTGGATCTGCATTAATTTTTACGCATCATTCCCTTAAGGGCCGCCGAGCTGCTGACGGTCCTTACGCATAACAACCAAGAGTTGTTTACCTGTGTCTGACCGGAGCGAACAGGACGCCCTGTGTCGGCTGTGTTGAGAAGGGGATGAACACGTATGTCAACGAGTATGGTGGAGCCGCTGCCCGGCTGGGTGCCAGATCACGTCCGGGTCTATCTCGCCCATGTCGTCGGTGGAGAGCCGATTCGTGCATTGGCGCGACAGAGCGGATGTCATGCCTCGACCGTGCTGCGGCAAGTACGCCGCTGCGAGCAACGTCGTGACGACCCTCTCATCGATCTCGCGCTGAAGCGCCTCGGACAGCAGCGGGCCGGATCGCGTCCGTCCGCCCAGAAGAGTGGAGCCGACACGATGACGACGAATACCGAGACGACGTCGATGCCGAGCGAGGAGGTGATCGCGCTCGAGGCACGCCGAATCCTGCGCCGTCTTTCCGAACCGGGCGCCTGCCTCGCCGTCGCCGAGGGCATGGAGAAGGCCGTCGTCGTGCGAGAGACGAAGGACGGGCAGACGATCCGCACCGGCGTCTGCGATTCGAAGGTCGCCGAGGCGCTTGCGCTCAAGGAGTGGATCGCCGCGAGCGGGACCGGACGGATCGCACGGTACCGCATCAAACCCGCCGGTCGGTCGGCGCTGAAGCACCTCCTGGCCGAGGAGGGCGAGACCGGCGAAGCCGATGCCGGGACGCACGCGAAGGCGCCGCCCACAGCGCGGTACAACCATTTCGAAAGCCCTCTCCTGACCCTCGCGCGGCGCCGCGACAAGGACGGTGAACTCTTCCTCAGCGATGCGCTCGTCCGCGCAGGCGAGCGGATGCGGGAGGATTTCGAACTCGCGCGGATGTCCGCAGGGGGCGAACGGGACTGGCACGAATTTCTGCTCTCGGCCGGTTCAAAAGATACCGCGCCCGACATAGAGCCGCTGGGCACGTCGCCCGAAGCTGCCGGCCGCCGCCTCGCCGATGCATTGACCGATCTGGGACCGGGTCTCGGAGATGTCGTGCTACGGGTCTGCTGCCATCTCGAGGGAATGGAGACCGTCGAACGAAGGATGGGCTGGGCGGCGCGATCCGGCAAGATCGTGCTTCGGATCGGCTTGCAGCGATTGCAGCGCCATTACCTCGAGCGCTACGGCAATCTCGCCCCGATGATCGGCTGACGCGGCACGCGATCCGCCATGAAAAAAGGGCGCCCCATGGGGCGCCCTTCGTCGTTGAATATTCGGCAAGCATCACTCCGCCGCTTCGGTTTCCGTATCGTCCGTGATCGGGACCGCGTTCACGTCGCTGTCCATCGTCTCGTTCGCCTTGCGCACACCGGCGGCGTAGTCCGGATGCACCCGCTCGAGCACGGCATACCAGCGCTCCTTCACCTCCTGCGAGCACGGACCCATCGCGCCCGCGTAGTTCGCAAAGAGACGCTGCTTCTGCTCGTCGGAGAACATCTCGAAAAGCTTGCGGGGCTGCACGAAATCCGCGTCCTCGGACGCCTGGACGTAGCGGTCGGCATCGCCATCGATGCGAAGCGGCGGCTCCTTCGCGCTCTCGTCGGCGACCGGGCCGTCATACTGGTTCGGCTCGTAATAGGCGTTCGGGTTGCCGAAATCGTTGGAGAAGAACCGCATCGAACCATCCTTGTGGTAATGGTTCACGGCCGCGGCGCGAGGCGCGTTGGCGGGCAGCATCTCGTAATGCGTGCCAAGCCGGTAACGGTGCGCGTCGGCATAGGAGAAGACGCGGGCCTGCAGCATCTTGTCGGGGCTGTAGCCGATACCCGGCACCACGTTCGACGGCGAGAACGCCGCGTTCTCCACGATCTGGAAGTAGTTTTCCGGATTACGGTTCATCTCCAGCTCGCCCACCTCGATCAGCGGGAAGTCACCGTGCGGCCAGACCTTGGTGAGATCGAACGGGTTGAAATCCTGCTTGCCCGCATCCTCCTCGTTCATCACCTGGATGTAGAGCGTCCATTTCGGGAAATCGCCCGCCTCGATGGCGTTGTAGAGATCTTCCTGATAGCTCTCGCGCGTCGAGCCGATGATCTTCTCGGCCTCTGCATTGGTGTAGTGCGCGTGGCCCTGCTGGGTCTTGAAGTGGAACTTCACCCAGTAGCGCTCGCCCTTTTCGTTCCAGAGGCTGAACGTGTGCGACCCATACCCGTTCATGTGCATCGGGTTCGTCGGGATGCCGCGATCCGACATCAGGATCGTCACCTGGTGCACGCTTTCGGGCTGCGCGGCCCAGAAATCGAACATCGCTTCGGGTGAGCGGAGATTGGTCTTCGGGTGACGCTTCTGCGTGCGGATGAAGTCCGGGAACTTGTAGGCGTCGCGCACGAAGAAGATGGGCGTGTTGTTGCCCACCATGTCCCAATTGCCGTCCTCGGTGTAGAACTTGAGGCTGAATCCGCGCACGTCGCGTTCGACATCGGCCGCGCCGCTTTCGCCCGCGACGGTGGACCAGCGCGACAGCACTTCGGTCTTCGTACCCGGCCTGAAGACCTTGGCGCAGGTGTATTGCGTGATGTCGTGGGTCACCTTGAACGTGCCGAGCGCCCCCCAGCCCTTGGCGTGGACGACGCGCTCGGGAATGCGCTCGCGGTTCTGATGGGCGAGCTTCTCGATCAGCTGATAATCCTGGAGGAGGATCGGGCCGCGGGGACCGGCGGTCTGGCTGAACTGGTTCGACGGGACGGGGGCCCCGGCGGTCGTCGTGAGGCGTGGTTTGTCGGCCATGTCTGGCTCCTGTTCTTTTTTTGTAGTTTGGAATCGTTCTAACAAACTTCAGAGGGAATGCGAAGGGCCGTCATTGGGCCTGTCTCTGGGACAGATGGGGATGCCGCCGCCGCCTTGATAAGGATCGTCGGGCCGAAAGACGCTCCGCGACGACGAAACGCAGAGAATCGCGTGACGAAGAGACCAACGCATCTTGGACTTCCGCGCGGCGATCACCTAATTGAGGGTGAGAAGGAGTCCGTCATGCCCCGTGATCTGAAAATCCCCGCACAGCGACACCCCGAGAAGGCCTCCCGACCCGAGACGGTGCGCCTGAAGAAGCCCGACTGGATCCGTGTCAAGGCGCCGACTGGCGAGGGCTACAAGGCCACGCGGGAGATCATGCGGGAGCACAAGCTCGTCACGGTCTGCGAGGAGGCGGGTTGTCCGAACGTGGGCGAATGCTGGTCGCAAGGTCACGCCACGATGATGATCATGGGCGAGATCTGCACCCGCGGCTGCACGTTCTGCAATGTCGCGACGGGCCGCCCCGATGCGCTCGACGTCTTCGAGCCGGGTCGCGTCGCCGATGCGGTCAAGAAGCTCGGCCTCAACCACGTCGTCATCACCTCCGTCGATCGCGACGACGTCTCGGATGGTGGGGCGGAGCACATCGCGCAGACGATCCGCGCGACGCGACGCCAATCGCCCGGCACGACGATCGAGGTTTTGACGCCCGATTTCCTGCGCTGCGGGCCGGAGGCGCTGGAGACGGTCATCGCGGCGAAGCCGGACGTCTTCAACCACAACCTCGAGACCGTTCCCGGCCTCTATCCCGAAGTGCGTCCGGGCGCGCGGTACTTCCATTCCCTGCGCCTCCTGCAGCGGGTGAAGGAACTCGATCCGACGATGTTCACGAAGTCGGGCATCATGGTGGGTCTCGGAGAGACGCGGCAGGCGGTCCATCAGGTGATGGACGACATGCGCGCGGCGGATGTCGATTTCCTGACGGTCGGACAATACCTCCAGCCGACATCGCGGCATCACGCGGTCGACCGCTTCGTCACGCCGGAGGAATTCGCGAGCTACGAGAAGGCCGCGTGGGGCAAGGGGTTCCTCATGGTCTCCGCCACGCCGCTTACCCGGTCGAGCTATCACGCGGGCGACGATTTCGCCCGGCTTCGCGCCGCCCGGCTCGCGCGTACCGCGGGCGGGTGACCTTGAGCATGACAGGATCGCCGCCCCGCGCCATCGCCTTCGACATGGTCGAGACCTGCTTCTCGCTGGAGCCGCTCCGGCCGCGGCTGGAGCGGGCAGGACCCGACGGGCGCTACCTGGAACAGTTCTTCGCCGAACTCCTGCGCGACGCCTTCGCGCTCGATGCCTGCGGGGTCTACCGCCCTTTCCGGGAGGTGGCCGCGGGTGTCCTCGCGACGATGGGCCTCGACGGGAACGCCGCGGATGACGTGCTCGACGGTTTCACGGAACTCCCGGCCCATCCCGACGTCGCCCCGGCAATGGAGCGTGTCCGCTCGGAAGGCGCGATGGTCATCGCGCTGACGAACGGCAATGCCGCGGTGACGGAGACGCTCCTGGAGCGCTCCGGTCTGCGGGAGAAGGTGGACCGCGTGATCTCTATCGACGAGATCGGCCGTTGGAAGCCCGCGCGGCAGGTCTACCTCCACGCGGCAGATGCCGCGGGGCTCGAGCCGAAGGACGTGGCACTCGTCGCCTGTCATGGCTGGGATTGTCTCGGCGCGATGCGCGCGGGCCTCAGGGCGGGATATGTCGCCCGCAAAGGTGCCATATCCCCGGCGATGGACGCGCCGGAGATCAGCGGGACGAGCTTGCCGGATGTCGTAAACGGGTTCTACGCAACGGCCTGACATGCGAAGGCCCGCCAGTGGATCGGCGGGCCTTCGCATGGACCGTTCTCGCGCATGGCAAAGGGGTCAGCTGCCCCAGCTGCGCACCGGTCCGCAATCCATGTGGACGAAGTTCGACCGGGAATAACGCCCGACGCCTCCGGCCGCGCAGGCTTCGGCGGCGCGGTACATCTGCGACACGGACCGCGACTTGAGCCGCAGGTCGGCAGCCTCGCCTCTGAGATGCCGAGAATTCTTCGCGACCCCGCTCGATCGGCGCCGGAGCATCTCGTTGGTCTGCGGCGAGCGGTAGCCGGAGATCAGCATGTACGGCTCCGACGTGTCGAGCAGTCCATGCGCCGCGCTCATGATGTCGACGGTGCGCGGGTCGATCTCCCTGACCTGATTGTTGCGCCAGTCGCGCATGAAATAGTTGATCTCCTGCAGGGCGGGGCCGACATACTTGCCCTCGATCCAGTAGATCGTGTCGATGCTCTCGCCCGTCCGCCCGTTGTACATCTTGATGCGGCGGATATCGCCGGCGCCGCGCAGGAACCCGAAGGCCGAGGAAGTCGTTGGAGCGGCTGCAATGCTCGCCGCCGCGAATGCGCCCAACAAGGCACGCCTGGAGAACCCAGTCGAAACTGTTGAAGTCATGGAATCCTGTCCCGTTTCCGTTGCCTGTATTTCGCGTTGATCGCGATTATTGTGCGCCGATTTATCGACGCCCCTTTTCTATGGCACGAAAGGATCTCGTTAACCAAGTCCGCGTTATCACCGTCGAAAAAAGGTTCCCGGTGTGAGCAAAAAGCCGCTCATGGCCTCTGCGCCGTGGCACATGCGCTCCTCGTCACGTCAATCGATCCTCCTTGAGGAAACGTGACTGGACGGTTCGGACCGGGTGCTGCCGTGATCGTGTTGTCGCCTTTGACGAGGCGCTGCACGCTTTGACGAGGATCGACGATGATCGGACATTTGGCCAAACGGTGGATCGGGGTCGCGGCGATGACGCTCGTCCTCGCCGGGCCCTTGAGCGCGCAGACCGTCACGCCCTTCATGCAGTCGCTCGCGGAAGCGGCGGCAGATGAACCCGCGCTGTCGAAATTCTACCGCGAAACGCGTTACGCCCCCCTCTGGACCGGGGACGATCGCCCGGATCGCGCCCGCCGCGCGGCCCTGATCGAGGCGTTCGCGCAGGCGGAACTGCACGGTTTGCCGCCACTGAACTACGATCCGGAGACGCTTCGCACCATCCTCGCCGCAGCGCGGACCCCGTCGGAACGCGCGCGGGCGGACGTGGCGCTCAGCCGCGCGTATCTCGCCTATGCCTCGGATCTCGCGACCGGTATCCTTGACCCATCGACGGTCGTGCCGGGGATCAAGCGGCGGCCCGTCCGGCGCGACGACGCCCACCTCCTGCGCGCGATCGCCGGCCCTCAACCGCGTCAGGCCCTTGCGCGATTGGCGCCGCAATCGCCGGAATATCGCCGCCTTCTCGGAGAGAAGCGCAAGCTCGAGGACGTCATCGCCCGGGGCGGCTGGAATGCGCCTGTCCCGGCGGGACATCTGGAACCCGGATCGGAAGGACCCGACGTCGCGGTCCTGCGCGACCGGCTGATCTCGATGGGATATCTGGCCCCCACGGTTCGTCTTCGCTACGACGCCGCGGTCCGGCGCGCGGTCGAGACGTTTCAGAAAGATCACGGTCTGGTTTCCGACGGAATCGTCGGCGCGGCGACGCGCACGGCACTCAATATTGCCGCATCGGATCGATTGGGGCAGATCATCGTCGCGATGGAGCGCGAGCGCTGGCTGCCGCGCGATCTCGGGGCGCGACATATATGGGTAAACCTGACCGATTTCACGGCCAAGATCGTCGACGGAGGCAAGGTGACCTTCGCGACCCGTTCGGTCATCGGTAAGAATGCCGAAGACCGGGAAACGCCGGAATTCTCCGACAGCATGGATCACATGGTGATCAATCCGACGTGGTACGTTCCCCGCTCGATCACCGTGAACGAATATCTTCCCGACCTGCGGCAAAACCCCTGGGCCCATGGCCAGCTCGAGATCGTCGACCGGCGCGGAACGCCTGTGAATCGCGCCCGCGGCTTCGCGCAGTACAGCGCCGCGAATTTCCCCTTTTCCATGCGGCAGCCGCCGGGAGAGAGGAATGCGCTCGGTCGCGTGAAGTTCATGTTTCCAAACAAGTACAATATCTATCTCCATGATACTCCGGCGAAAGGTCTTTTTTCTCAGCCGGTTCGCGCATACTCGCACGGCTGCATCCGCCTAAGCGATCCGACCGGGTTCGCCCGCGCACTCCTCGCCGCGCAGACCGACGATCCCGGCACCTTCTACGAGAGGCGTTTGCGCAGCGGACGGGAGACGCGCGTGTCGCTCGACGTTCCCGTCCCCGTCCATCTCGTTTACCGGACCGCCATCGCGAAGCCCGCTGGCGGAATGAGCTATCGCGCCGATATATACGGCCGCGATGCCGCGCTCCTCGCGGCACTCGGGCGGGCCGGGGTGGTCCTCGGAGAGATCGGCAGCTAGTCTCCGCGCGGATTGCGGAGAAGCCTCATGCGAATGACCTTGGGCGACATTGCCAAGCGGCTCGGCGCGCGGCTCGAAGGCGATGGAACGCTGCCGATATCGGGTGCCGCGGAGCCCGGCGATGCCGGTCCGGAGGACCTCGCCCTCGCCATGCGCCCCGCTTATGCCGAACGCCTCGGCGACGGTTCCGCGAAGGCCGCGATCCTCTGGGAGGGCGGGGATTGGAGGGCGCTCGGGCTTTCCGCCGCGCTTTTCGTGCCTCGGCCGCGGCTTGCGATGGCCCATCTCACGCAGGCACTCGATCCGGGACCGGAGATCACGCCAGGCATCCATCCGACGGCCGTGATCGACGCGAGTGCGGAGATCGGGGAAGGGGCCGCGATCGGCCCTTTCGTCGTCGTCGGGCGTGGCGTGCGGATCGGCGCAGGCGCACGGATCGGGGCACAGACGGTGATCGGACCCGAGACGACGATCGGGCGCGATGTCCTCCTGCATCCTGCCGTACGGATCATGCATTCCGTCCGCATCGGTGATCGCTTTACCGCCCATCCTGGCGCGACGATCGGCGCCGACGGGTTCAGCTTCGTCACACCGGAGAAATCGGGTGTGGAGGCTGCGCGGGAGACGATGGGCGAGCAGGGTGAAATCCGCGCGCAGAGCTGGACCCGCATACATTCGCTGGGGGGCGTAGAGATCGGCGACGACGTGGAGATCGGCGTCAACACCTGCATTGACCGTGGGACGATCCGCGCCACCCGGATCGGCGATGGCTGCAAGATCGACAACCTCGTCCAGATCGCCCACAACGTCGTGCTCGGACGCGACTGCCTGATGGCCGGGCAGAGCGGCCTGGCGGGCTCGACGATCGTCGGCGACCGGGTGGTCTTCGGCGGTGGCGCGGGTGCGGCGGACAATCTCCGGATCGGCGACGACGTCATCATTTCGGGCGCCACACGGGTGCTCTCGAACGTGCCGTCGGGACGGGTGATGATGGGCTATCCCGCCGTGCGGATGGATCAGCACGTGGAGATGTACAAGGCCCTCCGCCGGTTGCCGCGGCTCCTGCGCGATCGGTTCGGATCCCAGAAAGCGGTTCCAAATCCGGGGCCGAGCGACTAAATCAGCCCCGGGAACGAAGGGGCTGAGGCATGACATCGGATGTCGAGACACGGGTGGTCCGGATCATCGCCGAGCAGGCGCTGCTCGAACCGTCCGATGTGAAGATGACCGATACCCCCGTCGATCTGGGCATCGACAGTATGGGCCTCGTCGAAGCGATCTTCGCGATCGAGGAGGAGTTCGATATCTCCGTGCCGTTCAACGCCAACGATCCTCAGGGGAGTGCGTTTGATATCAGCTCCGTCCGTTCGATCGTCGCCGCCGTGAAGAGTTTGGTCGCGGACCAGACCACGTGAGGCGTGTCGTCATTACCGGCGCGGGCACGATCAATCCGCTCGGTGCCTCGGTCCCCGCCACGCTCGATGCGATGCAGGAGGGACGCTGCGGCATAGGACCTCTCGAGATCCGCGACGTGGACCGGCTTTCCGTTCGAATTGCGGGACAGGTCGGCGGTTATGACGAGACCGCGCATTTCGACCGTCAGCAATTGTCGCTCTACGACCGCTTCACGCAATTCGCCCTTCTCTCCGCGGCAGAGGCGGTGGCGCAATCGGGAATCGCGTTCAACGGGGCGCTCGCGGAGCGGGCGGGCGTCGTGCTCGGCACGTCCGGGGGCGGGCTCAACACGCAGGACGACAATTACCGCGCGGTGTACGAAGAGGGAAAGAACCGGGTCCATCCCTTCATCGTCCCGCGCCTGATGAACAACGCGGCCGCGAGCCACATCTCGATGACCTACAACCTACAGGGGCCGTCCTTCACCGTGGCGAGCGCTTGCGCGTCCTCGAACCATGCGATGGGACAGGCTGCGCAGATGATCCGCACGGGCCTCGCCGACGTGATGCTCACGGGCGGAAGCGAGGCGATGCTCTGCTTCGGCGGCGTGAAGGCGTGGGAAGGTCTGCGCGTCATGTCGAAGGAGGCCTGCCGTCCGTTCTGCGCCACGCGTACGGGCATGGTGCAGGGCGAAGGCGCGGGAGTGTTCGTCTTCGAGGAGCGCGACCGCGCCCTGGCACGCGGGGCGGAGATATTGGCGGAGGTCGCGGGCTTCGCCATGACCTCGGATGCGGGCGACATCGTCACGCCGTCCCGGCACGGAGCGGTCCGCGCGATCGCGGGCGCGCTCCGCGATGCAGGTCTCGCTCCCGAGAGGGTCGGATACATCAACGCGCATGGAACCGGGACGACGGCGAACGACCGCACCGAATGCGCGGCCGTTCGCGACGTGTTTGGCGGGCATGCCGAAAGACTGGTGATCTCGTCGACGAAGTCGATGCATGGGCATCTGATCGGCGGGACCGGCGCGGTCGAGCTTCTGGCCTGCCTCATGGCGCTGCGGGACGGGATCGTCGCGCCCACGATCGGCTACCGCGAGCCCGACCCCGATTGCGCGCTCGACATCGTGCCGAACGTCGCGCGGGAGGCGCGGATCGATGTCGCGCTCTCCAACGCCTTCGCGTTCGGCGGGCTCAACGCCGTTCTGGCGCTCGCCCGCGCCTGAGCCTTATTCCGCGTTCGCTTCCCGCACCGCTTCGTATCCGGCGGTGAAACCCGACAGCGAGATCGCAAGGTCGATCGTCTGGTCGGGCGCGGCCGCCGGAACGATGGTGAGGGTCGCGGTCGCGCCGCGCTGCATCGCCTGCACCTCGGAGGCGGTCAGGCCGATCCGCGAGAAGCATCCGGCCTCCGCACAGAAGTTGAACGGATAGCGACGGGGCTGCGCGCTGTCGACGGCGAGCGTCAGCTGCTCGGTCAGCAGCGTCTCGAGCGGCGTGATGATCGTGGCCCCGGCGGCCGCCTGCTGGCCTTCGGGAAGCGAGACCACCGTGATCTCGGCCACGGCATTGCCGTTGCCGTCCTCGAGGAGTTGGTAGAGCTGGCAGGGATCGTCGCCATCCTCGGTCCGGATGCAGCGCTGCTGCCAATCGCCGAACGTCTCCGCCGTGTAGGTCTGGCCGGGGCGGGGGCCGTCCTGCACTTCCTCACCCATCGAGAGGCCGGACGCGGTCGTGTCGTCCGTGGCCTCCTGCGACCCTGTCACTTCTGCATCCCCTTCGGTCTCGGCGTCCGAGGCCTCCGGAGCGGCGGCATCCGCACCGCCGGTCTCGGTCGATGGGGTCGTGGTCGTGGTCTCGTCCTGCGCGTCGGTTCCCGAAGTCGCGTCATCCTGCGCAAAAGCCGGACCGGCCAGCGCAACGAGTGCCATCAGCGAGATGGATTTCAACAGCTGTGACATCGGGCCTCCATGTCGTTCGAGCGGTTCGGGACGGTCTCTACCACCTCGCCCGGGGCGTGTCAGGCCCGATTCAGAGCTCTCCGCACAAGTGCCGCAGAATGCAAAAAAGGCCCCGCATGGGGGCCTTTTCGATCCGTCTGTTTTCCCTGTCGAACTGGCCGACCTGTTGATTGCGCGGGAAGCTATTTAATCCGAAGGGACCCGTCAATAGGCCATTTGGAGCGCGGCGACGGATCGAGCCTGTGCCCGGATATCATAATGAAACTGCGTCTCGCCGCGCTGATAAAAAAAGGCCGCGCACGAGGCGCGGCCAGTCGATCAGAGACAGTTCCAACAAACAGGCGGGTCCGGCAGAACAATCCCGTTATACCGCCTTCAAGATTAAGATCGTGTTACCGGATCGCGTGTCGATTATCCTTGGTAGGGCCTTGGCAGGTTCGGCGCGCAAGTGGAGCTCACTCGGTGGGCCGAAGGCGCGTGATCCCGACGGCCGCCGCCCGTGCGAGTTCTGGATCGAGCGTCATTGGGATGTATTCGCCGCGCCGCCAGAGGTCGCCGAGATCGTCGTAATGGCGGCTGAGCGGATGGCCGGATTGGCCCGTCGAGGTGATGAAGAGGGAGGAATCGGGATCGGCGAAGTCGTAGATCCCCCGATATCCCGCGCCATGCACGTTCACGAAGGGATCGGGTTCCGTGCCCTTCGTGAGCCCGCGGAGAAGCGTGTTGTCGCCCCCCGATGTGGATTGGCGGATATTCACGAGCCAGCTCAGGAACGGGATCTCGCCCAGAGCCGGATGCGCATGCACCGCCTCGTGCGCGTCGCCCCATCTGAGGCTTTCGAGGGCGGTGCCATAGGTTTCCCCGATCCAGATCAGCGCATCGTCGAGCGCGAGGCGGGCCATTTCGGAGCAGGTCTCGCGCCGCGCCGATTGCACGACATCGCACCAGATCCCGGCGCCATCGACATCGCGGAAGGCGCGTTCCACGAAGAGCGGTTCCAGATGCGTGAACTCCTCTGCAAGCGGTCCGAGTTCGTCGGCGATCAGCCGCTTCTGAAGCGCCCGCATCCAGGCGGCGTATATCAGCGGCTCCGGCAGGTGCTCGTTCATCTCTCCGTTCCATGCGGCGAGCATGGAGAGGGCCTGTTGCCGCTGCCGCTCCGGCGTCCCTTCGGGCGCCGCTTCTCCGGTATACCAGAGATCGGCACCGACGAGCGGCAGGAGCATGCGTGCGGTGAAGCTCACCGTATCGAGCTGCGCCTCCATGAAGCTCTCGCGCGTATGCACCTCGCGGGCCTGCATGAGACGCCGCCAGCGCTGGACGCGCTGGGTGTCGCCCCAATGGTAGGAGACGTGGCGCGGAAACGGGCGGTCGATGATCTTGTTGTTCGTGTTGCCCACGATCCCGCCCGCGGGCTCCAAGAATTCGGGATTCTCCGCGTAGGGCAGACGGCCGTCCCAGCGATTCTCGACGATCCAGCCGGGCGTGGGCAGGCGGCCGCGGCTCTGGTGCCCATCGCGGCGACGGGGGAACTTGCCCACGGTCTTGAGCGCGATCTCCTCGCCATCGGCGAGCACCAGGTTCTGGCTCGGCGAGACGTAATCCTCCCCGATCTCGATCGCCTCCGCGATATCCGTGGCGCCCATCAGCTCGATCGCGGCGGTGACAGACGTGTCGGCGGGATCGAGCGCGGTCCAGGAGAGGGAGGCCACGTGCCCGCGGGGCGTGATCGTGGCGAGGTTGAAATGACTGCCGGGCAGGATCGGCCCGTTCTGCGACCAGCGTAGCGTCAGCGTGATCGGATCGGAATCCTTGATCCGCAGGATGGAGCTGCGGGTCTGGAGGGGCTCGAAGCCGCCCGGTGTCAGCACTTCCTCGGGATTGTCGGGATTGAGCCGCTCGATATGCACGTCCTGGTCATCGAGGTAGGACGTCGTCAGCCCCCAGCCGAGCCGTTCGGAGCGCCCGACGATGATGGCGGGTATCCCGGGGATCGAGCCGCCGATGACGCCGCCGGAGGCGAGCTCCAGCCGTGCGAGATACCAGATCGAGGGGGCCGTCAGCATCATGTGCGGGTCGTTGGCGAGCAGCGTGCCGCCGCTGGCCGAACGATCCGGCGCCGCGGCCCAGACATTCGATGCGCCCGCGAGGGGGCCGGGAAGACCGGGATAGAGCGGATCCTCCGCGACCGCCGCCTGACGGACCGGAGCGACTTCGGTTCCGGGAAGAAGCGCCGCGTAGTCGGGCAGGGCGGCGATGCCCGGGCCCGGGATGTCGGGTAGCAGGTCGCGCACCCGACCCTCGTCGAGAAGGAGCGAGGTGCGAGCGCGCAAGACCTCTTCGCGAAGATGCGAGGTCAGCTGGAAGGCGAAGAGCTTCTGGATCGCAATGCTGTCTGCCGGCTGCCACGGTGCGATTTCGGGAGAGAAGAGAAAGAATTCCGGGGCGCCGCGTCCCCGCGCGTCTTCGTTCACGGAGCGGATCCAGGCGTTCACCCCGGCGGAATAGGCTTCGAGCGCGGTCTGCGCCTGTTCCGACTGCGCATCGACAGACGCGACCGACAGGTTGTAGATGTCGAGGCGGCGCATGAGTTCGTCGGTCCGTGCGGTACGGGCGCCGAAGATCTCGCTCAACCGCCCCTGCGCCGTGCGACGCAGAAGCGTCATCTGCCACAGGCGGTCCTGCGCGTGGGCGAAGCCGAGGCCGAAGAACACGTCCGCATCACTGGCGCCGAAGATGTGCGGCACGTCCGAATTGTCCCGCACGATCTCCAGCGGGGCCTCGATGCCCTCGACGGCGAAGTCGGCATCGTAATCGGGCAGGCTGCGCGCGGCGAACCAGTAGACCGCAACGATGGAAAGACCGGCAAGAAGGACGAGGCCGGTGAAGATACGGATCAGCCAGCGCAGGATCATCGCCATGACGTGTGATCTTTCGTCGGGCACGGGGGCCGGTTGACCGGTCCCCTGCTTCGGTTAGACAGGCTCTAATCAATTTGATCGAGGAGGTGAAGGCATGGCGAAACTGGCGTTTCTGGGATTGGGCGTCATGGGCTTTCCGATGGCCGGTCACCTCGCTTCGGCGGGTCACGACGTCTGCGTCTACAATCGTACGCGCGCGAAGGCCGAGGATTGGACGTCGAAGCACGGTGGGCGCAGCGCCGCCACGCCCCGCGAAGCCGCCGAGGGCGCGGAGATCGTGCTGGCCTGCGTCGGCAACGATGACGACCTCCGCTCCGTCGTAACGGGAGAGGACGGCGCATTTTCGGGGATGGGTAAAGGGAGCGTCTTCGTAGACCATACGACCGTCTCCGCCGCCGTGACCCGCGAGCTCGCCGCGCTCGGCGAGGAAAGCGGCATCGGCTATGTCGACGCGCCGATCTCCGGCGGACAGGCCGGGGCGGAGAAGGGGCAGCTCTCGATCATGTGCGGCGGCCCGTCGGATGCTTTCGACCGGGCCGAGCCCGTCATGGCCACCTACGCGAAAATCTGCCGCAGGTTGGGAGAGACCGGCGCGGGGCAGATGACGAAGATGTGCAACCAGATCGCGATCGCGGGAGTCGTCCAAGGGCTGAGCGAAGCGTTGGCCTTCGCGGAGGCAGCGGGGCTCGACGGTCGGGCGGTGGTGGAGGTGATCAGCCAGGGCGCCGCCGGAAGCTGGCAGATGGAGAACCGCTACGAGACGATGCTCGACGACGAGTTCGACCACGGCTTCGCGATCGACTGGATGCGCAAGGACCTGGGTATCTGCCTGACCACCGGGGACGAGATCGGCGCGGCGCTGCCGGTCACGGCGCTGGTCGATCAGTTCTACAAGGACGTGCAGGGCATGGGCGGGGGCCGCTGGGATACCTCGGCGCTCATCAAGCGGCTCAGGAAGCCCGCCTGATCCGGCGGAGCGGGCTTAGGCCCGCGCGCCATTCCGATGACGTCCCGGACCGGCGTCCCTCGCGGGCCTACGCGTTGCCTCGGCCCGCGAACCGGGCGGCATCGGCGGCGGCGCCGCGCAGCGCGCCCGCCTTGTTCTCCGTTTCCTCGAATTCCGCCTCGGGATCGCTGTCATGCACGATTCCGCCGCCGGCCTGGATGTAGAGCGCGCCGTCCTTCACCACCGCGGTACGCAGCGCGATGCACATGTCCATGTCGCCGCGCGCGCTGAAATAGCCCACGCCCCCGCCGTAGACGCCCCGCTTTTCGGGTTCGAGCTCGTCGATGATCTCCATCGCCCGCACCTTGGGCGCGCCCGAGACGGTCCCCGCGGGCAAACCGGCGAGCAGGGCCGAAAGCGCATCGTGCTCCTCCGACAATTCGCCCACGACGTTCGAGACGATGTGCATGACGTGGGAATAGCGCTCCACGATGAACTCCTCGGTCGGATGGACGCTGCCGATGCGGGAGACGCGACCAACGTCGTTGCGCCCGAGATCGAGGAGCATCAGGTGCTCGGCCAGTTCCTTCTCGTCGGCGAGGAGATCGGCCTCGAGGGCACGGTCCTCCTCCGCGGTGGCGCCGCGGCGGCGCGTTCCGGCGATGGGGCGGATCGTCACCTCTCCCTCCATCACGCGCACCAGAATCTCCGGGCTCGCGCCGACGATCTGGTAGCCGCCGAAATTGAAGTAGAACATGAATGGCGACGGGTTCGTGCGCCGGAGCGAACGGTAGAGCGCGAAGGGCGGCAGAGGGAATTCCTGCCGCCACCTCTGGGAGGGGACGACCTGGAAGATGTCGCCCGCGGCAATGTATTCTTTCGCGCGGCGCACGATGTCGAAATACCCTTCGCGCGTGATGTTGGAGACGGGCTCCTGCTGCTCTCCCGCCTCTCCGAGATCGCGGGCTTCGGCAGGCGGAGCGCGGTCGAGGTCGCGTAGGGCATCCATCACCCGCTCGGCCGCCTGTGCATAGGCTGCGCGCGCCGAAAGACCCGCCCCGGCCCAGGCGGGCGCGATGACCGTCACCTCTCCCTTCACCCCGTCGAGCACGGCGACGATGGAGGGGCGCAGCATCACGGCGTCGGGAAGGCCCAACGGATCCGGGTTGGCTTCTGGCAGACGCTCCACGAGGCGGATCATGTCGTAGCCGAGATACCCGAAGAGACCGGCCGAGGCCGCGGGAAGTTCCGCGGGCAGGTCGATGCGCGACTGGGCAATGAGGCTTCGGAGCGCGTCGAGGGGCGCGGCCTCCAAGGGCTCGAACGCATCGGGATCGAACCGGGCCTGCCGGTTCACGCGGGATGTCGTCCCGCGGCATTCCCAGATCAGGTCGGGCTTCATCCCGATGATCGAATACCGCCCGCGCACCTCGCCCCCGGTGACCGATTCGAGGAGGAACGTGTCGCGCCCGGCGGCACCGAGCTTCAGCATCAGCGAAACGGGCGTGTCGAGATCGGCGGCCAGGCGGGCGTAGACGACCTGATTCTCGCCACGCTCGAAGCCCTGGGCGAAAGTCTCGAAATCCGGAACGATCCGCATCAGTTGAACTGCGCGTTGACCGCGCTGACGCTCGACTGGTCGATCTCGATACCCTTCTGACGCTGCAACGCGGTCGTGAAGGCCGACGTGATGTCCTCGGCAAGGCCCTGGCCCGTCTGCCGGGTCAGCCCCGCGCGGATCTGCTCGGCCTGCTCGCTGGCGGGGTCGGGGGCGTGGATCGCATCGACGCGAACGAGGATTGCCCCGTCCGGGCTTTCGATCGTTTCGAGGCCGCCTTCTTCGAGTGCGAAGGCCCGCAGGACGAGATCCTGAGGCAGGTCCTCCAGAAACGCATCGCGCAGCACGCCGGTCTGGCGCGTGACCTCCGCGGCCTGATCCTCGAGCGGTGCGCCCCCGTCGACGGCTTCTCGTGCCGCCTCGGCCGCGTCGGCAAGGCGCGATTGCCGCTCGGAGGTTTCCCAATCCTGGATCACCCTCGCCTCGACGTCATCTAGCGGCTGCAGTTCCGGCGGCACGATCTCGTCGACCCGGAGTACGACGAGCCCGCCGTCCGAGAGCGTCGCGAGTTCCGGGAAATCTCCCTCCATCGTTTGACCGGCGAGGGCGCGGAACTCCTCGTAGGCATCGATGGTGGCGCCATCGACGCTCGCGATATCGGGAGACCATAGGATTTCCCCGGTCTCGAGGGGGCTCTCCTCGGCGATCTCCTCGATCGTCGCGCCGCCCGCGAGGAGATCCTCGATGGGCTCGCGTTCGGCCTCGAGCGAACGGCGGGCTCGGTTGATCGCCACCTCCGCGCGCAGCTTGTCGGCAACATCCTCGAAGGCGACCTGCTGCGCGGCGAGGACCGCATTCACCCGGAAAAGCGCGGGGCCGAGATTGCTGTCGGCCGGGCCGGCGACGCCGGGTCCGTCGAGTGCGAACACCGTCTCGCCCGCCGTGCCCAGATCGCCCTGCGCCACCTCGCCCAGATCGACGTCGTCGAGGGTAAGGCCGCGCTCCGCCACGAAGTCGTCGAAATCGGCCTCGCCCGCCGCGATCCGGTCCGCGGCAGCCTGCGCGGCGTCCTCGTTGGGAAAGACCAGACGTTCGACGAGGCGCCGTTCCGGCTGGTCGAATTCCGCGCTGCGCTCCTCGTAGACCCTGCGCAACTCTTCCTCCGTGACGGACATCGCATCCACCACCATCTCGGGATTGGCCCAGGCGAAGGTGATCCGCTTACGCTCCGGCAGGGTGTAGGCGTCGGGATTGGCCTCGTAATAGGCCATGATCTGCTCGTCCGTCGGGGCAGGGACCGGCGTCTCGAGGTCGGCGGCGGTGAACCTTGCGACGCTCAGATCGCGCGTCTGTCGCGCGAAATCGTAGAGCGTGTCGACGAAGATCGCAGGCGGCTGGATGCCGGCGATCACCGCGCCCTGAAGCAGCGTGCGCGCCGTCTCCTCGCGCAACGTCTCCTCGAAATCCTGAACGGACTGGCCGATGTTCTCGAGGGCGAATTCGTAGGCCTGGCGATCGAATTGTCCGTTGATCCCCTGGAAGGCGGGAATCGCGAGGATTTCCTCGCGCACCTCTTCGTCTCCGACCGACAGGTTCAGGTCCTGCGCTTCGTCTTCGAGCGCGGCGAGCGCCACGATCTGTTGCAGCACGATCCGATCGAGCCCGTATTGCTGCGCCTCCGCAAAGCTCAGGCGCTGGCCGGTCTCCGCCTCGAAGCTGCGGATCTGCTGCTGAAGGGCGCGGAAATAGCGCTCGTTCGAGATCTCCGTATCCCCGACCGAGCCGAGCATCCGGGAGGAGCCGCCGAAACTTGTGGCTCCGAACCCTGCCAAGCCGACAATCAGCAGTAGGAGGACGATCCAGACGAAGATCTTCGAAATGGAGGTCTTGGCGCGCGCCGCCATGCCGGTGTCCTTCCCTGTCGCGGTTCTCGCGCGGATCTATGGGATCGGCGATGCCCCCGCAAGCGATCAGGGGATGATGCGGTTGTACTTCGTTCCCCGCAGCGAGGCTCCGGCGATGAGACCGGCCTGGCCGAACACGACGCCGATCACCGGCGACAGCGCGGTTGTGGTGGTCGTGCTGAGATTCCCGCCGCGATCGTTGACCGCGTATTGCACATCCGCGCCCGCGACCCAGCCGGGCGAGTTTCGGAAATCGTAGAGCGCGTCGTCGGTCATGAAGAAGAGCACGTGGGCGTATTGCTGCGCCCCGATCTGCAGCCCGACGCTCGCCTGCGTGGCGGAGTAGTAGTCGATGGGCAGACCGTCCACGAGAAGCGCGCCGCGTCCGTAGGAGCCGCCGACGCCGAGGCCCGCTTCGGTCACGAGAGGCATCACGAGGATGCCCGTCGACTTGTCGCGGAGTGCGATCGTGTCGGGATAGGTCGTATAGAGATAACTCAACGTGCTCTCGACCCGCGCGTCGATCGTCGAGGCACCGCGGCTCGACACGCCATTGTCGCAGGCTGCGAGGACGAGCGACGCGGTCGCACCGGTCAGCACCGCGCGACGGGAATGAATTTTCATGGAACGATCGCCCTTTTGACTGCCGGAAGCCTCTACGACGGCCTTATCCGGCCGTTCGGCTCGGAATATAGACAGATCGCCGCACCCTGTCACCCCTGCGGCACCGGGCTTTCACGCATTCAGGAGGCGCGCTGCCTCCGGGGCGAAGTAGGTCAGGATCCCGTCGCACCCCGCGCGTTTGAAGGCGGTGAGGCTCTCCATCATCACCGCCGTGCCATCGACCCAGCCGTGATCGGCCGCGCCACGCAGCATCGCGTACTCGCCGGAGACCTGGTAGGCATAGGTGGGCACCCCGAACTCCGTCTTTGTGCGCCGGCAAATATCGAGATAGGGCATTCCCGGCTTCACCATCACCATGTCGGCCCCCTCGGAGAGGTCGCGGGCGATCAGGCGCATCGCCTCGTCAGAATTGCCCGGATCCATCTGGTAGGTCTTCTTGTCGCCGGTGAGCGCGCCGGACGCGCCCACGGCGTCGCGGAATGGGCCGTAGAACGCCGAGGCGTATTTCGCCGCATAGGACATGATGGTGACATGCGTGTGTCCTTCGGCCTCGAGCGCGGCGCGTATGGCGCCGATCCGGCCGTCCATCATGTCCGATGGCCCGAGGATGTCGGCGCCTGCCTCGGCCTGCGCGAGCGCCATGCGCACGAGCGCCGCCACGCTCTCGTCGTTGAGGATGATCCCGGCCCGCACGATCCCGTCGTGACCGTTCGCGTTGTAGGGATCGAGCGCCACGTCTGTCATGACCGCAATCTCGATCCCGGCCTCGCGGATCGCACGGACCGCGCGGTTGCAGAGATTGTGGGGATTCCACGCCTCCTCGCAGGCCTCCGTCTTCAGCGATACGTCGGTGTAGGGAAAGAGGCAGATCGCGGGGATGCCCAGGAGGGCGGCTTCGCGGGCCGCCTCCACGATCAGGTCGATGCTGAGCCGCTCGACGCCCGGCATGGAGGGCACCGCATCGCGCTCGTTGTCACCGTCGCGCACGAAGAGCGGCCAGATCAGGTCCTCAACACCGAGCCGCGTTTCGCGGTGGAGCGCTCTCAGGGAGGGCGTGGCGCGCAGGCGGCGGAAACGGGCGGCGGGATAGGGGGCGAGACTCATCTTCTGTGTCCATCTGCAACGGCGCGCGGGCCGGAACGAGGTCGCATGGATCTTCCGGCGCCTCAAGTGTAGGGGACCGGAGAAAAGCCGCGAAGGACTCTCGCTTGAACTTCACCCAGACCGTCTTCGAGCTCATCGACATGCGTTCGTTCTCGAACCTCTGGTACTGGATCGCGCTCGCCGTGATGTGGTCGACGGCGAGCCACTACGTGCTCGGCGTGCCTTACGACATGGTGGTCCGGGCCAGCCGGAAGGGGCGGGGCGACGGCGGCGATCTGGAAGCCCTGGTCGCGATCCGAGTGCGCCGTCTGCTTCATATCGCCCGCAGTTCCGGCCTCTGGCTGGTCGGTCTCGGCGCGCTCGGTCTCGCCGTGCTCGCGACGCTGGGGTTCTGGTACGGCGTGGAATTCGCGCAGGCGGTCTTCCTGCTCGCGATGCCGATGTCCATCGTCTGGCTGATGAGCGTGACGACGGCGCGTCGGATCGAAAGGTCCGGGCTCGCGGGGAGGGACCTTCGCCGCTGCCTGCGGCGACTGCGCTTCTGGATACAGGTCCTGGGCGTGGTGTCGATCTTCGTCACCTCGCTCTGGGGGATGTATCAGAACCTCTCCATCGGGCCACTGGGCTAGGCTCCCGTACTCCTGCATTGACACGGGCTCGCGTCTCGTTACCTCACCGCGTCATGGCAAAGGCAGGACATATCACACTCGGCGGCGCGCCCGAAGGGTTCGACGCACGTCTCGTCCTCGACGAGGTGGCGCGCGCGGGCCGCGCGATCCACGTGGCCCGCGACGACAAGCGGATGGCCGCGATGCGGGCAGCGCTGGCCTTCTACGATCCCGGGCTGCCGGTCTTCACCTTTCCCGCTTGGGATTGCCTGCCCTACGACCGCGTCTCACCGAACGCCGATATCTCCGCCGCGCGGATGGCCACGCTTGCCGCGCTTTGCCACGGGATGCCGAAACGCTTCGTGCTTCTGACGAGCGTGAACGCGGCCACCCAGAGGGTTCCACCCCGCGCGCTCCTCTCGGACGCGGCCTTCACCGCCGATGTGGGCAGCCGCATCGACGAGGACGCGCTTCGGGGCTTTCTCGTCCGCATGGGGTTCACCCAGGCACCGACGGTGATGGAGCCCGGCGATTACGCGATCCGCGGCGGCATCATCGACGTGTGGCCACCAGGGGCGGAGGGACCGGTCCGGCTCGACCTCTTCGGCGACACGCTCGACGGCGCGCGGCGCTTCGATGCCTTTTCCCAGCGCACGACGGAGACGCTGAAGCATGTCGAGCTCGCCCCCGTATCGGAAGTCATCCTCGACGAGGCGGCGATCACCCGGTTCCGGCAAAGCTACCGCATCGAGTTCGGTGCGGCCGGCTCCGACGATCCGCTCTACGAGGCGGTGAGCGCCGGGCGGAAGCATGCGGGGATCGAGCACTGGCTCGGGTTCTTCTACGAGCGGCTCGAGACGCTCTTCGATTACCTTCCGGACACGCCGGTCTGCCTCGACGAGCAGGTGACGCCCGTGCGCCTCGCGCGATGGGAAGGGATCGCCGACCAGTACGACAACCGCCGCGAGGCGATGACGAAGAAGGGCCGGGTCGACAGCGTCTACAAGCCCGCCCCGCCGGAGCTTCTCTACCTCGACGATGCCGCGTGGGAACAGGCCGTGGGGGCGACCCGCGTGGTGCAGTTCCACCCGCTCGCGCAGGCCTCCGGACCCGGGGTTGCCGATGCAGGCGGTCGGATCGGACGCAATTTCTCGCCGGAGCGTCAGCAGGAAAACGTGAGTCTCTTCGGTGCGTTGGCCGATCATGTGAAGGCAAAGCGTCAAGCGGGACCGGTGATCGTCGCCTCCTATTCCGACGGCGCGCGGGAGCGGCTCGCCGGGCTACTGGAGGACGAGGGCACCGTGGGCGCCACGGGGATCCGCGACTTCCGCGACGTGCCGGACGCGGCGGGCGGGCTCTACCTCGTGGTCTGGGGACTCGATCACGGCTTCGAGGGGCCGCACGGGAACCAGCACCTGACGGTGATCTCCGAGCAGGACGTGCTCGGCGACCGGCTGGTCCGCAAGGGCCCGAAGAAGCGCCGGGCGGAGAACTTCCTCACCGAGGCGCAGTCGCTCTCGCCGGGCGATCTCATCGTCCACGTGGATCACGGTGTGGGACGCTACCACGGGCTGGAGGTCGTCACGGCCCTCGGCGCCGCCCATGAATGTCTGCTGCTCGAATACGCGGGCGGCGATCGGCTCTACCTGCCGGTGGAGAACATCGAGCTTCTGTCGCGCTTTGGCCACGAAGAGGGCCTTCTCGACAAGCTCGGTGGCGGCGCGTGGCAATCGAAGAAGGCGCGGCTGAAGCAGCGTCTGCGGGAGATCGCGGACCGCCTGATCCGCGTCGCGGCGGAGCGGCTGATGCGCCGTGCGCCGATCCTCGAGCCGCCCGACCACGTCTGGGAGGACTTCTCCGCACGGTTCCCCTACGAGGAGACCGAGGATCAGGCGAAGGCCATCGAGGACGTGATGGGAGACCTCGCCTCTGGCACGCCCATGGACCGGCTCATCGTCGGCGATGTCGGCTTCGGCAAGACGGAGGTCGCGATGCGCGCGGCCTTCATCGCCGCTCTCTCCGGCGTGCAGGTGGCCGTCATCGCGCCGACGACGCTCCTTGCGCGGCAGCACTACAAGAGCTTCTCCGAGCGCTTCCGGGGCTTTCCCGTCGAGGTGCGCCAACTCTCCCGGTTCGTGTCCAAGCGCGACGCCGATCTGGCGCGGGCGCGGATGGCGGAGGGGACCTGCGACATCATCATCGGCACGCATGCCCTTCTCGCCAAGGGCGTGAAGTTCAAGAACCTGGGTCTTCTCGTCATCGACGAGGAACAGCATTTCGGCGTTTCCCACAAGGAACGGCTGAAGCAGCTTCGCAGCGACGTCCATGTCCTGACGCTGACCGCGACGCCCATTCCCCGGACCTTGCAGCTCTCCCTCACCGGCGTGCGCGACCTTTCCATCATCGGCACGCCCCCGGTCGACCGGCTTGCGATCCGGACCTACGTGAGCGAATTCGACGCGCTGACGATTCGCGAAGCGCTGCTGCGGGAGCATTACCGGGGCGGGCAGAGCTTCTTCGTCGTGCCGCGGATCAAGGACCTGCCGGAGATGGAGGCCTTTCTCCGCGACGAGGTGCCCGAGGTGACCTTCATCACCGCGACGGGGCAGATGGCCGCGGGCGAACTCGACGAGCGGATGAACGCGTTCTACGACGGGGCCTACGACGTGCTCCTGGCCACGACGATCGTCGAATCCGGGCTCGACATCCCGACGGCCAACACGATGATCATCCATCGCGCCGACATGTTCGGGCTCGCGCAGCTCTACCAGATCCGGGGCCGGGTCGGGCGGGCCAAGACCCGAGCCTATGCCTATCTTACGACGAAGCCCCGGGTCCGCCTGACCCCCACGGCGGAGAAGCGGCTGCGGGTCTTGGGATCGCTCGACAGCCTCGGGGCGGGCTTCTCGCTCGCGAGCCAGGATCTCGACATCCGCGGCGCAGGCAATCTCGTGGGGGAGGAGCAATCCGGCCAGATCCGGGAGGTTGGCTACGAGCTTTACCAGTCGATGTTGGAGGAGGCGATCGCGAAGCTGAAATCGGGCGAACTCGAGGGGATCGACGGGCTCGACGATGCCGGCGAATGGTCGCCGCAGATCAATCTCGGCGTCGCCGTCCTGATCCCCGAAAGCTACGTGCCCGACCTCGACGTCCGCCTCGGGCTCTACCGCCGGCTTTCCGACCTTACGACCAAGGTGGAGCTCGAGGGCTTCGCCGCGGAACTGATCGACCGGTTCGGTAAGTTACCTCGCGAGGTCAATACCTTGTTGCTCGTTGTTCGCATCAAGGCTGAATGCAAGCGCGCCGGGATCGCGAAGCTCGATGCCGGGCCGAAGGGCGTCACGATCCAGTTCCACAACGACAAGTTCGCCAACCCCGCGGGTCTCGTGAAATTCGTGACCGATCAGGACGGGCTCGCCAAGGTGAAGGACAACAAGATCGTCGTGCGCCGCGACTGGACGAAGGAAGCCGACAAGATCCGCGGCGCCTTCGCCATTGCACAGGATCTGAGCCGGGCACTGAAGGTGGAGGCGGCGAAGCAGTCGACGTGAAACGTATTAGGCGTTCTGTGCCGCAATTTCGTCGATGGCCTGCAACCAGAGTTCGGGCGGTTGCGCGCCCGGAAGCACGTGGCGTTCGCCCACGATAAAGGTCGGCACGCCGGTCACGCCACGGGTGCGGGCATGGGAGTCGCGCGTGCGGATGTCGTCGAGATCGGCGTCGGACGCGAGGAGGCGGGATACGACCTCCCCGTCCATGTCGGCGCTGACGGCGATCTCGAGCAGCGTTTCGGCCGCGCCGATGTCACGGCCCTCGACGAAGTAGGCGCCGAACAGGGCGGAGACGATCGCGGGCTGCCGCCCCTCGAGACCGGCCCAGTGGATCAACCGATGGGCATCGAGCGTGTTGGGCGTGGTCGCAATCCGCTCCCAGACGATCCCTAGGCCGGCAGCGTTCGCCGCTTCCATGACCGGGGCATAGGCACTCGCCGCCTGTTCTCGGCCGCCGAACTTCGTCTCGAGATAGGCGCGTCGGTCCATTCCGCCCACCGGCATGTCGGGATTGAGCTGGAAAGGGTGCCACTCGATCTCGAAGGGGTGGCCCGGGCGATCCTGCAAGGCGGCATCGAGATGCGCCTTGCCGATCATGCACCAGGGGCAGATCGGATCGGAGAGGATATCTAGCTTGATACTCATCTGCCTGCGTGTCCGCCCGCGTTCAGCTTTCGCGCCCGATCGGGCGCTCCGGCGTATCCGCGTCACCGAAATCGCGGTCGTCGGAATAAACGTCCTCGCCTTCGCCGATATGCGCGGCGGAGGCATGGATCTGCTCGTTGTCGCGGGTCTCGTCCATCACGACATCGGCAGGCACCGCACCTTGCAGCCAGGCGGTGATCTGCTCGTCGGCTTCCTGCGGGGTCAGTTCGTGACGCTCCGCGAGATAGCTGGAAAGCCGCTCGCGGTCGCCTTCGAGCGCGAGGAGATCCTCTTCTTCCGTTTGCGGCCAGCGCTGCATGATCGGCTCGACGAAAGCCGGCCAGTTCTCCCTAACGGCATTCCATTGCATGACGGTCTCCTTCTGTATCTGTCCCCGGCCAATGCGGGGCCCGTCATCGGGTTCCGGTCTGGGAACCGGGTGTCACTCCTCGTACCACCAGACATCGGGCTGGAACGTCAGCCAGTCGCCATAGATAGGCAGCGTCTCGGGATAATGGAGATCGGCCGCGTGGGCGAGATAGGAGACGGGGTTGTACCATACCGGGATGACGTAACGCCCGGAGGTAAGGACCCGGTCGAGGGCCCGCGTCGCGGCCTGAAAATCCTCGGGGCCCTCGGCCGAGACCATTTCATCCACCAATCCGTCGATCGCCTCTGATTTCACACCCATCCAGTTAAGCGAGCCCGGCTCGTCCGCGGCCTCCGACCCCCAATAGAGATATTGTTCGTTTCCAGGGCTGAGCGAGAGGGCTCGCATGTACCACGTCATGTCGAAGGCGAAGGCGTCGGTCCGCTCCTTGTACTGCGCCGCATCGACGAGCGTGATCGTCACGTCGATCCCGAGCCGGCTGAGCGACGCGGCGAAGAGGTCAGCCGTCGTCTGCGCCGTCTGGGGCTCGAATCCGCCCTGGCTTAGCAGTATCTCGAAGGCGAAGGGCGCGCCGTCCGCATCGCGCAGCACGCCGTCATCGCCGACATGCCAGCCCGCCTCCTCGAGGAGCGCCTTGGCCTGACGCGTGCCCGCGCGGTTGCGCTCCGATCCGTCGGAGACCGGCAGCGCGTAGCCTTCCACCGCACCGGGAAGCAGCGTTTCGGTGTAGGGCGCGAGATATTCCGCCACGCGGCCCTCCGCCGGACCCTCGTCCATGCCGAGGTCGGAATTGGAGAAGTATGACGCGATCCGTGGCAATCGCCCGCCGTTCAGGACCTGGTTCACGAACTCGTAGTTGAAGGCCTGGACCATCGCCTCGCGGACCCGCCAATCGTCGAAGGGCGCTTCGCGCGTGTTCATGACGAAGCCGGTGATGCCCGTGGGGCGTTCGTGGGGGATCTCGGATTTGACGATCTCCCCGGACCGGATGGACGGGAACTCGTATTGCGTTGCCCACTTCTCGGCACTCGTCTCCCGGAAGGTGGTGAGTGCGCCGGACTTGAACGCCTCGAACATCACGGACGCGTCGCCGTAGAACTCCATCCGGATTTCATCCAGATTGGCCTGACCGCGCATGAACGGTATGTCTTTGCCCCAATAATCGGGATCCTTCTCGAGCGTCACGTATCGTCCCGGCTCGAAATCGGAGATGACATAGGGCGCGGTCGTGATCGGGATCTCCGTCAGACCCGATTGCGCGAAGTCCCGCCCCGCCCACTGGGCCTTCTTCAGGATGGGGCGCATCCCCATGATGAGCGGCAATTCCGCGTCCGGCGCGTTGAAGGTGAAGCGAATGCTCCGTTCGCCGGTCGCCTCGAGTGACGCGACCTTGTCCCACGCGGCTAGGTAGCGAGGATGACCCTCGGTGCCGAGCGTTTCGAAAGACCAGATCACGTCCTCGACGGTGACGGGGCTGCCATCCGAGAAACGGGCTTCGGGGCGCAGGGTGAACTCCACCCAGGAGCGATCCTCCGCCGTCTCCACGCTCTCTGCGAGAAGGCCGTACAAGGTGAAGGGTTCACCGTAGGACCGCCCCATAAGCGACTCATAGGCAAGGAACCGTAGCGCCCACGGCGTCGTTCCCTTGAGGATATGGGGATTGAGGGAGTCGAACGTTCCGACTTCGCCCATGACGATGCGGCCGCCCGTCGGAGCCTCTGGATTGACGTAGGGAAGCGCTTCGAAATCCGCAGGAAGGGCCGGATCCCCGTACATCGCGATGCCGTGTTGCGGCTCTGCGTTCGCCGATAACGTGCTCAACCCGAGGAGCACGAGGGCGCCGATTGTCACCGGCCGTCTTCGCGCGGCATTTCCCATAACGATCACCTGCTCAAGTCTTGTTAATTTGGCACAGTTCTACCGGAGATCTCCGGAAGGGGACAACTTTTTGCCTTTGATTTCCGCAGAGAATTGCTTATACATCCAGTACTGCTCGATAGGTTTCTTGCCTGTATGAAACCTGCCTCAACAACTTAGCGCCCGCTTCGGCGGGCGTTTTTTTGTTTTCCGCATCTGTTTCCCGGTTCTGACCCGCAAAGCGTTCGCATCACGCAAGAATCACCGTAAGGACGATTCGACCGGGATCCGCAGCTTCGACGCCTGCGTTGCCGAAGCGGGTGCCGCCGGAAAACGTGGTGCCACAATGCAGGAGAGAATTATGCAACTATCGGGCAAGACGGCGATCGTTACCGGATCCAATTCGGGCATCGGCCTCGGCATCGCGCGGGAACTGGCACGGTCCGGCGCGGACCTCGTGATCAATTCCTATACCGATACCGAGGAGGACCACGAGCTCGCGCGGAAGATGGCGGAGGAGTTCAGCGTGACGGTGCGCTACATCCAGGCCGACCTCAGCGACGGACATGCCGCGCGGGGTCTCGTGGAACGCGCGGGGGCCTGCGACATCCTCGTCAACAACGCGGGCATCCAGCACGTGGCGGCGGTGCCGGACTTTCCGGTGGAGAAGTGGAACGCGATCATCGCCATCAACCTCAGCTCCGCCTTCCATACCGCAGCCGCCGCGCTGCCGATGATGCGCAAGGCCGGATGGGGGCGGATCGTCAACATCGCGTCCGCCCACGGACTGACCGCGTCGCCGTTCAAGTCGGCCTATGTCTCCGCGAAACACGGCATCGTCGGTTTCACGAAGACCGTGGCGCTCGAGACGGCGGAAGAGCCGATCACCTGCAACGCCATCTGTCCCGGCTATGTCCTGACGCCGCTCGTGGAGGCGCAGATACCCGACACAATGAAGGAATACGGCATGGACCGGGAAACCGTGATTCGCGACGTGCTCCTCGATCGGCAGCCCTCGAAGGAATTCGCGACCGTCGAGCAGCTGGGTGGAACGACGCTCTTCCTCTGCTCGGATGCGGCCGCGCAGATCACCGGCACGACGATCAGCGTGGACGGGGGCTGGACGGCGCTGTGACGGCAACCCAGTGGTGAAAAGGATCAACCTGGCCCTGCAGGGTGGGGGCGCGCATGGTGCCTTCACCTGGGGCGTCCTCGACCGTCTGCTCGAATCGCCCGATATCGAGATCGCGGGAATATCCGGAACGTCCGCCGGCGCCCTGAACGCGGCTGCCGTCAAGTCCGGCCTGGTGCAGGGCGGGCCGGACCATGCCCGGGCCAACCTCGATTGGGTCTGGGGGCGGATCACGGGCCTGCCGAGCCTCGATGCGCCCGACTGGCTGCGCTACTTCCTGCCGACCACGCCGCAGATCAGTCAGGCTATCGAGTATTCTCTCCCTTATCTCGTGGGCGACCTCATCTCCCGCGGGACGAGCCCCTATGCCTACGGCCCGTTCTACGCCAACCCGCTCGAGCCGATCGTCAACGATCTTCACTTTCATCATATCCGCTCGGATGATGGCCCGGCACTCTTCATCTGCGCCACGAACGTGCGGACGGGCAAGATCCGGGTCTTCGCGGGCGACGCGATCACGCCAGAGGCGATCCTCGCTTCGGCCTGCCTGCCGACGATCTTCAAGGCCGTCGAGATCCTGGAGCCGGACGGACGGCTGGAAGCCTATTGGGACGGCGGCTATTCCGGCAATCCGGCGCTCTTCCCGCTGTTCGACCCGGAGCTTCCGAACGATATCGTCGTCATCAACATCAATCCGCTGACGCGTGATACGCTTCCCTACACTCCGCAGGAGATCCTGAACAGGATCAACGAGATAAGCTTCAATTCCACGCTCTTGCGCGAACTCCGCGCCATCAATTTCGTCGAACGCCTGATCGAACAGGGGGCCGTGGCGGAGGGGGCGATGAAGAAGCTGCGGATCCACATGATCGCCGATGACAAGCTGATGAACGACCTGTCCGTCGCCACGAAGGTCGTGCCGTCGGCCCTCCTCATCTCGCGCCTCAAGCTCGCGGGACGCGCCGCGGCGGAGGGCTTCCTGGAGGCTCATCTCGACGATATCGGCACGCGCAGCAGCATCGACGTCGAGGAAATGTTCGGCTGAACTATTCCGCGGCCTGCGGAGAGGCGTCGAGAGCGGGCCGCGTCGGATCGCGCGGATTGGGATAGACCAGTCCGGCGGAGATCACGAGTTTCGCCGCGTCCTCGACGCTCATCTCGAGCGTGATCAGGTCTTCGTGCGGCACGAAGAGGAGGAAACCCGAGGTGGGGTTCGGCGTCGTCGGCAAAAAGACCGCCGCCTTCGCGCCATCGCGCGGAATACCGTCTGCGATCTCGCCGCGCGCATCCGTGGCGATGAACGCGATCGCCCAGAGTCCCTTGCGCGGATATTCGACGAGCACGGCCTTGTCGAACGAGCTTTCCTTCTGCGCGAAGACCGTCTCCGCGATCTGCTTGAGGCCGTTGTAGACTGACCGGACGACCGGCGTCCTGTCGACGAGGCTCTCTCCCCACCGCAGGAAGGAGCGACCGATGAAGCCCTTCGCGAACCAGCCCACGAGGATCGTGAAGAAGAAGAAGAAGATGACACCGACGCCGCGCAGGTTGATGCCGATATACTGCTCCGGCTTGAAGCGGTTCGGCACGAAGGGCAGCACGAAGCCATCGACCCAGCCGATGATTGCCCAGATCAGCCAGACCGTGAGGCCGATCGGCGCAATGACGACGAGACCCGTGAGGAAACTCGCCTGCAATGTTCCCGCGAGCGTTCGGCGCGGTGTCGGAAGGTCGGGCTTTCGCGTACTCATGAGGGGTCCTCGAAACTCCCTCCATTTAAGCCACCGTGGCCGCAGCGACAACGCCGTGCCGTGCGGCGATCAGCCCGCGAGGCGGATTGCGTCGATCTCTTGGGCAATGGAGGCGCCGAGGCGTGCATTGTTCATCACGAGGGCAATGTTCGCTTCGAGCGAACGGCCGTTCGTCAGATCGAAGATGCGCGCGAGCATGTAGGGTGTCACGGCCTTGCCAACGATCCCGTCGCGACGGGCCTCCTCTCGAGCGGTCTCGATGACTTGCGAAAGATCCTTCATCGCGATCTGGTTCGCTTCGGGGATCGGATTGGCCACGAGTTGTCCCCCCGGCAACCCGAGCGCGCCACGCATCACGTGGGCGCGCGCGATCTCGCCGGGATCGTCCATGCGCAGCGGCGCGGGGTAGGGTGAGTCGCGCGACCAGAAGGCGGGCAATCTGTCCTGTCCCATGCAGATGACTGGAACCCCGAGCGTCTCGAGCGTCTCCCAGGTCTTGGCGAGGTCGAGGATGGCCTTGGCGCCCGAGGCCACGACGGTGACGGACGTCTCCGCGAGTTCGCGCAGATCGGCGGAGATGTCGAAGCTCTCTTCCGCTCCGAGATGGACGCCGCCGATCCCGCCTGTCGCGAAAACCTCGATTCCCGCGACGCGCGCGGCGATCATCGTGGCGGCAACCGTGGTCGCGCCGTTTCCACCCGTGGCCATTGCCGCGGCGAGATCCGCGCGGGAGAGCTTTGCGATCCCCTCCGACCGGGCGAGGTGCTCGAGCGCCTTGTCCGACAGGCCGATATGAAGGGTGCCCTCGATCACCGCGATCGTTGCAGGCACCGCACCCCCCGCCCGAACCTCGTTCTGGACGGCGTGGGCCACTTCGAGGTTCCGCGGCCAGGGCATCCCGTGCGTGATGATCGTCGATTCGAGCGCGACGATGGACCGGCTTTCAGCGCGGGCTGCGTCGATCTCGGGCGAGAAGGCGAGGTTTGTGATCATGATCCAACATCTCCGGATACGTAGGCTGCGGCTGTCGCGAGGGCATATTCGAGCGCTTGTCGCGGAGCGTCGTTGCGGGTTTCGGCCGCGATATGGGCGGCCATGAAGGTGTCGCCGGCACCGGTCACGCGGGCGATCAGCACGCGCGGCGGCATAGCGGTAAGAACGTCCGATGCATCCGCTACCGCGGCTTCCCGGCCCCCATCCGTGACCACGGCCCGCGCGGCGCCGTGGGCGACGAGCATCCGCGCGGCATCCGCCGCCGTCATGCTGTCATCCTGCGGCAGGCCGAGAAGCAGAGTGGCCTCCTCCAGATTGACGTAGATCACGGCCTTCGCATGACCGAGGAAAGGTTTGAGCCGAAGCGCCTTTCCGGGCGAGGCGGGCGCGACGCGGAGATCGGCCTCTGCAAGGAGCGCCCCCGTCGCGATCTGCGCGAGGAGCGGCTCGGACAGGTTGCCGTCGAGCGCGACCGTTCCACGATAGGGCGCATCGGGCCGGGAGAGGCGGCCATCCGAAAGCGGCTCGAGGATGCGCTCGCCGGCCACTTCGAGCGAATGGGCGTCGGCGATCGCGGCGATGAGGCCGTTCGCCCCCTCGATCGCCATGTAGCGGTCGGTCGGCAGATCGTCCGAGCGGTAGGCCAGCGAGGTGTCGATCCCGAGCCGCTCGGCTGCCGCGACAAGCAGATCGCCTTCCGCGTCCCGCCCGATGGACGTGAGGAGCCGCGGCTGAAGCCCGAGACGCGCCAAAGCCATGGCGATGTTCATCGCCACGCCGCCCGGAACCTGCGCGATCCGGCCCGGAACGTCATTGCCCAACCGCATCGCGGAGGCGGACCGGCCGATCACGTCCCAAAGGACGCTGCCGATGCAAAGGATGGGATCGGATCTCATGCCGCCTTCCTGACCGGCGTGTCGAACCGAGACAAGGGCATGTGGCACTTCCGCCCGGCAGGGCTTGCCTTTTGGCCGCACTCCCTGTAACGGCAGCCGCACTTCACAGGTGAGGCGAGGGCCTACGGGGGAGACATCCCCGTCAGGTCCGCCGGTTGGTCCGGAGAGATACCGGATCGAGACGCTTCGCCGAGGATTGAAACCGGAAACAAGGACGGCATCATGGCTCTTCCCGAGTTCTCTCTGCGTCAGCTGCTCGAAGCGGGCGTTCACTTCGGTCACCAGACCCAGCGGTGGAATCCCCGCATGGGCGAGTACATCTACGGCGACCGCAACGGCATCCACATCGTCGACCTGACGCAGACGGTGCCGCTTCTCGATCAGGCGCTGCAGGTCATCCGCGACACCGTGGCGAAGAACGGCCGCATCCTCTTCGTGGGCACCAAGCGCCAGGCGCAAAAGCCCATCGCCGATGCCGCGGAGCGCTGCGCGCAATACTACATGAACCACCGCTGGCTCGGCGGCACGCTGACCAACTGGAAGACCGTGTCGCAGTCGATCAACCGCCTCAAGGAGATCGACGAGCGCATGGCCGAAGGCGCCGAGGGCCTGACCAAGCGCGAGCGTCTGTCGATGGAGCGGGACCAGGCGAAGCTCAACGCGTCGCTCGGCGGCATCCGCGACATGGGCGGCGTGCCCGACCTCCTCTTCGTCATCGACGTGAACAAGGAGGATCTGGCGATCGCCGAGGCGAAGAAGCTCGGGATCCCGGTCGTGGCCGTCGTCGACACCAATTGCTCGCCCGACGGCGTCGACTACATCATTCCCGGCAACGACGACGCGGCCCGTGCGATCGCGCTTTACTGCGATCTGGTGAGCCGTGCGGCCCTCGACGGGATGTCCGCGCAGCTCGGCGCCGCGGGTGTCGACATGGGTGCGATGGAAGAGCTTCACGAGGAAGAGATCGTCGAGACCCCCGCCAATGCGGAGGAGACGGTCGAAGTCTCCGACGAGGCGGTCGCGAACGACGCCGTCGCCAAGGACGCGCCCTACGAGCTCGAGAACAAGGAGTAACGCCCCGGCGTTGCCCGTTCCCGGCCGGTGGTGCATCGCACCGCCGGCCCCTGCGACATGACGAGATGAGGAGAGCCCCGAGATGGCGATCACCGCTGCAGAAGTGAAACAATTGCGCGAATCCACCGGCGCTGGGATGATGGACGCCAAGAAGGCGCTGACCGAATCGAACGGCGACATGGAGGCCGCGGTCGACTGGCTGCGCACCAAGGGCCTGGCAAAGGCCGCGAAGAAGGCCGACCGGACCGCCGCCGAAGGCCTTGTGGCCGTCAAGGTCGACGGTAGCACCGGTGTTGCCGTAGAGATCAATTCCGAGACCGACTTCGTCGCCAAGAACGCCGAATTCCAGGGTCTTGTGGGCGATGTCGCGACGGTGGCGCTTTCGGCGCAGAACGTGGCCGAGCTTAACGAGACCGACATGGGCGGCAAGCACGTCAAGGAGAGGATCACCGACGCGATCGCAAAGATCGGCGAGAACATGACCCTGCGCCGTATGGAGCGTCTCGAGGGTGCCTCTGTGACCGCCTATACCCACAACGCCGTGACCGACGGAATGGGTAAGATCGGCGTGCTTGTCGCCTTCACGGGCGACGATGCGGCGACGGCGCGGCAGATCGCGATGCATATTGCCGCGGCCAAGCCCGCCGCGCTCAACGAGGCGGAACTCGACCCCGCGATCGTCGAGAAGGAAAAGCAGATCCAGATGGACATTGCGCGGGAGAGCGGCAAGCCGGAGCAGGTCATCGAGAAGATGATCGAAGGCCGGATGCGAAAGTTCCTGAGCGAGATCACGCTCGTGAACCAGGCCTATGTCATCGATCCCGATGTGACCGTCGCCGATGCCGCCGCCCGCGCGGGGATCGAGATCACCGGCTTCGTACGGATGGAAGTCGGTGAGGGGATCACGGTCGAGAAGGAAGATTTCGCGGCCGAGGTCGCGAAGGCCGCACGCGGCTAAAAGCGGGACGATGGTCGAGGGCATCGGGAAACCGACGCCCTTCTCATCTTCGGACTACTGTTGTCGAAATGAAGAAGCGGTGCGATCTTGCGATCGCACCGCTTTTCTTTGGGGCCGCTTAGACCAGATGGGGATGTGGAACGCGCGTACCCTCTATGACGTGGCCGCCGGTCGGCGTAATTCGCCGACACTACGACCTCCGGTGACCCGGGCCTCGACTCCGGCCTGCAGAATGTTGCAGCGGGCCGAGAGTTCCAACGGACCAAGCCGTTGCTCACGGAACAACTTTCTTATGCCAGCCATCACCGCCGCGGAGAAGCGTTCGATTGTAGCCCGCGGCATCCACCGACCGGTTTCACACGGTCTGAAAGCGAAAAGCACAGCGTCCGTCGGATCTTGAGTTCGGCGTGAATAAATCGTCCTAGCGCTCACGGACGTATCCCTTGGCGTGTAGTACTATCTCCATGAGTAATCTCGTGCGCAAATCGATGTGATCGATTCGCTTTTGACGTGCGCAATCTGCAAATGCCGCCTGCCTGTCGATCCGAGTGTTCCTAGCTCGGCGCAATTTTGTCGGGTGTGTAGGTAGCGTAGACTTCGGAGCCGCTCGCCTGGCAAATCAAGGTTCTGGCCGTCCAGGATCGCCGCGCAGTTGGTTTCGGAACCGGAGCTACGAACTGCCTCTAGGACAACGCCGCGCAGCTCTCAAAGAGCGCCGCGCGATTGGTCACTCCGGACGGAGGGCTCGTCGTTCTTACTCCGATCCACGGGCGAGGGCGGCGACACCGGTGCGGGCTACCTCGACGAGGCCGAGCGGCCGCATGAGTTCGGCAAAGGCATCGATCTTCTCCGGCGTGCCGGTGATCTCGAAAGTGAAGCTCGCAAGCGTCGAGTCGACCACGTTCGCTCGGAAGATGTCGGCAAGGCGCAAAGCTTCCACCCGCTTTTCTCCCTCTCCGCGCACCTTGAAGAGTGCGAGTTCTCTCTCGACCGATGCACCTTCCACGGTGAGGTCGTGGACCTCGTGAACCGGAACGATGCGCCCAAGCTGTGCTTTGATCTGCTCGATCACCGCGGCCGTGCCGCTCGTGACGATGGTAATGCGGCTGGTATGGCCGGTATGATCGATCTCCGCCACCGTGAGACTTTCAATGTTGTATCCGCGGCCGGAAAAGAGCCCGATCACCCGCGCGAGGACGCCGGCTTCGTTGTCGACGATGACGGCGAGCGTATGACGCTCGATCACCTGCGAATTTGGGTCGCGCAGGTCATAGGCCGAATGGCGGGACGTTCCCCTCTTGATCTTCAAGGCATTCATTTCCGTATTCCTTTCAAGCGTTCATCCCGTCGTCGCGGGTGACGTGCGTTTCCATTCCCGGGGCACGATGGCGAGATCCCGAACGACGAACCGGATCGCGGCGATCGCGGTCGATCAAACCCAGGCGCGAACGTACGTCGCCGGGGTCGGAGGTCAGCGCGGCCTGTGCCATTGTGACGGATCAGCCTGCCTGCTAGGAGGCCGCGACACGGGGGGACGGTGATGGACGAGATCTTCGTGAAGAACCTGCGCTTGGCCATGTCGATCGGTGTCGAACCGTTCGAACGCGAATGGCGTCAGCCGGTGCAGGTTTCCCTGCTCATACGGGTCAGCTCCGCGATCCGCCGTTCCGGGGCGTACTATTCCTACGCCCCCGCGGTCGAACATCTTCGAGAGATCGCATCGTCCGGCGAGCATATAGACCTCATCGAGACGCTCGCCGAGATCGCCGGCCGGCGCGTTCTCGAAGATACGCGCGTGGATTCCGTCGAGGTCAGCGTCGCGAAGCCCGATATCTTCCACGACGCCGAAGCCGTCGGGATCACCATCCTGATGACCCGCGACGATCTCTAGACCCGAGCCGGTCACACCAGGACCGCGCCCGGCGCGGTGATCTGGCCCTGCGTCCGCGCATTGGCGAGCAGCATCTTGTTGTGCGGTTCTCCGGACGGAATCATTGGGAAGCAATTCTCGTGCTTCTCCACCAGACAATCGAAGAGGACGGGGCCGGGATGCTCGATCATCTCGCGGATCGCGTCATCGAGATCGTCGGGATCGGTGCATTGGATCCCCTTCGCCCCGAACGCCTCCGCGAGCTTCACGAAGTCGGGCAGCGCCTCCGACCAGGAATGCGAATAGCGCTCGCCGTGCAGGAGCTCCTGCCACTGGCGCACCATGCCGAGACGCTCGTTGTTGAGGATGAACTGCTTGACGGGCAGCCTGTACTGCACCGCCGTTCCCATCTCCTGCATGTTCATGAGCCACGAGGCCTCGCCCGCGACATTGATGACGAGCGCGTCCGGATGCGCGATCTGCACGCCGATCGAGGCGGGATGGCCATAGCCCATCGTTCCGAGGCCGCCAGAGGTCATCCATCGGTTGGGGGCCTCGAAACCGAGATATTGTGCGGCCCACATCTGGTGCTGGCCCACTTCGGTCGTGATGTAGCGGTCGTGGTCCTTCGTCAGCGCCTCCAGCCGCGACAGCGCGTGTTGCGGCTTGATCGTCTTCGACGACGGGTCGAACTTAAGGCAGTCGACGGCACGCCATTCCTCGATCTGCGCCCACCATTTCTTAAGCGCCGCGGCATCTGTCCGCCGGCCCTGCGATTTCCAGACCCGCAACAGATCCTCGAGCACATGGGCGACATCCCCGAGGATCGGGATGTCGACATGGATCACCTTGTTGATCGAGGAGGCATCGATATCGATATGCGCTTTCCGCGAATGGGGGGAGAAATCCTGCGTCCTGCCGGTGATGCGGTCATCGAACCGCGCACCGATATTGATGAGCAGGTCGCAGCCATGCATCGCGAGATTGGCCTCGTAGAGGCCGTGCATCCCCAGCATACCGAGCCAGTTCGCCCCGGAGGCCGGATAGGCGCCGAGACCCATCAGCGTGGACGTGACCGGAAAGTTCGTCTCCGCCACCAGCTCGCGCAGCAATTGCGAGGCGGCCGGCCCCGAATTGATCACGCCGCCGCCCGAATAGATGACCGGCCGTTTCGCCGTGGCGATCGCGCCGGCGAGTTCCGCGATCATCTCGGGATCGCCCTTGACCTGAGGGGTGTAGCGGCTGTTGCGCTTCGCGGGCTCCCGACCGATGTACTTTCCGGTCGCGAACTGGACGTCCTTCGGGATGTCGACGAGAACGGGGCCGGGACGACCCGACCGCGCGACGTGGAACGCCTCGTGAATCGTACCCGATAGCCGATCGGGCTCCTTCACGAGCCAGTTGTGCTTGGTGCAGGGCCGGGTGATGCCGACGGTATCGGCTTCCTGGAACGCGTCGTTGCCGATGAGGAAGGTCGGAACCTGCCCGGAAAGGACGACGATCGGGATCGAATCCATTAAAGCGTCGGTCAGCCCCGTGACCGCATTCGTCGCACCCGGGCCGGACGTGACCAGCGCGACGCCGACCTTGCCGGACGACCGTGCATACCCTTCCGCGGCGTGGACGGCGGCCTGCTCGTGGCGCACCAGGATGTGCCGGATGTCTTCCTGCTGGAAGATTTCGTCGTAGATCGGGAGGACCGCGCCGCCCGGATAGCCGAATACGACGTCCACGCCCTGATCCTTCAGCGCCTGAACCACCATCTTCGCGCCCGTCATCGGCTTTGTCATCTCATCCGTCTCCGTCATCCGCGCCGTCGTCCGTCGATGGCGCATGAAAAAGCCCCCGTTTTGAGGCGGGGGCGCGTGGGAAAATCGATCCCGGATCGTATGAACGATCCCAGCGCCCTCAGATAGGTCCTACGAGAATATGGGGCATCGTCGATCTCCTTCCCGAGGACCATTAGTCAGCGTGTCGCACATGGTCAACCATCAAAAGGCACAAAAGATGTCACGGAGGGGATCATAGAAGAAATTTAATTACTTAGATTGCGGGTATCTTGAAATAATTTGAACGTAGCCTGCGTCCGCTTTCTCGGCTGCTACCCTATATCGACGATGCCTCACGGCCTGGGCTCAGGCTGCGTTTGCGCCGAATGACCGCCTCGCAGACCGATTTCTTGTCTGATTCCCAAATTTCGGGCACCTTGCGAACAACTTGATTCGATGTATGCCGCCGAATACACAGGCGGGAAGGGAGCGATAGATGGATCGCAGGACGTTTCTAAGGAATTCCGCTCTGGGCGGGTCGGCCGCGGCCGCTTCCGGGCTTGCCGCACCGGCCTATGCGCAAGGGAACCGGACGCTCACGCTCGTGACGACCTGGGGGCGGGGCCTCGCGGGTGTCCACGACAGCGCGCAGTACTGTGCGGACAAGATCACGGCCCTCACCGACGGCGCGTTGACGGTCGATCTGAAGGCCGCGGGCGAGCTTGTCGGCGCATTCGAGGTGTTCGACGCGGTGACGGCCGGACAGGCCGACATGTACCATGCGGCGGACTACTACTTCACCGGGCAGCATCCGGCCTACCAGTTCTTCACCTCGCTCCCGTTCGGCATGACGTCTCAGGAACTCCATAACTGGTATTACCATCGCGGGGGGCAGGGTCTCCACGACGAGCTCGGCCAGATCTTCGGGCTCAAGTCCTTCCTCGCGGGCAATACCGGCGCGCAGGCGGGCGGCTGGTTCCAGAAGGAGATCAACGGTCCGGAGGATTTCCAGGGTCTCCGGATGCGGGCCCCGGGACAGAGCGGCGAGGTCTTCGCCAAGCTCGGCGCCTCGGTGCAGAACATTCCCGGCGCCGAAGTCTACCAAGCGCTGAGCTCCGGTGCGCTCGACGCGGTCGACTGGATCGGGCCCTGGGCCGACGAGGCCGCGGGCTTCCAGGAAATCACGAAGTTCTATTACACCGCGAGCGCGGGAGAGCCCGGTCCGGGGATCAGCCTTGCCACCAACCGGACGGTATTCGAGGAGCTGTCGCCCGCGCATCAGCAGGTGATCGAGCAGGTCTCCGCCGCCGCCAACAGCTGGACGCTCGCGCTTTTCGTCGCGAACAACGCCGCGGCGCTCGGGCGTCTGCAGCAGGCTGGCGTTCGGACGCTGACCTTCCCCGATCCGGTCTGGGATGCCCTCGGCGCGGCCTCGCAGGAAGTGTACCAGGAGTACATGGGCGATCCGCTCTACAAGAAGATCTTCGACAGCTACCAGACCTCGATGGCGTCCTCCGCGCAGTGGATCGAGATGTCGGAGCAGGCCTATTCAAGACAGCGGGATCGTATCCTGCAGATGTAAGCGAACACCGTCGGTCCGGTTCAGGAGGATCGGACGACGTCGGTGCCGATGACGGTTCCGCAGCGTGGCGAGCGGGAAGGGCTTCTGACCGGGACTTGATCCGTGGGAGGCTCCGGTTGGCTTGGGGAGAAGCCGGCACCGCCCGCGGGAGAGGCTTGCGGAGCCGTCGCCGTGCGCCGGGAGCCCTCTCTCGGCTGATGGCGCGATCAGGGGCGAATTGATCTGGAAGCCTCTGGCTTCCGGCGATATGACCGCGCCGTCTTCCACGTCCCGGAGCCGAGATACGGCCGGGCCGGGGGGGCGGGCGATGGGGGATCGGCGATGCTCGACGGGATCATCTGGATTGCGGCCGGGATTTCGGGCGCGTTCGTCGATGCGGCCCGCGCGCTCTGGCATCCTGCCTCCTGGCTCGATTGGTCCGATCCCGTCGCACTCATGCGGTTCATCCATTACGGCGCCTCCCAGGACTTCTTCTTCGTCGTCTTCACGGCCCTGATCCTCCTCACCGGTGTGGGTTTCTGGCATCGCCCGATCCTCTGGGGCGCGGTGCGCGGGCTCGAGGGCTTCGCCAATACCGTGGGACGCGTCATCGCCTGGGCCGGTCTTCTGATGATCCTGCAGCAGATCGTCATCGTCTTCGCGCAGCGTGTCTTCGCGGCGTCGGAGCTGGGATTCGGGTTCGGCACGCTCGTCCGCTTCGACGTGAGCTGGTGGTCGGAAGAGCTGAAGCTCTACAATGCCGCCATCGTCGCGCTCTGCTGCGCCTGGACTTTCGTCCAGGGCGGGCATGTGCGCGTTGACCTTCTCTACGCCCCGGCCTCGTTTCGCGCGAAGCGGATCGTCGACATGGTGGGCGCGGTTCTCTTCATGATGCCGGTGGCGGTCGTGATCTGGTTTTACGGCTGGTTCTTCATGTGGCGCCATCTGGTGACGCCGAAGGTCTCGGCCACCGACACTCTCGAGATGCTCGAGCGCAAGGCCAGCGTGCTGCGCTGGAACGTCGAGACGGTCGGGTTCTCGCCCAACGGCTTCAACGCCTACTTCCTCTTCAAGGTTCTGCTCCTCGTCCTGGCCGCGATGCTGTTCCTGCAGGCGGTCGCGGTCTTCTACCGCGCGCTCCTCGAATGGCTCGAGGGAGAGGGATCGGAGGGACGATATCTCGACCGGGACGCGGCAGCTCCGGCGGAAGCCCGGTAGGAGTAACAGACATGTTCTTCGGATTGGACGGGGTCGAGATCGGCCTCATCATCGTTTTCCTCTGCCTTTTCGGCGCGATCCTGTCGGGTTTCCCCGTGGCCTTCGCGATCGGCGGCGCGGCGCTCCTCAGCTTCGCGATCATCGCGACGCTCGATGCGGGTGGGCTGCTGGTCCGCGAGGCGGTCGATCCCGCCAGCGACGCCTATCGGGCCCTCGTCGCGGATGGAGTCCCGGCTCAGACGATCTCGCGCTTCCGCTATCCCGACCTGCCGATCCTTGCGGAGCCGATCTTCCCCGGCGGCTGGGAACTCGCCTTCGACCGCAATGTCAGCTTCATCGTCAATCGCATCAACGAGCGCGTACTCGCCGGGCAGTCGATCGAGACCCTCCTCGCCGTCCTGATGTTCGTCCTGATGGGGATCACGTTGGAGCGGTCGCGGATCGCCGACGACCTTCTTACGACGATGGCGCGGATCTTCGGCCCGCTGCCCGGGGGGCTTGCCGTGTCCGTCGTCGTCGTGGGCGCCTTCCTCGCCGCCTCGACCGGGATCGTCGGCGCAACCGTGGTGACGATGGGGCTCCTGTCGCTGCCGACGATGATGCGGGCGAAATACTCTCCGGAGCTCGCCACGGGCGTCATCGCGGCGTCGGGCACGCTGGGGCAGATCATTCCGCCCTCCATCGTCATCGTGCTTCTGGGCACGCTCGCGGGCGATCTCTACTCCACCGCGCAGGAGGCCAGGGCACAGGGGCTAGGTTGCCCCGACGCACTGACCTTCCTCGGCCAGGCGGCCGTCGTGTCGGTCGGCACGCTCTTTCAGGCGGCGCTCCTGCCGGGCATCCTTCTGGCGCTCCTCTATGCCGCCTATGCGTTCTTCTACGCGATGCTGAAGCCGCATAAGGCCCCGCCGGTCGCCGGCGGACAGATCGCGGCCGAGCCCGTCACGCGGGGCGAGGCACTCACCTGGTTTCTCGGCGTTCCGCTCGCGCTCGTCTTGGGGCTCGTCGCGCTCAACGCCGTAGGCGTCGCCGGATCGCAATCGATCGCGGTAAGCGGATTTACCGACGCACCCTCCGGCGCATCGCTCCGCACCAATGTCTCCGAGCAGTGCCAGGCGGCGATGATCGATCTGCACGGCCAGGCCGCCTGGGACCGTGCCGTGGCGGAGCAGGCCGCGATCACGGGAACGGGCGGCGGCGCGCAGAGCGTACGCCTCGACGACGCGGCCCGCGCGGAGGCGGTGGCAGATCGCATCGCCAGCCGGGCGCCGATCGGGCTGGGGATCGGCGTCGCCGTCCTGCTCGCCGGTTTGATCCTGTCGGCTGCCCGCGGGGTCGCTCCGACCGACCGGCATCGCGGTCTTGCCGCGGGCGCGCTCGGTTGCGTGCTCGCGCTCGTGGCGGACATCCTCCTCGTCTCGCCCACGACCAGCCCCGGCGTGACCTTCCTGATCCTTCTCCCGTCGATCCTGCTGGTCTGCTACGGGCTCAGGGATGCGGCCGGGATGCTCGCACGGAACGACCTCGTGCGGGTCGTCTTCCCGCCCCTCGTCCTCATCGTCGCGGTGCTGGGATCGATCCTCGGGGGGATCACCAATCCGACGCCCGCCGCGGCGCTCGGCGCGGGTGGCGCGATACTCCTCGCCGCCTGGCGCAGGCTTCGCGACGAGGGGCGGTCGGGGCGCGTGATCCTCGGCACGACGCTCGCCATCGGTCTGATGCTGCTCGTCGGGATCAATTTCGACCTCCGCGTGGGCGTGGGCGAGACCAATGCGGAGCAGGTGATCGCCTATGGCGTGGCACAGCTCGCCTATCTCTACGCGATCTTCGGCCTGCTCTATGCCTGCTGGGTTCTCTACGCGGGCGGGGTGCTCACGCCCATCGTGCGGGAGACGGCGAAGGTCACCTCGATGGTCTTCACGATCCTCATCGGCTCGCAACTCCTCAACCTCGTCGTGATCTCCTTCGGCGGCGAGCACTACATCCAGAGCTTCCTGCAATCCTTCGACGACGAGCTGACCGTCTTTCTCATCGTCATGCTCGTCCTCTTCGTGCTCGGCTTCGTTCTCGATTTCCTGGAGATCATCTACATCGTCATCCCGATCGTGGGTCCGGTCATCTACGGCGGGACGCTGGATCCGAAATGGGTGACGATCATGATCGCGGTGAACCTGCAGACCTCGTTCCTGACCCCGCCCTTCGGCTTCGCGCTCTTCTACCTGCGTGGCGTCGCCCCGGCCGAGATCACCACGCGGCACATCTATCGCGGCGTGGTGCCCTTCGTTGCGATCCAGGCGGTGGGGCTGGGGCTGCTGTGGCTGTTCCCCGGTGTCGTGACGATCGTGCCCGATCTGTTCCCGAACTGAGGCGGCGGCCTATCGCCGCGCGCGGCCGTCGGGCAGGGTGATCCGCGCCACCTGCTCGGCGATCGGGTCGGTCGAGGTCGGACGCGTCGCCTCTTCGTAGGCCGAGGGGTCCCCCAAGGGCTCCCAGCGGCGGTCGCGGAAAATCTCGAGCGCATCGAAATTGGCCTTGTATCCCATCTTGGCAGAACCGGGCACCCAGTAGCCGAGATAGACATAGGGCAGTCCCGCCTCCCGAGCGATCTCCACGTGGTCGAGGATCGCATAGGTCCCGAGGCTGTCGGCACGAAGCGTGGGTTCGTAGAAGGAATAAACCATGCTGAGCCCGTCATCGAGAAGATCGGTGAGGCAGACGGCAGCAAGCGCGGCCGGCCCGCCGTCGGAATCCGGGCGGGCATATTCCACGACGCGACTGCGGATCGGGGTTTCCTCGATCATCGCCGCGAATTCGAAGATATCCATGTCGGCCATGCCGCCATCGGCGTGACGGCTGTCGAGATACGTGCGGAAGAGCGCGAACTGCTCCTCCGTCGCCCACGGCGCGTTGGCGCTGCGGATCAGATGGGCGTTCCGCTTCTGGATCCGGCGCTGCGTCTTCGTCGGCTGGAAATCCGCAACGCGAATCCGTGCGGAGAGGCAGGCGGAACATTCGGCGCAACTCGGCCGGTAGAGCACGTTCTGGCTCCGCCGGAAGCCCTGCTTCGAGAGCGTGTCGTTGAGGATCTGTGCCTCGTCGCCTTGCAATGCCGTGAACAGCTTCCGCTCGACCCGACCGTCGAGATACGGACAGGGCTGCGGGGCCGTGACATAGAATTGCGGCGCAATTGGGAGCGTGTGTCTCATGGAAATCCGGCAGTTTTGCGGCGAAGCCTAGCGCGCTGCCCCGTTTGCGCCAAGCCCTCGCCTGCACGGATGGTTACGACGCGGTGCGGTTGATCGCCGCCGATCCCATGACGTGATCGGTGAGCCCCTGTCCACGCGGCGTGGCGACCATCAGGACGCCGGAGACGAGCTGCAGCGGAAACATCGCGACGGAGGCGGTATAGCCCGCAGTGTGCAGGAACGCGCTCCAGAGATCGAATCGCTCGCCGTCGAGATCGCGAAGCTCGATCGAGCAAAGGCGCATGCCCCAGGTCGCCGAGCCGCGCGCCAGCGTCGCGGTTCGATAGGCGAACCCCACGCAGACGTAGAAGAGCGGGAAGTACAAGATGGCGGTGAAAGCCGTGAGCGGCGTCAGCGCCAGCGAGATGAGCGCGATGACGATCACGTCGACGATCCAGGCCAGGAACCTTTTGGTCGGCACGTCGTCGTAAAGCGTGCCGTGGATCGCGGGATCGGGAAGGCCGGTTGCGTACATGACGTCTCCGAATCGAAAAGCATGCCTGCCCCGTCGACGGGGCAAGCTCGGGATTTTTGTTACTTAGGTATTCGAACGCATTTCGGAACCGCCGGACCGGTCACGGTCGGCCATGAATTGGTCGAATTCCGCCTTGTCCTTGGCTTCGCGCAGGCGCTTGAGGAAGCTTTCGAATGCCTGCTGCTCTTCCTCGAGCCGATGCAGCGTGTCGGCGCGATAGGCGTCGAACGCGGCATTGCCGGTCGATCGGCGGGACATGAAACTTCCGCGGCCAAGGGCCGGACCGTCGCCCGTGAGCTTGCGCGTCCAGAGCATGTAGCCGAGGACGGCCAGCCCCACCGGCCAGAACAGGATAAAGCCCACGACCATCAGCGCGAGCCAGGCGGGTTTGCCGCGAGCGTCGAGCCAGGCCTCGGTCCGTGCGATGGGACCGGGTCGAGAAGCGGGAATATCGGCGAAGCTTGTCACGGGCGTTTCTCCAATGATGATGTGAATGCCTTTCACATCTTCTAGATGCGAATGCAGGGCCCGTCCTGCAAGACCCCCATGTGAATATCCTTCACATTTCAGGTCCTAATTCGGTCGACGGTTTGCAGCGACATTCCGCGCGCCTCGACCGCCACCTTTTGTCTTGTCTTGCACGCATCAGGCGCGAGGATGGAACGGTGCGCCGATCCTTGAGGGCGCTGGGCGGTCTGATCGGAGAACGGCATGGCGAAGCGGCGCAAGACCCAGATTGTCGTCGTCGGGGGCGGGGCCGCGGGCCTCGGTCTCGTGCGCAAGCTCGGCGCGCGCTATTCGCGCGATACCCACGACATCATCCTGATCGAAAAGAACCGGACCCACGTCTGGAAGCCGCTCCTCCACGAGGTCGCGGCCGGTGCGCTCGACGCGAATGCCGATGAGGTCGGGTATGGCGGTCACGCGGCGCGCTGGAACTACCGCTTCTTCAACGGCTCGCTCGAACGGATCGACCGGGAACGCCAGATGGTCGTCACCTCCCCGTTGATCGACGAGGATGGAGAGGTCGTCGTCGACCGCCACGAAATCCGGTACGATTGGCTCGTCCTCGCCCTCGGGGGCGTTTCCAACGATTTCGGGATCGAGGGCGTGCGCGAGCATGCAATGTTCCTCGAAAGCCGCCGACAGGCCGACCGGTTCCGCCGTCGGCTGCTCAATGCCTGCCTGCGGCTCAACGAGACACGCCAGCACGACGATTCCACCGCCACTTTGCCAATCTGCATCGTCGGCGGGGGAGCGACGGGCGTGGAGCTTTCGGCCGAACTTGTGTCCTCCGCGAAGGCCCTGCGCTCCTATGGACTCGAGGTCTTCGACGACAGTGCCGTGAAGGTGACGCTGCTCGAGGCCGGGCCGCGGCTCGTCCCGGCCTTGCCCGAGGACGTGTCGGAGAAGGTGGAGGATCAGCTCCGGGCGCTCGGGGTCGAGGTTCGGACGGATACGATGGTGACGAAGGTCACGCCCGGGAGGGTCGAGATGCAGGACGGCCGTGCGATCGAGGCGAAGCTCCTGCTCTGGGCCACGGGCGTGCGCGGCGACCACGCGCTGTCGGAGATGAGCGATCTGGAGCTTTCGGACCAGGGACGCATCGTGGTCGAACCGACCCTCCGCACGCCGGCCGACCCGCGGATCTTCGCCATCGGCGATTGCTGCCACTGCGTCCTCGAGGACGGGGAGCCGCCCGTTCCGCCCCGGGCGCAATCGGCCCAGCAGATGGGCGACCACATGGTCGCGCAGCTTCATCGTGCCCAGCGGGGAGAGCCGCTCACGCCCTTCGTCTACCGCGACCGCGGCGCCCTCGTCTCGCTCAGCCGGTTCACCGCGATGGGATCGTTGATGGGCAATCTCGTCGGCGGGCGGATGGCGATCGAAGGGCGGGTGGCGCGGTTCGCCTACATGTCGCTCTACCGTCTCCACATCATCTCGGTGCATGGCTGGCGGCGGGGGCTCGTCCACATCTTTTCCCACGAGGTGAACAAGGTCACGCGGCCGGCCCTGAAACTCCACTGATCCCGCGCGGGCGGGCTCGGGCTGGACCCGTCATGCCGCGTCGCGGTAGGCACGAGCCATGACACTCGCAAGCCGCATCATCCGCGTACCAAACCCCTTCGAACGCGACCGCGCGGAGGAGATCGGCACGCTCTTCTCGGATCAGCCCGGCGAGGTCCGTGCGCTCCTTTCGGGCACTGGCGGATGCAGCCCTTATCTGAAGGGTCTGATGGAGAGGGAGGCCGAATGGCTTCGCGGAGCGCTCTCGACCGACCCGGATGACGTGCTGGCCGGGATCCTCGCCGCCGTCAAAGACGCGGACGATGCCGATCTGAAGATTGCCCTGCGTGTCGGCAAGCGACGTGTCGCGCTCTGGACGGCGCTGCTCGACCTCGCGGGGGTCGCCGATCTCGAGGCGACGACCGGAGCCCTGACGCGGTTTGCCGACCTGGCCCTCGAACGCGCGTTCCTCTCGCAGGTGGCGGTCGAGATCCGGCGCGGGCGCCTGCCCGGGCAGGGTGAGGAGGATATTGCCGAGGCGGGTGGGGCCGTGGTTCTCGCGATGGGCAAGATGGGCGCGTTCGAACTCAATTACTCCTCCGATATCGATCTCATCTGCCTCTTCGACGAATCCCGCTACGGACGTGATCTCTACATGGAGGCGCGCCGGGCGCTCGTGCGGGCGACGCAGAAAGCCTGCGCGCTCCTTTCGGAGACCAGTGCGGAGGGTTACGTCTTCCGCACCGATCTGCGGCTGCGTCCCGATCCGTCCGTCACGCCCGTGATCCTCACCATGGAGGGGGCGGAGCGGTACTACGAATCGCTGGGACGGACCTGGGAGCGTGCCGCGCACATCAAGGCCCGCCCCGCCGCTGGAGATCTTGAGGCCGGGAACCGGTATCTCGACCGGCTGAGGCCGTTCATCTGGCGTCGGCATCTCGATTATGCCGCGATCCAGGATGCGCATGACATGCGGCTCCGGATCCGCGACCAGAAAGGGCTGCACGGTCCGATCACCCTCGACGGCCACGACATGAAGCTCGGGCGGGGCGGTATCCGGGAAATCGAGTTCTTCACCCAGACCCGGCAGATCATTGCCGGCGGCCGCGATCCATCTCTCCGCGTTCGGGGAACGGTGGAAGGGCTCTCGGCGCTCGCGCAGGCGGGATGGATCGGAGACGACGTCTCCGCGACGCTCGCCGCCGATTACCGCGCCCATCGCGAGGTCGAACACCGGGTGCAGATGGTCGCCGATCAGCAGACCCACGCGCTGCCGAACGACCGCCAGGGCTTCGCGCGGATTGCGGCGATGATGGACCGCGATCCCGAACCCCTCGGAAAGGAGATGCTCGAGCGGCTCGAGCGTGTCTCCGCGCTGACCGAGGATTTCTTCTCGCCCGACGCACCGCCGCGCGAGGCCGGGCCCGACCTCAGCGAAGCCCAGGCGGAAATGGTGGCGCGATGGCGCCATTACCCCGCACTCCGCTCCGAACGCGCGCTCGACATCTTCGACCGGATCCGCCCACGCGTGCTGCGGCACCTTCTCAGCGGGCCGGGGGGCGATCGGGCGCTGGCGCATTTCGACGGATTCCTGAGGGGGCTTCCCGCCGGCGTGCAACTCTTCTCCCTCTTCGAGGCGCACCCCGCGCTGATCGAACTCATCGCCGACATCGCCGGGACGAGTGCGGAACTCGCGCAATATCTGAGCCAGAACTCCGCCGTGCTCGACGCGGTGATCGGCGGGTCGTTCTTCGCCGACTGGCCGGGGGAGACGGCGCTCGCGGCGGAACTGGCGAACCGGATGGCGGGCCGGCGGGATTACGAAAGCCGCCTTGATACCGCGCGAGCCTGGGCGCGGGACTGGCATTTCCGGATCGGGGTGCATCATCTCCGCGGCCTGATCGATGCAGGCGAGGCAGGGCGGCACTATGCCGATCTGGCCGCGGCGACGATCACCGCGCTCTGGCCGGTCGTGATCGACGGGTTCGCGGAAAAACACGGGATCCCTCCCGGCGCGGGGGCGATGGTGCTCGGGATGGGATCCGTCGGCGCTGGGCGGCTCACGGCCAAGTCCGACCTCGACCTCATCGTCATCTACGACGCCGAAGGGGTCGAGCAATCCGATGGACCCCGTCCGCTCGCGGCGCGCACCTATTATGCGCGGCTCACGCAGGCGCTCGTGACGGCGCTCTCGGCCCCGATGTCGGAGGGTCGCCTCTACGAGGTCGACATGCGCCTGCGGCCCTCGGGTCGGCAGGGCCCGGTAGCGACGGCCTTGTCCGCATTCGACCGCTACCAGCGGGAGGAAGCCTGGAACTGGGAGCATCTGGCGCTCACGCGAGGCCGTCCGCTCGCAGGCCCGGACGCGCTTTGCGCGCATGTCGCGGAAGTGCGGCGCGCGGTCCTCGAACAACGAAGGGACAACGATGCGGTGCGCCGCGAGACCTCCTCGATGCGCGAGCGGCTTCTGCGCGCCCGGCCCGGCGATCTCTGGGATGCGAAGTCCGGCCCCGGGCGATTGCAGGATATCGAGCTCGTCGCGACCGCCCTCGGGCTCATGTCGAATTGCCTGTCCACACGCGTTCCGGACCAGATCGCGGCGGGGGCGGCTGCGGGACATGCGAGCGCGGAGGATGCGGCGGCGCTTGGGGCCGCACACAACTTCCTCGCCCGGTTCCGCGCCGGTGCGCGCCTGCTCGGAACCGATACGTTCCGCCCCGAGGACCTCGGAGCGACGGGGGAAGCCTTCGTTCTGCGGGACACGGGATGCGGCTCGCTGGACGACTTATGCGCCGAACTGCAGGCGCATGCCGCGCGCGCATCCGATTGCGTCGTCCGCGTCCTCTCTCCCGATCGGGACGGGGATTAACATCGAAGCGAAGGAGGCACGCGATGGCAGGACGTGATACTTACGACCCGAACGGCGTCATTGCGGAGGCCTTCGCGATGGAGGGCCTGACCAAGGCCGATTGCCGATCCATCTTCCTCGATTGGGTTCTCTCGCTCGGACCGGAGATGCGGCCGGAAGACGGCGTCTCCGTGCTCCTGTCGCGTCACGCGGCCGCCCCGCCCGGCCATCCCATGGTCGAAGTGCTGAAAGAAGCACTTGCCGCCCCCCCGAGGCGCGGGCGCCGCGGGGGAAGCGCGGGTCGGTTCAGCTGACCGGCAGCGCGGCGGCCTCGCGCGCGAGCCTGGTGATCCCCTCCCAATCGCCGGCCGCGACGAGATCGCCCGGCGCGACCCAGGAGCCGCCGACGCAGAGGGTGTTCGCAAGGCCCAGATAATCGGGCGCGTTCTTCAGGTTCACCCCGCCGGTAGGGCAGAAGCGGATCTGCGGCAACGGTGCGCCGATGGCCTTCAGCGCGGGCGCGCCGCCCGATGCTTCGGCCGGGAAGAACTTCTGGACCGTGTAGCCCCGTTCGAGGAGCACCATCGCCTCCGTCGCCGTCGCGGTGCCGGGCAGCATCGGCAGATCGGCATCCTCCGCAGCGCTCATCAGGCGGTCCGTCGCGCCCGGGCAAACACCGAACTTCGCGCCGGCCTCGACGGCTTTCGTCACGTCCTCGGGCGTGAGGAGCGTCCCCGCACCGACCGTGCCGCCCTCGACCTTCGCCATCTCCGCGATCACCTCGAGCGCGGCGGGCGTTCTCAGCGTGACTTCGAGCGCGGTGAGCCCGCCTGCGACGAGCGCTTCGGCGAGCGGGCGCGCGGTGGCGGGATCGGAGACGACGAGAACCGGGATGACCGGGGCGAGGCGGCAGATCTCCTCGGCACGGCGGGAGGCGTCCTGTGGCGTCATGGGCAATCCTTCGATCTTTTGGGGGAGGTCAGACGACGACGCCCGCCCCGTGGGTGGCGAGGCCGACATTCCGGCGGAAAACCTCGAAGAGCTCCCGTCCGACGCCATGGCCGTTGTCGGACAGGTCGGCGGAAGCGGGCTCCCGCGTGTCGAGATCGACGCCCACGGCCTCGATTGTGCCGGCCTGGGCATCGATGCGGACGATGTCGCCGTCCCTGAGCCGGGAGATCGGCCCGCCATCGGCGGCTTCGGGGCAGACATGGATCGCGGCGGGTACCTTGCCCGACGCCCCCGACATGCGCCCGTCGGTCATGAGCGCGACCTTCAGCCCCTTGTCGAGGAGGTTCGCGAGCACCGGCGTCAGCGAATGCAGCTCCGGCATCCCGTTGGCACGCGGCCCCTGGAAGCGGACGACGACGACGGTATCCTCCGTGATCTCCTTGTTCTGGGCGGCCTTCTTGACGTCGGCCTGGTCGTGGAAGATGCGGCAGGGCGCCTCGATGACATGATGTTCCGGCTTCACGGCGGAGACCTTCATCACCCCGCGGCCGAGATTGCCGTTGAGATCCGCGAGCCCGCCGGTGGCCTTGAACGGGTCGGAGACGGGGCGCAGGATTTTGTCGTTGTGCGATTTCCCATCGCTTTCCCGCCAGACGACTTCACCGTTCTCTAGTACCGGCTCCTTTGTGTAGTCGTGCAGGCCCTCGCCCGCGACGGTAAGCGTGTCGTCGTGGAGAAGGCCGTTCTCCAAAAGCTCCCCGATCATGTAGCTAAGGCCGCCCGCGGCGTGGAAATGGTTCACGTCGGCGAGCCCGTTGGGATAGACCTTGGCCATCTGCGGCGTGACCGACGAGATGTCGGAGAAATCCTCCAGATCGAGCTGGATCCCCGCGGCCCGCGCCATTGCGGGGAGGTGGATGATGAGGTTCGTCGACCCGCCTGTGGCCATCAGCCCCACAATGCCGTTGACGAAAGCCTTCTCGTCGAGGACCTGGCTCGCGGGGCGGTACTCGTTGCCCATCGCGGTGATCTCCGTCGCACGCGTGGCGCCCGCGATGGTGAGCGCGTCGCGAAGCGGCGTGTTGGGATTGACGAAGGAGGCGCCGGGCAGGTGCAGTCCCATGAACTCCATCAGCATCTGATTGGTGTTGGCGGTGCCGTAGAAGGTACAGGTTCCGGGCCCGTGATAGGAGGCCATCTCCGCCTTCATGAGCTCATCCCGCCCGATCTCCCCGGCGGCGAAGCGCTGGCGGATCGCGGATTTTTCGTCGTTCGGCAATCCGCTCGTCATCGGCCCCGCGGGCAGGAAGACGGCCGGGATGTAGCCGAAGGTCGCCGCGGCGATGACGAGGCCCGGCACGATCTTGTCGCAGACCCCGAGATAGAGGGCCGCGTCGTAGGTGTTGTGCGACAGGCCCACGCCCGCCGCGAGCGCGATCACGTCGCGGGAGAAGAGCGAGAGCTCCATACCCACCTGGCCCTGCGTGACGCCGTCGCACATGGCGGGCACGCCGCCCGCCACCTGCGCCGTGGCGCCGGCCTTCCGCGCCGCATCCCGGATGAGCCCGGGGAACCGCTCGAACGGCTGATGGGCCGAGAGCATGTCGTTATAGGCCGTGATGATCCCGAGATTGGGCTGGCGCGAGGTCGCGAGCGCCTCCTGGTCCTCGCCCATCGCCGCATAGGCGTGGGCCTGGTTGCCGCAGGTCAGGTGCGCGCGTTTCGGGCCCTCGTCCGCGGCGCGGGCCATGCGGTCGAGATAGGGGCCGCGGGTTTCGCGGCTGCGGGCCACGATCCGTTCCGTGACCTCGGCGATTGTCGCATTGAGGGGCATCACGCATCCTCCGTCATTCGGGCGTCCAACACCATGTAGCACGCGCCGGATAGCGCTACCAGAGAGCGGCGGCTTTTCAATCCGGGGGCATCGGCCTATGCGGGATCGCATGAGCGAACCTTATCCCACCGTCAGATTGCGGCCGAAGGCGAATGCGCGTGCGATCCGTCACGGATTCCCGTGGGTCTATTCCAACGAAGTCGTGCTCGATCGGCGAACCTCCCGGATGGAGCCGGGCAGTCTCGTGGTCCTCGAAGATGCGGAACGGCAGGCGACGGGGGTGGCAACGCTCAATCCCGGCTCCAAGATCGCGGTACGGATGCTCGACCGCGATCCCGGAGCGCGGATCGACGCGGATTGGCTGCAGCTGCGGTTCCGCGCGGCGCTTGACCATCGCGAAATGCTCTACGACGCGCCCTTCTACCGGCTCGTTCATGCGGAGGCGGACGGGCTGCCCGGACTGGTCGTCGACCGCTTCGGCGACGTGCTGGTGGTTCAGCCCAATGCCGCCTGGACGGAGCGGCTTCTGGAGCCGATCGCCGATGCGCTGATGGCGGTGACGGGGGCCAAGTCCCTGATAAAGAACGCGAGCGGACGCGCGCGGGGGCTCGAAGGGCTCGACGACGAGAGCCTTGTCCTGAGCGGAACGATCGAGGGGCCGGTGGCGGTGCCGATGAACGGCGCGGTCTACATGGCCGATCTCGTCTCGGGGCAGAAGACCGGGCTCTTCTTCGACCAGCGGGAGAACCACGCCTTCGCAGCGCGGCTCGCGCAGGGGCGTTCGGTTCTCGACGTGTTCTCGCATGTGGGCGGGTTCGCGTTGGCGGCGCTCGCCGGCGGGGCGGCGTCGGCGCTTTCGGTCGACGGGTCGGAGGCGGCGCTCGGTCTGGCGCGGGAAGGCGCCGCGCTGGGCGGCATGGCGGAGCGCTTCGGGACGCGGAAGGGCGACGCGTTCGACGCCCTCGCGGCCCTTGGAGCGGAGGGGGAGCGGTTCGGGCTCGTGATCTGCGACCCGCCCGCTTTCGCACCGTCGAAACAGGCACGGGAGGCCGGTCTTCGCGCCTATGAGCGGATCGCGCGACTGGCCGCGCCGCTGGTCGAGGAGGGCGGGTATCTCTGCCTCTGTTCCTGCTCCCATGCGGTTGATCTGCAGGCCTTTCTTGCCGCTTCCGCCCGCGGCATCGGACGCGGGGGGCGGCGGGGTCGGCTGATCCATACAGGCTTTGCCGGGCCGGACCATCCGCAACTCCCGCAACTCGCGGAGTCAGGCTATCTCAAGGCGCTCTTCTTCCGGCTATGAGGGTCTGTTTCGACGCCTGCGTCCTCTATCCGACTGTCTTGCGGGAGATATTGGTGGGATGCGCGGGCGAGGGGCTCTATGCGCCCCTGTGGTCGGCGCGGATCCTCGAGGAATGGGCGCGGGCGACGGTGAAGCTCGGGCCGGGCGCGGAGGACGTCGCACGCGGCGAGATCGCGCGGCTTCGCAGCGAATGGCCGGCGGCGGAGGTGGTACCGCGGGCGGGCGATCTGGACCGGTTGAGCCTGCCCGATCCCGACGACGTGCATGTCCTGGCCGCCGCTATCGCCGGGTCGGCGGACCTCCTATGTACCTTCAACGCAAGGGATTTTCCGAAGGCAGCCCTGTCGGAGGAAGGAATCGTGCGGGTCGATCCCGACCAGCTTCTCCGCCAGGCCTGGCCCGGGGAGGAGGCGGGGATCCGGCGTGTGATCGAGCGCGTTCACGCGGAAGCGGAGCGGCTTTCCGGCGAGCGGATCGAGCTGAGGGGCCTTCTCAAGCGGGCGCGTTTGCCGCGGCTTGCCAAGCTCGTCGGGCGATGATCAGGAGCCGAGCCACTTGCGCTCGTTGGCCTCGATGGCGGCGATGCGGTCGGCGGTGGCGGGGTGGCTGAGAAGCCAGGCGGGGGCGTTTCCCTTGCCGCCGGTCAGCTTTTCCAGCTTATGAAACAAGGACTTCTGCGGCGATGTGCCGATCCCGGCCTTGAGGAGGAGGGCGGAGGCGTATTCATCGGCCTCGTACTCGTCCCCGCGGGAGAGGCGCGCGGCGAGGAGGGAGGTGAGGGCGTTGGCGAGGATCGCGCCCACGCCCGGAATGATGCGCCCGAGGACCAGCATGAGCGCGGTCCGCAGCGCGTTCTGGCCGGAGAAGTCGATCATCCTGCGGCGCGAATGACCCAAGGCCACGTGGCCGAGTTCATGCGCGATGACCGAGGAAAGCTCTTCCGCCGAAACCTCCCCGGCGCGATATCTGTTGTAGAAACCGCGGGTTATGAAGATGCGCCCGTCGGGCGCGGCGAGGCCGTTCACGGGGTCGATCTCATAGATATGCACCTTGATGCGGTCGAGATCGAGCGCCTGGGCCATCTTGTCGGTCAGCGCCTTGAGGCGCCCGTCGGCAAGCTCGGTGGACTTTCCGTCGAGCTCCTTGGCGGTGCGCCAGACGGAGAAGCGGTACATGGCGATCGCGTAGAGGATCGCGAGGAGGATCGGGAGAACCTTGATCATGCCGCCAAGATGGGGCGTCGCGACGGGCACCGCAATGCGGCGGATGCGTACACTGGGCGTACACGAAGCGTACACCGGACGTACCGCGGATGTGCGGCGCCCGTACACGGATCGTGCAGCGCGCGTACCGCGGGTGTCGGACCTGCGTATAGCGGATGTACGGACAGCGTACACAAGGCGTATGCCGCGCGCCCGATTAACGCGCAACGGCGCCGCGATCGGCGTCATCGAGGCCATCGAACGGCGAGCGAGCCACGATGGGGCATTGCGACCTTCCCCAACGTCACATACCGGTGAACGGGTCGGCCCTCCCGTGGAGGTGGTGGGACGACGGGCGCATTTCACGACGGGGGACCATCATGCAGCCAGAGACCGATCTCAGCGTCACCCATGGGCATCCGTCGCTCTACAACGACGATCTCGCGCCGCTGCCGCACCGGAAACGCTCCTGGGGCGCGTTCGAGATCTTCAATGTCTGGTCGAACGACATCCAGTCGCTCTTCGGCTATACGCTCGCCGCGACGCTCTTCGTCACCTCGGGGCTGAACGGGTGGTGGGTCTTCGCCGCGATCATCCTCGCGGGGCTGATCGTCATGGGGCTCGTCAACCTGACCGGATCGCCTTCGGTGAAGTACGGCATTCCCTACCCGGTGATGGCACGGGCGGCGATGGGGGTCCGGGGCGCGAACTTTCCGGCGCTCGTCCGGGGCATCGTCGCGATCTTCTGGTACGGGGTGCAGACCTATTTCGCCTCCACCGCCGTCGCGATGCTGCTCTATGCGATCTTCGGCGGGGAGGGGACGGGGACGTTCCTCGGTCTCACCGCCATCGACTGGATCGCCTATCTCTTCGTGTCGGCCTTCCAGGTGGCGCTGTTTTTGCGCGGCATCGAGTGGATCACCAAGTTCCTGAACTGGGCCGGGCCGCTCGTCTACGTGGTGATGATCGCGCTCGCGCTCTATATCTGGGCGGTCGCGGGCAACGGGCTCTCCACCGAGCTCGGAACGATCTTTGCGGGCACCGGGGGCGGCGTGCTGGCCTTTCTCGGCGTTGTGGGCACGATGATCGCCTATTTCGCCGCGGTGGTCATCAATTACGGCGACTTCTCCCGCTTCGTGCGGACCGAGCGCGAGATGAAGCTCGGCAATTTCCTGGGGCTGCCGGTGAGCCTCGCGCTCTTTTCCTTCCTCGCCATGTGGATCACGGCGGGCACCGCGGCGCTCTTCGGCACGACGCTCACGAACCCGGCCGAGATCGTGGGGCAGGTGGACAGCGTGATCCTGACGCTGATCGCGGCGCTCACGTTCTTCGGGGCGACGGTGGGGATCAATCTCGTCGCGAATTTCATCCCGCCGGCCTATGACCTCGCCAACCTCGCGCCCGCGCGCATCTCCGCGCGGACGGGCGGCTTCATCACGGCGGGCGTCGCGTTCTTCATCGGCGCGTTCTGGGTGGTCTTCATCAGCCAGATCGGCATCGCGGCCTTCGTCGACACGCTCGGCGCCGTGCTCGCGCCGCTCTACGGGATCCTGGTCGCGGATTACTACATCGTGCAGCGGCGGCGGCTGTCGCTGCCCGACCTCTACTCGGTCGCGCCGGACGGGGCATATCACTACGACGGGGGGTGGAACCGGCGGGCGCTCTTCGCCTTCGGGATCGCCGCGATCTTCTCGATCGCGACGGTCTGGGTACCGGCCTTCGGGGCGCTGGGCGGATTTTCCTGGATCATCGGCGCGCTCATCGGCGGTGCGATCCACGTCGCCCTGATGCGGCGCGGTGCGCCCTCTCGCGAGGCTGCACCGGCCGAGTAACGGCGCCGCCTGCGCAGCGCCGGGGGGACGTCTCAGACGAGCTTCGCGTCCATCGTGACCTCGGCGCCGGTTACGAGCTTGGAGATCGGGCAGCCGGCCTTGGCGGCGTTGGCGGCCTCCATGAACTGCTCCTCGCTCGCGTTCGGCACGCTCGCCGTCACGTCGAGATGGATCTTGGTGACGGCGAAGCCGCCATCCTTCTCCTCGAGGTTCACGGTCGCCTTCGTGTCGATGTTGTCGGGCGTGAGATCGCTCTGGCCCAGGATCATCGAGAGCGCCATCGAGTAGCAGGCCGCGTGGGCCGCGCCGATCAACTCTTCGGGGTTCGTGTTCGTGCCGCCTTCGAAGCGGGACTTGAAGCCGTAATTCTGCTTGTCGAGCACACCGGTCTGCGTCGAGACGGTTCCGTTGCCCTCTTTCAGGCTGCCCTTCCAGTTCGCGCTGCCATGCTTCTTGATCATTGGAGATCCTTTCTGTTTCGGTCGGGGTCTGAACGTGACAGCCCGTCCTGCTGTTCCGTCGCGTGAAATTGTCCGGCGCCGTCGGCGATCCGTGCGAGGGTGGCGCGACGCGCGCCAAGGCACGCCAACGACCAGAATGGAGACGAAGATGAGACCCAGCCGACATGCGATGATCCTCGGGGTGCTTCTCGCGCTGCCGCAGACGGCTCCGGCGCAGGAGGACGTGGATCCGACGACGCTGACCTGCGCGGAGGTGACGGCGATGGAGCCCGAGGCGCAGGACGAGGCGATGGCGCAGCTTCGCGAGGCGCTCGCCGCCGACGACCGCGCCATGGTCGAGGCGGGCGAGGCCGAGCCGGACGGCGCGAGCGCCGAGGGGGCCGGGGAGACGGAGGAGGGCGACATGGACGCCGATCAGGTCGCCCTGATGGCCGCCTGCGCCGACATGCCGGATGCGCTCGCCATGGAGGCGATGGAACAGATGATGTAGGTCCCTGCCGGGGCCGCCCGCGGGGTGTCGCGCTCAGCCGAGCGCCTTCATGCCGCGGGTGAGCCCGTCGAGCGTCATCGGGACCATGCGGTCCGCCCCGAAGATCTCCTGGATCATCGCGGTCGACTGGGTGTAGCGCCAGGCGGCCTCCGGCACGGGGTTGATCCACATATGCGCGGGCCAGTGGTCGCGGGCGCGGGCGAGCCAGGTGGCGCCCGTCTCGTGGTTCCAGTGCTCGTTGGCGCCGCCCGGAACGGCGATCTCGTAGGGGCTCATCGCCGCGTCGCCGACGAAGATGCAGCGCCATTCGGGGCCGAAGCGGTGGATCACGTCCCAGGTGGGGATCTGCTGCGTCCAGCGGCGGCGGTTGTCGCGCCACACGCCCTCGTAGAGGCAGTTGTGGAAGTAGAAGAACTCGAGGTGGCGGAATTCCGACCGCGCGGCGGAGAAGAGGTCGGAGACGGTCGCCACGTGGTCGTCCATCGATCCGCCCACGTCGAGAAAGAGCAGCACGCGCACGGCGTTGCGCCGCTCGGGCCGGGTCTTGACGTCAAGATAGCCCTGATGCGCGGTGGAGCGGATCGTGCCGGCGAGGTCGAGCTCCTCCGCCGCGCCCTCCCGCGCCCAGCGGCGCAGGCGGCGCAGCGCGATCTTGATGTTGCGGGTGCCGATCTCGCGCTCGTCGTCGAGGTTGCGGAACTCGCGGCGGTCCCAGACCTTCGTGGCGCGGCGGTGGCGGCTCTCGGACTGGCCGATCCGCACGCCCTCGGGGTTGTAGCCGTAGGCGCCGAAGGGGGAGGTGCCCGCCGTGCCGATCCATTTCGAGCCGCCCTGGTGGCGCCCCTCCTGTTCGGCGAGCCGTTCCCGCAGCGTCTCCATGAGCTTGTCGAAACCGCCCAGCGCCTCGATCTCCGCGCGTTCCTCGGGCGAGAGGTGCTTTTCCGCCATCTTCTCGAGCCAGTCGGACGGCATGTCCACCGCCTCCATCACCGCTTCGGGCGGGATCGCCTCGACGCCCTGGAAGGTCGCGGCGAAGGCCTGGTCGAAGCGGTCGAGATGCGCCTCGTTCTTCACGAGCGCGGTGCGGGCGAGGACGTAGAAGGCGTCGACGTCGTAGGTGACGAGGCCGGTCTTCAGGACGGCGAGGAAGTCGAGGAATTCCCGGATCGAGACGGGCACGCGAAAGCTGCGCAGCGTCTGGAAGAAGGGCAGGAACATCAGACGAGCCGTTCCACGACGATCGTGACGATGAGGCCCAGAAGCGTGCCCGCGATGGCGCAGGCGGCGCCGTATTGCGCCATGTCGAGCCGCTTTCCGCCACGCTTGCGGGCGAGCCGCGCGCCCCAGACCGCGCCGATGAGGGCGCCCGCGAGGACGATCACGAGCCCGCCTCCGCCGCCCGTTCGGGCGCGATCGAGGCGATCTCGGCCATGTGGGCGGAAAGCTCCGCCGCGCCGAAGCCGTAGCGGCCCCAGCCCAGCGCCTCGCGGCGCAGCCGCCGCGCCTCCCCGGGCCGGCCCATGGCGTCGATGGCCTCTGCCTTGACGAGCAAAAGGCTCGAGAGAAGCGCGGCGTTCTCCGCGCCGATCGCCGTGTCGGTATTGGCGTCGACGATGGTGACCGCGACGTCGGGATGGCCCGTTCCGAGGGCGAAGGCGGCGAGCTGCATGGCGATATGGGCCTCGTGTATTCGTGTCGCGGGAGTTTCGGCATAGATCAGTCCCGCCTTGAGAAAGGCGGCGAGGGCGGTCTCGGACGGGTCGTCGAGCGTGAGGCGGCCCAGTGCGAAGTAGCTGAAGGCGAGGCGGTTGTCGTCCCATCCCGCCTGCTCCGCAAGGGCGATGGCGCGGGCCGCGGCGCGGCGACGTGTGGGCATGGCCCCCTGCGGCCCGAGCGCCTGCTCGATCGCCGCCTTCCACGCGCGGGTGGTGGGCGCGGCCGGCGCGGTGGCCGGGCGCTCGCCGCGCGGGTTAAGACGGGCGAGGATCCGCGGCAGCCGGCTCGCGACCTCGGCACGGGTCATGCCCGAACGCAGCTCCGCCGCGTAGGTCGCGCGCAGGATCAGCATGTCGAAACCGGTCAGCACGGTGTGGAAATTGTCGTCGTTGAAGACGCTGTCGTCGAGGCGGTAGAGGTCGTTCAGCGGCCCCAGCGCCTGCGCGAGCTCCTCGTGGAGGCAGTCGCGCATCTCCTGCGGGGCGACATCGGCGGGCACGAACATGGCCAGCCGCTCGCGTCGCGCGAGCGTCGCCCAGTCGAGCAGGTCGGACCGGCGCGCGGCGCGGAACTCCTCCCAGCTGCCAACGCGGGGGACGACGAAGCAGGCGGCCTCCGGCACGGCGCGGCGCATGATGCGGTCGGGGACGAGCTCCACGGTGATCTGGGCCGCGGCGGAGGGCGCGACGCGGGCGATCTCGATCCCCGCCTCGCCGCGCAACCGTCCGAGGAGCCGCGCGAGATCGCCCTCGAGACCCGGAGGCGGTGCGGCGCCGGTGAGGCGGAGGGCGATCGGGCCTTCGAAGCGGGTGAAGACCGGCAGCGGGCGGCCAGATTCCAGCGTGAAGGAAAGGTCGAGAAAATCCCGCGCGATCTCGGCATTGGGGCGCGCGGGCGGGGTCACGCGAGGGGCGTCGAAGACCCTGATGGGCGGCAGTTCCGCCGGGCGCATGTCGCGGGCGCGCATCGCCTGCTCGGGCGCGGCGCAGGCGCCGAGCGCCGCGGCGGCGAGGAGGAGGAGCGGGAATCGCATCGCGGTCATCCTTTCCCTCCTGCCCGGAATTGCAACCGCCGCCGGGGGGCGGATGGAGGCCGCGGGACGGGCCGCGGCGCTCCTGTCACGGGTCGGTCGGCGCCGCGCTTCAGTTGACCGAGTCGCGCCGGCTGCCGAAGAACCAGTCCCGGTAGCTCAGCGGCTCTCCGTAGGGTTCGAAGAGTTTCGATTCGCGATGCTCGGCGAAGAGCGCGTAGTTCAGGACGGCGACGAAGGTGACGCCGCCGACGGTATTGCCGAGCAGGACGGGCAACACGAAGGTCGGCAGGAGCGGCAGGAGGTGCACGTCGCTCACGCTGAAGGCGAGGTAGAAGACTTCGACCGACGAGGTGATGATGTGGTAGAGGCCCGCCACGCCGATGAAGTACATCAGCACGTAGACGAAGATCACCTTCGAGATCGTGTCCTGCCCCGCATGGACGAGCCACACCATCGCCGCGACGATCCAGCCCGCGATCAGCGCCTTCGAGAAGAGGTCGAAGAAGGTCTGTTCATGGGCATGGCGCCCGATCTCGATCGCCAGGGCGACGCGTTCGGGGGTGAAGACGTCGAAGAACGACAGCAGGAGCGCGATGCCGACCGCGCCGACCATGTTCGACACGAGAACGACGCCCCAGAGACGCAGGACGCTCGCGAAGCTCGCGAGCTTGGTGAGCAGGAGCGTCACCGGCGTCAGCGTGTTTTCGGTGAAGAGCTGGTAGCGTCCGAGGACGATGATGAGGAACCCGACCGGGTAGAGGAGGTTGCCGAGCAGGCCCGGCTCCTCCTCTCCCGAGACCTCGGTGAAGGCGACGCGGGCGAGGAAGGTCAGGCCCAGCGCCGCGCCGGCGCCCAGCCCGGACCAGAAGAGGTAGCGGTTGGAGACGCCGAGCTCGTGATCGGCCGATGCGAGGATCCGGGCGAAGATCTCGTTGAACGAGAAGTAGTCCGAGACGGTCTCTCCGCGTTCGGGCGCGTTGCTCAGCGACTCGTCGGGATCGCGCTGCAGCATCTCCTCGTCTTCGTCGGCTTCCGTCCGGGCATCCGCTTCACCCTTGGTGGGTCCGCTCATTCCAGTTCTCCGTGCTCGGCGCGATCGATTGAGCGCGCAATACAACCTGCAATCCATCCCAGCAGGACCATTGGTTCCGCGCGATCCAATGATAATCGTGCGTTCGTGTCGCTTTGACCCGATGTGTCCCTTGCGGGAAACACTCCACCTCCCGGATGGTTTCGCGCGGAGCGGGATCGGCGCCCGGAATCCGGGCGGCGGTCCGGAAGTGTTGCACTTCCGCCCGGACCCCCGTGGCGCTTGCACGCCGCGGTCGAGCGGGTAACCTCGTCCTGCCGGGAAACGGTGTCATGGTGGGGAGGAGAGTACGATGCGAAGCTTGATGCTTGGATTGTTGGCATCGGTCGCGGTGGGGTGCGGGGCCGCGCGGTCGGCCTCCCTCACGCAGGATTATTCGAGCTTTCTCGTCCTGGGCGATTCGCTCAGCGACAACGGCAATCTCTACGCCGCGACGGGCGGAACGCAGCCGCAGAGCCCGCCCTATTTCGACGGCCGCTTCTCCGACGGGCCGGTCTGGAACGAGGCGATCCTCGCGGAATTCGCCGCCGCGGGCCTGCCTGCGGCCAATAGGGCCTTCGGCGGCGCGCGGGCGGTGTCGAACCCGGCCCCCGGTGCGGGGGGCGACATCGTGCCGGATCTGGAAGAGCAGAGCGCGCTCCTGATCGGGCGGGCGGGTGCAGCGCTCGCGGCGGGCGGGCGCGATGCCGTCTCGGTCTGGTTCGGGGCGAACGACGCCTTCGCGGCCATCGGGGCGGCGGACCAGGATGCGAGGCTCGACGCCGCGGCGGCACGGCTCGTGGACGGGATCGGCGCGCTCGGCGCGGCGGGGGCCGAGACGGTGCTGGTCTTCACGCTGCCCGATCTGGGGCGGGTTCCGCGCTACGCGCTCGGCGCGCCGGACCTCGCGCCGCTCGCGACCGAAGCCACCGCCCGGTTCAACGGTGCGCTCACGGCGGGGCTCGCCGGTCTGGAGAGCCCCGAGGTGCGGATCGTCGAGGCCGCGCCGGTCTTCGACACGCTTCTTTCCTCCGATCTCGAGGGGCGGATCCCGTGCTTCCTGCCGGTGACGGGGGATGCGCTCTGCGACGATCCCGACGAGCGGGTCTTCTTCGACGCCGTGCATCCGTCCGAGCGGGTCCACGGCGTGATCGAGGCGGAAGCGCGCCGGGCCCTCGCGCCCGCGCCGGTCCCGATCCCGGCGGGGGGGATCCTGCTCGTCACGGGCCTCGGGCTCTTGGCGGGGCTGCGGCGGTTCCGGCGCTAGCCGCCGCGCCGCGCCATGAAGGCCAGCCGCTCGAAGAGCTGCACGTCCTGCTCGTTCTTCAGGAGCGCGCCGTGCAGCTTCGGCAGCGCGGAGGCGCCGTCGCGGCGCAGATCCTCGGCCGTCAGGTCCTCCGCGAGGAGCAGCTTCAGCCAGTCGAGCACCTCCGAGGTCGAGGGCCGTTTCTTCAGCCCCGGCTGCTCGCGCAACTCGTAGAACTGCGTGAGCGCCGCGGTGAGCAGGCGGTCCTTGATGCCCGGATGGTGGACCTCCACGATGCGGCGCATCGTGTCGATGTCGGGAAACCGGATGTAGTGGAAGAAGCAGCGGCGCAGGAAGGCGTCGGGCAGCTCCTTCTCGTTGTTCGAGGTGATGATGACGACGGGCCGGTGGCGCGCGCGGACGGTTTCGCCGGTCTCGTAGACATGGAACTCCATCCGGTCGAGTTCCTGCAGCAGGTCGTTTGGGAACTCGATATCGGCCTTGTCGATCTCGTCGATGAGCAGGACTGACCGCTCGGGGGCGTCGAACGCCTCCCAGAGCTTGCCGCGGCGGATGTAGTTGGAGACGTCGTGGACGCGCTCCTCCCCGAGCTGGCTGTCGCGGAGCCGGGAGACGGCGTCGTATTCGTAGAGGCCCTGCTGCGCGCGGGTGGTCGATTTCACGTGCCATTCGATCATCGGCAGACCGAGGCCGAGGCTCACCTGCCGCGCCAGTTCCGTCTTGCCCGTGCCGGGCTCTCCCTTGACCAGGAGCGGGCGCTCGAGCGTGATCGCGGCATTGACGGCGATGGCCAGGTCGTCGGTGGCGACGTAGGCGTCGGTCGATGAAAATTTCATACTAATTCAATATCCTTGCACGATGAGCGTGCCGTCACGATAGGTCGCAGGGCGGGGGGCGTCCAGCATCCGGATTGGCGCGTGACAAGAGAGGGGCCTTCCGTTATTTCCCGGCCCGAGGCGACGGGTGGCGGTCACGAGTGAAGCTCTGCTTCGAACGACGAGGGGATTGAGGAATGATGGTCGATACCATCCTGCCGGACCAATACCGTCCGGCCGAGGACGAGCCGTTCATGAACGAGCGGCAGCGCGCCTATTTCCGGCGCAAACTACTCAGCTGGCGCGAGGATCTGCTGGGCGACAGCAAGTCCACGATCACCGGGTTGCAGGACGGGACGCGCAACATCCCCGACGTGGCCGACCGGGCGAGCGAGGAGACGGACCGGGCGCTCGAGCTGCGCACCCGCGACCGCCAGCGCAAGCTCGTGGCCAAGATCGACGCGGCGCTGCGCCGGATCGAGGATGGCGAATACGGCTATTGCGAGGTGACGGGAGAGCCCATTTCGCTCAAGCGGCTCGACGCGCGCCCGATCGCCACGCTGAGCCTCGAGGCGCAGGAGCGTCACGAGCGGCGCGAGAAGGTGCATCGCGACGATTGATCGGCAAAACGCCATTGCGACAACCAGACACCGGGGCCGATGCTCCGGTGTCTTGCGTTGAGGGGGCATGACGGAACGCATCGGCATCCTCGGGGGCGGCATCGGCGGGCTCGCCTGCGCGCTCGCTTTGGCGCGACGCGGGATCGTCGCGGAGGTGTTCGAGCGGGCGCCGGAGATCGGCGATGTCGGGGCCGGGGTCCAGATTTCTCCCAACGGGGCGGCGGTGCTCAGGGCGCTCGATCTCGGGCCCGCGTTCGAGGCGGCGGGCGTCGAGAGCCGCGCGGTGGTGGTCCGCGACGGGCTCGTGGATCGCGACCTCATCCGGATGCCGCTCTCCGGGGGCGCCTTCCGGATGCTCCACCGGGCCGATCTGATCGCGATCCTTGCGGACGCGGCGCGGGCGGCGGGGGTGGAAATCCGGACCAACCATGCGGCGCGCGAGGCGCTCGCGGACGGCCGGCCCTGCCTGCGCTTCGAGGATGGCACCGAGGAGACGTTCGACATGCTTGTCGGCGCGGACGGGATCCACTCCGTCCTTCGGCCCGCGCTCGGCAACCGGGAGGTCGCGTTCTTCACGGGGCAGGTGGCCTGGCGCGCGCTCGTGCCGGGGGATGCGCCCGCAGAGGCGCGGGTCGAAACCGGACCGGGCCGGCACCTTGTCCATTATCCCGTCCGTCCGGGTGTCGTGAACCTCGTCGCGGTGGAGGAACGGACGGACTGGGCGGAGGAGGGATGGCACATTCCGGGCGACCCGGATGCGCTGCGGGCGGCCTTCGCCGGGTTCGCCCGGCCGGTCAGGGCGCTTCTCGACCGGGTTGAGGGGGTCCATCTCTGGGGGCTCTTCCGCCATCCCGTCGCCGCGCGCTGGCAGGACGGCGCAAGCGCGCTCCTGGGCGATGCGGCGCATCCGACGCTGCCCTTCCTCGCGCAGGGGGCGAACCTTGCGCTCGAGGATGCCTGGTGCCTCGCCGCGGCGCTCGCCGCACCGGACCGGATGGCGGGGCTCGCGCGCTACGAGGCGGCGCGCAAGCCCCGCGTCGGCCGCGCCATCGCGGCCGCCGAGGCCAACGCGCGGAACTACCACCTGGACGGGCCCCGACGCCGCGCGGCGCACATGGCGCTGCGCCTCGCGGGGAGGGTCGCGCCGGGGGCGATGCTCCGGCGCTACGACTGGCTCTACGGCTGCGACGTCACGCAGCCCTGACCGGGCTCAGACGCTGTCGAGCGCCGCGATGATGCCGCCGAAATCCTTGGCCTTGAGGGATGCGCCACCGACGAGCGCGCCATCCACATGCGAGACGGCGAAGATCTCCGCTGCGTTGTCGGGCTTCACCGAGCCGCCATAGAGGATGCGGACGGAGCGCCCGACGCCCTCGCCGAAGCGCTTCTCGAGCTTGGCGCGGATCATCGAATGCACCTCTCCGATCTGGTCGGTCGTGGGCACCTTGCCGGTGCCGATGGCCCAGACGGGCTCGTAGGCCACGACGAGGTTATGGCCGTTGGCCTTGTCGGGAATGGAGCCCGCGAGCTGCCCGCTGATCAGGTCGAGCGTGTTCGACGCCTCCCGCTCCGAAAGCGTCTCGCCGACGCAGATTACGGCGGTGAGGCCGGCGTCCCAGGCGGCCTTGGTCTTAGCGCGCACGATCTCGTTCGTCTCGCCGTGATCCTGACGACGCTCCGAATGGCCGAGGATCACGTAGCTCGCGCCTGCATCCTTCAGCATCGCGGCCGATACGTCGCCGGTATGCGCGCCCTTCTCCTCGGCATGGCAATCCTGACCGCCGACGACGACCGGGCCGCCCTCGCAGGCGCGCGCCAGGCGCTCCAGAAGCGTCGCGGGCGGGCAGACCAGCACCTCGCAGGTCGCATCGGATCGCTCCTGAGCGAGCGTCTCGATCTCGGCCATGTCGGCGGCGGTGCCGTTCATCTTCCAATTGCCGGCGGCGAGTTTGCGGCGTTCGGCCATGCGGGGGCTCCTTGCGGTTCGGGTTCGCCGAAAACCTATCCGGTTTGGCGGCTGCCCGAAAGAGGCCCGCGCTCAGCCCGCCTCGCGCGCGTCCTCCACGATCTCCCGCATCCCCTCGAGGGGCACGTAGCCGCGCAGCATCCGGTCGCCCACCACGAAGCTCGGCGTGCCGTTGACCCCGAGGCTCTGCCCGAGGGCGTGATTGGCCGCGATCGACGCCTCGATCTCGGGCGCGTCCATGCCCGCCATCACGGCTTCGGCGTCGAGGCCCTCGTCCTCCGCCAGCGCGCGCAGGCTCGCCTCCGTCACGTCGGCGCGCATCGTCATCAGCGCGTCGTGGACGCTCTCGTAGGCGTCCTCCCCGGCGACGCGCTGCACGGACATCGCGAATTGTGCGGCGAGGAGCGATTGCTCGCCCAGGATGGGGAATTCCTTGACGATGAGGCGGATGTTGCCGTCGCTCTCCACCAGCTCCGTCACCTCCGGGTGCGCGCGCCGGCAATAGCCGCAGCGGTAGTCGAGGAACTCCACCATCGTCACGTCGCCGTCGGGATTGCCGCCGATCCAGGAATAGCCGTCATCCACGAGCGCGTCGCGATTGGCCGCGACGAGCTCCGCATCCCCGGCGCTCTGTGCCTCCGCCTGGCGCTGCTCCAGGACGGCCATCGCCTCCATCAGGACTTCCGGGTTCTCGACGAGGAAGTCGCGGACGGCGCCGTTGAACGCCTCCCGCTCGGCGTCGGTCATCGCGTCGATCTCGAACGCCGCGACCGGTGTCGCGGCCAGCGCGAGGAGAACGGGCAGGGCTTTCAGCATCGGGGTCTCCCGGAGATTGAGGATCGGGCGTCACTCTCGCAGATCGGGCGCCGCGCGCAAGCACGGGTCACGCGCAGTTGACGGGGCGGGAACGCACGGGCAGGGGGAGGCGATCGCGGCAGGAGGCGAAACATGCACAGATCGAACCGCGGGGACGTCGATCCCTTCCTCGTCATGGACGTGATGGAGCGCGCGCGTGCGGCCGAGGCGGCGGGACGGCGGATCGTCCACATGGAGGTGGGCCAGCCCGGCACGCCCGCCCCCGAAGGCGCGCGCCGGGCGCTTTCCGACGCGATGGCGGCGGGACCGCTCGGCTATACGGTCGCGCTGGGGCTGCCGGCGCTGCGCGCGCGGATCGCGCGCCATTACGCGGAGGTCCACGACGTCGATCTCGACCCCGCGCGGGTGGTGGTGACGGCGGGCGCATCGGCGGCGTTCGTGCTGGCCTTCACGGCGCTCTTCGAGGCGGGCGACAGGGTCGGGCTCGGCCTGCCCGGCTATCCGTCCTACCGCCATATCCTGAAGGCGCTCAGCCTCGACGCGGTAGGGTTCGAGACGCAGGCGGAGGAGCGGTTCCAGCCGGTGCCGGACGCGCTTCCCGAGGGGCTGCGCGGGCTGATCCTCGCCTCCCCGGGCAATCCCGCGGGCACGATCCTCGACCGCGCCTCGCTCGCGGGGCTTCTGGACGCGGCGGCCGAGCAGGGGATCTCGGTCGTGTCGGACGAGATCTATCACGGTCTCGATTACGGGCGGCGTGCGGTCAGCGCGCTCGAGATCACGGACGACGTCTACGTGATCAATTCCTTCTCCAAGTACTTCTCGATGACAGGCTGGCGGATCGGCTGGATGGTCGTGCCCGAGGACCACGTGCGGCAGGTGGAGCGGCTGGCGCAGAACCTCTTCATCTGCCCACCCCATGCGAGCCAGGTCGCGGCGCTCGCGGCGTTCGAATGCCGCGCGGAGCTCGAGGCGAACCGCGCCGTCTATGCCGCGAACCGCCAGCGGATGATCGAGGGCCTGCCGGGGGCCGGTTTTCCGGTCTTCGCGCCGCCCGATGGGGCCTTCTACGTCTATGCCGACGTCGCGCATCTGGGCGGAGATTCGCTCGCGCTTTCGGCGGAAATTCTCGAGCGCGCCGGGGTCGCCGTCACGCCGGGGCTCGATTTCGATCCGGGTCGCGGCCACCGGACGATGCGGTTTTCCTATGCAGGCAGCGAATTGGAGATCGCGGAGGGGCTCTCCCGCCTCGCCGGATGGTACGCCGCGCGATAGGCGGAATTTTGCCTTTCGCCTCCGGCGGAGCTTTGCTAGCCTTCCGGTGAATGAGGGTCACGAGACCCCGGCAGAACCGAGGCAAGGCAATGAAACGCGGCTTGCTGGCGATCGGCCCGTGGTTGATCTGCCTATCGACGCTTTCCGCGGCCATTGCGGAGGACCAGCCGGACGAGAGTACGGCGTGGATCGATACGGAGATCAGCCGGATCGCCGATTTCGGCTCCGATCTGCACATCGAACTCGCGCTAAGCCAGGCGGTTCCCTGGCAGGCCTTCACCCTCGACGCGCCGCGCCGTCTCGTCCTCGATTTCGCGGAGATCGATTTCGCGGGGAGCGGCCTCGAGGATATCGTCATGTCGGACGTCGTGGCCGACATGCGGATGGGACCGGTGCGCCCGGGCTGGTCGCGCCTCGTCTTCGGCCTCAGCGCGCCGTTCCAGATCGAGACGGCGGGCATGAGCATGAAGGCCACCGATGCCGCCGCCGTGCTGAAGATACAGCTCGCACCGACGGACGAGGAGACCTTCGCGGAACTCTCCGGTCAACTCGAGAGCGAGGTCTTCGCCGTCCCCGAGACGGATGCCGCGGCGTCCCCGACGGGGACGGAGGCGATCGTGCAACCGCTGCGCATCGTGCTCGACCCCGGAGCGCCGGAGGCCGGGTCGGGAGAGGACAGGACGCTGGCCTTCGCGATGCGCCTCGCCGACCGGCTGCGCGACGCGGGCATGGAGGTGATCCTGACGCGGCAGGACGCGCAGCATGCGGGCATCAATACGCGTGCCGCGGTGGCGCGGGCGGCGTCGGCCGACGTGCTCCTGTCGCTCAGGACCGGCATGGAGGGGGGCGCCGACGCGCCCCTGGGCGCCGCCGCGATCTACCTGCCGTCCCCCTTCGATCCGGAGGAGGCGGCGGTGCTCGACTGGACGAGCCCCGGCGCGGCCCATGCGGCGGATGCGTCGATGATCCGGCAGGGTCCGCTCGGGTCGGAAGAGACGCTGGCGCGGTCGCAACGGCTGGCCGATGCCCTGTCGCTGTGCCTCGCCGCGGCCACGGGCGACCTTGCGGGACGGCCCGTCACCCGCGACGTCAATGCGCTGAACCTGCCCGGCATTCCCTCCGTCACCGTGGATCTGGGATTCCTCTCGGACGGTGTTGAGGAGGCGGAGTTATCCGACCCGCTCTGGCGGGAGGAGGCCGTCGAGGGGATCCACGAGGCGCTCGTCGCCTGGGCGCGGGAGGATGACGGCGTACCCGGCACCCTCGCCGATTAAGCGATCCCTGAATCCCTCCGGGAGATCACGGAGCCGTCAACCGTCGTCGAAGTCCCCAGAGCCCTTTTGATCTTCTCGCGCGATCTTGGTATGGAAACGGGGCAACACCGGCTAAAGGCCTCTCCCCCGTGATCCGCTTCGTCTTCTCCTTCTTCGGCGCCATCTTCACGGTGCTGACCCTCGGCGCGCTCGCAGTGGCGCTCAGCATCGGCGCGATCTTCTGGATGTATGGGCGGGATCTGCCGAATACCGACCAGCTGTCGCGTTATCAGCCCCCGACGATCAGCCGGATCTATTCGGGCGAGGGCCGGATCATCGACGAGTTCGCGGAGGAGCGGCGCCTCTTCGCGCCGGCTTCCGAGATCCCCGACATGGTCAAGCAGGCCTTCATCTCGGCCGAAGACAAGAACTTCTACCAGCACCAGGGCTACGATCCGCGCGGCATGATCGCCGCGGCGCTCGACGCGGCCCGCGGCGGGTCGGTGCGCGGCGCCTCCACGATCACGCAGCAGGTGATGAAGAACTTCCTCCTGGGCGGCGAGCGGTCGGCGGAACGCAAGGTCAAGGAGCTGATCCTTGCGTCCCGGATCGAGGAGACGCTGTCGAAGGAGAAGATCCTCGAGCTCTATCTCAACGAGATCTATCTCGGCGCCAATTCCTACGGCGTCGCGGCGGCGGCGCAGACCTATTTCAACAAGGCCCTTTCCGAGCTCAGGCCCGAGGAAGCGGCCTATCTCGCCGCGCTCCCGAAGGCACCCTCGACCTATCATCCCGTCCGCGAGAAGCGGCGCGCGATCGAGCGACGCAACTACGTCCTGCGGGAGATGTTCGACAATTCCTTCCTGACGGAGCAGGAGTACCGCACCGCGCGCGTCGCGCCGCTCCTGACCGTGCAGGGCGGCAACATCCAGAGCTTCCGCGCCGCGTTGCCGCCGCGGGATTACTTCACCGACGAGATCCGCCGCCAGCTCAGCCGCGATTACGGCGAGGGGGAGTTCTTCTCCGGCGGCCTGTCGGTCCGCGCGACGATCGACCCGGACCTGCAGGCGGCCGCGGCGGAGAACCTGCGCCGCGCGCTCGAACAATACGATCGCGGCACCGGGCGCTGGCGCGGGACCGGGGAGACGATCGCCGAGGAGGACCTGGACGAATGGGAGCGGGCGCTCGCGCGGGCCGATGTCGCGCGCGACATCGACCTCGACGGCCACTGGCACCCCGCGGTGGTCCTCTCGGTGGCCGACCAGTCGCTCGGCCTCGGGATCGAGGGCGAAGGCGAGGCCAGCGTCCCGCGCGAGGACATCTCGTGGATGCGCGGCACCTTCGCCGACACGTTCGCGCGGGGCGACGTCGTGCATGTCCGGCGCATGACGTCCGATTCCGACGACAGCTTCATCCGCTGGTCGCTGCGGCAGGTGCCGGAGGTCGAGGGCGCGTTCATGGCGATGGACGTGGAGACGGGGCGCGTGCTCGCCATGCAGGGCGGCTTCTCCTACCAGCATTCGGTCTTCAACCGCGCCACGCAGGCGACGCGCCAGCCGGGATCGTCCTTCAAGCCCTTCGTCTATGCCGCGGCGCTCGATTCCGGCTTTTCGCCCGCGACGATCGTCGTCGACGCACCGATCGAGATCAACACGCCGCAGGGGCTCTGGCGGCCCAAGAACTACTCCAACCAGTTCTACGGACCGACGACCGTGCGGACGGGAATCGAGCAGTCGCGCAACCTGATGACCGTCCGCCTCGCGCAGGAAGTGGGTATGGACGTCGTGGCCGAGTACGCGGAGCGGTTCGGCGTCTACGACAACATGGGCCGGTTCCTCGCCAATTCGCTCGGGGCGGAGGAGACGACGCTCTACAAGATGGTCGCGGCCTATTCGATGTTCGCCAATGGCGGCGAGCGGGTGGAGCCCACGCTCGTCGACCGCGTGCAGGATCGGTACGGCGAAACGGTCTACCGCCACGATGCGCGCGACTGCATCGATTGCGACGACGCGACGCTTCCGCTGGGCCAGGCGCCCCGGATCGTGTCGCATCGGGAGCGGGTGATGGACGCGATCACCGCCTACCAGCTCACCTCCATGCTCAAGGGCGTCGTCGATCGCGGCACGGCACGCGGCGCGGTGAACCTGCCCGTTCCGGTCGCGGGCAAGACCGGCACCACGAATGACGCCAAGGACGTGTGGTTCGTCGGCTTCACCTCCAACATCGCGGCGGGCTGCTACATCGGTTTCGACCAGCCGCGAAGCCTCGGGTCGAACGCGTCGGGCGGCGGCATCTGCGCGCCGGTCTTCAATTCCTTCATGAAGGAGGCGATCGCGAAATACGGCGGCGGCCCGTTCGAGGTGCCGCCCGGCGGACACTTCCTCAAGATCGACCGCTTCACCGGCGCCCGGCTGTCGGATGGCGTGTCGGGCGACAACGTCGTGTCGGAATATTTCCGGCTGGGCGAGGAGCCGCTCTTCGGCGTGGCGCTCGACGGCGGTTTCGCGATGGGGGCGAACCTGCCGCTCTTCGACGAGGCAGGTGGCGGCGGACAGCAGGTCCAGAACGCCTCCGGCCAGACGGTGACGATCCCGCGGGAGAGGGCGACCTTCGGCACGCTCAGCTCCGGCGGGCTCTACTGAGCCTCAGCCTTGTTCCCCGGCCGCCTGCTTGGTAGGCGGGTCTCCTGACGACCGAGGAGTGAGCCATGCGTTCCGAGACCCAGAATACCGTCGAGACGATCCGAAAGTCGCTCGACCTCCTCGCGCAGCGGATGGACCGGGAGACGGCCTCCTACCGGCTCGAGGAATTCAACGCCCGGGTAGAGGATCCGACCCTCTGGGACGATCCCGAGAGCGCGCAGAAGCTGATGCGCGACCGCCAGGCGCTCGTCGATGCGATGGAGCGTTACGACGGCATGTCGCGCGACCTGTCGGACAATGTCGAGCTCATCGAGATGGGCGAGGCGGAAGGCGATGCGGAGGTCGTGGCGGAGGCCGAGGCGGCGCTCGCGAACCTTTCGGAGCGCGCTGCGGCCGCCGAGATCGAGGCACTGCTCGACGGTGAGGCGGATGCCAACGACACCTTCCTCGAGATCAATTCGGGCGCGGGCGGCACGGAGAGCTGCGACTGGGCCGCGATGCTCGCGCGGATGTATGTCCGCTGGGCGGAGCGTAAGGGCTACAAGGTCGAGCTGCAATCGGAGAGCGCGGGCGAGGAGGCGGGTATCAAGTCGGCCGCCTACAAGATCTCGGGCCACAACGCCTATGGCTGGCTGAAAAGCGAGAGCGGCGTGCACCGGCTCGTGCGGATCTCGCCCTATGACAGCGCGGCGCGGCGGCACACCTCGTTCAGCTCGGTCTGGGTCTATCCGGTCGTCGACGACAATATCGAGATCGAGGTGAACCCCTCCGACATCCGGCTCGACACCTATCGCTCGTCCGGCGCGGGCGGGCAGCACGTCAACACGACCGACTCGGCCGTGCGGATTACCCACATCCCGACCGGCATCGTGGTAACCTCCTCCGAGAAGTCGCAGCACCAGAACCGCGACATCGCGATGAAGGCGCTGAAATCGCGGCTCTATCAGATGGAGCTCGACCGCCGGAACGCCGACATCACCGCCGCGCACGAGGCCAAGGGCGATGCCGGCTGGGGCAACCAGATCCGCTCCTACGTGCTGCAGCCCTACCAGATGGTGAAGGATCTGCGGACGAGCGTGGAGACGTCGGACACGCAGGGCGTGCTGAACGGCGATCTCGACCGGTTCATGGCCGCGACCCTGGCGCTCGACGTCTCGGGCAAGAGCCGGGCGGAGGCCACGGCGGAGGATTAGAGCGCGGCGAGACGCTCGGCGGCGCGCGCCGCGCCGTCGGGGATCAGGCGCGCCGCGACTTCCCCCGCGCGCCGCGCGGTCTCCGGCCGGAGCATGTCCGAGAGCGCACCGCTCGCCCGCCCGGGATCGTCGATGCGGCGCGCGATGCCCAACGCCTCCGCGCGATGCGCGTTGTCGGGCTGATCGGCTCCGATCGGCAGGATGAGCTGGGGGCGCCCGGCGTGGAGCGCCTGTCCCAGCGTCCCCATCCCGCCGTGATGGAGGATCGCCGCCGCGCGGGGGAAGAGCATGGCATGGGGTACATACGGCACCGCGCAGAGATCGTCCGCTTCGGCGACCGGAACCTCGCCCGACAGAAGTACCGCGCGTAATCCCGCCCCGCGTGCGAGCGCGACCGCCTTTTCCCAGAACCCGGACCCGCCGAGCTCGTGCGCGACCGAGCCCAGGGAGACGACGAGGGGCGGCGGGCCGTCGTCGAGGAAGCGCTGGAGGGCGGGCGGCACGTGCCCCCGCTGATCGAGCCGGGCCGCACCCGTTACGGCAAGATCGGGAACATCATCGGGCGCCGGGGCCAGCACCGGATCCCAGAGCCCGAGGCGCAGCGGCGGCGTGACCGCGTGGCCGAAGAGGGGGGCCGCGCCGCTCAGGGGCAGGCCCAGTTCGCGGCGGACCCGGTTCTGCGCCCATCCATGACGGCGCAGCATCGCGAGCCGCACGACCTTGAGCCAGATGCGGTTCCAGCCCCGCGAGAACGCATTCGCGGGATCGGGGACCATCGGCGGGACGAGGCCGCGTACGCGCGGCGGGTCGAGCGCCGAATGCATCATCACGGGTTGCAGGAGGAGCGGGACATAGGGCCGCCCGGCCTTCTCCGCCGCGAGCGGGCCCGTCATGGCGAGCGCCGTGCCCGCAACGAGGCGGGCCTCTTCGGCATGGGGCAGCATCGCGCGGGTAAGCTCCGCCAGGATCGGATAGCTCGCGCGGCGCAGGATTTCCGACGGGTCACGGAAGACGGAGGCCGCGATCTCGCTGCGCGTCATGCCGAGCCGCGCGGTCACCTCTTCGGAGCTTGGCCCGAAGGCGATGGCGTCGATCCCGTGCTCCGCCGCGACGCGCGCATCGTCGGGCAGAAGGAGGAGGCGCACCGTCTCGCCCCGGTCCCGGAGCGCGCGGGCGAGCGCGAGGATGGGGAAGAGATCGCCGAGCGATCCGAGCGTCGTGAGGAGAATAGGACGGTTCATATGGCCTCAGCCTAGCGCGCTTTTCCGGGCTGTCACACCGCGACATCGTCCGAGGTCGGGCGTTGCCGGGAAAGGTCGCATTCGCAGAAGTGGACGGGCGACAATCCCCCTAGGACGCGACAGGACCCGGCCGCGTGAGCGTGGGCCCGTGACGACAGAAACAGGCAGGCGCCGGCCCACCACGCCGCCGCGACAGGAGACACCGAATGAACAAGCTCTGCCTCACCGTGACCTGCCCCTCGCGCCGCGGCATCGTCGCCGCGATCTCGGGCTTCCTCGCCGAGCAGGGCTGCAATATCCACGACGCCTCGCAATTCGACGATATCGAGACCGGCAACTTCTTCATGCGGATGAGCTTTTCCTCCGAAGCAGGCAAGGGGCTCGCCGATCTCGACGCGGCCTTCTCCGAACTGTCGAAGACGTTCGAGATGGAGCACGCCTTCTACGACGAGGCGCAGAAGATGCGGGTCGTCATCATGGTCTCCCGGTTCGGCCACTGCCTCAACGATCTGCTCTACCGCTGGCGGATCGGCGCGCTGCCGATCGAGATCGTTGCGGTGATCTCCAACCACATGGATTACCAGAAGGTCGTCGTGAACCACGACATCCCGTTCCACTGCATCCGCGTGACGCCGCAGAACAAGGCCGCGGCCGAGGCGCAGATCATGGCGATCGTGGAGGAGACGGAGGCGGAGCTCGTCGTGCTCGCCCGATACATGCAGATCCTGTCGGACGAGATGTGCACGAAGATGTCGGGACGGATCATCAACATCCACCATTCCTTCCTGCCCTCCTTCAAGGGCGCGAACCCCTACAAGCAGGCCTTCCTGCGGGGCGTGAAGCTGATCGGCGCGACGTCCCATTACGTGACCGGCGATCTCGACGAGGGGCCGATCATCGAGCAGGACACGGTGCGCGTGACCCATGCGCAATCGGCCGACGATTACGTCTCTCTCGGTCGCGACGTGGAGGCGGCCGTGCTCGCGCGGGCGATCCACGCCCATGCGCGGCGGCGCAGCTTTCTCAACGGCAACAAGACGGTGGTCTTTCCCGCCTCGCCGGGGTCCTATTCCTCCGACCGCATGGGTTGAGTGTTCAGGGGGCGGGGAACCGCTTCGCGAGATCGCGGTTGTCAGGTGTATGGAAATCTCGGAGGAACCGGTCCATGAGAACGCCCTTGCTGATCACGCTTGCCTTCGGTCTCTCGACCGGATTGGCCGCGGCACAGGACCTCATCGTCAGCGGCGACGGAATACGGGTCGATCAGATGACCGGGGGGCCGGTCTATTCGCTCGGGTCGGACCGCACCCTCACGCCGGGGGCGATCTTCGACACGATCGAGACCACGTGGACGGAGATCGGAACGATCGACGATGTCGTCCTGTCCCGGGCCGGTCAGCTTATCGGGATCATCGCAGACGTCGAGGGGCGGGAGATCTTCCTTCCGGTGGAGAACGCCAACCTCGTCTCCACGCCGGATCAGGAATTCGCCTTCGTAACCGACATGTCGGTCGAAGAGCTGGAGGCGACGGCCCCCTGACGCGGCTCAGCGCCGGGGGATGTCGAAGCCCGGCGGGGCGAGCTCGAACCCCTCGAAGCGGAAGGCGGGGCTGACCGTGCAGCCCACGAGCGTCCATTCGCCGGTGGTCCGCGCCGCCTGCCAGTGACCCGGGGGAACGATCGCCTGCGGACCGCGCCCGGGACCGATCTCCGGGCCGAGCAGGTGGTCGCGGGCCGGTCCTTCCGCATCCGCGGCGATCGAGAGGACAAGCGGATCGCCACGGTAGAAGTGCCAGATCTCCGTGGCATCCACGCGGTGCCAATGGCTCGCCTCTCCGGCACGGAGCAGGAAGTAGATGCAGGTGCCGGTGGGCCGTCCGGGGCCGTCCGCGATCCAGGTCTGCCGGAAGTGCCCACCTTCCGGATGAGGCGCGAGGTCGAGTTCGGCGATGATCTCCTCGGCGGTCACGCAAGGGCCTCCGCGAGTTCGGTGAAGTTCCCCACGCTCACATCCCAATCCGCCTCGGGGGCAAGGTCCGTCGCCTGCTCGGGTCCGTGCTCCGTCGGGCGCAGGACGAAGGCCGTGGCGAGCCCTTCCGCGCGAGCGGCGGCGAGGTCGCTGTTATGGGCCGCGACCATCATCACCTCCTGAGGGGCGAGCCGCAGCGCGGCGCAGGCGGCGCGGTAGACGGCCGGATCGGGCTTATAGGCCCGCGCGATCTCCGCTCCGAGGATGCAATCCCACCCGAGGCCCGCATGGCGCGCGAGGCGCGTCATGAGCGCGATGGATCCGTTGGAGCAGGGGGCGACGATGCGGTCCCGTCGCAGCCGCGCGAGCCCCTCGGGGACGTCGGACCAGGGATCGAGCCGTTCCCAGGCGCGGGCGAGATCGGCGGGATCGTCCGGGGTGACGCCGAAGCGCGTGCAGACCGTATCGAGATTCTCCCGATGCAGGTCGTCGAGCGCGGTATAGGACCGGGCGCCGGAGCGGATGCGCTCCATCGCGGGCTGGTACTCGCCGCGCCAGGCATCGGCGAAGGCCGTGGCGTCGAGGCCGGGCAGCGCCGCCGCTACCTCGCGCGCCACCGAGCTGCGCCAGTCTGTGCAGGTCCCGAAAACGTCGAAGATGAGCGCCCGGATCATCCCGCGATCCGCCGCAGGAGATCCGCCGGAATGTCGCCCCGGACGGAGACTTCCACGAGCCGGTCGGGTTTCGCCGCGCGGCCCCGTTCGATGCGGTTGCGCCGAAATCGCCGGGCTTCGGTCGCGAGGACGTAGATCCAATCGCCACGAGGCGTCGGACGGCGCCTCGCGTTTCCGGTATTGATGGGCGCGAGGTCGATCCGGTCCGCAAGCGCATCGTAAAGCGCGCCCGCGTCGAGGGCGATCTCCCAAGCCTGGCCACGATCCCCGAGGCTCGTGCCGAAGGCTGCACCGCCCCGTGCTGGCCAGAGGAAAACGCGTTCGTCGAGCTGCTCCGCCCAGGTATGGATGGAGCAGCCGTCGAGGAAATCCGCGTTCCTGCCGGCGCGGAGCGGAAGCTGGTGGTTCAGCGTCGCGCTCCGCTCGCCAAGCATGAAGGTGAGGGCTTTCGCGCGCAGGGCGATCGAGCGATCGGTGCCGGCCCGACGGGCGATCTCGCCCGCGCGGAGAAGGCCCTCGGCCTCGATCCCCGCGCGGTTCGCGGCGAGCGTGCGGTGGACGAGCCGCCTGCCCGTGAGCGCCACGAACGCCTCCCGGCTCATCTCAGGATCGAGCGGCCGGCATAGCGCGCGGTCTCGCCCAGCATCTCCTCGATGCGGATGAGCTGGTTGTACTTGGCGAGCCGGTCGGAGCGGGCGAGCGAGCCGGTCTTGATCTGCCCGCAATTCGTGGCGACGGCGAGATCGGCGATCGTCGCGTCCTCCGTCTCGCCGGAGCGGTGCGACATGACGGCGGTCATCCGTGCGCGGTGGGCCATGTCGACGGCGCGCAGCGTTTCCGACAGCGTGCCGATCTGGTTCACCTTGACGAGCAGCGAATTGCCGCAGCCCTTGTCGATCCCGTCCTGCAGCCGCGTGGGGTTCGTGACGAAGAGGTCGTCACCCACGAGCTGCACCTTGTCGCCGAGCGCGTCGGTCAGCATTTTCCAGCCGTCCCAATCGTCCTCCGACATGCCGTCCTCGATCGAGAGGATCGGGTAATCGGCGACAAGTTTCTCGAGATAGGCCACGTTCTCCTCGGACGAGAGGGACGCGCCTTCGCCCTTCATCTCGTACTTGCCGTTCTCGTAATACTCGGTCGCGGCGCAATCCATCGCCAGCATGACGTCGTCGCCGGGGGTGTAGCCGGCCTTCTCCACGGAGCGCAGGATGAAGTCGAGCGCGTCGCGGGTGGAGCCGAGCGCGGGCGCGAAGCCGCCCTCGTCGCCCAGGCCCGTCGACATGCCGGCCGCGGTCAGCTCCTTCTTCAGCGTATGGAACACCTCCGCACCCATCCGCACTGCGTCGCGGATGTTCGGCGCAGAGACCGGCATGATCATGAATTCCTGGATGTCGATCGGGTTGTCGGCATGCTCCCCGCCGTTGATGATGTTCATCATCGGCACCGGCAGGGCGCGGGCCGCGGTGCCGCCCACGTAGCGGAAGAGCGGCTGCCCGCATGCCTCCGCCGCCGCCTTCGCCGCGGCGAGGGAGACGCCGAGGATCGCGTTGGCACCGAGGCGGCCCTTGTTGTCGGTGCCGTCCATCTCGATCATCGTGGCGTCGAGCGCTTCCTGCTCGGTCGCGTCCATGCCGACGAGCCCTTCGGCGAGTTCCCCGTTCACTGCCGCCACCGCCTCGAGAACACCCTTGCCCATGTAGCGGGACTTGTCCCCGTCGCGCCGCTCCACCGCCTCGTGGGCGCCCGTGGAGGCCCCCGAGGGCACCGCGGCGCGGCCCAGCGTGCCGTCTTCGAGAACCACGTCGACCTCGACGGTCGGGTTGCCCCGGCTATCGAGGATTTCGCGTCCGATGATGTCGATGATCGTGGTCATGATGCGCTCCGCCTCTGGATATCGTGCCGGGCATAGCAGAGCGTCACCGCGACGTGAACAGGGCCCGACGCACGCGGGCTCAGCTGCGCCCCTTTCGGCGGGGAACGGCATAGAGTTCCAGCCGGTGGCCGATCAGGTCGTAACCGAGCCGCTGCGCGATCTTTTCCTGCAGCGCCTCGATCTCGGGGTCGACGAACTCGATCACGTGGCCCGATTGCATGTCGATGAGATGGTCGTGATGCTCCCGCTCCGCATCCTCGTACCGCGCGCGCCCGTCGCGGAACTCGTGCTTCTCGAGGATGCCCGTCTCCTCGAAGAGCTTCACGGTGCGGTAGACGGTTGCGATGGAGATGTTCGGATCGCGCCGGGAGGCGCGGGCATAGAGCTCCTCGACATCGGGATGATCGACGGCCTCGCCGATCACCTGGGCCACGATGCGCCTCTGATCGGTCATGCGCAAACCGTGGGCGGCGCAGCGGTCGAGGATGGTGTCGGACATCGGCGAGGCTCCGGAACGTGCCCGGTTTTCTAGACAATCGGGCGCGGCGCGGCCAGCCTTTTCGTGACGGACCGGCCGCGCTCCGTGGCGATCAGACGGTGTAGAGTGGCGCCTTGCCCTGGGCGGCGTGGATGTCGTTGACGGTGCTTTTCGCAAGGCCAAGGGCCCGCGCCAGCTTATCAAGATGCTCGGCCTCGGCACGATTATCGGGCTCGATCGCGATCACGCTCGCCGTGTAGACCTCGACCTCGTGACCCTTCGGCGTGTCGCGGGCGAGGGCCTCTGGATCAACCGGTGCGGTCATCTGCGCCTCGATGAAGGCGGTCTCCTCCGCGTCGCTGTCGCCGATCACCTCCATCAGCGTGGCCCGTTCCTGCGCGTCGATCTCGCCATCGGCCCGGGCCGACTGGACCATCGCGCGGATCATCAGGCCGGAGACCTGTTCCTCCTCCTCGGTACCCTCGGGCGTCCGTCGCGTCGTGTCGAGAAGGCCTTCCATCCGTCCTGCAGCGGCCGCGCCTCCGGAGGCGCCGGCGAGCCCGCCGAGCAGACCGCCGAGCGAATTGCCCTGGCCCGAGCTGCCCGAACTCGTTGTGTCGAGGCCGAGCTGGCCCAGCAATCCGCCGAGCCCGCCGCTCGATCCGCCGCCGGAGAGAAGTCCGCCCAAGCCGCTGCCGGAACCGCCGCGTGCGCGCTGCTGCTCGTTCAGGCGCCGCTTCATCCCCTCGATCCCGCCAGATTGCGAGAAAGCCTGCACGCCCTTCGCGGCGGCAAAGGCCAGCGCCATCTTCACGGCCATGTTCTTCAGCGACATCCTGTTCCCCTCGGTGGTTATCCTACCGAAGAGGTGGGAAGCCGAATGCGGGCTGACAAGATCGGGGAGGCGGGGAGCATCGACCATCGGATCGATGCGGCTGGAGCGGGTGAAGGGAATCGAACCCTCGTCTTAAGCTTGGGAAGCTCCTGCTCTACCATTGAGCTACACCCGCCCGCAGGACGTCCTATGTCAGAACGCGCGGACACGTCAAGCGGCCTGAACCGTCCCATCCCGCAATAAAAAGAGGTCGCGCCCGACCGGACGCGACCTCCCAACCACTTACCAGCACACTCACTTCGAGACTCGTTAAACCCCTGAAATCGCTACGCTACACTCACTACTCCCATCGCGACTAACGACGCGACACGTCATCCACGCACTCAGATGACCCCGTGCGACTGCTCATACGTCACAGTCGGAAGTATGGTGCAATTCGTGGTCGACAGGGTCGGAATGACCCATGCGATCAGCGGATTGCAACCTGTCGAAAACGGTCATTCCCGTGCCATAGGCCACGGGTGGCCGTATCGTGCTGAAGTATTCGGCATAAGGACGCGCAATTGACCAAGAGCAAGCCGCGCTATTCGCGACCGATCCGGTTTTCGCTAAGGGCCAGAGGCACCGTGACATGTTCGTGGGTGTTACGGGACCGGTCCATCTTCATTCCTTCGTTCACCTCGTCTACGCACTTTCTGATTGAAGCACGGGAGGCGATCTGAAGAAGTTTCACCCCGATCGAGATTTTCGCGAAATTTTTTAGGTCCGTTTTTGCCGCTTGCGCGCACGTCCGCCCGAAAGACCCGCGGTGTTGAACGCGACATGCGGCAGGGTCACGATCCGCGCGAGTTCCGGGAACATGTCCGTCGCGTGCGGGATCGCGTTCGCGGCGACGAAATGCTCCTGGAAACGCGGTTCGATTGCCGTCTCGACCTTCCGAATTTCGCGGACGATCCCCTCGATCCCGGTGCGTGCAGAGCGGTCGAGAAGGGCGATGCGGGCCCCCGTTCCCGCGGCGTTCCCGGCGCTCGTGACCTTGTCGAGCGGCACGTCGGGGATCATGCCGATGACCATGGCGTGCTTGGGGCTGATATGTGCCCCGAACGCGCCGGCAAGAACGACACGGTCGACACGGTCGACACCCCGCTCGTCCATCAGCAGGCGCGCGCCCGCGTAGAGCGCGGATTTGGCCAGCTGGATGGCACGGATGTCGGATTGCGTGACCGTGATCCGCCGGTCCGCGTCTTCGTGGATCAGGTAGGCCTGCGTGCGGCCTTCGGGCTGCAGACGCTCGGTGCCGGCCTGCGCGGCCGATCCAATGAGGCCGCTTGCGTCGAGAAGGCCCGCCATCCGCATTTCCGCGACCGCCTCGATGATCCCCGAGCCGCAGATGCCGGTGATGCCGGTGGTCGCGATGGCCTCCGCGAACCCGTCCTCGTCGGACCAGAGATCGCAGCCGATGACGCGGAAACGCGGCTCCTTCGTTTCCGGATCGATCCGGATCGCCTCGATCGCGCCCGGCGCGGCGCGCTGGCCCGAGGAGATCTGCGCCCCCTCGAACGCAGGCCCGGTGGGCGAGGAGCAGGCGAGGACGCCGGAACGGTCCCCGAGCAGGATCTCCGCGTTGGTGCCGACATCCACGACGAGGACCAGGTCGTCGGACTGCCCCGGCATCTCGCTCAGCGCGACGGCGGCGGCGTCGGCGCCGACATGGCCCGCGATGCATGGCAGGAGATAGGCGCGCGCGGCGGCGTTCATCGCGCTAAGATCGAGGTCGGACGCGGCGAGCGACAGGCTGTCGGACGTGGCGAGCGCGAAGGGTGCCTGGCCGAGTTCCACGGGATCGATACCGAGGAGGAGGTGGTGCATGACCGGATTGCAGACGATCACCGCCTCGACGATCGCACGGGGCTCGATCTCCGCCTCCGTGGCGATCTCGGTCACGAGATCGTCCATCGCGCCCCGCACGGCCCGCGTCATCTCCGCATCGCCGCCCGGGTTCATCATCGCGTAGCTCACCCGGCTCATCAGATCCTCTCCGAAGCGGATCTGCGGGTTCATGATGCCGGAGGACGCCACGACCTCACCGGTCTTCAGGTCGCACAGATGCGCCGCGATCGTGGTCGAGCCCAGGTCGATGGCGAGGCCGTAGAGCCCGCCCTCGTAGAAGCCGGGCCAGATGTCGACGAGGCGGGGCGCGCCCTGGTGATCCTGATGGACGGCGACGGTCACCTGCCAGTTGCCCTGCCGGAGCGCGGGCTGCAGCCGCTGCAGGACAGGCAGGTCCGCCGTGACCGGACCGATCTCCCATTGCGCGGCGAGCGCGCGGTTGAGCCGTTGCAGATCGCCCGTGGGCGTGTGCATGTCGGGCTCGTCTACCTCCACGAGATAGAGGCGGGTGGCCGGGTCGAGCGTGATGTCGCGCTGGGTGGCGGCCTTGCGGACGACCTGCCGGTGGACCTGGCTGCCCGCGGGCACGTCGATCACCACGTCGCGCAGGATCTGTGCCTGGCAGCCGAGACGGCGCCCCGTCTTCAGGCCGCGCTTTTCGTCATAGCGCGCCTCGACCGCGTTCCACTCCGACAGCGCGTCGTCGGCGACGGTCACGCCATGCTTGGAGAACTGCCCGTAGCCCGGAACGACCTGGCACTTCGAGCAGATCCCCCGGCCGCCGCAGACGCTGTCGAGATCGACGCCGAGCTTGCGTGCCGCGGCGAGAACGCTGGTGCCCGCGGTGACCCGCCCGCGCTTGCCCGAGGGCGTGAAGATGACGAGCGGGTCTGATGCGGTGTCCATTGCGGGAGCCTTTCGGGATGGCGCGGGTCCCTCAAAGGGCAAGGCGGCGCGAGAGTCCAGACCGGCCCCGCGGCCTCCCGCGCGCCGGCCCGTGCGTCAGGCGCGACGGCGGCGGCGGCCACCGCGGGTGCCGCCCTCGGCCATTTGGGCCTTCGCCGCCTCGGCGTAGGTTTCCCCGCCCTCGACGGCGTCGAGAACACGCGAGAAGCGGATCCATTCGTACCCGTTATCGTCGTGGTTCATGAGGAAGTTGGCGGCGCGGATCGCCTCCATTTCCGCCATCCGCACGGGGTTCATGATCGCGCTCGTCATGCCCGCGCCGATCGCCATCGGCAGGAAGGCCGCGTTGATCCCGTGCCGGTGCGGCAATCCGAAGGAGATGTTCGACGCGCCGCAGGTGGTGTTCACGCCAAGCTCGTCGCGCAGGCGGCGCACGAGCGTGAAGACCTGATGGCCGGCCGTCGCCATCGCGCCGATGGGCATCACGAGCGGATCGACCACGATGTCATGCGCGGGAATGCCGAAATCCGCGGCCCGCTCGACGATCTTCTTTGCGACCGCGAAGCGCACTTCCGGATCCTCGGAGATGCCGGTGTCGTCGTTGGAGATCGCCACGACCGGCACGTTGTACTTCTTGACGAGCGGCAGCACGAGTTCGAGCCGCTCCTCCTCGCCGGTGACGGAATTTAGGAGCGGACGACCCTCCGCCGCCTCGAGACCGTTCTCGAGCGCGCCTGGCACCGAGCTGTCGATGCAGAGCGGCACGTCGACGAGCGCCTGCACCCGCCTGATCAGTTCCGGCATCAGCATGGGCTCGACGAAGTTGTTGTCCGCGTAGCGCGGATCCTCGGCCATCTTGTTGGTGAAGACCGCACCGGAGTTGATGTCGAGGACCATCGCGCCGCAGGCGACCTGCTCCAGCGCGTCGCGCTCCACGGTGGAGAAATCGTCCATCTCGAGTTCGGCGGCGAGCTTCTTGCGTCCGGTGGGATTGATGCGCTCCCCGATGACGCAGAAGGGCTCGTCGAAGCCGATGGTGACGGTCTTGGTCTTCGATTCGATTACGGTGCGGGTCATTCTCTATCCTTTGGAGGCGCGGAGCCGGGCCGGCGCCGTGCCGTGGGTCGCAGTCCAGTCGGCGGTCGCGTTGATCCCGCCGAGCGGGAAGATGTGCGCGCTCTCGACGAGGAATTCGGGATGAGCGGCCTTGTAGGCGGCAAGCTCGGCCACGAAATCCGTCGGCTCGTAGGGCATGAGCAGCTTCGTCACATCCATCGCGCGCTTCTGCAACACCTTGAGCGAGGGGCCGACGCCGCAGGCGATGGCGAACTTGATGAGCGTCTGCAGCTTCGCAGGGCCGGCGACGCCGATATGGACGGGCAGGGTGATGCCGGATGTCCGAAGCGCCTCCGCCCATTCGATGACCGGCGCGGCCTCGAAGCAGAATTGCGTGGCAATGGCCATTTCGGCGTCGGTCGTGTCCGAGAAGCCCTGTTTCCAGCTCAGGGCCTTCGAGACATTCGATTGGGTGCCGTCGAGGTCGATGTCGCGGTTGCCCTCCGGGTGACCGGCGACATGCAGGCGGGCGAAGTCGCCGAAGAGGCCGGTCTGCATGAGTTGCATCGAGTCGGAGAACTCGCCGCGCGGCTCGGAGATGCCGCCGGCAAGGAGCAGCGCCTGATCGACGCCCGCCTCGCCGCGGTAGCGCGCGATCCAGTCCGCGAGGGTCGCGCGGTCGGCGATGGACCGGGCCGGGAAATGCGGCATGACGGGGAAACCTTCGTCCGCGATGCGCTTCGCGGTCGCCACCATGTCCTCGATCGGGGTCCCGTCGATATGGGCGATGTAGACGCGGGTGGCTGCGGGCAGGATGGCCCGGAAATCCTCGATCTTCTCCGCGGTGCGCGGCATCACCTCGATCGAGTAGCCCTGCAGGAACGCTGCGGTCGTGCCGGTATCCGCGATGGACTTGGGTTTCGACCGTTTGAAATTCAGGATCGACATCAGGCTCTCCAGGGGGCGAAGGGAAATGCGGCGGCGGCTCACGCCCATCCGTCGTTGGCGATCAGGGCGCGGATGCGCTGGGAATCGTATTCGGCATCGATGCGCGCGACCTCGGCTTCGGCGACCGTGACGTCCTCGCCCTCGACCGGGTAGGGGTCGGCCCGCCGCCATTCGGCGAGATAGGCGTCCGTTCCGGCCGCGCCGGTCTTCATCGCGGCGCGGTCGATCGCTTGCTCGAACCGTTCGGGCAGGGGCCGCTTGGTACCGCGGCGTCCTTTTCCGACGATGACCTGCGCCGGTATGTCGCGCCAGTAAAGGATGGTGACGTCCGCCATGAACTCGTCCTCGTTGTTGCCTTCTCATACGGACAATCTGATGTCGAAGATGTCGAATTTCGACATCTGACGCCCTGCCCGCGACGCGGCCGCTCCAGCGAACGGCACTCCGTGCAGAGTAAAGCAGGAGACCGGAGGTGTCGCGTCGGTCGTCCCGACCCGCATCGGGTTACGCAAGGGTTGCGCGATCACAAACCCGTCCTTAGTCTTAACGAACATTCCAGGAGGATCGAGCATGGCGCCCAAGCGTCCCATCGGAGCGGGGGCGTACCCGAAGCCGGTAGAGCCGGAGGCCACCGCAAAGGTGGATCCTGCGTCGCTCTACGCCGCGCTCGATCTCGGAACCAATTCCTGCCGGATGCTTATCGCGCAGCCGAAGGGAGCGCAATTCCACGTCGTCGACAGTTTCTCGAAATCCGTGCAACTGGGGCAGGGGCTCGAGATGACCGGGCGGCTCAGCCGGGCCTCGATGGGGCGCACGGCCCATGCGCTCCGGATCTGCCAGTCGAAGCTCCGGAAGCATTCCGTGTCCCGCATGCGCCTCGTCGCGACCGAGGCCTGCCGCCGCGCGGAGAACGCCGCGGAGTTCATGGCGACGATCCGGCGGGAGACGGGGCTGCAGCTCGAGATCATCGAGCCGGAGGAGGAGGCGCGCCTCGCTGTCATCTCCTGCGCTCCGCTCGTTTCCATCAAGACCGAACAGCTCCTCGTCGTCGATATCGGGGGCGGCTCGACGGAACTCGTCTGGATCGACCTGACGCGCGTGCCGAAGCTCGACCGGCCCCGTGCCATCATGCGGCTTCATGCCGGGTTCAAGCCGGCGGACGATTCGCCTTTCCCCGCGGCGCGCGTCGTGGACTGGATCTCCGTGCCGCTCGGCGTGGCGACCCTGCGCGAACAGTTCGACGACGTGAAGAACGACGCCGCCCGGTTCGCACTGATGAGCTGGTATTTCGAGGAGAACCTCGCGAGCTTCGCACCCTATGCGCGCGAACAGGCACGGGCCGGATTCCAGATCATCGGTACGTCGGGCACCGTGACCACAGTCGCGGCGAGCCACCTGGGATTGCGCCGCTACGACCGCAACCGCGTCGACGGTCTCCGGATGACTTCCGATCAGATCGACGCGGTGATCCGCGACTACCTCACCCTCGGACCCGAGGGGAGGCGGACCGATCCGCGGATCGGGCGCGACCGGCATACGCTCATCATGTCCGGCGCCGCGATCCTGCAGGCGCTGTTGCGTGTCTGGCCCACCGACCGGCTCAGCGTTGCCGACCGTGGTCTGCGCGAGGGATTGCTCTATGCGCAGATGTCGGCCGACGGCGTTCTGGAGGAAGGTCCTTACTAGGCGTGGACCGGGATGGCTTGAGTTCCGCGCCCGGTCGGACCATGACGGGATCTATGGACAAGAAACCCGGCAAGAGCTCCGGTCGCGGCCGACGCGATCTCACTGTCAAGGTCAAGACGGCCCGCGGCCGTACGCTTTCGAGCACGCGGTGGCTTCAGCGTCAGCTGAACGACCCTTACGTGAAGCGCGCCAAGGCCGAAGGCTATCGCGGGCGGGCCGCCTTCAAGATCATCGAACTCGACGACCGTTTCCGCTTTCTCGTCCCGGGCGCGCGCGTCGTCGATCTCGGCTGTGCGCCCGGGGGGTGGAGCCAGGTCGCGGTACAGCGGACGAACGCCGACGGGGCGCGGTCGGGCAAGGCGCGGGGCCTTGTGATCGGCGTCGACATCCAGGAGGTCGAACCGATCGCCGGGGCCGAGCTGCACGTCCTCGATTTCCTCGAGGAGGGAGCCGACGAGCGGGTGAAGGACTGGCTCGGCGGACATGCCGACGTGGTCCTCTCCGACATGGCGGCCTCCTCCTCGGGTCACCGTCAAACGGACCACCTCAGGATCGTCGCACTCTGCGAAGCGGCGGCGGAACTGGCCTTCGACGTGCTCGACCCGGGCGGCACCTTTGTCGCCAAGGTGCTTGCGGGAGGGGCGGAGGGCGAGCTGCAGGCTGTTCTCAAGCGACGCTTCGACAAGGTGGCGAACATCAAACCCCCGGCCAGCCGCTCCGACAGCGCGGAGAAATTCGTCGTGGCGACGGGGTTCCGGCCCTGAGCGTCTCTCAGCGTGCGACAACGAGATCGGCCCGGAGGCCGCCCAACCTTTCGCTGTCCTCGAGCCTGAGCGTGCCGCCGTGCTGACGTGCGATGTCCATCGCGATCGAAAGACCGAGACCCACGCCGCCGCCGCGATCCTGGTTGCGCGCCGGATCGAGCCGCGAGAAAGGCCGGATCGCGTCGGCCCGTGCCGCCTCGGGTATGCCCGGCCCGTTATCCTCGACGGTGAAGACCAGCGCCTTGCGGCCCACCGCGAGCGACAGTTCCGCCCGGTCGCCGTAGCGCACGGCGTTGCCGACGAGGTTGTCGAGAGCCCGGGTGATGGCCAGCGGCCTCAGGACGACCGGCTCCGCACCGTCGATCTCGTGAATCCGCACCGCCTGTCCCGCCCGGCTGGCATTCTCCGCGACATCGCGCAGGAGAACGGCCGGATCGATCTCCACGGGATCGTCGAGCGCCCCGTCGCGGGCGAAGTCGAGGAAGGCGTCGAGCATCTTCTGCATCTCGGCGACGTCTCCCGTCATCGCCTCCGCCTCTGCCTCGTCGAGCAGCGACAGGCCGAGGCGCAGGCGCGTGAGCGGCGTTCGCAGGTCGTGGCTGATCCCGGAGAGCATCATCGTGCGCTGGTCGATCTGCCGCGTGATCCGCTGGCGCATGTCGAGGAAGGCCGCGCCGGCGCTTCGGACCTCCGTCGCTCCCGCCGGGCGGTAGGCCACGACGCGCCCACGCCCGAAGGCCGTCGCGGCCTCGGCCAGTCGTCGGATCGGACGGATCTGGTTGCGCAGGAAGAGATAGGCGATGATCGTCATCAAAAGCGACGTGCCGATCATCAGGACGAGAAGCTGATGCGGGTTCTTCGCGGAGACGCGATTGCGATCGAAGGTGAAGCCGATCGGAGCTTCGAGCAACGCCAAGCTCAACTCCACCACGCTGTCGTCCTCCGCAAGCTCGATCCCGGTGATCCCGTCGAGGGAGGCGCGCAGGGTGCGGATCACCAGCCGCCCCGAGAGGTCGTAGAAGACGCGAGAATCGCCCCGGACCGGATCGGGGTCCGGGTATCGCGACTCGATCTCAAGCGCGCGGGCGAGGGGGGCCATCGCAACCCGGGCCGCCTCCGGATCGGGCGCGGCTTCCGCCAGATCCACGAGCCGCGCAAGCTCCAGCACGACGTTGTCCGTCATCTGCTCGGTCACGTCCTCAAAAAGTCTCTGAATGAACACGACGGAGACGACGAGCTGGATCGTCACCACCGGGAGCAGCAGGATGAGCGCCGCCCGTCCATAGAGCGACCGCGGTACGTAGCGTTTGAGCCAGTCGAAGGTCATGGGCGGCACGCTAGGCGGATCGGCCGGAAGGAGAAAGCGCGATGAGCGACGCAGTAACGCTCGAACCGGGGATCCGGCGCCTGCGCGCGCCCAATCCTTCTGCGATGACGTTCACGGGAACGAACACCTACATCCTCGGGACCGGGCGGGTCGCCGTCGTCGATCCCGGCCCGCCCGACGAGGCGCATCTCGACGCGATCCTCGCCGCACTGGCTGGTGAGACGATAGAGGCGATCCTCGTCACCCACGCCCATCTGGACCATTCCGCACTGGCTCCCGCGCTTTCCGCGCGCACCGGCACGCCCGTCCTCGCCTACGGCGACGCCGCGGCGGGGCGGTCGCCGGCGATGCAGGCGCTTTCCGGCCTCGCCGGCGGAGAGGGTGTCGACCGTGCCTTCCGGCCGGATCGCTGCCTCGCAGACGGAGAGGTCGTCGGGGGCGGTACCTGGTCCGCCGTCGCGCTCTGGACGCCCGGCCATTTCGGCAACCACCTGTCCTTCGCGACCGGCAACGCGATCCTGACGGGGGATGTTGCGATGGGCTGGTCGAGCTCGCTCGTCTCGCCCCCCGACGGCGACCTCTCGGCCTACCTCGCCTCCTGCGCCCGACTGGCTCGGCGGGGCGCGCGGATCCTCTATCCCGGACATGGCGACTCGGTCTGCGACCCTGCGGAACGGCTCGCGTGGCTCGTCGCGCACCGCGAGGAACGAACGAGGCAGATCCTTGCGGCCCTTCGGGCCGGTCCGAGCACCGCGCGCTCGCTTGCCGAGCGGATCTACGACGACCTCTCCCCAGCGCTTCTCCCCGCAGCGATGCGTAATGTTCTTGCCCACCTTATTGATCTGACGAAAAAAAACCGTACCGAGCCGCTTGACCCTCTCGGATCGGACTGCCGTTTCCAACTTGTGTGAAATCGGCCTTTACGGCGCCGGGACCCCTTGCTATACGGCCCGCGGTGATCCGGCGTAGCTCAGCGGTAGAGCAGTTGACTGTTAATCAATTGGTCGTAGGTTCGATCCCTACCGCCGGAGCCAACTTACTCAAGTAGCTGAAAACAAACGAATTCCTTCGGGGAGTCGCAGCGCGGCCGTTTCTGGCACGATTCCTGGCACTCCGTCTGGCACAATCGCTGGCACAGGAGTCGGAGCGCTGCGAAACTTCTCCATCAATCAAATCCATCTCGAATATCGCCTGACAGGCTTTCACTGGCGCCGCCGATGGCCGCGGCGCTGGCTTTCCGCGGGGATGTGGACCCCATCGAATAGATCGTCACTGCTATTCCCGCTTCGAACGCATCTCCCGAACGAAGCGAAGGTGCTGGCCCAGAAATTGACCTTTCTGGCAGACATCGCCTTCGCCCGACGGACGGAGATGACGATGGCGATCGGGCCCGACATGATGGCAGAAATTCTCGAGGAGCTCGGTTGCTTTCTCGTTGACGCAGGCGAGCTTGCCCGCAAGGTCGCGCCGCAGCTCGCCGTGGAGGCCGCCGCGTATGAAGCCCATTGCGCCCAGGTGGCGATCGACACTCTGCGTCACTCCCTGTCCCTACGGGACAGGGAGCAGGCGCGTGAGCCGCTTCGGGAAGCCGCGAGAAGGCTCGGCATCGACCTTGACGAAGCTGACGAGGACTGGTCGCGACTGGCCTACCGCGCCCTTTGGGTCATGCTCGATGCCGCTGAGGAAAACGCGCGTCGCGATACCGGTATCTACGATGCCCAGAGCCCGTTTTTCCGATCAGGCCGCGGTCCGCATGCGAGGGAGCGCACCTGCGTGCCGTCCAACACCGCCCGATCCTTTGCGCCTCCGGTCGTTTTTCCGACACCGCCACAGCCTGTCGTTTGCCCCGGTCCTGCTCGGATTCCTGCAGTGCGCATGGCTGCCATGGAGGCTCGACCGTCACCAGCCACGCAGGTCGAAAGGCCCACCAATTCTGAAGAGAAACCCACGCGGCAGACCGCCGTCCAGCTACCGGAGGTAACCCCCGTGGCTAAAACTCCGCACGTCGCTGCCCTGCTGCTCGAAGACTATTTTGACCTCTACATCGCGAAGAAGGTCGAGGGGTACACAGACGATTTCGGGGAGGAGGAGGTTCCCGACGCAGCCGTCGGCGAGAAATGGAGAAAGTCCAGCAAGAACAACATGGAGGTCGGCAAGCGAATCTGGGTCAGCTTGCTCGGCAACCGCCTGCTGAGCGAGATTTCCGACGAAGAGATCCGTAACGTGAAAGAAAAATTGCGGAAAATTCCTGAGTCCCATGCGAAGAGTTGCTCGGAGACCCGCGATCTGGATGCTCTGGTCGCAAAGACGGACGCTGAGGAGCAACGCAGGATCGAACACGCGGTCGCTGAAGCGACCTTCTCTGGAGGGTCACCGGCCAAGATCGAACGGGCGAGGCTCGATAACCTGATCCCGCGCATCCGGGTTGAGACTATTTTGAAGCACACCCGCGCGCTCAACCGGCCGGCAAAGATGCTCGTCAAACTGGGCGAACTCGAGACGAGCCCCTTTCAGAAGCACATGATCAGTAACAGGACGGCCGATGCTATGCGCCGAACCGAGGAGAAGCGGGATCGCCGCCCCTGGGACGACCGCATCTATGATTTTCTCGCAACGCCGGTGTTTCGGGGTGGCTGTGATGAGGTCGGCGATCCGATGTTCTGGGCCCCGCTCATGGCCCTGCTCGGCGGCGGCCGCGAGGAGGAAATCCTCCAGCTCTCCCCCGATGACTTCGAGACGGACGGCGGCATCCACTATTACCGGCTCCACAACATGCCCGGCAACAGCATCAAGTCCGACGCTGGACATCGGGAGATTCCTGTCCACCCGGAACTCGTGCGCCTTGGACTCATCGAGTTGGTCGAACTGCGGCGGCGACAGGGTGAGCCTCGTCTGTCCCCACACCTCAAGCGGGGCAAGCACAAGGAAACCTTCACAGAGCTCTTCACCAAGGAGTTTACGAAATACCGGCAGACCCACAAGGTCTACTGGAGGGGGCTCGACTTCCATGCTCTACGCACGACGTTCCACCATCGCCTCATGGACAACCTCGTCCCCGGCTACGCTGAAAGAGCGCTGATGGGTCACGAGGGGCTCGATGAAGGAAAAAAAATACGCTCAGAAGGGCATCGCCATGAAAACGCTGCATGACGTGGTATCGGCGATCCCCTACAGCTTGGCACACGTCCAGAGTCCTTTCAGCCACCGCAATCTCGGTCATTCGAAAACGCCGCTGCGCGTCGTGAGCTGATCACGGAGCGTTCAGGCGATCGCGATCCATGGCCGCGATCGCGAAAAGGTTCGGCCTCAGGAGAATCGCGCTCCGGCTGAAGCAGCAGATGGATGGGGACGGGCGCGTGAGCTTCCGGTGATCTGACCCGGCAACGGCGAACATTGCTTGCTCCGTCAAGGCCGCGCATCTGGAAGGGCGCCGCGCACCTCATGTCTCGAACAAGGCATTCGCGATTATATAGGCTTCGGCTACGTCGAGCGCCGCATCGACCAGGGGCGCAAACTCGACATCTCTGAGAAATGCCTTGGTCACGATCTCCCGGTTTAAGATCCGCCGAACGATGTCGGATGCAAAAGTGCGCCGCCGCGGATCGAGACGCGAAAATTGCCCAGGCGTCCAGGCGCTTGCGGACAAGGCGGGCTCGCCGAAGGGCATCGGCAACGATTTCGTAAATCGCATCCATCACTCTACCTCCCGCACGGCAATAGCGGCGAGTTCGCCCATTACGCCGAGTATGCGCTTAAGAGATTTCGCACGGTCGCGCATCGTCGGCCCGCGGATGGTGGGGATGGACCACGCGAAACCGGGCCACCTCGGCGCTGTTGATGTGTTCCGTATACTCGAGCGTCAGCAGCCGGCGTAGTAAGACGGGATCGGCCTTGACGTCCTCGGGTTCGGCACCGCCGGCAAGATCAGTCGGTCGGATTCGGCATGGAATCAGCCGACGAAAGCCCCGTCCGGCCGCTGCGGCCCGAATTTCTTAGCTTGCATAGTTCAAGTTGATCTCCTTCGCGATCCGGGACCGAGCTTGCCGATCAAGACCGGCCCGCGTTTCTGGAACGGAAAGCGCTTGCAAAGGCGCCAAATAAACTCCTTCTCTCTTGATCATGCGTACCAGCTTGTTAGCCGCACCCTCGCGGGAGGGGCGCGGTTTCAGGCCCGGTTCCGACGTCTACGCTTCGCTACCTCGGAGGCGCACTGAGTGGGCAACCGCTTCACATTGGCCAATGGCATGTCGGTCGATGGCGGCTCGAGGAAACAACTCAATCCTCCAGCCTGACCGCGTGCACGATAACGCCGCAGAAAGTCTACCCTCCGCTGAAATACGTTATGCCGATGTTTCTCAGGCGAGTGGCCTTGATGCTGTAACCGCCCCCCGACGGCATCGACGTGCCAGGGTGGGATCGCAACAATCCATTTTGGGAGGCGGTCATGTCGGAGATTACCACGGTCGGATTGGATCTCGCGAAGAATGTGTTTCAGGTCCATGGCGCTGACGCCAGAGGTGGCGTGGTCTTTCGCAAGAAGCTCAGAAGGGCCGCGGTGCTCGAGTTCTTCGGCAAGCTGCCGCCCTGCCTCGTGGCGATGGAAGCCTGCGGTGGCGCGCATTTCTGGGGGCGGGAGCTGACACGGCTCGGCCATGACGTCAGGCTCATCCCGCCCGCCTACGTAAAGCCGTTC